>NZ_BAEG01000085.1 GCF_000238915.1 Arthrobacter globiformis NBRC 12137 | reverse complement strand
AGCGAGTTCCGGACCAGGTCCCGGATGGAAACCTCACCTTTGCCCTCGATGTTCTGCGGGCGGCTTTCGAGCCGGATGACGTGCTCCTGCTGAAGCTGGAGTTCCACAGCGTCCTCGATGGTCACGATCCTGTCCTCCGGGGGGATGAACCCCGACAGTACATTCAGGAGTGTGGTCTTGCCCGTGCCGGTGCCGCCGGAAACGATGATGTTCATGCGGGCCACGACGCAGGCGTGCAGGAGCTCGGCCATCTCGGGGGAGAGGCTGCCGAGGGACACGAGGTCATGGACTGTCAGCGCGTCTCGGCCGAACTTCCGGATGGTCAGCGCGGGCCCGTTCACAGCCAGCGGCGGAATGATGGCGTTGACGCGCGAGCCATCCGCGAGCCGGGCATCCACCAGCGGGGAGGATTCGTCGATGCGGCGGCCCACCTTGGACACGATGCGATCGATCACCCGGCGCAGCGCATCGTCAGAGCTGAACTTCGTATCCGTGGGCAGGATGCGGCCCTGGCGTTCAACATAGACCTGGTCATAACGATTGACCATGACCTCCGTTATGGAAGGGTCATCGAGGAACCGCTGGATGGGGCCGTGGCCCAGGACGTCGTCGATGATGTCCCGGATGAGCCGCTGCCTTTCGGGGCCGGACAGTGGAACCTGCTCCTCGTCGACGACGATCTTCAGTTCATCCCGGACAAACTGGTGAAGTTCCTCGTCCTCGAGCGTAGAGTCGGTGAGCCGTGAACCCAGCCGTTCAAAGAGCGTCTGCGTTGCCCGCTCCTTGAGGGCATTTAGGGCTTCGCTGGCAACGGAGGCGGCGGCTGGCATTTCCAGTGCTGCCGTGGCGCTCGCCGCCGAGCCCGCGGCCTGTTCCTCGTGCTTCTTGCCGAGGGTGGCGGCCGTTGGCTTGGGCTTGAAGACGTCTGCGGGCTGTGGCTTCCCGGGGCCGGGCTTGGGCTCGCCCCGGAGGTTCTGGAACCGGTCTGTGAGGTTCACTGGACTACCGCCCTTCTGTGCAGCTTTTTGTGGGGTCTTTCGTCCCAATTCGGTTTGAAGCGCTCCACCAGCTGGCGGAGCCCTTTGGCGGCCGAGTCCCGGCTGCCGTCTTGGAGGATGGGCACTCCCTTGTTAGTGGAGAAGGGCAGCGTCCTGGAGCGGGGGAGCGCAACATCCACCGGGGAGCCGATGGTGGCTTCGATGTCCTGCAGCGTGAGGCCCGCCCGGCGGTCCGTCATATTCAGCACCACGTGCCGCTTTTCCGGGAGGAGGCCGAGTTCGGCGAGGATCTGGAAGCCCGTCCTGAGGCCCCGGATACTGGGAATGTCCATGCCGCAGATCCAGACGGCATCGGTGGCCTGCTCCAGCGTCGCGAGGACGTGCTCGCCCAGGCCCGGTGCCGTGTCCACCACGATGTAGTGGAACTCCTCGCGCAGCTGGTTCAGGAGCTGGCTGACCTGTTCACCGGAAATTCGGTCCATCTCGACAGGATTCTTAGGCGCACAAAGAGCATAGATCCCGGCGGGGTGGACGGTGAGGTACGCCTTGAGGACCATGGAGTCCTGGCTGGCGGCGCCCACGACGGCATCGGTGATGGTGTGCTCCGGATCCAACATCAGGCCGCTGGCAACATCTCCGAACTGCAAGTCCAAATCGACGATCACCACACTCATCGGGGCTGACCTTCCCAGGCCGACGGCGAGATTGGTTGCCACCGTGGTCTTGCCAACCCCGCCTTTGGGGGACATGACCGCGATGACCCGTCCGCCCTCGCCGTGGTCGGCGTGCTCCGAGGCGCCCGGGGCCAAGCCGCGACGGCGGCCCGCCGCCGCGAGGCTGGCCCGCTCCAGCAGGACGCGGATAGCGTCCGGGTCGGCGGCCGGATCGAGCAGGTCCCGTACTCCTGAACGCATGGCCTGGAGTACGACTTCCTTCGTTTCCGGCACCACTAAAACCACGCTGATCTCCGGATACTGGAGGTCCATGACCGATGCCAGCTTTAGCGAGCCATCGACCGGCAGGCCCGGTCCGAGGATCAGCACCTCAGGCGGCTCACCGACGAGCTGCCGGAGGAAATCCTGCGGACTCTCGGGAAGGTAGTCCGCCTGGAACACCCGCAGCGACCCGTGCATGCCGGACACGGCCAGCTGCATTCGGCGTTCGAACTCGGCTTCCGGGGTGATGAGGACGAAGCGGCTCATCGGAACAGCCTTCCGGTGTTCACTACGCCGGATGTGCCCTCCACCGCGGTCGCCGGTTCCTTCGAGAGGTAAACGCTGCCGAACTCGGTGGCGAAGATGATCCGCTCAGCGTCGGAGGAGTTGCGGGCCACAGTAATGAGGTAGGTGTCATCCGAGTTAGAGGACTTCTTTGAGTTCAGTGAACCCTTCGAAGTGTCCTCCTCGGTTACAGTGTCTTGGGATTTTGCAGTGCTGCCGTTGCTGAACTGGGCCGCCGTGACCAGAACCTTGTGAAAGGTCAGCTGGGTTTGGCCCGACTTTGCAGCGGTGTCGTCCACGGACAGGAAGACACCAACGGTGTCGCCTGCTGCCAGGGTGCCGCCAACAACCCGCTCGATGGGAAGCTTCAGCGTGATCTCCTGCATGCCCGCGGGAACCGGTACTCGGGCCGGCCCGAGGATGGAATTGGCGTCCACCATGCGGGTGGTGAGGAGCTGCTCGCCGGGCATCAGGTCCACGGCGGCGACTTTCTGGCCAACCTGGTTCAGATCGGTCACGGCGCCGGTAGCTACGGCCAGTTTGGGTACTTCTTTGCGAACGACGGCGCCGGCAGCCTTATCGATTCCTGTACCGGCCGATATGGTTTTCTCCACCACATAGACGGATTCGGTTTCAGTGTCGGCCAGGGCGCGCTTATCCGCATTCTGCACGTAATTGACCAAAAGAACTGTCCCGATAATTGCCACCAAAAGCGCAGCAATACCTCCCACTAAACGAGCTTTCACTGGATTCCCCTTAAAGAAATGTCTATTTCGATTGTCTTTTGTATTGCCTTAATCGATGAGCTTGATGTTCACGGTTCCCAAATCCGCTCCTTCACCCGAACCCTCAAAGGCGTCAATTGACTCGAATTTGACGAACTGGCCGATAATGCAGCGGTTGTTGCCTGCCGAACAGGCCAGTGAGGCGTTCATGCCAGGATCAGTCGCTGTGTTGCGGAACTCGTACTCGTGGTTATTGCCGAACTTCCAGCCCCAGATCTTGAACGTCGCATAGCCAATGATGTGGAACTGGCCGTTTTGTCCCTGGTTGGTGGCGTCATCGAAGATGGGAAAGGCGACCTTGACCTCCCCGCCGGCAAGGATGGTGCTCTTCCAGCCACCGAGGATGGCGGCGCAGCCGCTCGGGGGATTGTTGCCCGGGTCCGAACCGATCTGATTCGTGCCGGTTTCGGTGGTTGCCTCACATGGTGAACTCTGGTCCAGCCAGCCCCATCCGCCAGGAATCTGTGTGCCTGAAGGCCCGGTGCAGGTACCACCTGGCTTGTATGAAATTTTCTGGACCTCGCCGGTCGGACTTGCTTCCGAGAGATTGAAGCAGTTGTCGGAAATCGCCAGAGGGAAGCCTTTGCCGCCTGAGGGCGGTTCGGCCGAGGCTATCGCGAAGGCGCCCACAGAGGCCGGCGGTGCATTCAATACGGCCGCGAACAGCTTGCTGAGGAAGCTGTTGCTGCCGTTTTGAGTGGTGGTTCTGACGGTGACCTGGTCGGCTACGGACAAGTCAACTTCGGATACGTTGGACTGTCCGTCGTTGGAGTTGCCGTTTGCGAGTGGTTCCGCGATCGCTTCGGCCTCCGCCTGAGCACAGCCCGTGGCATGGCAGGCTTGGGCAACCGCAATCGCGCCCGCATCGGCGCCGTTCTGGAGTTGCGCCCGCTCGGCGTAGATCTGCCCCACGTCCACGGCAAGGGCGCCGGCACCGATGATTACGAGCATCATCACCGCCACCAGCACGCCCGCCGCTCCACGTTCGCCGTCGGTGTGGTGTCGAGTCAGCCGCCGCATCGCATGGCTCCTACTCCAGTCACGGTGACGGAACTTCCGAAGATCCCCGTCAGGGTGGCCGCGGGGTAGGTGATGGTGACAGTCATGTTGTCGCCATCGGCGCAGGCGGCCGGGCTGAATGAGTAGTCGAAGTCGCCGGTACTGAGCCCGGGCGCGCCGGCGGCCGCGGCGAGGGCTGCCGCGCCCTGGTCATCCTCGATTGCCATCTCCCTGGCCGCTTCCCGTGCCGCCTGAGTGACGGAAATCTGGAGGTTATAGGCGTGAGAGAACTCGACAATTCCCGCCACCAGGGCAAGAAGGATGGGGGCAACCAGAGCGAACTCGACGGCAACTGCGCCGCGATCACTCAGGACGTGTTTTCCCCTGATGGAGCATGAACTTCTGCGTTTCACTGGACCCCTCCGCGAATAGGGACAGCTGGAATGGGAAGCGTGCCGCGTCCGCTGGGGCGAACGCGGCACGCCGGGGGAATTGGAAACTGCGAAGTGGCAGCTAGTTGGCCCAGGCTGCGACGTGTCCGCCGAGCTCCGCGAACCAAGCGCTGAGGCCGTTGCCGAACGTTGTGACGCCGGCAACGATGATGAACGCGATGAATGCCACGAGCAGCGAATATTCGGTTGCGGTGGCGCCTTTTTCGGATTCCAGCCGGTCCTTGATTCCGGAAACGAAAGCGAGAACGGAGACCATGAGAGTAGTCATTGTATTTTCCTTAAAGTTGGTGGAATAAATGCTTCGAATTCCAGCCTCCCCCATACCGCGAAAGGGCTGGCGCTTCGATAGCTAAAGAATCCACCGAAAACCGGCTCCGCAACAATGCGTAGGCCTACCCGAGTTTCCCCCCACGGAAATAAGTATTCCCCCCAAGCAGGTACTCAGGTTAGGAAAACTACAAGCACCGGACTACTTGGATGATCAAGAAATCATCAAGGTCCTTATAGGAAATTCAACGTTTCACCGGAAATCCTGGCCTTTACGATGCCAGTAAAACGGTGCCCAGTGCAGCGGCCAGCATCGAGGGTCCAAAGGCAACTTCCGAGCTCAAATTGGCGCGTTTTAGCCTAATCAAAACGACGGATAAAATCCCGCCCAGCACGAAGCCGAGGGCTCCGCCGTAGAACAGTTGGCTCCAGCCCAAGTAGCCCAAGTAAAGACCCACCGGGGCGGCAAGCTTGACGTCGCCCATGCCGATGCCGTTTGGCGAAATCAGGGCCAAAATCAGGAAAATAAAGAACAGGACGGCGGCTCCTGCCGCCGCGCGAAGCAGTTCGGCCCACTCTGCCGCGACGGAGCTGCCCAGAAAGAGGAGCGCCAGGCCGGCCGCCAGCAGCGTTAGCACGAGGGGATTCGGCAGCAAATGGTGAGCCAGGTCAATGCGGGCAAGCTGCACGCCGAGGACGGCCAGCAGAAGAAAGGCCGGCAGTGACCACTCCATCCCGAACCTCAGCGCAAGGGTGCCGCACAGCAATCCGGTGAGTGCCGCCGTCGTAATTCTTGTCCGTGCACCCGGCAATCCGCCCAGTCGGGGGAGGGTGCGGGCGATGAGGAGTTCAGCAAGCGGGCTCAGTAGAATGCCAAGGAGTCCAATGGCTACGGCAAAGAGCGGGCCGGCACTGGCGGCGATACCTGCTGACGACACATGGACTCCTGGGTGGAAGGGCCCCGGCGCTGGCGCAGGACCCCAAGCCCCCGCCGCCGGATACCCCATTTTGACCCGGGCCCGCGGTTGGCGCTATTCTTGGTAGTCGTTGTGCGTGTCCTTTCTCGATGATGCGTGCCCGCTTGGGGATCCAGTTGCAGGGTCGCTACCCAACGGGCATTTTCGGGACTAGGGGATAACTGGTCCATAGAGCCCTCACCTCTGTTCCGGTCGCGCATAGATAGTAGGCGCACCCCGCGTGACGCCTAAAACAAGAACGCCAGAACAAGAACGAGGCAAACACCGTGCGTACGTACACCCCGAAGCCCGGCGATATCAACCGCCAGTGGCACGTCATTGACGCCACCGACGTTGTCCTGGGTCGTCTTGCCAGCCAGACCGCAACACTGCTGCGCGGAAAGCACAAGCCGACCTTTGCGTCCCACATGGACATGGGCGACTTCGTCATCATCATCAACGCTGAAAAGGTTGCCCTCACCGGCGCCAAGCTGGAGCAGAAGCGCGCATACCGCCACTCCGGTTACCCGGGCGGCCTGACCTCCGTCAACTACGCGGAACTGCTTGAGTCCAACCCGGTCCGCGCCGTTGAGAAGGCCATCAAGGGCATGCTCCCGAAGAACTCCCTCGCTGCCCAGCAGCTGAGCAAGCTGAAGGTCTACCGTGGCGCCGAGCACCCCCACGCAGCCCAGCAGCCCAAGACTTTCGAAATCACCCAGGTCGCCCAGTAGTCCTGGCCACCAACACTTTTATCTACAAGGAGAACCGTGGCTCAGAACGATGAACTGACCACCGAAGCCGTTGAGGCTGAGGAAAACCTGACCAGCTACACCTCGGAAAGCGGCGCTGCTGAAGCTGCCCCGAAGAAGGAGCGCCCGGCACTGACCGTTGCCGGCGCAGCTGTTGGCCGCCGCAAGGAAGCCGTTGCACGCGTTCGCGTTGTGCCGGGCTCCGGCAAGTGGACCATCAACGGCCGCGAGCTGGATAACTACTTCCCGAACAAGCTGCACCAGCAGGACGTCAACGAGCCCTTCAAGATCCTGGATCTCGAAGGCGCCTACGACGTCATTGCCCGCATCCACGGCGGTGGCCCCTCCGGCCAGGCCGGTGCACTGCGCCTCGGCATCGCCCGTTCGCTGAACGAGATCGACGTCGAGAACAACCGCGCCACGCTGAAGAAGGCCGGCTACCTCACCCGTGACGCCCGCGTCATCGAACGTAAGAAGGCCGGTCTCAAGAAGGCACGCAAGGCTCAGCAGTACTCCAAGCGCTAAATTCGCTTGTCGAGGCGATTTCGCCTCGTTCAGAAGCCCGTTCCGCCGATTGGCGGGGCGGGCTTCTGCCGTTAAGCCCGCTTACCGCACGGGCAGTGGCGGTGAGCAGGGGAAACGTCCGCAACGCCCTTCACGGACGCCGCTCCGGGTGGGTTCAAGGCAGGGACGGGCACCTGAATCGTCTAAACTTGACCCCGATGTCTACATTATTTGGAACAGACGGTGTCCGGGGCCTGGCGAATGGCCTGCTGACTGCCGAGCTCGCAATGCAGCTGGCCCAGGCCGCCGCCGTCGTGCTTGGCCATGAACGCACCAGCGAAGGTGCGCGCCCGCGTGCCGTCGTGGCGAGGGATCCCCGCGCAAGCGGTGAGTTCATCGCCGCAGCCGTGGAAGCCGGGCTCTCCAGCTCCGGCATCGACGTCTACGACGCCGGTGTCCTGCCCACTCCGGCCGCCGCCTACCTCGTGGCAGACCTGAACGCTGACTTCGGCGTCATGATCTCCGCCTCGCACAACCCGGCTCCCGACAACGGGATCAAGTTCTTCGCCCGGGGCGGTCAGAAGCTCCCCGACGAGGTGGAGGACGCCATCGAGGCCCAGATGGGCCAGGAACCCTTCCGCCCGGTGGGCGGCGAGGTGGGCCGCATCCAGCGATTCTCCGACGCCGAGGACCGCTACATCGTCCACCTCCTGGGAACCCTCCCGCACAACCTCAACGGCCTCAAGGTGGTCCTCGACTGCGCGCACGGTGCCGCCAGTGGCTGTTCCCCCCAGGTCTTCAAGGACGCCGGCGCTGACGTCGTCGTCATTGGCGCCGAACCGGACGGCCTGAACATCAACGAGGGCGTCGGCTCCACGCACCTCGGCCCGCTCAAGGCGGCCGTGGTGGAGCACGGCGCCGACCTCGGCATTGCCCACGACGGCGACGCCGACCGCTGCCTGGCCGTGGACCACGAAGGCAACGAGGTGGACGGCGACCAGATTATGGCCATCCTGGCCGTTGCCCTGAAGAAGGCCGGCAAGCTCACGGACAACGTCCTTGTGGCCACCGTGATGAGCAACCTCGGCCTCAAGATCGCGCTCCGCGACGCGGGCATCGCCATCCGCGAGACGGGCGTGGGGGACCGCTACGTGCTGGAGCAAATGCGCGACGGCGGCTACAACCTGGGCGGCGAACAGTCCGGGCACGTGATCCTCGCCGACTACGCCACCACCGGCGACGGCGTGCTGACCGGCCTGCAGCTGGCTGCACAGGTGGCCCTGACGGGCCGCCCGCTCAAGGAGCTCGCCACGATCATGACCAAGCTGCCCCAGGTCCTCATCAACGTGAAGGACGTGGACCGGAGCCGGGTCAAGGGCGACGAGACGCTGGCTGCAGCCGTCAAGGCAGCCGAAGCCGAACTGGGTGAGACCGGCCGCGTGCTCCTGCGCCCCTCCGGCACCGAGCCCGTTGTGCGCGTCATGGTGGAGGCCGGCGACCAGCAGACCGCCCAGGTCATCGCCGAACGCCTCGCCCAGGTCGTGAAGACCCAGCTGGCGCTGCAACTCGTCGACTGAATTTCGCACCGTACTGCAAAAGCAGCCCGCCTCCGTGACGGAGGCGGGCTGCTTTTTTGCTGGCCCTGGGGGCCATTCGCTGGCCGCTGTCGTTCCCTGGCCTTCAGGCCGGGCGTCTCCGGCCGGCGCTATTTGGCCGCCTGGTTCTGCTCCTGCAGGGCGTCGCGGATTTCCTTCAGCAGGGCTATCTGCGGATCCTCGGCCGCTTCCTTCTTGGTGTCCTGCCCGATGCCCAGCTTGCGGTTACGGTGCTCGATCAGCCGGTTCATCGGGGCGACGATGACGAAGTAGAGCGCGGAGGCAACCAGCAGGAAGTTGACCACGGCGGTAAGCAGCACACCGAACCGGACGTCGCCGAACGCCAGGAAATCATCAAAGTTCGGCTCTCCGACCAGCAACGAGATCAGCGGCATCAGGACACTCTTGACCAGCGCATCCACCACGGCGCTGAACGCTGAACCGATGACCACCGCCACGGCCAGGTCAATGACGTTTCCCTTGAGAATGAACTTTTTGAATCCACTAAGCATGCCAACCAAATTACCGCACCCTGTTTACGGGACGGTTCACCGGACGTTGACCGGCCAGCGGCGCGCAGGCAGCAGCGCCCCGGCGTCAGCGGTAACCGGGAGCGGCCGCCAGGCCGAAATACTGCTCGAGGGTGGCGATGCCGCGCTTCCGCATGTCCGTGGCCGCCGCCACACCGATGTATCGCAGATGCCACGATTCGTAGAAGTATCCGGTGATGGCGTGCTGCATCCACGGATACCGCACCACGAAGCCGAAGCGGTGCGCGTTCGCCTTGGCCCAGACGGCTGCGGGCTGCTCGGCGAAGCAGGGCTGGAAGCTGCAGGCGCCGCCGCCGTCGCCGATGTCGAACGACCATCCTGTCTGGTGTTCGGAATAGCCCGGCCGGGCCGAGGCGGTGTCCGCTGCGGCACGCCCCTGGGAGCTCACCCAGCCGTTGTACGTGACGGTCTGGGTCGCGTAGGACCGGTAGCCGCTCGCCAGCGTCATGGTGACGCCGTCCGCCGCTGCCGCGGCGAACATCCGTTCTGCGGCAGCCGCCGTCGTGCGGTTCAGCTGGGCCGCCTCGCCGGAGACGGCGAGGGCCACGCGAGGCTGGACCAGATCGGCCGGAACGTAGTTGGCCGGCCTGAGCGGGCGGTGCTTGTTGACGATCACCCAGGGGCTGGCGGGGGCGGTCAGCGAGTACTGCTTGGCCAGGCGTGAAGCGGCCGACGGCGGGGCTGCCGCCGCCGTCGTCGTCGCCGTCGCGGACGGCGACTTTGCGGACGCGCTGGCCGACGACGAAGCGGAGGCCGCCGGGGAAGCCGGGACGGACGCCTTGGCAGAGCTGCCGGCGGACGCCGAGCCGGACCCCGGGGTGGACGGGGCCGGCGAGGCCGTGCCGGAAGTACTCGAGGTTGTGCCCGAGGCGGTCGAACCGGTTCCCGGAGCGTCCGGTGCAGGGCCGGGGGTGCAGGCCGCCAGGGCCGACATGCCGGCGCCGGTCATGAGCAGCCGCGCCACTGCACGGCGCGTGGGGCGTGGTCCGGGCTGGGCATCGGCGGAAGGCTCCGGAGAGCAGTTGCAGCACATGCGTGCTAGACCTTCCTCAGCAGCATTCTGCGGACGGAGTGGTCCGCTTCCTTGGTGAGTACAAGCTGCGCCCGTCCCCGGGTGGGCAGCACGTTCTCTTCCAGGTTGGGCTCATTGATGCGCTTCCAGATGTCGCGGGCCGTCGCTTCGGCTTCGGAGTCGGACAGCGTGGCGTAGCGGTGGAAGTACGATTCCGGCTGCGCGAAGGCGGTGGAACGGAGTTTGCGGAACCGGTCCACGTACCATTCCTCGATATATGACGTCTTGGCGTCAACATATATAGAGAAGTCGAAGAAGTCGCTCAGCGCCAGCCCCTGGCGGCCGTCGTGCCGCGGCCGCGCGGGAGCGAGCACGTTCAGGCCCTCGACAATGAGGACGTCCGGCCGCCGGACCACCACTTCCTTGCCGGGGACGATGTCATAAGTGACGTGCGAGTACCAGGGTGCCCGCACCTCCTCGGCGCCGCCCTTGATCTCGCTCACGAAACGCAGCAACGCGCGGCGGTCGTACGACTCCGGGAAACCCTTGCGGTCCAGCAGCTGCCGCCGCTTGAGTTCGGCCAGGGGATACAGGAAACCGTCGGTGGTGATGAGCTCCACGTTCGGCGTGCCCGGCCAGCGCCGCAGCATCTCGCGGAGGACACGCGCGATGGTGGACTTGCCCACGGCCACGGAGCCGGCAACGCCGATCACGAACGGTGTGCGCTGGGTCTGCTCGCCAAGGAATGTTGTGGTGGCCGCATGCAGCTGGCCGGCAGCCTCCACGTACAGATGCAGCAGCCGTGACAGGGGGAGGTAGACCTCGCGCACCTCGCTGATGTCCAAGGGGTCACCAAGGCCCCGAAGGCGCAGCACATCCTCTTCATTAAGGGGCTGCTCCATCTGGGCCGAAAGGCGGGACCAGGTCTGCCGGTCCAGCTCCACGAACGGGGAAACACCCTCTCCGTTCGCTTCGTTGCGTTGCAAAGTCACCCTAGAGATTCTGCCCCTCCCGGCGCCGAGAGCGAAATGCGGCCTGTCTTGAGTGATTCTTGACCCTTTGCATTACTGATTCCTGAGCCTGCTGCGGGACTGTTCAGTGAATAAGGCAGAACTCTTGAAGGGTCTCAACATGGGAAAGGCAGTCACACCGGAGGCGCCGCAGCGGACTGGCCGCGACTTTGGCGGCAGACGGGGCGGGGGAGCAGCCACCCGGATCCTCGAAATACGGCGCCGGAAACGGTTTGCCGCGGCCGGGCGCTGGGCCAATTTTGCGGTCCTCATGATCCTCCTCTTCGCTGCCCTGGGCCTCGTCATCATCCCCCAGGCCACCGGATCCCGGACCTACACCGTGCACACAAACTCCATGGCGCCGACATATTCCGCCGGCACGTTCCTCGTGGTGAGGCCCACCACCTTGAGCCAGCTGAAATACGGCGACATCGTCACCTACCAGCCCGCCCCGGGCAGCCGCGAGGTCCGCACTCACCGGATTGTGGGCTTCGGCGCCATGCAGGACGGTGAGAGAACCCTGATCACCAGGGGCGACAACACCAACGCCAACGACCCCGAGCCCGTCCGCGCCCGGCAGATTAAAGGGAAGCCCCTCTATGCAATCCCGCTGGTTGGCTACCTCACCAGCGCACTCGGCGACGCGGACCGCGACCTCTGGATGACGCTGGCGGCGGCGGGCCTCGTTGGCCCGTGCGTGCTGCTCATCGTCCTGGGCGTTCGCCGGCGGCGGCGGGCAGGATGACGCCACTGGCGGGCTGACGAAGCACTTCGGACTGAGACGCCGGAGGAGGTCATCCGACGTCGGTTCTCCGCAAAGCCGGTTAGGCTTATACCCATGTGTGGAATCGTGGGTTATGTTGGCCGTTCGTCGGGTCGGGCTGATGCCGGGCACGGCGCGTTGGATGTTGTTCTTGAGGGTTTGCGCCGCCTGGAGTACCGGGGTTATGACTCGGCCGGTGTTGCGGTGGTGGCTGACGGGGAGATTTCCTCGCGGAAGAAGTCCGGAAAGCTGAGCAACCTGCTGGCCGAGCTGGAGGAGCGGCCGTTGCCGGAGTCGCTGACCGGTATCGGGCACACTCGGTGGGCCACGCATGGTGGCCCGACGGATCAGAACGCGCACCCGCATCTGTCGGATGGCGGGAGGCTTGCGGTGATCCACAACGGCATTATTGAAAACTTTGCTGAGCTGAAGCAGGAGCTGCTGGCCAAGGGTGTTGTCTTCGCGTCGGAGACGGACACCGAGGTGGCCGCGGCGCTGCTGGGTGACATTTTCCGGAACAAGCTGGGCGGGGACGTCTCGGACGGCGGCCTGACCCGGGCGATGGAGCTGGCCTGCCAGCGGCTGGAGGGTGCGTTCACGCTGCTCGCGGTGCATGCTGACCAGCCTGACGTGGTGGTCGCGGCGCGCCGGAACTCCCCGCTGGTTGTCGGCCTGGGTGAGGGGGAGAACTTCCTGGGTTCGGACGTGTCCGGGTTCATCGATTACACCCGCCGTGCGGTGGAGCTGGGCCAGGACCAGATCGTGACGATCACCGCTGACACGGTGGAGATCACGGACTTCTTCGGCGCCCCGGCGCAGGGCAAGGAGTACCACGTGGACTGGGACCCGGCCTCTGCGGAGAAGGGTGGCTTCTCTTCGTTCATGGAGAAGGAAATCCATGACCAGCCTGACGCCGTGGCGCAGACCCTGCTGGGCCGTTCGGACCTGAACGGCAAGCTGACCCTGGATGAGCTGCGGATCGATCCGGCGCTGCTGAAGCAGGTGGATAAGATCATCGTCCTGGCCTGCGGCACGGCCGCGTACGCGGGCATGGTGGCGAAGTACGCGATCGAGAACTGGTGCCGGATCCCCACCGAGGTGGAGCTCGCGCACGAGTTCCGGTACCGGGACCCGATCGTGGATGCGAACACCCTGGTGGTTTCGATCAGCCAGTCCGGCGAGACGATGGATACGCTGATGGCCGTCCGGTACGCCCGTGAACAGGGCGCCAAGACCATCTCGATCTGCAACACCAACGGTTCGACGATTCCGCGTGAGTCCGACGCCGTGCTGTACACGCACGCCGGCCCGGAAATCGCCGTCGCGTCCACGAAGGCGTTTCTGGCCCAGATCACCGCCGCGTACCTGCTGGGCCTGTATCTGGCGCAGCTGCGCGGGAATATCTTCTCCGGCCAGATCAAGGACGTCCTCGCGGACCTGGGCAAGATCCCGGCCAAGATCCAGAAGATCCTGGACAACGCGGGCCCCTTGCGTGAGCTGGCGCGGAGCATGAAGGACGAGAAGTCCGTGCTGTTCCTGGGCCGCCACGTGGGCTTCCCGGTGGCCCTTGAGGGTGCGTTGAAGCTGAAGGAAATCGCGTACATCCACGCGGAGGGCTTCGCTGCCGGTGAGCTCAAGCACGGCCCGATCGCGCTGATCGACGAGGGCCAGCCGGTGTTCGTGGTGGTCCCGTCCCCGCGCGGCCGCGACTCGCTGCACTCCAAGGTGGTCTCCAATATCCAGGAAGTCCGGGCCCGCGGTGCCCGCACCCTGGTCATCGCCGAGGAAGGCGACGAGTCGGTCCGGGATTACGCAGAGCACGTGTTCTACGTCCCGGAGACCCCGACGCTGCTGATGCCGCTGCTCACCACGGTTCCGCTGCAGATTTTTGCTGCCGAACTGGCCGGCGCCAAGGGCTACGACGTGGACCAGCCGCGCAACCTCGCCAAGAGCGTCACAGTAGAGTAAGCCCATGATTGTTGGCATCGGCGTAGACGTAGTGGACATCGAGCGCTTCGGACGGCAGCTGGAGCGCACCCCCGGGCTTCGGGACCGGCTCTTTGTGCCGGCCGAACGGGACCTGAACACCCGATCCTTGGCGGCGCGGTTTGCCGCCAAGGAGGCCGTGGCCAAGGTCCTCGGCGCGCCGGCCGGCATGAACTGGCAGGACTGCTGGATCGGGCTTGACCAGAACGGGCCCACCGTCCAGGTCAAGGGAACGGTGCTCGCTGTGGCCGAAGCCAAGGGCGTCAAACGGTGGCACCTCTCCATGAGCCACGACGGCGGCATTGCCACGGCCACCGTCCTGGCAGAGGGCTGACCCCCGGACGGACCGACCACATGATCAGCGCCTATACCGGAACCCAGATCAGGGAGGCTGAAAAGCCCCTGCTGGATTCAGGTATGGGCGCTGTTCTCATGCAGCGGGCGGCCCGCGGCATGGCCGGCGCCGCAATCGCGGAGCTGCGCAGCCGCGGACACCGCCTGTACGGCTCCAGCGTTGCCGTCCTGGCTGGCAAGGGCAACAACGGCGGCGACGGCCTCTTCGCCGCCGCGCACCTCGCCGGACGGGGAATGCGGACGACGGCGGTCCTCGCCTCTGACACGGCCCACCCGGACGGTCTGGCCGCCTTTCGGCGCGCCGGCGGCCGGGTGGTCACGCTGACTGACGCGAACGCCGGCGAGCTGGCAGCGCTGGCCGGCAGGGCCGACGTCGTAATTGACGCGTTGCTCGGAACCGGCGCCCAGGGCGGACTCCGGGGAGCTTCTGCGGACCTCGTGTCCCGGCTGGCGGCAGGGTCCCATGGCCTGGTGGTGGCGTGCGACGTGCCCAGCGGCGTTGATGCGGACACCGGTGAGGCCGGCGGCCCCGTGCTGCCCGCTGACGTCACCGTCACGTTCGGCGGGGCCAAGGCCGGTCTGCTGGCGGACCCGGGAGCGGATTTCGCCGGCCGGGTGGTGGTGGTCCCGATCGGCATTGAGGACGCACTCCCGTGGCCCGCCCTGCGCCGCCTGGAGGCCGCCGACCTGGCCGCCCTTCTCCCGCGCCCTGCACGGCGCGCCCACAAGTATTCGCGGGGCGTCCTCGGAGTGGTGGCCGGATCCCCGGCCTACCCCGGCGCCGCCGTGCTCGCCTGCCGCGGGGCGCTTGCCGCGGGCGTCGGCATGGTCCGCTACGTCGGGCCGCCGGAGGTCGCCGACCTTATCCGCCACAGCTGCCCCGAGGTGGTCTGCAGCACCGGCACCGTGGCAGAGACCCACGTCCAGGCCTGGCTGGTCGGTGCCGGGATGGACGGCTCGGACGAGGACGAGATGCAGCGCGTCCGCGACGCCGTCGACTCCGGCCTGCCCACCGTGGCCGACGCCGGCGCCCTGCCTGTAATGCCCGACGTGCTGGCCCCGCAGGTGGTGCTGACGCCGCACGCAGGGGAACTGGCCACCCTGCTGCAGCGGCTCGGCGCCGACCTGGACCGCGGGGCCGTCGAAGCCTCCACCCTCGCTGCCGTGCGCCGCGCCGCTGGCCTGACTGAGGCCACAGTACTGCTGAAGGGCGCCAGCACGCTGGTGGCGTCCCCATACCAGGATTTCTACAGCCAGTCCGAGGGGACGCCCTGGCTGGCCACCGCTGGAAGCGGTGATGTGCTGGCCGGAATCATCGGTGCGCTGCTCGCCCAGGTGGGGCCCGACGTCGGACGCTTCCGGGAAAGGGGCATCGATCCGGACGAACGCTGGGCGGCCATTGCCGCCATGGGGGCAAGCCTGCACGGCCATGCCGGAGCCGCAGCAGCGGCCGGCGGTCCGCTGACGGCGGGGCGGATATCCGACGCCCTACCCGAAGTATGGGGTAAAGTCAGCACGCTTAGTAATTAGTGGTGGGTCGCGTAATAGTCACACCCACCCGCTACGGTAAGACCAAGTTACCTGCAGGTAGTGTGTGAAAACCTGCGGACGCAGTGTTGGACGAGGTATAGGAGCACGAATGGAAATCTGGCCCGGATCGGCTTACCCGCTGGGAGCCACGTTTGACGGTACCGGAACCAACTTCGCGTTGTTCAGCGAGCACGCAGACAAGGTGGAACTCTGCCTCTTCGACGACGAGGGGACCGAAACCCGGGTAACCCTCCGTGAGGTGGACGGTTATGTGTGGCACTGCTACCTGCCGCAGATCCAGCCCGGACAGAAGTACGGGTACCGGGTCCACGGACCCTATGACCCCGCCAAAGGTCAGCGCTTCAACGCCAACAAGCTGCTCCTTGACCCCTACGCCAAGGCAGTCTCCGGCCAGATCGACTGGGATCCGGCCCTGTTCTCGTACAACATGGGCGATCCCTCTTCCAAGAACGACGCCGACTCCGCGCCGCACATGATGATGGGCGTGGTCATCAACCCGTTCTTCGACTGGGACAACGACCAGAACCTGCGCATCCCGTACCACAAGTCGGTCATCTACGAGGCGCACGTCAAGGGGCTCACCGAGCTGCACCCGGAGATTCCCGAGGAGCAGCGCGGCACATACGCCGGCGTGGCGCACCCTGCCGTGATCTCGCACCTGCAAAAGCTGGGCGTCACCGCTATCGAGCTGATGCCGGTGCACCAGTTCGTCAACGACGGCACCTTGCAGGAGAAGGGCCTGAGCAACTACTGGGGCTACAACACCATCGGGTTCTTTGCGCCGCAGAACACCTACAGCTCCACCGGCGACACCGGCCAGCAGGTCCAGGACTTCAAGGCGATGGTCCGCTCGCTGCACCGGGCAGGCATTGAGGTCATCCTCGACGTCGTCTACAACCACACCGCGGAAGGCAACCACCTCGGCCCCACCCTGAGTTTCAAGGGCATCGACAACGAGGCCTACTACCGCCTGGTGGAGGACGACAAGCAGTACTACATGGACTACACGGGCACCGGCAACACCCTGAACGTCCGCCAGCCGCACTCCCTGCAGCTGCTCATGGACTCGCTGCGATACTGGGTCACCGAGATGCACGTGGACGGGTTCCGCTTCGACCTCGCCGCCGCGCTGGCCCGGGAATTTTATGACGTCGACCGGCTCTCCACGTTCTTCGAACTCATCCAGCAGGACCCGGTGGTGTCCCAGGTCAAGCTCATCGCCGAGCCGTGGGACGTCGGGCCCGGCGGGTACCAGGTGGGCAACTTCCCGCCGCAGTGGACGGAGTGGAACGGCAAGTACCGCGACACCGTGCGCGACTTCTGGCGCGGCGAGCCTGCCACGCTGGGCGAGTTCGCCTCCCGCATCACCGGCTCGGCGGATCTCTACGAGCACTCCGGCCGCCGCCCGGTGGCATCCATTAACTTCGTCACCGCACACGACGGCTTCACCCTGCGGGACCTGGTGTCCTACAACGAGAAGCACAACGACGCCAACGGCGAGGACAACAAGGACGGCGAATCGCACAACCGGTCCTGGAACTGCGGGGCAGAAGGCCCCTCGGATGATCCCAAGGTTTTGGGCCTCCGGGCCCGGCAGCAGCGCAACTTCATCGCCACCATGCTGCTCTCCCAGGGCGTGCCCATGATCCTGCACGGTGACGAGCTCGGCCGGACCCAGCAGGGCAACAACAACGGGTACTGTCAGGACTCCGAACTGACCTGGGTCAACTGGGACAGCGTGGACCAGCCGCTCATCGAATTCACCGCAGCCGTCAACTCGCTGCGCGCCAAGCACCCCACCTTCCGGCGCAGCCGCTTCTTCGACGGCCGGCCCGTGCGGCGCGGCGAAGGCGAACGGCTGCCGGACATCGTCTGGCTCGACCCCGACGGCAACCTCATGCAGCCGGAGGACTGGGACAGCGGCTTCGGCCGTTCCGTGGGCATGTTCCTCAACGGCGACGGGATCCAGGGCCACGACAGCCGTGGCCGCCGGATCACCGACGTGAACTTCCTGCTGTACTTCAACGCACACGACGGCGACGTTGAGTTCACGCTGCCGCCGGACGAGTACGCGCCGGCCTGGGACGTCATCATCGACACCGCGGGAGAAGGGGCTGACTCCCAGCCGGCGAACGCGGGCAGCAGGCTGTCTGTCGCTGCCAAGTCCCTGGTGGTGCTGCGCGCCCACAGCGCACCTGAAGAGGAGCCGGACCATTCCGTGGCCGCCTCGCTCGCGGCGCTGACCCAGACCGCTACCACTGAGACCGCGGCCCTTACCGCCCCCGCCGTTCCGGAGCCGGCCAGGACGAAAAAGCCCGCTGACCCGGTTGCGGAGCCGGCGGATGCCCCTGAGGCTGAGCCTGCCGCGGACCCGGCCCCGGATGCGGCGCCTGCGAAGGCCGCGGCGGAGCAGCCGGCAAAAAAGCCGGCCACCAAGCCTGCTGGAAAGCGCGGCGGCCACTTGAAGGCGGTTAAGCCCGTAGGGGAGGACGCATGAAAACCCCCGTCTCCACGTACCGGCTGCAGATCCGGCAGGGGTTCACGCTTTTCGACGCCGCCGAAACCGTGCCGTACCTGCACTCGCTCGGCGTCGACTGGGTTTACCTGTCACCGGTCCTGACCGCGGAGCAGGGCTCTGATCACGGGTACGACGTCACCGACCCCTCCGCCGTCGACCCCGAACGCGGCGGTCCGGAGGGCCTGGCCGCCGTCTCCAAGGCGGCCCGCGCCGCCGGCATGGGCGTGCTGATCGACATCGTGCCCAACCACGTCGGCGTAGCCACGCCGGCGCAGAATCCCTGGTGGTGGTCGCTGCTCAAGGACGGGCGCAAGTCCCGCTACGCGGAGGCGTTCGACGTCGACTGGGACCTCGCCGGAGGACGCATCCGGCTCCCGATCCTCGGCAGCGACGACGATCTGGACCAGCTCGAAATCAAGGACGGGGAGCTGCGGTATTACGACCACCGCTTCCCGCTGGCCGACGGCAGCTACACGGAGGGCGATTCCCCGCGTGACGTCCACGCCCGGCAGCACTACGAACTCATGGGCTGGCGGCGCGCGGACAACGAGCTGAACTACCGCCGCTTCTTCGCGGTGAACACGCTGGCCGGTGTCCGCGTGGAGATCCCCGCCGTCTTCGATGAAGCCCATGAGGAAGTGGTGCGCTGGTTCCGTGAGGGGCTCGCGGACGGGCTGCGGATTGACCACCCGGACGGCCTGGCGGACCCCGAGGGGTACCTGAAGCGGCTCCGGGAAGCCACGGGCGGCGCCTACCTGCTGATCGAAAAGATCCTTGAGCCGGGGGAGCAGCTGCCGGCCAGCTTCGAGTGCGAGGGCACCACAGGCTACGACGCCCTGGCGGACGTAGACCGGGTTCTCGTGGATCCGCGCGGCCAGGAACCGCTGGACCGGCTGGACGCCTCGCTGCGCGGCGGGGAGCCTGCCGACTACGAGGACATGATCCGGGGGACCAAGCGCCGGATCACCGACGGCATCCTCCACTCGGAGATCCTGCGGCTGGCCCGGCTGGTTCCGGGCGACGCCGGATTCCCCGCCGATGCCACGGCGGACGCCATCGCGGAGATCATCGCCGCTTTCCCGGTCTACCGCACGTACCTGCCGGAGGGCGCGGAGGTCCTGAAGGAGGCCTGCGAGCTTGCCGCGCGCAGGCGGCCGGAACTCGACCAGGCCATCCAGGCCTTGCAGCCGCTGCTGCTGGACACGGACCTGGAGGTTGCCCGGCGTTTCCAGCAGACCTCGGGAATGGTCATGGCCAAAGGCGTGGAGGACACCGCGTTCTTCCGTTACAACCGGCTTGGCACCCTCACGGAGGTGGGCGCCGACCCCACCGAGTTCTCCGTGGAGCCGGATGAGTTCCATGCCCGGATGGCCCGCCGGCAGGCAGAGCTTCCGCTGTCCATGACGACGCTCAGCACGCACGACACCAAACGCAGCGAGGACACCCGGGCACGGATCTCGGTCATCTCCGAGGTTGCCGGCGAATGGGAGAGGGCCTTGAACCGGCTGCGCGAACTGGCGCCGTTGCCGGACGGCCCGCTGTCCGCTCTGCTGTGGCAGGCCATCGCCGGCGCCTGGCCCGCCAGCCGGGAGCGCCTGCAGTACTACGCGCTGAAGGCCGCGCGCGAAGCCGGGAACTCGACCAACTGGACCGATCCCGATCCGGCGTTCGAGGAGAAGCTGGCCGCCGCCGTCGACGCCGCGTTCGACAACCGCGCGGTGCGGGCTGAAGTCGAGTCGCTCGTGGAACTCCTGGATCCGCACGGCGCCTCCAACTCCCTGGCGGCCAAGCTCGTGCAGCTGACCATGCCCGGCGTCCCGGACGTGTACCAGGGCACGGAGTTCTGGGACAGGTCGCTGACGGACCCGGACAACCGGCGCCCGTTCAGCTTCGATGACCGGCGCGCGGCGCTGGAACAGCTCGATGCCGGCGACCTGCCCCCGTCATTTACGGATGAGCGGACTAAGCTGCTTGTGACCTCGCGCGCCCTGCGGCTGCGCCGGAACCGGCCCCAGCTGTTCACCGGGTACCGGCCGGTCAATGCCACTGGCCCCGCCGCCGGGCACCTGCTCGCCTTCGACCGCGGCACCGCGGCAGCGCCGGGTGCGCTGACCCTGGCCACCCGGCTGCCCTACGGACTGGAACAGTCAGGCGGGTGGCGGGACACCGCCGTCGACCTTGTTATCGCCATGAAGGATGAACTGACCGGTGCCGGCTTCGGACCGGGGACCGTGAAGATCGCCGACATCTTCCGGACCTTCCCCGTCGCGCTGCTGGTGCCGCAGACAGAAGGGAAATCATGACGCACGCAGGCCAGGCTTATCCCCGTGAGGCAGCGAAACCCGTACAGGGCGCGGAGCGCTTCGACGTCTGGGCGCCGCTGGCTAAGTCCGTGACGCTGCTGGCCGGCGGGGAGCGCTATGCGATGCAGCGCCGGCCCGGCACCGGACCGGAAGATGACGGCTGGTGGAGCGCCCCCGACGGACCCGCAGCCGGCGAGGTTGACTACGGGTACCTCCTGGACGGCGACGAAACTCCGCTTCCGGATCCGCGGACCCGGCGCCAGCCCGACGGCGTCCACTCGCTGTCCCGCACGTTCGACCCCGGCGCGCACACCTGGCAGGAGGACGGCTGGCAGGGCAGGGAACTGCAGGGGGCGGTCATCTATGAGCTCCACCTGGGCACCTTCACACCCGAAGGGACGCTGGACGCGGCCGCTGGCAAGCTGGACTACCTGGCCGGCCTGGGCGTGGACTTCATCGAGCTGCTGCCCGTGAACGCATTCAACGGCACGCACAACTGGGGCTACGACGGCGTGCAGTGGTTCGCCGTCCACGAGGCGTACGGCGGCCCGGAGGCATACCAGCGGTTCGTGGACGCCGCCCACGCGGCCGGTCTCGGCGTGATCCAGGACGTGGTCTACAACCACCTCGGCCCCAGCGGGAACTACCTGCCGCGGTTCGGGCCTTACCTCAAGCAGGGCGAGGGCAACACGTGGGGCGACTCCGTAAACCTGGACGGGCCGGGCTCCGACCATGTGCGCCGGTTCATCCTGGACAATCTGGCCATGTGGCTGCGCGACTACCGCGTGGACGGCCTCCGGCTGGACGCCGTCCACGCACTGAAGGACGAGCGGGCTGTCCACATCCTGGAGGACTTCGGGGCGCTGGCCAGCCAGATCTCTGCCGAAGTGGGACGGCCCCTGACGCTCATTGCCGAATCCGACCTCAACAACCCGCGGTTGCTGTATCCGCGGGACGTCAACGGTTACGGGCTGGAGGGGCAGTGGAGCGACGACTTCCACCACGCCGTCCACGTCAACATCACCGGCGAAACCACAGGCTACTACGGTGACTTCGACTCGCTCGCGGCCCTGGCCAAGGTGCTCCGGGACGGCTTCTTCCACGACGGCAGCTACTCCAGCTTCCGGGAACGCCATCACGGCAGGCCGATCAACTCCGGCACCGTGCATCCGTCCGCCCTGGTGGTCTGCTCGCAGAACCATGACCAGATCGGCAACCGCGCCACGGGGGACCGGCTTTCGCAGACGCTGCCTTACGGGAGCCTGGCGCTCGCCGCGGTGCTGACCCTGACCGGACCGTTCACGCCCATGCTGTTCATGGGCGAGGAATACGGCGCCACCACGCCGTGGCAGTTCTTCACCTCCCACCCTGAGCCGGAACTCGGCAAGGCCACCGCCGAAGGCCGGATCAAGGAGTTCGAGCGCATGGGGTGGGACCCCGCCGTCGTGCCCGATCCCCAGGATCCCGAGACGTTCAGACGGTCCAAGCTGGACTGGGCGGAAGCCTCCTCCGGTCACCATGCGCGGCTGCTGGAACTGTACCGTTCGCTCACCGCCCTGCGCCGCTCCACGCCGGACCTCACCAAGCTGGGCTTTGAGGAAACGCAGGTGGAGTTCGACGAGGACGCCCGCTGGCTGCGGTTCCGGCGCGGCGGCGTGCAGGTGCTGCTCAACTTCTCGGAGCAGCCGGTGAGCCTCGGGGGCGCGGGGACGGCCCTGCTGCTGGCCACCGACGACGCCATCCGGCTGGATGGTGAGCGTGCGGAGCTCGGGCCGCTGAGCGCCGCCGTCGTCAGTGACTGAGTGAACTGGCAGGGGCGGCGTCCACCCCGGTGACCGGATGGTGGACGCCGGCCCCGCAGCCTGGGCGCGGCTGGCAGGATGGAACATATGACTTATGTGGCCTCGGACACCCGCTATGACACCATGCCGTACCGCCGCGTCGGACGCAGCGGCCTGAAACTGCCGGCCATCTCGCTGGGCCTGTGGCACAACTTCGGCGACGACAAGCGATTCGATGAACAGCGCGCCATATTGCGCCGCGCCTTCGACCTCGGCGTCAACCACTTCGACCTCGCCAACAACTACGGGCCGCCGGACGGCTCCGCGGAGACCAACTTCGGCCGGCACCTGCAGGACGACTTCAAGCCTTACCGCGACGAGCTGGTCATCTCCACCAAGGCCGGCTACTACATGTGGCCCGGTCCGTACGGCGAGTGGGGCTCCCGGAAGTATCTGATTTCCAGCCTGGACCAGTCGCTGCAGCGGATGGGCCTGGACTACGTGGACATCTTCTACAGCCACCGCCCGGACCCGGAGACGCCGCTGGAGGAGACCATGGGCGCGCTGGACTACGCGGTCCGCTCGGGCAAGGCCCTCTACGTGGGCATCTCCTCCTACACCCCGGAACAGACGCTCGAGGCCGCCCGCATCCTGAAGGAACTCGGCACACCGCTGCTCATCCACCAGCCCAGCTACTCCCTGCTGAACCGCTGGACCGAGAACGGGACCCCCAACCTTTACGAGGCGCTGGACCAGGTGGGCGCCGGCTCCATCGCGTTCTCGCCGCTGGCCCAGGGCATGCTGACTGACCGCTACCTCAACGGCGTCCCCGCCGACTCGCGTGCGGCCAAGGCGAGGTTCCTCTCCGAATCGGCCCTTACCGACGAGAAACTGGACAGGGTCCGGGGACTGAACGCCATTGCCGGCGGCCGCGGGCAGTCGCTGGCGCAGATGGCCATCGCCTGGATCCTGCGCGACCAGCCCAAGGGCTCCCCGGTGACCTCCGCGCTCGTCGGGGCGTCCAGTGTCAGGCAACTCGAGGACACCCTTGCCGCCATCAACAACCTTGAGTTCAGCGGCGAGGAACTGACGGCGATCGACGAGTTCGCCGTCGAATCCGACATCAACCTCTGGGCGCAGCGGGTCTGAACCACCGCTTCACAACTGACACGTAATCAAGCGGCCGGGGACGGCGGGAACAAAGCCGGCCCCGGCGGCGTTTGGTTAGACTGATAAGCGCGCCGTGTGGCGCGGTGCCCGTCAGACGCCGTCGTACAGCAAGGTACAGACGCGCAGGGCACATGAAGTTTGTTCTCAAAGGAGTTCCGTGTCTTCAAATCCGATTCGTGTAGCAATCGTCGGCGTCGGTAACTGTGCCGCTTCGCTGGTTCAGGGTGTCCATTACTACCGGGATGCCGACCCCCAGGCCACGATTCCGGGTCTGATGCACGTTGAGTTCGGCAAGTACCACGTCAACGATGTCCAGTTCGTGGCCGCGTTCGACGTGGACGGCAAGAAGGTCGGCATCGACCTGGCCGATGCGATCCTGGCCAGCGAAAACAACACGATCAAGCTTGCCGAGGTCCCGCCGACCGGCGTGACCGTCCAGCGCGGCCACACCCTGGACGGCCTGGGCCGGTACTACCTGGAGACCATCGAACAGTCCACCGAGGAGCCGGTCGACGTCGTCCAGGCCCTGAAGGACGCCAAGGTCGATGTCATGGTCTGCTACCTGCCGGTCGGATCGCAGGAAGCTGCGGAGTTCTACGCCCAGGCCGCGATCGACGCCGGGGTGGCGTTCGTGAACGCGCTGCCGGTGTTCATCGCGGGCACGAAGGAATGGGCGGACAAGTTCACCGCCGCCGGCGTGCCGATCGTGGGCGATGACATCAAGAGCCAGATCGGCGCCACCATCACACACCGCGTCATGGCGAAGCTCTTCGAGGACCGCGGCGTCACGCTGGACCGCACGTATCAGCTGAACGTGGGCGGCAACATGGACTTCAAGAACATGCTGGAGCGCGACCGCCTCGAGTCGAAGAAGATCTCCAAGACCCAGGCCGTGACTTCCAACGTAGAGGCCGAGCTGGCCGCGAAGGACGTTCACATCGGCCCGTCCGACTACGTGCAGTGGCTGGATGACCGCAAGTGGGCCTTCGTGCGCCTGGAAGGCCGCAACTTCGGCGACGCCCCGGTGTCCCTGGAATACAAGCTCGAGGTGTGGGACTCGCCCAACTCGGCCGGTGTGATCATCGACGCGATCCGTGCGGCGAAGATCGGCCTGGACCGCGGCATCGGCGGCCCGCTGCTTTCCGCATCGAGCTACTTCATGAAGTCCCCGCCGGAGCAGTTCAACGACGACCTCGCCCGCGACAAGGTCGAGGCCTTCATCCGCGGCGACCTGGACCGCTAATCCCGGACCCTTCCTCACGTCCTGCAGGTTCTGACGGGACCCTTCCTCAGTTTTTGCGGGTTTAACGCGACGCTTCCTCACCTTCGGGTGGGGAAGCTCGTAGTTTAAATGCTTTTTTCGTAGCGCCGGATGGCGTGGCTCGCATGCGCGAGGGCGAGCAGCTTCAGGACAAGTTGGCCATGCAGATGCATCCCGACGGCCGCCGTCATGATTAGCTGGTTGACATCGTCCGGCGCGGTTGTGGCCGAAATATTCGTTGCCGCAATGGCATCTACCGCCTGGCTGTAGGCGTCGAGCAGCTCGGCTGTGACAGGTACGCCGAGGCTTTCCATCCGGGCCAGTTGGGCATTGAGGGCGTTCCTGGCGTCGCTCGGGACGTCCGGCCAGTTCCGGAAACGCACGACGGCGTCACCCGCCGGAGTGCGCAGCTCGCCGTGCTCCGTGCCCACCTCGTCAAGGCCCAGCACCGTGCGCTGGATCGCGGCCAAAAGCTCAAGGCGGGGTGCGCCGCCGTCGGCCATTTTGAGCAGGGAGCCGATCTGGGCGATGTTCAGCCCGACCACACGGCGCAGCGCCTGGATCAGTTCCAGCCGGTTCGCGTGATGCTCTGAATACTCCGCCCGGGTGGCGTGAACAGTACGGCCCGCGGGCAGCAGGCCTTCGCGGAGGTAGAACTTGATGCTGGCGGGGGAGACTCCCGTCCGCTCGCTAAGCTCCTTTAGCTGCATGCCCGCTCCGTTCCTCGGCGGATGGCAGCTCTTTGGATAGCTGCTGCCGCGCTGGCTATCTTGGTGTACACCACAGGATAGTGCTCCTATCCTAGGTGCATGGAGCCTTGGAATGTACTGCTTGCCAGCCACGTCATTGCCGCCCTCTTTGTCCTTGCCATCGGACCGGTCCAGATCCTACGGCGCCGCCGCGACCGCATCCACCGCAGCATGGGACACCTGTGGGTCGCGGCCATGTACTACGTCTGTTTCAGCAGCTTCTGGATCGTCAGTGACGGGCACTTCAGCTGGCTTCACGGGCTCTCGGCGTTCACAATCGTGACTGTCACTCTCGGGCTCATCAGCGCAGTGCGCCGGAACATCCCAGCGCACCGGGGGAACATGATCGGCAGTTACATCGGCATCGCTGTGGCGTTCGGCTTCGCCATCTCGGTGCCGGGCCGTGCCATTCCCAGCCTCTTGGCCGAGGACCTGCCGACCGCCCTGTTCGTTGCCGCTCTGGTGGCGCTCAGCGTCGCCGTCGTCTTCATTTCCCTGCGGCGCGGCGAGGGCCGGCGAATCCAGCCCGCGGGGCGGCGCTTGGACCAGGCTGCGGCAGCCGCATCTTCAGCAGGGGCCGTGGCGGGCCCAAAATAAGCCCGCACAGCCAAACGCTTCCTCACCTTTGGTCGCTTGAACCGGAACGCTTCCTCATCTTTCGTCGCTTGAACCGGAACGCTTCCTCATCTTTCGTCGCTTGAACCGGAACGCTTCCTCAGGTGTTGTTCGGCGCAAGCCCCGCCTGTGGATAACTTCTGCGAGTCTGGTCGGTTTCGAGTAACAATGCCGTATGCAAAAACGTACCGATCTTCCTATCAGCCTGGTATCTGCTCCCTTCACGCTGGGATCTGCCAAAGCGTCCGGAGTTCCACCCAACAGACTCCGACGGGCCGACGTCGCGCATGTCAGTCGTGAACTGTACCGCCCGACCGGCTGGAGCTTCGAGCTTAAGGCCGCGGCACGAGCACTGTCTGCGGCCTCACCCGGCGCCTGGATATCGCATGTCACGGCGGCACGGATTCGAAGCCAAATCCTGCCGGCATGGTTGGCAGATTCGACCGAACTGCATTTGAGCAAACCCCGTTCCCTGCCGGAGGTGCGGCGAAGAGGCGTAATCGGGCACTCGGTGTTGGCCTCCGAGGACGAGATTGAATTCGTCGACGGCATTCGAATAAGCAGCAGGTCCCGCACCTGGCTCGATATGGCGAGAATGCTGTCGGAGAGCGAACTGGTCTGCATGGGCGATGAACTGATTCGCATTCCCAGAGCGGAATTCGAAGACCGCACCGAGCCATTCGACACGCTTGACGGACTGCGTTCACTCGTCGCCCGCCATCCGAATCTTCAAGGTGTGATTCGGGCGCGCGCCGCGCTCGAGCGGATGCGCGTCGGAGCGGATTCCGCGCCCGAGTCCCTACTCCGCCTCGCGATGGGGGATGCCGGTCTTCCGGAGCCTCAGCTGCAGGTGCCACTGCGAGAGGACAAGACGACAGGGCCGACTGCCGATCTCGGCTACAGGCATCGGCGGCTGGCCATACAGTACGACGGCGGCCATCACCTTCTCGAGCCCCAGATTTTCAGTGACAGGCGGCGTGACAAAGCATTCGAGGCTGCTGGGTGGACCGTTGTTGTGTTTGGCAAGAAGGATTTGGCTGACGGCTTCGATCGGGCCATCCGCCTGATCAAGCGAGCGTTACGAACCAGCCGCCTGGACCATCCTCAGGCGTCCGGATTTGCCTAGGAAGCGTTGCGGTTGAAGCGGCGGGAGGTGAGGAAGGGTTTTTGTTGAAGCGGCGGGAGGTGAGGAAGGGTTTTGGTTGAAGCGGCGGGAGGTGAGGAAGGGTTTTTGTTGAAGCGACGGGAGGTGAGGAAGGGATGGGATTCAAGCGACACGAGGTGAGGAAGGGTCTAGAAGAGGCCGACAGGGTTGCCGGCGTCGTCCACGTCCATTCGCATTGCGGCGGGAACGGCCGGAAGGCCGGGCATGGTCATCACCGCTCCGGTCAGGGCCACGATGAAGCCCGCGCCGGTCTTGGGGATGAGATCGCGCACATGGATGGTGAAGCCCTTGGGTGCCCCCAGCCGCGAGGCGTCATCCGTAAACGAGTACTGGGTTTTCGCCATGCAGACAGGTAGCCCGGACCAGCCGTTCTTCTCAATCTCCGCAAGCCGGCGCAGTGCAGGGACTGAAAAGTCCACGCCGTCGGCGCCGTAGATTTCCTGGACGATGGTGCGGATCTTGTCCTCCACGGACATGTCCAGCGGGTAGAGATGCCGGAACGACGACGGCCCGTTCACCGCGGCGGCGACCTTGGCAGCCAGCTCATCGCCGCCGTCGCCGCCCCCGCCACGACCCCAGATGTCCGCCACCGATGCCTGGATGCCCTCACCCGAGCACCAGCCGAGCAGCCAGTCGAGCTCCTCCTGGGTATCGGCGGGGAACCTGTTGATCGCCACCACCGGCGTCACGCCGAACCGCTCCACATTCCGGACATGGCGGCGCAGGTTCGCCACACCCGCCGCCACAGCCTCCACGTTCGGCTCGTTCAGCCGGTCCTTGGGAACGCCGCCTTGCATCTTGAGTGCGCGGACGGTCGCCACCACCACGACGGCGGACGGTGCCACATCAGCGATCCGCGCCTTGATGTCCATGAACTTTTCCGCGCCGAGGTCGGCCCCGAATCCCGCCTCCGTCACCACGATGTCGGCCAGCCGCCGGGCGGTCTGCGTGGCGATCAGCGAGTTGCAGCCGTGGGCAATGTTCGCGAACGGCCCGCCATGAACCAGTGCCGGCGTGCCGGCGATGGTCTGGACGAGGTTGGGTTTGATCGCTTCCTTGAGCAGCAGCGTCAGGGCACCCTGCACGCCGAGGTCCGCCACCGTCACCGGCGCCCGGTCGTAGGTGTAGCCGAATGTGATGCGGCCTAGCCTGTCCCGCAGGTCGGCCAGGTCGGTGGCGAGGCAAAAGACCGCCATGATCTCTGATGCGACGGTGATGTCGAAGCCGTCCTGGCGCGGTACGCCCTGCGCAGGCCCGCCGAGTCCAATGACCACCTCGCGAAGGGAGCGGTCGTTCATGTCCAGGACCCGCTTGAACGTCATGCGGCGCGGGTCGATGCTCAGTTCGTTGCCCTGGTAGATGTGGTTGTCCACGAGGGCCATGAGGGCATTGTTGGCGGACGTGACGGCATGGAAGTCGCCGGTGAAATGCAGATTGATCTCGTCCATCGGCAGAACCTGGGACAGCCCGCCGCCCGTGGCCCCGCCCTTCATACCGAGGATGGGGCCTAGCGAGGGCTCCCGCAGCGCGACCATCACCTTGTGGCCCGCACGTGCCAGCGAATCCGCCAGTCCCACAGTGGTGGTTGATTTTCCTTCACCGGCCGGCGTGGGCGACATCGCCGAAACCAGAACCACCTTTCCTGCCGGCGCGGGGGCTGACAGCTTCGAGGGGTCGATCTTGGCTTTGTAGCGGCCATAGTGCTCCACTGCCCCGGCATCGATGCCCGCCGATGCGGCGATTTCCTCGATCGGCCGCAGCACTGCCCTGCGGGCTATGTCCAGGTCGCTCAGGGGAGTGCTGCTCTGGCCGGTACCGCTCAGGGGAGTGCTGTCAGACATCATTGTCCTTTCCGGAAGGGTTTTAGCCGGTGAGCCGTGACCCGTAGACGGCGGCCATGGGGTGGCTGGAGGCAAATTCGTCGACGGCGGCGTGGTAGCTGTCGAGGGTGATGGCGGCGGTGCGCTGCCAGCCGGAGTTTGCGGCGTGGATGGCGGCAGCGGTGCCCATGTTGTGGCGGGTGGTGGGGTCGTCGTGGAGGGCCTCGAGGGCATCGGCCCAGTCGGCGGCGTGGTGGCCGTCCACGAGCAGGCCGGTGCGGCCGTGGCTGACTGCGCGGGTGAGTCCGCCGACGCGGGTGGCGACGACGGGGGTGCCGCAGGCCTGGGCCTCAAGCGCGACCAGGCCGAAGGATTCGCTGTACGAGGGCATGACGACGACGTCGGCGGCCCGGAACCAGCCGGCAAGTTCGGGTGCGCTGACGGGCGGGTGGTGGGTGACGACGTCGTCCAGTCCGGCGGCGCTGACGAGGGTTTTGAGGTTGAAGTCCTTGGCGCCGCTGAGCGCGCCGAGGATGGTGAGTTTGAGGTCGATGTCGGGGCGGCGGCGGCGCAGCAAGGCGGCGGCCTTGAGCAGGATCTGCGGGCCTTTGAGCCGTTGGATCCGGCCGGCGAAGAGCAGGTGGAAAGTTGCGGCGTCGATGCCGTGGTCGGTCCGGGACTGGGCACGGAACGCGGGGGTGAACACGGAGAGGTCCACGCCGGGGGGTGCGACGTCGATGTGGTCGAAGTCGGCGCCGTAGTGGGAAACGAGTTCGGCGGCTTCGGCGGTGGTGTTGGCGATCAGGCGGGTGGCGCCGTCGACAATGCGGTGTTCGCCGTCCTCGCGGCGCCGGGGTTCGGGCTGTTCGCCGGAGTGCAGGAGGAGGTTTTTGACCTTCGCCATGGTGTGCATGGTGTGCACCAGGGGGACGTTCCACAGTTGGGAGAGTTCCAGGCCGGCAACGCCGGAGACCCAGTAGTGGGAGTGGATGAGGTCGTAGCGGCCGTGGGGCTGCTGGCCGCGGATGCGTTCGATTTCGGCGACCATGCTGTGCAGCAGCTCGGGGAGTTCCTCTTTGGGCAGCTTGCGGGGCGGGCCGGCAAGGACGTTGTGGACGCAGACGCCGGGGTCGGGGTGTTCGACGGCGGGCTGCCCGGCGGCGGTGGATCGGGTGAAGATCTCCACTTCGATGCCGGTTTCGGCCAGGGCGGAGGCGAGGCCGCGGATGTAGACGTTCATGCCGCCGGCGTCCCCGGAACCGGGCTGTTCCATGGGGGAGGTGTGCAGCGACAGGAAAGCCACACGCTTGATCACGGACATGGGCCTCCCTCCTCTCCGGACTGCTGGAACTGCATCGGATAAAACACTACTCCTGAACCGTCAGCGCAACGGTGGCGTTGCCAGTGCTGCCAACGTGGCGTTTCACACGCCAACCACGCCGGCCAGCGGATGTAGCACGGCCCTGCTAAATCAGCCCACGTGCCTCAATGAGCCCTGCGGAGCCCCGTCACCGGCGCCACAACCCGGCCAACTCCGGAAACGCGCCTTCGTAGCCGGTGAGCAGCGCGGTGGCGAGCTCAGCCGAGCCGACCAGTGGGTGTTCGGCGAAGGCTTCCAGCGCCGCGTCGCGGTCGCCGGCAGAGGCCGCACGGACGGTGAGCAGTTCCACTTTCTTGACCTGTTGCAGAAGGCCGAGTTGCGGTTCGGCGGGCATGTCCTGCTGTATCGGCACCGCCCCTTCCGGCGTGACCGAGCAGGGAACTTCGACGACGGCGTCCGGCGGCAGCCCGGGAACAGCGGCCCGGGCGCCGCCCGCCCCGGCGAAGGACTGTCCCGCGGCGGAGAACTGTCCCGCGGCGGAGGACTGTCCCGCGGCGGAGGACTGTCCCGCGGCGGAGGACTGTCCCGCGGCGGAGGACTGTCCCGCGGCGGAGGACTGTCCCTCGTCGGAGGACTGTCCAGGGGAGTTCGGTGTATTGAGGATCAGCTCAGTGGCAGCGCCACGGGCGCCGCCAACGTCGCCGCCCCCAAGGTCCCTGGCGCCATCGTCGGCCACGCCATCGGCGGCGGCACCTCCGGCCAGCGCCAGCATCACGGCCAGGGCCACCTGCTCATACCCGCCGCCGGCAAGATCCTCGGGGTTCCGTGCCTCGCCGCCGGTCCTGGCCTCGGCCAGATATCCCTCCTCGCGCGACCGCCGGGCCGCTTCCCACAAGCCGTACGCTTCGTCCCCGGCGGCGGCCAGCCGCGGATAGAGCTCCGCCTGCTGACCGTGGATCGACTCACCCCGCGTCCTGGCCATGGCACGCATGCCCGCCATCGCGCGCGCCGCTTCGTAGTAATAGAACAGGTACTCGTTCGGCAGCAGCCCCAGATCGCGCAGGAAAGACTGCGGAAACAGCCGGCCCTCCTCGAAGCTGGCCAGGGCTTCCCGGTCGGCCAGCAGGCCTGGAAGGAGGTCCCGGCCGCCGCTCTCCAGCCGGTACAGCCAGCCAAGATGGTTCAGCCCGTAGTAGCCCACGCCGTCGAGCTTTCCGGCCGGCAGCGGCACCCCGGCCGCCCGGGCGGCGCGGTGCACCACGGCACTCGCGGAATCACAGATGCCGATCACCCTCCGGCCCAGCACGGGAACCAGCGCCTGGGTGACCATCCCTGCCGGATTGGTGAAGTTGATCAGCCAGGCGTCCGGGCAGTGCGTCCGCATGTTCGCGGCCAGCTCCAGCATCGCCGGGATGGACCGCAGCGCGTAGGAGATGCCGCCCGCGCCGGTGGTTTCCTGGCCCAGCAGCCCGAGGTCCTGGGCCACCCGCTCGTCGGCAACCCGGCCGGCCGTTCCGCCCGGGCGGATGGCGGCGAACACGATGTCCGTCCCGTTGAGGGCGCGGGGGAGGGACGTCGTGGACGTCACCGCGGGCGGGCGGCGGGAGGAACGTCCGACGCCGGAACTTCCGTCCGCCGCGCCGCTCACCTCCGAAGACCGGCTGAACTCCAAAGACCGGCTGAACTCCAAAGACATGGACCGTAGGACAGCCTCGATGGCGGCCAGGCGGCCGCCGTCGACGTCGAACAGCACCACCTCGCTGACCAGGCCGGCATAGCGCCCGGAACACAGGGCACGGTAAACGAGGGGAACCCGGAATCCGCCGCCGCCGGCGATCATGAGCCGCATGGCAGGAGTCTATGCGCAGCAGCCAGCAACGCGGCCGGGCCTGCAGCGCCGGAGGCCACCCAGACGCGTCCCGACCCCCACATCGCGGGGTTTCAACGCCAAGGTACACAGCGTAATGTGCCGAACATGGAGGCGAATCCCACACGCCGTTTCGACCCGCTCGCGGCCGTCCGTACCCAGGCGGCCGGAGAGTTCGACCTGCTGCTGGCCGGGACCGTTTTCCAGGACATCATCTTCACCGGGCTGCCGCACGCGCCCGAGCCCGGCACCGAAATCTGGAGCGAGGGGATGGGCAGCTGCCCGGGTGGCGTGGCCAACCAGGCCATCGCCGCCGCGCGCCTCGGCCTGCGCACCGGGCTGGCTGCGGCCTTCGGCGACGACGGCTACGGCGACTACAACTGGAAAGTCCTGGACCGGCAGGAGCACGTGGACCTGTCCCTGTCCCGCCGGGTCCCGGGCTGGCACTCGCCGGTGACCGTGTCACTCAGCGTGGACCACGACCGCTCGATGGTCACGCACGGGCACCCGGCACCGGTGACCTCCTCCGAGCTGATCGGCAAGCCGCCCCGCGCGCTGGCTGCTGTGGCGGACCTCGGCCATGAACTGGAGCCGTGGGCGCTCGCGGCGCACAAGGAGGGCGTGAAACTGTTCGGCGACGTCGGCTGGGATCCTACCGGTGAATGGGCCCACGCTCGGCTTGCCAACCTGCAGTACTTCCATGCCTTCATGCCCAACCAGCGCGAGGCCATGGCCTTCACCGGCAAAAACGATCCCTGGGCGGCGCTGTACTCCCTGGCGGACCGGGTGCCGGTGGCCGTGGTGACCCTGGGGGCGCAGGGGGCCGTGGCGGTGGACTCGGAAACCGGCGAGGAGGAGTGGGTGCCCTCACTGCCGGTGGCCGCCTACGATCCGACCGGTGCCGGGGACTGCTTCGGGGCCGCGTTCATCGTCGGGAGCCTGGCGGGGTGGCCCCTCAGCGACCGGCTTCGGTTCGCCAATCTCTGCGCCGCACTCGCAGTCCAGGAAGTGGGCGGTTCCCTCGCGGCGCCCGGCTGGGGAGACATCGCCGACTGGTGGAAGCGCGCCAACGCCCGGCCGGAACGCCGTGGCAGCCAGTGGCTGCGCCGCTACTCCTTCCTCGCCGACATCGTCCGGGACGTTCCGCAGGAGGCCCAGCGGCGGGCGGCCGCCACCATCGCGCACCTCTCGGACGCCTGAGCAGGCACCGGCACGCCCCTTCCCCGGCAATTATTCGGCCCGAAGCGCCAGCACTAGAATCAATAGCGTGATTTATCCAGCAGCAACAGGAGACCGCCCGGCAGTGGCGGGCCCGGCCGGGACATCCCACGGCTACGCCCGGCCGGCCCACGAACGTTCCGCAGTGATCGACCTCGAGGCCATCCGGCACAACGTCCGCCGGCTCGCCGCGGCCGCCGAACCGGCCAAGGTCATGGCGGTCGTCAAGGCCGACGCCTACGGGCACGGCGCCGTGCCGGTGGCCCGCGCGGCCCTCGAGGCAGGCGCAAGCTGGCTGGGTGTCGCGCACATCTCCGAAGCCCTGGCGCTGCGCGCCGCGGGGATCGAAGCGCCCCTGCTCGCCTGGCTGCACACCCCGGAAAGCAACTTCGGCGCGGCAGTGGCCGCCGGCGTCGACATCGGGTGCTCCGGCTGGGAGCTGGAACAGATTGTGGCCGCCGCCCGGGAACAGGAACGGCCGGCACGCGTCCACCTCAAAGTCGACACCGGACTTGGCCGCAACGGCGCCACCGTCGAGGTGTGGGACCGGCTGGTGGGCGACGCCGTGGAGTACCAGGACCAGGGGCTGCTGCGCGTGGTGGGCATCTTCTCCCACCTAGCCGTGGCCGACGAACCCGAGCGCCCGGAAACCGATGACCAGCTCGCAGCGTTCCGCGAGGTCCTGGCCATCGCCGAAGACGCCGGCGTGGACCCCGAAGTCCGCCACCTGGCCAACACCCCGGCCACCCTGTCCCGGCCGGACACGCACTTCGACCTGGTCCGCGCGGGCCTGGGAATCTACGGCCTCTCGCCCTTCGAAGGGCAGACCTCCGCGGAACTGGGCCTCCGCCCCGCGATGACCCTGCGCACCGTCGTGTCCCACTGCAAGGACGTGCACTCGGGCCAGGGCGTCTCCTATGGCTTCAACTACCACACCGCCGGCGAGAGCACGCTGGGGCTCATCCCGCTCGGCTATGCCGACGGCGTTCCCCGCGTCGCCACCGGCGGGCCCGTCCGTGTGGAAGGCATCACCTACCCCGTGGTGGGACGGATAGCGATGGACCAGATGGTAATCGACCTCGGCCCCCTCGACGTTTCCCGGGGCGGGCACAGCGTCCTCGGAGCAGAGGCGGTCCTCTTCGGAGACGGCGCCGACGGCGGGCCCACGGCCGATGACTGGGCCCGCGCCGCCGGCACCAACAACTACGAGATCGTCACCCGCATCAGCCCCCGCGTGCCCCGCACGTACATCAACGAGTCGCCCCTCAGCGGTGCGCCCGGCGAAAAGCCCGCCACCGGAGCGACCGCGCCTGAAACGCCGGCGCCGTGAACATTCCCGAAACCGGCAACGCCCCGCTGTGGGTGCAGACCCTGACGGTCACGACGGCGGACCAGACCCACGTGCTCGGCGCGGCTCTGGCGGAGGTGCTCCGGGCGGGGGACCTCCTGGTGCTCACAGGCGAACTGGGCGCCGGCAAGACCACCTTCACGCAGGGCCTCGGTGAGGGCCTGGGCGTCCGCGAGGGCATCATTTCCCCGACCTTCGTGCTGGTACGCATCCACCCGAACCTCCCCGACGGACCGCGCCCGGGCGGGCCGGACCTGGTGCACGTGGACGCCTACCGGCTGGGATCGGCGTCGGAAATCGACGACATTGACCTGGAGAACACACTGGACTCTGCCGTGACCGTGGTGGAGTGGGGCCGGGACCGCGTGGAGCACCTGACCGAGAGCCGGCTCGAGGTGGAACTGCACCGCCAGCTGGGCGGCGCCGCTCCCGCGCACCTTCACGCCGCTGGGGAATCAACCGGACCCGGCACTGCGGCGCCAGGCCCTGACGCGCCCAGTCCCGACGTGCCTGTCCTGGACTTCGAGTCGGAGGACGACGACGAGCCCCGCACCATCATCATCCGCGGCTTCGGGCCGCGCTGGGCAGAACAGCCCGTTCTGGCCGCGGAAGGAATTTCCTGATGCTCATTCTCGCCATTGACACCTCGGCCGTGGCCAGCGCCGCGCTGGTGTCCGACGACGCCCTCGAAGGCGTGGTGGGCAACTTCTCCACCGAGGACACCAAAAGCCACGCCGAGGTCCTCGCGCCCGGAATCGAGCGGCTGCTGGCAGACGCCGGAGTAACCGGCGCAGACATTGACGCGATCGTTGTGGGCGTCGGTCCCGGTCCCTTCACCGGGCTCCGGTCCGGCATCGCGACGGCGCGCACCCTGGCCTTCGTCTGGAACACGCCGCTGCACGGCATGATGAGCCTCGACGCCGTCGCCCTCGAAGTGGCCGAATCCACCGAGGCGCCGGCCGAGTTCCTTGTGGCCACCGACGCCCGGCGCAAAGAGGTCTACTGGGCCCGCTACACCCTGGCCGCGGGCCAGCTGCCAAAGCTCACCGACGGGCCGCACGTAGGGTTCGCCGCAGACCTTCCCGACCTGCCGGCGTACGGCGCGGGCGCAGGGCTCTACCCCGACGACGTGCGCGCGGATCCGGACTTCAGCACCGAACAGCCGGACGCGCTCTACCTGGGCCAGTTCGCGCTGGCAAGGCTGGCAGCGGGCGGGCAGTTGCTGGACTCCACGCCCCTCTACCTGCGGGAATCCGACGCCCAGGTCCCCGGCCCCCGGAAGCGTGCCCTGTGAACCTGCTGCCCGAACCATCAGGCAACCCGGAACCCGGGATTCCCACGCCCGGCGATCCGGAACCCGGCACCGCGCCCGTCCTGCCGCGCCGGCTGGCCTCGGGCGTGACCATCCGCGACATGCTTCCCGCCGACATCCCTGCCGTCCACGAACTGGAGGTCCGGCTGTTCCCGGTGGACGCGTGGCCGCTGCAGATGTTCACGGACGAACTGATGCAGCCGGAGACCCGCAGGTACCTTGTGGCGGAAGCGCCGGAGGGCATCGTTGGCTATGCGGGACTCATGTGCGTCGAACCGATCGCCGACGTCCAGACGATCGCCGTCGTCCCCGAATATGAGGGCAGGGGCATCGGCACCGCCCTCCTCACCGACCTGATCGCCGAGGGGCGGCGCCGCGGTGCAGCCGACATCCTGCTCGAGGTCCGCGCCGACAATCCGCGCGCCCAGCAGCTGTACATCCGCTTTGGCTTCGAGCAGATCCACGTGCGGAAAAGGTACTACCGCGACGGCGTGGACGCCCTGATCATGCGGCTTCAGCTGGAGGACGTGCTCGCCCTCCACAGCGGGATCCTGCACCAGGACACCATCCCCGGCGCCGGACCCCGGCCCGTGCAGACTGACGAAGCCGGCCGCGCCGGCGAGACCGCTCCGACGGAGGCAGACCAGAAATGAACCGCTCGCAGCCGCTAGTACTGGGCATTGAGTCATCGTGCGACGAAACGGGCGTAGGCATCGTCCGCGGCACGGATCTCCTGACCAACACCGTGTCCTCGTCCATGGAGGAGCACGTCCGGTTTGGCGGGGTCATCCCGGAAATCGCCTCGCGCGCCCACCTGGACGCTTTAGTTCCTGCTCTGCAGGCCGCCCTGGCCGAGGCGGACGTGACACTGGACGAGGTCGACGCCATCGCCGTGACATCCGGACCCGGGCTGGCCGGAGCACTGATGGTCGGCGTGTGCGCTGCAAAGGCGCTGGCCGTCGCCACGGGCAAGCCGCTCTACGCCATCAACCATCTGGTGGCCCACGTGGGGGTCGGCCTGCTGAACCCCCGCGGCGGCACCGGCGGCACCGGCGGCAGCGGCGGCACCCGCGGTAACGGCGCGGACAAGCCAATACTGCCCGACAACCTCGGCGCCCTCCTGGTGTCCGGCGGCCACACCGAGATCCTGCGGATCCGCAGCATCACGGACGACGTCGAGCTGCTCGGTTCCACCATCGACGACGCAGCGGGAGAGGCCTACGACAAGGTCGCCAGGATCCTGAGCCTGGGCTACCCCGGCGGCCCGGCCATTGACCGGCTGGCGCGCGAAGGCAACGCCAAGGCCATCCGGTTCCCGCGGGGACTGACGCAGCCCAAATACATGGGCACCGCGGAGGAGCCCGGCCGCCACCGGTATGACTGGTCCTTCAGCGGATTGAAGACCGCGGTGGCCCGGTGCGTGGAGCAATTCGAAGCCGCCGGCGAGCCCGTGCCGGTGGCGGACATCGCCGCAGCGTTCCAGGAAGCCGTGGTTGATGTCATCACATCCAAAGCGGTCCTGGCGTGCCGCGAGCGTGGCATCACGGACGTGCTGCTGGGCGGGGGAGTGGCCGCCAATTCGCGGCTGCGGCAGCTGACCGAACAGCGCTGCTCCGCCGCCGGCATCACGCTGCACGTTCCGCCGCTGGACCTGTGCACGGACAACGGCGCGATGGTGGCCGCACTCGGCGCGCAGCTGGTCATGGCCGGCATCGAACCCAGCGGCATACATTTTGCGCCGGACTCGTCCATGCCGGTCACCACGGTTTCCGCGCCAAGTAGGTCGCAGGACAGGGCGTTCTCGGCGCTGGGAACGCCCTCAACTGCTACCTAGTCGGGTCCGGCGGCACAGAAGGCGCCCTTACGCGGTGGGGCCGTTCCGCATCTGCTTCACGAGGTCCAGGACCACGGCCTGGAGGTTTCCGCCGCTTTCGGCCGCCACCCGCCGCTGGCGCTGGTAGCCCGCGCCGCGGCTGATGATCTTTTCGACGTCGGCCAGCTCGTCCGGGCAGCCCAGCTTCGCGGCGATGGGTTCGAGCCGGTTCAGGGTCTCCAGCAGGTGGTCCGTGACGAGTTGTTCGTGGCCCTCGGCGTCGAGGATGATGATCGCGTCCAGGCCGTAGCGGGCGGCCCGCCACTTGTTTTCTTGGACGTGCCATGGCGGCATGGTGGGAATGCTGCCGCCGGCGTCGAGCGTGTCGGAGAATTCGTGGACCAGGCACTGCGTCAGGGCCGCCACGGCGCCCACTTCCTCCAGCGTGGCCAGGCCGTCGCAGATGCGCATCTCAATGGTGCCCAGCGCCGGCACCGGGCGGATGTCCCAGCGGATCTCCGAGATGGTGTCGATCACGCCGGTGGTGAACATGTCCTGGACGTAGGACTCGTACTCTTCCCAGCTGGGGAACTGGAACGGCAGTCCCGCCGTCGGCAGCTGCTGGAACATGAGGGCCCGCTGCGAGGCGTAGCCGGTGTCCTCGCCGCCCCAGAACGGGCTGGACGCGGACAGTGCCTGGAAATGCGGGAAGTAGTTGACCAGGCCGTCGAGCACGGGGAGGACCTTGCTGCGCCGGTCCAGGCCGACGTGGACGTGGACCCCGTAGATGACCATCTGCCGGCCCCACCACTGTGTGCGGTCGATCAGCTTGGCGTAGCGTTCCTTATCCGTGACCGGCTGCAGCTGCGGAGGGCTGAACGGGTGGCTTCCGGCGCAGAACACTTCCACGCCCATCGGGTCCGTGACTTCACGAACGGCGGCCAGGGAGCGCGCCAGGTCTTCTTTCGCTTCGGCGGCGGTCTCGCAGATGCCGGTGACCAGCTCCACGGTGTTAAGCAGCAGCTCCTGCTTGATGTGCGGGTGCTCGTCATCCTCGTTGAGCTCGGGATGCCGTGCCACCACCCCGCGCAGGACCTCGTTGGCCACGGACGCCAGTTCGCCGGTCTGCGCATCCACCAGCGCGAGTTCCCATTCCACACCAAGAGTTGATTGCCTGGATGAAGCGAAATCAATCTTCATGTGTTCCTCGCTGTGTGCTGGCCTAATGACGTCTGGTCCGGGTGCCGTCCGTTCCTGGCGAACGGCTGGCAGGGGAACGGTCATCCAAGTCTAGTGCAGGGGTAGCATCGAAGAGATGGCTTGGCTACACAGGGCGCGTGAGACTGTTCACACAACCAGCCGCCCGAAATCCCCCCAAAAACGTTCCGGCATTGCATCCGCCGGGACAGCGGCAGCGCTCACGGCGCTGTTCGCCGTCGCGTCATGCACTGCGCCGCCAGCACCTGAACCAGAACAACGTACGACGACGGCGCCCGGGGCTTCCGCCTCCGGCTCACCTGGGACGCCGCAGACCGCTTCGCCGCAGACAGGCACGCACAGCGCGGCCCCGTCCGCGGCGCAGCCTGCAACGAAGGAAACTGCGGCGCTGGGCTGGGGCCCGCAGCAGCGGGATGCCGAGGCTGCCGCCGGGGCGGTGGCGAAAATGACCCTGGAGGAGAAGGCGGGGCAGGTGCTCCTGCCCTTCTACACCGGTCTCAACCATGAAGCCCAAGCTGCCATGGTGGAACGCCTCTACCTTGCCGGGTCCATGATCATGGCCGACAACGTGCCCGGAACGGCCACTGGCCTGGTGGATGTCACGGCGCTCGCCGGCGTGACGCGCCGGCTGGACAAGGCCTCCCGCTCCGGCGGCCGCACCTGGCCTGGCCTGATCGGCGTTGACCAGGAAGGCGGAGCCGTGAGCCGCGTCGGCGCGCCGCTGACCCGCTGGCCCACCCCCATGAGCTACGGCGCGGCCGGCAGCGTGCCCCTGGCCGCGGAAGCGGGCACCGGGCTCGCGGCGGAACTCGCGCCGCTGGGCTTTACCGTGGACTTCGCGCCCGCAGCCGACGTCACGATGGGCCCCGCCGATCCCACCATCGGCGCGCGGTCCATGTCCGCCGACGCCCGTGCCGCGGCGTCATTGAGTGCCGGCTTCGCCAAAGGCATGCTGGCCGGCGGAGTGCTGCCCGCTGTCAAGCACTTTCCCGGGCACGGCTCGGTGACCACCGATTCGCATAAGGGCCTCCCCGTCCAGAACGCCACCCTCGCGCAGCTGAAGGCGCGGGACTGGCAGCCGTTCCAGGCCGCCGTCAAGGCAGGAACCCCCATGATCATGACCGGACACATCGCGGCACGGGCCCTGGACCCGGGGGTGCCCGCGTCCATCTCGAAGGCAACCTACAAGGCGCTCCGCGGCCTGGGCTTCAAGGGCGTGGCGGTCACGGACGGGCTCAACATGGGCGCGGTGGCCGGCCGTTATCCCCGCGGCTCAGCAGCCCCGGCCGCGCTGGAGGCCGGGGCGGACCTGCTGCTGATGCCGGCTGATGCCCCCGCCGCGCATGCCGCCGTCGTCCGGGCTGTCACCGAGGGGAAGCTCCCGCTCTCGCGACTCGAGGAAGCGGCCCGCCGGGTGGTCACCATGATGATCTGGCGGGGACGGACGGCACAGCCGAAGCCTCCGGCGGCGCCGGGGAGCGGCGAGGCGCTTTCCGCGAAAATTTCGGCACGGGCCATCACGGTGGTCTCCGGCCGGTGCAAGGGCGCTACCGTGCGCGGCCACGTGCGCGTGGCAGGGGGCACGCCAGTGGACCGGGCGCGGTTTGCCGCTGCCGCCAAGGACGCGGGGATCACCCTGGGGACGGGTCCGCTGGTCACCCTGATCGGCTACGGCGGCAGCCCTGCCAGGGGCGATGTTGCGGTGGCCCTGGACGCGCCATGGCCCTTGGCGCAGTCCGCCGCGCCCACGAAGATCGCCCTCTACGGCCGGACACCCGGAGCGTACAAGGCGCTGCTGGCCGTCCTGGCAGGCAAGGCCACCGCCCCCGGAAAGCTGCCGGCCGCCGTCGGACCTCACCGCCCCGGAACCGGCTGCAGGTAACAAGGGCAGTGCCGCCGTTTAATGGAGGAGTGCCGATACTGAACAAAGACATGACCCTGTGCATCTCCCTCTCGGCCCGGCCGAGCAACAACGGGACCCGCTTCCACAACTACCTGTACGACCAGCTGGGCCTGAACTGGATCTACAAGGCCTTCGCGCCCACCGACCTGGCCCAGGCGATCGCGGGCGTCCGCGGCCTGGGGATCCGGGGCTGCGCCGTCTCCATGCCCTACAAGGAGGACGTGATCGCCCTGGTGGACGCCATGGACCCGTCCGCCAGGGCCATCGATTCCGTCAACACCATCGTCAACGACGGCGGGCGGCTGACGGCGTACAACACGGACTACACGGCGATCGAGCAGCTGCTGCAGCGCAACGCCGTGCCGGCGGAGTCCTCGGTGCTGCTCAAGGGAGCCGGCGGCATGGCCAAGGCAACAGCCGCGGCCTTGCGCGACGCGGGGTTCAAGGACGTGACCATCATCGCCCGCAACGAGGCAGCCGGCCGTGCGCTCGCCGACCTCTACGGCTTTGCCTGGCGGGCGGACCTGGGCGCCGGCCCGGATGCCACCGCCGACATGGTCATCAACGTCACGCCCGTGGGAATGGCCGGGGGGCCGGAGGCCGACGCGCTGTCCTTCCCCGCCGAAACGATAGAGGCAGCCAAAGTGGTCTTCGACGTCGTGGCCCTGCCGGCGGAAACGCCGCTCATCAAGGCTGCCCGGGGGACCGGCAAGCAGGTCATCACCGGGGCCGAGGTGGCCACCATCCAGGCGCTGGAGCAGTTTGTGCTGTACACGGGAATCCGCCCCACCGAGGAGCAGGTCCGGGATGCCGAGGCGTTCGTCCGCGCCCAGTAACTGAGGGGCCCAGTGATGAGCCAGTGATTAAACGGGCTCCACGGAGACAGCCACTCGCTCTTCCCCGATCCGGGTGAGGACCAGGGTGGCTGTCTTTTTGCCCGCGGCCTTGCCGCCGGCTTTACCGCCGCCCTTGCTCCCGGGCAGCAGCTGCTTGCGCAGCTCCTCAGGTGTCACCGACGTGCCGCGCTTCTTGATGTCCAGCACGCCGACGCCGTTCTCCCGGACCCAGGCCTTGAGCGCCCTGACGTTGTACGGCATGACCTCCAGGACCCGGTAGGCTCGGGCATACGGAGTGTCCACAAGCTCCGGGGCACAGATGTAGGCGATGTGCTCGTCCACGAGGTGGCCGCCAAGGTCGAGGGCCAGGTCGGCCACGAGCCCGGCACGGATGACGGCGCCGTCCGGCTCGTACAGGAAGCCCTCCACCGGCCCCACGGGGGCCACGGGTCCGGCGTCGAAACCGTCCCCGCTGGTGAGCTCCGCGGCCCCCCCTGCGCCGATCACCAGGGCGGCCCGCCGAATTCCGGGACGGGCCACGGCGTTGAACCACAGCGTGACTTCCGTGACGTCGCCGCCCACCGAGACCCACTGCGCCTCGCAGCCGCCAGGCACCGACTCGTGCGGCATGCCGGGCCCCATTTTGACGCCGACGGCGCGCCCCGCGGCCGCCAGCGACTCCACGAAGGACAGCGGAGGAGAGAAGGCCTCGGGGTCCCAGATCCGCTTGGTGCCGGACGTGGTGGTGGTGCGCCGGGCGGGGTCCAGCCAGACGCCCGCCCCGTCCTCCAGCGCCACGGAAGTCGCGTCCGAATGGACCACCGTGGCGTGCGGAAAGGGAATGAGGTTGATCGTGGCGCACGCGGCGGTGGTCTCGTCGACCTCCACAGCGGTCACGGCGATGTCCAGGGACGCCAGCGCCATGGCGTCCGCGCCGAGGCCGCAGCCCAGATCGGCCACGTGGCGGATGCCCGCCTGGGCAAAGCGCTGGGCGTGCCGGGCCGCGACGTTGAGGCGCGTGGCCTGCTCCAGGCCGGCCTGGGTGAACAGCATCTGCCGGGCGAACTCGCCGAACTTGGCCTCCGCCCTGGTCCGGAGCCGTGACTGCGTCAGGACCGCGGACACGAGTTCGGGGGAGTGGCCGGCCTTGCGGAGGCTCGAGTTGAGGGCGAAGGAGCGGTCCTCCCGGTAGGGTCCGAGCGAGGCCAGCAGCTCCCATCCTTCTTCCGTGAGGAGCGGGGCGATCTGGTCCTGCGGTGCTTCAGACATGGGATCAAGCCTAGTGGAGCGGCCGCTCCAAGCTCTTCCCGCTAGGGTGGTCTGAATGGAATCCAGCGAAACGCCCACCCCCGATCAGCCCGAAAGCACCAACCCCGGCCCGGCGCAGCATAGCCGCCTGGTCCGGTATGCACGCCCCGCGCTGATCGCCGGAGCAGTGGTGGCCGTCGTCTGTCTTGTCCTGCTGGTGATCATCTTCCTGCTGGACTCCTTCAATGCCACCGTCTACTCCGTGGGCGGCAAGAACATCAGCGACGCCACCGAGGAAGCCCGGCAGATCCGGGACCTGTACCTGGGCGCGCGTGTGGGCGGCATCGTGGTGCTCATCGTGTCGGTCGTGGCTGCGGCGGCGGCCGCCGCCGTGCTTGTCCGCGCACAGCGGAAAGCGGGGGACGACGACGCTGACGGCGGCGAGGACCTGGGCTTCGACGACCTGGCCGGGCGCTGATCCAAGGCGTCCCGCGGGTTACGGCGGATGAATTTCTGGCACTCGCCTTGACCGAGTGCTAACCCCTTACATAGAGTCATCATTAGCACTCTCCCTAGGAGGGTGCTAACACACGAAGAGCTGCCAGCCTGGCTGCTGCCGGCACCGCGACGACGGTCTGCCGCCATGGCGCAACAGTTTTAATGTCCATGAATTTTGACGAAAAGGAGAGGTCCGAGTGTCGGTCTCTATTAAGCCTCTTGAGGATCGTATTGTTGTCCGCCCGCTCGAAGCCGAGCAGACCACGGCTTCCGGCCTGGTCATCCCGGACTCCGCCCAGGAGAAGCCGCAGGAAGGCGAAGTTGTTGCAGTAGGCCCCGGCCGCTTCGAAGACGGCAACCGCGTACCGGTCGACGTAGCCGTTGGCGACGTTGTCATCTACTCCAAGTACGGCGGAACCGAAGTCAAGACCGGCGGCACCGAGTACCTCGTGCTCTCCGCCCGCGACGTTCTGGCGATCGTCGTTAAGTAACTCTCTGGATCCCCGTGCCGCCGTCCGCGTCTGATTTCTGTCTGACCGGGCGGCTGCACGGGGTTCTGTCTTGAAAGGACAAACCATGGCAAAGCAGCTTGCGTTTAACGACGCTGCCCGCCGGTCGCTTGAAGCCGGCATCGACAAGCTCGCCAACACGGTTAAGGTGACGCTTGGTCCCCGCGGCCGCAACGTCGTGCTGGACAAGAAGTGGGGCGCCCCCACCATCACGAACGACGGCGTAACCATCGCCCGGGAAATCGAGCTGGACGACCCGTACGAGAACCTTGGCGCCCAGCTGGCCAAGGAAGTCGCCACCAAGACGAACGACGTCGCCGGTGACGGCACCACCACAGCTACCGTGCTCGCCCAGGCACTGGTCAAGGAAGGCCTGCGCAACGTTGCTGCCGGCGCCGCTCCGGGCCAGATCAAGCGCGGCATCGAGGTCTCCGTCGAGGCCGTCGCAGCACGCCTGCTGGAGAACGCCCGTCCCGTCGAGGGCACCCAGGTGGCCAACGTTGCCGCCATCTCCGCCCAGAGCGACGAGGTGGGCGAGCTGCTCGCCGAGGCATTCGGCAAGGTGGGCAAGGATGGTGTGATCACCATCGAGGAATCCTCCACCACGCAGACCGAACTGGTTCTCACCGAAGGCATGCAGTTCGACAAGGGCTACCTGTCCCCGTACTTCATCACCGACACCGAGCGCCAGGAAGCCGTCCTCGAGGACGCCCTCATCCTGATCAACCAGGGCAAGATCTCCTCGGTGCAGGAATTCCTGCCGCTGCTGGAGAAGGCGCTGCAGAGCTCCAAGCCGCTGTTCATCATCGCCGAGGACGTCGACGGCGAGGCTCTGTCCACGCTGATCGTCAACCGCATCCGCGGCACCCTGAACGTGGTTGCCGTCAAGGCTCCGGGCTTCGGCGACCGCCGCAAGGCCATGCTGCAGGACATCGCCACGCTGACCGGCGCCCAGGTGGTGTCCCCTGAGCTGGGCCTGAGCCTGGACTCCGTGGGCCTCGAGGTGCTGGGTACCGCCCGCCGCATCACGGTGACCAAGGACAACACCACCATCGTTGACGGCGCTGGTTCGGCCGAGGACGTCGCAGCACGCGTTGCCCAGCTGCGCGCCGAGCTGACCCGCACCGACTCCGACTGGGACCGGGAAAAGCTGCAGGAACGCCTGGCCAAGCTGGCCGGCGGCATCGGCGTGATCAAGGTCGGCGCAGCCACCGAGGTTGAGCTGAAGGAAAAGAAGCACCGTATCGAAGATGCAGTGTCCTCCACCCGCGCCGCCCTCGAAGAAGGCATCGTGGCCGGTGGCGGTTCCGCCCTGATCCACGCACTGAAGGCACTCGACGAGGACCCGGCTGTCACGGCACTCGAGGGTGACGCGGCTGCTGCCGTCGGCATCGTCCGCCGTGCACTGGTCCAGCCGCTGCGCTGGATCGCCCAGAACGCAGGCTTTGACGGCTATGTCGTCGCTGCCAAGGTTGCGGAATCCGCCGTCCACCACGGCTTCAACGCCAAGTCCGGCGAGTACGAGGACCTGATCGCGGCCGGCGTCATCGACCCCGTCAAGGTCACCCGCGCCGCCCTGCGCAACGCAGCCTCCATCGCTGCGCTGGTGCTCACCACCGAGACCCTCGTGGCCGAGAAGCCCGCCGAGGAAAACGAGCACGCAGGCCACAGCCACTAGGCTGCTGCCCGCTCCGCGGTTTCACAAGGAGGCCCGGTCCAGCTGTTGCTGGCCGGGCCTCCTTTGCGCTTCCTGCGTCCGGCGTTAAGCGCCCTCTACCTCCGGGCGCGAATGGCCTGGCCGCGCAGCCGCAGCGCGACGCCGTCGGGAAGCCGTTTGGTGACCAGCCGGTAAAAGTACAGGACCGCGACGGCGGCGGCCACGATGCCGCCGAGGTTCACCAGCAGCTGCAGGGCAGAGCCGGCCGCTTTGCTGAACTCGCCTAGGACCAGCGCCACAGCAACAAAGCCGGCCGCGGGCACGGTGGTCACCGAAATAAAGACGCCGATCAGGGCGGCCGAGCGCCCGCTGATCACGGAAAGCATCCCGGCGGCGCCGGCGAGGACAGCCACGATCAGCGAAAACGGTCCCGGGTGGTAGATGAACTCGGCCGCCGGGGCACGGTCCAGCACGTCACGCGGAAAGAGGTCCGCGGGCAGCGCAAGCCACGTGATCAGCGCGGTGCTGAGCATCGCGATAGGGAAGCCCACACCGAGGGCAAGCGCCGCGCGCCCGCCGAGGCTCCAGTTTCCCCGCACCACAGCCACAGCCAGCGCCGCCAGCGGCCCGAACTCCGGCCCCACGGCCATGGCACCGACGATGGCGATGGTGGAGTCGGTGACAATGCCGATGGCCGCGAGCAGGGTGGCAAGCACAAGGAACGACAGGAAAGTCCAGCTGAGCCGGGACTCTTCACCGGTCTGCCGCGACACCTCGTCCCAGATCACCGTGTCGGCGCCTTCCCCGGGCGCCGTTTCCTCAGCCCTGTCGGCCCTGTCGGAGAGAACCAGGTCCGGAGCTGTAAGGGCAACCGAACCGAGACTCTCAATCTTCAGGGCGCGGAGCTTCTCCATCAGCTCCTCCACCGATTCCCGGGCAACGTGCACCACAAACACGTCGCCTTTGGGAAGGATCGAGGCGCCCGTATGCAGGGCAACCTCGGCCGTGCCGGCCTGCTGCTGGCACAGGTCAGCCACAAGAGTTGTCAGTTCGGCCGGAACGCAAATGCGCATCTGCACAATCACCGGGTTCTCCAATCCCACGCCGCTAAATCCCCTAGGGGCCGACTCTATAGTGCCCATGAAACAGGTATCCGCCCTGCTGAGACGCGGATCACACCCCGGGCGTTTGATTCGTCTCGAATGTCACGAATCGGTAACATGGGTACTTTGTGCTGCCGTTTGAGGGGTTATCTGTGCCAGAAGCGAGGTCGACTGACCCGATGAGAAGCATGCCGCGCGAGGAGCCGGCAGGGGGACAAAACCATGAACCGCGGGCTGCCCGCCTGAAGGCCAAGCCGGGCTACCGGCCCGAGGTCCAGGGCCTTCGCGCCCTCGCGGTGCTCATGGTCGTCACCTACCACGTGTGGCTCGGCCGGGTTTCCGGCGGCGTCGACATCTTCCTCCTCATCTCCGCATTCCTGCTGACCCTGTCCTTCGTCCGCAAGGTGGAGAAGGGCACGCCGCTGCGGCTCGTGAGCCACTGGCTGCACCTCTTCAAGCGGCTGATCCCAGCCGCCGTCGTGGTGATCCTGGGCGTGCTCGCCGGAACCTGGCTGGTCCTGCCGCAGAGCCGCTGGCCCGACGTCCTCAATGAGGCGTGGGCGTCCCTCCTCTACGGGCAGAACTGGCTGCTGGCCAACAGCGCGGTGGACTACTATGCGCAGAACCACTCCGGAGCCAGCCCGCTTCAGCACTTCTGGTCCCTGTCCATCCAGGGCCAGGTGTTCATTCTCTGGCCCCTCATCTTCGCCGGCTCCGCCCTGGTGTGGCGGCTGCTGCAGCGACGCCGGGAAGTCAGCTACCGGACCGTCCTGATAGTGGCCTTCAGCGGCATCTTCATCGCCTCCCTGGTGTTCTCCATCGACCAGACCGCCAGCAACCAGGCATACGCCTACTTCGACACACGGACCCGGCTGTGGGAGTTCGCGCTGGGATCGCTGCTGGCCCTGGCGCTGCCCTACCTGAAACCGGGGAAGGCGCTGCGCGTGGTGCTGGGCTGGGCAGGGCTCGCCGCCATGATCTCCTGCGGCCTGCTCCTCACCGTGGACCGGTCCTTCCCGGGCTTCATTGCGCTGTGGCCCACGCTGGCCGCGGCTGCGATCATCGCCGCCGGGCAAAGCGGCAGCCGGTTCGGCGTGGACCGGATCCTGTGCTCCAGGCCGCTGGTGGCCCTGGGGGACAACTCCTACGCCCTGTACCTGTGGCACTGGCCGGTCCTGGTGCTGGCATTGGCGGGCACCGGCATCGCGGCGCCCAACCTGGTTCAGGGCCTCGCCATTGTGGCTGCTTCCGTGGTCCTGGCCGTGCTGACCACCCGCTTCGTGGAAAAGCCGCTGCGCGAGTGGCACTGGCCGCAACTGCGGGCCTGGCGCACCGCCGTCGTTATTGTTGCCTGCGGCGCCCTGCTGGCCGGGCCGGTCGCGCTGTGGCAAACCAAGCTGAACGCGGAGGAGGCGGCAGCAGCGGCGCAGCCGCGGGAGCTGACTCCGGGCGCCGCCGCACTGGCGCCGGAGAACGCCGGCAAGCCTACGCCGGAGGCCACCGTGATTCCGGCACCGGCCGCCATGAAAAACGAGTGGGCGGACATCGACGGGCTGTGCACCGACGAAAACGTCCCCAGTGACCCGCTGCTCAACGGCTGCCTGCAGAACAGCAAGCCGGACAAGGTCACCAAGCGGATCGTGGTGCTGGGCGACTCCCACGCGCAGCAGTACATGGCCGCGCTCGGCCCCATCGCCAGGGACCACGGCTGGGAGGTGGTCACCCTCCTGAAGGGGAACTGCCGGTTCGGCGCCGAATCCCCGGAGCGCGACGCCGAGTGCAACGCCTTCAACAAGGCCAGCGCCGCGTATGTCATGGAGCACAAGCCGGACGCGGTGTTCACGGTGGCATCCCTCACACACAAGGAAGCCCCGTTCGAAACCGAAGTGCCCGGCTACCTGGCGGGCATCAAGCCGTTCACTGACGCCGGAATGGACGTAGTCGGGGTCCGGGACAACCCCCGCTTCGCCATCAACATGCCCGAATGCGTCCAGAAGTACGGCACCGACGCGCCGGAGTGCAACCCGCCCCTGGGTGAATCACTGGCCGCCAAGTCGCCGCTGGACGCGTACCGGGGCAAGGTGGACGGGCTGCACCTGATGGACATGAGCGACTTCATCTGCGCCGACGGCATCTGCCCGGCCGTGGTGGGCAACGTCTACGTCTACAAGGACGACAACCACCTCACCAAGACGTACGTCCAGTCCATGATTCCGATGTTCGAAAAGCGGCTCCTGGCCGCCACGGGGTGGAAATAGCCGGCATGCGGTAGTGCCCTTGCTCACAATGCCAGCGCGGAATATGGGGATCGCCGCCAAGGTTCTAGTATTAATTCAATTCCTCCAGAACCACCTCCTGGCCCCAAGCCAACCCTGCACAGGCCAGTCCCGTAATGACGGGCTGGTCATCGGCTGCAACCCCTACCCGTGAACCTGTAAACCAAGGTAAGAGGCGCACTCATGACCCAGCCCGAGCACGACCCCTTCGGCTTCATCGGCCTGACGTACGACGACGTCCTGCTGCTTCCCGGCCACACCGACGTGATCCCCTCCGACGCCGACACGTCGTCCCGGATCTCCAAGCGCATCACCGTCCAGACGCCGCTGCTTTCCGCGGCCATGGACACTGTCACCGAGTCCCGGATGGCCATCGCCATGGCCCGCCAGGGCGGCCTCGGCGTCGTCCACCGCAACCTGGCGATCGACGACCAGGCCGACCAGGTGGACCGCGTCAAGCGCAGCGAGTCGGGCATGATCACCAACCCGCTCACCATCGGCCCCGAGGCCACGCTGCAGGAACTTGACGAACTGTGCGCCCGCTACCGCGTCTCCGGCCTTCCCGTGGTCGACGACGGCAACCGGCTGCTCGGCATCGTCACCAACCGCGATACCCGCTTCGTGCCGGAATCCGACTTCCCGATCCGGCTGGTCAGCGACGTCATGACCAAGATGCCGCTCGTCACCGGCCACGTCGGGATCAGCCGCGAAGAGGCCTCCCACAAGTTGGCCACGAACAAGATCGAGAAGCTCCCGCTGGTGGACGAGCAGGGACGCCTGAAAGGCCTCATCACCACCAAGGACTTCACCAAGGCCGAGCAGTACCCGCTGGCCACCAAGGACGACGAGGGCCGGCTGCGTGTCGGTGCCGCCATCGGCTTCTTTGGTGACGGCTGGGAGCGGGCCATGAAGCTGGTGGACGCCGGCGTTGACGCCCTCTTTGTGGATACCGCGAACGGCCACTCGCAGGGTGTGCTGGACATGATCCGCCGCCTCAAGTCAGATCCGGTTGCTGCGCACGTGGATATCATCGGCGGCCAGGCTGCCACCCGCGAAGGCGCCCAGGCGCTGATCGACGCCGGAGCCGACGGCATCAAGGTGGGCGTAGGCCCGGGCTCCATCTGCACCACCCGCGTCGTGGCTGGCGTGGGCGTTCCGCAGATCACCGCCATCTACGAATCGGCGAAAGCTGCCATTCCGGCCGGCGTTCCGCTGATCGCCGACGGCGGACTCCAGTACTCCGGCGACATCGGCAAGGCGCTGGTCGCCGGTGCTGACACCGTGATGCTCGGCTCCCTGCTGGCCGGCTGTGACGAGTCTCCGGGCGAGCTCATCTTCGTCAACGGCAAGCAGTTCAAGAGCTACCGCGGCATGGGCTCCCTGGGTGCCATGCAGTCGCGCGGCAAGAACACGTCCTACTCGAAGGACCGCTACTTCCAGGCGGACGTCTCCGGCGATGACAAGCTCATCCCCGAGGGCATCGAGGGCCGGGTGGCCTACCGCGGCCCGCTGGCGTCGGTGGCTTACCAGCTGGTGGGCGGCCTCCGCCAGACCATGTTCTACGTGGGTTCCCCGACCATTCCCGAGCTCAAGGCCCGCGGCAAGTTTGTCCGCATCACCCCGGCCGGCCTGAAGGAATCGCACCCGCACGACATCCAGATGACCGTCGAGGCGCCGAACTACGGTTCACGCTAGGCCGACGTCGAAAAGGAGGTGGGGAGTTCTCCCCACCTCCTTTGCGTCTCCGCCTTGTATATTCGGTCACGGAACACCTGGCTGAAAATTGGGGGAGCGAGTGTCCGTGAACGGTAGGTCCAGACCCGCGCCGGCGTGGCGTCTGGCCGGAGCAGCAGCACTTCTGGCAATGGTGGTTTCCTGCAGCCAGCCTGGAACCGGACAGAATACGGACGTCAGCCTCGAATCAGCTAAATCCAAAGTCATGTCCTTGGAGCAGGAAATCCTGGGGCTGCTGCCTGAGAATGCGGTCTTGTCCACGTTCGCCCACGATACTTCCAGCCTGATGCCCTGCGCTGGCGGGGACCGGCGCAAGTGGACCGGGGACGCTGTAGCCGAAGTTGGGGCCGGTGTGGACCGCGGTGCCATCCTGGATGAGGTCGTGGAGTTGATGGCGGCCAGGGACGGCTGGAAGGTGGAAGACGGTGCGACCCCGCACGGGGCGCGGCGCATCGACCTCCTGCACAGCGACGGCACGCACCTGTTCGTGTCTTTTGAGGACGGCCCGGAATCGCTGAGGGTCGCAGGCTACAGTGCCTGCTTCGACTTCCCGGAGTACGAATACGGCGAGGAGTACTAACCGACACCGTCCCGGGGCACGGCACTAGGCTGGAGCCATGTCCCAACCACGCCATCCCGCCGAACTGAACCCGAAAAGGGAACCCCAGCGGCGGCTGGCACTGAAGCCCTATGCGCGGGCCGTGGCCCAGGTCCTCCGCGTCAGTTTCCGCGCATCGCCAGGTGCCGTGCTCATGAAGGTGGCCGGATCGCTGATCTCGGCGGTCCTGCCCCTGGTCACGACGTACTTCGCCGGCCTGACCACCACTGCGCTGGCCGCCGCCTATAACGGGGACGCCGGCGCCGGGCAGCAGGCCATCGTCTACGTCATCATCACCGCCGCGCTGGGCCTGTTCTGGGGAGCCTTCAGCAGCGTGGACCGCTACATCCAGCAGCTCATGAGCTTCAGGGTGGGGGCCATCGTGGGCGACCTGATGTACGAGCGGTTCCTGGCGCTGGACTTCTGGCGTTATGACGACAAGGAAACGGTGGACCTTTACGACCGCGCCAAGCGGTTCTCCGATTCCTATGCCAGGGTCCTGGACCGGATCGCGGCCATCTTCACCCAGCTGGTGTCTGTGATCCTGGCCATCGGCGCACTGCTGCTGGTGAGCTGGTGGATCGCGGTGATCGTGCTGGTCGCGATCGTGCCCAGCGTGTACCTGCAGTTCAAGCTGTCCCGCGAGCAGATCGCGCACTGGAACACCCAGGTGGATTCGCGGCGGCAGCGGCGGATGATCGAAACCAACCTGCTCCGCCCGCAGCACATTGCCGAGATGCGCCTGTACGGGATCGTCGGGTACCTGATGGGCCTGCGCTCCCGGCTCCGGGACGCCGACGAGAAGCGCCGGCTGGACTTCCAGAAGCGGTACATCCCCAAGCAGCTGGCGGCCGACGCCCTGCAATACGCCGCGGAGGTTGTCTCGCTCATCTGGGTGGTGGGCCAGATCATCGCCCGGGCCCAGCCGGTGGGCCAGTTCCTCTACGTCCAGCAGATCGTCAGCCGGGCCCTGTCCACCGCGAACAGCCTGGTGTCCTCGCTCAGCTCCATCGACGAGGACCTCGCCAACCTCAAGGACTATGAGCTGTTCATGGCGCTGCCCGTGCATTCCAGCCACGCGCCGCCGCTGCTGCAGGCTCCCAAGACAGTGGAGCTTCGGGACATCCGCTTCACCTACACCGGCAGCGACATCGAAGTGATCCGCGGCATCAGCATGACCATCAGCGAAGGCCAGCACATCGCCATCGTGGGGGAGAACGGCGCCGGCAAGTCAACGCTGATCCGCATCCTGGCCGGGCTTTACCGCCCGGATTCCGGCCAGGTGATGCTCGACGGCGTGGACCTCGCCGCCGTCGACGTCACCTCCTGGCACCGCCACCTGGCGGTGCTCAGCCAAGAGTTCCTTAGGTACGAGTTCGCCACCGCAGCCGAAAACATCCTGTTCGGCGATGTCGACTCGCCCCGGAACGACGAGCGGATCAGCCGCGCGGCCGCCGATGCCGAGGCCCTGGATTTCATCAACAAGCTGCCCAACGGACTGGACAACCACGTCAGCAACTGGATGGAGGATCCGCGCGGCCGCAAGGGCAGCGGACTGAGCGGAGGGCAGTGGCAGCGGCTGGCCATGGCGCGGAACTTCTACCGGAACGCCTCGTTCATGGTCATGGACGAGCCCACCTCCGCCATCGACGCGCTGGCCGAGCACAGGATCTTCACCCGGCTGTTCGCCGAGCGCAGCAGCACCATCATCGCCATCAGCCACCGGCTCGCCACGATCGAGAAGGCGGACATTGTGTACATGCTGGAGGACGGCCGGATCGTGGAGCAGGGCACGCACCGGGAACTGGTGGCACTCCGCGGCCGCTATTTCCGGATGTTCGAGTCCCAGCTCAGTGTCCCCACCAGCCCCCTGACCTCGCAAGTCCAATCCGGCTCCCTGCCCTCGCAAGCTCGGCCCGGGGCCCTCGCCGAATCGGCTCCCCAGCCAGGGAACCCTGCTGGTGTGGGCCCAGAAGCCGGCGGTTAGGATTCCTCCACCACGGTGGTCCGGACCCGGGCCAGGCTGGGCCGCGGCGGAACGCTGCTGAACCCGAATGTCACCGGAGGGTTGATGGGGGACAGCGTTCCCGCGTCCGTGCCTTCCCAGCGGACGGCGGCGGAGCCGATGTGATGCAGGTCGCTCACGCCGTAAAACTCGAGCCTGCCGTTGCCCGCCGTGCCGAACGTCCGGGCTCCCGGGCTGGCCACGGCCGCCAGCGGGCTGACAGCGGTCAGCCAGCGGGTGTGCGCGGCAAGCGGCCTGGGCACCGTCCGCAGAAGCGCACCCAGGAGGGCCCGTCTCCCGATCCCGGCCCGAATCACCAGGGGACCGGCGTCGACCCTTAACGTCTGCCCGGCCAGCACGGCAGCGGCGTCGACGACGCGGACCTCCTCGAAGCTGTAGGTGGCGGCAACGAACTCAGCCACGGCCCCGGTTGGAGCCAGCAGTATCCGACGCCCCGACGGCAGCTGGACCATCGCATCCGCGAACGGCCCAAAGGGCGACTCCTGCCAGATCCCGACCACCGCGCGCAGGCCGGAGGCGGTTCCGATGCCGGCGATGTGTCCGTCGAAGATCCAGCGTCTGCCCATCCGGCCACTGTAGCCAACGCCCGCGTCGCCGGGGCGTGCCTCCCGGGGTCCCGGTCCTCAGACAGGCGTTCAGCTGGGATAACCTAGAGCAGTGACTTACGAGATTGAGATTGGCCGTGGCAAGCGTGGGCGTCGTGCCTACTCCCTGGACGACATTGCGATCGTCCCCAACCGTCGCACCCGTGACCCCAAGGACGTCTCCGTCTCGTGGCAGATCGATGCCTACAAGTTCGACATGCCCGTCATCGCGGCACCCATGGACTCCGCCATGTCCCCCGCGACGGCCATCACGCTCGGCAAGCTCGGCGGCCTGGGCGTGCTGGACCTTGAGGGCCTCTGGACCCGGTACGAGGATCCACAGTCCGTGCTGGACGAGATCGGGGCGCTGGCCGACGAAACCAACAGCCCGGCCGTCACCCGCCGGATGCAGGAGCTCTACCAGGCACCGATCCAGCCCGAGCTGATCACGTCGCGCCTTGCCGAAATCCGCGCCGCGGGTATCACCGTGGCCGGGTCGCTGACGCCGCAGCGGACCCAGGAACACTACAAGACCGTGGTGGCCGCCGGCGTCGACATCTTTGTGATCCGCGGGACCACGGTTTCCGCCGAGCACGTCTCGAAGGACCACGAGCCGCTGAACCTCAAGCAGTTCATCTACGAACTCGACGTCCCCGTCATCGTGGGCGGTGCCGCCGGCTACACGCCCGCCCTGCACCTCATGCGCACCGGTGCGGCCGGCGTCCTGGTCGGATTCGGCGGCGGCGCCACCACCACCACGCGCCGCGCCCTCGGCATCCACTCGCCGATGGCCTCCGCGATCTCCGACGTCGCCGCCGCCCGCCGCGACTACATGGATGAGTCCGGCGGACGCTACGTCCACGTCATTGCCGACGGCGGCATGGGCACCTCCGGCGACATCGTCAAGGCCATCGCCATGGGCGCCGACGCCGTCATGCTCGGCACCGCCCTCGCCCGGGCGGAGGAGGCCCCCGGAAAGGGCTGGCACTGGGGCCAGGAAGCCCACCACCTGGAACTGCCCCGCGGCGACAGGGTCAACATCGGAACCGTCGGTCCGCTCGAAGAGGTGCTCTTCGGGCCGGGCCACCACACCAACGGAACCTCCAACCTGATCGGTGCACTCCGCCGCTCCATGGCCACCACCGGCTATTCGGACCTCAAGGAGTTCCAGCGGGTCGACGTCGTGGTTTCGCCCTACGCCGGAAACTGATCCACAGCCCTCCACCCGCACCCTGCCCATCGGCAGACGTACGAAGTACTCTGGTGAACTACAGCGTGCGATGAGGATGGAGGCCCGTCATGACCGGTTTCGGTGAACGTCCGGCGACGAACAGGGGAGCGTTGGGCCCCGAGGCGCGGGAGGCCGCGCTTGCCGCGCTGAAGGCTTCGGCGGAGCCGGGCAAGGAACTGGACATCCTTATCGTCGGCGGCGGCATCGTCGGCACCGGGGTGGCCCTTGACGCCGTGACCCGCGGGCTGAACGTCGGCATCGTGGAAGCCAGCGACTGGGCCGCCGGGACGTCGTCCCGGTCCTCCAAGCTCATCCACGGCGGCCTCCGTTACCTGGAAATGCTCGACTTCGCCCTCGTGAAGGAGGCGCTCCAGGAACGGGGGCTGCTGCTTTCCGAGCTCGCCCCGCACCTTGCCCGGCCGGTGCCGTTCCTGTACCCGCTGACCAAACACGTCGTCGAGCGGCCGTACATCGGCGCCGGCATAGCGCTGTACGACATCATGTCGATTTCCGGCGGGCACAAGCGCGGCGTTCCGTTCCACAAGCATCTCTCGCGCCGGGGCACACTGCGGGCCGCCCCGAGCCTGAAGGACGACGCCTTCATCGGATCGATCCGCTACTACGACGGCCAGGTGGACGACGCCAAGTACGTGGCAAACCTGGTGCGGACCGCCGCCTACTACGGGGCGCACGCGGTCAACCAGACCGCCGTCGTCGACTTCCTGCGCGAGGGCGAGCGTGTGGTGGGCGCCAAGGTAGTCAACCGCGAAGACGGATCCCACTTCAACATCCGCGCCAAGCAGGTCATCAACGCCACCGGGGTCTGGACCGACGAAACCCAGGCCATGGTCACCGAGCGGGGCCAGCTGAAGGTGCGCGCCTCCAAGGGCATCCATCTGGTGGTGCCGAGGGACCGTTTCCAGTCGACGGTCGGGCTGATCCTGCGGACCGAGAAGTCCGTGCTGTTCGTCATCCCGTGGGGGCGGCACTGGATCATCGGCACCACCGACACCGACTGGCGGCTGGACAAGGCCCACCCGGCGGCGTCCAGCAAGGACATCGACTACCTGCTGGAACACGTCAACAAGGTCCTCAAACGCCCCCTCACCCGGGAAGACGTGGAGGGTGTCTACGCCGGGCTGCGGCCGCTGCTGGCCGGGGAAAGCGACTCCACGGCCAAACTCTCCCGCGAGCACATCGTGGCCCATCCCGTGCCCGGCCTGGTGGTGGTGGCCGGCGGCAAGTGGACCACGTACCGAGTCATGGCCAAGGATGCCGTGGACGAAGCCGCCCGCAGCATGGACGAGCGCGTGCCCCCGAGCTGCACCGAAACCATCCCGCTGCTGGGGGCGAGCGGGTTCAAGGCTGCCTGGAACCGCCGCAACCGGACTGCCGAGGAATCCGGGGTGCACGTGGCACGCGTTGAGCACCTGCTGAACCGCTACGGATCCATGGCATCGGAGGTGCTTGCGCTCATCCAGGACCGGCCCGAACTGGCGGAACCGCTGCCCGGCGCGGACGACTACCTGCAGGCCGAGGCTGTCTACGCGGCAACCCACGAGGGCGCCCGGCACGTGCACGACGTCCTGACCCGGCGCACCCGGATTTCCATCGAGGCGTGGGACCGCGGTGTGTCTGCCGTCCCGGTAGTCGCTAAGCTTATGGGAGAAATTCTTGGCTGGAGCGATGCGCAGCGGGAAAGCGAAATCAAGCATTACCTTGCGCGGGTGGAAGCCGAACGGCTCAGTCAGCAGCAGCCCGATGACGAATCGGCCGATGCTGCCCGGCTGGGTGCGGAGGACATCGTCCCGCTCCGCTGAGCTCGCAAACCGCCGCCGGACAGGCCCCGGCCTCACTGAAGGGACACCACTTGGCGGAACCACTGGACCGTTACGACGCGGAACTCACCACACCGGACATGGTGATCCTCGAAATGGATGCCGAGGACAAAGTGGATGCGGCCGGCCAGCTGGCCCGGAAACTCTACGATGCCGGCCGCGTCTCAGACCTCGAGGGCTTCCTGGCGCACGTCAACGCCCGTGAGCACCAGCTGGCCACCGGCCTGCCCGGGGGAGTTGGCCTGCCGCACGCCCGCAGCGAATTCGTTTCCGAGACCTCGATCGCCGTCGGAATCACCAAGTACGGCAAGGCCCTGGACTTTGGCGCCTCTGACGGTCCGGCCACCGTGGTCCTGCTCATTGCCACGCCGGCGAGCTCGTTCTCCGACCACCTTGAGGTGCTCGCCACCCTGGCGAGGTCGCTGTCCAAGGAATCGTTCCGCGAATCGCTGCGCCGGGCCTACGACGCCGAGGTCATCGCTGAGCTCATCAACTCAAGCCTGGTCTTCTTCGATCACTAGAGATTGGGGCAGGCCCTTTCGTGTCGACTTCGTCGCCACGCAATTTCGTGTCCGACTTCGTCGCCACGCAGGGACCCCGCTGCCCCACTCTAGGGGCAGGCCCTTTCGTGTCCGACTTCGTCGCCACGCAGGGACCCCGCTGCCCCACTCTCGTTTCGTTGTTCTACACAAGGACGAAGTAACGTTAAGGGGTGTGGAAAACAGCCCTCCAGCCCCGGTGGATCGCAGGCCTGGTCTTTGCGATCGCCGTTTCGGGTGTCTTTGTGCTCCTGAGTCAGTGGCAGTTCGGCCGTTCCACGCAGCCTGAAGTACCTGTCAACCCCGCCACGGAGCAGGTCCAGGCCTTAACGAAAACCCTGCAGCCCGGTGACTTCTTCCGTGGTTCGGTGGCGGACCAGATGGTCGAGGCGTCCGGCACCTACGACCCCGCGAAGCAGGTCCTGGTTGCGGGCCGGCTGAAGGATGGCAAGACCGGATACTGGGTGGTCACGGCATTCGCCGTGACGGACGCCCCGGTGCTCAAGGGCGCGGCAGCCTCACCTAAAACCTACATACCGGTGGCCCGCGGCTGGATCGCTGACCCCGCTGACGCCAGCGCTCCGCCGTCGGGCGTTATCAGGCTGACCGGACGGCTTCTGCCGTCCGAAGCTCCGGTGCCCAACGCGGCCCCTGAACCCGGCCACGCGTCGGCAGTCTCGGTGGCTGAACTCATCAACGCCTGGAACGTCAGCAGTTACCCCGCGTTCGTTTCCGCCACGGCGGAAAAGTCAGGAACGGCCGACGTCGGTGCTGCCGCCGGCAGCGGCCTGGAGCCGCTCAGCATCCCTGCCCAGCCGCCGGCCGAGAAGGTCAACTGGCTGAACCTGTTCTACTCCGTGGAGTGGATCGTTTTTGCCGGATTTGCCCTGTTCATCTGGTGGCGGCTGGTCAAGGACGATTACCGCAGAAGCCTCGAGGACGCCGAGGACCACGACGCCGGTGGCCACAGCCACGACGGGCCAGAACCTACCCAACCCAACGAGATCCAACAAAAGGTACAGCCATGATCGAACCCAAGCCGGCCATCCAGCCCTCGAACCCCACCGGGGCGGCGAAGAAGCGACGCTTCGGCGGCACGGAGGCACAGATCCGCTCCGCCCTGAAGTTCTACAAGGTCATGGCCTACCTCACGGGTGCCATGCTGCTGCTGCTGTGCGCGGAGCTGGTGGCCCGCTACGGCTTCGGCCAGTACCTCTTCGCCGGCGGAACGGACGCCCTGACCGGCCAGCCGTTCGGCTTCGGCTTCGCGCAGGCGGAACCGAAGGGCGTCCTTGGCGGGTTCAACGTGTCCGTGACCGTTCTCATCGTCCACGGCTGGATGTACGTCGTGTACCTCATGTCCAACTTCCGGCTTTGGACGCTGATGCGCTGGCCGTTCGCCAAAATGATCCTGCTGGCACTCGGCGGCGTGGTCCCGTTCCTGTCCTTCATCGTGGAGAAGAAGTTCCACGCCGAAGTGGAGGCCGAACTCGCCGCCAACCCGCAGGCCGCCAGCCGCTACTGATCCCAACCGCTGCTGATCAGCGTTCCGTCCGTCACAGCGGGCCCGCTGAAGATGCGTCGGGGCAATCACGCAAAGTAGGCTAGTACGGTGACTACTCCCACTGCATCCCAAACTTCCCAGAAGCCGGTGCTGGTTGTTGACTACGGTGCCCAGTACGCGCAGCTGATTGCCCGCCGCGTCCGGGAAGCGAATGTGTATTCGGAAGTGGTTCCGCATACCTACAGCACTGAGCAGCTCCTGGCCAAGAACCCCGCCGCAATCATCCTCTCCGGCGGACCCGCCAGCGTCTATGCCGATGGTGCCCCGAGCGTCGGCGCCGACCTCTTCGAGGCCGGTGTTCCGGTCTTCGGCATCTGCTACGGCTTCCAGGCCATGGCCAACGCCCTCGGCGGCAAGGTGGACAAGACCGGCCTGCGGGAGTACGGCTCCACCCAGACCACCATCCTCGGCGAAGGCCGTTCCGTCCTCGAAGGAATGCCGCAGCACCAGAACACCTGGATGAGTCACGGTGACTCCGTACACGAGGCTCCCGAGGGCTTTGAGGTGCTGGCCACCACAGCGGGCGCTGAAGTTGCCGCCTTCGCCAATGAGGAGAAGTGCCTGTACGGCGTGCAGTGGCACCCCGAGGTAAAGCACTCGGCCTACGGCCAGCAGGTCCTGGAGAACTTCCTGTTCAAGGGTGCCAAGCTGGAACCGAACTGGACCACGGGCAACATCCTCGAGGAGCAGGTGGAGCGCATCCGCAAGCAGGTCGGCGATGCCCGTGTCATCTGCGGCCTCTCCGGCGGTGTGGACTCCGCTGTTGCCGCAGCCCTTGTCCAGCGCGCCGTCGGCGACCAGCTCACCTGTGTCTTCGTGGACCACGGGCTGCTTCGCGAAGGCGAGGCCGAGCAGGTGGAGCGCGACTTCGTTGCCGCCACCGGTGTGAAGCTCTACGTGGCCAACGAGCAGGAGCGCTTCCAGGCCGCACTGGCCGGCGTCAGCGACCCCGAGACCAAACGCAAGATCATCGGCCGCGAGTTTATCCGTGCGTTCGAAGAAGCCGAACTGGCGATCATCGCCGAGGCAGCGGCACACGGTGAAAAGATCAAGTTCCTCGTGCAGGGCACCCTGTACCCGGACGTCGTCGAATCCGGCGGCGGCGAGGGCGCAGCGAACATCAAGAGCCACCACAACGTGGGCGGACTGCCCGAGGACCTGCAGTTCGAGCTCGTTGAGCCGCTGCGCGCCCTGTTCAAGGACGAGGTGCGCGCCGTGGGCGCCCAGCTCGGCCTGCCCCAGGAGATCGTTGGCCGCCAGCCGTTCCCCGGCCCCGGCCTGGGAATCCGCATCGTCGGCGAGGTCACCAAGGAACGCCTGGACCTTCTGCGCAAGGCAGACGCCATCGCCCGCGCAGAACTGACCGCTGCCGGACTCGACAACGACGTCTGGCAGATGCCCGTGGTTCTCCTCGCGGATGTCCGGAGCGTGGGTGTCCAGGGCGACGGCCGTACCTACGGCCACCCGATCGTGCTGCGCCCCGTCTCCTCCGAGGACGCCATGACGGCCGACTGGTCGCGGCTTCCCTACGACCTGCTGGCCCGGATCTCCAACCGAATCACTAACGAGGTCGACGGCGTCAACCGCGTGGTGCTCGACGTCACCAGCAAGCCGCCGGGAACCATCGAGTGGGAATAGCGTTGTGAAAATGGCCGGCCTCCGCAGGGAGGCCGGCCATTTTGCATTCCCGGGTATCGGATCCTGGATGGCGGGCAACGGTGCGAAATGCGCCGCAACTTGGGCCGACCCAGTGTTGCGGTCTCTCAACCGCGGCGGTTTCCGGCTACGCTCGAAACTATGCCCGTATGGTCCAAGGCGTCACGCGCAAGCTCAGAAAAGAAGGCAGTAGTGTCAGTAGGTCAGGTCGACTCCGAGGGTTCGGAGGAGCTCAGGAAGTGGCTGTCCGGGCTCAAGCCCGTTACGGGGGCAGACACCATGCTGCGCTTCACCAAAACGCCCGAGGGTTCCATCGACCTCACCCACGCGCACCCTTCGGGCCTGGCGCAGCTCATGGCCGGGCGCCGGACGCGGCTCTCCACGCTGATCCGCGACCAGCAACAGTACGTCGTGGCCGCCCGGGCCTGCCGGAACCTGCGCTCGAAGATTTTCGAACTGGCCAATGACCGCGGCATCGAGGCCGGGTACTTCTCGGCTGGCACCGTGGTGTGGACCTCCGCCGTGGGCGGGAAACCGCAGCGCGTCTCGGCGCCGGTGATGCTGACGGCCATGTCGCTCACCATCCGCCCCGGGGAAGACGACTACGAACTTCAGCTCACGGAGCAGGCCCGCATTAATCCGGCCCTGGTCCGGCACCTGAAAACCATCCACGGGATCGTGTTCGACGTCAACGCCGTGACACGGATGGCGTACAGCACAGCCCGGTTCGACCCCCTGCCCGTGCTGGACCGGATCAGCACCCTGGTCAAGCCGATCCACGGCGCTGACGTGGAGCACAACCTGCTCGTCTCGACCTTCGCGGACCTTTCCGGCAACCTTGACGATCCGTGGATCAACGGGCAGAACGCGCTGGTGGCCTCGCTGGCCAAGGCCGCGTCCGGCGAAATCGCCGATGTGCCTGCGCTCCAGCCCGGGCGCTTTCCCAGCGTGGACGAGCGGGACCCGGCCGAGGAGCTGCTTCTCCTGGACGCCGACGCCGACCAGCAGTATGTGATCGACGCCGTCAGGGCAGGGGATTCGCTGGTGGTGAGCAGCCCGCCCGGCACCGGCCAGACGCAGACGGCGATCAACACCATCGGTGCGCTCGTGGACGAAGGCAAAACCGTCTTGGTGGTGGGGGACCGGCGTGCCAGTCTCAACGAAGTGGCCGGACGCCTCGAAAACCTGGGCCTGGACTCCATCCTTTTCCAGCTGTCCGGAAACGCAACACCGCAGCAGCTCAAGGGCCAGCTGGTGCGTGCCATTGTGCGCAACGAGAAGGCCCAGCAGCCGCAGCTCGGGAGCCTGCACAAGACGCTGACCGAGCACCGCCATGCGCTGGTGGACCACGTCGCGTCGCTGCACAACGTGCGGCAGCGGTGGGGCTGCTCGCCGTACCAGGCCATGCAGTCGCTCGCGGAGCTGACGTCCATCCAGCCCGCCCCCGCCACCACCGTCCGCCTCAAGCGCAGCGTCCTGGATAGCATCCGGGACCGCGAGGAGCTGGCCGGCCGGCTGAAGCGCGCCGCCGAACTCGGTGCGTTCAGCAGGGCATCGACCACCAGCCCCTGGCACGGTGCACGGCTGGTGACCCGCAAGGAAACCGAGGAAGCGCAGGAGCTGGCGCGTGCGGTGGCGAACAAGCTGCCGCTGCTGCAGGAACGGATGAAGGACGTGGCCAGCCACGCCGAAATCCGCCTGGGCACCACCTTCGCCGAGTGGGGCTCCCAGCTCAAACTCCTGGTGGCCGTCCGCGAAAGCCTGGACAAATTCACCCCGGACATTTTTGACCGCCCCGTGACCGACCTGATTTCCGCGACGGCGTCCTCGTCCTGGCGCAGGGAACGCGGCATCGACATGGCCTCCATGCAGCGGTCCCGCCTGCGCCGGGTGGCCAAGGAGTACGTCCGCCCGGGCGTGCACATTGCCGATCTTCACAGTTCGCTGGTGCTGGTCCAGGAACAGCGCGCCCAATGGGCCGGATACGCTACCACACAGCGGCATCCGGCGGTGCCGTCCGGCCTCGCGGAAATCAGCATCATGCACCGCGGACTGACCCGCGAGATGAAGATGCTGGGTGATGCCCTGCGGCACACGGCTGCGGGCGGTTCGCTCGAAAACATTCCGTACCCGGAGCTCATGGAGCGTCTGGAACGGCTGGTCGCGGACACACAGACGCTGCAGACCCTGCCCGAGCGCACCCTGCTCATCGAAAACATGCGCGAGCACGGGCTGGGGGAGCTGCTGGCAGACCTCTCGGAGCGCGAGGTCGGGGCCGAATCCGTCGCTGCCGAACTTGACCTGGCCTGGTGGCAGTCGGCGCTCGAGGCGATGATCAGCGGTGACGACTACCTGGCCATGTCCGACGGCGATGCGCTGCGCCAGCTGGAGGCCGAGTACCGGCTCGCGGACAACGCACACATCGCCAGCGGTGCCGGGCGGCTGCGGTGGAAGCTGGCTGAGCGCTGGCGCGCGGGCATCGAGGAGCATGCCCGCCAGGCGGACCTGCTCCGGAGCCTGCTCAAGGACGGGCGGGTCACGCTGGCCGCGCTGACGGCGCAGGCACCGGGGCTGGTTCCCATGCTGGTGCCAGTCTGGTCGGTCAGCCCCTACCTCATGACCGGCCTCCTGCCTGCCGAGCAGAAGTTTGACGCTGTGGTGATCCTCGACGCCGAGGCAACCTCGCTGCAGGCGGTCCTCCCGGCCGTCGCCCGCGCCAAGCAGGTGATCGCCTTTGGCGACGACAGGATCGCCAGCCCCCGCACCTTTACCGTGGCCGTGGAGCGGCTTGCCGCCGGCGAACAGTCGCACCAGAGTGTCGAAAGCGCGTTCACCGCACTTTCGGCAGTGCTGCCGACGGCGCCGCTGCGCTCTGTCTACCGCGCGGTGGACGAGGACCTGGTGCTGCAGTTGAGCAAGAACTTTTACGACGGACGGCTCCGCCGGCTCCCCGAAGGGCAGTCGGCCACGGGACTGGACCGTGCCCTGACGGTGGAGTACCTGCCCGACGGCACGGGACTGCCCAGCGCCGACCACGAGGGCGTCGAATCGGTGGTGGCCGAGGTCAACCGGGTGGTGGAGCTCGTGTTCGAGCACGCGCGGCTCCGTCCCCGGACATCGCTGGCGGTGGTGACCGCCAGCCTCCGGCACGCGGCACGGATTGGCGAGTCCATCCGGCTGCAGCTGCCCAACCATCCGTCGCTGTCCGGCTTCTTCACGGCAGGTGATGAATCCTTCCGGGTTGTGGACCTGGAGCGTGCCCAGGGGCTGGTCCGCGACCGCGTGATCTTCTCGCCGGGCTACGGGCGGACACCGCACGGCCGTGCCCTGCACAGCTTCGGTCCGCTGTCCGCCGAGGGCGGCCGGGCCAAGTTCGCCCTGGCCATGACCCGGGCACGGCAGTCGCTCCACGTCCTGACGTGCTTCAAACCGGAGGACCTTGACCGGACACGGCTGGCCCACGGCGCCGTCGATCTCTTCGAACTTCTGGACCGGGAGATCTCCGGCAACACGGACCTGGGGACGCCTGCGTCCAGGGCAGCGGCAAGTGAACAGGCGTTGGGCGCTGATCCGCTGGTTGCTGATCTCGGCGACCGGCTGCGTGCCCGCGGTGCCCGCGTATGGCACCAGTACGACGGCGCAATCGACGTAGTGGCCGCGGCCGACCCGCTCAGCACCATGGGCCAGGACGAGGCCGACATTCCACGCCCGGTAGCCATCGAATCGGACGGCACCGAGCAGTACCGGCAGATGACAGTCCGGGAACGCAGCCGGCTGCGCCCCCAGCTGCTGGAGCGGCTCGGCTGGCGGTATATGCCGCTGTGGACCATCGAGGTCTTCACAGATCCCTCGGCCTGCGCCGACAGGATCGGCGGGTACCTCGGGCTTGAGAAGCCTGCCCCTGCGCTGCGTTCCGTGGGGGCGCCGGGATTCTTCCTGGATGACGACGTCAGTACCCTTGCGGTGGGCGACTTGGAGCCCGAACAGGGGGAGGAGGGCCCGTACCAAGACACAGACGGCGGATTCGGTGACGACCCGAACGGTCACGATGCGGACCAGAGCGGCCGGGAAGCACCCGACCAGGGCGCCGCCGAGGCGGTCCTGGCGGACGCGCACTCCTCGGATGCGGACCAGACTGACGCTGATCCGACAGGCGCTGACCAGAGCGACTTTGATCAGGCGGGCGCCGGTCAGAGCGACGCTGACCAGAGGGACACTGACCAGAGGGACGGTGACCAGAGGGACGGTGACCAGAGGGACGGTGACCAGAGGGATACGGATCATGCTGGCGCCGGCCAGGCGGACGGCGACAGGGACGATTCCGATTCCGACGCAGCCCGCGCCGGAGTAGGCTTCGGCTCTGGGCCCGGCTTGAAACGGCCAGGCACGGAACGGAAGGAGGGCCCGCTGTGACATCCGACGGCGGGGCCGAGCGCAACAACGGGACCGGGCGCAAGGATGAGACCGAGCGCAAGAATGCGCAGTCCGTAAGCCAGGAGACGCCCGCAACGTCTCGCCGCGACAAGACGGGCGGGCAGCCGAGGACCGGCGTGGTCCCCAAGAGGGCAGCCGAGGACGATCCCCGGACCTGGGGCGACGCAGAATCCGGCAACGACCACGACGCTTGGCTGAAGGAGCAGAAGCCACCGCACTGGGGCTGAGCAACCGGGCAAACACGCTGCGGAATCCCGCGAGCGGGAGGATGCCTGCCAGCGACTGGATTCCCACCAGCCAGGGGAATCGCACGGGCCGGCTCACCGGGCACCGGATCCCACCAGTACGAAAAACAGCTTTCCCTGGGTTGACGCCCCCGCCAAGGCACTGGCCTGCGCAGGGGTGGCGGCCACCACCAGCAGCCCGTCCGAATCCCCGGCAGCAAGCCACTGGCTGGCCCGGCCTTCCTGGCCGGAGGTCCACAGGACGGGAACTGACGTGGCGAGCACCTTCGAGGCTGATGCCTGCTCATAACCGTTGCCGCTTGTCAGGACGACGTTCACGAGTTGTCCGGGGGACACCAGCTGGATGGATGACGGGTCCGCCATCCGCAGCGGCACCGCAGCGGACCCGGGCGGCGCCCCCGTCAGCAGGCCTGGCCCCACCAGCTGCGCATCAGTAAGGAGCTGCCCCTCGCGAAGCGGCACTGCCAGCTGCTTGCCGTCCACTCCGGCGCTGTCCGCGAAAGTCCCGTCCGGCACCATGGCCGGCGGAACGCTGACGGTCCTGACATCAGTTCCGGCCAGGTTCGCTCCGGCTGGAAGGTCACGGGCAGCGGCCAGGACGCTCACGGTCTGGGCAGGGGCAGGAGTGAGCTGGTGGACGGCGATCCCCGCGGCCGCGCAGAGGAGGAGTGCCACGGCAAGACGGCGGTTACGGTTCAGCCATCCCGCGAAGCGCCGTCCGCGCGGGCGCGGGCGGGCGGCAGAACCGGGCAATGTGCTGCCGCGGCCGGGACGAACGGCCGGGCGGGATGCCCTTGCAGGGAAAATTCCGGTAGCTGGCATGCCGCCACGCTACGGGCCATCCCTCGCCTCACGACAGGTGCAGGCAGGCGTATGTGGAAAAGGCGCCCCCGAGGCGTGTCGGAAGGCTGCCCGCACCGACACTTGAGGCCGGCGGGAACCCGGCCGAAGCAATAGAGTCCGGCCGGGTAATCCCGGCCGGACTCTATTGCTTGAAGGCGGCCGGTGCCGCAGAAATCCGTCTAGCTCGCGGCCGCAGCTGCCGGGGCAGCGGATGATGCAGCTGACGAGGAGGCTGCCGGGGCGGCCGGCGCTGACGCAGCGGGGGAGGGCGAGACGGTGCTTCCCTTGGAGTCGCGCGAATCAGTCCGGTAGAAGCCGGAGCCCTTGAAGACCACGCCGACGCTGTTGAACTTCTTGCGCAGCGTGCCCTGGCATTCGGGGCAGGACGTCAGAGTGCTGTCGGTGAAAGACTGCACGATGTCGAAAGCATGGCTGCAATCCTTGCAGGCATAGGCATACGTGGGCACTGTAGATCCTCCTCTTGGACAAACGACAGGTCCCGTGCTGCCTGGCTTCATTTCCCGGATTCTCCTTGACGGATCACCGCGGCGGAAATGCCTCCATTAGCAGTCGCAGGGCCTGAGTGCCAATTCTATCACCCCGCCCGGGCGAGGTCACGCGAAGGCTACCAGCCCTGAGGGCATGAGGACTGCCTCGACGGGACGGTCAAAGTCCTCAGCCGGGATGGACTGAGCGGGCAGGAGTTCGGAGTCATAGATGATGGCGGCCTTCGGAAGGTGCAGGCCGCCGGCGTTGGCTGCAGCCAGAAACTTGTCGTAGTAGCCGCCGCCCTGTCCAATCCGGTTGCCGCTGCGGTCCACCGCCGTTGCCGGCATGAACATTCCGGCCGCAGTCCGCACCGTATCCAGGCCGTGGCGCTCACCGGCAGGTTCCTGGATGGGGGCATACCTGCTGCGGATGAACTCGCTGTCGGGCGTCCAGAAGACCCAGCTGAGTTCCCGGTCCGGTTCGCAGACCGGGAGCAGGATGCTGTGGCCGGCCTCATGCAGTGCGTGCAGCAGCGGAAGGGTTGGCGGTTCGAAATCGACGCCGAGGTAGGCGGTGAACGTGGCAGGCTTGCCCGCGGCGATGGCTTCGGCCCACGGCAGCCCATGGGTGGCGATGCCGTCGCCGGCGATTGAGAGGTCTGTTGCTGTCATCGTGGCCCGGATCTGCCGGTGCCGTGAACGGATCCCGTCCTTCGACGGCATGGTCCCTGTTGGCATGGATGTCATCCTTTGTCGCAGCGGCAGGCGGCCGGGCCGATGCCGGATGCATTTACCGTATGAATGTTCCCTCGGATAGATTAGACCAGTGACTTCCACTAATTGTTCAGTCCGCAAGGCCGTAATCCCCGCTGCTGGGCTCGGCACCAGGTTCCTGCCTGCCACCAAGGCCATGCCCAAGGAGATGCTGCCGGTGGTTGACAAGCCGGCCATCCAGTACGTCGTCGAGGAGGCTGTCAAGGTTGGCCTGAGCGACGTCCTGATGATCACCGGACGCAACAAGCGCGCGCTCGAGGACCACTTCGACCGCGTCCCGGCCCTGGAAGCGACGCTGGAGGCCAAGGGCGACACGGCCAAGCTGGAGTCGATCCAGGCCGCGAGCAACCTGGGCGACATCCACTATGTCCGCCAGGGTGACCCCAAAGGCCTGGGCCACGCGGTGCTGCGTGCGCGCCAGCACGTGGGCTACGAGCCGTTCGCCGTTCTCCTCGGTGACGACCTCATCGACGCCCGCGACGATCTCCTCAGCATCATGATCGATGTGCAGGCTAAGACCGGCGGTTCGGTGGTAGCCCTCATCGAAGTGGAGCCTTCCCAGATCAGCGCCTATGGCTGCGCGGACATCTCCGCAATTGATGGCGAAAGCTTTGTCCGGATCAACAAGCTCGTGGAGAAGCCGGACGTCGACGAGGCCCCCTCCAACCTGGCTGTCATAGGCCGCTATGTGCTCCACCCTGATGTCTTCGATGTGCTGGAAAAGACCGAACCTGGCCGCGGCGGCGAGATCCAGCTGACGGATGCCCTGCAGGAGCTGGCCAGCCGGGACGGTGAAGGCGGCGGTGTGTACGGCGTGGTCTTCCGCGGCCGCCGCTACGACACCGGGGACAAGCTTAGCTACCTCAAGGCCTGCGTGGAGCTCGCCATCGACAGCGACGACCTCGGACCCGGTCTGCGTGCCTGGCTTCCGGAAGTTGCCGCCCGGCTGTCCAAGTAACCCTTCATGAGGGTCAGCCACATCTGGCCGGTCACGCTGGAGTGCGGGGACCTTGTCCTGCGGCCGATCAGGTACCGGGACCGGAAGGAGTGGACTGAGGTCCGTTCCCGCAACAGCGACTGGCTGGCGCCCTAGGAGGCCTCCAATCCGATCCCGGGCGGCTCGCTGCCCGATTACCGCCAGATGGTCAGGTCACTTAACACCCAGGCGGCCCAGGCCACGGCGCTGCCCTTTGTAATCGCGGAGTGGACACCCGGACACCGTGACCCCGTCATCGTGGGACAGCTGACGGTCTCCTCCATTGTGTGGGGGTCAGCCCTGATGGCGACGCTTGGCTACTGGGTGGATCAAGCACGGGCCGGGCACGGGATCGCTCCCACGGCGGTGGCGATGGCGACCGATCACTGCTTCCGGACACTTGGCCTGCACCGGATGGAGATCAACATCCGACCCGAAAACGGACCCAGCCTGCGGGTCGTGGAAAAGCTCGGCTTCCGGGACGAGGGCTACCGTCCGCGGTACCTGCACATCAATGGGGAATGGGCAGACCACCGCTCCTTCGCCCTGACTTCAGAGGAAGTTCCGGAGGGCCTCCTCAGCCGCTGGCTGCGGGTCAGGCCCGCCTGACCGCTCACCGGCGGAGCCGCTGGTCAGGGCCGGGTTCTGTGCATAAGTCCAATGATTTGAAGCTCGGCCGCGACACACCGAGACGAATGCCACAACAGCCCCAACATTCCTCATACGGTTTTGTGTGTGGACTTCCCCCTTAGCAGCTCAGTCATCCTTGTGGCTGCTGTTGCGCTCTGGATCGTTTGGGTTGCCCCTTACGTGCTCCGCAACGGCCGGCATCAGTTTCAGGCTGCCGGAGACCTGACGTTGGAAAACGCCGACGCCGAAACTGCAAACCCGCAAGCCGGGACGATCGTGTATATGGCCGCCCAGCAGGAGAAACGCATGGACACCAGGAAGAGCAGCGAACCAGCAACAGGCCTCACCCCGGGTCCGTCCGGCAATAGGCCTGCCGCCAAGGAGGCCGGTGCTTTTCGGATCCGCTACGGGCGGACGGCGATCGCCTTCGTCGGCTTGCTGTCCTTCCTGACGGCGATTGTCGCCGGAGTCCTGCGGCTGTTCGGGCTCGGCAACCCCTGGGTTCCGGCCGTGGCGTTCCTGACCGGTGTTGCCGCCGTCGTGGTTTTGCGGCGGCTTGCCGTCCGTGACCGGCGCAGGAAAGTCAGCGCCGCCTTTAGGGCGGCCATGGGCTCGCCCGTCAGCCGGGAGTCGTCCGTCGAGCCCCCCGCGGAGACGGAACCCGCCCCGGAGCCCGTGAAACCTCGGGAAAGTGCCCTCTTCGACGCCGAAGCAGAGGCGCCCAAGCCCAAGCCCCTCACCGCAGTGGAACTGCGCGAGGCTGCACTGGCAGTTGCCCTCGCGGCCGGCGACGCAAGCGCCGCCGCCCCTGTGCAGGGCCCGGTGGCTCCTGAATCAAGCTGGGATCCGGTGGAGGTTCCCAGACCGACATACGTTGAAGCGGCCAAGGCCGAGCGTCCGGCGCCCGAGCCGCTGGCGCTGCCCGAGGCACCGAAGTCCGTGGGCAAGCCTTCACTCAAGCAGGGTACGGCCGCCGCACCTCCTGCAGCTTCCCCGAATGCCGCGCCCGCCAAGCCGCTGACCAAGGCCCAGAGTGCGCTGAGCAACCTTGATGACGTCCTGCAGCGCCGCCGCGCGTAGCCTGGCATCCATGCCGGCCCAGGCGGCGCCGGGATGAGCCGAATCTGCGTAGCCGGCGGCACTGGTGAGGCCGGCCGTGAAGTGGTGCGCCAGGCGCTTGGACTGGGGCACTCCGTCGCCGTTCTGACTCGGAACCCGCCGCTCCCGGACGCGCGGGAGTATTACGACGGCGCCGCGTACTTCCGCGCGGATGTCACCACCGGAGAAGGGGTGCCGGAAGCGCTGGCGGGGGCCGACGTCGTCATCGATTGCCTGGAAGCGCGGACCGGCAAAGCACTCAGGCACTACGCGGCCGGCGGCGCGCTGCTGCTGGGCGAAGCCGCGGCGGCTGGCGTGGCCAGGGCCGTACAGCTTTCCATCGTTAACTGTGACCGCAGCGCCCTCACGTACTACCGATCAAAAGCGGACAAAGAGGGCGTGTACGCGCGGTCGCCGCTCGACACGCGCACTGTGCGGGCAACGCAGTTCCACAGCCTGGTGGCGGGGATTTTCGGTGCGGGTATCCGCATTGGCCTCGTGCCGGTGATCAAAGGTGCCCGGTTCCAGCCGATCGCCCCGTCCGACGTTGCGTCGGCGCTGCTGAAAGCCGCGCTGGAACCGCCGACCAGTGACGCCCACGCGTTGCGGACAATCGGCGGGCCGGAGGTGCTGAGCATGGGATCGCTGGCAGGCGCCTGGAAGCGCGTAACCGGTGCCAGGGGCCTCGTGACCGAACTGCCGCTGCCCGGACAGATGGGCAGATTTCTGCGTGACGGAAAGAACCTGGTGCCCGAACAGCGTTACGGACACACGACATTTGAGGCCTGGTTGGCAAACCGGCAAGAAAATTTGTAGCCTAGGGAAACCGGCGTTGAAGTTCCTCTGGAAAACGGCGCCACGGGGTTATAGCTCAGTTGGTAGAGCGCTTCGTTCGCATCGAAGAGGTCAGGGGTTCGAATCCCCTTAGCTCCACAGTTACACCCCGGTCTTCGGACCGGGGTGTTTTTGCATCCTGGCTGGCGACCCATGGACGTGCCGACAGCCCCGCCTGCGGAGCCGGGTGGTGGAAAGGGGCCGGATTCGGGTACCGGCTACTCGGGTGCGAGCCGGCTTTCCAAGAGAAACTGTATTTGGCCGGTGGCGACGAGTACCTCCGAGAGTAGGCAACTCCCCCCCAGTCGCCGCCGGCCCCACACCGCGTCAGGACGCATGGTCAGACGAATGGGTATACGGGGAAGACCTCAGGAAGGGCCAGCTTCCGCTGCTTGGAAGCGGGAGTTGGCTCCGGGATGCCGGTCGATGGAGTTGGGCTATCCGGCATGAACGCAGTCGCGGGCTTGTCTTCGGAGACCTCGTTGGTGCTGTTCGTCGCTGGCCGGACTGTCATTGCTGGACTCCCTATCTCCCGCCGGAATTCATTCCGGTCCTGTCTGGTAGCGCTCCTGCTGAGAACAATCTCCTCCACGTGACTCAAGGGCATAGCGGCAACTGATCAATACTGGATCAAGATAATTGACCTGGCTTGGTACTCCCTCATCCTCGTAGCCCACGTAGACGTTTGTTCTTCCGCAGCATCTCTGCCAGGGCCCGTCGGCTGACTCCTGCGGCAATGCCGGGGCCGGGCACGCCTGGCAGGGGAATGTGTGGCTGCAGCTCAAGGACCCGACGGTCCGTGGGATTTAGGCGGCAGATGGCCACGTCGGGATGCTTCCCGGACTACCTGCCGGATGTTGGCGAACAGTACTGCCTTCACTGCCGTCATGTCCGGGTTGTGCCCGTGCTTCAGCGCGCTCTCAAGGCTGCGGCAGTAGGCCTCGAGCCGCTGCGCACCGGCCATCCCTGAGCTGGCCCTCAGGCTGATGATGGCCTCAAGGGTCGTGTCTGTATCGCCGCGGGTGAGACCTTTGAAGATCTTGGCGGCCCGTACGGGGAGCATCACCAGATACTCCTCCATGAACTTCTGCGCTACCTCCTCACCGGCTTCCTCCGTGAGGTCCTGCAGCGCGCCGTCGTCCAGTACCGGAAGGTCCTGGCCCGCGTTCGGGTCCTCCTCCGTCATGCAGCCACCTCATCCAGTTGTCCACGCCGTCCTGCGATTCTCAATGAAATGGTCCGGGACACAGCTCAAGAACCTGACACTGTCGTCGCAGGTTCGGATCAAGAGTTCGTGAGGTAATTGTCCGCCGGGTCCGGAGTACATGGGGGGAATGCGTTCCCGGACCCGGCAGTTCTGAAGCGGCGGTTCGCGGCTACCTTCTGCTTCAGGGACAGGAACAGTCTGCAGCCTGCACGCTATGAAACGCCGGAGCAACCTGAGAGCCAGGCTTCGTTTCTACCCCTCGGGTGCGGGGTCGGACGCTGCACGCCCAAGGTTTTCCCAAGCTTGGGCGTGTAGCTGCCATACCAGGAAAAGCGGGGCAGAGCCGGATTCGTCCGCATCTATGCAGGGGCGGACTTGTTTTTCCAACACAAAAGGCGGCCACAGGTCGGGAGGAGTACCCCGCCCGTGGCCGCCAGACGTGTAGGAGTGCGGGCTACTGGCCGCCGCAGAACCTGCTGTAGGTGCTGCCGGCCTGCTCGTAGCCGGTCTTCAGCTCGGTGAGCTTCGCCTCGTCCGGGGTTTCCTTGGCGGACTCGTCCGTGTATTCCAGGATGGCCTGCAGCGCCGGGCGCAGCTCGTCCGAGGACACGGCCTCGATGGGACGGATCTGATTGGCCAGGCGGGTCATGCCGGTCTTGCCCACGGAGTTCGTGGGGTTCGAGACAACCGTCCTGATCCGGTCGCAGGTCTGTGCGGTGGTGAGCTGCGGTGCAGCGCAGGCGGAAGCGGAGAGGACGAACCCGGCGGCAAGCAGGGCGGTAGTGAGTTTCTTCATGATTCCCTCAGTAGTTGATGTCAATCGATTGTAAGCAGACACCACCGGCTCGGGACGGCAGGGTTACGGCTGTTGTTAGCAGCCGCCGGACTGCTCATCCGCCAACTGTTCGTCCGACTCGATCCTTCTCAGCACCGAGAGCCGTGCTCCGATGCGTGACAGGACGGCGGCCAGTTCCCCAGGAGCACCGGCGTCGGGCGCGCCGGAGAAGCTGCCAAACAGGACCGGCGTAATGAGGAACGGAGTGATGTCCCGGTCGTGGAGGACGTCCAGCAACGCCAGGAACCGCTGCCAGTCAGCCGGACTGGCAGCGGACTCTGCAGAAGGTGAAGGTATGCCGTCCACCACCCAGGCCGGGAACGTCTCCGCCAGCAGGAGATAGTCCGCCGTCGACCGATCCCCGCCGCACAGCTCGGCAAAGCCGGCCCACAGCATGTCCGGGTCGGCGCCTTTCACCGGCAGCGGACCGGCGGGGAGGGACAGCACGTCCCGCTGGGAAGGGGAAGGCCTGAACAGCCCGCAGGCGCCCAATTGCCGCTCCGTGCCGGGCGTGATGAGCAGGCCCCGGTGAAACCCGGCCATCAGAGCCAGCCCTTCCGCTTGAAGATGAGGTACATCAGGGCTGCCGTGGCAGCCATCAGCAGCACCGCCATGGGATAGCCGTAGGCCCAATGCAGCTCCGGCATATGGTCAAAGTTCATGCCGTATACGCCGGCCACGAACGACGGGGCGAAGAAGATGGCCGCCCAGGACGAGATCTTTTTTACCTGTTCGTTCTGCTGCGCGCTCGCCTCGTTCTGCCGGTTGGCGGTGAGAGTGCCGTCCAGGGTCAGCGCGTTCTGCAGGAGGTCACGGAATGAATCAGCCCGCGAGATCACCCGCTCCACGTGGTCCTCGACGTCCCGGAGGTTGTGCTGGAGCTCGGCGTCGGCAGCAAAGTCGTCAAATCCCTCGTTGAGCTGCTGCATCATGGCCGGCAGCGGATGGATGGCCCGCTGGAACTGGATAACCTCGCGGGCGAGTTCATAGATGCGGCGGGACACCGCGGAATCCCCGGAAAACAGCTGGTCTTCGATTTCGTCGATGTCGTTTTCCAGCCCGGCAACCACCGGGGCGTAGTCGTCCACCACCTGGTCCAGCAGTGCATACAGCACCGCAGGCGGTCCGTGGCGGAGGAGATCCGGCCTGGACTCCAGACGGCGGCGTACCTGTCCGACGCCGGACATCTCGGCATGCCGGACGGTCACTACGAAGTTCGTGCCAACGAATATGTGGAGCTCGCCGAATTCCACGGTTTCGGTGTCATCGCGGTACCTGGCGGGCCTTAGAACAGTGAAAAGGCTGTCGCCGTAGCGCTCCAGCTTTGGCCGTTGGTGGGCCGATACAGCGTCCTCGACGGCCAGCTCGTGGAGGCCAAACTCCTCGGCGACGGCGGCCATTTCGGCCTGTGAGGGACGGTACAGTCCGATCCAGGCCATTCCGCCGTGGCTGTCCAGGGTTTCAAACGTCTGTTCCAGGTTTCCGGGTTCCGCGGTGCGGACCCCGTCGACGTAGACGGCGTTGTCGATAATGGTCACAGTCTGCAGGTCTCCGTCTGGTTGGGTCAGGACTTTGGGTCAGGACATCGCGTGGGGTCAGGACATCGCGCCGATGATGACTCCGGCAGCTGTCACGGCGAGGACATCGTGGCCGGAGTCGATGAGCGTCACCGCGGCAGGGCGTCCGGCGAACCCGTTGTGGATGACGTGGCCGCCTACGCGGAAAACCACTGCCAGCACAAAGGCGAACGATCCGCCGGCCAGCGCGTTGTCGAGTCCGAGCTTGCTGATCAGAACTGCGAGCAGGATGGCTGTCAGGGCTGCAGCTGCCATCATGGGAACCCAGATTCCGGCGCCGCCGTCAGTGTTCCTGAGGTCCTCCTCTGTCTTGCCCACGGCCTCCATCCACCGCCTGCCGAGCACGGCGGGCAGATACCAGACGAAGCCGATGGCCATGCTCGCGGCGAAGGCAAGAAGCACCGCAAGCCAGTTGACCTGAAAGAAGTAAGAGAGCCAGTCCATGCTCGAATCCTATTCCGGCCGGAGGGCCGCGGGCCCCGGAGACGATTGAACGAGGCGGCTGATCAGCGGCTCGGTCCGGTACGGGATGTGGGTATGGAGGGCCAGCACCGTTTCGGTGCGGATCACGCCCTTGATGCGCAGGATCGAACGCAGCGCGCCTTGGAGATTCTGCGTGTCCGTGGCCACCACCCGGCACCAGACGTCGCCCCGGCCGGAGATCTCGTGCACTTCGAGGACCTGGGGAATCAGCCGCAAAGCGGCGATCACGCCGTCGAGCTCCCGGTGCGTCACTTCAATCGTCACAAAGGCGACGACGTCGTATCCCACCGCTTCGAGGTCGATCTCGCGGCCGCCGTCGTGCAGTATGCCGGAGCGCAGCATCCGGCGCACGCGTGACTGGGCAGTGTTCCGCGCAATGCCGAGTTTTTCGCTCAGCTCGCCGATCTGGACGCGGGGGTCGCGGATCAGCTCGAGCAGGATCTTCAGATCCGTGGGGTCCAAGGTGTTCAAATCGTCACTCCGGTTCATGAATCCGGCCAAAGTTTGATGGTTTTGCTCAATATTCCCACAGAAGGACGCGCGGGTACGCACTCCTGCCGCATTCTTTAGATACCAAGATTCCATCCGTGCGAGCAGCCCCCACAAGGGGCAGGTTCCGCGGACACACAGGCAAGGGCACGGGCATGACCGTCTTTAGCGAACTTCGAATGCGTCCGGTTACGGCCACCCGCTGGGGCTGGAATGCGTCCACCACCGCACGGCTGGCCATGGCCGGCGTCGTCATTTTCACGCTCCTGGTGGGAGCAAACCTGGCGACCCCGCTGTATCCGCTACTGCAGGTACGGCTGGGCATCGGTTCCCTGGGCATCACCGTCGCGTTCGCCGCCTACGTCCTGGCGCTCGTGGCCACGCTCATGCTCGCAGGGCACTGGTCCGACCACATCGGGCGCCGTGCGGCCCTCGTTCTTGCCGTGCTGACGGGGCTTGCCGGTGGCCTGGTCTTTGCGGCCGCGGACACTCTTGCCGGACTGTGCGGCGGGCGGGCGCTCCAGGGCGTCGCCGTCGCCCTGGCCACCGGGGCCAGTTCGGCGGCACTGCGCGAACTACTGCCGGAGCGCCCGGAGTGGGCCTCCCGTTTCACCCTGCTGGCCTCGGCCGGGGGAGTGGCGGCGGGACCCGCGATCGGCGGGATCCTCTCCCTCCTGCCCGGCTCCACCACCACGCCCTACCTCATCCATTCACTCGTCCTGGCCGCCCTGCTCGTCCCGCTGTACCTGCTGCGGGCCCGTCCCGCCATCAAGCCTGCCGCCGGCCCCCGCCCGCTGAAGGCGCTGGCACCGCGCCGGCCCACAGTGTCCCGCGAGGCCCGGGGCGCATTCTGGCTGGCGGCGGCCGTCGGCTTCCTGAGCTTTGCCGTCTTCGGCTTCTGCCTGTCCCTCGCGCCCGGTTATTTCGCCAAGATCCTCGGCACCGATTCGCGGCCGCTGATCGGCCTGCTCGCCGGGCTGACCCTGGGATCGTCCGCCCTGAGCCAGCTGGTCGCCGTCCGGAGCAGGTTCGCGGTGCCGGCGGGGCTGGCGGTGCTGGGCGGCGCGGTGGCGCTCCTCGCGGCCGCGGGTGCCGCCGGAAACCCGTGGCTGCTGGTTGCCGCGAGCGTGACCGCAGGCGCCGGCCAGGGCGTCGCCTTCCGGACTGTTTTCAACGACGTGGCGGGCAAGGTGGAGGCATCCCGGCACGCACAGATCATCAGTACCGTTTATGTGATCACTTACCTCGGAAGTGCTGTCCCCGTGATGGGGCTGGGGATGGCGACGGCGGCCTTCGGGCTCGACGCGGCCGTCGCCGGATTCGTGACAGCCTGCGCCTGCGCGGCGGGGCTGCTCGCAGCGATCACGTGGCGCCGCAGCCTTCGCCAGTAGGAGCGGGCCCGAACCAGCAGGCGGTAGCAGCGCGCGCGGCGGTATCGCCGTCGTAAGAAGCATCTTGCAAAGAAACGATTGCAAAGGATTGATTGCAAAATAACCATTGCAAAGAAATCTTTGCAAGAGTAGCCTTGCGATATGGCAGCTAAGCCGAACTCTGAAGCCCCCGACGTGCAGGATCTGCCGTTCCCCGTCCGGAAGATGGATCCGGCCTCCCTCAAAGCCCTCGCGCACCCGCTGCGGGTCCAGATCCTGGAGATGCTGTCCCGCTACGGTGCGCAGACGGCGTGCAGCCTCGGCGAGCTGCTGGGGGAGTCCAGCGGCTCCACGAGCTATCACCTGCGCCAGCTGGCCAAGCACGACTTCGTCCGGGAGGTGGAGGGTAAAGGCACTGCGCGGGAGCGGTGGTGGGAGCGGCCGCGCGGCGCCATTGAGGTTTCGTCGCCTGAGCTCGCCAGTTCCCCCGCCACCCAGGAAGCGTCGCGGCTGGTGAACCGGGAATTCGAGCTCCGCCGCCAGGCCGCGCTCGCCGACTTTATGGCGCACGGCGCGGACACCCTGGAGCGCGACTGGCTGGAGGCCGCCACCGTAAGCACCGCCAATGTGCGGATGAACGAGGAGCAGCTGGGCGCCTACACGCAGGCCATGGAGGCCTTCTCCTACCGGCTGCTGGAGGAGATCCGCGGCGAGGGGGACCAGGAGGGTGCCCGGCCGGTCCAGATCCACTTCAATGCCTTCCCCATCCTCGGTGTCCCCGCGTCCGCAGGCACCCGCGGCCAGCGCAAGACCCAGTACCCCGCCGAAGCGGAGTCACACAACACAGAACAGTCAGAGAGTCCCGAAAGGAAAGAGCCATGAGCGCTCTATCGGTCAACCAGTCCGTCCCCGGCTACCGCCGTGCCTCCATGCTGGAAGCCGTTGCCGTCCGCATAGGCGCCGGCCTGGTGGAATGGGCGGAACGGCGCCGGGTTGTTCCGGAGGAAGCCGTCCGGCAGCAGCGGGACGCGGCGCGGCGCCGCGACGAATTGAGCCTGTTGCGTGGAGATGTCCTGGGGGCAGCCCACTCGGGGCTGCTCCTTCCCCGCCGCTAGGCAGCGCCGGTTGGCCCGTCGCCCGTCGGTTGACCCAGCCGGGGGTCAGTCCTGTTCCGGCAGCGGCCCGTGGTTGCCCTGCATGTGGTCGAACACCAGTGTGGTTTCGGTGTGGCCCACCACGGGGTCGGTGGCAAGGTTGTCCAGAACCCAGTCCCGCAGGTCCTCGGTGGTGGCGACGGCGATGTGCAGCAGATAGTCGACCGAGCCGGACGTGTGGAAGGTCGACAGTACTGCGGGCAGCTTGGGGACGCGGGAGGTGAACCGGTCGATCTGCTCCCGGTCGTGGGCGCGGAGCCGGACGGCGATCAGGGCCTGGACCGACCGGCCAATCGCGGAAAGGCTCAGTTTCGCTTCAAATCCCTGGATGATGCCCCGGTCCGAAAGAGCGCGGGTGCGCATGAGGGCGGTGGAGGGGGCGATGCCGACGAGCTCGGCCAGCTGCTTGTTGGATATCCGGGCATCGTCCACCAGGGCCGCCAGCAGCCGCTCATCGATGGCGTCAAGCGGCTCGTGCCCCGCCGGCGGCCGAATATTCTTCGGGTTGCTGCTCACGGATCCTCCTGAAGTGTTCTCCGTTCATCTTAGCGGCGGCAATGTTGCCAAGACATTCACAGGCGGGCGCCACTTCCGAACATCTGCAGGTTTTCTGCCCGCTTCGGCGGCGAATTATTCAGGGAAGCTGCAGGGTTGCCTGGTCCGGCTGGCGCTGCCGCCGCCGGCGCCCGGAGGTGGGGTGTGCGACGGCGGTGATCACCGCCGTCGCACACCCCAGGATGATGACGGCGGCCGCCAGCGCCGGCCAGCCGAGGGACTGGAACACCAGTCCTCCGGCCCAGCCCAGGATGCTGGAGCCGAGGTAGTACGCGAGGTTGTACAGCGATGCTGCCTGTGCCCGGCCCGACTGGGCGATGGCTCCGGTCCAGCCAGCACCGATGCTGTGGGCCGCGAAGAAGCCGCCGGTGAAGATGATGAGGCCGGCCAGTATCAGCACCAGCACCTGGGTGAGGGTGAGGGCCAGGCCCGCCGCCATCACCCCGATGCCTGCCAGCAGCACCGTGCGCCGGCCGAAGCGCTGCGTCAGGGTTCCGGCCCAGCGTGAGGTCACGGTGCCTGACAGATAGGCCAGGAAAATGAGGCTGATGAGCGTGGCCGGCAGGCTGAACGGTTCGCCGGAGAGCCGGAACCCGAGATAGTTGTAGACGGCCACGAAGCCGCCCATCAGCAGGAAGGCCTGCACGTAGAGTGCCATCAGCCGGGGGTTGGCCAGGTGCCCCGACAGGGTCCTGGCCGCTCCGCGGAGGCCTACGCCCCGGGCCGGGCTGAAGCCGCGGGCCCTGGGAATCAGGACCAGGAAGAGTACCGCGGCCGCGGTGGCCAGGACGGAGACGGCGAGCGCGGCGGCGCGCCATCCCCACAGTTCCCCCGCCGGACCGGCCACAAGCCTGCCGGCCAGGCCGCCCAGGGTGGTGCCCGCGACGTAGCTTCCGGCCGCTACGGCACCGTGCGCCCGGTCGATCTCCTCGTTGAGGTAGGCGATGGCAATGGCCGGGATACCGCCCAGGGCCATGCCCTCCAGCATGCGGAGGCCCAGCAGGACGGGGAAGGACGTGGCCAGAGGCACCAGCAGTCCCAGCGCCGTGGCCAGGCAGATCCCCCAGGTCATGGCCTTCACCCTCCCGATCCGGTCCGCAAGGAACGACCAGGGGATGACGGTGACGGCGAGACCCACGGTGGCCAGTGAAATGGTCAGCGCGGCTTCCGCGGCGCTCACCCGAAGCTCGGCGGCCATGACGGGGAGCACGGCCTGGGTGGAATAGAGCTGGGCGAAGGTGGCCACCCCGGCAAACGCCAAGCCGGCGAGGATCCTGCCGTAGGCCTGTGAACCCTTGGGATGACCGTTCCACTCGACGGCTGTCCCTGCCACCGGTTCTGCCCGCGCTGCCGGCGCGGGCCGGGAGTCGCTCGGCTGGGTTCCGTGGGTGCGGGGCGTTGGCATGCCTTCAGCGTAGATCTAGGCTGACCTAGCATCCAATGCATGATTCATCGATAATTCATGCTGCAACGGATTGATTGACGGAGGAAACCGTGGACATCGAACACAGGCAGCTCGTGCAGCTGCTGCCGGTTCTGCCGCTGCTGGCGGAGATTGGGCGGACACAGCACATCACCGAAACCGCCGAGCTGCTTGGCGTTCCGCAGTCGACGGTCAGCCGCGCACTGGCGCGCGCCAGTGCCGTGGTGGGAACCGACCTGCTGGTGAGGGACGGCAGGGGAGTAAGGCTCACGCCTGCTGCCGCGACGCTGCTGCCCTATGTGGAATCGGCGCTCGCCGAGTTCCGCGCCGGCCTTGACCTCGTCCGGCACGAGTCGGAGGTGGTGCGCGGCCGGATCGCCGTAACCTTCCAGCACACATTCGGCGAGGCGACGTTGCCGCTGCTCATCAGCGCGTTCCGGAGCCGCTACCCGCAGACGGAGTTCGACCTCAGCCAGGGCTCCCGCGACAGCTGCCTGGCGGAACTTTCCTCCGGCGCCGCCGATCTCGCCCTGACCGCACCCGTGGCACCCGCTGCCAGAACCATCGGCTCGGCCGCCCTGTACCGTGAACCGCTTCGGCTTGTGGTGCACCACCGGCACCCGCTGGCAGGCCGGACGTCGGTGGCTATGGCGGAGATCCGGAAAGACCCGTTCGTTGCGCTCGGATCCGGCTACGGGCTGCGCTCGCTGACGGATGCCCTGTTCAGGGAGGCGGGCTTCAGGCCGCGGATTGCCTTTGAAAGCCAGGATTCACACACCGCACGTGGCCTGGTGTCCGCAGGGCTGGGAGTCAGCATCCTTCCCCCGGAGGGCGGCAGCGGCCCGGGCCGCGGCGTCACGGCAGCCACCGGCGACCTGGGCTGGGTCGAAATTGCGCTGAAATCGGACCTGGCATACCGCGAGATCGGTCTGGCCTGGCGCGAGCGCCGCGGCGCGCGGGAGCGCGAACCGGACGCGCTGCGCCTCTTCCGGATGATGGTGCTGGAGGAGGGGCCGGCGCTGCTGGCTGAGCTGGTCCGGGCCCGGTCGGGTGCCTGACCGGCCGTTGGCGCCGGGCTCCTCACCGGGCGCTTAACTGTCCAGCAGCGCGCCCACCGCTTCGGCCACGGGGCCGGTCCTGGCCGAGCGCCAGCCCTTTCCTGCCCAGAGGTTCAGCCGCTCCCGGTCACCCGCGGCCGCTGCTGCCGCGCGGATGGGGGATGTCAGGTGGTGGATGGCGGGGTAACCTTCAGGGGCGTCGCCGTGGTCGCGGACAAAGTCATTGACGAGTGCCCGTGCGTAGCGGCCGGTGAACGCTCGGGTGGGTGTTGTTTCGGTGAAGCGGTCATCGCCAAGGGCGTCCTTGTGCAGTTGGCGCGCGCCGCTTTCGTCCGTCCGCAGCAGCGCCGTTCCCACCTGCGCGGCAACCGCCCCGGCGGCAATGGCCGACCTGACGGCGGCGGCGTCCGACACCGCGCCGGCCGCGATCAGCGGAAGGTCGACGGCGGCCCCCACCTCCCGGATCAGGTCAGCCGTCGACGGCGGCATGCCGCCGGGTTTCGTCCCGGGCAGGAAAGCACCGGAATGGGCGCCGGCGCTGGTGTGCTGGACGACGAGGGCATCGGCTCCGCGGTCCGCTGCCAGCTCAGCCTCGGCGCGGCTGGTGACGGTGGCGAGGATGGTCGACCCCGCTTTCCGGAGCGCCTCGACAACTGCGGAATCGGGCAGCCCGAACGCGAAGCTGACCAGTTCAACGGGGTTCTGCAGCAGGAGGTCGATCTTCTCCTGCCAGGCGTCGTCGTCGTCCAGCACCAGGGGCGGCACGGCCACGCCGTAGCGCCCGGCGTCACGGCCAAGGCTGCTCCGGTACTCCTCCAGCCTTGCCACGGCGTCGGCGGAAGGGTTCAGCTGTGCATGGTCCGGTACAAAAACGTTCACGCCGAACCGGACGCCGGCGTCCCGGCAGGCGCGGATTTCAGCGCTGACGGCGTCCGCGGTCTTATACCCTGCGGCGAGAAAGCCCAGTCCTCCGGCGCGGTGGACCGCCGAGACGAAGCCCGGCGTGGACGTCCCGCCTGCCATGGGCGCTGCGATAATGCGGGTATCAAACTGGGCGTGGGGCATGGCCGGCTCCTTGGGGCTGATCAGTAGTCTGTTCAGATGACTAGTTCTGACAACCTATCCGGTGCGGCCCCCGTCCCGTCCAGCACAGCCCCGTCCGGCGCCGCCCCGTCCGGCGCCGCCCAGCCCAGCGACGTCGTGATCGGCCTCGACATCGGCGGCACCAAGACGCGGGGCGTCCGCTTCGAGCACGGGGAACCGGTAGCCGATGAGAGCGTGGGGAGCGCCAACGTCCAGAACGTCAGCCGTGAGGACGCCGCGGCGCATCTCGCGGAGCTCTTCGCCAAAATCGGCCGGGGCACGGTAGCGCAGGTCTACGCCGGCGCCGGCGGGATCGACACCGATGAGGATGCCGCTGCCCTGGCCGCACTCATCGAGCCGCACGTCCCGGAGGCCCGGATTACGGTGGTCCACGACTCCCGGCTCCTGCTCGCGGCAGGCGGCGCCAGCACCGGCGTCGCAGTCATTGCAGGCACCGGCTCGGCGGCCTGGGGCGCGAACGGCGCCGGCCAGGAGGCGCGGGCCGGCGGCTGGGGCTACCTCCTGGGCGACGAAGGCAGCGGCTACTGGCTGGGCAGGGAAGCCGTCCGGCACAGTCTGCGGCGGATGAACCAGGGGCAGGAACCGGACGAGCTGACCAGGGCGCTGCTGGACTCCTGCAACACCGATGACCCGAACAAGCTGATCGCGCTCTTCCACTCCCCGGACACCGGACGCCGATTCTGGGCGCAGCAGGCCCGGCTCGTGGTGGAGGCGGCCGACGCCGGCCACAGGGTCAGTCGGGACCTGATCGACCAGGCGGGCAAGGACCTGGCGGACATGGCTGCCCAGGTCCTCCGGCAGCTAGGGCTGGACGGACCGGTCATTCTGGGCAGCGGCCTGGGCATGAACGTTGTCCGGCTCCAGGAATCGTTCCGGCAGCATCTGGCCGTGGCAGGAGTCCACGACGTGCGGATCCTGGAGCAGGACCCCGTTTTCGGAGTCCCGCTGCTCGTCCGCGACCAGGCCTAGGACCGGGTCCGCGGCCGGCCGCCTGCACGCGGATAGCGCGGGCTACGCTGGAGCCATGACCGTTCTCTTTGACACCCGGCCCGCCGCTTACGCGGTGATCATCCGCGACGGCGCCATCCTCCTGGCGTACTGGAAGCAGGACGGCAAGGAAGGCTGGACGCTGCCCGGCGGCGGGCTGGACCTGGCCGAGCACCCGGTGGACGGCTGTATCCGTGAGGTCTTCGAGGAGACCGGCTACCACGCCGAAATCGGTGCGATGCTCGGGATCGACGTCGGGCACTGGCCGGCGGATTCTCGGCTGGACGGGGCGGACCGCGACTTCCAGGCGCTCCGCCTGGTGTATGAGGCGAGGGTGACGGGCGGGGAGCTCACCCACGAAGAGAACGGCACCACCACGCACGCCGCGTGGATACCGCTGCCCGACGTCGGCTCGCTCAACCGGGTGTCCCTGGTGGACGCTGCGCTGCGGCTGTTCCGGGAGCGGCCGGTCAACGGGAAGCTGGACTGAATTTCGGCCACCGCATGGTTTCCCTAGCCAGCCGGCGCCCCGCTGGCTATTCTGGGGGAGTCCCCGGATGTTCTGTCCGGCGGCGGCCAGCCTGGCATGAACTTCGCACCGGGGAGGTGGACCTGATGACTGCAGAATTCGTGCGCGCTCCGCGCCCTGTCGAAAGCACTCTCATTACTCCTGCCCCCGCTGCTGCCCACTCGTAACCAGTCCAGCGCACTCGGTGCACAGAGCACTGCGCTCAGCGCACCGCTGGACGGCTGGCGGCGCTTCGGGGCCAACCCGAGGTTCACAGTGAAAAATCCTTCCGGCATTCGTGCCAACCAGCTACAAAACCAGACCCCTTCAATAAAACCTGACCCCATGCCCGGCCCGGTCCCGTACGGTTTCACGGCAGCGGTGGCCGAGCACTTTGCGGCCCATCCGGCGGCCGGCGGCGAGGCGGCCGCCCGCGTCGTCCGGGTGGACCGTAACCGGATTGTCGCGGCCACAGCCGACGGTCTCGTGCACCTGCCGTACCCGGCCCACGCCGTACCGGCCACCGGTGACTGGATCTGGCTCGGCCGCAGCCGGGCTGCGGAACCGGCCGCCGTCGGCGTTCTCCCGCGCACCTCCGAGTTGAGCCGCAAGCGTGCCTTTGACCCGTCCACGGAAGCACAGGTCCTCGCCGCGAACATCGACATGGTGGGCGTGGTTGTTCCCGTGGACCGTCCGCTGAGCCATAACCGGCTTGAACGGACACTCGTGGCCGTCTGGGATTCCGGCGCCACACCCCTGGTGATCATCACGAAGGCGGACCTGTCGGACATCGCCGATGACGTCGTCGGAAAGGTGATCCTGCAGGCAGCCGGCGTGGACGTGGTGACCACCTCGGCCGAGCAGGGGGACGGCATCGACGAACTGCTCTCGCGGGTGCAGCCGGGGTGGACGCTCGCCCTGCTGGGCCCTTCCGGCGCCGGAAAATCCACGCTCATCAATGCGCTCGTGGGGCACCAGGTCCAGTCAACCGGCGACGTGCGGGCCGCCGATGGCAGGGGCCGGCACACCACGACGTCGCGCGAGCTGGTGCCGCTGCCCAACGGCGCGGTGCTGATGGACACTCCCGGTGTCCGCGGCTTCGGGCTGTTCGACGCCGAGGACGGCATGGAGGAGATGTTCAGCGACCTGCAGGCGCTCTTCGAACAGTGCCGCTTCTCCGACTGCGCCCATGACACCGAACCCGGGTGCGCCGTCCGGGCCGCGCTCGACGACGGGTCCCTCGAGGAGAGGCGGTGGGCCAGTTACCGCAAGCTCCAGCGCGAGCTTGGTGCCCTTGAGCGGCGCCACGACGCTGCGGCGAGAAGGGCGTACCAGCGGGAATGGCACCAGAAGGTGGTGGTGGCCGGCCGGAGCCAGCGGGCCGCCGAACGCTACCGCCACTCCTGAGGCTGGAGTTTTTGTCCAGCCAATGGCCGCTCCGGGGGCATTTGGACCCATTATCCGGACAAAAACTCCTCCACCCATCCGGACGGGGGAGGGCGCCGAATCACCAGTGTTTGTCTCCGAATGATCACGGTGTCCGCGGCTTCGGCGGTTTTGCTTCGGGCACTGGTTACGCTGTGTCAAGACGCGCTTTACAGCCAAAAAACAGCGTGCTTATGATCAGTTCGCTTTACCGTCCGATGTTGCCGCCCAACAGTTAGGTAAGCCGGGTATGGCCGAAGCCATGATTGAGTTCCAAAGCGTCACCAAGCAGTACCAGGGCGGGCAACCGGCGGTGGACCAGCTGAGCATGTCCATTGACCGGGGCTCCATCACGGTGTTCGTGGGACCGTCAGGCTGCGGCAAGACCACCTCCCTGCGCATGATCAACCGGATGGTGGAACCCACGTCCGGGACCATCACCGTGGGCGGGCGGGACGTCACCTCCGTACCGGCGGCCGAGCTCAGGCGCTCCATGGGCTACGTGATGCAGTCGTCCGGGCTGATGCCGCACCGCTCCGTGGTGGACAACATCGCCACCGTGCCCCGCCTGAACGGCGTCTCGAAAGCCGACGCCCGCAAGCGCGCGGAAGAACTGCTCGACGTCGTGGGGCTGGACCCGTCGCTGGGCAAGCGGTACCCGTCGCAGCTCTCGGGCGGCCAGCAGCAGCGCGTCGGCGTGGCCCGGGCGCTCGCCGCCGATCCGCCGGTCCTGCTGATGGATGAGCCCTTCAGTGCCGTGGATCCCGTGGTCCGCGACGAACTGCAGCAGGAGCTCCTCCGGCTGCAGCGCGACCTGGCCAAGACCATCGTCTTTGTCACCCACGACATCGACGAGGCCACCGTGCTGGGGGACAAGGTGGCGGTCTTCGCCGTCGGCGGCAAGCTGGCGCAGTACGCCACGCCGGAGGAGATCCTCCGGGCACCGGCGAGCGAGTTCGTCGCTTCCTTCGTCGGCCGGGACCGCGGTTTCCGGCACCTTGGGTTCACCACGGCCGACGGCGTTGCGGTCCATCCCGTTGAAACGGTCACCCGGGGCGGGGACGCCGGTGCACATCCGGACAGTTGGCGACTGGTGGTGGATGAACAGCAGCGCCCGCTGGGCTGGGAAGGCCCCGGCCTCGACTCCCAGCTCATTCCCGGCGGCTCACTGTTCCGGCCGGGCGACACCCTCCGGCGCGCCCTGGACGCCGCGCTGTCTTCGCCGTCGGGGCTCGGCGTCGCGGTCGACGGCGACGGCAAGGTTGCCGGCGTCGTCAAGGGCGCGGAGGTGCTCAGCGTCATCGAGTCCGCACGCCGGGCCCGGCAGGGCGCACTCTGATGGAGTGGTTCCTGGCGAACAGCCCCATGGTCTTTGAACGGGCCGGCCAGCACCTGGTCCTGGCCCTGGTGCCGATGATCCTGGGCCTGCTGATCTCCATCCCGCTGGCACAGTTCTCGCGGCGGCACAGCGCACTCCGGCAGCTCGTGGCCACCGTGAGTTCCCTGCTCTACACCATCCCCTCGCTGGCCTTGTTCATCATCCTGCCGCCGCTGCTGGGAACCCGGATCCTTGACCCGCTGAACGTTATTGTCGCCCTGACCATTTACGCGGTGGCGCTGCTGGTGCGGGCCGCCATGGACGCCTTCGATTCCGTGGATGATGACCTCCGGCAGGCGGCCGTGGCCATGGGGTACAAGCCCGCCGCGCGGTTCCTGCAGATCGACCTGCCGCTGTCCCTGCCCGTGATGTTCGCTGGCCTGCGCGTCGTGTCGGTGAGCAACATTTCGCTGGTGAGCGTCGCCGCCCTGCTGGGGGTCGGGAACCTCGGAATGCTGTTCACGGACGGGCTGCAGCGGAACTTCGTCACCGAGGTGGTGGTGGGGATTATCGCCATCCTGCTGCTGGCCCTGGTGATGGACGCCCTGCTGGTGATCCTGGAACGGGTCCTCACGCCCTGGACCAGGGCAGGCTCCATAGGGACCGGCGCGAAGGCTCAATCCGGCGCCGAATTCCTCGCCGACGCCAAGGTGCACGCGGGGGCCGGCTCATGAACATCTTCACCGAAACTTTCGCGTGGCTCGCCGACCCTTCGCACTGGTCGGGCCCGGGCGGGATACCCGTCCGTCTCCTCGAACACCTGCAGTACAGCGGCCTGGTCCTGCTTATCGCCGCGGCCATTGCCGTCCCGGTGGGGCTCTACATCGGCCATACGGGCAGGGGCCGCGTGGTGGCCGTGGCCGTGGCCGGAGCCCTCCGGGCGCTGCCCACACTCGGACTGCTGGTGCTGTTCGCCCTCGTTGCCGGAAGCGGCCTCATGCCGCCGGTGTGGGCGCTGGTCATCCTCACGGTCCCGCCGCTGCTGGCCGGCACCTACGCCGGCATTTCCAGCGTGGACGCCAGCGTGGTGGACGCCGCCCGCGCCATGGGCATGAAAGAGCTGCAGGTCTTGTTCGGCGTGGAGGTTCCCAACGGGCTCCTCGTGATGTTCGGCGGCATCCGCACCGCCGTGCTGCAGGTGATCGCCACAGTGTCGGTGGTGGCCTACCTTCCGCTCGGCGGCCTGGGACGCTACCTGTTCGACGGGCTGGTGCTCCAGGACTTCCCCCGGATGCTGGCAGGTTCGCTTCTTATCGCGGCGCTGGCGATCGTCGTCGACCTCGTCCTGGCGGCCGTGCAGCGGCTGGTCGTTTCACCGGGACTTTCCGCACGTTCCAAGGGCGGCCGCAAGGCCGCCACCGATCTCTCGGCTGCCGCGCCCGCGGCGGCCGCTGTTCAAGGAGGCACCGCATGAAGCACCCCGTCCGCACGACTCTTACCCGCCGTGGCCTGGGCGGCCTCGCCGCCGGTGTCGGCGTCGTCCTTGCCCTGTCCGCCTGCAGCAGCGGCAGCCCGCTGTCTTCCCCCTCCACGAGTGCAACCGGCGGCGCCACCTCCGGCGGTTCCCTTGTCGTGGGCTCCGCGGACTTCCCGGAAAGCCAGATCATCGCCGAGATCTATGCCGGCGCTTTGAACGCGGCCGGAGTTACCGCCACCACCAAGCCGAACATCGGCTCCCGCGAGATCTACTTCAAGGCCGTCCAGGACGGATCCGTGGATGTGGTTCCCGACTACTCCGGCAACCTTCTGTCCCACGTCGACGCGCAGGCTGCTGAGGTCACGCCGGAGGACGTCTACAAGGCCCTTCCGGGCAAACTTCCGCAGGGTCTCGCCGTGCTTGAGCCGTCCAAGGCCGAGGACAAGGACGCCATGGTGGTCACCAAGGCCACCGCCGAAAAGTACCAGCTGAAGTCCATCGAGGACCTGGCCAAGGTCTGCAAGGACCTGACCATGGCCGCGCCTGCCACCTTCGAAACCCGGTCCTACGGGTTCCCGGGGCTCAAGAAGAACTACAACTGCGAGCTCAAGGCGCTCAAGCCGTTCAGCGACGGCGGCGGCAACCTCACGCTGCAGGCGCTCCTGAGCGACGAGGTGCAGGTGGCCGACATCTTCACCACCACGCCGTCCATCGCGGACAACGACCTCGTTGTGCTGGAGGACCCGAAGAACAACTTCAAGGCCCAGCAGGTGCTCCCGCTCTACAACGACGCGAAGGTGACGGACAAGGCCAAGGAGGCGCTGAACAACGTCTCCAAGACCCTCACTACGGACGACCTGATCAACCTCAACCGTGCCGTGAGCGGAAGCCAGAAGCAGAACGCCAAGGATGCGGCTGCCGCGTGGCTCAAGGACAAGGGCATCGTCAAGTAGGCGGTGCTGCTTACTCAGTGAGTACGACGGCGGCTGCCGGTTCCGCGCGGACCGGCAGCCGCCGTCGTCGTTAAGCGGGTGACGGGACTGTGAGGCACGTCTCCCCGGAAGTACATCCCGCTTGTGGCATATTTGATGAATGGCAGAATTCAAGCAGTCCACCAAGCTTCATAATGTCCTTTACGACATCCGTGGACCGATTCTTCAGGCCGCCCAGCAGATGGAGGCAGAGGGGCACCGCATCCTCAAACTGAACATCGGCAACCCAGCACCCTTCGGTTTTGAAGCGCCGGACGCGATTTTGGTGGACATGATCCGCCACCTGCCCCACGCCCAGGGATACAGCGATTCCCGCGGCATCTTCTCGGCCCGCACCGCCGTCTCGCAGTACTACCAGACCCGCGGCATCCAAAGCATCCACGTGGACGACATCTACCTGGGCAACGGTGTCAGCGAACTGATCACCATGTCGCTGATGGCACTGCTCGACGACGGCGACGAAATCCTGATCCCCACCCCGGACTATCCGCTGTGGACTGCCTCCGTGGCGCTGGCCGGCGGCCGTCCCGTGCACTATCTCTGCGACGAGGAGTCCGGCTGGCAGCCCGACCTGGAAGACCTCGAGGCCAAGATCACGCCCAGCACCAAGGGGATCGTGGTCATCAACCCGAACAACCCCACCGGCGCCGTGTACCCGGAAAGCACCCTGCGCAAGATCGTTGCCCTGGCGGAAAAGCACGGGCTGGTGATCTTCGCCGACGAAATCTACGAGAAGATCCTCTACGAGGACGCCGTGCACGTGAACCTGGCCGGGCTTACCGGCGACGACGTGCTGTGCCTGACCTTCAGCGGGCTGTCCAAGGCCTACCGCGTCTGCGGCTACCGCGCAGGATGGATGGCGATCTCCGGACCGAAGAAGGAGGCCGCGGACTACCTCGAAGGCATTAACCTGCTGGCCAACATGCGGCTGTGCGCCAACGTCCCGGCCCAGCACGCCATCCAGACTGCCCTGGGCGGGTACCAGAGCATCAGCGACCTCATCCTGCCCGGCGGCCGGCTGCTGGAACAGCGCAACAAGGCGTACGAGATGCTCAACGCCATCCCCGGCGTCAGCACCCAGCAGGCACGGGGAGCCCTCTACCTGTTCCCCAAGCTGGACCCGGAGGTCTACAACATCCGGGACGACGAAAAGTTTGTCCTGGACCTGCTCAAGGAACAGAAGATCCTGGTCTCGCATGGCCGGGCGTTCAACTGGGTCCGGCCCGACCACTTCCGGATGGTGACCCTGCCGAACGTCAAGGACATCGAGGAAGCAATTGGCCGCATGGGAGACTTCCTCAGCAGGTATCAGGGGAATTAGCCTTTACCCACAGACAACAGTGGAAAGAGGTCCCCATGGCCGGCGTTGCGGAATTCACGAAGTTCCCCTCCGAATCCTTGAAAGTCGGCAAGGGGTTCAAGCTGGCGGAAGTTGATCCGGACACCACCCCGGGCTATCCCGGGAACAAGGCCGACGGCGAGGCCCTCCTTGAGGAGTTGGATGACAAGCTCGCCGAGCTGCAGGAAAAGCTGTTTGCCGAGTCCAAGTTTGGCGGCACCAAGCGCGTCCTGCTGATCCTGCAGGGAATGGACACCGCCGGCAAGGGCGGGATCGTGAAGCACGTGCTGGGCGCCATGGATCCGCAGGGCGTACAGTTCAAATCCTTCAAGGCCCCCACCCCAGAGGAACGCGCCTACGACTTTCTCTGGCGTATCGAAAGGGAAGTCCCGGGCGCCGGCATGCTGGGGGTCTTTGACCGGTCACACTACGAGGATGTCCTGATCCACCGGGTCCACCGCTGGGCGGACCCGAAGGAAATCGAACGCCGCTACAAGGCGATCAATGAGTTCGAAGCCCGGCAGGTTGCCGTAGGCACGAAGGTCATCAAGGTCATGCTGCATATCAGCAACGACGAGCAGAAAGAGCGGCTCCTGGCCAGGCTGGACAACCCGGCCAAGCACTGGAAGTACAACACCGAGGACCTGAAACAGCGCGCCTTCTGGGACGACTACATGGCCGCCTACCAGGCTGCCTTCGATGCCACCAACACGGACCACGCGCCGTGGTACGTCGTGCCGGCCAGCAAGAAATGGTATGCGCGCATTGCGGTCCAGCAACTGCTGCTGGAGGGGCTCGGCGAGTTCGATCTGGAGTGGCCCAAGGCCGAGTTCGACGTCGAAGCCGAGCGCCGCCTCGTCGAGCGGTCCTGAACCCGGCTTAATCTGCGGCCAAATCCCCGCCGGCGCTAGCTGTCCTTGCGGGCAGCCGCGAGCCTTTTCCGGGCGCCCTCCAGCCATTCTTCACAGCGCCGCGCCAGTGCCTCGCCCCGTTCCCACAGGGCCAGGGAGTCCTCGAGGCTGGTCCCGCCGGCCTCGAGCTTGGAGACCACGGCCACCAGCTGTTCCCGTGCTTCCTCGTAGCTGAGGGCATCAATGTCCGGAGGAAGCGCCGTGCCCGGCTGTGCTGTGCTGTTCGCAGGCTCCGTGCTGTTCTCTGGCTCTGTGCTGATGGTCGGGTCTGTCATGTTTTCTGGCCTGTCGTGTCGGTGGTGATGTCATGAGGTGCTGGCGCCATGGCCGGCTTAGGGTGCGTCCCGGTTCATGGTGCGCCTGTGGATTCCGCGCCGAACCGCCCGCCGGCCACCCGGACCGAGAGCGCGGCTCCGGCCGGGGCCTGGGCGGGCTGGCGGACCACTGCGCCGCCGGACCCGGAAAGCTGTACCACGGCGTAACCGCGGTCAAGAGTCTGCTGCGGTGACAAGGCCCGGACCTGCGCCTGAAGGTGGACCAGCTGGTCGGAAGCCCTTGTGACGGCGGCGCTGATGGCCGCCGTCGACCGTTGGGCCAGCCGTTCCACATCGTCCGCGCGCGCAGTGATCATACTCTCAGGAGACGCGAGGACGGGACGGGACCGGACTGCCGCCAGACGGTCCGTTTCCCGGGCCACCAGCAGCGTGACGGAGCGGCGCAGCTGGGCCTCAGCCTGCCGGACCCGGGCAAGTTCCTCCGAGACTTCCGGCACGATCCGCTTGGCTGCGTCAGTGGGCGTGGAGGCCCGGAGATCGGCGACGTCGTCCAGGATGGGCCGGTCCGCCTCGTGTCCGATCGCGCTGACCACCGGAGTCACCGCGGCGGCGACCGCGCGGATGAGTTCCTCGCTGCTGAACGGCAGCAGGTCCTCCAGCGCTCCGCCACCGCGGGCGATCACGATGACGTCGACCTCGGGACGGGCATCGAGTTCGCGCAACGCCCTGACCATCTGGGATACGGCAGTGTTGCCCTGCACTGCAACTTCGCGGATCTCGAACTCAACTGCCGGCCAGCGCAGGGCCGCGTTGCGCAGCACGTCCTTCTTGGCATCGGAGTCGCGGCCGGTGATGAGACCGATCCGGTGGGGGAGCAGCGGAAGGCGCTTTTTCCGCGACTCGGCAAACAGCCCTTCCGCGGCCAGGGCGTGGCGCAGCCGTTCTATCCGTGCGAGGAGATCACCCAGTCCAACCGGGCGGATGTCCTTCACGGACATGTTCAGGCGCCCGGTCTTCATCCAGAACTCAGCCTTCAGCAGGGCAACCACCCGGCTTCCGCGTTCAAGCGGTGCCTCCTGGCGGTCGAGCAGCTTGGACCAGATGGAAGCCGGCAGGGAGATCTCGGCGTCAACATCCCGGAGGGTGAGGAAGGCACTGCCGCCGCGCCGGTTCAGTTCGATGACCTGCCCTTCTACCCAGGCTGCCGGTGCCCGATCGATGTGGGTCTTGAGCTTCTGGGAGAGCAACTGCAGCGGCCAGGGGTTGTCCGGGCTCGTGTCGGCGGCAGTGGCCGGCACCGTGCTGGGGCCGGCTGCGGGGGCCGTGCCGGGTACAGGGACGGTGGCGTTTTCAGCCATGTGCAGCCCCGGTGGCGGCGAATGCCAGTTGCATGGTCGCGGTCCTTTGCCTGTGGATGGTGCGTGCGCGGTGGGTTAATCCACTCTATCCATAGCTGTATCACCCGGCTCCGACATTGTTGACAGCGTGGCATAGCTGATAAGCCGGAATTGCCGGTGGCCCGACGATTTGGATCGTCCTGCTTTTTCGATCGGCTGCCTACTTTTTCGATCATGCGACGGCGCACCTAGGATGGCAGTGTCCTGCTGACCAGCCGGGCATCCGACCAGCCGAGAATCCCCACCAGCTAGGAATCCCTTGCGCTCATTTCTTGCGGCCTTGGCCGTCATCCTTGGTCTTCTCCTCTCCGCCGCCGCGGTTCCGGCCATCTGGGTGGACCGCAACATCGTGCAGGAGGATGGCTTCGTTGCCCTGGCTGCACCACTGGGTAAGGATCCGGATTTCCAGAAGCGCCTGGCAACGGCCGCCGTCAGCAGCATTGATACCGGCGGCACCCTCCCGCCGCAGGTGGCCGCACTGGTCCGGCCGGTGCTGGAAAAGGCGGCAACCTCTCTCACTGGCCTGCCCGAGTACCCGGCTGCCTGGGAAGAAACACTGCGGAAGAGCCACCGCCTCAACTTCGCCGACCCGGCGTCCCTTCCGCCTGAAGCGGAATCCGGCACCTCGCTGACCCTGGATGTGGCCCCGCTCGTCGCCCTTGCGGCCAAGCAGATTTCCAGCCAGGTGGGTGTGCCGCTGGAGGCCCCGGGCCAGACGCTGGTGAACATCGGACAGACGAACCAGCGGCAGCTCATTGACCGGGTTTCCGCATACTCTCCGCTGGGATACAGCCTGGCCGTCGGTGCCGGCGTGGCGTTTCTCCTCGCGCTCGTGACGGCCCGCCGGCGGTGGAAAGTCCTGGCCGGCATTGGAGTGGGCGCACTGGCGCTGTCCGGACTGTGGACGCTGGCATCCCGCTCGGCCGCCGACGCCGTCATGGGAACCGCGAGCGGAAACGAAATGGCAGACCTGTTCAAGCGCGAGTTCGTGGCGGCTTCAGCTGCCGGGTTTGCGTCGTGGACGCTGGCGGCGGCGATCGTCGGTGCGGCCCTGGCGGCGGCAGGCGTGCTGGCCAGGGTGGTCGGCGGTCCTGCCCGCAGGCGATGAGCCGCCCAGGGGCCTGCCGCCCAGCCGGTAGCATGGAGCAATGACCTCCTCTGCAGTTTCCCTTTCGATGCCAACCGTCCCGCGCCGGCGGCGTTCGCCGGAGGAAGTGCTCGCGGCGGCACCGGTCCCCGGCCCCAAGAAGGTTTTGCTGGCAGCCCCGCGCGGATATTGCGCCGGCGTGGACCGCGCGGTCATCGCCGTCGAAAAGGCACTGCAGCACTACGGACCGCCCGTCTATGTCCGGAAGCAGATCGTCCACAACGTCCACGTGGTCAGCTCCCTGGAGGAACAGGGCGCCATCTTCGTGGACGAAACGGACGAAGTGCCCGAGGGCGCCCTGGTCATATTCTCGGCCCACGGCGTTTCGCCGGCGGTGGTCCAGTCCGCGGAGGACCGCGGGCTGCGGACGATCGATGCGACCTGCCCCCTCGTGACCAAGGTGCACAAGGAGGCCGTCCGCTTCGCCAAGGACGACTTCGACATCCTCCTGATCGGCCATGACGGCCACGAAGAGGTTGAAGGAACGTCCGGCGAGGCCCCCGAGCACATCCAGATCATCAATGGCCCCCATGAGGTGGACAAGGTGACGGTACGGGACCCCGAAAAGGTCATCTGGCTTTCCCAGACCACGCTCAGCGTGGACGAGACCATGGAGACTGTGCGGCTGCTCAAGGATCGCTTCCCCACGCTCCAGGATCCGCCCAGCGACGACATCTGCTACGCCACGACCAACCGCCAGGTGGCCATCAAGAAGATCGCGCCCCAGGCTGATCTGGTGATCGTGGTCGGCTCGGCAAACTCCTCCAACTCCGTGCGCCTCGTCGAAGTGGCACTCGAATACGGCGCCAAGGCGTCGTACCGTGTTGACTTCGCCAACGAGGTGGACGAGTCCTGGTTCGAGGGTGTTGCCACCGTGGGCGTCACCTCAGGCGCGTCCGTCCCGGAGGTCTTGGTCAAGGACGTGCTCCGTCTCCTGGCCGACTACGGATACGACGCCGTCGAGGAGATTGTGACTGCGGAGGAGGACCTCCTCTTCTCCCTGCCCAAGGAGCTTCGCGCCACGCTCAAGGAAGCGGGGGACGTGTCCCGCGCCCTTGGCGGACGCCGTTCGCGCTAGCAGGAGAGCGCGAGCCGGCGTCCGTCCGGCGTCTCCTTTAGGCGGCGTCCTCTTCCGCCGCGGCCGACCGCGGTTCGCCGGCTATCAGTTCGCCGGCGTCCAGTTCGGCCGCTGCCAGCTCCGCGGCGTGCAGGTCAGCGTACTGCCGTGATTCGCCCTGCAGTTCCGGGGCCGCGGGCGAACGCGGCGTGACCTGCACAGCCGGAGGCGTCACCAGTCCGCTGGCGTCCAGGGCATTCAGTTTCCGCGCCGTGGGAAGCACCCGTGCCTCCAGCGTGCCGACCATCGCGTTGTAGCGGTCCACCGAGGTTTTCAGCGAGGACCCGAGCTTGCCCACGTTGTCCCCGAGCGTGCCCATCCGCTCGTACAGCTGCCGGGCAAGCTCGAAGAGCTCCCGTGCACTGTCCGTCAGAACGTCCTGGCGCCACGTGAACGCCACTGACTTGAGCACCGCGAGCAGTGTGCCGGGGGAAGCCAGCACCACATTCTTGGACAGCGCGTGATCCAGGAGCGCAGGGTCGGCGGACAACGCGGCGGCGAGGATGGACTCGGCCGGGACAAAGCAGATCACCAGTTCGGGCGAGTTCCCTGAAATGTCCCAGTACTTCTTGGTGCTGAGGGCGTCCACATGCGTCTTCAGTGCCTTGGCGTGCGCCGCCAGGAGGTTTTGCCGCGCTGCCTGGGTGAGTCCGGGCTTGTCAATGGCTGACTGTCCCAGCTCCTGCGCCTCAAGGTAGGCGGACAGGGGGACCTTGGCGTCGACAACGAGCTGCTTGTCGCCTGGCAGCTGGACCACAAGGTCCGGCCGGACCGCGGCCTCGGCGCCTGATGTGCCGTGGTGCTGCTCATGGAAGTCGACGTGCCTCATCATGCCGGCCGCCTCCACGACCCGGCGCAGCTGCACTTCGCCCCACTGCCCGCGCGCGCTGTTCGACCGGAGCGCCGACTCAAGCGCATGCGTGGACCGCATCAGCTGCTCGTCCGTCAGGCGGGCCTCCTGCAGCTGCTGGGCCAGCTGACCGTACTGTTCCAGCCGGTCACGTTCCAGCAGGGATACCTGCTGCTGCACCGCCGTGAGCTTCTCAGCCACCGGCGCCAGTGCGCGCAGGACGCTGGCGTCCTGCTCACGCGACGTGCCCAACTCCCGGTTCTGGGCGGACAGAAGTTTCCGTTCGGCGTCCGCGGCAGCAAACTGGGCGCTCACCTCCGAAAGGCGGGCCGAAACGCCGTCGAAATCGGCCTCCAGGGCGGTGCTTCGGCGGCGCAGCACCACGTACACCGCGCCCGCGCCGGACACGGCGCCCAGCAACAGCATTAAAAGGGCCAGAATGACTGCAAAAGGTTCCATGCCTTCACTGTGGCACGGGGCTGTGACATTTATTGTGAAGGCAGCACCCGGCGGCACGGGATGCGAGGGCCACCGGGTAGAATCAATGTCCGTGGCTCTTACTATTGGCATCGTCGGACTGCCCAACGTCGGCAAATCAACACTTTTCAACGCACTGACCCGCAACCAGGTCCTGGCCGCGAACTATCCGTTCGCCACCATCGAACCCAATGTCGGCGTCGTGAACCTGCCCGACCCCAGGCTCCAGCAGCTCGCCGGGATCTTCGGCTCGCAGCGCGTACTGCCCGCTGCTGTCTCCTTCGTTGACATCGCAGGCATCGTCAAGGGCGCCTCCGAAGGGGAAGGCCTGGGAAACCAGTTCCTCGCCAACATCCGTGAAGCGGAGGCCATCGCCGAAGTGGTGCGCGTCTTCGATGACCCTGACGTCATCCACGTCGACGGCAAGGTCGACCCCCGCTCGGACATGGAAACCATCAACACCGAGCTGATCCTCGCCGATCTGCAGACCATCGAGAAGGCCATTCCCCGGATCGAAAAAGAGGTCAAGATCAAGAAGCGGGAGGCCGCGGAGCTCGCTGCCATCAAGGCCGCACAGTCGGTGCTGGAGCGCGGCGACACCATCTACTCGTCCGTCACGAGCGACAAGCTGGAGATGGAGCACCTCAAGGAGCTCAGCCTCCTGACGGCCAAGCCCTTCATCTACGTCTTCAACGCGGACGAGGGGATCCTCGGCAGCGAGGAGAAGCAGGCCGAGCTGCGCGCCATGGTAGCGCCGGCCGACTGCATCTTCCTTGACGCCAAGCTCGAGTCCGACCTGGTGGAGCTGGACGAGGCCGAGGCGCGCGAAATGCTCGAAATGAACGGGCAGGACGAATCCGGGCTGGACCAGCTGGCCCGCGTCGGATTCCACACGCTGGGGCTGCAGACCTACCTCACAGCCGGGCCCAAGGAGGCACGCGCGTGGACCATCCACCAGGGCGACACCGCCCCGCAGGCAGCCGGGGTCATCCACTCGGACTTCCAGCGCGGCTTCATTAAGGCTGAGGTTGTCTCCTTCGAGGACCTCATCGACGCCGGCTCCATGGCGGAGGCGAAGTCGCGCGGCAAGGTCCGCATCGAAGGCAAGGAATACGTCATGTCCGACGGCGATGTGGTGGAGTTCCGCTTCAACGTGTGAGTTTCCACTGAGGTACTCAGTGATTGAGTATTAACAGCGGAAAAGCCCCGGTCCTTTGGACCGGGGCTTTTTTGTGATTGGACCACTACCCTCCGTGCAACACGGCGTCAAGGAAAAAGGGTGCTGGCTTTTCGTTCGGCAACAGGATGGTTGCATCTCGATAACAACCTTTACTGAGGGACAACTTTCGGACCGCAGGTACCGGGTTCGGGTCTAGGCTACTTGTCATGTGAGACTCGCCACATCTCACTGGGGGGATGTAGCGGGTCTGGCCGGCGCCCACAGCGAAGGTCTTTTCCACACTCACAGAAACATAGGAGGCGGAATGCGATTCAGTCGTATTTCCAAAGCAGTAGGCGTTGCAGCCGCGGCTGCACTGGCGCTCAGCGCCTGCGCGAGCACCAATGGCGGGACAACCCCGTCCAGCAATGCGGCCGGCAAACAGGGGGGAACAGCCACTGTAGTTGAGGTCAACGCGTTCAACACCTTCAACCCGAACACGGCCGACGGCAACACTGACATCAACTCGAAGGTCAGCTACGCCACACACTCCGGGTTCTATTACATCGACAACCAGCTGAACATCGTCCACAACGACAAGTTCGGCAAGATGGAAAAGACGTCTGACGATCCGCTGACCGTCAAGTACACCATCAACGAAGGTGTGAAGTGGTCGGACGGCACGCCCGTCACCGCAGCGGACCTGCTCCTGCAGTGGGCAGCCTTCTCCGGGTACTACAACGACGCCGACGCCGAGGGCAAGGCAGGAACATCCTACTTCTCCTACGCCGGTGACCCCACGGGCCTGAAGCTCACCGACTTCCCCGAAATCGGCGACAACAACCGCTCCATGACCATCAAGTACTCCAAGCCGTTCGCCGACTGGGAGATCGCGCTGGGCGGACAGGGCATTGATATCCCGGCCCACGTCCTGGCCAAGAAGGCCGGCCTGGCAGACACGCAGGCGTTCATCGATCACCTCAAGAGCCTGCCCCGCGGCGACTCCAAGGCGCCCAAGGCCGCCGATGCGAAGCTCAAGGCCATGTCCGACATGTGGAACACTGGCTTCGACTCCAAGACCCTGCCGAGCGATCCGAGCCTGTTCCTGTCCAACGGCCCGTTCGTTGTCCAGAGCATCAACCAGGACCAGTCCCTGACCATGGTCCGCAACAAGGACTACAACTGGGGCCCCGAGGCCAAGCTGGACGAGATCACTGTCCGCTACATCGGTTCCTCCCCGGCACAGGTCCAGGCGCTGAAGAACGGCGAAGCTGACATTATCGCTCCGCAGGCGTCGGCTGACACGCTCGAACAGCTCAAGGCACTCGAGAGTCAGGGCGTCACGGTGGAACAGGGCAACCAGCTCTCCTACGACCACATCGACCTGAACTACTCGGGACCCTTCGCTGACAAGAGTGTCCGCGAGGCATTCATCAAGACGGTGCCGCGCAAGGACATCGTGGACAAGATCATCAAGAAGCTCGATCCGGAGGCAAAGCCCCTGGACTCGCAGCTGTTCGTCCCCGCGCAGCCGGCCTACGAAGCCTCCGCGCAGGGCAACGGCTCCTCGGCCTACCAGGACGCCGATGTTGATGCTGCCAAGAAGCTCCTGAACGGTGCGACCCCCGAGGTCCGCATCATGTACAACAAGGACAACCCGAACCGTGTGGACGCGTTCTCGCTCATCCGCGAGTCCGCCACCAAGGCCGGCTTCAAGATCGTCGACGGCGGACTTGGCGCCTCTGACTGGGGCAAGGCCCTGGGCAAGGGCGGGTACGACGCCACGATCTTCGGCTGGATCAACCCCGGCGTCGGAGTCTCCGGCGTGCCGCAGATCTTCCGCTCCGGCAACGGTTCCAACTTCAACAAGTTCAGCGATCCTGAAGCCGACAAGCTCATGGACGAACTTATTGTGACGACTGACCGCAGCAAGCAGGATGAACTGACCAAGCAGATCGACAAGAAGATCTGGGACTCGGCATACGGCCTCCCGCTGTTCCAGTCTGTTGGTGTTGACGCTTACAGCGACCGCATCACCGGTGTGAAGTTCATGCCGAACCAGACAGGCGTCTGGTGGAACTTCTGGGAGTGGGCCGAGAAGTAAGCCCATGCCACGAAGTGCAACTAGCTAGATGAGGCGCCGGGACCAGCACCACGGTCCCGGCGCCTTGCAGCGCCATCTCCCGGCAGTGCCTGTGTTGGCAGCACAAGCAGTAAGGCGCCGCCAAACCTGCGACCGGTCCGGGCAATCCCCGGGCCCGAATCCTGAGGTTGTATCACAATGGTGACCTACATAGTCCGGCGGCTCGTCACCGCCGCACTCATCCTTTTGGGCGCATCCTTCCTGGTGTATCTGCTGACCGCAGCATCAGGCGATCCGCTCGCGGAGTTCCGCGCCAGCAGCGCCCCGAACAAGCAGCAGCTCATGGACTCGAGATCCGCACTGCTGGACCTCGACACGCCTGCGCCCGTGCGGTATTTCAAATGGCTCGGCGGCGCCGCCCAGTGCCTGGTGCCCTTCACCGGCTCCTGCAATCTCGGCAAGAACATCGCCGGCCAGCCCATCACGGACGCCCTCGGCCATGCACTCATTCAGACGCTGACACTCGTCACCGGGGCCACCGTTCTGGCCATTCTCGTGGGCATCACGCTGGGCATCATCACCGCCCTGCGCCAGTACAGCACACTGGATTACGGCGTGACCTTCATGGCCTTCCTGTTCTTCTCCCTGCCGATCTTCTGGGTCGCTGTCCTGCTCAAGGAATTCGGCGCCATCGGCTTCAACAACTTCCTCCGCAACCCGGAGATACCCCTGCCGGTCTCACTCGGCGTCGGTGCCGTCTTCGGCGCCGTGGCGATGATCGTGGCCGGCGGCGACGCCAGGCGCAGGGCACTCATCGGCGGCATCGTCTTCGCCGCAGTCGCCGCGGTCCTCATCTACTTCTCCGTTACCCAGTGGTTCAAGACACCCGGCCTGGGCCCGGTGGTCATCGCCATAGCCGGGGTGGGCATCGCCTTTGCCGTGACCCTGCTAACGGCAGGGCTGCGGAACCGCAAGGCGCTGCAGTCCGCCCTGATCGCCGTGGGCGCGGGAGTGGTTCTCTACTTCGTGCTCCAGCCGCTGCTGAACCAGGCGACGTTCCTGATGATCGTGCTGCTGGCTGTCGCAGCGGTCCTGGTCGGCATGGCCATCGGCTACTTCATGGGCGGCTACGACCGCGGGCAGTCCATGCGCGCGGCGGCCATCACGTCCTTCCTCCTGGGCTTCCTCATTCTGCTGGACCGTTTCATGCAGGCCTGGCCCGCCTACTTCAACAACAGCAGGGTCCGGGGACGGCCGATCGCCACCATCGGCGCCGGCACTCCGAACATCGAGGGCGACTTCTGGATCCTGGGCATCGACTCGTTCACCCACCTGATCCTGCCCACCACCGCGCTCATCCTCATTTCCCTCGCCGGATACACAAGGTTCACCCGCGCGTCCATGCTGGAAATCATGAACATGGACTACATCCGTACGGCGCGGGCCAAGGGTCTTTCCGAGCGGACTGTCGTCATGCGCCATGCCTTCCGTAACGCCCTGATACCGGTGGCCACCATCGTGGCGTTCGATATCGGCGGCCTGATCGGCGGCGCGGTCATCACCGAGACTGTCTTTTCGGTCCGGGGCATGGGGTTCCTGTTCCTGGACGGCATCCAGCACGTTGACCCGAACCCGGTCATGGGCGTCTTCATTTGCGTCGCCATCACGGCCATGGCGTTCAACCTCATCGCGGACCTCGCCTACTCCGCACTGGATCCACGAGTAAGGGTGAAAGCATGAGCCAGCCCAGTCAGCAGGATGAAATCATGGCGGAGGAGGCCGGCCTGCGGCAGGAACCTGCAGGCATCGAGCCTGTCTCCGAAGCCAGGGGCCTGAGCCAGGGCCAGATTGTCCGCAAGCGGTTCCTTGGCCACTCCGGCGCCATCGCCGGCCTTGCCGTCTTCGCCATCATCTTCGTCATGGCCTTCACGTCTGTGGGCTATGCCGGGATCCCCGGCTGGTGGAAGTACACCCATGAAGCCGTCTCACCGCTAGTCAACGACGGCGCCCCCACGGCTTCACTGTGGCCCCTGGCCTGGGGCGAGCATCCCTTCGGCCAGGACCGGATCGGGCGCGACCTGTTCGCCATGACCATGCGCGGTGCCCAGCAGTCCATCACGATCATGGTGGTCATCGGCCTTATCGCCGGCCTGATCGGTGTGGTCGTCGGGGCGCTGTCAGGCTATTTCCGGGGCTGGATGGAAGCCGTCCTGATGAGGCTCACCGACGTCATCATCATTGTCCCGGCGCTGCTCCTCGCCGCCGTCATGGCGCAGCTCGCAGGACGCCGGGATGAAGGCAGCTGGTTTGCGTCCTTCGCCAGCAGCAACGGTGTCCTCGCCCTTGGCATCTTCCTGGGGCTCATCAGCTGGGTGGGCCTGGCGCGACTCATGCGCGGCGAATTCCTCACCCTGAGGGAGCGCGAGTTCGTCGACGCGGCGCGGATTTCCGGGGCCAGCAACGCCCGGATCATCTTCAAGCACATCCTGCCCAACGCGGTGGGCGTCCTGATCGTCAACGTCACCCTGACCATGTCGGCGGCGATCCTTACCGAAACGGCCCTCAGCTACCTCGGCGTCGGCGTCAAGTCCCCGGACACCTCCCTGGGCCTGCTCATCTCCCAGAACCAGGAAGCCTTCGCTACCCGCCCCTGGCTGTTCTGGTTCCCCGGCCTGTTCATCGTCCTCATCTGCCTCAGCATCAACTTCATCGGCGACGGCCTGCGGGACGCCTTTGACCCGCGGCAGAAGAAGTTCAACGCCAAGAAGGCCAGGGACGCCGGGGCAACACCTCCGGCGGCGACGCCGGTGGCGGCGCTGGACAGCAGGGCAGATGATGGCCGGACCGCCGGCGGGGACAGGGGAGCCTGAGGTGCTGCTGCGACGCCGCGGGCGGGCGCAGCGTGCTTCCTGCCTACAGGACGGCCACGCTCCAGTAGCTGAGCCCGAGAAGGACCAGGGCGGCGGCGGCCTCGCGCCAGCGGAACTTCACGCTCACCGGAGTGGTCTCGGCTGCTCCGGCATCGAGGAGTCCCGATTCGACCAGCTGCTGCCAGCGTCCACGGACCAGCTGCGCGGCCTGTCCCGAGTCGGTGCTCTTGAGGTCGCCGGGGCGGACGGAGTTCCCCGGCCCGTACGTGCTGTCCGGCAGTCCCCGGAGGTCCTCGGGGCGGGCGTTGCGTCCGCCCCAGATGCCGGGGGCGGGGGCTGCCCAGGCCCCGTAGCTTCGGCCGGGCGTGACGAGGGTCAGCGCGTACCGGGTGTCCACCTGCACGAGCGCCGCCCACGGGACCGTGATGGCGCGGAACGGGTTCTCGATGGTGACTCCGGCGTCGTGGACCACCACCGCCGGACGCCAGAACAGCAGCCAGCCCAGATAGGCGATAAGCAGCAGCGGCCCGGCACCGGCCAGGGCGGGGACTCCGCCCGCCACAACGAGGCCAGCCAGCCCGGCGGCAGCCACGAACCACGAGAATCCGGCAAACCATTTGTTGGTGCGCGCTTTGAAGATTGCGGCGTTCCCGGCATGCGGCACAGTGCTCATGCCCCCAATAATTCAGTATTCCCGGCCGCAGCACTAATCTCAGCTGCTCCGCTGGCCCGGGTGGAAGGAAAACCCCAACATGTCTGACTACATCAGTCCTGACCGTCCGGCGTCGGACCCGCTGGAGCCGGGCTCCATGGAGCCCGGCTCCGGGAGGCGAAGGGCAGACGGGAAGGGTTCCGTCGTCCTGGAAGTGCGCGACCTCAGCGTCGACTTCGGCGTGGAAAAGAAGTGGGTGCCGGCCGCCGTCGGCCTCAACTATGAGGTCCGCGCCGGTGAGGTCCTGGCCATCGTGGGCGAGTCCGGTTCGGGCAAAAGCGCCAGTTCCATGGCGCTCCTGGGCCTGTTGCCCAGCAACAGCCGGGTGTCCGGCAGCGTAAGGCTCTCCGGCAAGGAACTGCTGGGCGAGGATGCCGCCAACATCCGCAGCGTCCGGGGCAAGGACGTGGCCGTCATCTTCCAGGAGCCCATGACGGCGCTGAACCCGGTGTACACGGTGGGCGCGCAGATCGTCGAGACGGTGCGCCTGCACAACGAAGTGTCACCGGACCAGGCCAAGGAGCGCGCCCTGCGGATGCTGGAACTCGTGGAGCTGCCGGACCCGGTGAAGGCGTTCAAGTCCTATCCGCACCAGCTCTCCGGCGGCCAGCGGCAGCGTGCCATGATCGCCCAGTCGCTGTCCTGCGATCCCAAGCTGCTGATCGCTGACGAGCCAACCACTGCCCTGGACGTCACGGTGCAGGCGGAGATCCTGGACCTGATGCGGAACCTTCGCAACAAGCTGGACAGTGCCATCGTCCTGATCACCCACGACATGGGCGTCGTGGCGGACCTCGCCGACCGGATCGCCGTCATGCGCAAGGGCTTGATCGTGGAGACCGGCACCGCAGAGCAGATCTTCCACAATCCCCAGCACCCGTACACGCAGGCGCTGCTCGCGGCCGTGCCGCACCTCGGCCAGGGCGGAACGGACGCCGCACCGGACGTGGACGTGACTGCAGCGTTGGCCGCTGCCACCCACGCAGAGCTCGACTCCGTGGACCACGAGGAACTGGTCCGCCGCGAGCGGGAGAACGCGGCGGCCCTGGCAGCCGCCGTATCCAGGGGGCCCGTGGGCGAACCGGTCCTGGAGCTGACCGACGTCGCCATCGAGTACCCGAAGCAGGGCCGCGTGCCGGCCTTCCGCGCCGTCGAGGGGGCCAACCTGACCATCCATCCCGGGCAGGTGGTGGGCCTTGTGGGGGAGTCCGGGTCGGGCAAGACCACCATCGGGCGCGCCGCCGTCGGACTGCTGCCGGTCGCGGCCGGAACGATGCGCGTGGTGGGCGAGGACATTTCCGCCGCGAAGAAGAACGGCAAGCAGCTGCACCAGGTGCGGCGCCACATCGGCATGGTGTTCCAGGACCCGTCCTCGTCCCTGAACCCGAGACTGCCCATCGGCGAAAGCATCGGCGAGCCCATGTACCTTGCCGGCGTGGCGAAGGGCGCCGACCTGCAGAAGCGCATCGAGGCGCTGCTGGACCAGGTGGAGCTGCCGCGGAACTACCGGAACCGGTACCCGCACGAGCTGTCCGGCGGCCAGAAACAGCGTGTCGGCATTGCCCGGGCACTCTCGCTCAAGCCCAAGCTGATGGTGGCGGACGAGCCGACGTCTGCGCTCGACGTGTCGGTGCAGGCCAAGGTCCTGGAGCTGTTCCAGAACCTCCAGCGCGAGCTCGGGTTCGCCTGCCTTTTCGTCACCCACGACCTCGCCGTCGTGGACGTGCTGGCAGACCGCATCTGCGTCATGCAGCGCGGCCGGATCGTGGAGCAGGGCACCCGCGACCAGATCCTGCGCAACCCGCAGGAGGCCTACACGCAGCGGCTGCTCGCCGCCGTGCCGCTGCCGGATCCGGAAAAGCAGCGCGAGCGCCGGGAATTGCGCGCCCAGCTGCTGGCCACCGGAACGGAATAACAGGGGAGTTGTGGGAGAGCCCGGACATCGCCCAGGGGTGAGCTGTGTCACAAAGCGGGGCATGATACCAGCGGGTAACTTGCGCCCTTAAATCGTCCGGCGTGTCCAACACCATCCGGTTACGGTTTGGTAACGGCGTATCACTATCTGGACGTTTTGCGGTTAGGCTTCATGCTTGTGTTGCCCACGTCACAGACCACCTTCTGTGTCCTGGGCTTCGGGGATACACCTGAGTCCCCACCAATCTCTCCCACAACTCCTAGGAGGCGGAATGCGTTTTGCGCGCACTTCCAAAGCATTGGGCATGGTGGCCATCGCCGCCCTTGCCCTGTCCGCTTGCGGTGCCGGAGGCGGCACCAGCAACGGTTCCGGCAGCGCTGCCGGAGATCCCAACAAAGTCATCACGGCCTACAGCAACGAGCCGCAGAACGCGCTGTTGCCGGCCAACACCAACGAGGTCTACGGCGGCCGCGTCGTAGAGCTGCTGTACGAAGGCCTTCGCGCCTACGACGCCAACGGCAAGCCGGTCAACGCGCTCGCTGAATCCATCGAGTCGCCGGACGGCCAGAACTACACCATCAAGGTCAAGACCGGCACCAAGTTCACCAACGGCGAGGAAGTCACGGCCAAGAGCTTCGTTGACGCCTGGAACTTCGCGGCGTTGAGCACCAACCTGCAGAACAACGGCACGTTCTTCGAATCGATCGAAGGCTACGACGACGTTAGTGCCGTCAAGACCGAAAAGGGCGCTGACGGGGAGGAAAAGGACGTTCCGGCCCCCACCGCCAAGACCATGTCCGGCCTCGTCCTGAGGGACGACTCCACGATCCAGGTCAAGCTCAGCCAGCCGGAGGCCGACTGGCCGCTTCGCCTTGGCTACTCGGCGTTCTACCCCCTGCCGTCAGAGGCGATGAAGGACCCGAAAAAGTTTGGTGAAGACCCCGTCGGCAACGGCCCGTACAAGCTCGCCAAGGAAGGCGCCTGGGTCCACGACCAGTCCATCTCGCTGGTCAAGAACGGCGACTACAGCGGTCCCCGCGCGGCCAAAAACGGCGGTGTGACCTTCAAGTTCTACACCGACCCGGGCCCCGCCTACACCGACATCCAGGCCAACAACCTCGATGTGACGGACGTGCTTCCCACCAACGCGCTGCGGACTTACGAGACCGACTTCCCGGAGAACCACCTGAACAAGGCCTACGCCGGCAACGCCACGCTGAACATTCCGGTCTACAACCCCAACTTCCAGGGGGAAGCCGGCAAGCTGCGCCGCCAGGCGCTGTCGATGGCCATCAACCGCGAAGAAATCACGAAGGTGATCTTCAACGGGACGCGCATCCCGGCGAAGGACTTCACCGCCCCTGTCATCGACGGCTACAACGAAAACGTTGCCGGCTCGGAGTTCCTCAAGTTCGACGCCGCCAAGGCCAAGGACCTGTGGGCCAAGGCTGAGGCCATCAAACCCTACGATGCCTCCAAGCCGCTTCAGCTGGCGTACAACACCGACGGTGGCAACAAGGAATGGATCGACGCCGTAGCCAACAACATCAAGAACACCCTTGGCATCCAGGCTGAGGGACAACCGTTCGCGAAGTTCGCCGAAATCCTGAACCTGCGCAAGTCCAAGACCCTTCCGGGCCTAACCCGTGCGGGATGGCAGGCAGACTACCCTTCCCTGTACAACTTCCTCGGCCCGCTCCTGAAGACCGGCTCCAGCTCGAACTACGAGGGCTACTCCAGCCCTGAGTTCGACAAGCTCCTCAAGGAGGGCCTGGGCGCGAAGTCAACCGACGACGCCAACAAGAAGTTCGCCCAGGCGCAGGAAGTGCTTTTCAAGGACCTGCCCAACCTGCCCCTCTGGTACCAGGCCCGCCAGGCCGTGTGGAGCCAGAACGTCACCAACGTGGACAGCGGCTGGAACGGCGTGCTCCAGTACTACAACATCACCGCCAAGTAGTCCCTGGAACCACCCAAATCAGTCAGCACATGGGGGTCCGGCCCAGGATGCCGGGCCCCCATGGGCCATGAACCAGCATGAAAGCTGCCCCATGAATCCCCAATGTCAATTCGCCGGGGAGGAACTGCTGTGATCCAGTACGTCCTCCGTCGGCTGCTGCAGGTGATTCCCGTCTTTGTCGGGACCACCCTGCTCGTTTACTACATGGTGTTCGCCCTTCCCGGCGACCCCATCGCCGCCCTGTTCGGCGACCGCCAGCCCAACCCTGCCGTCATAGCTGCCCTGCGGCAGCAGTACCACCTCGATGAACCGTTCTGGGTGCAGTACGGGCTGTTCCTGAAGAACCTGTTCACCTTCAACCTCGGCAACGACTTCACCGGGCAACCCATCGCCGCCACGCTGGGCCGGGTCTTCCCTGTGACCGCGATGCTGGCCATAGAGGCCCTCGTCATCCAGGGCGTCTTCGGCGTGGCCGCTGGCCTCTTCGCCGGCCTGCGCAAGGGCAAGCTCTTTGATTCCACCGTGCTCATCGCCTCGCTGGTGGTTATCGCCATCCCCACCTTCGTGCTCGGCTTCGTGCTGCAGCTGGTGGTCGGCGTGCAGTTGGGATGGGCCAAGCCCACCGTGGGATCCGACGCCTCCTGGGGGACGCTGCTGCTCCCGGCGTTCGTCCTGGGCCTGGTGTCCTTCGCCTATGTCCTCCGGCTCACCCGGGCGTCCGTGATCGAGAACATGAACGCCGACTACGTCCGGACCGCTACGGCCAAGGGCCTCTCGAGGCCGCGCGTAGTCCTGGCGCACATCCTGCGCAACTCGATGATTCCCGTGGCCACCTACCTGGGCGCCAACCTGGGCGCACTGATGGGCGGCGCCATCGTCACCGAGGGCATCTTCAATGTTCCGGGTGTCGGGCAGAAGCTGTACCAGGCCATCCTGCGCAGCGAAGGCCCCACGATCGTTGCGATCGTCAGTGTGTTTGTGCTCATCTTCGTGGTGGCGAACCTGCTGGTGGACCTGCTCTACGCCTGGCTCGATCCAAGGATTCGCTATGACAAGTAACTACCAGGCAGACCACTACGTCGCACCCATCGACGAAACCCCGCTGCTCGCCACCGACTCCGTCAGGACGGACCAGGCACCCCTGAGCCTGTGGGCCGAGGCGTGGCGCAAGCTGCGCCGCCGCCCGCTGTTCATCGTTTCGGCACTGCTGATCGTGCTGCTGGTGGTCATTGCACTCTTCCCGGGTCTTTTCACCCAGGTCGCGCCCAACGACAACTGCGACCTGCAGTTCTCCGACGGGGCGCCGACGGCCGGCCATCCGTTCGGCTACACCTTCCAGGGCTGCGACGTCTTCTCCCGCGTCATCCACGGAACGCAGGCGTCGCTGTCGGTGGGCGTGCTGTCAGTCATTTTCGTGCTGGTTATCGGCGTGACGCTCGGCGCGCTGGCCGGCTTCTTTGGCGGCTGGCTCGACGCGGTCATTGCCCGCCTCGGCGACATCTTCTTCGCCCTGCCGCTCGTCCTGGGGGCGCTCGTGATCACGCAGCTTCCCTTCTTCAAGGACAACAAGAGCGTCTGGACGGTGGTCATGGTGATCGTGCTGCTGGCCTGGCCGCAAATGGCCCGCATCACCCGCGGCGCCGTCATGGAGGTGCGGAACGCCGACTTCGTGACCGCCGCACGGTCCCTGGGTGTGTCCAGGATGGGATCCCTGCTCCGGCACGTCCTGCCGAACGCCCTTGCCCCCATCATCGTGCTTGCCACCATGGAACTGGGGGTGTTCATCGTCGCCGAGGCCACTCTGTCCTTCCTGGGCATCGGCCTGCCCGGCAGCGTCATGTCCTGGGGCAATGACATCGCCGCCGCCCAGCCCTCGCTGCGGACCAATCCCGCCGTCCTGCTGTATCCCGCGACGGCCCTGTCCATCACCGTGTTGAGCTTCATCATGCTGGGCGATGCCCTCCGCGATGCGCTCGACCCGAAGAGCCGTCAACGATGAAGGTGCCCCACATGACAACTTCCAAGATCAGCGTCAGCGAAGCGGGTGCATCGGATGTGAAGCCCCTGCTGGAAATCAGGGACCTCGCCATTTCCTTCGCCACCAGCGGCGGTGAGGTCCAGGCGGTGCGCAACGCGCACCTGACCATCATGCCTGGGGAAACGGTCGCCATCGTGGGCGAGTCCGGTTCCGGAAAGTCGACGACGGCGCTGGCCGCCATCGGCCTGCTGCCCGCCAATGGCCGGGTGTCCGGCGGCCAGATCCTGCTCGACGGCGAGGACATCGCCGGGGCGCCGGAGAAGCGCATGATCGAGCTCCGGGGCAACACCATCGGCATGGTTCCGCAGGACCCGATGTCCAACCTGAACCCGGTATGGAAAATCGGCTACCAGGTCCGCGAAACGCTGCGGGCTAACGGACGCCCTGACGGGCCTGACGACGTCGCCAGGGTCCTTGCCGAGGCAGGGCTTCCGGACGCACACCGGAGGGCAAAGCAGTACCCGCACGAGTTCTCCGGCGGCATGCGCCAGCGGGCGCTGATCGCCATCGGCCTGTCCTGCCAGCCGCGGCTGCTCATCGCCGATGAACCGACCTCCGCACTCGACGTCACGGTCCAGCGGCAGATCCTGGACCATCTGGACAAGATGACCACCGAGCTTGGCACATCCGTGCTGCTCATCACCCACGACCTTGGCCTGGCGGCAGAGCGCGCCGACAAGGTGGTTGTGATGTACCGGGGCAACGTGGTGGAGGCGGGTCCTTCGCTGGACCTGCTGCGCAACCCGCGTCACCCCTACACGCAGCGGCTGGTCGCCTCGGCACCCTCCCTCGCGTCCCGCCGTATCCAGGTGGCCAAGGAGCTTGGCGTGGAGTCCGAAGATCTCCTGGCCCCGTCCGAGGCGTCACCCGGGGCCGCCTTCACCGGGACCACGGCGCAGCACCGGGCCCAACAGGGTAAGGACAAGCCGGAGGAGGTCCTGCGCGTCGAAAATCTCAGCAAGGTCTTCAAGCTGCGGTCCGGCATCGGGCGGTCCGCCGACTTTACCGCAGTGGATTCCGTGTCCTTCGGCGTGAAGCGCGGCACCACGACGGCGATCGTGGGCGAGTCCGGCTCGGGTAAATCCACGGTGGCCCAGATGGTGCTGAACCTGCTGCCGCCGACGTCCGGCAGGATCGTGTTCGACGGCGTGGATACCGCCACTCTGAACAGCAGGGAGATCTTTGCCTTCCGCCGGCGCGTGCAGCCGATCTTCCAGGACCCGTACGGTTCCCTCGACCCGATGTACAACATCTTCAGGACCATCGAAGAGCCGCTGCGGACCCACAAGGTGGGCAACAGGGCAAGCCGCGAAAAGAAGGTCCGCGAGCTGCTGGACCAGGTGGCTCTGCCGCAGTCCACCATGCAGCGGTACCCGAACGAGCTCTCCGGCGGCCAGCGCCAGCGCGTGGCGGTTGCCCGCGCCCTGGCACTCGATCCGGAGGTCATCATCTGCGACGAAGCTGTGTCGGCGCTGGACGTGCTGGTGCAGGCGCAGGTACTGAACCTGCTGGCAGACCTGCAGGCCAACCTGGGGCTGACGTACCTGTTCATCACGCATGACCTTGCCGTGGTCCGGCAGATCGCCGACCACGTGTGCGTGATGGAGAAGGGCAGGCTCGTGGAGACGGGTGCGACGGACGACGTTTTTGACGCGCCGCAGCAGGAATACACGAAGGCCCTGCTCAACGCCATCCCCGGGGCCAGCCTCATGCTTCCCCCGGAAGTCGCCACGGCGTAGCCACCGTCCATGCGGGCCGGCACGGCGCGGCACCAATAAAAAAGGCAACAAAGAACAGGAGCCGGTATCCACCCGCGGGGGATACCGGCTCCCGTCTGGCCTCAAAGCGGGTGAGGCCTCACTGAAGCTAGGAAAGCCGCAGCCCCAGCTTCGCGAGCCTGTCACCCAGCAGCTCACCCAGGGCGCGGTGCCCCTCGCCGTTCATGTGGACGCTGTCCTTCAGCTGCGACTCCAGCCCGTAACGGGTGAGCCAGTCCCCGACACTGACAAACGGGATGCCGTGGTCCGCGGCGACAGTCCCCAGCAGGGCGTCAACCTCGGCCCGCCGGGCGCCGCCGTGGTCCGCTCCCTTGCCCAGCGTTCCCACCATGGCCAGCTTCGCGCCCGGGTACCGCTGCTTGATCGTCGTGATAAGCCGGTCGGCGTTTGCCGAGATCTGCTCGTTGCTCGCCCCTTGCTTCGCGTCGTTTCCGCCGCCCTCGATGAGCACCAGCGGGGGGAAGCCGTAGGGCAGGTGCCAGTCGCCGCGCTGCAGCGCATCCACGTAGTTGCCCGTGGTGCCGTTGGAGGCCACGAAGCCGGTGCCGCCCTTGCCGCAGAAGAAAACGTCGTAGCCCAGCCCCGTGAGGGCCCGGCGCGGCCAGCTGGCCTGAGGTTCGGACTGCGAGTCGCCGATCAGCAGCGCGGTGTGGGCGATGTTGCCCACGATGACCTCGTCCCGCCCGTTGGCCGGATTGCGGTACAGCGCTCCGGCCGGAAGGCTGGCGGGGTCGACGGCGGCGCCCAGATCGCTCACGACCGCCGAACCGGCGGCCACGGCCTCACCGGGGGCGGCCACCGGGGCGGCGGCACGAGGCGCCGCCGATCCGGCACCGGACGCCGGCTCCATTGCTGCGCCGCAGCCCGCCAAAAACACGCTGGCGGCGATGACCGGACCAATCAGGAGGGCCCGCGTCGAGGCTTGTAACATCCGTGGACTCCTGGCCTGTTCGTAAGTGGTCTAGCAATAGTGGTGGATCACTTTCGGAAAAGCCAGTGATTTTGCTCACATGACGTGCGGCTGGATTCACGATTTGGTAACGGGCGCGGGGAAGGGCGGAAGTACCCGTTTTAGGCCAATAAATGGCTCAGCGTTTAGACTGGCAGTAGGTGCCCTGTGTTAAGGGTCTGATCCGTCGTGCGTTCCGGTTGGAAATGTCGCGATACAACAGCTGACTTCACCACTGAATCGAGCAATAACGCATGTCTGAAACCACCACCAACACCGCGGTAGCAACTGCAGTTCGCAGTGACCTGCGCAACGTCGCGATTGTGGCCCACGTTGACCACGGCAAGACCACCCTCGTGGACGCCATGCTCAAGCAGACCAACTCCTTTGCCGAGCACAACCACCTCGAAGACCGCGTCATGGACTCCGGTGACCTGGAGCGCGAAAAGGGCATCACCATCCTGGCCAAGAACACCACGGTGGCCTACAACGGACCGTCCTCCAACGGCGAGACCATCACCATCAACGTCATCGACACCCCCGGCCACGCCGACTTCGGCGGCGAAGTGGAGCGCGGGCTGTCCATGGTGGACGGCGTCGTTCTCCTCGTGGATGCGTCTGAGGGCCCGCTGCCCCAGACCCGCTTCGTCCTCCGCAAGGCCCTCGCCGCGCACCTGCCGGTGATCCTCCTGGTCAACAAGACCGACCGCCCCGATGCCCGCATCGAAGAGGTCGTCCACGAGTCCATGGACCTGCTCCTGGGCCTGGCCTCCGACCTTGCCGATGAGGTTCCGGACCTTGACCTGGACAAGATTCTCAACGTCCCCGTGGTCTACGCCGCCGCAAAGGTAGGCCGCGCATCCCTCGAACAGCCCGCCGACGGCACTGCCCCGGAGAACGAGGACCTCGAGCCGCTCTTCAGCGCCATCATCGAGCACATCCCCGCGCCGACCTACAACCCCGAAGGCGTCCTGCAGGCACACGTCACCAACCTGGACGCCTCCCCGTTCCTGGGCCGCCTCGCACTGCTGCGCATCTACAACGGCACTCTTCGCAAGGGCCAGCAGGTTGCCTGGGCCCGCGCCAACGGCGAGCTCAAGACCGTCAAGATCACCGAACTCCTCGCCACCAAGGCGCTTGAGCGCGTTCCGGCCGAGTCCGCCGGCCCGGGCGAAATCGTCGCCGTTGCCGGCATCGAGGAGATCACCATCGGTGAGACCCTGACCGACGTCGAGAACCCCCAGCCGCTGCCCCTGATCACCGTTGACGATCCCGCGATCTCAATGACCATCGGTATCAACACGTCCCCGCTGGCCGGCAAGGTCAAGGGCGCCAAGGTCACGGCCCGCCAGGTCAAGGACCGCCTGGACAAGGAACTCATCGGTAACGTCTCCATCAAGGTTCTCCCCACCGAGCGTCCGGATGCCTGGGAAGTCCAGGGCCGCGGCGAGCTCGCGCTGGCCATCCTCGTGGAGCAGATGCGGCGTGAAGGCTTCGAGCTCACCGTCGGCAAGCCCCAGGTGGTCACCAAGACCATCGACGGCAAGGTCCACGAGCCGATGGAGCACATGACCATCGACGTGCCCGAAGAGTACCTCGGTGCCGTCACCCAGCTCATGGCAGCACGCAAGGGCCGCATGACTAACATGGCCAACCACGGCACCGGCTGGTGCCGCATGGAGTTCATCGTTCCCGCCCGTGGCCTGATCGGCTTCCGCACCAAGTTCCTCACGGACACGCGCGGCGCCGGCATCGCCGCGTCCATCGCCGAGGGCTACGAGCCCTGGGCCGGCCCGATCGAATACCGCACCAACGGTTCCATGGTGGCCGACCGCGCCGGCGTGGTGACCCCGTTCGCCATGATCAACCTGCAGGAACGCGGTTCCTTCTTCGTCAAGCCGACCTCCGAGGTCTACGAAGGCATGATCGTGGGCGAAAACTCCCGCGCAGACGACATGGACGTCAACATCACGAAGGAAAAGAAGCTCACCAACATGCGTGCGGCTTCCTCCGACAGCTTCGAGAACCTCACGCCCCCGCGCGAGCTCACCCTCGAAGAGTCCCTCGAATTCGCCCGCGAAGACGAGTGCGTCGAGGTCACGCCGGAGGACATCCGCATCCGCAAGGTCATCCTCGACTCCAACGAGCGTGCCAAGGCCAACCGCGCCCGCGCCAAGGCATAACGTCACCCTCCCGCAGGGGACTGCCAGCGTGAACAGAAGAGCTGCCGGCATGGCAGGCGGCCTGGCCGCCGCCGTGCCGGCAGCTCTTTTTGCTGCCTTCGCCGGAACCGCGCTCCACCGCCAGGAATTCGCGGCCGGTGCTGCGCTGCCGCTGGGGGCCATCGCGGCCCTGCTGCTCCTGGCGTCGCTACAGCTGTTCCTCGGGGCGGCGTTCCGGACACTGATTCCGACGGCGGTGTGCGGCGGTCTCTGTTACGCCCTGGCCGGCTGGTGGTCCGGGATGGAGTCCGGCAAGCGGCTGATCGCCGGGGACCTGGCGGGAAGTGTCTGGGTCTACGGGACCGTGCTGGTCACCGTCGGAATGCTGGCCTGGTGCCGGCGGTACAGCCGCCCGTCCTCCGGCGGCGGTACAGCCACGGAGGTCCGGCGGCACGGCCGCTAGTCAGCCGTCGGGTCCCGGTGGTGGGCAATCATGAGTGAGGTGGCCTCGCCGTCGTCGTCGGCGGGAAGTGCCATGTACTCTTCGACGATGGCGCGGAGCTTGCCCAGCATTTCCTCCCGCCGGGCGGCGTTGAACTTCACGCCCAGCCGCCACACCTCGATGTCCTCAGGCGGCAGATCCCTGGTCTCCTGCACGAACGTCTCGATGAGGATCGGCGCCACGTTGTCCACCGGCGTGCTCCACGACTTGCGGCTGGCGATGTAGGGCACCTCCGTAGCGCCGCGCCGGCCCTTCCGGCGTTCCTCTGCCAGCAGGAACCCGGTCCGCACCAGGGTCCGGACATGGTGGAGGCTGGAGGCGGGATTGAGGCCGAGCAACTCCGCGATTTCCTTGTTGGTCCGCGACTGGTGCAGGCACAGCCGAAGAATCCTCAGCCGCAGCGGCGAACTCAGCGCGCGGCCCTTGGCCACCAGGTCCGCGTCGTCGCCCTCCGGCGGGTGGTTCATAGTCGCAAGTGTAACGAGCAATAACTGATTGACATATGCCAATCGCCAGCCGAAACTGAAGCCGTGACTGCCGAACCCACTGCCGCGGAGACAACGGCAGGGCCGCTGTGGCGGGACCGCAACTTCTCCACCTTCTGGGCCGGGCAGGCCCTGGGACAGTTCGGCGCGCAGCTGGGCCAGCTCGCGTTGCCGGTGCTGGCCGTGGTCATGCTCCACGCCTCGGAATTCGAGGTGGGCGTGCTGAACGCCGCAGGCCTGGCGGCGTTCCTGGCGGTCGGACTGCCGGCCGGGGCCTGGGTGGACCGGTGGCTGAAGCGCAGGACCATGATCACTGCCGATCTGCTGCGGATGGCCGCCATGGCTGCGGTGCCGGTCCTGTGGTGGAGCGGCGGCCTGGAAATCTGGCATCTCTATCTGGTCGCGGGGATCGTGGGCACGGCAACGGTGTTCTTCGACGTCGCCTACCAGAGCTACGTGCCGGTCCTGGTGGCCTCCCCGCAGGTGAGGGAGGCCAACTCGAAGCTTGAGGCGACGGCCCAGATAGCACGAATCGGCGGACCCGCTGCGGGCGGTGCGCTGCTGGCGGTCGTGTCGGCTCCCGTGCTTTTCGTGGGTGAGGCCGCAGGTTACCTGCTCTCCGCGGTGTTCCTTGCCCGTACCCGTGACTCAGAAGTGCGTGCGCCGGCCGCCGCACGGCGCCCCCTTCCGGTCGAAATACGGGAAGGGCTCTCGTTTGTTGTCCGGCATCCGCTCATCAGCCGGATCGCGGCCTGCACCGGCGGCATGAACTTTTCCGGCATGCTGATGTACACGATGATGCCGCTGCTGGTGCTCCGCAACCTCGGCCTGGGGCCGCAGGGCATGGGCCTGATCATGACCGTGGGCGCCGCAGGCGGGCTGCTGGGCGCAGTGGCGGCGCCGCGGCTTGCCGCCCGGATCGGCGAAGGCACCGTGATTCCCGTGTGCGCCCTGGTCAGTTCGGTCTTTCTGCTGCTGGTGCCGTTTGCGGGCACTGTTCCCGAGCCGGGCGTCGCACTGGCCCTGCTGCTCATCTCGGAGTTCGGGTTTGGCTTCAGCGTCCTGGTGTACAACATCATGCAGCTCACCATGCGCCAGCGGGTTTGCCCGCCACGGCTGCTCGGCCGCATGAACGCGTCCATCCGGTTTGCGGTGTGGGGCGTGATGCCGCTGGCAGCCTTGGCATCGGGGTACCTGGGCGAACACCTTGGCCTGGTGCCCACCATGCTGATCGGAGCGGCCGGCAGCTTCCTGGCCACCGCCCCGGTCCTGTTCTCGCCGTTGCGAAGGATGCGCACTCTTCCGGACGAGGTGCTGGAGTACGGTGCCGCGGACAGGGCCTAGGCGGGGCCGTCGTCAGTCCGCGGCCGGCGGCGTCCGCCGTGAACCACGGCGCGGAGGTGCCGGCGGCACCTGTTTGGCGGCCACCACCCGGTCAAGGGGGATGCCGACGTCGGAAGTCCGGGTCCGCACGGTGCACTCACTTTCGCCGCACCCCAGGAGGTCTCCCAGTGCGTCCGTGAAGCCGCCGTCGATCCTGTAGCGCACCACCACGCGCGTTCCCGCCGGGGCCGTGGCCAGGAACTGCCGGGGTGCTGATGGTGTCGGACTCACCTGTCCATCGTAAGACGCGTCCGGAGTGTGACGCGCCCGCTTCGTTCGCGGGACGGGCCTGGGAGATAATAGGCTCTGAAGTGGACAGCCCGGCATGCAGGCCGGATGCAGCAACCGGCCAGCCGCCGGAATCAACGTGGAGAGGCAAGGGACGTGACGTACGTAATCGCGCAGCCGTGTGTAGATGTTAAGGACAAGGCATGCATTGAGGAGTGCCCCGTCGATTGCATCTACGAAGGCGAACGCTCCCTCTATATCCATCCCGATGAGTGCGTCGACTGTGGCGCCTGCGAGCCCGTCTGCCCGGTGGAAGCCATCTACTACGAGGATGACACCCCTGAGGAATGGGCCGACTACTACAAGGCGAACGTCGAGTTCTTTGACGACCTCGGTTCCCCGGGCGGCGCCGCCAAGGTGGGCAACACCGGCAAGGACCACCCGATGATTGCAGCGCTCCCGCCGCAGAACCAGGACCACTGAGGCGGACCCCTTCGTGACTACAGCTGTGCGCAGTTTCGGCCTTAGCCTGCCCGACTACCCGTGGGAAGCGATGGCGCCGTACCTCGCCAAAGCGGCTGAACACCCCGGTGGTGCGGTGAACCTGTCCATCGGCACGCCCGTTGACCCGACGCCGCCGGTCATCCAGGACGCCCTTAAGGCCGCCGCGGATGCGCCCGGTTACCCCACCGTCCATGGCACTCCCGCGCTCCGGGAGGCCATCGCCGGGTGGTTCGCACGCCGCCGCGGCGTGGAAGGGCTCGATCCCCGCGCCGTCATGCCGACCGTGGGTTCCAAGGAACTCGTGGCCTGGCTGCCGTTCCTGCTGGGCCTCAAGCCGGGCGACGTCGTCGTCCGGCCTACCGTCGCGTATCCGACCTACGACATCGGGGCCACATTCGCCGGGGCAACGGCGGTGGCGGCTGATGACCTCGACGAACTGGACGCGGCCACCCGGTCCAGGGTCCGCCTGGTCTGGGTCAACTCCCCGGGCAACCCCACCGGCAGCGTCCGGGACGCAGCATCCCTGAAGAAGATTGTGGACCAGGCCCGTGAAATCGGCGCGCTGGTGGCGTCCGACGAGTGCTATGCCGAGCTTGGCTGGGGGGAGTGGGACCTGCAGCGCGGCGGGCAGGCGGTTCCGAGCATCCTCGATCCGCGCGTCGCCGGTGCTTCCCACGACGGGCTCCTCGCCGTGTACTCGCTGAGCAAGCAGTCCAACCTGGCCGGTTACCGCGCGGCCTTCGTCGCCGGGGATGCGGCCCTGATGGCCAACCTCGTCAACAGCCGCAAGCACGCCGGCATGATCGTGCCGTACCCGGTGCAGGAAGCCATGCGGGTGGCCCTCGGAGACGACACGCACGTCCTGGCGCAGAAGGACCTGTACCGCGGACGGCGGGAGCGGCTCCTGCCGGCGCTCGAATCCTTCGGTCTGACCCTGCACGAGTCGGCTGCCGGCCTGTATCTGTGGTGCACCGCGGGCGAAGCCACCTGGGACACCGTGGCACGCCTCGCGGAGCGGGGGATCGTGGTGGGTCCGGGGGTGTTTTACGGCGACGCCGGGCACGGCTATGTGCGCGTGGCGCTCACCGGAACCGACGAACGGATCGACGCTGCGGTGGCCCGCCTGGCCTAGGCCGGGTCCCCGGGCGTCCCACCGGCGTTGTCATGACGTCCCCGCGGGGCGACTTTTAACCCTCCGGGCGCCGTAACAATGGTGTGACTCGCACCACAACTGGCCTGTTTTGGGGATAATTTGGCGCTCCCGGATTAGTGGCAACCTGCAAGTGGCGGTAGTTTTTTAACTGACTATCAATGGTGGCTTTCTACAAGAAGGCGGCAAGGCCGTTGGAATTCCCGTCTGGGGCGGGACCCCGCGCGGCCCACCTGATGTTGGATCAAGCTTTCTAGAGAGGCCAGACGCCTCATGAAGGGGACTCCATGACTGAGACCACCAGCGCAACCCTGCGCCACGCAGGCGGCGAGCTCGAACTCCCGCGCATCAAGGTTGTTGAGGGAAACGAAGGCTACGACGTTTCCAAGCTACTGAAGCAGACCGGCGCCGTTGCCTTTGACCCCGGCTTCATGAACACGGCCGCCACGACGTCGGCCATCACCTACATCGACGGCGACGCAGGCATCCTGCGGTACCGCGGCTACCCGATTGAGCAGCTGGCCCAGCATTCCAGCTTCCTCGAAGTCTCGTACCTGCTGATCTACGGCAACCTCCCGACGCCGACCGAGCTGGAGGACTTCGACCAGAAGATCCGCCGCCACACCCTGCTGCACGAGGAGCTCAAGGGCTTCTTCGGCGGCTTCCCCCGCGACGCGCACCCGATGCCCGTGCTGTCCTCGGCTGTGTCCGCGCTGTCCACCTTCTACCAGGACTCACTGGACCCGTTCAATGACGAGCAGGTGGAGGTTTCCACCATCCGCCTCATGGCGAAGCTGCCGGTCATTGCGGCCTACGCGCACAAGAAGTCGATCGGGCAGCCGATGCTGTACCCGGACAACTCCATGAACCTTGTGGAGAACTTCCTGCGGCTGAGCTTCGGCCTGCCGGCCGAGCAGTACGAGCTGGACCCGGTAGTGGTCAAGGCCCTGGACCTGCTCCTCATCCTGCACGCGGACCACGAGCAGAACTGCTCCACCTCCACGGTGCGTCTGGTGGGCTCCTCCAACGCCAACCTCTTCGCGTCCGTGTCTGCAGGCATCAACGCCCTGTTCGGCCCCGCCCACGGCGGCGCCAACGAGGCCGTGCTGAAGATGCTCCGCCAGATCCAGGCCGACGGCGTCAAGCCCGAGGACTACATGGAGAAGGTCAAGAACAAGGAGGACGGCGTCCGCCTCATGGGCTTCGGCCACCGGGTCTACAAGAACTACGATCCCCGTGCCAAGATCATCAAGGCCACCGCACACGAAGTGCTCAGCAAGCTCGGCGGCCACGACGAGCTCCTGGACATCGCCATGCGGCTGGAGGAGAAGGCCCTCGGCGACGACTACTTCATCCAGCGCAAGCTGTACCCGAACGTGGACTTCTACACCGGCCTGATCTACAAGGCCATGGGCTTCCCGGAGAAGATGTTCACCGTGCTGTTCGCCATCGGCCGCCTGCCGGGCTGGATTGCCCAGTGGCGCGAAATGATCAACGATCCCAACACCAAGATCGGCCGTCCGCGGCAGCTCTACACAGGAGAGCCCGAGCGGCAGTACCCGGCCCGCTAATCCCCACCGGCTCCCAAACCTCGACGGCGGCCGTCCACCTTCCCGGTGGGCGGCCGCCGTCGGCGTTAACGGCTACGCACAGGGCGGCAGCGCGCCGCCGCGGTTTCGGAGCACACCCGTGCTAAAAACAAGAGTGCCGAAAATCGTGGACGCCGCGCAGCGCCGGCAGGAGATTGTTGGCGCCGTGTGCAGGATCATCGCCACGGACGGCCTGGAACGCGCGTCCCTGCGGGAAGTGGCGGACGAGGCCGGCCTTGCGGTGGGCTCCGTGCGGCATTACTTCGACAGCAGTGATGACCTGCTGGCCTACTCGTTTGCGGCGGTTTCGGACAGGCTGCTGTCCCGCCTCAACAAGGCCCTTACCGGGCTCGGGCTCGGGCCCGCAGCCGCTGACCCGGACATGAGCCGGGCGGTATTAACACTCCTGGGCGAATTCCTGCCCCTGGACGAAGAACGTGCCCTGGACGCGTGCGCCTGGCTGGCGTTCAGGAACGCGGCGAGGATCCGGCCCTTCCTGGCCGCCGAGGCGGACCGGAGCCACCGGGCCGTGGCCGCCATCGTCGGCCAGGTGATCACCCGGCTCCTGCACGAGGACGATTCCGCCGGGACCGGTGCCGGACCGCAGCTGGTGACGGCCGCCGAACACCTGCTGGCAACCCTGGACGGGCTGGCCATGCACGCCCTGCTGCAGCCGGGCTGGATGTCCCCGGAAATGTGCCGCGACGTGCTCGAATCCCACATCGAGGGGCTTCGCAGGAGGGTCGGTGCCAGCCATTAACCTCCCCGGGCTGGGGGAATAGACTGAAAGCCGGAGAACGGGTGGCCGGCACAACGGGGTGGAAAACAAGATGCCAAGGAGGCATACGCATGCAGCACACAGGCGGTCCAGGCTGGCGAATCACTATGGACACGTCGGGGCCCATGCTCATTGCCCTTTACATACGTGATGTTGCCGGGCTCGATGGCGCGGGCTTTCCGGCGCTTTCGCATGCCGCACCGAAGGTCCGCCATGTTGACCATCACCACCTCACCGCCGAAGTGGGCGGCATCAGCGCCCTGAAAACGGAGTGGGAAGCCTGGTGGGAGCAGCTCCTCAAGGCACACCCGCAGATGTCCCCCGAACTCTCGCCCCCGGGGTTCCGGTCCTTCGCCAACTCACCGGCGCTGCGCAGGGTCCTGCAGGCGCACTTCGGGGCCGCCCTGACCTGGGCCAGGGAGCGGCGCGCGGAGTACGCCGAACTGGAGGCCGAACGCGTGGCCGGGGGCTCCGCGCACCTGCTCGAGGACATCGTGGAGGACCGGCTCCTGGAGGTGGGCCGGGACTCACGGGACTTTGCGCTGACCATCATCGAGCTGCCGCTGGACGAGCAGCGGGCGTGGTACCTGGAGCCGGACAAGATCATCATGAGCCACGAGCTGCTGTCCCAGCCCGAGGTGTTCCGCAGCTACGTGCAGCCGGTCGTGGAGATCCTCGTTTAGAGCTTGAGGGCCATGCCGTCAAATTCAGGACCCGTCGGCAGCCAGCGTGATGGCCACCCGGCCGCCGGTGTCGGGTGCATCCTGCCACCCGTTGCGGGCCTTCCTGTCCCAACGCTTTCCGTCCACGTCAACGCGTTCCACCGAGAACTCTTTGGCGTTTGCCACTGCCCAGTGGGCCACGGACCAGGCAAAGCTGTCGGTGACATCGACCTCCAGCGTCTGGCCGGTCACCGTCGTCGGGATGCTTCCGTAGGAGGCTTCCAGCTCATTGAGCAGGGCGGCGGGGTCGCCGGCAGTGTCCGGTGAGCGGAGCGTGCAGTCCAGGGCAGCCGGGGACTCGCCCGTCAGCGCTGAGGCGAAAGACCGTCCCATCGCCTCGTGCTCGGCGTAGGCCGTCGGGTAGGCGGAGCGCTGGACCCGCTGGGCGGCGTCAGTGATCTCCAGCGTGGCATAGCCGGGCACCTTCACGAGGGCATCGTAAAAGGCGTTCGTGGCATAGATCGGGTCCATTACCTGGTCCTGGGTGCCCCAGCCCTGGGACGGGCGCTGCTGGAAGAGCCCCCTGGAGTCAGGCCCGGCCAGGTCGCCGTGGCCGATGTTCCGGAGCTTGGATTCCTGCATGGCGGTGGCCAGGGCGATGCTGGCTGCCCGCGGCGGCAGCCCGCGCCGCACCGAGACAGCCGTGATCAGCGCCGCGTTCGCAGCCTGGTCGGTGGCCAGGTCGGCCCGCTGTGCGCCGACGGCGGCCGTGCACTCCTCCGTGATCAGCTGTTCGGAGCGCTGCACCAAGGTGGCCACGGTGTAGATGCCGCCCGCGACCAGGACCAGGCAGAGCCCGGTGATGGCAGCCCCGCGCAGCCTGCGTCTGCGTGTCACGTGGTTACTCCAGCAATCTGCCGGCACGCCCTTTTGGGTGGCGTGCCGGCTGTGTCCTCACGGTCAGTTGGCGTGCGGTCAGTTGGCGTGCAGGGCGTCGTTCAGTTCCACGGTCTGGCCCTGGCGGGGCAGGACTTCAACTTCACCGGTGGTGGAGTTGCGGCGGAAGAGCAGGTTCGGCACGCCGGAGAGCTCCACGGCCTTGACGATCTTGCTGGTGTCCTCGCCGTCGGCATCCTTGGGCCCGGCAACGCGGACGCGGGTGCCGGCCGTGACGTACAGCCCTGCCTCCACCACGGAGTCGTCCCCGATGCTGATGCCGACGCCGGAGTTGGCGCCCAGCAGGACGCGCTGGCCCAGGGATACCTTCTCCTTGCCGCCGCCGGAGAGGGTGCCCATGATCGAGGCGCCGCCGCCGACGTCGGTACCGTCGCCGGCCACCACGCCGGCGGAAATGCGGCCCTCAACCATGGAGGTCCCCAGCGTGCCGGCGTTGAAGTTCACGAAGCCCTCGTGCATGACGGTGGTGCCCTCGGCGAGGTGGGCGCCCAGGCGCACGCGGTCGGCGTCGGCAATGCGGACGCCCGCCGGGACGACGTAGTCCACCATGCGCGGGAACTTATCCACGCCGTAGACGGTGACGGCGCCGCGCTTTCGCAGCTTGGCGCGGGTCAGTTCGAACCCGTCCACGGCGCACGGGCCGAAGTTGGTCCAGACGACGTTGGGGAGCTTGCCGAAGATACCGTCAAGGTTGAGGCTGTTGGGCTGGACCAGGCGGTGCGAGAGGAGGTGCAGGCGCAGGTAGGCGTCGGCAGTGTCGGCCGGGGCCTCGTCCAGGTTGATCTGGACGAACACCACCTTCTGCTCGGTGCCGCGGTCGGCGTCGGTGCCGGCGGCCGCGATGTCCGTCAGGGTTTCGTCGGCGTTTTCCACGGCGCGCAGGTTTTCGGCGGCCACACCGAGGGCGGGGGCGGGGAACCAGGCATCCAGCACGGTGGCTTCGCCGTTCCGCGTGGCGATGGTGGCTACGCCGAATCCATAGGCCGAACGGGATTCGTCGGACAGTGTCTGGGCAGCGGGCACGGCGGAAGAAGCGGTTTCAGTCATGCGCCAAGTCTATCGAGACGAGGCTCGCGCACTGAAACCGGTCCGCGCGTATCTGAGTCGCATTTCGGGGCGTTCCCGGCGCCGGGAACGCCCTGAGCTGCCACCCAGTTGGGACGGAGTGCCACCGGGTTGGGGCGGGCGGGTGCGGGATACAGTGGGATGGTGATTGCCGAAACAGCCCCCGTAACCCTTGACCTGCGCCAGGATGTGGCACTGCTGACCTCCGCGCTCATCGACATCAACAGCGTCTCCGGGAATGAGCGCGAGCTGGCCGATGCCGTCGAGTCCGCACTCCGCCAGCTGCCCGGCCTCGAACTGGTACGTGACGGCGACTCCATCATCGCCCGCACCAACCTCGGCCGGAGCGAACGGGTCATTTTGGCGGGCCACCTGGACACGGTGCCGCTGCCGGTCACGGAAGACTCACTGGGAACGGTGCCGTCCACCTGGCCGTCTGGCGTCCCCGGCGACGGCGTCCTGTACGGCCGCGGGGCCACGGACATGAAGGGCGGCGTTGCGGTCCAGCTTGCACTGGCGGCTTCCATGTTCGACGGCGGGGCGGAACCGGGCAAGGACGTCACCTTTGTGTTTTACGACCATGAGGAGGTGGAAGCGGTCAAGAGCGGGCTGGGCCGGCTGGTGCGGAACCACGGCGGGCTCCTCGGCGGCGACTTTGCCATCCTCCTCGAACCGACCGACGGCACCGTGGAGGGCGGCTGCAACGGCACCATGCGGTTCCACGCCACCACCTCCGGCGAGGCGGCCCACTCGGCCCGGGCCTGGATGGGCCGCAACGCGATCCACGCCGCCGCACCCATCCTCGAACGGCTCGCGGCGTACAGCCCGCAGACCGTGACCGTGGACGGCCTGGACTACCGCGAGAGCCTGAATGCGGTGAAGATCCACGGCGGCACCGCGGGCAACGTCATCCCGGACCGCTGCGTCGTGGAGATCAACTACCGCTTCGCCCCGGACAAGACCCCCGATCAGGCCGAAGAGCACGTGCGCGCGCTGCTGGACGGGTTCGACGTGGTCCGCACGGACAGCGCCGCCGGCGCACGGCCCGGACTGAACCACCCCGCCGCCGCGTCCTTCGTTGCCGCCGTGGGCGGCGAGCCCAAGCCCAAATACGGCTGGACCGACGTCGCCCGCTTTAGCGAACTGGGCATCCCGGCCGTGAACTTCGGGCCCGGGGACGCGCTCCTGGCACACAAGGACAACGAGCATGTGGAGGCCGAAGCCATCCGCACCTGCCTGCGGGCACTGCAGACGTGGCTGTACTGAGCCAGCTGTCCTGAGCCAGCTGTCCTGAGCACTGGCAGATAAACACGAAGGGTCCACAGCCGGATGGCTGTGGACCCTTCGCCGTCAAGAGCTGCCGTTTATTTCACTATGGTGGAGACACCGGCGGTGGGGGCCTTCGCCACTCCGCCGGCGGCCTTCTTGGACCCGCGCCGCTCGATCCAGATGGCCAGCCGGGACACTGCCAGGTTGATGGCGATGTAGATGGCCGCGGCCACGAAGAACACCGGGAACAGGAACTGCGGGCCCAGGAAGTCGGCCATCACCTGCACCGCACGCAGCAGCTCGCCGTAGGCCACGATGTAGCCCAGCGACGTGTCCTTCAGCAGGACCACCAGCTGCGCCACGAGGGACGGCAGCATACGGCGGACCGCCTGTGGCAGTTCGATGCTCAGCCGGGACTGGAAGCTGGTCAGGCCGATCGCCAAACCTGCTTCGCGCTGCCCGCGGGGGAGCGACTGGATGCCTGCCCGGATGATCTCCGCGAAGATCGCGGCGTTGTAGAGGACCAGGCCGGCCACCACGGCGATGAACGAGCTGGTGGCAAAGACCAGCAGCACGAACAGCATCATCAGGACCACAGGCATGCCGCGCAGGAACTCGAGCACGATCCTGGTGGGGACCCGGATCCAGGCAACATCGGAGATGCGCATCAGGCACAGCAGAAGTCCCAGCGGAAAGGCGATGACAGCTGCTATCGCCGCCGCGCTCAGCGTCGCGGTGATGCCGTTGGCGAGGAGTGTCCAGACGTCAGCCTGGCCGAAGATCGCCCAGCGCTGCGCCTGGAAGATCCCCTGCTGGGCGAGGGTCATGATGGCCCAGGCCAGCAGGGCCGCGATCAGCACGATGCCGATCACGGAGCCGATCAGCGAGACACGGCGGGCCTTGGGCCCCGGAACGTCGTAGAGAACCGAAGTCATCGGGCGATCGCCACCTTTCGTTCGACCTGGTGGGCAAGGTAACCCAGCGGCACGGTGATCAGGAGATAGAAGAAGGCAACCCCCACCAGAACCCACATGACGGCATCGCCATGATCGTTGGCCAACTGCTTGCCGTAGCCGAACAGCTCCAGCACGAAGAAGGCGCCGGCCACTGAGGAGTTCTTGACGAGTGCGATGAGGATGTTGATCAGGGGCGGAACCACGGTGCGGAGGGCCTGCGGGAGGATGATCAGCGACAGGACCTGGCCAAATTTCATGCCGATGCTGCGGGCTGCTTCGGCCTGGCCGATGGGAACGCTGTTGACGCCGGAGCGGACCGCCTCAGCGATAAAGGCGGACGTGTAGGCGCTGAGGGCGATGATCGCCGCGATTTCGAACTGCTGGAAGGTCACACCGAGCCGGGGCAGGACCACCGCCGCGAAAAAGAAGGCGATGGTCAGCGGGGTGTTACGCACCACCTCCACGTAGGCCATGCTGAAGCCGCGGAGGGCGGCAACGGGGGAGACCCGGGCGGCGGCCAGCAGGGTGCCCACAACCAGTGCGATGATGCCGGAAACGGCGGCCAGGAACAGGGTTCTGAGAAAGCCGTCCCAGTATTGGGGGAGGCTTTCAATGATGACGTCCATAGGATCCTTTAGCTGCGTTCAGGGGAATGTGCGGAAAACGGAAGCGGCGGTTACCGGCAGGCTATGGCATGCACAGCCGCCGGTAACCGCCACGATCGTTCTAGTAGCGGTCGATGGCCGGAAGTTCCGGTGCCGTCTTGATGACCGCGCCTGCGGTGTCCTCCCAGGCCTTCTTGTAGGAGCCGTCCTTGGCGAAGGCCTCAAGCTGGTCATTGATCCAGTTGCGGAATTCGGTGTCATCCTTCTTCACGCCGATGCCGTAAGGCTCCTTGGTGAAGGTTTCGTCGGAAGCCAGCTTGAACGCATCCGGCTCCTTGTTGACGAAGCCAGCCAGGATGACGTTGTCGGTGGTCACCGCTTCAACCTGCTTGTTGCGGAGCGGTTCGAGGCAGGCCGAGTAGGTGGCGGCCGGCACCAGGACTGCGCCGTACTTTTCCACGATCGTGGAGGCCGGGGTGGATCCCGTCACCGAGCAGACATTCTTGCCCTTGACGTCCTCGGGCTTGGTGATGGACGTATTGTCCTTGTTCACCATCAGCGCCTGGCCGGCTTCGTAGTACGGGCCGGCGAAGGCGACCTCGGTCTTGCGCTTGTCATTGATGGTGTAGGTGGCCACGATCAGGTCCACCTTGCCCTGCTTGATGAACTGCTCGCGGTTGGCAGAGACAGTCTCGACCCATTCGATCTTGTCAGCGGCGATGCCCAGCTTGGCGGCGAGCAGCTTGCCGATTTCGACGTCGAAACCGACAGGCTTGCCGTCCAGGCCCTTCTGTCCGAACAGCGGCTGGTCGAACTTGGTTCCGATGGTCACCTTGCCGGCCGAGGCGAGCTTTTCCATGGTGGTACCTGCAGCGAAGCTGGGCTTCTCGACCGGGGTGGGGTTGGAGCCGGTCCCGGTTCCGCCGCCGCCGCAAGCGCTCAGGGTCAGAGCGAGGGCTGCGGATGCTGCTGCCAGAAGGGATTTCCTTCGGGTCAAAAATGCCTTCATGACGTTCCTTTCATTGGGCGGCCGCCGGTGACGGCCTGGGTGCGAACTCGTGATCTGGAAACCAGCGGGGTCTGCCGGTTGTCAGTGCGTGAGCAGTTTGGACAGGAAGTCCTTGGCGCGGCTGCTCTGGGGATTGGTGAAGAACTCCTCGGGCGTGGCGTCCTCCACGATCTGGCCGTCCGCCATGAACACCACACGGTCGGCGGCCTTCCGGGCGAAGCCCATCTCGTGGGTGACCACGATCATGGTCATGCCCTCCTTGGCCAGCTGGATCATGACATCCAGGACCTCGTTGATCATCTCCGGATCGAGCGCCGACGTGGGTTCGTCGAACAGCATGACCTTGGGCTTCATGGCGAGGGCCCGTGCGATGGCCACACGCTGCTGCTGGCCGCCGGAGAGCTGCGCCGGCAGCTTGGGTGCCTGGTGGCCCACACCCACCCGCTCCAGCAGGGCCATGGCCTCCTTGTCCGCCTCCGCCTTGGACACGCCCTTGACCTTAATGGGGCCCAGAGTCACGTTTTCCAGGATGGTCTTGTGCGCGAACAGGTTGAAGGACTGGAACACCATGCCGACGTCGGCCCGGAGCCGGGCGAGCTCCTTGCCTTCCGCAGGCAGCTGCTTGCCGTCGATGGCGATGTCGCCGTCGTCGATGGTCTCAAGCCGGTTGATGGCCCGGCACAGGGTGGACTTGCCCGAGCCTGAGGGGCCGATGACCACAACCACCTCGCCCTTGCGGACCTGGAGATTGATGTCCTTCAGAACGTGGAGCTGACCGTAATGCTTGTTAACGGCATTCAGGGAGACGAGTGCGTCGCCTGGCAGTTGAGTAGTCATAAGAATGAATCTAGCGAACATTGCTCGGTTATGACCGCAATCACTCCAACTTCCGGTTGATCGTAATTCAAGAGATACCTGCAGGTCAGCAGGTTAGCCTTGGGGGATGAGCATCAACGCAGATCCGTCAAAATCAGTACAGCCCCGCCGGAAAGGGCCTCTAGAGCTGCGCCGTAAGCAGGCCGCGGTGGAAATGTCGGACCAGCGGCTGCTCGACACCAAGGGCCCTGGCCACTTCATCCATACCGACCCCTGGCGCGTCATGCGGATCCAGAGCGAGTTCGTGGAAGGTTTCGGTGCGCTCTCCGACCTGGGCCAGGCGGTCAGCGTCTTCGGCTCAGCGCGCACCAAGCCCGGAAGCGCGTACTACGACATGGGCGTCGAGGTGGGCCGCAAGCTCGCCGAAGCAGGCGTGGCCGTCATCACCGGCGGCGGCCCTGGCTCGATGGAAGCCGCCAACAGGGGAGCCGTGGAAGGCAACGGCGTCTCGGTGGGCCTCGGCATCGAGCTGCCCTTCGAGCAGGGCCTGAACCAGTGGGTGGACCTCGGCATCAACTTCCGCTACTTCTTCGCGCGGAAGACCATGTTCGTGAAGTACGCCCAGGGCTTCATCGTTCTTCCCGGCGGCCTCGGCACCCTTGACGAGCTCTTCGAGGCCATGGTCCTGGTGCAGACCCAGAAGGTGACCTCGTTCCCGATTGTCCTGCTGGGCGCGGCGTTCTGGGGACCGATGATCGAATGGATCACGGGGACCCTGGTGGCTGAGGGAATGGTCTCAGCGAAGGACCTGGACCTCATCCAGGTGGTGGACTCCCCGGAGGAGGCCGTGAACCTCGTCCTCCACGGACACGTCCGGGCGCCCTCCACCAACGGCGACCAGCGGCCCGAATAGCACCACCCGTGGTAGGCAGCCAGGGCAGCAGCTGCGCGGGTAAGCGGCAGGCGGGGCTGCGTCTGGCACGATTGGTGATGTGAGTTTCTTCCTCGTTTTCCTGGCCATCGTCCTGATTGGAGCCACCGCCCTCATCGGTACCGACCTCGGGGCGGGCATGCTGCGGAGGAAACGCGCCCGTGCGCCTCTCGCCGGAGACGGCTTCGACGACGGGTTCGATGAACCCGTGGCGTCGCTGCCTCCGGTGCTGCTTCCCGACGACGCCACACCATCCGACGTCGACCATGTCCGGTTTGCGCTGGGGCTGCGGGGTTACCGGATGGACCAAGTGGACCAGGTGCTGGACGACCTGCGGGACCAGCTGGCCGCCAGGAACGCCGAAATAGAGCGCCTCCGCGAGCAGCTGCGCGACCGCGCCAGCCAACTTGCGGCCGCCGAACAGCCGGCCGCCGAGGACCGGACGTGAGCTCCCCAGGGCCTCCGGGCCCCGTGCCGCCGGCAACAGCCGAACCCCCGCCGTCGGATCACGGCACGCGGCTGGACACGGCGTTCCGGACCGCCGCGGCACGGCTCGGCGGCCGCCTGGTCCGGTGGCCGTGGTGGGCCCAGGTGGCGGCGGTGTACGCCGCTGCGCGGCTGGTCAGTGCCTGCATTTTCATGTCGGCCGCCCTGCACCAGGGAATCAACCCCTGGTTCCCGGCCAAGCCCGACTACTGGAACTTCATCAACATCTGGGACGCGCGCTGGTACGAGTCCGTCATGACCGGCGGATACCCGACCGAACTGCCGGTGGACGCGGCCGGCAACGTGCAGGAGAACACCTGGGCCTTCTATCCGCTGTTTCCAACGCTGGGCCGGATGCTTTCCGCTGCCGCGGGCCTCAGCCCCGCTGCCGCCCTCATCCTGATCGCGATGCTCGCCGGGCTGGCGGCCTCGCTGGTGGTCTACCTGCTGTTCCGCACCCGGGCAGGCCACTGGCCGGCCTTGTGGGGCGCCGCGTTCTTCTCCACCTTCCCCGTCTCGCCGGTGCTCCAGGTGCCGTACGCGGAATCCCTGAACCTCCTGCTGCTGGCGGCGGCGCTGCTGCTGGTGGTGCGGCGGCACTACCTGTGGGCCATTCCCGTGGTCGTGGCCATGTGCCTGTCCCGGCCCACGGGCGTTCCGTTTGCGGCGACCATCGGGATCCTGTTCCTGTACCGCGCCGGTGAGGCATGGCTCGCCGCACGGAACCACAGACCGGACGCCAAGGGGAGCCAGATCCACAGCCGGAATGAACTGTGGTCACTCGCCGGGCTGACCGCGGTCAGCGGCGCGGGTGCGCTCGCCTGGCCGGCCATCGCGTGGGCGGCCACCGGCGACATCGCCGCCTACACCAAGACCGAAACCGTTTGGCGCGGACACGACCTCGTGCCCTTCAAGCCCTGGTTCGACACCGGCGTCCTGTTGTTCGGTCCGGTGCTGGGGCTCGTGGCACCGTTCGTCTTCGTGGCGGTGTTCGGGCTCTTTATGGCCTCGCCGCCGGTGCGCCGGCTGGGAACGGAACTTCGGCTGTGGTGCCTGTGCTACATGGGATACCTCGTGGTGTTCCTGCATCCGCAGACCAGCACGTTCCGCATGCTGCTGCCGCTGTTTCCGCTGGCCCTGGCTGCCGCGCTCGTTTCCCGGTCCAGGGCCTACCGCGGCGCGGTGATCACCATGTTCGTCCTGCTGCAGATCGTCTGGGTGGTGTGGCTGTGGGCGTGGGCGCAACTGCCGGGCGGAGGGGACTATCCGCCGTGACGTGCCCGGGGTTTCCCCAGCTCAGCCTGCAGAGGGACGCAGGAATCCGGACGTGAACGAATTGTCCATCGATTAGCTACAGACGGGTAATTACAGGATAATAGGTAATAAGCAAGGACAAAAAGCATTCGGATTGTTCAGCCAGGGCGGCTGCCGAAAGGACCGCCAGAGCGGCTTTGTTTTGACCACGCGGACTCAGCCCGGCCGGGCTGCTCGGTCCTGGGACTACTGGAGGGGATATTCCTCATGGCGGCTATGAAACCACGCACCGGCGACGGCCCTATGGAAGTAACCAAGGAGGGCCGCAGCCTGATCATGCGTGTGCCGCTCGAAGGCGGGGGACGCCTCGTGGTTGAACTTAATGCCACAGAGGCGGCCAACCTCAAGGACTGCCTCGTCGGCGTCACCGAATAAGAATAAAGGCAGGGCCCGCAGCCGGAAGGCTGCGGGCCCTGCCTTTTTCGTATCCCTGGCCGGCCTGTGTTGGCCAGCCCCTTACGGACCAGCCTATTTCTTGACCGCCACCAGCAGCCCGTCACCGGTGGGAAGCATGGCGGAAGCCAGCCGGTCGTCGTCGCGCACGGCCTTGCCCACCTGGCGCAGCACCACGGTGGTTGCGTCGCGGGCCGCCGGGTTGGACACCCTGTCCTTGTCCAGGGCGTCATTGACGATCAGCAGCCCGCCGGTCTTGAGGAGGCGCACGGCCTGCTCCACGTAGCGGGGAAAGTTGGGCTTGTCCCCATCGATGAAGACGAGGTCATAGGCTGCGTCGGTGAGCCTCGGCAGGACATCGCCCGCGCGGCCGGAGATGGTGCGGGTGCGGTTGGCCGGACTGCCGGCCTCCTGGAACGCTTCCCGCGCGGCCTTCAGGTGCTCCACGTCCACGTCGATGGTGGTGAGCACAGCCTGCGGGCCGAGGCCGCGGAGCAGGCAGACGCCCGAGACCCCCGCGCCGGTACCGATCTCGACGGCGGTCTGCGCCTTGGAAGCGGCGGCGAGCACAGTCAGCACGGCGCCAACGCCACGGCCGATGGGTGTCACGCCAAGCTCGAACGAACGTTCCCGGGCGCGCAGCAGGACCTCATCCTCGGCAGGCAGATCTTCTGCATAGGACCAGCTCGTGGACTTATCGGCGCTCATGGATTTCGCTTTCTGGGCGGCAGGGGGCATGTTCTTACAGCGTACTTGGTTGGACGGCGCCCGAGGGGCAAGTGACAGCCGTGACGCCTGTGATGGCGCATACTCTCACGCTGTGCGGCGAATTGCGAAGAAAATCCCCGGAAACCGGCATGAAATTCCGGCCTGGAGTTGCGCTTTTAGCAAAGGAGGGCCCTGCAGTCAGGAAATTCCCAGCCAACTTTGACATGATAATAATCCGCTCATCCAAGTGGTGATCGGCGCCGAACCAATGATGTAAAGCACGTCAGGCGTTATTACATCCACGAGGGGAGTGGACGATGTCAGCATCCGTTGCGGCACCTGTCCCTGCAACTGAAGAGCAAGCTGCCGAGTGGGCCATGCCCACGTGGGAAGAAGTGGTCACCAACCACTCCGCCAAGGTGTACCGGCTCGCCTACCGGCTTACCGGTAACAAATACGACGCCGAGGACCTCACCCAGGAGGTGTTCGTCCGCGTCTTCCGTTCCCTGGAGAACTTCAAGCCTGGAACCCTGGACGGTTGGCTGCACCGGATCACCACCAACCTGTTCCTGGACCAGGCGCGGCGCAAGAGCCGCATCCGCTTTGACGCCCTCGCCGAGGACGCCGAATCCCGGCTGCCCGGCCGGGAACCCGGCCCTGAGCAAAGCTTCGAACTCAACAACCTGGACCTCGACGTCCAGGCCGCCCTCGAGGAACTTCCGCCGGACTTCCGTGCCGCCGTCGTCCTGTGCGACCTGGAGGGGCTGTCGTACGACGAAGTCGCCGAGGCCCTCGGCGTGAAGCTGGGCACGGTGCGTTCGCGCATTCACCGCGGCCGGACGATGCTGCGCGAAAAGCTTGCCCACCGGGATCCGCGCCCGCAGCAGGCACGCAAGCCGCGGCTGAAGATGCCCCGCATCGCCGGCGTTCTCTGATCGGCGACATGGGTCAGCTACATCGCTTGCTGGAGGGGCTCAGGACGAGGACAGGGTTGCCGCCGCTTGCGGGCGGACGGCACCCGCAGACAACGGACCATATCCGCGCGTGCGCCGAATGCGCCAGCGCGCTGCACCGGCAGCGCCAGTACATTGAGCGACTCCGTACAGCCGCGGTCCCGGCCGCCAGTGACGAACTGACAGCGCGGCTCCTGCTCCGCACCCAGCAACTGGCCATGGCGCCGGCCCCCGTTTCCCGGCCCAGCCGGATGATGCTGGCGGGGCTGGCCGGCGGGGTGGCTGTGGTGGCGGCAGGCGCCGTTGCCGCCGGAGCCTATACGGCCGCGGGCGAACCCAGGCAATACGCCGCGGGCACGGCCTCGCTCTACGGCCAGTCCGGACATTCTCCCGGAACGGACAGCCGCCTCGCCGCGCTGCGGTCCTCCGGCTGGACCTGCCCTGAGCTGCGTGCCATGGGCTTCCACCTTGTTTCTGCCAGCACCACGGTGCTGGCGGGCCGGCCCACGGTTGAACTGCGCCTCACGGACGGGCAGCACACGGCACGGATTCTGGAACAGCACCAGGGATCGCCGACGGCGCCCTGGCCGATCAACCCGCTGACCGGCACCCGGCGGGAAGCGACGGATACGTCGCCGCTGACCTGCCGGGTGCTACGGCGGACGGCCAGGTCTGGGTCAAGGCGGGGCCGCCGTGGAGCGCGATCTACCAGACGCCGCGGAGTACCTTCACCTACGTGTCGGACCTGCCTGCCACCTCGGCCGACGATGCCGTGGCGATGCTCGCGGGCGCCGGAAGCGCGGCCAGCCCGGGCGTTGCCGCCGGGACGGACGCTGCCGGCGGCACAGCCGCAGCGCAGGAGACGGTGGTCGACCGGCTCGAACGCGGCCTCCGCAAAATAGCCCGCCAGCTGGGGCTTTGAGACGCTTCCCCGTCCCTGCAGCGTGCCCGCAGAGGGTGCCGGCCGGACCGAAATCGTCACTGCCTCCCCGGAGAGGGTAATCTTCCTAAAGTGTTTGGAATCAACGGCCCGGAGTTTATCCTTCTGCTGCTCATCGGCATTCTGGTGATCGGCCCCCAGCGGCTGCCCGAATACACCCAGAAACTGGCAAACCTGGTCCGTGAAGTGCGCCGGATGGCCTCCGGCGCGCGGGAACAGATCAAGGAAGAAGTCGGCATCGACATCGATGACGTCGACTGGAAGAAGTACGATCCCCGCCAGTACGATCCGCGGCGCATCATCAAGGAAGCGCTCCTCGAAGACGACACCAAGCCGGTCAGCGCCGGCGGTCCGGCGGCAGTAGCCGCTGCGGCATCAGCCGCAGCTTCCCACACCGAGGAGCGGCCGGCGCGCATCATCGAAAGCCTCGGCGTGGGGGAGCGGGCCCCTTTCGACTCCGAGGCGACCTAGCGGGGCCTTGCCCAATCAGCGGGGCTGGACGTCCAGCTTCATCCCGGCCAGTCCCCGCGGCCTGGCCGCGAGCTTCCCGGCGATGCCGGACAGCGCCGCCGCTGCGGGCGTGTCCGGGCCGCCCAGGACGATGGGATTGCCCGAGTCGCCGCCTTCCCGCAGGAGAATGTCCAGCGGAATCTGGCCCAGCAGCGGCACGTCCGTGCCGGTCGACGCGCTGAGCCTTTCGGCGAGGACCTCCCCGCCGCCGGTGCCGAACAGGTCCATCCGGCCGCCGTCGGGCATTTCCAGGAACGACATGTTCTCGATGACCCCTGCGACCGTCTGCCCGGTCTGGGTGGCGATGGCGCCGGCGCGTTCTGCGACGTCGGCCGCGGCGGCCTGCGGAGTGGTGACCACCAGGATCTCGGCCTTGGGCAGCAGCTGCGCCACCGAGATGGCGATGTCGCCGGTGCCCGGCGGGAGGTCAAGGAACAGCGCGTCCAGATCGCCGAAGTAGACGTCGGTGAGGAACTGCTCGAGGGCCCGGTGCAGCATGGGTCCGCGCCAGGCCACCGGCTGGTTGCCGGTGACGAACATGCCGATGGAAATGACCTTCACGCCGTAGGCCACTGGCGGGAGGATCATGTCGTCCACGCGGGTGGGGGCCTGGGTGATCCCCATCAGGGCCGGCACGGAGAAGCCGTACACGTCGGCATCCACGATGCCCACGCGCAGCCCCTGTGCCGCGAGGGAACAGGCGAGGTTGACGGTCACCGAGGACTTTCCCACGCCGCCCTTGCCGCTGGCCACCGCAAAGACCTTGGTGAGGGATCCCGGCTGGTTGAACGGGATGCCCCGCTCGCCGCCGGGGCCGCGCAGCTGCTCCTTGAGCGCATCGCGCTGCGACTGGGTCATGACTTTCAGGTCCACGTCGACGGCGGTCACACCGGGAACGTTCAGCAGCGCCGCCTCGGAGTCCCTCGTGATCGTGTCGCGGAGCGGGCAGCCGGCAATGGTGAGCAGCACCGCCAGCCGGACGGTCCCGTCGTCGGAGATTTCCACGGAGTCCACCATGCCCAGTTCGGTGATGGGGCGCCGGAGTTCCGGGTCGATGACGGTTGCCAGGGCAGCGTTGACTGCCTGAACGAGGGTGGTGCTCATGCCGTGGTGCTCAGCTTTCGGGAGAGGTGGGTCGGTGGGCTGCCCGGCCGCGCGTTTTTTCAGACTTGACCTTGGGGATCTGCTGCGTGCGGGGATTGCGTTGCTTCTCCCGCTTCTCCTTCAGCTTTTCCCGGACCAGTTCGCGCGGCGATTCATGGCTTCCGGGCCCTGACGGCTCGTGCGTGCGGAGCTCCTCCTGGGCCTCCAGCAAGTCCTCCAGCAGGCTGCGCAGTTCCGCCCGGACGTAGTCACGGGTGGCCACTTCACGCAGCGCGATCCGCAAGGAGGCCAGTTCCCGCGTGAGGTATTCGGTGTCTGAGAGGTTTCGTTCCGCCCGCTGGCGGTCCTGCTGCAGGGACACGCGGTCCCGGTCGTCCTGGCGGTTCTGGGCGAGCAGCAGCAGCGGCGCGGCGTAGGACGCCTGCAGGGACAGCATCAGCGTCAGGAGCGTAAACCCGAGTTCGACCTTGTCGAACTGCCAGGCCGTGGGGGCGAAGGTATTCCAGGCGAGCCAGAATACACAGAACACGGTCATGTAGAGCAGGAACTGCGGCGTGCCCATGAAACGGGCAAAGCCCTCCGTCGCGTGGCCGAACGCGTCGGGGTTCGGGGAGAACTTGGGGAGGATGCGCTGGCGGCCGCTCAGCGGCGTGTCCAGGCTCCCCTGGCCTGCCGGCTTTCCGCCGGTGCGGGTTCCCTTTGCCGTGTTCTCAGCCAATGCGGCCACCAAGCTTTCTGACCGGGGCTTCGCCGTCGTTAGCCCGCCAGTCATCGGGCAGCAGATGGTCCAGGACGTCGTCCACAGTCACTGCGCCCACCAGACGGCCAGCCTGGTTGACCACCGGCAGCGAGTTCAGGTTGTACGTGGCGAGTGTGCGGGCCACTTCGCTGATGTGGGCCAGGTCCGAGAGCGGTTCCAGGTTCTTGTCCACGAGGTTGCCCAGCGACTCGAACGGCGGGAAGCGCAGCAGCTGCTGGATGTGCACCACGCCCAGGAACCGGCCGGTGGGCGTTTCCAGCGGAGGACGGGCGATGAAGATGGATGAGGCGAGCGCAGGGGAGAGCTCCTCGCGCCGGACGTGGGCGAGGGCTTCCGCGACCGTGGCTTCGGGCGGCAGGATCACGGGCACGGGGGTCATGAGGCCGCCGGCGGTGTCCTCGTCGTATTCGAGGAGGCGACGGACGTCCTCGGCGCCCTCGGGCTCCATCAGCTGAAGGAGTTCCTCCGCCTGGGCGGACGGGAGCTCACCGAGGAGGTCGGCGGCATCGTCAGGGTCCATCTCCTCCAGGACGTCAGCGGCGCGCTGGACGTCGAGGGCGGAGAGAATTTCCACCTGGTCGTCCTCGGGCAGCTCCTGCAGGACGTCCGCGAGCCGCTCGTCCTGCAGTTCGCTGGCCACTTCGAACCGCCGCTTGTCGCTCATTTCCTGCAGCGCCTCGGCGAAGTCCGCGGGCTTGAGGTCCTCGTGGTTCGCCACGAACTGGGTGGCTGCCTGCGGTTCTGTCTTCGCTCCCTGGTGCGCGTCGGCCCAGTCGATGATCATGGTTTCGTTGCGGCGCAGCCTGCTCAGGGGCGCCAGGGAGTGTCCGCGCCGGACGAACAGCTTGCTCACGAACCAGTCGCCCGAGCGATGCTGGTCCATGGCGATGTCCTCGATGGTGGCGTCACCGCTGCCGTCGGTGAGGGTGACGCGGCGGTCGAACATTTCGGCCACCACCAGGGTCTCGGCGCCGCGCTGTTCGAAGCGCCGCAGGTTGACCAGCCCGGTGCAGATGACCTGCGTCTGGTCGATGGAGGTGATGCGGGTCATCGGGACGAACACGCGCTTCTTGCCGGGCACCTCGACGACGATGCCCACCACGTGCGGGGCGCCCCGGGTTCCGCGGGAGAGCACGACGACGTCACGCAATCGTCCCAGACGGTCGCCCAGAGGGTCGAAGACGTCCAGTCCCAGGAGGCGCGCAACAAAGACGCGGGTAGGATTCGTGCTCACCTCTACAGGCTACCGAGTCTGCTCTCTTTTAGCTGAATTTTCAGCTTTCACCCATCCTTATGGGCAAGAATGGGGGTATGGCTAACATTTTTGGTGCTCCGAAGGCTGCGCCCAACGGCTCGGACGAGTCGAAGACTGTCCCTACCGGGGACACCGTCGGCACGTATACCTCTTACCTGGACGCCCAGAAGGCCGTTGACTACCTCGCTGACCAGCAGTTCCCGGTGCACCTGGTGTCCATCGTGGGGAACGACCTCAAGATGGTGGAGCGCGTGACGGGCCGCCTCAGCTACCCCCGGGTGGCGCTCTCCGGTGCCCTGAGCGGCATGTGGTTCGGCCTGTTCGTCGGCGTCATGCTGTCCTTCTTCACACCGGCCGGCGGGACGTTCTCCATCATCAGCTCGGTGCTGATGGGCGCGGCGTTCTTCATGCTGTTCGGGATCGTGACCTACGCCATGCAGCGCGGCAAGCGCGACTTCACGTCCACCAGCCAGGTGGTTGCCACCAATTACGACGTCATCGTGGCGTTGGAGGCTGCCCACGAGGCGCGGCGGCTGCTCCAGCAGCTGCCGATGACGCCGTCCGACGCCACTCCGGGTGCGGGGCCGGCGCCGCACGCCCCGCGCGACTACCAGGGCCAGCACGACTACCAGAACCAGCCCTACCAGCAGCCGGGCCGGCACCAGGGTCCGCCGCAGGGCCCTTCCCAGGGCCAGGCGCCGCAGCGGCCGGCGGGCTGGAACGACCCCTACGGTCAGCGCAGCCAGGACGCCAACGGGCAGTACGGTGCCAACCAACAGTATGGTGCGGAGCAGGACGCCCAGGGCGGGCAGCCGCAGGAACAGCCGTACGGGGCCAACCAGCAGGGCCAGCAGTACGGGGCCAGCCAGCAGGACCAGGGCACGGAAGGCGCGCCGGCCGCGGGCCAGCGCCCGGCGTCCGTCCGTTACCCGGACCTGCCGGACGGCCGGCCGCAGTATGGCGTGCGGGTGGATCCGAACCAGGCCGAGCAGGGCCGGGACGGGCAGCACCAGCAGTAGCGGGAGACAGCAATAAGGGACGGCCACCGGATCACCCGGTGGCCGTCCCTTTCTGCAATTCCTAATCCTTGGCGTCGATCTCCTGGTAGATCCCGGCCATCCAGGCCTCGACGTCGTCCGCGGTGCGGGGCAGGGCCGCGCTGAGGTTCACGGGGCCCTCGGAGGTCATCAGGATGTCGTCCTCGATGCGTACGCCAATGCCGCGGTACTCCTCGGGGATGGCGAGGTCTTCCTGCTTGAAGTACAGGCCCGGTTCGATGGTGAAGACCATTCCCTCGCGCAGCACCCCGTCCAGGTAGAGTTCCCGTTTGGCCTGGGCGCAGTCGTGCACATCGAGGCCGAGGTGGTGGCTGGTGCCGTGCGGCATCCAGCGCCGGTGCTGCTGGCCGTCCTCGCCGAGGGCTTCCTCGACGGGGACCGGGAGCAGGCCCCATTCGGCAAGGCGCTCCGCGAGGACGGTGGTTGCGGCCGTGTGGATGTCGCGGAACTTCACGCCGATCTGTGCGGCTGCGAAGCCGGCGTCGGCTGCGTCGAGGACGGCTTCGTAGATCTTGCGCTGCACGTCCGAGAACTTGCCGTTGGCCGGGAGCGTGCGGGTGATGTCCGCCGTGTAGAGCGAATCCGCCTCAACGCCGGCGTCCAGCAGGAGGAGGTCCCCGGCGTTGACCTTGCCGGTGTTGCGGGTCCAGTGGAGCACCGTGGCGTTGTTGCCGGCGGCGGCGATGGTGTCGTAGCCGAGTTCGTTGCCTTCCTCCCGGGCGCGGGCGAAGAAGGCGCCCTCCACCACGCGCTCACCGCGGAAGTGCGTCAGGGCGCGGGGCAGAGCCTTGACCACTTCGGTGAAACCCTCCACCGTTGCGGCCACCGCGATCTGCATCTGCTCGATTTCCCACTCGTCCTTGGTCAGGCGCAGCTCGGAGAGTGCTTCGGAGAGCTTCTCGTCGAGGGCGTCCAGCACGCCAAGGTCCAGGTTGTCCGGGTCCTTGGCCGTGTTGTAGCGGGCGGTGTCCACGAGCGCGTCGATGTTTTCGTCCACCTTGCGCACCAGACGGATGGAGACGCCGCCGATTTCGGGGGCACCGACGTTCTTGGTGACGGCCACCTCGAGTTCGTCGATGTGGGCCGTGGGGATTCCGAGCCGGGCCTCAAATTCGGCCAGCGTGGGCCGGGCCCCGATCCAGAATTCTCCCGACCGCGCGTCTGCGTAGAACTGTTCGGTGTCCCGTCCGGCCAGTGGCCGGAAGTAGAGCGTGGCGCGGTGGCTGCCGCCGTCGTCGCCCTTTCCCTCCTCGACAGGTTCGAAGATGAGCACGGCGTCGGGCTCATGGTCCAGGCCGAGGCCGGTGAGGTGGGCGAAGCCGGAGTGCGGCCGGAAGCGGTAGTCGCAGTCGTTGGACCGGACCTTCAGGGGCCCGGCCGGAAGCACCAGGCGTTCACCCTTGAACTGGTCGGAGATGGCCCGCCGCCTCTTCGCGGCGTGGCCGGCGACGGCGTCCCGTTCAGGGGTCACCTGCGGCGCGGGCGCCCAGTTGCTGGCCATGAAGGCCTTGAAAGCCGCGGAACTGGGCCGCTGGGAGCGGTTGTTGACGCGCTCTTCCAGGGGCTGGGAAGCTGTGTTTTCACCGTTGTGGGTGTTGTCTGCTGAGTTCACCGTCCCATCGTCTCACCAGCCGAGCGGCTTAGGCCAACACCGGCCCCGCAGGGAGAACGGGAGGGAGAATCATGGTTATCCCGGCCACTGGGGCGCGCCATCTACTAGGCTGGGCTGGTGAGGATAGATCTGCACGCCCACTCGAATATTTCCGATGGCACGGAAACTCCGGCGGAGGTCATGGCAGCCGCGGCGGCTGCAGGACTGAACGTCATCGCGCTGACGGACCATGACTCCACGGACGGCTGGGAGGAAGCGTCCCGGGCGGCGATTGATGACGGCGTGGCACTGGTGCCCGGGATGGAGATTTCCTGCCGGACAGAGCACGGGATCAGCGTCCACCTCCTGAGTTACCTGCACGATCCCACGCACCCGGGGCTGCTCGAAGAAATCACGAAGGCCAGGGAGGCCCGCCTCACCCGCGCCGAACGCATGGTTACGCTGCTGGCCGAGGACTATCCCCTGAGCTGGGACGACGTGATCCACCATGTGGCGCCGGGGGCCACGCTGGGACGGCCGCACATCGCCGACGCCCTGGTGGCGGCGGGCGTGGTGGCGGACCGTTCCGAGGCCTTCACCTCCATCCTCACCTCCCACTCGCGCTACTTCGTGCAGCACTACGCGCCGGAGCCGGCCCTCGCCGTCGAACTGGTCCGTGCCGCGGGCGGCGTTCCCGTGTTTGCCCACCCCGTTGCCTCCGCACGGGGTCGCATCGTGGGTGAAAGCACGTACCACAACATGATCGACGCCGGCCTGGCCGGGCTGGAGGTCAACCACCGGGACAACCCGGAGGAGGGCCGGGAGTTCCTGCGGAAGCTGGCCGCCCAGCACGGGCTCCTGGTGACCGGGTCCTCGGACTATCACGGCCTGGGCAAGCCGAACCGGCTGGGCGAGAACCTGACTGCGCCGGACGTGTTCGAGCGGATTGAGGAGCTGGGCACGGGCACCGCCGTCGTGCGCTGAACCCCATCTGGCGTCCGCCGAATCCCAACTGGGTAGCACTTCAGGGCGTTCCCAGCGCTGGGAACGCCCTGACGTGCTACTTACTTGGGCTGATGCCTACGCCGGCGGGCAGGACGCAATCTCGGCGTGCGCCCCGAGCCGCTTGGCCATGACGTCGATGGCCGGCTGGTTCTGGTCCACGCAGACGAACCGGCGCCCCATCTTGGCCGCCACGGCGCCGAGGGTGCCGGAACCGGCGAAGAAATCGAGGCACCAGTCACCCGGGCGGCTGGACGCAGCCACCACCCGGCGCACCAGGCCCTCGGGTTTCTGCGTGGGGTAGCCGGTTTTTTCCTTGCCCGTGGGGGAGACGATGGTGTGCCACCAGACGTCGGTGGGCAGCTTGCCCAGCTCACGCTTGGCCGGAGTCACGAGCCCCGGCGCCATGTAGGGCTCCCGGTCCACCTCGGCGCTGTTGAAGTGGTACTTGGCCGGGTTTTTGACGTACACGAGGATGTTGTCGTGTTTGGTGGGCCAGCGGTTTTTTGCGCGCGCACCGTAGTCGTAGGCCCAGATGATCTCGTTGAGGAAGCACTCACGGCCAAAGATGGCGTCCAGCATGACCTTGGCGTAGTGCACCTCGCGGTAGTCAAGGTGCAGGTACAGGGTGCCGTCGTCGGCCAGGAGCCGCCAGGCCTCCACCAGGCGCGGCTCGAGGAAGGACCAGTAGTCGCTGAAGGCGTCGTCGTACCGGTGCAGGGCACCCTTGATGGTGTCGTAGGAGCGGCCCTTGAAGCCCACCCGGTCGCCGTCGCCGCCGGCGTTCAGCACCATCCTTGTTTCCTGGCGCTGCTGGGCCCGGCCGGTGTTGAAGGGCGGGTCCACGTAAATGAGCGTGAAGGCGCCGTCCGGCAGCGTGGGGAGGAAGTCCGCGTTATCCGCGTGCACCACCAGGTTGCTGCCGTCCGGCGCCCAGACAGTTTCAGTCATTGAGGCTATGAAGCCTCGGTGCCGCCCGGCTGCGAGCCGGTTGCTGCGGACTCGCTGCCGGAAACCACTTCGCCATTGCGGCGGCGCGTGCGGGTGCGGCTGCGGCGCGGGCGCGCCGGCTGCTCGCTTTCGACAGTCGCAGTGGAAGCGGGACCGGTTCCGGCATCCGCGCCGGACTCTGAAGAACGACGGCGGTGCTCGCCCGAACGCTTGCCGGCGTCACCGCCGCGGCGGCTGCCTTCCCGGCTGCCTTCCCGGCTGCCGGAGCGGCCGGCATCGCGGCCACCGGAGCGGCTGTTCTTCTTGCCGGTCTCGCCCAGGTCCTCCAGGACCTCGGCGTCGACGCCGGCCAGGGTGCGCTTGCTGCGCGGCAGCCGGCCCTTGGTGCCTTCCGGGATGTCCAGGTCCTCGTACAGGTGCGGTGAGGAGGAGTACGTTTCGATCGGCTCCGGAACGCTCAGGCCCAGCGCCTTGTTGATGAGGCCCCAGCGCGGCATGTCGTCCCAGTCAACGAACGTCACGGCGGTGCCCTTGTTGCCGGCGCGGCCGGTGCGGCCCACGCGGTGCAGGTAAATCTTCTCGTCCTCGACGCACTGGTAGTTGATGACGTGCGTGACGTCGTCGACGTCGATGCCGCGGGCGGCGACGTCGGTGGCCACGAGGACGTCCACCTTGTTGTTGCGGAAGGCACGGAGGGCCTGCTCGCGGGCGCCCTGTCCGAGGTCACCGTGGATGGCAGCTGCGGCGAATCCGCGGTCCACCAGTTCCTCGGCAACCTTGGCTGCGGTGCGCTTGGTCTTGGTGAAGATGATGGTCCGGCCGCGGCCGCGGGCCTGCAGGATGCGGGAGACCACTTCGGTCTTGTCCATGCTGTGCGCGCGGTAGATGAGCTGGCGGATATCGCGCTTGGTCAGGCCCTCGTCGTCCGGATCGGCGGCGCGGATGTGGGTGGGCTGCGTCATGTACCGGCGGGCCATCGCGATGACCGGGCCCGGCATGGTGGCCGAGAACAGGAGGGTCTGGCGGACCGCCGGGGTCCCGGCGATCAGGGTCTCGACGTCGGGCAGGAAGCCGAGGTCCAGCATCTCGTCGGCCTCATCGAGGACCACGATCTTCACGTTCTTGAGCACGAGGTGCTTCTGCTTGTAGAGGTCGATGAGGCGGCCGGGTGTGCCGACAACCACTTCCACGCCCTTCTGCAGCGCGTCGATCTGGGGTTCGTACGCGCGGCCGCCATAAATCGTGGCGATGCGGACGTTGCGCTTGCGGGATGCTGTCTGCAGGTCGTTGGCCACCTGGACGGCAAGCTCGCGGGTGGGAACGATCACCATGGCCTGCGGCGCGCCCGGGGAGGGCAGCTTGTCGAACCCGGCGTCGTCCCGGCCCACCACGCGCTGGAGGACGGGAATGCCGAAGCCAAGGGTCTTGCCGGTGCCGGTCTTGGCCTGGCCGATGATGTCGTGGCCTGACAGGGCGACGGGCAGCGTCATGGCCTGGATGGGGAAGGGGTGCGTGATGCCGGCGTCTGCCAGTGACTCAACGATGTCAGCGCGGACGTCGAAGTCGGCGAACGACTTTTCGGCTATTTCGTGCGGCTTCTCGTCCGAGATGATGGTTTCTTCCGGCTCGATGGTCTCGGTGCCGGTGTCGTCGGAGAGCAGCTGGTGGGTATGCAATTCACTCACAGGGGAGTTTCCTTATTCATTTAGGCATTGGCGCCGCCTGCTCAACGGGGCGGGCACGGGGCCGTTCCGGAGCACGCTCAGGCGCGCAAGCAATTCCAGTGGAAGCCGATCGCGGGCTATCTAATTGCCGGCACTGGGGACCGGCGGGTGGTACTCAAGATCGCGTAGGGGCGGGCTTGTTGAATTCAAATCGAGGAAATCAACGACCGGGCATCCATTACTACCCACCCAGTCTACTGGCAAACCCGTGTTTTCCTTGACTCACGCCGCCGCAGGGGCCTGCGGCGGCGCAGGAGCGGATCAGCCGACAAGCTCGAGGTGGACCTCCCTGGTGGCGATGTCCGAGGAGATGAGCCGGACGCGGACCCTGGTGCCGGGCTCCATTTCGCCCGCACACCTGGCCGTCACCGCCGGTTCGGCGATCTGGACCACGCCAGAGGGGCCGGACCCGTTGGTTCCCTTGCCGTTGAGCCCTTTACCGTTGTTGCCGTTCCCATTGCCGGCGCCGTTCCCGTTCCCGTTGCCGTTTTTGGCGGGCTTTGACCCGGAGATCACCACGGCATCGAACTCCTGTCCGATGTGGTTGATCAGCAGCGCGGCTTCGACGGTGTCCAGGGCAAGGCGTTCCATCCTCGCCGCCAGCTGGTCCGAGTACGCCATGATTTCGGGCAGCGAGGGGAGCGCCTCCCGGGCCCAGGCAGGCACGGGCTGGTTGTTGCTCAGTGCCTCGCAGATGACCAGGACAAACCGGTCCACGAGCCGGCGCAGCGGCGCGGTGGTGTGGGCGTACGCCGTGCCGATGGCTGACTGGACGGCGACCTCCGGGACGGTTCCGTCGAAATGCGTGTACGCGGCGCCGCGGAAGAGCATGCCGGCCGAATGGAGGATGGCCAGTTGCCGGTGGTCGGTGGGGTCGAGGGTGCGCAGGTACTCGCCGTAGCTTTCCTGCCCGTCCCAGGGTTTGCCCAGCGCGGCTGTCTGGCGCTTGAAGTGGCTGAGCGAGCGTTCATCCGGGGCCGGCATGGTGCGCAGGATCCCCACCTTGCCATTGAGCATCAGCGAAGCGGCGGCCATCCCGGTCATGAGCGAAATCTGGGCGTTCCAGTCCTCCACCGGAAGCTGGGGGACCGCCACGATCCGGTAGCCGCCGTCGGGAAGCTGAACAATCTCCTGTTCCGGCATGTTCAGGCTGGCCCCGCCGCGGGCCCGCTCCAGGTCCACGCGCTTGCGCCCCACCTCGCGCAACAGCTGCAGCATGGGAGGGGCGGTTCCGGCATCCAGGTCCGCCTGGACGCCCCTGTAGTTGAGCTTGGCACGGCTGCGCACGGTGGCCCGGCGCACCACCGCGGACACCACCTCGGCGGCGGCGTCGAGCTCGAAGTCCCAGACGAAGGCGGAGCACAGCTGTCCGGCCAGCAGGCTGCCGGCGTTCTCGCTGATCACCTCGGGGTGCAGCGGTATCCGGCCGTCCGGCGCGTAGAAAGTCTGCCCGCGGCGGCGGGTCTCGGCGTCGAGCGCGCCGCCCGGCCGCACGAAGGACGGTACGTCAGCAATGGCGTAGAGGATCCGGTAGCCCTCGCCGCGGCGTTCGATGAACAGTGCCTGGTCCAGATCGGTGGACGACGGCGGATCGATGGTCAGGAATTCCACCCCGGTCAGATCCAGGTCCGGAAACTGCCGGTCCGCCACGGCGGCTTCGGCTTCCTTGAGAACGTCCTCGGGGAAGTCCCCCGGTAGCTCCAGCTCCGTCCGCAGTGCGCTCAGGGCGTCCGCGAGCGCGTTGGTCTGCTCGTGGACGCTGGGCGACAGACGATGATGTGACACGAAAATCAGGTTAGCCCGAATTGCGCCGTTAGTCTTGGATTATGGGCACATCCTCGGCTGACACCGCTCGCTACGACCGTTTCGTCGCAGACCTGTTCGGCGTGATGGCGTATGGCGAATTGTCCGCGTTCGAACGGCTCTCCTCCGACGCCCGCTACTCGCCCACGCTGCATGACCGGGCCGTGATCGGCAGGATTGCGGTCATTGAATTCGAGCACTACGAACTGGTGAGCGCCAAGCTGGCTGAGATGGGCGTCGACGTCGAAAATGCGATGCTGCCGTTCCAGTCGGCCGTGGACCACTTCCACGAACGTACCCGTCCGGCGGACTGGTACGAATCCCTGATGAAGGCCTATGTGGTGGACACCGTGTCCGCCGATTTCTACCGCGCGGTGGCCCGGTTCGTGGATCCCGGAACGCGCGAGCTCATCCAGCAGATCCAGTCGTCGGAAGAAGCCACGGGCGTCCTCCGGGAGCGGCTCAAGGGAGCGCTGGCGGACGACCCCCGGCTCGCGTCCAGGCTCGCGCTGTGGGGCCGCCGCCTCCTGGGTGAAGCGGTCACGCAGGCCCAGCGCGTGGGCCACGAGCACGCCTTTCTTGGCGCGCTGTTCGTCGAGGCGGAGCCCGGCGCCACGGACGCCACCGCGCGGGAGCTGATGCGGGGCATCACCGCCGAGGTCGCGGACAACCATTCCCGGCGGATGGTGCAGCTGGGACTGAGCGGATAGCTAGGAGATGGCCGCCGGCGCCGTTGCGTCGAGGGCGTCGAGCAGTTCCGCGGCGGCGGCTGCCGGGTCTGCGGCATCGGTGATGGCGCGGACGACGACGATCCGGCTGGCTCCGGCCGCCAGGACCTGCTCCACATTCGTGCGGTCGATCCCGCCGATCGCGAACCAGGGCAGCAGCAGGCCGCCGACCCGTTCCTCGTTCGCGGTGCGGACAGCCTCCGCCGCGTAGCGCACCAGGTCGAGCCCGACGGCGGCGCGCCCAGGCTTCGTGGGCGTGGCCCAGAGCGGGCCCACACAGAAATAGTCCAGGCCGCTGCGACCGTGGGCGGCGCCGATGGCGGCATCCACCTGATCCGTGCTGTGGGTGGACAGCCCGATCACGGTGGCATCGTGCAGCAGCTTCCGGGCGGCGCGGAGCGGCAGGTCCTTCTGGCCGATGTGGAAGACCGGTGCACCGGCGATGGACGCGATGTCGGCGCGGTCGTTCACCGCCCACAGCCGGCCGTGCCTGCGGGCGGCGGCGTGGACGACTTCCAGCAGCTCGAGTTCCTCGGCCGCCTCGATGCTCTTGTCCCGCAGCTGGATGATGTCCACGCCGCCGGCAAACGCCGCGTCCACGAAGTCCGCGAAGTCCCCGCGGTCCTTGCGGGCGTCGGTGCAGAGGTACAGGCGGGCGGCGGTGTGGGCAGAGTGCTGGGTCATGGCAACCACCTTAGTTCCTCTAAACTGGGCAGGTACCGCGGGAGCCGTTACTGCTGTCATAAAAGGCGCAGGGCTGAGAGGGCGTCAGAGCCGACCGCTTGACCTGATCCGGTTAGTACCGGCGTAGGGAAGGAATATGCATGAACCCTGGCACAAACGGCGAGGAATGTGCCGCCACAGGTCTTGAGGCAGATGTGGCCGTCATCGGCGGCGGTGTGGTGGGCCACGGCATCGCCTGGGAGGCACGGCGCTCCGGCCGCTCGGTGGTGCTCATCGACGAAGCCCCCGGCAGCGGCGCAAGCTGGGCCGCGGCCGGGATGCTCGCTCCGGTCAGCGAACTGCATTACCAGGAGGAAGGGCTCCTGGAACTGATGCTGGAGTCCTCCGCCAGATGGCCGGAGTTTGCCGCCACCCTCACCGCCGGCGAGGACGCCGGGTACCTGACGACGCCGACACTTGCCGTGGGTGCCGATCCCGCCGACCGCCGCGCCCTGATGGACCTGCGGGACGTGCAGCGGACCCACGGCCTGGAGGTTGAACCGCTGACCATCCGCGAGGCACGTTCCCGGGAGCCGCTGATCAGCCCCGCGATCTCCTGCGCCCTGGATATCCCTGCGGACCACCAGGTGGATCCGCGAAAGCTCGTCCGGGCGATCGCCGACGGGCTGGCCGGCCATGGCCAGGAGATTGCGGCGGCGGGGGGATACGCGGTGCGGGAGCACGCCGCCGGCCTGCTCTGGGACGGCGGGCGGGTGTGCGGGGTCCGGCTGGCCGGAGGCGGGTCCGTCAGGGCGGCCGAGACGGTGGTGGCCAGCGGCCTGGCCGCGGCGCGGCTGCAGAACCTCCCGGAAGGCCTGCACCTGCCGCTGCGCCCGGTTTACGGAGACATCCTCAGGCTCAGGGTCCCCGCACACCTGCAGCCCCTGCTCACCGCAACGGTCCGCGGCATGGTGCGCGGCGTTCCGGTCTACATCGTGCCCCGCCAGGACGGCACGGTGGTGATCGGCGCCACCCAGCGCGAGGACGGGGTGCCGGGCACCAGCGCCGGCGGTGTCTACCAGCTGCTGCGCGATGCGCAGGTCCTGCTGCCGGCGGTCGCCGAGCTCGAGCTGCTCGAAGCCACCGCGCGGGCGCGGCCGGGAACACCGGACAACGCGCCGCTGCTTGGCCGGGTGCCGGCCCGCGGGCAGGTGCCCGGGACGGACGTAGCGGGCCTCATCATCGCCACAGGCTTCTTCCGCCACGGCGTCCTGCTGACCCCGGCGGCCGCAGCGATCTGCCGCCAGCTCATGGACGGGATCGCGGATCCGCGCTGGGCCGCGTTCCGGCCGGGCCGGTTTTCCGCCGGGCTCGAGGACCCGGTGGGAGCGTCCGCTGCACTCTCACATTGACCTGCGTCACATTTGACCCGAACAAGGAACCAGCATGAACATCACTCTGAACGGTATTGAACAGGAAGTAGGCGAGGGCGCCTCGGTCACCTCGCTCGTCAGCCAGGTCACGGGACGCCGCCTGTCCGCCAACGGGCAGGCCGCCGACGGCCAGCGACTGGGTGTGGCGGTGGCGCGCAATGCAGCCGTCGTGCCGCGCAGCCAGTGGCACAGCACCGCCCTCGCCGAGGGCGATGAGATCGAACTAGTCACGGCAGTCCAGGGAGGATGAGCACGATGGCAGAAACACTGATTGAAACAGCAGACAGCCTTGTCATTGACGGGGTGGAGCTGACCTCGCGGCTCATCATGGGCACCGGAGGCGCTCCGAGCCTGGACGGTCTCGGCTCAGCGCTGGTCGCGTCCGGCACCCAGCTGACCACAGTTGCGATGCGGCGCTATTCGCCGGCCGAAACAGGCTCGCTCTTCCAGCTGCTGGTGGACCACAACATCCGCGTGCTCCCCAACACTGCCGGCTGCTTCACGGCCCGGGAGGCTGTCATGACGGCCGAGTTGGCCCGTGAGGCGCTGGAGACCGACTGGGTCAAGCTCGAGGTCATCGCTGACGAGCACACGCTGCTGCCTGACGCCGTGGAGCTGGTGGACGCCACCGAGCAGTTGGTCAACCGCGGCTTCAAGGTCTTCGCCTACACCAACGACGACCCCGTTCTGGCGCTCCGGCTCGAAAACCTGGGAGCCTCGGCCGTCATGCCGCTGGGGGCACCGATCGGCACGGGCCTGGGTATCCTCAATCCGCACAACATCGAGCTGATCGTGTCGAGGGCCTCCGTTCCGGTGGTCCTGGACGCGGGGATCGGCACGGCCTCTGACGCGGCACTGGCCATGGAGCTGGGCTGCGACGCCGTGCTGCTGGCTACCGCGGTCACCCGCGCGCAGAACCCTGCACTCATGGCCGAGGCCTTCAAACACGCCGTCAACGCCGGTAGGCTGGCGCGTGCGGCCGGGCGGATCCCGCGCCGTGAGCATGCCCTGGCGTCGTCGGCCATGGAGGGCCGGGCGGAATTCCTCTAGGTCCGGCCGCCTCTGCCGGCCCGGCGCGCGGCAGGCTCAACAGGTCCTTCCGAGGAGTGCACCGTGGCCGCCAGAGACGACATTCTCACCCGAGCCCAGATCGACGACGCGCTCGCAGGGCTTCCCGACTGGCGCTACAGGCTGGGCGGACTGGTCACTGTCTATAAAACGCCGACGGCGGCGTCCGCGCTTGAGCTGATTGCCGCCGTCGGGCGTGTGGCAGAGGACATGGACCACCATCCGGACCTGGACTGGCGCTATAACCGGGTGTTCATCCGGTTCAGTTCCCACGACGTCGGCGGCGAGGTAACCACACGGGACACCCGGGCCGCGGCCTCCGTCAGCGAGGCTGCCTCGGCGGCGGGCGGCGAGGCCCAGCCCGGCCTGTACCGGTCGGTGGACATCGGCATCGACACGGCCGACGCGGCGGCGATCTCCGAGGTCTGGCGCGTCGCCCTCGGTTACCGGAAGGGCCGGTTCGGGGACCTCGTGGACCCGTACGGCCGCGGCCCGGGCGTGTGGTTCCAGGAGACCCCGACGCCGAACGACAACCGCCTGCACCTGGACGTCCACCGCTCAAAGGCCGAGTCGGCAACCGTCCTGGAGAAAACGGCCGCCACCGGGGCCTTAATGAACAGTGACCACGCACCCAATTGGGTGGTGGTCACTGATGCCCAGGGGAACCGGCTTTGCCTGTGCACCGAGGAGGGCCAGGGGCCGGACATTGCCGGATCTGAGGGCAACTAGATCTTCAGCGCTGCCGTCAGCCGCTGGGTGTCCTGTGCGGCGCGGGCACGGCCGAGGTAGACCGCCACCGCCAGGGCGGAAGCCGTCCCGGCCACCATGGGAAGGACCCACGGCAGCCAGGTGAGGCCCGGCTGGTAGCCCAGCCCCGCCCAGATGCAGATGATCCACGCCAGCATGCCCACCACCGCAGCGGTGCCGGCCGGCAGGAGAATGCCGTACTTGGTGTGGCGCCGGTCGTTGGCCCAGACGATGAAGCCGGCAGCAACGGTCACCAGGAGCACGATCACGAGGGACAGCACTGGACGGCCTACAGTGCGCCGAAGCCGACCCGGCGCACTTCCTCTGCGCCGATCTCGACGTAGCCCAGGACGTTGGCCGGGATGATGATCTGGCGGCCCTTCTCGTCGTTCAGGCGCAGCTCGCTGCCCTTGGCGATGGCCTCGGCCACGACTTTGGCCACAGCGTCAGCATCCTGAGCCGATTCCAGCACAATTTCACGGCCGACGTTCTGAATGCCGATCTTTACTTCCACAGCAAGGCCTCCCAGCCAGTCAAGGTTGAAATTTCAAAGGTAGTTTCAGTTGTAGTCTAGGTCTCTTTGGGGAAGCGAGAGATTCCGCGCCAAGCTAAACGGTAAATCAGGTCGCTGGCCACATCGAGGTCGAGGTTCCCGTCCGTTTCGAGCCAGTACCGTGCGCTGACCTGTGCCATGCCTGCAAGCCCGCGGCCCAGCAGCTGGGCCTCCAGCAGGGGCAGCTTGGTGTCCTCCGCAATGACCTGCGCAATGGCATTGGCGAACGTCTTGTTGAACGTCTCCAGGCGCGAGCTGACGTCGGCGTCGTTGATCAGGTCGGACTCAAACACCAGCCGGTGCGCCTGGTCGTCGCTGTCAATGAAGCGGTAGTACGCGCGCATGACGGCCTGCACGCGCTCTTTGTTGTCCGTGGTGGAGTTCAGGGCGCCCAGCATGAGCTCGGTCAGCGCCCCGAGGTGGCTGTCCAGCAGGGCGAGGTACAGTTCCCGCTTCGAAGGAAAGTGCTGGTAGAGCACGGGCTTGCTGACGTGCGCCGTTTCGGCGATCTCGTCCATCGCGGCGCCGTGGTAGCCGTTGGCGACAAAAACCTCCTGGGCTGCGGCCAGCAGCTGGGCCCGCCGTTCGTCGCGCGGCAGCCTGGCGGAGCGCTGTCCGGCGGCGCGGGCCGGGCCGGCATTGGATTGCGCGGCCTGAGTTCGATCAACCGGTGCATGATGAACCACTGTTGGCCTTCTTTCCTTTGCAGTTAACTTCACTTTACCCGGGGGTAATATGACCGCGCGGTATCTTCAGGCATACATTGAAGTATGGCTTCTCCGTCCACCGCAAATACAGTCCGCACGCTCCCGGGCCCCCTGGTCGATCCCGCGCCCGGGCTTTCCACCGAGGAGGTGGAGCGGTATTCCCGGCACCTCATCATTCCCGAGATTGGCGCCCTCGGCCAAAGGCGGCTGAAGAACGCGCGAGTGCTGGTCATCGGCGCGGGCGGACTGGGGGCGCCGGCGCTGCTCTACCTCGCGGCCGCCGGAGTGGGCACTCTCGGGATCGTCGACGACGACGCCGTGGACCTGAGCAACCTGCAGCGGCAGATCATTCACGGAGTCAGCGACGTTGGCCGTCCCAAGATCGAATCCGCCCGGGACGCCATCGCGGAATTGAACCCGCTGGTGGACGTGCGCCTGCACAACGTCAGGCTCGATGCCTCCAACGCCCTGGAGCTGTTCTCCGGCTACGACCTCATCCTGGACGGCGCGGACAACTTCGCCACGCGCTACCTGGTCAATGACGCCGCCGCCATCCTCGGCAAACCGTATGTGTGGGGATCGATCTTCCGCTTCGACGGGCAGGTCAGCGTGTTCTGGGAGCAGCACGGCCCCACGTACCGTGACCTTTACCCGGAAGCCCCGCCGGCCGGTTCCGTGCCGTCGTGCGGGGAAGGCGGCGTGTTCGGCATGCTGTGCGCGGCGGTCGGATCGCTTATGGTGACGGAGGCCGTCAAGCTGATCACCGGCGTCGGACGTTCGCTGCTGGGCCGGGTGGCGCTGTACGACGCGCTGGGCGGCAGCTGGCGCGAGATCAGGGTGTCCAAGGACCCGGACGCCCCGCGGATCACGGAGCTCACCGATTACGAGGCTTTCTGCGGCCTCGCCCCGGCGGAAACGACCGACACCGAGCACAGTGTGACGGCAACGCAGCTGGCCACGATGCTGGCCTCGCGGCAGGCCGGGCTGAAGGACTTCGACCTCGTGGACGTGCGCGAGGCGGGGGAGTACGACATCGTCCGGATCGACGGTTCCGTGCTGATCCCGCAGGGGCGCATTCTTTCCGGCGAGGCCTGGGGCGAGCTGCCGCAGGACAAGGACATCGTGTTCCACTGCAAGGCCGGCACGCGGTCGGCAGCGGTGCTGGCTGCCGCCCGGAAGGCCGGTTACCAGCGCGTCAGCCATCTCGACGGCGGCATCCTCGCCTGGGTCAGGGATGTGGAGCCACAGAAACCCGTTTACTGATCCCGGCGGGGTCTCCGGGATCGGCGGGGGTTCTCCCTCCGTCACCGCCGTGCATGTCACCGCGGTAAATGTCACCGGTGCAGCTGTCACCGGGCGATGACGGGGATCTGCCGGGTGTGCAGGACCTTGCCGGTGATCCAGTCCAGCAGGTCCACGGTCAGCTTGTAGTCGCCGGCCGCCGGCGGGCGGAGGAGCATGTCGTACCGTTCGGCTGCGCCAAAGTTGACGATGCTGGTGCGCAGCGGGCCGGTCTCGGAGATGGGCCGTGCCGGGCCTGACGGGCTGGACGTGTCGCGGAACGGGCGCCCGTCGTGGGAGATCAGCTCGGCCATCGCCACGCGCCTGCCCGCCGAGTCGGTGAAGTAGGCGTTCACCGGGAAATAGTTGGCGTTCAGCAGGCGCAGCAGGGTGGGCTTGACCGTGCCTCCGTTGGACACGCGGGCACGGATACGGGTCAGGAAGATCGGGCCTTCTGCCTTGGGGATGCGAGCCAGCTCGCCGCCGAGCAGATAAAAGTGCTTGGGCTCGAACCTGTCCAGGCCGGCGTCGTCCCCGGAGAGCCCGGCGGCATGGTTGAGCTCGTGCCAGCGAGGGTCCACCGAGTACGGGACCAGGATGGTTTCGGTGTCGATGTCGTACTCCGGGCCGTCCACAAACGACCGCCGCGCCCCCTTGGCCACGGGATAGTCCGGATGGACGGGCGGATCAATGATCAGCGGCCCGAACATGCCCATCTGGACGTGCAGGGTGGTGTTGACGTGGCAGTGGTAGAAGTACGTCCCGGACGCGCCGACGTTCGGGTTACCGGGTATTCCCCGTTCCGGCCGCCACTGGTAGGTGTAGCTCCCCGAGACTTCGAAGGAGGTGTGGCCCACGCCGTCGTTCCGGGGGTCGGGCTCCATGCCGTGCCAGTGGATGGTGTGGACCCGCTTGCTCGGGTGGATGGTGCCGTGGAACAGCTGGCCCTCGGTGAGCCGCACCAGGGGCGCAGGGTAGATCCGGCCCGAGTTCTCGGTTTCGAACGTCCACATTTCGAATTCGCCGCCGTCGTCGAACTTCATCTTGCGGTTGAAGAACTTGAATTCATGCGCGACGTCCGGAGTCTGCCGGAATTCTGTTGTGGGGCTGCCCTCGTGCATCTGGTTCGAGCTGAAGTCCACCTGGCTGCGGAAGAGTTCGTGCGGCGCGGTGGCGTTAACCGGCCCGGGGGCGGCGATGGTCCAGTGCCCCACCAGGCCGCCGGGGTACATGCCGCCCCTGGCCACCTGTGACGGTTCGGCGTGACAGTGCATGGGATAGAGCCAGTCCTCCTTCCGGGCGTTCCACACCTGGTCGATAACCTCCGGCGGGCGCCGCAGCGGGAGCATCGAGTCCTTGCGGTCCAGCGGGTGCATCTCAATTACGTCCTCCCACTGCTGGAGCACCACGTGGCCCTCTGCATCGATATGTCCGCCGCGGCGCGGGAAAGGCTCGCCGTTGCGGCTCACGGTCCAGAGGTGGTTTCCATGGAAATGGAGCTGATGGTGGATCACTCCGGCGTTGACGAAGCGCATCAGCTGGCCGGCCCGGACCGTGCCGGGGGCGGGGGACAGGCTGAAATCCCGGACGTCGATTTGCCGGGGGGAGCCGGACATCAGGGTGTCCTCCTCCCGGATGCGGTTAAGCGCCTCGTCCGTGGAGGCCGCGAGGGATTGGAAGCCGCTCCGGCCATTGAGCGTGAAATACCGCGGATACACAGGTGTCTTGTCGGGATCCACATTTCCGTTCCGGGACGCAATGCCCGCCCACACCGGATCCACGTTATGGAGTATCCACAGCCACTGGCGCTCGAACTCAATCCTGCTTGGCTCTGACCGCCAGGGTGCGTCCGGATTCACGACGAGCAGGGCTCCAAAAAGGCCGAGGACCCGCTGGACAGGGTCTGCTTCCGGATCGGCCGGATCATCCCCCGGGTCGCAGTAGAGGTAACTGCCCTCGGTCGGCGCTTTGAAGCTTAGGGTCTTGGTCTGCCCGGGCCTGATGACGCCGGTACCCACGTGGCTGTTCCCCGCGCCTGCGTTCAGGAACTGCAGCGAATGGTCCTGCGTGAGATTGTTCGTCACCCGGATGCTGATGGTGCTGCCCGTTTCGGCGATGAGGGTCCGCTCGGGGAAAAAGCTGGCCCAGTGGGCGCGGCGGGCAAGGAACTCTCCGGGATTCAGCGGGTCCTTGGCGGCCGGTGCCGGCCGTCCAAGGGGAGGCGCCGCGGCCTTGAGTGGATAGGTCCGGCTGGCCACCATGGAGCCGTTGCGCCGGAACACCCGCGGACCCACGGCCAGGCTGGGCTTCGGATCGCTAACCGCGGTCCGGCGGTCCCCGAACCCGCGGTGGTAGACGAGCGTTCCGTCCACCATGGGAAGGTAACCGTCATTGATGTGAAGGTCCAGCGGGCTCACGAGGATACCTGGGCGACGGTGAGGAGCGGCAGGGCCAGGGCCTGGGCGGCGTCGTCGTCCAGTCCCGTGTACTCGATCTCCATGGCGACGGAATCGTGCGGGGCCAGGTAGCTGATCCAGACCCGCTCGGTGGCGCCGGCGGCAACCGTACCGGGTCCGCGGTCGGCGTCCTGCGGGGCCACCGTGATGCCGGACGGCAGCAGCTTGAGGCGCAGTTGGCCGGGGCTGAACAGCACCGGCTCGGGACGGACATTGGTGAGCGCCACTTCGAGCACCACGACGTCGCCCCAGGTGAAGTTCCCGGGTTGCGGCCAGCCGGAGTCCAGGAGAGGATCGCTGTGGTGGCCGTCCACCGCGGTGCCCTGACGGCTGGAAACGCGCTGGATGCCTGGCTGGCCTGCCGCCGCGGCTCTGCGCGTTCCGTCCGTGACCTGCGATATCGCCGAGGCGAGCGGCGTGGCAGCAGGCTGCCCCTGCGCATCAAGCCTGGCCAGGCGTCCGGCGTCGACGAGCGACAGCGTGCCGAAGGCCGTGGAGAGCCCTGCTCCGCCGCCGGGTCTGCTGCGGGACACCATCCCGTAGGTCCCGCCGCCAAGGAGCAGCAGGGCCCCGCCTCCCAGGATGAGCCCGAACTGCCGGCGGCTCAGGTGCGGGACGGCAGGCGCCGGTGAAGAAATATTCATGGTGGCTCCCCAATATTGTTTTCACGGGCAACGTCAATGCTGCTCGGGGAGCCTATGGAAAGCTTGTGGGGCCTTGTTTGTCAGAACATACGCGGGCTATGCGGAGTTCCTGCGTGCCTCATTTTCCTGCAAGTTGACGGCCCCCTGGAGGGGGCTGGCCGTGAGGGAACTGTGGTCCATGGGGCACTCGGCTTTGGACGCGGCGGCCGGCTGCTCCACGGTGATGCCGTACAGGGTTTCCAGGGCTGCGACGTAGTCGTCCTGCTGGCCGTTGGACGCCAGCTCGCGGGCGCGGACAGTGGGGACATGGAGCAGCTGCTTCACCATGCGGCGAAGCGCAAACTCCACCTCTTCGGCAGCGGCAGTGCAGCCGTGGCGGGCCCGCACCTTTTCCATTTCCGCGTCGAGCACGTTCATGGTGTGGCGTCGGAGGGCAACGATGGCAGAGTCCACGGACCGCGCTTCGCGCTCCTGCTCAAACGACTGGGCAGCGCCGGTAACCATGGCGCTGGCCTGCGCGAGCGATTCCGCCTGCTCCTGGGGTGCCGCGAGCCGTACGGACTCCAGCGTCAGCAGCTCCACGCCGTCGAGCTCTCCCACGGCGGGATCAAAATCGTGGGTGAGGGCGAGGTCAATGGCGATCAGCGGCTGGGTGGAACCGGCGCGGACCTGGGCGAGCTCGGCGGCTTCCACCCTCGTGTCCGACCCGCTGCAGCCGATCATGACGTCGGCGGCGGCGACGGCGGCGTGCAGGGTGTCGCCGTCGAGGGCGGTCCCGCCGCGGGTGGCCACGAAGGTGGCCGCGCGTCCTGACGACGAGAACACCGAGATGTCGCGGCAGCCACGTTCGCGGAGGAGGGCCATGGTGGCGCCGGCGTAGGCGCCGGTGCCGAACACCACGACCTTCTTTTTCGACCAGTCGGTCTCTTCAGACAGGTCAATGGCGAGGTCGAGGGCCACCGAGACGATGGACAGGCCGCGGGAGCCGAGTGCTGTCTGCGCGCCGACGTCCTTGGCAGTCTTGGAAGCGGCCTGGAACAGGCGGACCAGTCCGGCGCTGGCCGTGCCCTCCTGCTGGGCGGTGATCAATGCACGGCGCACCTGTCCGGCGATTTCACGCTCGCCAACCACTGCGGAATCCAGTCCGGAGCTCACGGCGAAGAGGTGCTGGCTGACGTCGGGGCCGGTGTGGGTGCTGAACGAGCGGGACACGAGTTGCTCGCTGAGTCCGCTGGTTTCGCTGATCTGGCCCACCAGGGCCGCGCGTGCGGCCTCCACGTCGTCGGCGTGCGGCGCCTCGCCGTAGATTTCGTAGCGGTTGCAGGTGGCAAGGACAACAGCGCCCTTGACCGCCGGCGATCTGGCGAGGGCGGACGTGGCAATGCCAGAAGAACCGTTGCTCAGCTGAGCAACGGTTTCGAGGTCGATGTCGGCGTGTGTAGCCACCAATGAAAAAAGAACCACAGCAGGACAATCATAGCTTTTTCGCACCGGCGTAGAACAACCCTTCGAACGGATAGGGGGTTTAAGCCCCTGTGATTCGTGCCACGGCCGGATTGGGAGTGCCGCGGGATGACAAGCTGTCGTTATCTTTTGGGTCCGATTTTGGGCACAATCAAAGGCATGACTTCTAGCGCTGTAACACCCGCCGGTACCGGACTCGACGCAGGCCATCCGCTTCGCGACGGACGCACTGCAGACTCTCCGCTCATCACGGCGTACCGTGGCGGCAAGCCAAGCCGCCGCCCGGTGTGGTTCATGCGCCAGGCGGGGCGCTCCCTGCCTGAGTACCTGAAGGTCCGCGAGGGCGTCGCCATGCTGGACTCCTGCCTCCGGCCCGAACTGGCCTCGGAAATCACCCTGCAGCCGGTGCGCCGGCATGACGTGGACGCGGGCATCTTCTTCTCGGACATTGTTATTCCGCTTAAGCTGGCCGGCGTCGGCGTGGACATTGTGCCCGGTGTGGGTCCGGTCCTGGACAAGCCCGTGCGGACGGCCGCCGACGTCGCCGCCCTGCCCCGGCTCACCGAGGAGTCACTGGAACCCATCCGGGAAGCCGTCCGGCTGACGGTTGAGCAGCTCGGCAAGACCCCGCTCATCGGCTTCGCCGGCGCACCCTTCACGCTGGCCGCCTACATGGTGGAGGGCCGGCCCTCCCGCGACCACCTTGGGCCGCGCACCATGATGCACGCCGATCCCGAGACGTGGACGGCGCTGGCCAACTGGGCCGCGGATGCCTCCGGCCTGTTCCTGCGCGCCCAACTGGAGGCGGGCGCCTCCGCCGGCCAGCTGTTTGACTCGTGGGCGGGCTCCCTGGGCCTGGCCGACTACACCCGCTTCGTTGCCGCCGCGTCGTCCCGCGCCCTGGACCACGTCCGCGATCTTGGCGCGCCGCTGGTCCACTTCGGCACCGGAACCTCCGAGCTTCTGGTGGCCATGCGCGACGTCGGTGTTGACGTCGTCGGCGTGGACTACCGGCTGCCGCTGGACGAGGCCAACCGCAGGCTGGGCGGCACCGTCCCGCTGCAGGGCAACATCGACCCGGCACTGCTGTCCGCACCGTGGGAGGTCCTCGAGGCGCACGTCCGCGAGGTCATTGCATCGGGGGCTGCGGCCCCGGGCCACGTGCTGAACCTTGGCCACGGCGTGCCGCCGGAAACGGACCCGGACGTCCTGACGCGCGTCGTCGAACTCATCCACTCCGTCTCTCCGGAGTAAAGGGCCGTGGCTGCGGGCAGGCCTCCGGCTGCCGGACGCACGGCACTGGTGGTCGGCGGTGGCATCTCCGGGCTCCTGGCCGCCCGGGAACTGGCGCGGGCCGGCCTCAGCACCACGGTGCTGGAAGCTGCCGACGCGTGGGGCGGCTGTGTGGGCCGCCACGACGTGGCCGGGTTGACCCTGGACAGCGGGGCCGAGTCCTTCGCCACCCGTTCCACCGCGGTGGCAGACCTGGCTGCCGAACTCGGGCTGGGCGGACACATCGTTGCCCCGCGGCCCGGCGGCGCCTGGGTGCAGCTGCCGGGCGGACCCCGCGAACTTCCCAAAACCGGCGTGCTGGGCATCCCGGCCAACCCGTGGGACCCGGAGGTCCGCCGCTCGCTGGGCCTGGGCGGGTCCCTGCGCGCCTCGCTGGACAAGCTGCTGCCCGCCTCCGTGGGAACTACCGCCGAAGTTTCCAGCGTCTCCGCGCTGGTGCGGGCCCGGATGGGGCGCCGCGTCCTGGAACGGCTGGTGGAACCCGTGGTGGGCGGCGTGCATTCCGCTGACCCGGGCCTGCTCGACGTCGACATGGTGGCCCCGGGGTTGCGTGCGGGCATTACCCGGCACGGTTCGCTGGCGGCGGCCGTGGCCGCCCAGCGCAAGGGGACCGCAACCCGGGCCACGGCAATGCAGGACCCGTCAGCGCAAGACGCATCAACGCAGGGCAAGCCTGCCAAGGCAGGTTCCGCCGTCGCCGGCCTGAGGGGCGGCATGCACACCCTCATCACGGAGCTCGTGGCGGACCTCCGGGCACGCGGCGTGCAGTTGCTGCCGGGCACCGCGGCGACCTCCGTTGCACGGTCCCCTCATGGCTGGGTGGTGGCCGCGGGGGAGGACAGCCACACGGCCGACGTTCTGGTGGTCGCCCTGGACGGACCGTCAGCAGTCCGGCTCCTCGGAGATGCGGTCCCGGCGTTGGCCGGGCATCAGCCCGGGCCCGGACCGATGGTCAAGCTTGTGACACTTGTTGTTGATCTCCCCTCGCTGGACCGGCGTCCGCGTGGCACCGGCATTCTGGTGGCGCCGCAAACCGAGGGAATCCGGGCGAAGGCCCTCACCCACGCCACCGGCAAATGGGACTGGGTGGCGGAAGCGGCCGGACGCGGCAGGCACGTGCTGCGGCTCTCCTACGGACGCAGCGAGGGTGCATCAGCCGCTTCACCGGACGCCGCGCGGGGGCCGGAATCGGCGTCGGACGGGGAACTGCTTGACATGGCTTTGCAGGATGCGTCAGCTCTGCTGACCGTGCCCGTCACACGGGAGACGCTGGTGGACTGGGACGTCGTCAGCTGGGCGGGAGCCCTGCCCTTTGCCGCTGTGGGGCACCGCCAGCGGGTCGCTGAAGTGCGGCAGGTCTGCGCCGGCATCGACGGGCTGCTGATGGTCGGCGGCTGGCTGGCCGGCAACGGGCTGGCGGCTGTGGTGGCCGACACTAAAACGCAGGTCGCGGCCTTCCTGGCGTAGTACGGCCCCGCTCGCCCGGAACCGGCAGAAGGCAGATTTCCTGCCGCCCGCGATACCTTCCGGGATGACCTTCCGCAAGTTTTCGCCGGCGCGGAAATGTGTTTAGGGTCGATGACTATGGTCAATCAGAAGTCCGATGGTTTTCGTTCGCTGACTGGTTTCCATGGGGGTCTTCGGCGCGGCACCGCAGCGGCTGCGTTCGGAGCGGTACTGGTCTTGTCCGCAGGTGTTCCTGCATCCAACGCTGCTGCGTCCGAGCTGCCCACATCCGACCTGCTGGGCGAGTCGGAACAGGCCGGCGCAGGGCTCGGCGCCACCGTCGACGCGGCGGGCCTTGAGGCCTGGGCTGCGGCAGCGCTGTCCACCGGGCCGGGATCCGACTCGGGCGATGGCGATAGTTCGGCTGAAGCCTCGCCGTCGGAGTCGCCGGCCCCCTCGAAGTCGCTGCCGCCGTCGCTTGCGCCCCTGGTCCCGGTTCCGACGCCGGTCCCCACGATGACGCTTACGGCCAGGCCGTCGCCGGACCCGTCGGTAACCGCCTCGGCCACCCCGACGCAGCCTGCTCCGGCGCCGTCGCCGTCCGATCCCGGTCACACTGCTCCGGCGCCGTCGCCCGCACCGACATCCTCGGAAACGGCGTCACCCTCCCGGCCAGCCAAGCCGTCACCCTCACCGGAGGCCCCTGCACCCTCAGAAGAACAGCCCTCCGGCACGCCGTCACCATCGGGCGGATGGTCGGGATCGTCGGCCGGAACCGGTGGCTCTTCCCCGGCCGGGCAGGCTCCTGCCAGCCAGGTTCCGGGCTCGGTAGCCGGAACGGCAGGACCCGCTGTGCCGGCTGCCGGCAGTTCCCAAAGCGCAGCGCCCGGCGTAACCCCGTCCGCGGACGCCAGTCCATTCGCGAAGATCACGGGCCTGACGGGCGGCGCCGGCCTGCGGGGACGCTCGGCCGCGGGCGTCGCCGGCGGAGTCTGGGGTTCGGCACAGCTCGCCGGACCCAACAACATGGCCACGATGAGCTCGCCCTACACGCGCGGACCGGCAGAGAGTGCTGTCATGGGCATTTCGCGGAGCGGGACCATCGAGCCGCAGGTGTGGTGGGGAGCCGGGCTGCTGGCGCTCGCCGGCGTGGCGGGTGTGGCGGCAGTCCGGATCCGGCGGTCGCTGTGAAATTAACCACTTCTACACGACGTAGAAGTTGAGTTTTTCGACTTAGGCCGCATTGAAGGGGCAGGATAGTAACCATGAGCCACACTCCTGCCGAATCTGTCACCAAAACCGAAGAATCAGCCGAGCAGTTCTTCACCCTCTGGACCGTTTTCAAGCGCTCCGCCGAGCTCCTTCGCAGCGCCGATGCCGCGGAGGATTTCGACGCCCTGGTGGCGCGCCTGGCCGAGGCTGGCGTGACCCACCGCGGAAGCTACGACGTATCCGCCATGCGCGCCGATGCCGACGTCATGGTCTGGCTCCACGGCCCCCGGCCCGAGGCGCTGCAGCAGGCCATCCGTGACATCCGCCGCAGCAAGCTGTTCGCGGGGACTGACCTTGTGTGGTCCGCCATGGGCGTGCACCGCGAAGCGGAGTTCGCAAAGAACCACACCCCGGCGTTTTCCCGCGGCGTGGAACCGGCCGAGTGGCTGTGCGTGTACCCGTTCGTCCGCTCCTACGAGTGGTACCTGCTCCCGGAGGACGAGCGCGGCAAGATGCTCCGCGACCACGGCCTGTTGGGCCGCGACTTCCCGCAGGTCATTTCCAACACGGTTTCCTCGTTTGCCCTCGGTGACTGGGAATGGATCCTCGGGCTGGAGGCGCCCGAGCTCGTGGACCTCGTTGACCTGATGCGCCACCTGCGTTCCACCGAAGCGCGCAACCACGTCCGCGAGGAGATCCCGTTCTACACCGGCCGGCGCATCTCCTCCAGTGAGATTGCCGAGGTCCTCGCATGAGCCCGCTGGATCCCCAGGACGGTGCCGTGAATCCCATCACCGAAACCGGCAGGTTGGCCCCCAAGGAATACGACGGCGTCCTCCTCGCCTCCTTCGGCGGCCCCGAAGGCCAGGACGACGTGATCCCGTTCCTCCGCAACGTCACCCGCGGCCGGGGGATCCCCGATGAGCGCCTCGAAGAGGTGTCACACCACTACCGCGCCAACGGCGGCATCAGTCCCATCAACCAGCAGAACCGCGAGCTGAAGGCCGCCCTCGAGGCAGAGCTGGCAGCGCGGGGCATCGACCTGCCCGTGCTGTGGGGCAACCGCAACTGGGACCCCTACATCCCGCAGACCCTCCAGGACGCGTACGACGCCGGCCACCGCCGCCTGCTCATGCTCACCACGAGCGCGTACTCCTGCTACTCCAGCTGCCGCCAGTACCGCGAGGACATCGGCATGGCTCTGACCGAAACCGGGCTCGACGGCAGGCTGGAAGTGGACAAGGTCCGCCAGTACTTCGACCACCCCGGCTTCGTGGAGCCCTTCATCGAGGGCACCGCCCAGGGGGTCGCCGACGTGCGCGCACAGCTGGCCGCCGCCGGAAAGCCCGACGCCCCCATCCACGTTCTGTTCGCCACCCACTCCATCCCCACCCGGGATGCCGTGGCCGCCGGCCGCTCCGAGGACGAGCCCCGAGAGTTTGCTGAGGATTCCGCCTACGTGGCCCAGCACCTCGCCAACGGTGCCGAGATCATCCGCCGTGTGGAAGCCGACTCCGGCCTCTCCGCGGCCTGGTCACTCGTCTACCAGTCCCGGTCCGGGGCCCCGCATGTCCCGTGGCTCGAGCCGGACATCAACGATGCTATCGAGGACCTCGCCAAGCAGGGCGTCGCGGGTGTCGTGATCGTGCCCCTGGGCTTTGTCAGCGACCACATGGAGGTGGTCTGGGACCTCGACACCGAGGCGCTGCAGACCTGCCAGGACCTGGGCCTCGCCGCCACGCGCGTGCCCACGCCCGGGACCCACCGCCGCTTTGTGGAAGGGCTCGTGGAACTGATCTGCGAGCGGACAGTAGCCAACAACGTCGCGGACCGCCGGGCCGTTACCGGCCTCGGGCCCTGGTACGACGTATGCCGTCCCGGCTGCTGTGAAAACTTCCGCGGCGAAAAGCCCACCATTGCCGGAGCAGACACCACCGTGGGGCAGGGGCATGACCCCTACCCGGCCGCCGGGCAGGACGCGAAGTGACAGTACGGATCGGCACCAGGGCGAGCAAGCTCGCCCTGACCCAGACGCAGCAGACCGCTGACCGGCTGGCCGCCGTCGGAGGTTTCGACGTCGAACTCGTCCACGTCAGGACCGACGGCGATGTCCTCACCGGCTCGCTGTCCCAGATGGGCGGCACCGGTGTCTTCGTCGCCGCGCTGCGCGACGCGCTGCTGCGGAACGAGTGCGACGTGGCCGTCCACTCGCTGAAGGACCTGCCCACGGGTTCCGCCCCGGGCCTGACGCTGGCCGCAACCCCGCCCCGGGTGGACGTGCGCGACGTCCTCTGCGCCCGCGACGGCCTCAAGCTGGCCGACCTGCCCAAGGGTGCCCGCGTCGGCACCGGCTCTCCCCGCCGGGCCGCGCAGCTGCGCGCCGTCCGCCCGGACCTGGACATCGTGGACATCCGCGGCAACGTGGACACACGGCTGGGCCGCGTGCCCGGCCTGCCGGGCAACGCCACCGACGCGGTGGTTGACGGGAAGTCGTGCGACCTTGACGCCGTCGTCCTCGCTGCCGCCGGACTGGAACGGATCGGCCGCCTGGACACCGTCACCGAATTTTTGGAGACGGACATCATGCTTCCGGCAGCCGGCCAGGGGTCGCTGGCCATCGAATGCCGCACCGCTGAGGCGCCCCGCCGGGCCGGGTCCACTGAGGGGTCGCAGGGCGTGCTCGCCCAGGCGCTGGCCGCCCTTGACGACGCCGACACCAGGCTAGCGGTCACGGCAGAACGTGCACTGCTGGCACGGCTCGAGGCAGGCTGCGCCGCCCCCGTGGGCGCCTACGCGTACCGCAAGGGCAGCATGCTCCACCTGGAAGCTGTGGTCTGCGCCGTGGACGGCACTGCTTCGGTGCGGGACAAGCGTGCCACGGACGGTCTCACGGAAGTCGGTGCCACCCTGCTCGGAATCGAACTGGCCGAGGTCCTGCTGGCTGCGGGGGCTGCGGACATCGCGGACCTGACGGCGTCCTGACCGCAGCCGGCCACCGCATGGGAACGACGAACGGCGAGAACCGGACCGGCGGGCGCCCGCTGGACGGGTGCCGCGTCCTGGTGACGCGAAGCCCCGAGCGGTCCGGACCCCTGGCGGAGGCGCTGCTGCTGGCCGGCGCCGTTCCTCTCCTGCTGCCGCTGACGGCCACCGAACGCGCGCCGGACCAGGCAGCGCTCGACGACGCCTTTGCGGCGCTGGGCGCGGGCCGCTTTGAATGGCTTGTGGTCAGCAGTGCCACCACCGTCCTCGCGCTGCAGGAAAAGGCGGCAGAGCGCTCCGTGAAACTGGGCGACTGGCTTCCGGCCGGAATCCGGGTTGCCGCAGTCGGACCCGCCAGCCGGAGTGCGCTTGAGGCCGCGGGGATTGCCGTGCACTTCGAACCGGAGCAAGAACACTCGGCCGCCGGGATCGTCAACGGGTGGCCCGGCGGTCCCGCCGAAGTGCTGCTGCCGCAGGCCGATATAGCCGCCCCTGCACTGGCCCGGGGGCTTGAGGCGAAGGGTGCCCGGGTCCGGACTGTGGTGGCCTATTCCACGGTGGACTTCCCGGCCGAGCCGGCGCGGCGCCTCGGCCGGAGCGGCGGCAACGGACCCGATGCCGAAGGACCCGATGGCGACGGCACGGCCGCCGCGCTGCCGCTCCTGACGGCGGCAGAAGCGAAAGCCGAGGTCGACGACGGCGCCCTGGCCGCCGTCGTCGCCGCCTCACCCAGCGCCGTGCGGCGCATCGGCGCCACCCTGGCGCCCCTCGGCTCCTGCCGCCTCGTGGCCATCGGCCCGGCGACGGCGGCCGAAGCGGAAGCCCAGGGGCTCACCGTGGCGGCCACGGCCCGGGAGGCCACGCCCGACGGGCTCGTGGCGGCCGTCATCCGGGCGCTTGCCCCCTAAACATCCACTCATCGACAGCAGGCCCACAGTGAAGGACAGGACATGAGCTTTCCGCACCACCGACCCCGGCGGCTCCGCACCACCCCCGCCATGCGCAGGCTCACGGCTGAGCACCGGCTTGCCCCGGCAGACCTGATCCTTCCCGCGTTCATCCGCGAGGGGCTCTCAGAGCCCAACCCGATCGCCTCCATGCCGGGCGTCGTGCAGCACACCACCGACACCCTGAAGCGAGCGGCGGCCGAAGCCGTGGAACTGGGCGTCGGCGGCATCATGCTGTTCGGCATTCCCGAGACCAGGGACGCCGAGGGAACGGCGTCCCTGGACCCGGACGGGGTGCTTAACAAGGCCATCCGCGACGTGCGCGCGGAGGTGGGGGACAGCCTCGTGGTGATGAGCGACGTCTGCCTGGACGAATTCACCGACCACGGCCACTGCGGCGTCCTCGACAGCGACGGCTACGTCGACAACGACGCCACGCTGGAGATCTACGCGAAGATGGCGGTGGCCCAGGCCGACGCCGGCGCCCATGTGCTGGGCCCGTCCGGAATGATGGACGGACAGATCGGCGTGATCCGCCAGTCCCTCGAGGACGCCGGCCACGTAAACACCGCCGTGGTGGCCTACGCCGCAAAGTACGCCTCGGCGTTCTACGGCCCGTTCCGGGAAGCGGTGGACTCACAGCTGAAGGGCGACCGCAGGACCTACCAGATGGACGCCGCCAACCGCCGGGAGGCTATCCAGGAGGTGGAACTCGACCTCGCCGAGGGTGCAGACATGGTGATGGTCAAGCCGGCCATGAGCTACCTCGACATCCTGGCCGACGTCGCCGCGATGAGCCCCGTACCGGTCGCCGCCTACCAGATCTCGGGCGAGTACGCCATGATCGAGGCCGCCGCTGCCAACGGCTGGATCGACCGGCGGGCGGCCATCACCGAATCGGTCCTCGGCATCCGCCGCGCCGGGGCCAACGTGGTCCTCACATACTGGGCCAGCGAGATCGCCGGCTGGCTCAAGGAATCCTGATGGCGGAGCCGGCCCCGGGCCAGACCACAGCACCGACCGCGCCGGTGGGTCCCGGAAAGATCCTGCTGGGCCTGAACACCTTCGGGGACGTCGGGGTGGACGGTGAGGGTCAACCGAAGCCGCATGCCGTGGTGCTGCGGGAGCTGCTGGACCAGGCGGTCCTGGCTGACGCCGTCGGCCTCCACGCCTTCGGCGTGGGGGAGCACCACCGCCGCGACTTTGCGGTCTCGGCCCCCGAGGTGTTCCTGGCAGCCGCCGCGGCCAGGACCGCCAGGATCCGGCTCGGTTCGGCCGTGACCGTCCTCAGTTCCGATGACCCCATCCGCGTGTTCCAGCGATTCTCCACGGTGGACGCCCTCTCCGGCGGCCGCGCCGAGGTGATGCTGGGCCGCGGCTCGTTCATCGAGTCCTTTCCGCTGTTCGGCCTGGACCTTGCGGACTACGAGGTGCTGTTCGAGGAGAAGCTCGAACTCTTCGACAGGGTGCGGGCCCAAAAGCCGGTCCACTGGGAGGGGCGCACCCGGCCAGCACTGGCCGGGCTGAGTGTCTACCCGCCGCTGGAGCACCACCTGCTGCCTGCCTGGATCGGCGTGGGCGGCACCCCGGAGTCCGTCCTGCGGTGCGCGGAATACGGCTACCCGATCATCTTCGCCATCATCGGCGGCCAGCCCCGGGCGTTCGCCCCGCTGGTAGACCTGTACCGCGAGGGGATGGCCAAGTACGGCCATCCCCTGCAGCAAATCGCCACCCACTCGCCCGGCCACATAGCTGAAACCGACGAGGCGGCCCGCGAGGAGCTGTTTCCGCACTGGCTCGACCAGCGGAACAGGATCGGGGCCGAGCGCGGCTGGGGCCCGGGAAACCGGCGGGAATTCGACGCCATGTGCGGTCCCGAGGGCGCCCTGTACGTCGGCTCGCCTGAGACGGTGGCGCAGAAGATTGCCCTGCTCAAGCGGAACCTCGGCGTCGACCGCTTCGACCTGAAATACGGCAACGGCACGCTGCCGCACGAATCCATGATGCGCTGCATCGAACTCTTCGGCACCGTGGTGGCACCCCGGGTGGCCGAGCTCCTGTCCGGTGACACTCCCGCAGACTGAAAGAATGGGAACCATGACTTCCAGTACCCCTCGCAATGAGGAACTTTTCGACCGCGCCCGCCAGCTGATGCCCGGCGGCGTGAATTCCCCGGTCCGCGCCTTCGGATCCGTCGGCGGCACGCCCCGCTTCATGGTCGCGGCCAAGGGCGCGTACCTGACCGACGCCGACGGCAAGGACTACGTGGACCTGGTCTGCTCCTGGGGCCCGGCCCTGCTGGGGCACGCCCACCCGGCCGTCCTGGACGCCGTGCACGCTGCCGTGGACCGCGGCCTTTCCTTCGGTGCCTCGACCCCCGACGAGGCCAACCTCGCGGCCATCGTCAAGGAACGCGTTTCCGCCGTCGAACGGCTGCGGATGGTTTCCACCGGCACCGAAGCCACCATGACGGCGATCCGGCTTGCCCGGGGCTTCACCGGCCGCAACCTGGTGATCAAGTTTGCCGGCTGCTACCACGGGCACCTCGACGGGCTGCTCGCGTCCGCCGGCTCCGGCGTTGCCACCCTGGCCCTCCCCGGCTCCGCAGGCGTCACGGCCGCCACCGCCGCCGAAACCCTGGTACTGCCGTACAACGACCTAGGCGCCGTTGAGGCAGCCTTCGCCGAGCACGGGCCCAACATCGCCGCCGTCATCACCGAGGCGGCGCCCGCCAACATGGGCGTGGTCACCCCCGGCGAAGGCTTCAATGCCGGCCTCTCCCGGATCACCGCAGCCCACGGCGCGCTGCTGATCGTCGACGAGGTCCTGACCGGCTTCCGCACCGGCTACTCGGGCTACTGGGGCCTCACCGGCGGCGCCGCCGACGCCACCGAGAAGTGGACCCCCGACCTTCTGACGTTCGGCAAAGTGATCGGCGGCGGCATGCCGACGGCGGCCCTCGGCGGCCGGGCCGACATCATGGACTACCTGGCGCCGCTCGGTCCCGTCTACCAGGCCGGCACGCTGTCCGGGAACCCGGTGGCCATGGCCGCCGGCGTCGCCACCCTGACGCACGCCACGCCCGAGGTGTATTCGTTTATCGACGCCCGCTCGCTGGAGCTTTCCGCTGCTCTGTCCTCGGAGCTGGACGCAGCCGGCGTGGACCACTCCATCCAGCGCGCCGGCAACCTGTTCTCGGTGGCCTTCGGCACGTCCGAACAGGGGGTCCACAACTACAGCGACGCACTGAAGCAGGAGTCGTTCCGCTACGCGCCTTTCTTCCACTCCATGCTGGATTCGGGCGTCTACCTGCCGCCGTCCGTCTTCGAGGCCTGGTTCCTGTCCGCGGCGCACGACGACACCGCCATGAACCGGATCTTCGAGGCACTGCCTGCCGCAGCGAAGGCGGCCGCCGCAGCGAAGGCCTAACCCGCCGTCGATGCCGCCCGCCGTCGGGCTTTCCTTCCGACAAAAAAACTCTGGCACCCGCCGCGGCGGGTGCCAGAGTTTTTTGCAGTTGGTGATCCGGCCCAGGCGTCTGCCTAGAGGACGTCCGAGAGGAAGCCCTGCAGCCGCTCCGTCTGCGGGTTTTCAAACACCTGTCCGGGCGGGCCCGACTCCACCACCACACCGCCGTCCATGAAGGTCACGGTGTCCGAGACGTTGCGTGAGAAGCCCATTTCGTGGGTCACCACCACCATGGTCATGCCGCCCTTCGCGAGGTCCGCCATGAGGGCCAGGACCCCCTTGACCAGCTCGGGGTCGAGGGCCGAGGTGGCCTCGTCGAAGAACATGACCTCAGGTTTCATGGCAAGGGCGCGCGCGATGGCCACCCGCTGCTGCTGACCGCCCGAGAGGGTGGCAGGGCGGACATCGGCCTTGTGCCTGAGCCCGACGAGGTCGAGCTGCTCGAGGGCTTCCTCGCGTGCCTGCTCCTTGGGCAGTTTCCGCAGCTTGCGCAGGGCGAACGCGACGTTCTCTCCCACGCTCTTGTGCGGGAACAGGTTGAACTGCTGGAAAACCATGCCGATCCGGCGCCGCAGCTCATCCGGGTTGTCCTTCAGGACTGACTTGCCGTCCAGGAGGATGTCCCCGGCATCCGGTTCGATCAGGCGGTTCATCACGCGCAGAAGGGTCGACTTTCCGGAGCCGGACGGGCCGATCACCGAGGCAGTGGTGCCGGCCGGGACGCTCAGGTCGATGCCGCGGAGGACCTTGTTGTGCCCGAAGGCGAGATGGACGTTTTTCGCTTCGAGAGAGCCTGAGGTGAACTGGCTCATGCGTGGGCTCCCTTCCCGACGACGGCGGCAGCCTCGTCAGGTTCTTTCTTTTCCGGTTTGCCGGTGCGCAGCCGAGCGTCGATCCAGTTGACGAAGTGGGTCAGCGGAACGGTCATCGCGAGATAGAACACGGCGGCCGCCACGTAGCCGGACAGGTTGCCGCTGCGGGCGGCGGCGTCCTGGCCGATCTGGAACAGCTCCCGCTCGGAGGCCAGGAGCCCCAGGGTGAAGACCAGCGACGATTCCTTGATCAGCGCGATGAACTGGTTCACCAGCGCCGGGAGCACGCGCCGGATGCCCTGCGGCACGACGACCATGCGCAGCGAGGGGCCGTAGCCGAAGCCCAAGGCGCGGGCGGCCTCAAGCTGGCCTTTGTCGACGCTCTGGATGCCGGAACGGAAGATCTCCCCGATGTAGGCGCTGGACATGAGCGAGAGCGCGGCGATGCCCATGGGGTAAGGGCTGGCGATGCCCGTCAGCTCGCGGAAGATGGGCCCGAAGCCGAGCCCGATGACGAGGATGGTGAGAACCGCCGGGAGTCCACGGAACACGTCCGTGTACACCCGGGCGGCCCACCGCGCCACAGGATTGCGCGAGATGCCCATGAGGGCCAGCACCATGCCGACCACGCAGCCGATGATGCCCGAGACGATTGCGAGGACGAGGGTGTTGGGCAGACCGACCGAGAACATGGCCGGGAGTACCTCGGCGATGGCCTTCCAGTCGAGGAAGGTCTCGGCGAGCCTGTTCAGATAATCCATGTGGCGCCTGTCAGTCGGTTACTTCGTGGGGACCTGGACGGCCTTGCTGCCCGGCTTCCAGCCCTCAGGAGTCTGTTCCTTGATGGTCGGGCGGTCCGTGTACCACTGGGTGGTGAGCTTGGTCCACGTGCCGTCGGCGATTACGGCGTCAAGCGCCGAGTTGAGCGCGTCAGTGAGGGGCTGGTTGTCCTTGGCCACGGCGTACGCCGTGAAGTTCTGGGTGTTGACCTTCTTCTCGGCGATCTTCGTGCCGTCGCCCGACTTGACCTGGCCCTCGGCCTGCTGGGAAGGGGCAACCCAGGCGTCGATCTGGCCGCTCTTCACGTTCGCGTAGACCGTGTTGTAGTCCGGGAAACGGACCGGCTCGAGCTTCAGCGTGTTCGTGACGAAGTCGTCCTGGACGGTGCCCTGGACGACGCCGATGCGTACGCCCTGCTTCAGGTCATCGAAGGACTTCACCTTCGCGTCATCCTTGGTCACGATCGCCATGTAGCCGAAGTCGTAGCCGTTGGTGAAGGCCACGGTCTCGCGGCGGGCGTCCGTGGTGGAGATGGAGGAAGAGCCGACGTCGAACTGCTTGTTCTTCACCTGTGCCAGCAGTCCCTGGAACTTGGTCGACGCGAACTCCACCTTGAGGCCGAGCTTGGCCGCCATGGCCTTCAGGAGTTCGTTGTCGTACCCCGTGAAGTTTCCGTCCTTATCGATGAAGATGTTAGGCGGCGCATCGGAGAGGGTGCCGACCTTGAGGGTGCCGGGAGTGATCAGGCCAAGCTTGGACTTGTCGATCTTGTCCAGAGCGGTGACATCCTTGGTGGTGTACTTGTCCAGCGTCTGCTGGTCGCTGCCGGCGAGGGCGTCGGTCGACGTGCCACTGGGAGCAGCGGTGCCTCCACCGCAGGCGGCCAGGGATACGGCCATGACTACGGCCACGGGAACCGTGGACAGCCACTTCAAGGCTTTGATTTTCATCACGCATCACTTTCATTGGGATAATCGGGGTCGGGCAGTCAAGCCGTCTGGGCCGAGATCCGGCCCCGCAGAGGGCGCGCCCGCAAAACTTAATTATCTCACCTGCCGTTAACACGGCCGTTAGGTGGCGTAATGAATGAGCTTAGGCCCTTTTCGCCGAATATAATGCAGATTTTTACTAGCAGGTCGGCCGATAGCAATGACAGAAGTTGCTGTCACAGAATCAGTAAGGCATGGCACGGCGCTGGCGGTGCGAGCCAGTTTTTGTGAGTTGCGTCGCACCGGTCAGAAGCCGCCGCGGCTCGCATCCTCCGGAGGCAGCACGGGCCAGTCACCCTCGATGACGGCGGCGGGCTTGGTCTTGCGGAGGTACTGCTGGAAGTCGGCGGCCTGGCTGACGGCCCAGTCCACCTGAAGCTGATGCAGCTGGCTGGCCGGCATGCTCAGTTTGGGGAATTTTCCGGCCATGGCATCGAGCATGCGCAACGTTGCCAGTGCATCCGCGGCCGATGTGTGGGCGTTTTCGAGCTCCACGCCGTACTCCTCGCACAGGGCGGTCAGCGTCCTCTTGCCCTTGCGGTACCTGTCCACCTGCTTGTTCATGATGTAGGGGTCCAGGACGGGGAACCGGCTCAGCTGCGGCACGCCGTAGCGGGCAGACTCGGCGGCCAGGACAGTGAAGTCGTAGCTGGCGTTGAATGCGATCACCGGAACGCCGTCGTCGAAAAGCCCCTGGAGCACGGCGGCCACTTCCCTGGTGACCTCGGCCGCAGGCCGGCCGTGGCTGCGGGCGTGTTCGGTGGTGATCCCGTGGACATCGCTGGCCTCCGCCGGAATCTCAACCCCCGGATCGGCCAGCCACTCGTGTTCGCGGATCACGCTGCCGGAGCTGTCCACCACGGTGACAGAAGCCGTCACGATCCGGGCGGCACGGGAGTTGCGGCCCGTGGTTTCGAGGTCGAAGGCGGCCCGGGGGAGAGTGTTCCAAGTGCTCATGGCTCCAAATTACCCGGAGCCACCGACAGTAATGGTGCTTGCCCTGCGCGTGTCCGGCATGGTGTGGGAAGACGCACACGGCGCCCGTCCTGACCGCTGGTGATGCGTGCCGGCCGATAGTCTGAAGGCATGCGGGCGGAGTATGTGGAGGCGGTTTTGGCGGTGGTTGACCTCATCCCGGCCGGCTCGGCAGTGGCTTATGGCGACGTCGCTGAGCTCCTTGGCACCGGAGGACCGCGGCAGGTGGGGTCCGTGCTGAGCCATTACGGCAGCGGCGTCCCATGGTGGCGGGTGCTGCGGGCCAGCGGACTGGCCCCCGACGGCCATGAGTCCCAGGCCCTCGAGTTCTACCTGCAGGAGGGCACGCCCCTGCGCGGGGACTATCGCGGGTTTGCGAGGACGGGCGAGGGACGGTGGCGGGTGGATCTGACCGCCGCGCGGTGGGCGCCGTCCGACGCCGATTTTGACGCCTTGGACGGGATCGCCGAGCGGCTGGAAGCGTCGCTGCGCAAATTGTCAGTGCCGGATGATGGAATGTCCGTGTGACCGCAACAGTCGACCAGACCTCCGCCTATCCCGCATCCGCACTCACTTCGGAACGGGACCACGAAGGCTCAGTCTCCGCCGCCCCCTTCCCCTCCACAGGTCTTCGTTTGCTGCCCCCTCGGCAGGTGCACTCCCGCGTTCCAGTGCTCACTGCGGACCAGCTGGCCGCCGTCGAAGTGCCCGGGGGAACCGGCCCCGTACTGGTCCCCGGAGCGCCCGGAACCGGAAAATCCACCGTGCTCATCGAGGCGGCAATCCGCCGGGTGGAGACGGAAGGGGTGGACCCCGAACGAATCCTCATCCTCGCGCCGGGACGGCTTGCCGCGGACACCCTCCGGGACCGCTTTACCGCCCGGCTGAACCGCAGCCTGAGCACCACGCCGGCCCGCACCTGGGCCGCGTATGCCTTCGACCTCATCCGCCGCGCCAGGGCGGAAGGGCTCCTGCCGCTGTCGAAGGCCCCGAGGCTCCTGTCAGGCCCCGAGCAGGACCTCATCATCAAGGAACTGCTGGAGGGCCACGCCCTGCCGGGCCTCGGGCTGCCCTGGCCCGATGACCTCACGGCAGCCCTGCCCACGCGCGGGTTCCGGCACGAGGTCCGCCAGCTCTTTGACCGCATTACCGAGACGGGCCGCACCGCCGAGGACCTCGCGGGCCTGGGCCACGCCTGCGGACGGCCGGACTGGATTGCCGCTGCGGCACTGTACGCCGAGTACCGCGATGTCCTCGACCTGCGCATGCCGGAGGCGTTCGACCCCGCGGGCATCATCACCGCCGCCCGCCAGCTCTTTCAGGATTTCCCCGGCTTCCTGGCGGCGGAACGCGACCGTCTCCAGCTGATTCTTGTGGACGACATCCAGGAGGCCAACCCCGCCGTCTTCGAACTCCTGGCCGATGTGGCCGCCGGCAAGGATGTCTACGTGACGTCCGCGCCGGACACGGTGGTGCAGGGGTTCCGCGGGGCCCGGCCGGACCTCGTGGCCGAGCTCCCTGGCCTGCTGGGCGGCGAGGAACGGGCGGTCGTTGAGAAGCCGCTGTCCCACGCCCACCGCCACCAGCCGGCGGTGGCCCGGGCCTGGCTGGGGGTCGCGGATAGGATCTCCCTCCGGTCCGGCGGCCAGCTCGCCCGCCGTCTGGACCCGGTTTGCTCCGTTCCTGCTGAAGCCGGGGGGTCCGCTGACACGGCTTCGGGTGACTGTGCCACCGGTGACACGGTATCGGGCGACACAGCCCAGCCGGCAGGCGGCACCGTGGAAGCGCACCTTCTGCCGTCGGCCGTGCATGAGTTGCGGTACGTCGCCCAAAGGATCCTCGAAGCGCACCTGAGGGACGGGCGGCCGCTCGAAGACATCGCCGTCATTGTCCGGAACGGCGGCCAGCTGAGCCAGCTGCAGCGCTACCTCGCCGGCCAGGGAATCCCGGTGCGGATTCCGGTGGCCGAAGCCGCCGTGCGCGATGAGGTGGCAGTCCGTCCGCTGCTCGACGCCTACGCGGTGGCCCTGGATCCCGCGGTCCTCACGCCGGAATCGGCGGTGTCGCTGCTGACATCCAGGGTCGGCGGTGCGACGTCCCTGGAACTGCGCCGCCTCCGCCAGTCGCTCCGGCGGGAGGAGCTGCTGGGCGGCGGCGGACGGTCCAGCGACTCCCTGCTCGTGGAGGCGCTGCTTGAGCCCGGCGCGCTCGGCTCCCTGGGGATCGAGGGCCGGTCGGCGCGAAGGGTCGCGCGGATGATCCAGGCCGGGCGGAAGGCCGCCGCCGAACCCGGCGCCAACGCCGAGACAGTGCTGTGGGCGCTCTGGCACTCCACCGGGCTCGCGGCGGCATGGACGTCCGCTGCCCTGGCTGGCGGACTCGTCGGAGCGCGGGCGGACCGGGACCTGGACGCCATGATGGCGCTGTTCCACACAGCCGAGCGCTATGTGGACCAGATGCCCGGTTCCGGTCCGGAACAGTTCCTCGAATACCTGCTGAACCAGGAACTGCCCATGGACACCCTGGCGGCGCAAGCCCAGGTAGACGATGCCGTGGAACTGATGACTCCCGCCAGCGCCGCCGGCCGGGAATGGCCGTTCGTCATCGTCGCCGGCCTGCAGGAAGGCGTCTGGCCCAACACCCGCCTCCGCGGCGAGCTCCTGGGCAGCACATTGTTCGCGGACGCCGTCGAGCACGGCGTGGAGTATGCGCTCCAGCTTGGCCCGCTGAGCCGGCTGCGGGAAATCCGCTACGACGAACTCCGCAGCTTTTCCACGGCGGTGTCCCGGGCCAAGGACGTGCTGCTGTGCACCGCCGTGTCGTCGGAGGACGAACAGCCGTCGTCCTTTCTGGACTACGTCGCGCCGCTGCTGCCAGGGGAGGAGGGGCGGGGCTATACCCCCGTGGAAAGGCCCCTGACGCTGCGTGCACTGGTGGCCGAACTCCGCCAGTACGCCCAGCTGGACGGCAGGCTGGCCGCCGAGGCCGGCGAAGCCGTGCGTGTCCTGGCCCGCCTTGCCACGGCCGAGCCGCCTGTTCCCGGAGCCCATCCGGACACCTGGTGGGGGCTGGCCCCGCTGACGTCCGTGGACAGGGTAGTCCCGCCGGGCGGCACGGTCTTCGTTTCGCCGTCCAAGGTGGAGTCGGTGCAGAAATCCCCGCTGGACTGGTTCATCCAGGCCGCGGGCGGCGAAGCGGCCACGGACTTCGCCCGCAGCCTGGGCACCCTGGTGCACGCCATCGCCCAGGACCTCCCCGATGCCAGCGGAACTGAATACCTCGCCGAACTTGTCCGGCGTTGGCCGTCCCTGGGCATGAAGGACAACTGGGAAGGCAAGCTGGACTTCCGCAGGGCAGAAGCCATGGTCCGGAAGCTGGCGCAGTACATCCTGGTCATGCGCAGCGAGGGCCGGCGCCTGGCCGGGGTCGAGCAGGACTTCGAGGTAACCCTGCCCGAACCCGGTGCTGTTCCCCGAGCGGATGTTCCCACCGATGAGGGTCCCCGGTCGGCTGTCCTGCGCGGGCAGGTGGACCGGCTGGAGATCGACGCCGAGGGGCGGCTGGTGATCGTGGACCTCAAGACGGGCAAACGGCAGCCGGGCAAGGCCGAACTGGGCAGGCACCCGCAGTTGGGCGCCTATCAGGCGGCCGTGCTGGCCGGTGGCTTCGGCGACTCCGAGGCTGCCGGCGCCGAGCCCCGGCCAGGCGGTGCCGTGCTGGCCCAGCTGGGCACAACCACCAAGAGCCCGGGTATCCAGCACCAGGACCCGCTGGACCCGGGCGACAACTGGGCGATGGAAATGGTGAACGACGCCGCCGCGGTGATGTCCGGCCACGAATTCGAGGCAAGGCACGATCCCGCCAAGGCCGGTTTCGGTGGCGTCGGCTGCCGGCTGCCGGAGGTATGTCCGCTGTGTGCGCGGGGAAAGCAGGTTACCGAATGAGCCGGATGGCAGAGCTGCCCGAGCCCAGGTTCAGTCCCGAAGAGCTGTCCGTCCTGCTGGGGGAGAAGAACCTGCCGACGGCGGAACAGTCGGCCATCATTTCCTCGCCGCTGGCGCCCCGGCTGGTCATCGCCGGCGCGGGTTCGGGCAAGACCGCCACCATGGCCGACCGCGTCGTCTGGCTGGTCGCGAACGGCTGGGTCAAGCCGGAGGAAGTCCTCGGTGTCACGTTCACCAGAAAGGCCGCCGGCGAACTGGCCAGCCGCATCCGCGCCAAACTCAGTGCGCTGCAGCGGACGGCCGGCGGTGACGCCGGCGGCGCCGTGGCAGGGGCGCTGCTCAGCGCGGACGCCCTGGAGCCGAAGGTTTCCACCTACCACTCGTTTGCCAGCGGCATCGTCTCCGACTACGGGCTGCGGCTCGGGATCGAGCGGGATGTCGTGCTGCTGGGCGGCGCCCAGGCCTGGCAGTTGGCCAGTGAGGTGGTTGAGGCCTTCGACGGCGAGTATTCCCATTTCAGGGTCGCCAAGTCCACCCTCGTTAAAGCCGTCATCCAGCTCGCGGGGGAGTGCGCGGAGCACCTCCAGGACCCGGACGGTGTGCAGGGCTGGCTGATGCAGCGGCTCGCCGAGTTCGAGGCGCTGCCGTATGTGGCCGGGGCCAAGAAGAACCCCAGCCAGGCCGCCGGCGAACTCGGAGCCATGCTGCGGACACGGGCCAGCGTGGCGGAGCTCGTGGGACGGTACGCGGAAGCCAAGAGGGCGCGCGGGGCGCTGGACTTCGGCGACCTCGTGGCGCTCGCGGCCCGCGTGGCCCGCGAGGTGCCCCTGGCCGCCGAGATGGAACGGCAGCGCTACAAGGTGGTGCTGCTGGACGAATTCCAGGACACCTCACACGCCCAGCTGGTGCTGTTCTCCAGGCTCTTCGGGGATGGCCACGCCGTCACCGCCGTCGGTGATCCGAACCAGTCCATCTACGGCTTCCGCGGGGCATCCGCCGGACAGCTGTTCCACTTTGTCAATGAGTTTCCGGTCTGCGTCGAGGACGGCCAGACAGGGACGGCGTCCCGGCGTCCTGCCCCTGTTTCGTACCTGACCACCGCCTGGCGGAACGGCCGCAACATCCTTGCCGCCGCCAACCTCATTGCGGCTCCGCTTAGCGCCGCCGCGGCGCAGGCCGGACCCGCCGGGCAGCGGTCTTCCAGCGCGAACGTGGAGGTGCCCGCGCTGCGGCCGAGCCCGGCCGCGGTGCAGGGCCGCGTGGTGATGGGTCGTTTTGCCACGGATGAAGATGAAGCAGCGGCGATCGCCAAGGATCTCCTGAAGTTCCGGGTCACGGATTTCGACGGTTCTTCCCAGGAACCGCGCGTCCAGCCTGCCATGGCCGTCCTGTGCCGCAGGCGCGCGCAGATGGAGTGCCTGCGCAGGGAGTTCGAGGCCACGGGGATCCCGTATGAAATTGTGGGCCTGGGAGGGCTGCTGGACACTCCCGAAATCGTGGATCTGGTCTCCACGCTGCGGGTCCTGGCCGATCCGGGCCGGTCGGATTCGCTGATGCGGCTACTGGCCGGCGCCCGGTGGAGGATTGGCCCCGCCGACCTCATGGCGTTCCGGGACTGGTCCGCGTTTCTGGCCAGGCGCCGCGGCATGGTTGATAACGGCCGCGACATGGTCGACAACGGCGGCGGGCTGGGTGTGAATGATCCGTCGGGTGACGCGGACCAGGAAACCCCGGACGTCCTTATCGAGGGCGACATCACCGACGCCGCCAGCCTCGTCGAAGCCTTGGACTGGCTTCCCAAGGAGGGCTGGACGTCCGCGCACGGCCGCAGCCTGACCCCTCCTGCCCGCGAACGGCTGCAGCGGCTGGGCACCGAGCTGCGGCAGCTTCGGGCGCTGATGGGGGAGGACCTGACCACCCTGCTGGGCGAGGTGGAACGGGCCATGCTGCTGGACATCGAGGTTGCCGCGAGGCCCGGATTCAGCATTCACCAGGCGCGGCGGAACCTGGATGCGTTCCAGGATGCGGCCGCCGGGTTCGTGCAGACATCGCACCGGGTGGACGTCCTGGCCTTCCTTTCATGGCTGGAGGCGGCAGCATCTGAGGAGGGCGGCCTGGATGTGCCGCCCGCCGACGTCAACCACGAGGCCGTGCAGCTGCTGACGGTGCACGCCTCCAAGGGTCTCGAATGGGATGTCGTGTTCGTGCCGGGCCTGAACTCTGGCGCGTTCCCCAGCAGCCGTGACTCGAGGTGGAGCAGCGGTTCCGCGGCCCTGCCCTGGCCCCTCCGGGGCGACCGTGCCGATCTTCCGCAGTGGGATCTGGACCAGCCCGACCAGAAGGGGTGGCTGGACGCCGAGAAGGTGTTCAAGGGAGACGTTCAGGCCCACGGCGAGGCCGAGGAACGGAGGCTGGCCTACGTTGCCTACACCCGTGCCAAGCACGTGCTCTGGGTTTCCAGCGGAGCGTGGGTCGGCGGGCGCGGCGGGATGGCAGAGATGTCGCCGTTCCTTGCTGAGCTGGCGCCGCTGGCAGACCAGGGGACTGCGCAAATCCACCCTGGCTCCGTCGACGAGGAATCCCTGCCCCAGGAAAGTCCCCTGACCCGGGAGCTGGAGGTGGCTTCTTGGCCGTATGACCCGCTGGAAGGTCCTGTGGACCCCCGCAGCGGCAACCGGCTCCGGCTCGTACCGGGACGGCGGGCGGCCATGGACCGTGCAGCGGAACGGCTGCTCACCGAGATCGCCGCTGTCGAAGCCGGTGCTCCGGGGCTCCCGGAGGGCACGGGGCTCCGTGCCCAGGCTGCGGGCTGGGAACGCGAAGCTGCCCTCCTTCTCGAACGCCGTGCCAGGCGCGCCCGCAGCCGCGACGTGCATCTGCCCGGGCATATCTCAGCGTCCACGCTGGTGGACCTGGGGGAGGACGCCGAGGCTGTGGTCCAGCGGCTCAGGAGGCCTGTACCGCGCGAACCGGGCATGTCGGCGCGCAAGGGCACCGCCTTCCATGCCTGGGTGGAAGAGTACTTTGGAACGGCAGGAATGCTGGATCTCGGCGAAGCGCCCGGCTCTGATAACCACATTGATGAGGCGTACGGCCTTGACGACATGGTGGCTACCTTCAAGGACTCCCGGTGGGCGCACAGATCGCCTGCTTATGTGGAGGTCCCCGTGGAGACCCGGATCGGCGACGTCGTCGTCCGTGGCCGCATCGACGCGGTGTTCCGGGACGCCGACGGCGGCTGGGACCTCGTGGACTGGAAGACCGGCCGGCGGCCGTCCGCGGGGCAGCTGAAGACCAAGAGCGTCCAACTGGCTGTCTACCGGCTGGCCTGGGCCCGGCTCAAGGGCGTGCCGCTGGACGAGGTCCGGGCTGCCTTTTTCTACGTAGCGGACAACCACGTCGTGCGCCCCCACGACCTGGCGTCAGGCGCCGAACTGGAAGGGATCGTGGCCGCCGCCCTCGCGAACTAGGAAGCCCGCCCGCTGGCAAGACCTACGGGTTAGGTCGTCTTGGCGTCGACCACCGTGAGGGCGACGGTGGACGTGTCGGCGCCTGAGGGCTTCGCGGCCGGGGCATCCTCCTGTGCCCTGTCCTGTGTCCCGTCCGCTCCGGCTTCGTCGGATGCGCCAGCGTCGTCCGCCGCGCCCTGCGGCGCGTCCTGCCCTGACGGCTGGTCTGCGTTCTCCCCGGAGTCCTCCGCGTCGGCCGGGATGGGCGCCACCTCGACCGGAAGGGGCTTCACGTCAACCGGGATTGGCGTGACGTGCACGGCGGGCATGGCCTCGGAAATGTCGGTGGCTGCGGAGGCGTCAACGAGGCCGGGTGAAGCCGGTGCCTGGCCGGTTGGCGGGGAGTCGGGCTGGGCCGGCGGCAGCGGTTCCACGCTGATGGGCTGGCCGCCGTATTCGGCGATGTCGTCGGCCAGCGTGGAAAGCATGCCTTCGGCCTCGGCGACCATGTCGGCGTCGGCTGCTGCGATGCCCTTGACGAGGTACTGGGCCAGCGCAAACTCAGCCGATAGCGCGGCCCGGCGCAGCAGGTGGTTGTCCGGCGCGTCACGGCGCTTTGCGGTGTAGTGCTTGACCACGGAGTCGACGAATTCGTGCTCGTTGGATGCCACGAGCCAGGCGAGGTCGTCGGCGGGGTCGCCGATCCGCAGGTCGGTCCAGCCGGTGACGGCAGTGACGCGGTGGTCCTCGACCAGCAGGTTGTCCTCGTGCAGGTCACCATGCACCACGCAGGGGTTGAACCGCCACAGTGAGACGTCTTCCATGGCGTGCTCCCAGCGGCGGAGCAGGAGCGCCGGAATCTTGCCTGTGGTCGCGGCCTGGTCGAGTTCGTTGAGCCTGCGCTGGCGAAACTCGTTCGGCGTGTAACTGGGCAGGTCGGCGTTGCTCACCAGCGTCCGGGGCAGGTCGTGAATGGCCGCCAGCGCCGTTCCGATCTCCTTCGCCAGCTCCTGCGGACCGGCTGTCAGCTCTTCGACGGCGCGCGTGGCGCCATGCAGGTGGGAGTACACGAAGGTGGTCAGGTTCTGCTGCCGGACGGTGCCGGCCACGGTCGGCATGAGAAACGGCAGTTCGGCCCGGATGGCGGGCGCGAAAGCGCGCAGAACCAGGAACTCGGTCTCCAGCCTGGTGCTTGCTTCGGCGTGCCGGGGCGAGCGGACGCGCCAGCGCTTGCCTTCGGCATCAAGAAGGAGGGCCGAATCAAAGTCTGCCGGGTCATCCGGGGCAGAGCTCACAGCGGTCGGGCTCAGTCCGGGGACTGCCGCGGTGGCCACAGCTGCCAGTTCGATTGGTTCTCTTCTCACGGTTCCACGGTAGATTGAGCGGCGTCCAAGACAATGATGTGTCGCGGCGAGTCTTGAGATCCGCCCAAATATGGATGCCCCGGGGCAAGCGGAGACGCACGGTCCGGGCCTCCCGGTGCCCTCCCGAAATGTAAATTGTCACTGCGAGTCAGTACGGTGGATACATGAGTCATGCGGAGGCCGCTGCGCCGGTCGGTCAAGCGGCGGGCACCATGCCGGAACATCAGCTGCCGGTAGGCCAACTGCCTGCCAACCATCTCGTCGACACCGTGCTGCCGGTTCGGCCCGCAATGGTCAACAGGGGGTCGGTTGAACGGATGAGGCCCGGCCTCGTTCCGGACCTGCTGGCGGAGGGAACCGCCAAGGCGATGCTCCTGTCCGGCCGGCATGCGCTCGTCCACGGAGACGCGCTTGTCCTGGCAGAGGCCGGCCCGCTGCTGGACCGGCTCGAAAGATCGGCGTCCAGTCCGGCGCACATCATCTATCTCGGCGCGGCACTCGGCTCCGAGGACCTTCCCGCAGGAACCGGCGTCCTGCTTTTCATCCTGCCGGAACCGGTGGATCCCGCTCCGGCCGGTTTGCCCGCCGGAGCCACCTGGGAAGGCTTCCGGGACGTCGCCGCGCAACTGGATGCGACGCATACCGCACTGTTCGTTGAGGCCAGTGCCATTGCCAACTGGCATGCCACCCACACCCACTGTCCGCGGTGCGGCACCGTCACAAATGTGGAGGCCGGCGGATGGGTCCGGCGGTGCCCGGCTGACAACTCCGAGCACTACCCGCGCACAGACCCGGCCATTATCGTCACGGTGGTTGGCCCGGATGGCCGTGTCCTGCTGGGCGGCGGCGGTCCACTGGACGCAAAGAACTACTCCACACTGGCCGGATTCGTCGAGCCCGGGGAGTCCCTCGAACAGGCCGTGGTCCGGGAAATCCAGGAAGAGGTGGGCGTGCGGGTCAAATCGTGCCAGTACCTCGGCTCCCAGTCATGGCCGTTCCCGGCGTCCCTCATGCTCGGCTTTACAGCCGTCACCGACGACACAGAAGCAAAGCCCGACGGCGTCGAGGTCACCAGGGCCCGCTGGTTCAGCCGGGAGGAAGTCCAGGAGGCCGTACTGAGCGGCGAAATCGTCATCTCCACCAGGCTCTCCATCGCCAGGTCCCTCATTGAGCACTGGTACGGCGGCGTGATCCAGGACCGTCCGGCGGACGGCTGACCAGTTACGCCCGCGCGGCACCACACCTCCCGTCGACGTCTCCATGGCGGAGCGGCCCATCCATCCCCATAAAAGCAAGCAGCAAGAAGTGACGACAGAAATTCCTGATGGCAATGCCTCCCTGGAGGACCGGATCCTTGGCGGACTCGACGCGGAGCAGCGGGAAGTGGCCACCACCCTGACCGGCCCGCTCTGCGTGCTCGCCGGAGCCGGCACCGGCAAGACCCGCGCCATCACCCACAGGATCGCCTACGGCGTTCACTCGGGGGTGTACAGCCCGCAGCGGCTGCTGGCGGTCACGTTCACGGCGCGCGCGGCAGCGGAAATGCGCAGCCGGCTCCGCGACCTCGGAGTCGGAAACGTGCAGGCCAGGACGTTTCATGCGGCCGCGTTGCGGCAGCTGCAGTTTTTCTGGCCGCAGGCGGTGGGCGGGGCGCTGCCCAACCTGCTGGACCACAAGGCGCAGATGATCGCCGAGGCCGCCCGCCGGCTCCGGCTGACCACTGACCGTGCCTCCATCCGGGACCTGGCGTCCGAAATCGAGTGGGCCAAGGTGTCCATGCTCACCCCCGCCAACTACCTGGAAAACGCGCAGGACAGGGGCGCGCCGGGAGGCTTTGACCTCACAGCCGTGGCCCGGGTGTTCCAGGCCTACGAGGACGTCAAAACTGACCGCAACGTCATCGACTTCGAGGACGTCCTCCTGATTACGGTGGGCATCCTGCAGGAAGACCCGAAGGTGGCAGCGACCGTCCGGGAGCAGTACCGGCACTTCGTGGTGGACGAATACCAGGACGTTTCCCCGCTGCAGCAGCGGCTCCTGGAACTGTGGCTTGGCGGCCGCAACGAGCTGTGCGTCGTGGGTGACGCCAGCCAGACCATCTACTCGTTCACGGGAGCGTCCCCGAAGCACCTCCTCGGATTCAAGGCCCAGTACCCGGACGCAAACGTGGTCAAGCTGGTCCGGGACTACCGGTCCACTCCGCAGGTGGTCAAGCTGGCCAACGATCTCTTGGCCTCACGGCGGAGCGGCGGTCCGGCGGCAGACGCCGCGTGGGCCGCGCCCCTGAAGCTGGTGGCCCAGCGGACCCCGGGACCCCAGCCGCAATTCACCGAATGCACTGACGACGAAGCCGAGGCTGCAACGGTCGCGGGCAAGATCCGCGCCCTCCTCGACGACGGTGTGCCGGCGAGTGAGATCGCCGTCCTGTTCCGCACTAACGGCCAGTCAGAAGCCTATGAGCAGGCTCTGGCATCCGCCGGGATCGGCTACCAGCTGCGCGGCGGCGAGCGGTTCTTTGCCCGGAAGGAGGTCCGTGACGCGATCCTCCAGCTCCGGGCAGCCACCCGTGCCGTTTCCGAGTCCGAGCCCCAGCCGCTCGGGCAGCTGGTGCGCGACATCGTGGCGTCACTTGGCTACACGGACACCGCCCCGCACAGTGGCGGCGCCCTGCGGGAACGCTGGGAATCCCTTGCCGCGCTGGTGGCCCTGGCGGACGAGTTGGCGCAGAACCGGGGGCCGCAGTTCGGCCTGGCTGACTTCGTCAACGAGCTTCAGGAGCGCTCTGTTGCCCAGCATGCCCCGACCGTCCAGGGGGTCACGCTGGCGTCCCTGCACGCGGCGAAGGGCCTTGAATGGGACGCAGTATTCCTCGTGGGGATGAGCGAAGGCCTCATGCCCATCTCCTTTGCAGATACTCCCGCCGCGGTGGACGAGGAACGCCGGCTGCTCTACGTGGGCATTACCCGCGCCCGTGAGCACCTGTCCCTCTCCTGGTCCACCGCCCGGACTCCCGGCGGCCGCGCCAACCGGAAGCCGTCCCGCTTCCTCGACGGGCTGCGCCCGGACTCGGTGGCAACCTCTGCCGCCCGGGGGAGGGGAGCAGCGCCGCGCCGCAAGGCGGCCGCCCCCGCATCCTGCCGTGTCTGCGGCAGCATGCTGGCCAGCGGGGCCGAGCGGAAGGTGGGGCGCTGCAGCCAGTGCCCGCCCAGCTATGAAGAGCAGACGTTCAACGCCCTCCGTGAGTGGAGGAAGGATGTGGCACAGTCCGCCGACGTCCCGGCCTTCGTGGTTTTCACCGACGCAACCCTCACCGCCATCGCCGAGGCCCGGCCGTCCTCCCTTGAGGAACTGGCCAAGCTCGCCGGCGTTGGCCCGTCCAAACTGGAGCGGTACGGCGAAGCAGTCCTCGCGGTGCTGACGGAAAGCAGCACCTTCTGATGCCAGGAAAACAAGAGACCCCCACGCCCCTGACCACCCACGACGGGGCGCCGGTAGAGGTCCGCCGCTCCGCGCGGCGCCGCCGTACAGTCGCGGCCTTCTGGGAGAACGGTACCGCCGTCGTCGCAATCCCCGCCCACTTCAGCAGGGCGCAGGAAGCGGACTGGGTTCACCGGATGCTGGAGAAGCTCCGGACCCAGGGGGAGAAGCGTTCCAGCGGTGCGGGGCGCCGGCCTTCCTCGGACGCGGCGCTGGCCGCACACGCTGCGGAGCTTTCGGCCAGGTACCTCGGCGGCAGGTCGGCCCCGACATCGGTCCGGTGGGTCAGCAACCAAAACTCCCGCTGGGGCTCGGCCACCCCTTCGGACGGGTCCATCCGGCTGTCCGACAAGCTCCGGCCCATGCCGCAGTGGGTCATCGACTATGTGCTGCTGCATGAACTGGCGCACCTGCTGGTGGCTGGGCATAACGCGGCGTTCTGGAAACTGCTGGAGGCCTACCCCGAAACGGAACGTGCCAAGGCTTTCCTGGAGGGCGTGTCGTTTGCCACGTCGCGCGGTCTGGCGCCCGGCGAAGCAGAGGAACCGGCTTTTTAAAGACCGCTGGTTGAGCTTCGAAACTTGGGCTTCGCTCCCCAACCGCTCAACCAGCGGGTCCGGCTAGCTCTTCGGAGCGTCGCCCTCGTCGCCCTCGTCCGTCTTTTCGCCGTCGGCCTTTTCGCCTTCGGTGTCGGCGGGGCTGTCAAAACCGCCGTTCAACAGCTTCTGGAGGGCGTCGTCCACTTCGCTGTCACTGGCCTCGGCGAGCTTGCGGCGTTCGCTGAACCCCTTGGGATCGTCAAGATCCTCGGCCGTGGGGAGCAGGTCCGGATGCTTCCAGATGGCGTCGCGGCCGTCGATGCCGCGCTCGGCTTTGAGCGATGCCCACAGTGTGGCGGCTTCGCGGAGGCGGCGGGGCCGCAGCTCCAGCCCGACGAGGGACGCGAACGCATGTTCCGCAGGGCCGCCAGTGGCGCGGCGGCGGCGGACCGTTTCGCGCAGCGCTGCAGCGGAAGGAAGAACCTTTTCCGTGGCCGCAGCGGTGAGCTCGTCCACCCAGCCCTCGACGAGCGCCAGCGCGGTCTCCAGCTTCTGCAGTGCCTGGTCCTGTTCCGGCGTGCGCTGCGGCATGAAGACGCCCTGCGACAGGGCTTCCTGGATACCCTCCGGGTTGCTCGGGTCAAGGTCCCGGGCGAGCTCCTCGATCCGCGACGTGTCGATGTGAATGCCGCGGGCGTAGGCCTCAATGGCGCCCAGCAGATGCCCGCGAAGCCACGGAACCTGGACGAACAGACGGGCGTGTGCCGCCTCGCGGACGGCAAGGAAGAGCCGGATGTCGTTCTCGGGCAGGCTGAGCCCCTCGCCGAACTTGGCCACGTTGCCGGGAAGCAGCGCCATCTCCAGGTCGGCCAGCGGAACGCCGATGTCCGTGGAGCTAACCACGTCGGTGGAGAGTGCTCCGATGGCCTGGCCCAGCTGCATGCCGAAGATGGCGCCGCCAACGTTCTGCAGCATGGACGAGGCGCCGCCCATCATGGACTTCATCTCCTCCGGCATCTGCTCCGTCATGGCGGTGGAGAGGGCGTTGGCCACGCTGTTGGCCACGGGCTCCGTCAGCCGCTTCCAGGTGCCGAGTGTTTCCTCGACCCATTCGGCGCGGGACCAGGCCTTGCCGATGAGGCCGGTAGCGGGCAGGTCCGTGACCTGGTCCAGCCAGAGCTCTGCAAGCCGCAGCGCCTCATCCACTTCGCGGGACTGTGCGGACGTGACGGAGGGGTCGGAGCTGCCGGCGGCCACCCGGCGGGCGTTGTCGTGGGCGAGTTTCCAGTTGACGGGGCCTTCCGAAGGCGCGCTCATCATGGCCTGCACCTGGGAGAACATCTGGGCCAGCAGGTTGGGATCGTTGGGCAGCCCGGCGGCTTTGGCCAGTTCGGCGGGGTCGATGTCACCCAGGCCCTTGCCGCCCATGAGGTTCTGCAGCATCTCCGCCAGCGGATCCTTTGGATTTTCGTCGCCGTTGGACGGATTGAGTGGATTGGAGGTCATGATCCCGCCGATCGTCGGTGTGTGACTATTAATCAACTTTCACGCTACCCCTGTGCGGGAGCGGCTGTCTGCCGAAAGCAGGGACGTTCGCTGTAGGCAAAGAGCTAACGCCAGGCCGGGACGCGTAGTGTTAGAAGCCGGAACGTATGTAGGCTGCGCCCGGCCGTCCGCCGGGCTGCGGCCGCGGTGCAGCGCTGAACGACGCGGTGCGGAGAGGTCCTTCAGTGACGATTACCAAGGGCGGCCAGCCCGCAGAGGAGTCCCCGGCGCCCGCCGCCGGTGGCGGGAATCCCGATGGAACTGAGGATTCCCGACGGTCCCGGCGCGTCCGGGGGAGGGATCCCCGCATCTCCGCGATGGCACTGTCCGGGCTTCTTGCGCTCGGGCTGGGCGTGACGGCCGCGGTCCTGCCGGTCCCGTATGTGGTGGAATCGCCCGGGCCCACATTCAACACACTGGGCATGGAAAATACGAAGCCCGTGATCAGCGTTTCCGGCCGCGAGACATTCCCGGCCAAGGGAAACCTCGATCTCACCACTGTCTATGTCGACGGCGGTCCCAACGGTCCCGTCAGCGTCTTTGAGGCGTTCTCGGCGTGGCTTGACGACTCCAAGGCGGTGTACCCCGAGGAACTGATCTTCCCGACTGGCGTAACCAAGGAGGAATCGCAGCAGGAGAGTGCCGTGGCCATGGCCACGTCGCAGGAGAACGCTGTGGCGGCGGCCCTGAAGGGGCTCGAAATTCCTTACGGGCAGAAGCTTGAAGTGGCGGACCTGTCCGAGGGCTCGGCCGCGCAGGGCAAGCTGCAGAAGGGTGACGTCTTCACGTCCATCAACGCCAAAGCTGTCACCTCACTGGAGGTGATCCAGGAAGAACTCGCCGCCGGAAAGGGGAAGCCGGCCGTCGTCGTCGTAAGCCGGGACGGCAAGCAGATCACGGAAACCGTGACGCCGGCGAAGAACCCCTCCGGGCGGTACATCCTGGGCGTACTTCTGCAGTACCGCTTCACTTTCCCGTTCGACGTGAAGATTTCCCTGGACAAGGTGGGCGGCCCGAGTGCCGGGATGATGTTCGCCCTGGGCATCATGGACACCCTGACGCCCGGAAATCTCACCGGCGGAAAGCACATCGCGGGGACCGGCACCATCAGCCCCGACGGCGTGGTTGGCCCGATCGGCGGTATCGCGGTGAAGATGCACGGTGCCCGGGCTGACGGTGCCTCTATGTTCCTGGCCCCGGCGGCGAACTGCGCGGAGGTTGTAGGGCATGTTCCGGACGGGCTGCAGGTGGTCAAGGTGGAAAACCTGGACGAAGCAAAGTCCGCCGTGGAGTTGGCCGCCAAGGGTGCCGACACGTCGGGACTTCCGGCCTGCACCAACAACTAGACTAAATCGAGGAACTAAGGCTCCGGTCCGCTCGTGGCACTAATTGACAGCCGGTGCCGGCGCTATGCAGGCCCTCCACAACTTAAAATTAAAGAACAGCAACTAAAAAGCTATGAGGTACGAGTTTGTCCCGTCCTGCCAGCCCCACCCCGCCCGGAAAACTCCAGACAAGGCGCGGTGCTTTGACGCCCACGCTCATCGTCGTTGCGCTGGTTGTTGTCGGGTTCATCTTCTTCGCCAATGTGTGGACGGACGTCCTGTGGTACCAGCAGTTGGGCTACTTCCAGGTGTTCCTGACGGAGAACCTGGCGAGGATCGGCATTTTTGCCGCCGGCTTCCTCCTCATGTTCGCGGCCGTGTTTTATGCGATCCGCATCGCGTACCACGCCCGGCCGGTGTACGCGCCGGACTCCGAAATCCGGGATAACCTCAACCGCTACCAGGCGCAGCTGGAACCCGTCCGGCGGGTGGTCATGGTCGGGCTGCCCGTGCTGTTCGGGCTCTTCGCCGGCAGCGCCGCCTCCAGCCAGTGGCAGAAGGTCATGCTGTTCTTCAACCAGGAGTCCTTCGGCCAGAAGGATCCTGAGTTCGGGCTCGACATCGGCTTCTACCTGATGACGCTGCCGTTCCTGGGCTTCGTCACCGGATTCCTGATCAGCGTGGCGATCGTGGCCGGCATTGCGGGCATTCTCACGCACTACCTCTACGGCAGCATCAGGATCATGGAGCGCGGCATCTTCACCAGCCGCGCCGCGCAGATCCACCTCGCCGTCACCGGCGCCTCATTCCTGATCCTGCTGGGCATCAACTTCTGGCTGGACCGCTACTCGGCACTGCAGAACAGCGGCGGCCGCTGGGCGGGCGCCCTGTACACCGACGTCAACGCCGTCATCCCCACGAAGGCGATCCTGGCCGTGGCGGCGGCCCTCGTGGCCATCCTCTTCATCGTCGCTGCCGTCATCGGCAAATGGCGGCTTCCGGTCATCGGTACGGCGATGCTGGTCATCACCTCCATCCTGGCCGGCGGTGTCTACCCGTGGGTCATCCAGCAGTTCCAGGTCCGCCCTTCCGAGCAGACCCTGGAACGGAAGTACATCGAGCGCAACATCGGCATGACGCGGGCAGCCTACGGCCTGGACCAGGTGAAGGTGGAGCGGTACAACGCCACCACCACCACCACGGCCGGCGCCCTTGCCCCGGACGCGCAGACCACAGCAAACATCCGGCTCCTGGATCCGAATCTCATCTCGGATGCCTTCTCACAGCTTGAACAGTTCCGCCCGTACTACCAGTTCCCCAAGGCGCTCAACGTCGACCGGTACATGGTGGACGGCAAGATGCAGGACACCGTCATCGCCGTGCGCGAGCTGAACCCGGACGGCCTGAGTGCCGACCAACAGTCCTGGCTGAACCGCCATGTCGTGTACACCCACGGCTACGGTGTTGTTGCCGCGAAGGGCAACAAGTTCACGGCCGACGGAAAGCCGGAGTTCCTGCAGTCCGGCATCCCGTCCACCGGCGTCCTCGGCAACGACAAGACCTACGAACCCCGGATCTACTTCGGTGAGGACTCCCCGGACTACTCGATCGTGGGCGCGCCGGAAGGCGCTTCGCCCCGCGAACAGGACCGTCCGGCCTCCAGGGAGGGCGGCGAGACACAGTACACGTTCACCGGAAACGGCGGCCCGAACGTCGGCAGCTTCTTCAACAAGGTCCTGTACTCGATCAAGTTCCAGTCCTCTGACCTGCTGCTGTCCGACGGCGTGAACGAAGCCTCCCAGATCCTGTACGAACGCAACCCGCGGGAACGCGTGCAGAAGGTGGCGCCGTACCTGACGGTCGATGGCAACGCTTACCCGGCCGTCGTTGACGGACGGGTCAAGTGGATCGTCGATGGCTATACCACCAGCCAGTACTACCCGTACTCGCAGCAGGAACAGCTTTCCGACGCCACCACGGATTCACAAACCACCGCGGGGCGCAACGTGGCGCTGCCCAACAGCTCCGTCAACTACATCCGCAACTCGGTTAAGGCCACTGTGGACGCGTACGACGGTTCCGTCACGCTCTACGCCTGGGATGACCAGGATCCGCTCCTGAAGGCCTGGCAGAAGGTGTTCCCTTCCACCCTGAAGCCCTACTCGGAGATGTCGGCCGCGGTCATGAGCCACGTCCGCTACCCGGAGGACCTGTTCAAGGTGCAGCGTGAGCTCCTTGGCCGCTACCACGTGACCGATCCCGTGAGCTTCTACAAGAACGACGACGCGTGGAGCGTTCCGAACGATCCCACCGTGTCCCAGGAAGTGAAGCAGCCTCCGTTCTACATGTCGCTGCAGATGCCGGACCAGAAGGCCCCCGCGTTCCAACTCACCTCCTCCTACATTCCGCAGGTGGTCAACAACAACGCCCGCAACGTCCTCTACGGATTCCTCGCGGCCGATTCCGACGCGGGCTCCAAGAAGGGCGTGAAGGCGGAAAGCTACGGACAGTTGCGGCTCCTGCAGGTTCCGCCGGAAGCCCAGGTTCCCGGCCCCGGCCAGGCGCAGAACAAGTTCAACTCGGACCCCACGGTCTCCCAAGCGCTGAACCTGCTGCGCCAGGGTGCCTCGGATGTGCTTAACGGCAACCTGCTGACGCTTCCCGCCGGCCGCGGAATGCTCTACATCCAGCCCGTGTACCTGCGGTCCACAGGCGAAACGTCCTACCCGACGCTGCAGCGCGTGCTCGTGGCGTTCGGTGACAAGATCGGCTTCGCTCCCACATTGGATGCGGCCCTGAACCAGCTGTTCGGCGGCCGGTCAGGGGCCCAGGCCGGAGACGCGACAAACGGCAAGACGCCGACGTCTCCGGGCACCACGCCGCCTTCAACGGGCTCGGCGGATGCCAGGGCGGCGCTGAAGGCAGCCCTGGACGAAGCCAACGCCGCGATCAAGGCGGGCCAGGAAGCGCTGGCGAAGGGCGACTTCGCGGCGTACGGCGACGAGCAGAAGAAACTGTCGGATGCGCTGAAGAAGGCGCTCGATGCCGAGGCGAGGATTGCCGGTACCGGAACGGCCAGCACCCCGACGTCGCCGTCAGCTACGCCTACCCCGTCACCCAGCAGCTGACCGACAGCCGAGTGAGAAGAGGCCGGCCCTCCCCGCAAAAGGGGATGGGCCGGCCTTTCGCTTTGGCGGAGACGCAGATCACGTCGTTTGGATTTGGCCTCCTGTTCACCGGCCGGTAGAGTAGTTCTTGCGACGCGGGGTGGAGCAGTTCGGTAGCTCGCTGGGCTCATAACCCAGAGGTCACAGGTTCAAATCCTGTCCCCGCAACTGAAGAAAAAAACCCGGATCACCGTTTGGTGGTCCGGGTTTTTTGCTGTCCGGCTGACGGTTGCACTCCCCGGAGTGCCGCCCGGTCCGGGCGCAGCGGCCGTGGTCAAAGCGGCCGCGAAAGTAGGGTACAGTTGATCAAGCGACGCGGGGTGGAGCAGTTCGGTAGCTCGCTGGGCTCATAACCCAGAGGTCACAGGTTCAAATCCTGTCCCCGCAACCATGAAGAGGCCCCGACCGGTGACAAGCCGGTCGGGGTCTCTTGCTTTTCCCGGTAGCTTTTGTTCACGTATTGGCTGTTCCTAGTATTCTCTTTCGCAGGGCCCGAGCGCTTCTGCGCGGCAGATGCCCGACTCAGTCATCCTCGAGAGGAATGTAGTTTCGATGTCCACAACGAAGAACAAAACCGGCGCTGCGAAAGGCAAGCGGTCCAGGATTTACTGGACCGTGCCGGCGGTCCTCGTGGCTGCAGTGGTGGTGGTTCTGCTCGCAAAGTGGGCCACCGGCCTTTCCGGCGTACAGTCCTTCCTGGCTTCGTACCCGGGGCATTCGGAGCTTCCTGCCGGCGCCCCTGTCGGCTTCCCTGCGTGGCTGGCCTGGCAGCATTTCCTGAACGCCTTCTTCCTGCTGCTCATCATCCGTTCGGGCTGGCAGGTCCGCACCAGCACCCGTCCCGGCGGCTACTGGACCCGAAACAACAAGGGCCTCATCAGGACCAAGACGGCTCCCAGCAAGATCAGCCTGGAACTCTGGTTCCACCTGACGCTGGATGTGCTGTGGATTCTGAACGGGCTCGTCTTTGTGATCCTGCTGTTTGCGACCGGCCAGTGGACCCGGATCGTCCCCACGTCCTGGGATGTTTTCCCGAACGCCGTCTCGGCCGCCCTGCAGTACGCCTCGCTGAACTGGCCCACGGAGAACGGCTGGGTCAACTACAACGCCCTGCAGCTGCTGACGTACTTCGCGACGGTGTTCATCGCTGCCCCGCTGGCCTTCATCACCGGCCTGCGGATGTCCGCCGTGTGGCCGAAAAAGGCGAACGGGCTGAACAAGGCCTTCCCCATCGAGGCCGCCCGCGCAGTGCACTTCCCGGTGATGATTTACTTCGTGGCCTTCATTGTGGTGCACGTATTCCTGGTTCTGGCCACGGGCGCGCTACGGAACCTCAACCACATGTACGGCGGGAGCGACGACGTGAGCTGGGTCGGTTTCTGGTTCTTCGTGGCATCAGTCGCGGTCATGGTTGCGGCATGGTTCCTGGCCCGGCCGCTGTTCCTGCGCCCCATCGCGTCGCTCATGGGCAAGGTCACCAGCCGCTAGCCGCTTCACCCCTCCTTGAGCCGCTGGTAGGTCTCCAGCGCCCGTTCCCGGGATTCCTGGAGGCCCACCAGTGGCTCCGGGTAGCCGGGAGCCGCCGACGGGTTCTTCCACGGCTCGTGCACGGTGCGGTCATCCAGGTCCGCCAGTTCCGGGACGTAGCCGCGAAGGTAACTTCCTCCGGCGTCGAACTTCTTGCTTTGCGTCACCGGATTGAAGATCCGGAAGTAAGGGGAGGCGTCCGCGCCTGAGCCCGCAACCCACTGCCAGTTGGCCGGGTTGTTGGCCGCGTCGGCGTCGACGAGGGTGTCCCAGAACCAGGCTTCGCCCACCCGCCAGTCGGCAAGCATGTTTTTCACCAGGAATGACGCCGCAGCCATCCGGACCCTGTTGTGCATCCAGCCGGTCTGCCACAGCTGCCGCATACCGGCGTCCACCAGGGGGTAGCCGGTGCGCCCCTGTTGCCAGGCCTCCAGTTCAGCGTCCGACGGCGTTTGCCAGGCAAAGTGGTCGAACTCCCGGCGGTAGTTCTGCGTGGCCAGGTCAGGATTTTCGTACAGCAGCTGCCAGCAGAATTCACGCCAGCCCAGCTCGCTCCGGAAGATCCCGACGTCGGCTGGTGCATGGCGCGGGAACTGTTCCCGGAGGGAATGCCAGACGCGGAAGGGACTGATCTCACCGAAGCGAAGGTGCGGTGAGAGACGGCTGGTGCCCTCGACGCCCGGCAGGTCCCGTCCCTTGCCGTAGTCCTCCACGGGACCGTCCAGGAAATCTTCCAGGCGTTCGTGGGCGCCATCCTCGCCGGGAGTCCAGGCCGCGGCGAGGCCGCCGCTCCAGTCCGGCCGCCGGGGGAGGAGCCGCCAGCTGTCCAGCCGGTCACCGGCAGGCGGGCGGCCGGACGTTCCGGCGGCCGGCTGCGGCAAGTGGTCCGGGGGATCGGCGGGAAGGCGGGGTTCGGCGCCAGCCAGGCAGGTGCGCCAGAACGGCGTGAAGACCTTGTACGGCCCGCCCGAGCCGGTGCGCACTGTCCACGGCTCGAACAGCAGGTTTGCCTGGAAGCTGGTGGCCTCAATGCCCTGCCCGGCAGCCCACTCCTTGACACCTGCGTCGATGCTCCGCTCCGGCTGGCCGTACCGCCGGTTCCAGAACAGTCTTCCGGCGCCGGTCTCGGCGGCCAGCTCCTCGATGGCCGACGCGGCGGCGCCGCGGCGGAGCAGCAGCCGCGACCCGCGCGCCTCGAGGCTGGCGCCGAGGGCGGACAGGGAATGGTGAAGCCACCACCTTGCCGCAGCACCCAGCGGGCGGATGCCAGGGGAGTGCTCGTCGAGGATGTAGACAACGGTTACGGGATCCGGCAGCGCGGCCGCGGCGGCGAGGGCTGGGTTGTCGTCGAGTCGGAGGTCGTCCCGGAGCCAGACAATAGTGGAGGCCATGCTTTCACGCTACACGGCCCGGAGACGGCAGAGGCCGGGACCCCTGTGGATCCCGGCCTCTACCGGTGACGCTGCCCGCGACTCCGGTTCAGTATGTGCCTTACAGCTTGTCGAAACCCGCCTCGTCCACCGTGGACGACGATGCCGGTGCCGCGGTGCCGCCGGCCCCGATGGCGGGCTTGGAGTTGCCTGACTTGAGCGCCGCAAGCCGGGCCTCGATCTCGGTCTGCTCGCCTAGGTCCTCGAGCTGGTTGAACTGCGCATCGAGGCTCGACGCGGCAAGTTCCTGCTGGCCGCGGACCTTGGCCTCTTCTCGACGGATCTTTTCTTCGAAGCGGCCCACCTCGCTGGTGGGATCCATGAAATCGATGCTCTTGAGCGCGTCGTGGACCTGCGACTGGGCGGCGGCCGTCTTGGACCGGGCCACGAGCTCGTTGCGCTTGCTGGTGAGCTGGTTCAGCTTCCCCTTCATCTGGTCCAGCCCGGTCTTGAGGCGGTCCACGACCTCGGTCTGGGAGGCGATGTTCGGCTCGGCGGCCTTCGCTTCGTTCTCCGACGACATCTGGCGCTGCAGGGCCACCTTGGCCAGGTTGTCGAATTTCTGGGCGTCGGCCGCATTGCCGCCCGCGCGGTACTCGTCGGCCTTGCGGGAGGCGGCCAGGGCTTTGTTGCCCCAGTCCTGCGCGTTCTTGATGTCCTCGTTGTAGTCGTCCTGAAGCATGCGCAGGTTGCCGATGGTCTGGGCCACCGCGGACTCGGCTTCGGCGATGTTGTTGGTGTAGTCCCGGACCATCTGGTCCAGCATCTTCTGCGGGTCCTCGGCCTGGTCCAGCAGCGAGTTGATGTTGGCCTTTGCCAGCTGCGCCATGCGGCCGAATATGGACTGCTTCATGGTGTTACCTTTCGTCCTGCTCAGTGTTTCCCACTGAATTCAGTGAACAGTTGATGTACCGCTTCTACCCGCCGGCCCAATCGAACGGGCCGGCGCTTAGTCTTGCTGGCTAGAAACTGCCCGAGTCCCCGCCGCCGAAGTCACCCCCGCCGAAGTCTCCTCCGCCGAAGTCACCGCCTGAGTCGCCGCCCCAGCCACCGCCATCGCTGTGGCCGCCGCCCCAGCCGCCGCCGCTGCCGCCGTTCAGGATGGAGTTGATGAGGATGCCGCCGAGGATGGCACCGCCGAGGCCGCCGCCTCCGCCGCCGCCGAACATGCCGCCGCGCCCGTACCCCTGGCCGTACCCCTGGTTGGCGTAGCCGAAGCTGTCGACGTCGGACTGGGCCAGCTGGGCCGCCTGGGCAGCCAGCGCATGCGCCTGCTGCGCGTAGGTCAGTGCAGTCACGGGGTCGTTGCGGGAGATGGACAGCGCGTAATCGAGGTTGCGCTGGGCTTCCGCCAGCCGGGTCCGCGCTTCCGTGCCGACGCCGCCGCGGCGGGCCGTGATGTAGTCCGAGGTGGCGCTGATCTGCGCCTGCGCCGACATGATGGTCTGCTGCAGTGAAGCCTGCGCCCTACGTGCCTGCTCCTGCTGGTCCCGGATCCCGCCCAGCGCCTGGTCGAGGGCCTGGTGCGCCGACTCGACCCGCTCGAGAGTGGCGATGGGATCAATCTTGCCGTTCTGAATTTCGCTCTTCACACGGGCGAGGGCCGCTTCGACGCCAGCTACTGGCCCCTCAAGCTCCGGGTGTGCGCCGGACTGGATCATAGCCCGTGCCTGCGCAAGGTCCTGGGACGTGTCCACAACGGCGGACTCCAGTCCCTCACGGGCCGAGTCCAGGTTGCCGGCGACCTTGGAGATAGCGTCCAGCAGCACGTTGGTCTGGTGCAGGCTCTCCTCTGCTGCCCGGACGGCCACCGCAGCGAGGCTTCCTTCTCCGGACGCGAGCTTTTCGCGGGCCGTGGCGCTGGCATTCTGCACGAAGGCAAGACGCTCTTTGGCCTGGGTGATGTTGTCCGAGATCTGTGCCAGGGCGGTATCCGCGTACTTGCCGCGCAGTTCCGCCAGGGTCTGGTCGGCCCGGGCGATCTTCGCATCGGCCTCGGCAGCGCCGGTGTCCACCGCGGCGAGAGCCTGCGGTGCATTCTTCTCGAGCTCGCGCAGCGAGTCGAAGTCCGCCTTCTGCTCCTGCAGGGAGGAAAGGGCAGCCTCCGACCTCCGGATGATTTCTCCGAGCCAGCTGCGCTGCTGTTCTTCGGTATCGGGGATGTGGTCGTCCAGCTGCTGCTGGAGCTTGAACGACTCGGACATGTGCGCCTTCGCCTCCTGGAGCGCCTTGGTGAAGTTGCCCACGGCCGCTTCCCCGTATTGCGCCTCGGCGAAGCCCAGTTCCTGCTCGCTCGACTTGATCGCGTCGTCTGCCTCAATCAGCAGGGAGCCGCTCTTCCTGCGCAGGTCTTCGATGCTCATTCCGGCCAGGGGATCGAGTTCGGCGCCCTGCGGGCCGTAGCTTGCGCTGGACGCCTGGCCGGCCTTCTTCCGCCTGTTGCGCAGGTAAAGATATGTGCCCGCGCCGCCGGCTGCGACGATTCCGGCGCCCACGAGGACGGCCGTGCCTGCGCCAGCACCGGAGGGGACGGTTCCGCTTCCGCCGTCCGCAGCGTCACCGATGGCGGCCGCGGTGTCAATGGCCGCCTGGGCAAAGTCCTTCTTGCCCGCACCGAGGTTGGCCGCGATGGCGTTCTGCGTGATGGTGGTCCGTTTGGGGTAGATTTCGCTGGAGCTATTGGGCGCGAAGTAGTATTTGCCCTGCTCGGTGGCGATGGCGAGGATCACGTCAGCGGGGCCCATGCCCTTTTGCTTTGCGACGGTATTACCCCAAGCGGCAGGGTCAGCCGGATTTTCAAACGACTTAACAGTGACCACGTACAGGTTGTACTTGTGGTCCTTGAGGAGCTTCTGGATGGATTCCTCAACTTCGCCCTTGCGGCCGCCGAGGACGTTCGCGTCGTCGACGATGTTTTGGCCGGAGGGGATGTTTACCGGATCCTCGGCCCAGGCTGCGGCGGCCGGAGCCACCAACATTCCAGTCAGGCCGATCACGGCGAGTACACGTTTCAACATTGACCGCATGGCAACCCTTCAGCACGCCGCGGCTGGTTCGGGACGAACAGCCGTCACAGAATGCAGCAGCGCCCCCACGCCGGGTGTAAAGCCGCAGGTCGCTGTGGCAATTCTTCTTGATTCTATGGTGCACCAGCAGGACCGTCCACGGCGGGGAATATGCCACCAGCGAAAAGCGCTGGAGACCTAAGTGGCCGTTGAGAACACCGGCAGTCACACCGTCACGGAGGGCATTCAGGAACCTCCCAGCAAACGTCCGTTTTAGTTTCAGTCCGATCGTCCATAGTTAATACAGACGCGGATGAAAGGAAGTCCAATGACTGAGCACCCAGTACCGGGCGCAGCACCTGAGAACCGAGATCCTTCAGGGCGCCCTGTTGATCCGACCCCTCGGCGTGAGCCCGATGAGGGTCTCCAGCCTTCTGCACACCAGGACGGCGAATTCCGCACCGGCGATGGTTCCGAGAACCCCACGGTACGCCTGGACTCCGGCAGCAACCCCACCCGGCCGTTGTACCGGCCGGCGCAGGACACAGACCACTCACGCGCTGGCCAGCCAAGCGAAGGGCAGCCCCGGGCAGGCCAGCCAGACGAAGGCCGGCCGTATGGCAGCCCCGCGGAGAGCCGCGATAACTTGCAGCAGCAGCGTACCGGCGGTCCGCACCCCGTTTACCCCCAGCACGCCCCCTTCTACGGGCAGCAGTCGGCGCCGGCTCCCCAGCCCGCCGGTGCCCAGTACTCCCCGCACAACACCCATCCCGCTTTCCAGGACAACCGGGCCAGCCAGCCCAAGCGCAAAGCGACGTTCGGCGTCGGCACGCTCGTTGCCAGCATCCTGGCCGCGGGGCTCGTGGGTGGCGGGGTTGCGACGGTGGGCTCCGGCAACCTGTTCGACGGCGGCGGCACCGCGCCGGCGGCCAGTTCCGGCAGCCAGCCCGGAACGGTGATCGTCAACAACCAGGACTCGGTCAACGAGATCACGGCCGCAGCCGTCAAGGCATCACCGAGCGTGGTGACCATCAAGGCCACCAGTGGCAGCGAGGGCGGCACCGGCTCCGGGATCATCCTCGACGACCAGGGCCACGTCCTCACCAACACCCACGTGGTGACGCTGGATGGCACCACCGCGAGCGCGGACATCCAAATTCGCACGAACGACGGCCGCGTTCTCTCCGCCAAGGTTGTTGGTACCGACCCGCTCTCCGACCTCGCGGTCATCAAGGTGGACAACCCGTCGGGCCTCACTCCGGCTGCGCTCGGTGATTCCAGCAAGCTGAACGTCGGGGACACGGCTGTTGCCATCGGTTCCCCGCTGGGCCTCACCGGCACCGTAACGGATGGCATCGTCTCCACGCTGAACAGGACCATCAGTGTCGCGTCCTCGGCGGCCCCGAAGGAGGGGACGGACAACTCCCAGGGCGGCGACCAGGGCTTCGAGTTCGCTCCTCCGGGCCAGGGGCAGAGCCAGAGCTCGGCCAGCAAGGGATCGATCGCCATCAACGTCATCCAGACCGATGCGGCGATCAACCCGGGCAACTCCGGTGGCGCGCTGGTGAACAACAAGGGAGAAGTGATCGGCATGAACGTCGCGATCGCCTCGGCCGGCGGCAGCTCCGCTGCAAGCGGAACAGGCAACATCGGCGTGGGCTTCAGCATCCCGATCAACAATGCAAAGCGCGTGGCCCAGGAAATCATCGACAACGGCAAGGCCACCCACGGCCAGCTTGGCGTGAGCGTGCAGGCGAAGTCGGCATCGGATGCCGGGTTCTCGACCGGAGCCGACGTGGCCTCGGTGGAGCAGGGCTCGGCGGCGGCGAAGGCCGGGATCAAGGTGGGCGACGTGGTGACGCGCTTCAATGACCTGGCCATCAGTGACCCGAACCAGCTGACGGCAGCTGTCCGTGAGCAGCCCGCCGGCTCCTCGGTGAAGATCACGGTCCTGCGCAACGGCCGCGAGCAGCAGCTGGACGTCACGCTCGGCGCTGCAGCAGAGCAGTAGGCAGCCGCACAGCAGGAACTGCGCACAGTACGACGGCGGGCCGCACCTCTTGAGTTCCAGGGAGGTGCGGCCCGCCGTCGTCGTTCCTGCCGTTGGCTCAGCCCGTTGACTCAGGGCCTTTGACACAGGCGTTAACGGGACGTCATATGACGGGCCCAATATGGTTAGCTAGGAGCTACCCGTATCCCGGGCGTTCCACGGCCATGACCTCACCCGGCTGGCTATCCACAAGCACGGAAGGCTGCTGTAAATACAGTGGAAGAGACATTGAAGATCGTCGTCCTGGTCAAGCATGTGCCGGACGCCCAGTTCGACCGGCACCTCAGCGGCGAGGGCCACACCACGGACCGCGACGAAAGCATCCTGTCCGAACTGGATGAGTACGCCCTCGAGGCTGCGCTGCAGCTTGCCGAAGCGCGCGGGGGTGCCAAGGCCGGCAACAAAGTGATCGCGTTGAGCATGGGACCTGCCGGTGCCGTGAATGCCATCAAGAAGTCCCTGCAGATCGGCGCCACCGAGGGCGTGCACCTCACCGACGCCGCGCTGGCAGGCTCGGACGCAGCGGCAACCTCCCTGGCGCTCGCAGCGGCAGTCCGCCACCTCGGCGCCGACAGCCCGGTGGACCTCGTGCTGACCGGCATGGCCTCCACAGACGGCGAGACGTCCCTGGTGCCCGCGCAGCTCGCGGAGCGTCTGGGTCTTCCGCAGGTTACCTTCGCCTCCTCCCTGGACGTGGACGGCGGACGTGTCTCGGCGCGCCGTGATGCTGACACCCACTCGGAGACGGTTGAGGCGTCCCTGCCCGCGGTGGTTTCCGTGACCGACCAGATCAACGAACCGCGCTACCCCAACTTCAAGGGCATCATCGCGGCCAAGCGCAAGAGCATCACCACTCTTTCCCTGGCTGACATCGGGGTCGATTCCTCCCAGGTGGGCCACTCCGGATCCTGGACGCGCGTGACGGCCGCCGAGGAACGCCCGCCGCGCACTGCCGGCACCATCATCACGGACGAAGGCGACGCCGGCATCAAGCTGGTTGACTTCCTGGCCGCCCAGAAGCTGCTCTAAGAGGACTCCACAACATGGCAAACGTACTGGTATTCATTGACAACCCCGGGCAGGCTCTGAAGAAGAGCAGCCTGGAACTCCTCACCATCGCCCGCTCCCTCGGGGAAACCGCTGTGGCAGTCAACGGCGAACTGTCCGACGACGTCGCCGGCACCCTGGGTGCCTACGGTGCGGCCACCGTCTTCCGGCCGTCCGCAGCGGACCTCGACGACTACCTCGTCGCGCCGAAGGCCGCCTTCCTGGCCACCGTGGCGGACAAGTCAGGCGCCACCACAGTCCTGCTCGAGAACTCGCCCGAGGGCAAGGAAATCGCGGCGCGGCTCGGCATCCGGCTGAGCGCGGGCGTCATCACCGACGTCGTCGCGATCGACGCCGACGGCACCGCCCACAAGTCGGTGCTCGCCGGTTCGTACACCACGACGGCGAAGGCCACCACCGCGGTCACCGTGCTGTCCGTGAAGGCCAACACCGTGGACCCCGAGCCTGCGACCGCTCCCGGCACACCGGAAACCGTGACCGTTGACGCTCCTGCCGACGCCACGGCCGCGGCAGCCCGCATCACCTCCCGGGAACAGAAGGTCGCCAGTGGCCGCCCCGACCTCACCGACGCGCGCATCGTCGTGGCCGGCGGACGCGGCCTCGACGGCGACTTCGGCCCCGTGGAAGAGCTGGCGGATGCACTGGGCGCGGCCGTGGGCGCCTCCCGCGCGGCAACGGACGCCGGCTGGATCAGCCACGACGCCCAGGTCGGCCAGACCGGCAAGACCGTCTCGCCGCAGCTCTACATTTCCGCCGGCATCTCCGGCGCCATCCAGCAGAAGGCCGGCATGCAGACCGCCAAGGTCATCGTCGCCGTGAACAAGGACGCCGAATCGCCGGTGTTCGAAATCGCGGACTTCGGCATCGTCGGCGACCTCTTCCAGGTGCTCCCGCAGGCTACTGAAGAAATCAAGAAGCGCAAGGGCTGAATCGTTGACCCCAAACGCTGCACCAGCGCAGAGCCCGTTCAATCCGGAACAGCACCGGATTGAGCGGGTGCTCTGTTTCTCAGCCCATCCCGACGACGTCGATTTCGGCGCCGCCGGCACCATCGCCGCGTGGACGGCGGCCGGCGTCGAGGTCAGCTACTGCATCATGACCGACGGCGACGCCGGCGGCTTCGACCCGGCGCAGCGCGCCGAAATCATCGCCCTCAGGGCGGCCGAGCAGGAACGGGCCGCGGCCCTCGTCGGCGTCACGGATATCCACTACCTGCACCAGCGGGACGGGTACCTTGAGCCGAACCACGAGGTGATGCGCGGAGTGGTGAAGCTGATCCGCGAAGTCCGGCCCGACGTCGTGCTTTCCATGCATCCGGAGCGTAACTGGAAGCGCATCCAGAAAAGCCATCCGGACCATCTGGCGGTGGGGGAGGCCGTGACCCGTGCCGTTTACCCGGCGGTGGAAAACCCCTTCGCGTACCCGGACCTCGCCGAGGCGGGCCTCGAGGCCTTCAAGCTTCCGTGGCTGTGGCTTTACGCCGGTCCGGAGGAACGGGAAAACCACTTCGTGGACGTCACGGAGCATGTGGAGAGCAAGCTCGAGGCCATCCACGTGCACGTCAGCCAGCACCCCGACGCAGAGGCCATGGAGGCTACCGTGCGGCGCGGCATGCAGGCAAACGCCGGACGTGCGGGACTGCCCGACGGCCGGAGCGCAGAGGCCTTCCACGTGGTCATGGTCAATGGTCCGGGGACCATCGCCGGTTTCTAGGCTGTGCTTTGGCCTCCGGCCGCGCTGAGCCGGGACGCCGCGTAGACCGTGATCCCCTCCAGAAGGTAGGAGGCGAGGCCTGCGCGGCTCTTGTCGTAGAACGCGGTGAACCGCGGGTCCTCGACGTACATCCGGCCCAGGCCGACGTAGCTGTCCGCGTTCGGCGTCCAGCTGACGCAGATCCACCGGTAATGGCGTTCGACGGCGGCCTGCACCCGGGCGTCGTCCGCCGGCAAGCCGGCGTCCACGCATCGGGCCAGCTCTTCGTTGATCGCCCCGGCTTCGGCCATGAAGGCCTGCTTGTCGGCAGCGCTCAGCGCTGCGTGCCGCGCCTTGCTGTCCGCAACGGCCTGGTCGCCCCACCTCTGGCGGGCCTCCTCCTCGTACGGGTTGGTGTCGAAATCCTTGAAAATTTCCTCGCCTGACATGGCGTCTCCTTGCTGCAGTGCCGATATGGTTGCCCCCACGGTCCGGGCCATCCGGTCCAGGCGGTCGCGCTCTGCCAGCAGCCACTTCCGGTGCACGCTCAGCGCATCCAGCTGGTCTGCCTGGCCGTCCAGGACCTGGCCTATGGTTCCAAGGCCCAGGCCAAGTTCACGGAGAAGCAGGATCCGCTGAAGACGCAGCAACTCAGGCTGCGTGTAGTAGCGGTAGCCGTTGTGCCCGGTGTAGGCAGGCGGCAGCAGTCCCACCTGGTCGTAGTGCCTGAGGGTCCTTGAGGAGACCCTGCTCAGCTTCGCCAGTTCGGCAATGGACCAGCTCCGGAGTTCTTCCTGCTTCATGCCTCCAGCGTAGAAGTTGACGCAACGTCAACGTCAAGCCTGCATCAGGCGGCCCGGTTCAGGCACTGGGTGTCAGGTGTTCAGCGGTGCGGCAGCCACGGTAGGAAGGGTCGGCGTAGCCGATCCGCCGGCAGGCTCAACCGTGATGCCGAGCGCAGCGGCCGAGCCGATGCCCTTGACCAGGGCCGGCTTCGACAACGCCTCTGCATCCATCAGTCCCTGAGAGACGGGAGTGGAGCCATCCTTGGGAATCAGCCACATCTGGTACACCTTGCCCGCGGGCGGTGGCGGCACATCCTTCATCCGCACCACCAGCGCATCATGCGACGGCGAGATCGAAACCGTCGCCGTGCCTCCGCCGTTGACGTCGACAGTCGCCTGGCGCGCGTCTTGCGCCTCGATAACCTGGTTGAACGGATCGTTCTGGTTGGCCACATAGGCGCCGATGCCCACACCGCCGAGCGCGATCACGGCAGCAGCCGCAACCCCGATCAGCCAGTTCCGAAGGCCGGCCGGCCGGCGTCGTACGTCACGGCGCTGGCGCGCAGCGGAAAGTTCGTCGCCAGCGGGGGCCGGCTCCGCCGTCGGCACGGCTGCCGGCGCGGCGGGCCCCTCCGCGGCGGCTTCCCTCCTGGGGGCCTGTGCCCTGGCCGGCTGCTCGGGAAGCTGCGCAACGATCCTGGCGAACAGGTCCGCAGGCGGCTCCTCCTCGGCCGTAAAGGACATTGCCAGCGTCTCCCTGGCCTGGCGGACGCGTTCGTTGAAGGAGGCGCGTTCAGCCTCGGGAGCGCCGCCGACGTAGGTGTCGATGGCTTCCCGCTCGGCGTCGCTGATGGCGTCCAGAGCGTAAATCTCGGCGAGTTCAACCGCCCGGCCGGCCGCAAGGTCGGTGGGAATGTCGGCGGCAAACGCCCGGGGCAGCTGGCGCCCGCGGGAATCATTCGTATCGGTCATGGTCAGCTCACCCCCAGGCAGGACTTGAGTCGGATCAGTCCGTCGCGGATGCGGGACTTGATGGTCGGAATGGCCGCGTTCAGCTTTTCAGCCACTTCGCGGTAGGTGAGGCCGCCGTAGTAGGCAAGCCGAACAGATTCCTGCTGCGTCTCGGTCAGGGTCTCCAGGCAGCGAACCACGGCTTCGGCCTCGAGCCGGCTGTCCACCTGGTCCGACACCGAGTCATGGTCGATGTCCTGGCTGCTGGCGCCGTATCTCGCCTCACGCTCGGTGGCGGACTGCGATGAGCGGACCCTGTCCACGGCCCGGCGATGCGAGATGGTCATGAGCCAGGCCAGGGGACTGCCGCTGCCCGGATCGAACTTCGCGGCGTTCTGCCAGACCTGCAGGAAGACCTCCTGCACGGTGTCCTCGCTGAGCTCCGGATCGATCAGCACCCGGCGCGCCATGCCGAACACCCGCCGCGACGTCAGCCGGTAGAACTCGGCGAAGGACGCCTGGTCGCCGTCGGCTATCCGCTCCAGCAGCTGTGCCAGCTGCTGGTTAAGGTCGACGGCGGTGCCGGGCGGCGCGGTGGCGTCAAAGTTCGGCGCGTTGGGAGTATCCATCACCCTCAAGCATAGGTCGCCTGCCGGCAGGCGCTGCACACCGTTTCCGGCCTCGGCAGCATCGTGCCGGGCAAAACGGAATACAGTGTTACCCGGCCTTTGTGTTGTCACCTGCCGCTCCTTACGCCCGTGGATGTGTGCTCAGGGGTGATTCGGTGCGGGAGGGGCTTCGGATGGGTGCCTGTGCAGCCGGGCTTTCACAGCTGTGCGCCGGTGAAACCCTGCTGCCGCCAGGCCTCGTAAACGGCGATGGATGCCGCGTTGGCCAGGTTCAGCGACCGCAGTGAGGGCAGCATGGGCAGGCGGACCCGGGACGTGACATGGGGATCGCGCTTCAGGTCGTCCGGCAGGCCCACGGACTCCGGGCCGAACATCAGGACATCACCGGGCCGGTAGGCGATGTCGGTATAGGACACCTCGCCGTCAGAGGTGAAGGCGAAGACTCGCTCGGGCTGCAGTGCCTCCCAGGCCGCCTCGATGTTGGGGTGGACTGTCACCACCGCCAGGTCGTGATAGTCCAGGCCGGCGCGGCGGAGCTTGGCATCTGAAAAGTCGAAGCCCAACGGCTCCACGAGGTGGAGTTCGGCGCCGGTGATGGCGGCGAGACGGATGGCGTTGCCCGTATTGCCGGGAATTTCAGGCGTGTGGAAGAGGATGCGGAACACCGTTCCATCCTAGCGTCGGCACAACCGCCGCCCTTCCGGCGTGACCTCAGTGCATGCCCCTCAGCAGTCGCGCGAGCACCGGGACGTTGACGGTGTTCGGCGCCGGACCGGAGGACAGGAAATCCTTGAGCCCGCGGGCCAGGCCGGCGGCATTGACCACCTGGATAATATCCGAGCCGTCCCGGGAGCGGCGGTGGCGGTCGATGACGGGTTCGTGGAGGTTTCCGTCCGGGCTGTGGACCACTGTCCACCCGGTCACGTTAAGTTCGGGAAAGATGTCCTGCATCCGCCGGACCACCGGGGCCAGCTGCGGCGGGGCAATCGACCGGCCGCCGTGGTTCAGCGTGTTCCCGTCCCACGCATACGCACCCTTGGGCAGCAGCATGGAGCCGATCAGGGCAAGCCGGTAGCCCGAGAGCAGCGCATGGTCAATGTGGCTGTTGTCCGCCGGGGACTGCAGGCCATTGATCAGCCGCGCCGCAGGGATGGCCGGCAGGACCTGCCTGCTGATCAGCTGGACTGTGCGCAGCTCCCGCTGGATCCTGGCTTCAGCACCAAAAATGCCCCGCTTTCTCGGCATGCCGTGGACCTGCTGGCCGGCCAGCTCCGGCGGCAGGAGCGGTACGGCGCCGGGCGTGTCGAAAGGCGGCACGTAGACGGGGGCGTCGGCTGACGTGTTCCGGGGCGTTCCCGGCTTGTGGATCGTCGCGGAGGCGTGGCTGCCGGCAGCAGGGGCGTCGAAGTGCGCCTCGTCGCCCTCTGCGCGGCCCCAGCGCGGTCCGGTCGCGTAGGAGCGGTCGTAGGCGGCCCGCCGCCGGGGGTCGATGAGCGTTTCATATGCAAGGGTCACCTGACGGAACGTCGCGGCGTCGCCTCCATGGTCGGGATGCGAAGCGCGGGCAGCCTTGCGGTAGGCCACCTTGATCTCCCTCTCGGTCGCGGTCACCGCCACGCGGAGCACTTCGTAGTGGGAACTGCTGCCCTTGGTCAAGCACGGTCCTTAAGTCGTTGTTGCCGGCGTGCATGCGCGGCCCGGTGTGCCAAGCATATAAGCCGGTCTTGACGGTCTTGACGGAACAACGACCGCAGCAGGGGTGCCGGTTCCCGCCGGTGATAACGCGGGGCGTCTAGACTTTTCGGAATGGGAGTTCGGACAGGTCGCGGTGGTGCCCGCCTTGCAGGCGTGGTGGTGGCTGCCGGCGCGGCTGTTGCCCTTGTCGGCGGCTGCAGCGTCGGTGTTCCCGATCCCGCCGCCCCGAGCATCCCGCCGGTCACCAGTGGACCTGGCACGCCTACCATCACGCCCGGACACGATGCGGACGCGGTGGCTTCCCGCGACATGCCCTTCTCGGCAGGGGCCACGCTGGCGCACGGTGTTCCCGTCGGGTTGTCCGAGGACCTGGCCGAAGCACCGCAGTGGAAGCAGGTGGTCGGCAACGCGGGCGGCGCAAGCCGCTATCAAAAGTCGGACGGCTGCCAGGCGGCGGCGGAGGTGCGACATAACCAGTGGCCCCTGGTGGCGGCTGATGACAGGGAATCGACCGCCGCGCTGTTTGCGTATCTGGACCCCACCATCCTGCCCGCCTATCTGAAGCCCGCATCGCTGCGCTGGGGCGGGGAACGGGACAAACCCGGACCGGCCGTGGATGTCCTGGTCCTGGAACGTGCCGCCAAACCGGCAGGCCAGAAAGCCGGCAGGGCCACCGCGGTGCTGGCCCGGGTTTTCGGAACGGCCGGCTCATCCGTGTACGTGTCGGTGTCGTGCCCGACGGCGGCGGCGCTCGCCGCCGCCCGGGCAGACATTGCTCAGTGGCTGACGGTGGTTCCGCCGGGCTGATGAGGTGCTGCGGCGGTGGCCAGCCGGTTGAGGGCCAGCGCACCCACGAACAGCCCGAAATCGCGCAGTGCGACGTCGTAGAAGGCCCCGAGGATGATCAGGTTCCCGATGATCCCCAGGAGCCATGCAGCCACCACCAGCGAACCGATCCGCGGCCGGAGGGCCACCAGGACTCCGGCGATTATCTCGATCACGCCGACGGCATACATTACCGTCTGCGCGGGCAGATGCAATGTTGCCGGAACCACGGGTGCGAGGTAGCCGGTCCACTCGGTCAGGAGGTTGGTGAACTTGTCCAGGCCGAACAGGATGGGCGCCACGGTAAAGACGGTGCGCAGGAGCACGAACGCCTGGCGGGCGGGATCAGCCGCCAGCGTGTGCAGGCTCGCGGGCTCCTTCAGTGCTGTGCTTTTCATGGGGAACTCCCTTCTAAAAGTAGATAAGTTAATTTTAGAACCGGCAATCCTTCTTTAGCAACAGATCTTGATTTTAGAGTTACGCTGGACGCATGAGCCGACCAGCCGAGAACCGTGAATCCAAGTCCGCCCTGTCGTGGACCGGCCGCCTGGCCGCGCTGGCCTCGCTGGGTGACGCCGGCAGGCGGCGCCTTTTTGAATACGTCGCCGGGCAGCCGTCGGCCGTGGGGCGGGACGACGCTGCGGCTGCGCTGGACATGCCCCGATCCACAGCGTCCTTCCACCTGGACAGACTGGTCCGCGACGGGCTGCTCGCCGTCGAGTTCCGCAAGCTCGGCGGAAAGGCCGGCCCGGGGTCAGGCCGTCCGGCGAAGCTCTACCGCCCGGCGCTGGAAGAAGTGGGTGCGTCGGTTCCGGACCGGAGCTACGACCTGGCCGGAGAGCTGATGGCCACCGCGATTGAATCCGCAATGACCGGCGGGGGAGGGGTGCGCGAGGCACTGACTGAGGCGTCCTACTCCCGGGGCCGTTCGCTGGGCGGGAACGGCGAATCCCTCGACGATCTGCTCGGCGGCGTCGGCTATATGCCGGAGAGGGACGCCGAAGGCGGAATCATCCTGATGAACTGTCCTTTCCACCGGCTCGCCGATGGGCATGCGGATGTGGTGTGTGCCATGAACGGGGCTTTCCTGAGTGGTGCCGCCGCTGCCTGCGGAGTGCCTGAGGAGAAAGTGGAGGAGGACCGGGCGGTCGGGCGCTGCTGCGCCAGGATCAGGCCCTGAGTGCCGCTGAAAAACCCCGCGGTGTCCGGCATCCTGCCGGCTCCCGATATTCTGCGGCGTCCAGAATTAGCGGCGTCTAGAATTTAAGCGTGCCTGTTTACCTGGACCATGCCGCCACAACACCCATCGCCGCCGAAGCCCTGGCCGCACTGACGCGGGAGCTGTCCCGGACCGGAAACCCCTCGTCCCTCCATGGCTCCGGCCGCCGGGCACGGCGCTCGGTGGAGGACGCGCGGGAAACCCTTGCCAACGCGGCAGGCGCCCATCCATCGGAAGTCATCTTCACCTCCGGCGGCACCGAAGCCGACAACCTGGCCGTCAAGGGCCTCTACTGGTCCCGGCTGGCGGAAAACCCGCGCCGGCGCCGGATCCTGTGCTCCGCCGTCGAACACCATGCCGTGCAGGACACCGTGGAGTGGCTGGAGCGCCACGAAGGGGCGGAAATTGCGTGGCTGCCCGTCAACCGGGACGGCGTGCTGGACCTCGAAGCGCTGCAGGCGGAACTGCAACGTGAGCCCGATTCCATTGCCCTGGTGACGGTCATGTGGGCCAACAACGAGGTGGGGAGCATCCAGCCTGTCCATCGGGTAGTGGAGCTCGCGCACGCCGCCGGCGTCCCGGTGCATTCCGACGCCGTGCAGGCGTTTGGCTCCGTCCCCGTGGATTTCCGGGCATCAGGGCTGGATGCGATGTCCATCTCAGGCCACAAGATCGGCGGGCCGGTCGGCGTCGGTGCGCTCATTCTTGGGCGGTCGGTGAAGCTCACGCCGGTGCAGCACGGCGGCGGCCAGGAGCGCGACGTCCGCTCAGGGACGCTCGACACCGCATCCATAGCGGCCTTCGCCGCCGCTGCTGACTCCGCCGCCAAGAACCTTGAGGCCGAGGCGGCGCGGATTTCCGGGCTGCGCGACCGGCTCATCGCCGGGGTCCGCGACGCTGTTCCGGCTGCGGTGTTGCGCGGTCCGGAGGGGGAAGGGCGGCTGCCCGGCAACGCCCATTTCACGTTCCCTGGCTGCGAGGGTGACTCCCTGCTGTTCCTCCTGGACCTCGCCGGGGTCGAGTCGTCCACCGGCTCCGCCTGCACGGCAGGTGTCCCGCGTCCGTCGCACGTCCTTCTTGCCATGGGCCTGGACGAGGAGACCGCGCGTGGTGCGCAGCGCTTCACCCTGGGGCATCCGTCGACGGACGCGGACGTGGACGCACTCCTGGCTGCCCTGCCCGGCGCCTATGCCCGGGCACGGCAGGCCGGAATGGCCGGACACGAATCCTCCATTCAGACGGCCGCCACCGTTGCCCGTCAGGGCTCCGGCATCAGCTGATCGAGTGGAACCGCCTTGTCGCCCAGGCGCTCGGCAGTCACCTCGGCCCGTGCGGAGATCAGTGCCTTGATGACCTTCTGGGCGCTCGGTTTAACGGACCGCGGCCAGTTGACGCTCATGCCCGCCACAACGCGCCCGTCCTGCTGCCAGAACGCCACGAACTCCTTGCTGTCGAGCGAGCCGCGGATGAGCGGAGCCCCCTTTGCTGCGAGGGACGGGAAGCCCGAGTACTCCATGCTGACGTCGAACTGGTCGGTGTAGAAATAGGGCACCACGTCCAGGGCAGCGTCCTGGCCGAGCATGGCCTTGGCCGCCACCTTGCCGCCGCTGAGCGCATTGGACCAGTGCTCGCTGCGGTGGTGCTCGCCCGTGAAAGGATGCAGCGCGTTGGCGGCGTCGCCGGCGGCAAAAATATCCGGTGCGCTGGTGCGCAGGGAAGCGTCGGTGAGGATGCCGTTGCGGACCTCCAGCCCGGCAGCGGCGGCAAGTGCCGTTTCCGGAACCACGCCCACGGCGATGATCACGATGTCCGCGGGCAGAAGCTCGCCGGAGTCGGTCACCACGCCGGTCACCTTTCCGTTTTGTCCGGTGATCTCCGCGGCGGAGGCGGGAAGCCGGAAGCGGACTCCGTTGTCCTCGTGCAGCGTGCGGAAGAAGCTGCCAAGCTCCGGGCCGATCGCCGCCGCGAGCGGGATGTCCTCGAGCCCTAGCAGTGTGACCTGGTTGCCGTAGGTGCTTGCGGCCGCGGCCAGTTCCATCCCGATCCACCCCGAGCCGATGAGCACCACCTTCCGGCCGCCGGGCGCCAGCTGTTCCCGCAGGCGGCGGCTGTCATCGAGCGTGCGGAAGGTGCTGGCGCCCTCCAGGTCCGCGCCGCTCAACAGCAGCGTTCTAGGCGTTGCGCCCGGCGCCAGCAGCAGTGCCCCATAACTCTGGACTGTGCCATCTGCGAAGCGGACATTGTGTGCCCCGGGATCAACCGATGCAACCGGGTTGTCCAGCAGGAGGCTGACGTTGTTGTCGGCGTACCAGCTTTCCGGCACCACCTCGACGGCGTCCTCCCCGGCCTTGCCGAGCAGGTATTCCTTCGACAGCGGCGGCCGGAGATAGGGAGGGTGCGGCTCGGCGCCCGCGATGGTGATGTTCCCGGCGTACCCTTCGGCGCGCAGGGTGCGGGCCGCCGTCGCTCCGGCCAGCCCGGCGCCGGCGATGACAATGCTTTCAGGGGTCATGGCGCTACTCGATTCCGCCGGCAGGCCAGCGGCCCGCGTTCTAAAAACGATACTCGTGACTTTAGAAGTGCGGACGGGAACCGTCAAGGAGATTTAGGCCCTGATTCCGGCGGCAAGTACAATAGTTTGGCAACCGGTGTCAACAGAAAGCCATAATGCGAGTTCTAGCAGCCATGAGCGGCGGAGTTGACTCCGCCGTCGCAGCCGCCCGCGCCGTCGAGGCCGGGCACGACGTCGTCGGCGTTCACCTCGCGCTGTCGAGGATGCCGGGCACCCTGCGCACCGGCAGCAGGGGCTGCTGCACCATTGAAGATTCGCGCGATGCCTGGCGGGCCTGCGACGTCCTGGGGATTCCGTACTACGTATGGGATTTCTCCGAGCGGTTCAAGGAGGATGTGGTCCAGGACTTCATCGACGAGTACGCCGCCGGCCGCACCCCCAACCCCTGCATGCGCTGCAACGAGCGCATCAAGTTTGCCGCCCTGCTCGAAAAGGCGATCGCCCTCGGGTTCGATGCTGTGTGCACGGGCCACTACGCCAAGGTCATCGAGGACGCCGACGGAAACCGCGAACTGCACCGCGCCGCGGACTGGGCCAAGGACCAGAGCTACGTCCTGGGCGTGCTCACCCACGAGCAGCTGAAGCATTCCATGTTCCCGCTGGCCGACACTCCCTCCAAGGCGGAAGTGCGCGCGGAAGCGGAGCGACGCGGACTGTCCGTGGCCAACAAGCCGGACAGCCATGACATCTGCTTCATCCCGGACGGTGACACCGCCGGCTGGCTCGCGGAAAAGATCGACATGACCACGGGCGACATCGTCGATGAGACCGGCGCCAAGGTGGGTGAACACGGCGGAGCGAACGCGTTCACCGTCGGACAGCGGCGGGGGCTGAAGCTTGGCCGGCCAGCGGCGGACGGCAAGCCGCGGTTCGTGCTGGAGATCCGGCCCAAGGAAAACAAGGTGGTGGTGGGGCCCGAGGCCCTGCTGGCCATCGACGAGATCCGCGGCATCAAGGTTTCCTGGGCCGGCCTGCCCATCCCTGAGGTCAGCTCCGGCGCCGACTTTGACTGCCATGCGCAGGTCCGCGCGCACGGTGACCCCGTACCTGCCCTTGCGCGGATGGAGCGTATCGCCGACGACGCCGGGATCGAGCGGGACAGCCTCGTGGTGACCCTGACGGATCCCCTGCGCGGTGTTTCGCCCGGCCAGACCGTGGTGCTCTACCAGGGCAGCAGGGTCCTCGGCCAGGCCACCATCGACGCTGCTCGGTCCCTGCAGCGGGCACAACTTTAACCCTGCTCCGGTTTCCGGAGTGAGAGCGGCCGGCGGATTTTTCCGCCGGCCGTTTTTTGTTGCCATTCACCGGTTTCCGACCGTTCGGTCAGCAAAGCGCCATCCCTTCTGGTAAATTTTGTGTCTCAACTCACACGATGCAATGTTTCACCGGGCAACCTTCTGGTTGAATCAGAGGCATCAGCGGGCTGCCCGCACACGAGTCAGATCGGGCACCCCGCGCGTACTCATCGAACAGAAAGTTCACAGATGGCAAAGAATCAGAGGGCCTTGCGGAGCGCTATCGCGCTGGCAGGCGTTTCCGCTTTCGCACTCACAGCCTGCACCGGCCCTTCCGGTGGCGGCGGCACATCCACCGGCGGCGCCGGCGGAGGCACCATCACCTACGGGACCACGGACAAGGTCGTCACCCTGGACCCGGCCGGCTCCTACGACGCCGGATCGTTCATGGTGATGAACCAGGTCTACCCATTCCTCATGAACTCTAAACCGGGAAGTGCCGACTCCGTTCCGGACATTGCCGAATCGGCGTCGTTCACCACCCCCACTGAGTACACCGTCAAGCTCAAGCCGGGACTCAAGTTCGCCAACGGACACGCACTGACCTCCTCCGACGTCAAATTCTCGATCGACCGCGTAGTCAAGATCGCCGACCCCAACGGCCCGGCCGCACTGTTGTCGAACCTGAAGTCCGTGGAGGCCAAGGACGACTCCACCGTCGTGTTCACCCTCAAGGCAGGCAACGACCAGGTCTTCCCCGGCGTTCTGGCCGCCAACTCCGGACCCATCGTGGACGAAGAAGTCTTCCCGGCGGACAAGGTCCTGAGCGATGACGAGATCGTCAAGGGCAAGCCGTTTGCCGGGCCGTACACCATTGAGAGCTACAAGAAGAACGAACTCGTCAGCCTCAAAGCCAACCCGGACTACCAGGGGCTCCTGGGCAAGCCCGCCAACGACGGCGCGAACATCAAGTACTACGCCGACTCCAACAACCTGAAGCTGGACGTCCAGCAGGGCAACATCGACGTCGCCGGCCGCAGCCTGACCGCCACCGACGCCGCTGACCTTGAAAAGGACTCGAAGGTCAAGGTGCACAAGGGCCCCGGTGGCGAACTCCGCTACATCGTCTTCAACTTTGACACCATGCCGTTCGGTGCCAAGACGGCCGACGCCGATGCCAAGAAAGCGCTCGCCGTACGCCAGGCGATGGCCAACATCGTGGACCGCGACGCTATCGCCACCCAGGTCTACAAGGGCACCTACCTGCCCGCCTACTCCGTTGTCCCGGACGGTTTCAACGGCGCCATCCAGCCGCTCAAGGAAATGTACGGCGACGGCAACGGCAAGCCCAGCCTGGACAAGGCAAAGAAGGCCTTTGCCGACGCCGGCATCACCGGAACCGTCAACATCAAGCTGCAGTACAACCCCGACCACTACGGCAAGTCGTCAGGTGACGAGTACGCCATGATCAAGGAACAGCTGGAAAAGTCGGGCTTGTTCAAGGTGGACCTCCAGTCCACCGAATGGGTCACGTATTCCAAGGCCCGGACGGCCGATGCCTACCCCGTCTACCAGCTCGGCTGGTTCCCGGACTATTCCGACGCCGACAACTACCTCACGCCGTTCTTCGTGCCCGGCAACTTCCTGAAGAACCACTACGAGAACCCCGCTGTCACCGACCTCGTAACCAAGCAGCTCACCACTGTGGACAAGGGCGAACGCGACAAGGTGCTGGGCGAGGCCCAGACCGCCGTCGCCAAGGATCTCTCCACCCTGCCGCTGCTGCAGGGCGCGCAGCTCATGGTGGCGGGCGCAGAGATCAAGGGCGTGGAGCAGACCCTCGACGCCTCGTTCAAGACCCGCCTCGGAGTGATCTCGAAGTAGGACTCCACCCCATTGGGTCCTCACCAGCCAAGGAGGCGGGACGCCGTCCGGGCGTCCCGCCTTCCTGCTGGCCACTGAACAGCCGATTCCAGGCCCGCAACGGACCCGGAAACACAGAATCAGGCAGTAATGACAACTCTCATCGAGGCGCCGCCAAGCGACGCCGACGGCCTTTTGCCGACAAAGAAAAAGAAGTCCGGCGGGGGACTGGGCCAATACCTTCTGATCAGGTTCCTCCTGATCTTTCCCACGATCTTCATCCTGGTCACCATGGTGTTCTTCCTGATGAGGATCACCGGCGATCCCATCACGGCCGCACTGGGCGGCCGGCTGCCCCCGGAGCAGCTGCAGGAACGGATCCATGCGGCCGGCTATGACCGCCCGCTTCCCGTGCAGTACTTCGAATACCTGGGCCAGCTCGTCACGGGCAACTTCGGAACCACGCTCTCCGACAACCGCAAAGTCACAGAGATGCTGACCACGTACGGCTCAGCCACCCTCGAACTGACCATCAATGCGCTGATCGTCGCACTGCTGGTGGGCATCCCGTTCGGGATGATCGCCGCGCACCGCCGCGACCACCTTCCCGACGCCGTGCTGCGTGTCTTCGCCATCCTCTGCTACGCCACTCCCGTGTTCTTTGCCGGCCTGCTGCTGAAGCTGACCTTTGCGGTGTGGCTCGGCTGGCTCCCGGTTGCGGGACGGGCAAAAACCTCCAGCGAACTTGCCCTCACCGGCCTGCAGGCGCCAACAGGAATTTATTGGGTCGACGCGCTCAGAAGCGGCAACATGGCCGCACTCGGCGACGTTATGGCGCATGCCGTCCTGCCTGCCATGGCCTTGGGCCTGCTGACTGCAGGCATCTTCCTGCGGCTGGTGCGCACCAACGTCATCGGCACCCTGGGCCGGGACTACATCGAGGCCGGACGCTCACGGGGCGTCAGCGAATTCCGGCTGGTCACCAAGCACGCCTACAAGCCGGCACTGATCCCCATCATCACCGTGATGGGCCTGCAGATCGCCGTGATGCTGGGCGGTGCCGTGCTCACCGAGACCACCTTCGAGTGGAAGGGGCTGGGCTTCCAGCTGGCGAACTACCTGACGGCCCGCGACTTCGTGGCGGTCCAGGGCATCGTGGTGCTCCTCGCCGTCATCGTCGCCGTCACCAACTTCATCGTGGACATCGTGGCCGCGCTGATCGATCCCCGCGTGAGGTACTGACATGAGCACCACAACTCCACTGGAAGCCACGACAGACCGCAGGGCGCCGCTGTTCAAGCGGCTGCCCGTCATCTCCCATTTCAACAAGAGCGTCGGTCTCCAGCGCGGGATGCTCGTCGTCGGCCTCGTCCTGACCGGCGTCTTCCTCCTGACCGCCATCTTCGCGCCGCTCCTTGCCCCCTACGGATTCGCCCAACTCTCCGACGCGGACGGCAGCTTCCCCACGCAGCAGCCCCCCGGCGGAAAGCATCCGCTGGGCACCACCGTGGGCGGTTACGATGTCCTGTCCAGGGTCATCTGGGGCTCCCAGACCGCCATCCTCGTGATCGTGGTGGCCGTGGTCCTGTCCATCTTCGCCGGTGTCATCCTCGGTCTGGTGAGCGGCTACCTCGGCGGCTGGCTCGACCGCGTCCTCGTGGTGGTGGCAGATGCCATCTACGCGTTCCCCTCCCTGCTGGTGGCCATCGTCATGGCCATCGTCATCAGCGGTGGCGAGTCCTCCCTCTTCGGCGGTGTGCTCGCCGCGGCGATCTCCATCACCGTGGTGTTCATTCCGCAGTACTTCAGGGTCATCAGGGCGGAGACCATTAGGCTCAAGGCGGAACCCTTCGTCGAATCGGCGAAGGTGGTGGGCGCGTCAAGCATCCGCATCATGGGCAGGCACATCTACCGCAATGCCACCCGCACCCTTCCGCTGATTTTCACCCTGAATGCGTCCGAGGCGATCCTGACCCTCGCGGGCCTGGGCTTCCTGGGGTTCGGCATCGAACCCTCATCCGCCGCCGAATGGGGCTTCGACCTGAACAAGGCACTCGCGGACACCACGTCCGGCATCTGGTGGACCGGCGTGTTCCCGGGCCTTGCCATCGTCTGGACAGTCCTTGGCCTCACGCTGGTGGGGGAGAGCATCAACGACCTTAACGATCCCCGCCTCCGCGGCCGCAAACGGGCCGGGAATAAGGGCGGACCCGACACCGCCGCGGCGGCCCAGGCAGCCATTTCAGCAGATGTGAGAAGCTCATGACCATTAACCTCGGATCGGTTTCAGACCGGCACGCGGCCGGCACCGGACCCGTGCTGGACATTGACCACCTCAAGGTCACGTTCGCCACTGACGCCGGGGACGTGTACGCCGTCAAGGACGTGAGCCTTGAAGTGAAGGCGGGGGAGGTGCTGGCCATCGTCGGCGAGTCCGGCTCCGGCAAGACCGTGACGGCCAAGACCATCCTGGGCCTGCTGCCGGAAACAGCCATCAGCTCCGGTGCGGTGCTGATCAACGGCAACAACGTCATCAGCGTCAGCCCCGGTAAGCTCCGCCAGATCCGGGGGCGGGACGTGGCCATGGTCTTCCAGGAGCCGTCCACGGCGCTGAACCCCGTGTTCACCGTCGGCTGGCAGATCGCCGAAGGGATCCTCGCCCACGCAGGCCGGGACGGCGGCAAACGGGTCACGGCGAAGGAGGCAAAGGCCAGAGCCGTCGAAGCCCTGCGCAAAGTGGGCATCCCGGACCCGGAAACGCGCGTCAACTACTACCCCCATCAGTTCTCCGGCGGCCAGAAGCAGCGCGTGGTCATCGCCGCTGCGCTCGCACTGAACCCCGGCCTGATCGTGGCTGACGAACCCACCACCGCCCTGGACGTCACCGTGCAGGCGGAGATCCTTGAGCTCCTGCGGGACCTGAGGGACAAGTACGGGACGTCCATTGTGCTGATCACGCACAACATGGGCGTGGTGGCCGACCTCGCGGACCGCGTCGTGGTGATGTACCGGGGCGACGTCGTCGAGGAGGCCTCTGCGACGTCCCTCTTCGCCGAGCCGCGGCAGGACTACACCCGGAAGCTGCTGGCCGCCGTGCCGCACCTTGGCCGGCATTCGGCGTCGGAAGGGATGACGGAACGGGCACACCAGGACGGCAAGGTCCTCGTGGAGGCGAAGGGCCTCACCATCGAATATCCCGGACGGCTGGGCAGCCCCGCGTTCAAAGCCGTGGACGGTGTCAGCTTCACAGTGTCCGAGGGCGAGGTATTCGGACTCGTCGGCGAATCGGGATCGGGCAAGACGACCATCGGCCGGGCCATCGCCGGCCTCAACCGGACCACCGGCGGAAGCCTGAACGTGCTGGGCTACGAGATGCTGAACTTCAAGGAACGGAGCTTCAAGCCGCTCCGGAAGGAGATCGGGTTCGTCTTCCAGGACCCGGCGGCATCCTTCAACCCGCAGCTGACCATCGGCGACTGCGTCGCCGAACCGCTGGTCATCCACACCAACCCGTCACCGGCGCAGGCGCGCAAACGCGTTGGTGAGCTGCTGGAGTCAGTCCAGCTGCCGGCGTCGTACGCTGACCGTTTCCCGCATGAGCTCAGCGGCGGGCAGCGCCAGCGCGCATCCCTGGCGCGGGCGCTGATCCTGAACCCGAAGCTGCTCATCGCCGATGAGCCGACGTCGGCCCTGGACGTTTCGGTGCAGGCGAAGGTGCTGGAGCTCTTCCGGGAAATCCAGCAGGAGTTCGGGTTCGCGGCGCTGTTCATCAGCCACGACCTCGCCGTGGTGGACATGCTCTCGCACTGGGTCGGGGTTCTCTACAAAGGCAAGCTCGTTGAACAGGGGATCGGCCACCACGTCATGGGTGCTCCGCAGCACGACTACACGAAGCGCCTGATCGCGTCGCTGCCAGTCCCGGATCCCGCCGAGCAGGCCAAACGCCGCGAGAACCACCGCGCACTGCTGGGCATCTAGATGCGTTTCTAGCCGGACATTGCACGGGCAGGCCCGTATCCCACTCTCCGCGAAGTAATGGGATACGGGCCTGCTGCCCTATTCAGAGACCACCTTGATGTTGAACACGCTGTTCCCCTGCTTCAGGAAAATCCGCAGCCAGAGCGGCAGCCACATTTCCAGCCCCCGTGCCGCCTCGAGCGGGCCCAGATCCCTGATATGTTCGGGCCGCCAGCCGAATTCCCGCAGGAGTCCGGCCACCACTTCCTTGGCCTCAGCGTTGTCCCCGGCCATGAACACGTCGTGATCCCCGCCCGCCAGCTGTTCCGGTGCCACCATGACATCGGCGCGCATGGTGTTCAGTGCCTTCACCACGCGGGCTGTGGGAAACGTCCGCTGGATGGTTTCCGCCAGGCTGTCGGTGTTGGAGATGGTGAGCGACGGCGGGAAGCCGGCCGAAGCGTCCAGCGGATTGGCCACATCGATCAGAACCTTGCCCGCGAGGTTCTTCGTGCCGGCCGCGGCCAGCACTTCTAGGGAAACAGTTCCGGGCGTCGCATTGATGACCACCTCGGCCTCCGCCGCGGCGTCGAAGAAGGTCGCGGCCCTGGCCCGCGGCCCTGCTTCCGCTGCCCACCGCACGGCAGCCTCATTGGTGGCGCTCCGTGAGCCGAGAACGACGTCGTGCCCGGACTCCACGAGTTTTCCCGCCAAGGTCCTGCCCACCATTCCGGTACCAAGAACTGCGATCCTCATGTGCGTCCTCCCTCAACAATATGTGCCAACACTACATTTTCTGCCGGCATCCTTAACACGGGCAGAGAGTCCTGCGGTGCCCATAGACTGGAACCATGACCGAGCTAAACCATGATCTGCCTGATACCGACTCCTACAATCCCGCCGCCAGTTCACTGGCCGGGCATGTGGATCCCGCGGTAATGGCGGAACTGCTGTCAATCCGGTCGAGCATCGACAACATCGACGCAACCCTCGTGTACCTCCTGGCAGAGCGGTTCAAAGCGACGCAGAAGGTGGGCTTCCTGAAGGCTGCCCACCGTCTTCCGGCCGGGGATCCCGGACGCGAGACCGCCCAGATTGCCCGGCTCCGCCGCCTTGCCGAGGACGCGCAGCTGGACCCGGCCTTTGCGGAGAAATTCCTGAACTTCATCATCGGCGAGGTCATCCGGCACCATGAGGCGATCGCCGAAGACCACAATGCCGCCGGTGGAACTTCCAACGGAACGGCCAGCCCAACAGCCCCGCTGACCGCCTAAGCCGTGCCGGACGCAGACATCCAGCTGCCGGCCCAGGTGACGGCCACCGCACTGGGACCGTGGCCGGGCCAGGATCCCGTGGAGGCCACCCGCATCATCCGCGGTGAGCTCGGCAGCCCGCACCTGCCGTTTCTTGCCGAGCTGCCCGACCGTGGCGTCGGTGCCGACGCCATAGGCCGCACCGCCTCACTGCTGGTGGACCTGGCCGTGGATGTCCAGCCGCACGGCTGGCGCATCGTTGACCGGCCCGGGCGCGACCTGGTGCGGGCAAGATCTGCACTGTCCACGGACATCAATGTGCTGGCCGACATTGCGGGCGAAGAGGACAGCGCCGCTGAAGAATTCAAGGTCCAGCTGCGGGGCCCCCTGAGCCTGGCTGCCGGACTGCACCTCCACAACGGCGAGCGGGCGCTGATCGACTATGGCGCCCGCCGCGACATCGCCGCCTCCCTCGCCGCGGGGGTTGGCGCGCACCTGGCCAAGGTGTCCGCTGCCGTTCCCGGGGCCAGGCTCGTGGTGCAGCTCGACGAACCGGACATAGCGTCCGTCCTCGCCGGCACCATTCCGACCTCCAGCGGCTACCGGACGCTGCGCTCCGTCGCCGGACAGGAAGTCACGGAACTCTGGCGCGTGGTGATTGACGCCCTCCGCGGGGCCGGCGCCGCCGAGATCGCCATTGCGGTGCCGGAAATCGAGGCCCCGTTCGAACGGATCCTCTCTGCTGGCGCGGATGCCATCGCCGTTCCGCTGCGCGCCCTGACTACCCGGCAGTGGGAACAGCTCGCGGAGGCGCTCGAAGCCGGCACGCGGCTCTGGGCCGGAGCCCTGCAGGCTGACGGACCTGGCGGCGTGCCGAAGGCATCCGAGGTTGTGGACTCGGTCCGGCGCCCGTGGCAGCAGCTCGGCCTGCCGCTGGAGGCGCTCGGCACGGTGCGGGTCACGCCGTCGGGCGGCCTTGAAGGGCAGTCGCCCGCCGCCGCAACGGAGGTCCTCACCCGCCTCACCCAGGTCGCCGACGGCCTGAACCAGCTCGCACTCGGTTAGGCGCGCCGCTACTTCCTCAGCTTCGTCGCTCCCAGCGGTCTGGCCTGGCGTACGCCGGCAGGAAGCCCGCAGAAGAATTTCCGGACGGATAGGGTTCCAGCCGGTAGTCGAAGTGGCCGGCATAGACCAGGACGAGGCCGAGCTGCGGCTGGATCACCTTCACCTGGATCCTGTGACGCCCGGCTTCCCCCGCGGCCGGGTCCCACCACTGCTCGGCGTAGGCTTTGGCGTCAAGGACCGCTGGCAGCGGCAACCGGACCGGGCCGAGAAACAGCCGGGATACTTCGGAGACTCCCCGGAGCCGGCCCTCAGCCGTCACACCGAGGTTGAGGTCCGTGACCAGCCGGCGGTACCGGCCCACGTAGTCCACCAGGCGGGCCCGGGAGCCGGCGCCGGCCTCTTCCGCACTGGTGGTGTCCTGGAAGATCCTGGTCCTGCCGGGGAAGAAGATCTCCCGCCGGGCAGTCAGGCTGGAGCGGCCGAACGGATCGAGATGCGCGTGGTTTTCGATCCGGAACGGAACGCCCTCGCCGTATTCCGGAAAGAACGCCTGCTCGCCTGCGGCCAGCCGCAGCACCGGCCGCAGCCATCGCTGCCTGCAGCCCACCACATCGAAGACGCCCTCGCCCACGCCGAAGGTGCCGGATCCCGGGGCAAGTGAAAAGTACTCCTGCAGTTCCGGCTGCAGCCGGAAGAAGTCCGCCCCCAGGGCCTGGCGGTAGATCGGGGCATTCATGGGGGCTCCTGACATCTGGTCTGGTGATTCGGTCTTCCAACGGGAACTCACAGCCGACCCGCCGCCTTGAGCCGTATGTAGGCGTCGGCCAGCGCCGGCGGCAACTGGTGCGGTTCCGCGTCCACCACTTCGACGCCGAGCTGGCGGAGCTGGACACTCACGGCTTCCCGCTCCAGGAGGGCGCGTTCCGCGGCCGCCGCACGGAACACCTGCGCCGCCGTCGTCCTGTCCTGGAGCATTTCGCCAAGCAGGGGGTCGCGGACCGACGCCACTACCACCACGTGCTGCTGGGCCAGGCGCGCCGCCATCGGAATGAGCCCTTCCTCCGGGGCGCCGCTATCCAGCGACGTCAGCAGGACCACGAGGGAACGGTGCACCGAAACCGCACGGACCTGGGCAGGCACCTGTGCCCAGTCCAGTTCGATGAGTTCTGCCTGCAGCGGCGCCACAGCCTGCACCAGCTGACCCAGCAGGTTCCCGCCCGCCGTCGTGCCTGCCCGGGCGCGCATCCTGCGGTCGAAGGCAAAGAAATCGACGCGGTCCCCGCCGCGTTCGGCCAAGACGCCCAGCAGCAGCGCGGCCTCGATGCCGGTGTCCAGCCGGGGTTCGTCGTTCACGCGCGCAGCGGCGGTCCGGGACGTGTCCAGCATGATCACCACGCGGCGGTCGCGCTCCGGCCGCCAGGTGCGCACGACGACGGCGGACCGTCTCGCCGTTGCGCGCCAGTCAATGGAACGGACATCATCGCCGCGGACATAGTCGCGCAGGGAGTCGAACTCCGTCCCGGCGCCGCGGATCTGCACAGCGGCCTTGCCGTCGAGCTCCCGCAGCCTGCGGAGCTTTGACGGCAGGTGCCGCCGGGAATTGAAGGGCGGCAGCACCCGCAGCGATCCGGGAGCGTGCACCGTTTTCTGGCGGGCGGCCAGCCTGAGCGGCCCGAAGGAGCGGACGGTGATGTGCGGCGCCCTGAGGTCACCCCGCCGGACGGGCCTGAGCCTGACACTCAATCGGCGCCTTTCACCGGCCGGGACCTCTGCCCCCTGGACCGGGTTTTCCGCCCCGGCGGAAGGCTGCCAGGCGTCACGCACCACGGCTCTGAGCCTGCGCGTGCCGCTGTTATGAACCGTCAGCACAGTATCCGCCGTGCCTCCAAGCGTAACGTTGGCGGGCGCCGACCTTTCCACCGAGACCTGCTGCAGTGCCGCGGCCAGCAGCAGGTCCAGCAGGATCAGGGCGCCAAGGACCAGAAGCACCGCGAGCACGGTCAGCCAGCCGGGAAAGAGCAGCACCGGCGCCAGCCCGGCCGCCGCCAGGAGTACCAGCCGTCCGGAAATCGCCACGGGATCAGCGCGGGACCGGTACGGAGGCCAGGATGCTGCCCAGCACGTCGTCCACCTGTACGCCGTCCATCAGGGCTTCGGGCCGGAGCGCCACACGGTGCCGCAGGCACGGCTGGGCCAGCGCCTTGACGTCATCCGGGGTGACAAAGTTCCGGCCGGACAACCAGGCCCAGGCCCGCGAGGTGTTCAGCAGCGCGGTGGCACCGCGCGGCGAGACGCCGAGCTGGAAGGACGGGGCGGCGCGCGTGGCCCGGACCACGTCCACGATGTAGCCCAGCACCTCGGGCGACACTTCGACGGCGGCCACTGCCCGCCGCGCCCGTTCAAGTTCGTCGGCGCCGGCCACCGAGCGGATGCCGGCCGCGGCGAGGTCGCGGGGATCGAAGCCGGCGGCATGCCTGCGGACCACCTCGATTTCAGCGGCCCGGTCAGGAAGCGGCATGGTCAGCTTGAGGAGGAAGCGGTCCAACTGGGCCTCGGGCAGTGGGTAGGTGCCCTCGTACTCCACGGGGTTTTGCGTGGCCGCCACGATGAACGGCACCGGCAGCCGGCGCGACACGCCATCCACGGACACCTGGCGTTCCTCCATGGCTTCCAGCAGTGAGGCCTGGGTCTTGGGCGGCGTCCTGTTGATTTCGTCCGCCAGGAGAATGTTGGTGAAGACCGGGCCTTCGCGGAAGCTGAATTCGGACTTGGCGGCGTCGTACACCAGGGACCCCGTGACGTCGCCGGGCATGAGGTCCGGGGTGAACTGCACGCGTTTGGTGTCCAGGCTCAGGGCCGCCGAGAGGGCACGGACCAGCAGCGTCTTGGCCACACCGGGCACGCCCTCCAGCAGCACGTGTCCGCGCGAGAGCAAGGCGATCAGCATGCCGGTGACCGTGGAATCCTGGCCCACAACTGCCTTGGCCACCTCATGCCGGACGTCCAGCAGCGCCTGCCGGACAGGGGCCGGCGCGTGCGGAGCGGCCATGGTGCCCACCGGCGCATCGCCGTACGTACCGTGCTCGTGGCCGTTTGGCTGCTGGCTCATCTGGCCTGTACCTCTTTCTCTAGGCGGACAAGGTCCTGGGCCCAGCGGACAAGCTGGGCCTCGGTTGCGGGACGGTGTTGCAGGATCTGCTGTATTTCTGCGGGGTGGCGGTCCAGGTGCCGGGCCGCAGCGGCTGCAACCTCAGGGCCGGCCGCGTCAGAAAACCCGGCTGCGGTGCCCACGCGAAGGGCGGAGGCAAGCCGGACGATGGTGCCGGCACGGAGTGTGTCCGCCGCGCGGGCAACGTCGTGGGCCTCGTGGTAAAGGCGGGCCCGGCCCTCGGCCGTTTCCGCGGACTTCACGACCACCGGCAGGGGTTCGAACACCAGCGGGCCGAGGCGGCGTCCGCGCCACAGCACGGCAAACATGGCCACCACAATGAGCCACGGCGCAACGAACACCGACCACGCCGGTGCAAGTTCGGCCAGGGTTTTCGGCGCGGTGTTGCCCCCGAGGTCCCCGGGGCCCGGCAGGTACCAGACGAGGTGTCCCTGGCTGCCCAGGGTCCGCAGGGTGAGCGCGGCGTTGCCGTTGGCGGCCAGGAACTGGTTGCTGAACACGGCCGTGCTCCCAATGACCACGAGCTTGCCGTTCTCTGCCGTGGCGTAAAGGCCCCGCCCACTGCTGCCGGAGGGGCCGTAGCACACGGTGCCGCCGGTGTAGAGGAAGCCTCCGTCCGGGCTGATGCCACCGGCGGCCTGGGCATCGGCAACGGCGCACCCGGGCTGGAGGGTCCGCTCCGAGCCGGGGACCACCCCGGCCTGCCGGATGGTGCCGCCCAGACCGGTCAGTGTGGCCAGGCGCGGCGAGACCACCACCAGCCGTTCAGTCTCTGCGAGCAGCCGGCGGAGCCGTTCGGGCGCAAGGAACCCGCGTTGGTCGTAGACCAGGACCGTCGAGCCGGACCCGCTGCGGCCGGCCGCACGCGCCGCTGCCAGGGTTTCGTCGAACGACGCCGTCTGCGCAACGGTGACGCCTTGCGCGCCAAGGATCTGGGCTGCTGCCCTGGCCCCCTGCGGACCGGGGTTGTTGACGGAGAGTTCCTGGTTGTCGGCCCGTTGCGCCGACTGGAGTACGAGGATCACCGCCAGGGCGGTGGCCATGGCAACGCCGAACAGCACTCCCGCCCGGTGCTTGCGGATCCAGCCGGTTCTCCTGCGCAAGGGCGCGACAGGAACACCGGGTTCGGTGCGGGGGAGCTGCGTCACTTAGGCACCGCCAGTCCGCCGGGCGCGGCCCCGGCGTAGGAAGGCGTGAGCCTTTCCAGGGTCGAGTTCAGTTCAACCATCGCGGCGTAGTCTGCTGCGAGGGCGCTCCCGCTGCCGTAGCGGACAGCGTCGAAGATGCGGGAAGCGGCGTCGAGTCTGTCGCTCGCCGCCGGAAACGCGCGCGTCAGCTGACCGGCAGCCTCGTCGGCGGTCCGGCCAGGCCGGGGGTCCAGGACGGCCCGGTCCTCGGCGGAACTTACCAGCGCGCGGAACTGTTCGACGACGGCGGCCGCCCAGTCGCCGCGGGCGGCTGCGGCCTTGGCGCGCTCCCGGTAGTCGGCGGCTGTAGCGGCTGTCCCGGCGTCGAAGATCTCCTTGGATGCGCGGCGGCGGGCATTCAGCCGGGGCCGTGCCAGGATGATGGCCACGCCCACCAGGATGGCGATGCCCAGGCCGATGAAGGGCGCCACCGGAGGTCCGTCGGCCGGGGACTGGCCATCGGCCACGGACTGCAGCCAGTCGAGGAATTGCTGCCAGAGGGTTTCCAGCCAGTTGGGTGCCGCCTCCCGGTACTCACGTTTGGAGAGCTCCTCCGCCGCCCAGCGGCGCGCTTCGTCCCGGTCAGGCTGTACCGGCGGTTCCAGGGTTCGTCGTAGCAGCCCCGTGGCGCCTTGCAGGCCCGGGAGGAGGCCGACGGCGATCATCCCGGCATCGTTGGCGGCCCCGGGGGCGGCGGCCAGCCTGCTGAATGCCCGTATGGACCAGTCTGGTGGGGCCCCGGCTGGTAAGGGCCGTGGTGGTAGGGGCCCTGTTGGTAAGCCCCGGGCCGGGAAGGCCCGCGGTTCCGGCCCGAGCTGTAGACGGGCACGCCGCGGCCCGGGATGCCGCCGTCGTCGTTCCCGGTTTCCAGCAGCCGGAGCAATGCGATATCCAGTCCGTCGTTGCGCATCCGCAGATCCAGGTAGAGCAAGGCCATGACCGAGGTCTGGAAGGCGAACGCCACCGCGCCGACGGCGGCAGACACAACCGCCGTGGCCACACCGGCCACCACCTGCAGGGTGGCCGTCTGGCTGGCCGGATCCTGGGGACCGGCGACGGTGGTGAGCAGCCCGGAGAGCAGCGTGAGCGGGATGAGGACGATCTGGCCAATGATGCCCACGAGCAGCGCCACCACGAGGACGATGCCGAGGACCCGCCACCAGCTTCCCCGGGTGACGGCCCAGGAACGCCGGATGCCGTCCAGCGCCCCCACGTCCTCGACGACGATGACCGCAGGTGAGACTGTCAGCTTGACGGACACCCAGAACATGGCTGCAATAAAGGCCAGAAACAGCGGAAGTACGATAACCAATGACCCGGTGCCCATCGAATTGGCCAGCAGCATGGTGGCCAGCGCGATGAGGGCCGCCGCCAGCAGCACGGCTGCCACCCCGATCCCGGCCAGGCGAACCAGTGCCCAGGCCCGGCCGCGTGCCAGCAGCCACATCTGCCGGAATCCGGTGTGCCGGTTGAGGATGGACCTGGCCACAGGGACCACCATGGCCCCCTGCATCACCACGGAGATAAACACGGAGACCAGGCTGAAAAGTACCAAGCCGCCCACCACGCCGGTGACGAGGCCGGTCATCTCGGAAGTGCTGAGGTTCGCCAGCCAGGCCTCCGCGGAAGCGTCGGAGGCCGGGGTGACCAACGGGAGAACGCCGGCGAGCACGGCGCCCAGCGCCTGGGCCAGCAGGCCCGCCCCGAGCATGGCTTTGGGGTTCCGCCGGATCGTCTGGAAGGCGCCGTCCATGATTTCGCCGAACATCAGCGGCCGCAGCGGCACCACACCGGGTTTCGGCGGGGCCGCGTACATGGGATAGGGAACGGCGGGGTTCGGCCTTGGAGGACCGGCGGGATTCGTGCCTGGGCCCCACTGGTGCGGCGGCCCGTACGGCTGCTGGGCGCCGGCCGGGAAGGGGCCGGGTGGGGAGGCGCCGGGCCGGTAGGGGCCGGGCTGCTGGCTGCCCCACTGCGGGGGCGCGCCCCAGGGCTGCTGCTGCGGCGGAGCCCACGGCGTTGGGGGCTGGGCGGTGCTCTGGGCGGTGTTCTGGCCCGCGTTCTGGCCAGTGTTTTCGGCCGGCTGCGGTGGCAGGCGGTCCGGGGGCAGCTGCCCGTATGGTGGGAGCTGCCTGGATGAGGAGGATTCCGGCGGGCGGTGTTCACTCGGGCGGTGTTCAGGCGGCCGGTGCCCGGGTGGTTCATGGCCGGACGGCGCGTGCTGCGGATCCTGCTCTGACAACCTGTTCCTCCCCAAGGTGCGCACCGGCCAACGGCCGGGCACCTCCAGACTATAGTTCCGCCGTCGGGCATCCTAGCTTCGGGGCGGTTGGGACCGAAGTGGACGCCAGGCTGCCGTGTCCGGTGCGCCGGCACGCGCCCCGCCGAAAACTCCATCAATAAGACAAAGCAAGAGCAATAAGGGAATATATAACTATGAAGGCACGCATTCTGGTGGTTGATGATGACGAGGCGCTCGCAGAAATGATCGGCATCGTCCTGCGCAACGACGGCTTTGAGCCCGTCTTCTGCGCGGACGGCGGACAGGCTCTGGACGTCTTTCGCTCGTCAAAGCCGGATCTGGTGCTCCTCGACCTGATGCTGCCGGGAACGGACGGCATCGAGGTATGCCGGCAGATCCGCTCCGAGTCGGACGTTCCGATCGTCATGCTGACGGCCAAGTCGGACACCTCCGATGTGGTCAGGGGACTGGAATCAGGTGCCGACGATTACGTGCCCAAGCCCTTCAAGCCCGCAGAGCTCGTTGCCCGGGTGCGGGCGCGCCTGCGGCCCGGCGACCAGAAGGCACCCGAGACGCTGCGCATCGCGGACATCACGATCGACGTCGCCGGCCACCTCGTGAGCCGTGGGGATGAGCGGATTTCGCTGACCCCCCTCGAGTTCGATCTCCTGGTTGCCTTGGCGCGCAAGCCCTGGCAGGTTTTCACCCGTGAGCTGCTTTTGGAGCAGGTCTGGGGTTACCGCCACGCGGCTGACACCCGGCTGGTCAATGTCCATGTCCAGCGGCTGAGGTCCAAGATTGAACGTGATCCGGAAGCCCCGGAAGTTGTAATGACGGTTCGTGGTGTCGGCTATAAAGCAGGATCCTGAATCCCACGGCCAGAATCCCCCTGAGGCGCCCGTGGGATCCGGTTCCGAAACCCCCGGAAGCGCTCCCTCGGGGGAGCATGCCCGAGACGGTTCACGCAAACCCGGTCCCCGTTCGGCCCCGGAGCACACCGACGCTTTTGGCGCCGGGCTCGCACGGTTGCCTTCGCAAGCACGGATCTGGCGGCGCCGCGCCCTCATTGTCGTGCTGCGGGTCGCCCGCCTGGTGCGCACCGGCGTAGACCGCATCTTTCCCGGCATCCGGTATCTGCTGCGTTCCCTGCAGCGGCGGTGGCGCCGCTCGCTGCAGTTCCGCACCGTCCTGACCACCCTGCTGCTGTCCATCAGCTCGTTTGCGATCGTTGGCGCCTACCTGTCCAACCAGATTGCCAACAACCTGTTCCAGGAGCGGCTGACTCAGGCGGAGTCCGAGACGCGCTACAACGTCAAACAGGTGCAGGACACGTTCGACGGCGCCCAGGTCACCGACCAGTCCAGCGTGATCACCCTTGTCTACGACACCCTCAACGCCGTGGAGGGCAGGGGCTCGGTGATCCAGCGCCGGTACGTGTTTGAGGCGATGCCGGAGCAGACCAAACCGCGCAACCGGTGGGTGGAGTCGCGCGCCTCCGACCAGTTGACCATCAGCGTCATCCCGCCGGACCTCCGGAAGGCAGTCCAGGATTCCGGCAAGGAACAGTTCTGGGCTTCCACGGAATTCCCGGTGGGGACCGAAGACAGGCCAGGCATCGCCGTCGGGAACAAGGTGACCTTCAACGGCACCGTTTACGAGCTCTACCTGATCTACGACCTCAACACCGCCCAGCAGACCCTGAACGAAATCCAGAATGTCCTCTGGGCCGGCGGCGCTGCGCTGATCCTCATGATCGGCGCCATCGCCTGGTACGTCACGCGCAACGTGGTGAGCCCCGTCAGCCACGCCGCCGTGGTGTCGGAAAAGCTGGCAGCAGGGCAGTTGCAGGAACGCATGGTGGTCAAAGGCGAGGACGAGATGGCACGCCTCGGCGCCTCGTTCAACCACATGGCGGCGAGCCTGCAGGAGCAGATCACCCAGCTGGCCACGCTGTCACAGATGCAGCAGCGGTTCGTTTCCGACGTGTCCCACGAGCTCCGCACACCGCTGACCACTGTCCGGATGGCCGCAGAGGTGCTCTACGACGCCCGCGACGACTTCGACCCCATAAACAAGAGGTCGGCTGAGCTGCTCTACAACCAGGTGGAGCGGTTCCAGTCGCTGCTGGCGGACCTGCTGGAGATTTCCAGGTTCGACGCCGGCGTCGCCATGCTCGATGCCGAGGCGACTGACATCGTGCAGCTCATCTCCCATGTGATGGAGGGCGCGGCCCCCGTCGCCGAAGAGTACGGTTCGGAGATGCTGCTGAATGCGCCGGAAGGCAGCGTCGTGGTGGAAATGGACTCGCGCCGCATCGACCGGATTCTGCGGAACCTGATTCTGAACGCCCTCGAACACGGCGAAGGCCGGCCCGTGAACATTTCCGTCGCCTCCACCGCGGACGCCGTCGCCGTCACCGTCAGGGACCACGGAATCGGCATGAGTCCTGCCGAGGCGGCGCGGGTGTTCGACCGGTTCTGGCGCGCCGATCCCGCCCGCGCCCGCACCACGGGCGGCAGCGGGCTGGGCCTGTCCATTGCCACCGAGGACACCAAACTGCACAACGGCTGGCTGCAGGCCTGGGGAAACACCGGCGTCGGATCCAGCTTCCGGCTCACGCTTCCGCTGAAACAGGGCGGAACCATCACGAAGTCGCCGCTGCCCCTTGAGCCTGCAGACGTGGCACTGGGCAGCCCCGGCGACCACAGCGTCCTCGTCCTGGGGCCGGGCGCCGCCGCCGTGCCGAAGGACCCCGCGGCAGGGGACCCAGATGCCGTTGACTCAGCACCGGCAGGTGGCCCTGACTCCGGCGCTGCGCCGGCAACGGACGCCGAGCCTGCTGCGGCTGCCCGGGCGGGCACACCGGAGGCAGCGCGCACGGGGAAGCAATCGTGAGGCGGGTGCGCCCGGCGGCCCGCGGACTGGCCGCGGGGCTGCTGGCCGTCGTTCTGCTGTTCCTGGCATCCTGCGCCCAGATTCCGCGGTCCGGCCCCGTTGGAAGGAGCACGGACGAAAGCGCCGGAAATCCCAACGCTCCGGTGTTCTTTCCCGTCGCCCCGCGCACCGGGTCCAGTCCGGAAGCGGTCATTGAGGACTTCTATCTGGCAGGCAGCGGGTACGAGGACGACTATGCCGTGGCGCGGCAGTACCTGACGCAGGCGTCCTCGGTTGCCTGGAAACCGGACCAGCGGACGCTGGTGTTCCGCTCCGAGCGGGTGGTGAAGACCGGCGTCGAGGGCGTCTACAACTACGAACTGGACGTCGCGTACTCAGTGGATTCCGACGGCGTGGCCACCCAGATGCCGGCGGGTACCAAGGAAAACATCCCCGTGACGCTGGTCCAGGTTGACGGCGAATGGCGCATCTCCAAGATCCCCGACGGCACCGCCATTCCCGAGGAGACCTTCAAGGTCATCTACGGTGCTTACCCCATCTATTTCTACGACCCCAGCTTCACGTATGCCGTTCCGGATGTCCGCTGGTTCATTAAAAAGAAGACAGTGAAGTCCATGACGAGTGCCCTGCTCGGCGGACCCGCCCCGTATCTGAAGGGCGCCGTCGTCAGTGCGTTCCCGTCCGGCATGAAACTTGCCAGGGAGTCGGTGCCCGTCGTTTCGGGCGCAGCCCAGGTGGACCTGTCGGCCAAGGAGCTGACCGACGCGTCCACCGAGGACCGGCTCAGGATGCAGACGCAGCTGGCCCTCACATTCCGCAGCCAGCCGGACGTCATCAACGTGGAGCTGCGGGCCAACCAGGACCTCGTCCGGGTAGAGGACAACGGCTCCGTGCTGCCGCCGGTCCAGAACAGAAATGTTCCCGCGCGCCAGATAGCCGTCAGCAACAACGAGCTGGTGCGCTACGAGAACAACAGGGTGTCGCCGTTGCCGGACATGCAGCCGGTGGCGGCGCTGAAACCGCGCTCGCCGGCCGAGTCGCCCGTCTCGCAGACAGTAGCGTTCCTGAACGGCAGCCGCAGCACCCTCTATTCGATGGTGCCCGGCCAGCCCGCGCGTGCCCTGACCACCCGCAGCACGCTGACGCACCCGTCGTTCAGCCTGCACGACTGGCTGTGGACTGCGGGGCCGGGGGCCCAGGGTGTCACGGAGCTGACCGCCTTCCGGCCTACCGGAATAGCCCAGGGTGCGGCGGTGCCCACCGTAACGCTGACGCCGTCCTGGCTGGCGGGCCGCACGGTTAAGGACTTCCGGGTTTCCCGGGAAGGTGTCCGGGCACTGGTCATCTCCGAACAAAACGGCACTACGCGGGTGCAGGTAACGGGCATCATCCGGGGTGCTGACGGCACTCCCAAGGAACTGACGGCGCCCATCACGCTGCAGGCGAGCGGCAACCCGGACCAGGGAGTATGGGTGAATGACACCACAGCGGTGGTCATGAAGGGTAGCGACACGGCGAACGTGACTCCCGAACTGCTGTCCCTTACCTCGTCCCAGCCGCAGAAGCTTGCACCGTGGCCGGGGCTGGTTGCCCTCAGCGCCGGCAACGGTCCGGAGGAGATCTATGCCCAGTCCAGGGACGGCATCTTCCAGAGGCTGGGCAACGGATGGTCGGCGCAGCTGAGGGGACCCACGGACCCGTCCTTCCCGGGCTGACCGTTCGGCGTCCTTCCTGCGTACGGGTCCGTCCCGCGTACGGCATTATCCACATGGAGACCGCCGGGCCTTTTGCCGGCCGGCTCCCGCGCCGCACCCTTGGACCATGGGGAGAAACAGGACAGGCGACGGACAGAGGGCTTCGGCGGATCCCGATGTCCTGGCCCAGCCGCTGTGGCACGCCCGCCACCGCGGGGAGCACCGGCAGCGCCTCCTGCAGGCCTGGGACCTGCTGGCGGGGGCCGGGGCCGAGATCATGGCCGTGGCGCTGCCCGTGGAATGCGTCTGCTGCGGCAGGGAGGATCTGGCGCTGTGTGCCGGCTGCGAGCGGAGGCTGCGGATGCTGACCCGCCATCCCTTCCGGGCGGAAACCGGGGCACCGGCGCTCATGGACACCGACGGCTCCGTGATCCTGCCTGTGGTCGCAGCGGGCATCTACCGCGAGGAGCTCTCCCAATCCATCCTGGCCTTCAAGCGCCACGGCCAGGCGCAGCTGCGGCGCGTGCTGTCGACGATACTCGCAGGGACGCTTGCGGCAGCATATGCGGGAACGGATGGCGTGGTCCTCGTTCCGGTCCCAACCAGCGGCAGCGCGTACCGGAAGCGCGGGTTCAGCCCCGTTCACCTGCTGCTGGCCGGTGTCCGGCGGAGCTTCAACGACAGCAAGGTGGAATGCAGCGATGCGCTGCGCAAAGTCAGCAACCCTGGAGCCGGAGGTGGCCTGCCCGGAGGGCAGAAGGGAGGTGGCCTGCCCGGAGGGCAGAAGGGAGGTGGCCTGCCCGGAGGGCAGAAGGGACTTGGCAGGGGAGACAGGTCCCGAAGGGTCCGCGGTTCCATGCGCACCGCGCGCGGTGCACGCGGTCACTCGCTGCGGGGAAGGCAGTGCATCATCGTCGACGACGTCCTGACCACCGGCGCCACCCTGGCGGAAGCCGCCCGGGCCGTCCACGAAGCCGGCGGAATTGTGCGCGGCGCCGTGGTCCTTGCCGCCACCCGAGCCCCTGATGCGGCGGCCGCCCCGGGCGCAGCCGAGGCATCCTGGGGATTGCCTGGGGCCCACCTGAGACATAGAAAAAAATAAACTGCGAAAGGATGAATAACTTGTTGCTATGAACTAACGTCGGATATGGGTACCAAGATCAGTTGTACCTTTCGATAGCGGCTCGGAAAGGGGCTCGACTGTCAATCAGATCGTCCCCGGGAAGTGCCGCCGTCGTGTCACCGAAGTCATTTGGAGGGCACCATGGAGTTCATGATCAGCGGACGAAATCTGACGGTCTCGGACCGATTCCGCGAATACGCCGGCGAGAAGATCTCGAAGATCGAATCGCTTGGGGACAAGGTCCAGAGGGTCGACGCGAAGGTTTCAAAGGAAACAAATGCGCGGCAGACCGGTGACCAGCTCACGGTTGAAGTGACAGTCCTGGGCCGCGGCCCCGTGATCCGTGCCGAAGCAAGCGCCGCAGATAAGTTCGCCGCGTTCGACCTCGCCTACAACAAGCTGCTTGAGCGGCTGCGCAGGGCCAAGGACCGCAAGAAGGTCCATCACGGGCGCCACACGCCGAAGGCCGTACGCGAGGCAACTGCAACACTGGAGCCCGCGAGCTCCAACCAGCCGATCTACGTCGAAGCGAGCAACAACATTCAGGCCGCTCCGGAACCGGCTGAGAAATCGCCGTACGACGTCGAGAACGACATCCCTGCCGGCGACTCGCCGGTGCTGATTCGGCGTAAAGTGTTCCCGGCCGCGTCCCTCACCCTCGACGACGCCGTGGACAACATGGAACTTATCGGTCACGACTTTTACCTTTTCGTGGACAAGGCCACGAACGCACCATCGGTCGTGTACCGCCGCCGCGGCTGGACCTACGGGGTTATCACCCTGGACCACTACTGCGAACCAGGCGAGAACACGCATGAGGAGAAAATCCTGGCGTACCGCTCGGACGATGCGGCCGCAACTGCATAAGATGGAGCCCAGGCAACGAAAGGGCTGACATGGGTGCATCGCTGAGCCTCTCGCAGGCCCGGCGGATCGCATTGGCAGCCCAGGGACTGGACAAAGGACGGCCCGCCGGCCCCGTGACCTCACGGGCGGTGGGCCGGACCTTTGCCCGGATCCAACTCGTCCAGATCGATTCCGTCAACGTTCTGGCCCGGAGCCACTTCCTCCCGTTCTTTTCCAGGCTCGGCGACTACGACCGCTCCATCCTCCAGCAGATGGCAGGCAGGCACCCGCGGCGGATGCTGGAGTACTGGGCCCACGAAGCCAGCTACATCCGCCCGGAACACTTCCTGGACCTGGTGGTGTGGCAGAACCGCAAGTGGGTCGGGGCGGCAGGGATGGACCCCGGGCTGCGCTCCGGGGTAACCGGCCGGGTCCTTGATGCGCTCGCCGACGGCAGGCCCATGACTGCCGCCGAACTCACCGCCAGGCTCGGGCACGTTGAAGACCGCCAGCACGTCAACTGGGGCTGGAACTGGAATGCCGTCAAACGGGTTCTGGAGCACCTGTTTGAAGAGGGAGTCGTCTCGTCGGCGTCAAGGACGGACCAGTTTGAACGGCAGTATGCCCTGACCCGCCAGGTTCTGCCCGGGCATGACCTCGACGCGGTACCGGATCCCTCGGCCGCCATGGACCGGCTCATCGATGCTGCGGCGCAGGCCCACGGGATCGGGACCGTGCGGTGTTTCGCTGACTACTTCAGGACTCCGGTCAAGGCAGCCGCGGACTCGGTTCAGCGCCTGGTTGATGCCGGACGCCTGGAACCGGTGACAGTGACAGGTTGGGACCGGGCTGTGTACCGCCACGCCCAGGCGCGGCTGCCGCGCCAGGCAGCCGGCAGGGCGCTGCTCAGCCCCTTCGATTCGCTGGTGTTTGAGCGGCGCAGGCTTGAAGAGCTCTTCGGATTTCATTACCGCATCGAGATCTACACCCCGGTGGCCAAGCGCCGCTTTGGCTACTATGTGCTTCCGTTCCTGCTCCGCGACCGCATTGTCGCCCGGGTGGACCTTAAGGCAGACCGCGCCGCGGGCCTGTTGCTCGCCAAGGCGTGTTTCGGCGAGCCGGACGCTCCGGCGGACACCGCCGTCGAACTCGCAGCGGAGCTGCAGCTGATGGCACGTTGGCTCGGACTGGACGGCATAGCCGTCTCGCCGGTGGGGGATCTTGCTCCCGCGGTCGCGGCCGCCGTCCACGGCTATCCGCTGTGAGGGAACAGGGCAACGTGCCATGCGTCTCTCCCGTAGACTAAATCACGCCAGAATTCGGCAGCATGAGACTGGGAGCAACTTCACGTGGCATCATTAATCGAAAAAATTCTCCGCACAGGTGACAAAAAGCTCCTGAGGCAACTGCGGAACTATGCTGATTCCATTAACGCCCTTGAAGACTCGTTCCAAACCTTTACGGATGCGGAACTGCGCGAAGAAACAGACCGGCTCCGTGCGCGCCACCAGGATGGCGAGAAGCTCGACGACCTCCTGCCGGAAGCCTTCGCCGCCGTGCGCGAGGCGTCCTCGCGCACGCTCGGCATGCGCCACTTCGATGTGCAGCTCATGGGTGGTGCAGCCCTGCACCTGGGCAACATCGCCGAAATGAAGACCGGTGAAGGCAAGACTCTGGTGGCCACTGCTCCGGCCTACCTCAATGCCCTTACCGGAAAAGGCGTGCACGTTGTCACCGTGAACGACTACCTGGCCGAGTACCAATCTGAGCTCATGGGCCGTGTCTACCGTTTCCTCGGGCTCACCAGCGGCTGCATCCTCGCCAACCAGGACCCGGCTGTCCGCCGCGAGCAGTATTCTGCCGACATCACCTACGGCACCAACAACGAATTCGGCTTCGACTACCTCCGCGACAACATGGCGTGGGACAAGTCAGAGCTGGTGCAGCGCGGCCACAACTTTGCGATCGTCGATGAAGTCGACTCGATCCTCATCGACGAGGCCCGTACGCCGCTGATCATTTCCGGCCCGGCCCAGGGCGACACGAACCGCTGGTACAGCGAGTTCGCCAAGGTTGTCCTGCGCCTGCAGCCGGAGAAGGACTACGAAGTCGACGAGAAGAAGCGCACCGTCGGCGTACTCGAAAGCGGAATCGAGAAGGTTGAGGACTACCTCGGTATCCAGAACCTCTACGAATCCGCCAACACGCCCCTGATCGGTTTCCTCAACAACGCCATCAAGGCCAAGGAACTGTTCAAGCGGGACAAGGATTACGTCATCCTCGACGGCGAGGTCCTCATCGTTGACGAGCACACCGGCCGTATCCTCGCCGGCCGCCGCTACAACGAAGGCATGCACCAGGCGATCGAAGCCAAAGAGGGCGTCGAGATCAAGGCTGAAAACCAGACCCTCGCCACGGTGACGCTGCAGAACTACTTCCGCATGTACGACAAGCTCTCCGGCATGACGGGCACGGCCGAGACCGAAGCCGCCGAATTCATGAGCACGTACAAGCTCGGGGTAGTCGCCATCCCCACGAACCGCGACATGCAGCGGATCGACCAGTCCGACCTGGTGTACAAGAACGAGGTCGTGAAGTTCGAGGCCGTGGTCCGCGACATCGCCGAACGCCACGCGGACGGCCAGCCGGTCCTGGTGGGCACCACGAGCGTCGAAAAGAGCGAGTACCTTTCGCGCCTGCTGGCGAAGGAGGGCATCCGGCACGAGGTTCTCAACGCCAAGAACCACGCTCGTGAAGCCGCCATCGTGGCCCAGGCCGGACGCAAGGGGGCGGTCACTGTCGCCACCAACATGGCTGGCCGCGGCACGGACATCATGCTGGGCGGCAACGCCGAGTTCACCGCCATCGCCGAACTCGCACAGCGGGGACTTGACCCGGAGGAAAACTCGGAGGAGTACGAGGCAGCCTGGGCCGGGGCACTGGAGGCTGCGAAGAAGGCCGTCAAGGACGAGCACGAGGAAGTGCTGGGGCTGGGCGGACTGTATGTGCTGGGAACTGAGCGCCACGAATCCCGCCGCATCGACAACCAGCTCCGCGGCCGCTCGGGCCGCCAGGGCGACCCCGGCGAATCGCGTTTCTACCTTTCGCTGACCGACGACCTCATGCGCCTGTTCAATTCGGGTGCGGCGGAGCGGCTGATGAACAGCTCCGTACCCGACGACGTGGCGCTGGAATCCAAGCTGGTCTCGCGCGCCATTGCCTCGGCCCAGGGGCAGGTCGAGGGCCGGAACGCCGAGCAGCGCAAGAACGTTCTGAAGTACGACGACGTCCTCAACCGCCAGCGCGAAGCCATCTACGGCGACCGCCGCCGGATCCTCGAAGGCGACGACCTTCACGAAAAGGTGCAGTTCTTCCTGGAAGACACCATCAACGCACTGATCGACGAAGCGACCGCCGAAGGCAACGGCGACGACTGGGACTTCGACCAGCTCTGGACCAACCTCAAGACGCTCTACCCCGTCACCGTGACGCCGCACGATGTCATCGACGAGGCCGGCGGCAAGTCGCGCATCACGGTGGAGTTCCTGCGGGAAGAAATCCTGTCGGATGCCAAGTTGGTGTATCAGGCACGGGAGGAGGCGATCGGCTCCGAGAGCATGCGTGAACTCGAGCGGCGTGTTGTGCTCTCCGTCATCGGGCGGAAGTGGCAGGAGCACCTGTACGAGATGGACTATCTCAAGGAGGGCATCGGCTTGCGTGCGATGGCCCAGCGTGATCCGTTGGTGGAGTACCAGCGTGAAGGCTTCACGATGTTCCAGTCCATGATGGAAGCCATCCGGGAGGAGAGCGTCGGCTTCCTCTTCAACCTCGAAGTGGAAGTCACGCCGGCCGAGGACGTTGTGGTGGCCGACGCGGCCGGAGGCCACACTGAACACCACGAGCCGCAGATCCGTGCAGCCGGTCTTGAGGCGCCGGAGAAGCCCGCCCAGCTCCAGTACACCGCGCCCCGGGAAGACGGCGGAGCCGAGACCCGGATCGAAGGCCGCGCTGCAGGCCGTTCGGGCAACCCCGCCAAGGCCGCTTCGCAGGAGCGGCGTGACGGGAAGAAGAAAAAGCGCTAGCCAGCGGATATGACAGGAAAGGACCGGAGCCCGTGCTCCGGTCCTTTCCTGCTTTCGCGTTTAGCCAATCTCCAGGGCGGTCACGCGCCAGACGTTCTTGCTGCGTTCGAGCCGGACGGCGACTGCCCGGACCCGCAGTTCATCAATCACCACCGCGCTGGCCTCATAAATGTCAGGTGCCACCGCGCACGCGCGGACCGACCGGACTGATGCGTTGCGGTGGAGCAGCCCCATCTTCCGGGGAGCCCGGGCAGCCACCCGCCGGGTGAGGGCCGCCCTGTGCTGGAGCACGGTCAGGCAGCGCTGGTCCAGCCGTCGCGCCAGTTGGTGGATGGGCCTCGTTCCCGCCAGGACTTCAACGGCGGCCTGGACGGTGGCCCTGGTGATGGCGCATATTTCGCGCTCCTCGCCTCCGGGTGCCGCCGCAGTACGGGCCGGCGCCGCCGGGAGTTGCACAGGAACAGCGGCTCCTGCACGCCGTAGTGGAGTTACTGCAGTCATGATCGGTCCTTCGGTGGTGGCTGGCTTGGGAAAGCCGCGAAACGGGCGGCCTCGGGGTTCGGCGGCGCGGGAGGAAAGCACGCCGGCGCCGCCTACGGCGGCGGTGGGCTAAGGAGCTGGCCCGGGAGAAGGACGTTGGGATCGGCTCCGATAACAGTCCTGTTGGCCTGGTACCAAAGCGGCCAGCGGGCTGCTATTTCCACCTCGGAAGCACCGGGCCCCAGTTCGCGTGCGGCGATGGTCCACAGTGATTCGCCAGCCCGGACGGGTATCTCGCGGCGGGCGCCGGCTGGCTCGGTCATTGCCCTTGCGGGCAAAGAGGTAACGAGGCCGGGTTCCACAACCGGGACACGCGGCTTCCACTGAGGCTGCAGTTCGCTGCCAATCGTGGCGAATCCTTCGCTGACGCCGGAGTCCTTGGAATGACCTGCGGGCAGGTCCGGCCGCTTGTCAGCCAGAGGTGCCCATGCTGCGGACAGAGACGATCCGTTGCTCGAGGAAAGGGCTGCAGCGGGCAAGGCATCCGCGTGGGCGAGCGGCGCGCCGAGAAGCTGCACGCCAACCGCGGCCATCGCCAGCCTGCGCATGAAAACCGGGGTGAACCGCGCTGTGGCGCGGGCGGCGGCGTTGTACCCGGTCCGTTCCAGGAGCGCCGACGCAAAAGCCGTTACCAGGGACAGCAGCCACCAGGCGATGACGGTCAGTCCGGCGGCGAGGGCCAATAGGCCAAGCAGGTCGTCGAAGAGCAAAGCCTGCTGGTGTGCAGCGGACCGCCCCCAATGATCAACGATCCCTGCCCCGGTGAAAACCAGAAAAGCTCCGAGCCCGAGGATGACAACCGCCAAGGCGGCTTCTGCCCTCACCGGGCGCTGAACCTCTTCCCCCATGACTTCCCCCAACCAATCCATTTGATGCAGTTTGATCAACTTTGATGTGTTTGGTGCTGATGGAGCTAGTTTGCGGCAAGTGTGTTCATGCTGTCTATGGAGATAGGAAAGTTTGTGGATTAATTGACCGTCCTCGTGGGCGCGCCTACGCTATCGCCATGCGATGGAATGCCCTCTTTCAGGATCTTGAGCTGCAGCTTGCCGAGGCCGGGGTTCTGGGCCTGGAGTCTGAGATTGCCGAGCGCTCCCGGGCAGACACGGCTGCCATCGCGCTGGACGAGAGGCTTCGTGGCTCCCTGGGCTGCCACGTTGGCATCCATCTGAGTTCGGGGCCTGTCTTTGCCGGCACGCTCAGTCATGCGGGATCCGAAAGCCTGGTCCTTGACGAAGCGGCACAGCAGGTGCTGGTTCCGTATGCCGCCGTCGGCCATTACACCGGACTCGGCCGGTTCGCGGTGGGCGAGGCATCCTTGGTGCGCCGGAGACTCGGCCTTGCCAGCGCACTGCGGGGCCTGGCGCGGGACAGGGCAGAGCTCACCGTCCTGCTGGCAGGCCGGTCACCGGACGCGCAGCTGTGGGGCGTGATTGACAGGGTGGGGCGGGACTTCTTTGACCTTGCCATGACACTGCCCGGCGAAGCGCGCAGGGCTGGCCGGGTTGCCGAGGTGGCGACGGTCCCGTTTCAGGCGCTGGGTGCGCTCCGCTCCAGGCGTGGCGGGGAACTCTGACGGAACGCGCGGGGTATCCACGGCCCGGCCCGGAAGCCGCCCGTGCTCAAACGGACTTGGACTTGGCCTCTTGAATCATGCGGCTTGCCTCGGCGTACCGCTCTTCGATGTATTGCTCGAGCATCTTCTCCTCGACACGCCACTGGCCGCGGCCACCCACCTGGATTGCCTTCAGTTCGCCGCTGCGGACGAGGGCATACGCTGCCGGCGCATTGATCTGAAGCTGCTCGGCTACATCTGCAAGCGTAAGGAATCGGGGCATAGTCCAATTGTGCCACGGTTGGGCGTAAGTGGTGCCGTTATCCACAGTTTGATGTTGTTTGCCTGAAAGCCTTCCGATTGAGCGGGCATGCCGTAACAATGATCATGACCGGCGCGATGGAAGCGCCCAGGCGTCAAGGGGGAGCAGTACGCATGAGTGCAAGCACGGCGGCCGCCGGAGCCCGGCTGAAGAAGCCTTCCTGGAAGGACCCGAGGCTTCTGGTGGGTGTACTCCTTGTCCTCGCCTCCGTCGTCGGAGTCGTTGCCCTTGTCGGCAGCGCGGACCGCACTACAGAGGTATTTGCGGCCCGTGAGCCGATTGCCGTCGGCCAGAAACTCACTCCTGAAAACATCAGCCGGGTCAAGGTCCGCCTCGGCGACGTCGAAGCGCACTATGTGACGGCGGAGTCAGGTATCCCCGAAGGCCAGGTGGCCGTCCAGCGGATCGCCAAGGACCAGTTGGTTCCCCGTGAAAGTCTGGGCAGTGTCGACGCCCTGGACCGAAAGCCCGTGGCCATCACGGTTCAGGAGGCCTTGCCTGAGCACGCGGTGGCAGGCACCCGGGTGGACGTCTGGGTCTCCCTGCCCGATGCCCGGAACGGATTTGCCGAGCCCAAGCTGCTGCTCCCGGGCGCGGAAATCGCGGAGGTGTCACAAGGATCCACTGCCCTGGGCGCTTCGAAATCCACGGTTCTGATGGTCCTGGTGGGGGACGGGCAGATGGCCTCACTCCTTGGCGCGCAGGCGAACGAGGCCAAAATTTCCGTTGTGTGGAATCCCGGCGGGGCCGCCAAGTGAGCATCCCGGTTGTCACCGTCGGCGAGTCGCAGGAGGATCTGGTTGGCGGGCTGGAGCGGCTGCACGGTCCCGTCACCGTGGTCCGGCGCTGCGCGGAGCTCGCAGAACTGCTGGCCGCCTGCCAGAGTGGGCTGGCCCGGGCCGCCGTTGTTGCCGAGGGCAGTGCGGACCTGACTGCCTCGCTGGTGGACAGGCTCGCCGCCGTGGGCGTAGTCATCATTGCCCTGACCGACAGCCCCGAGGAGCGGTTGAGGCTTCGCGGCATCGGAGTCAGTGCTGCGCCCTCGACCGTTGAGTCCACAGCCCTGGCGGAGAGTATCGCCGAGGCCGTCAGGAGGCATGCGGGCCCGGGTCCGGCAGGACTGGACCCCGGCGCCGGACCCGGTTTCAGCACGGGTTTCGCAGATGCCGGCGCGGCCCTGCACCCGGAGGCTGTCGACGCCGCACCGGAACAGGCAGTTGTTGGAACCGGCAGGATCATGGCGGTATGGGGTCCGTCCGGCGCGCCCGGCAGAACCCTGGTGGCCGTCAACATCGCAGGGGAGCTGGCAGCGCAGGGCAAGTCTGTCGTGCTGGTCGACGCCGACAGCTATGGGGCCAGCGTTGCCGGCGTCCTGGGACTCCTCGACGAAGCGGCGGGTCTGGCACAAGCTTGCAGGCTGGCCGACCAGGGCCTTCTGGACCGGGAGGCACTGCTCCGGGTCGCCGTACCGGTTACTGCCACGGCAGGAACCTTCCGGGTTCTGACCGGCATCACCCGGGCCGACCGCTGGACCGAGCTGCGCGCAGCCGCGCTGGCGCTTGTTTTGGACCGGGCGCGGGAAGTGGCGGACGTCATCGTGGTCGACGCCGGCTTTTGCCTTGAGGCCGACGAGGAGCTGAGCTTCGACACCATGGCGCCGCGGCGCAACGCCGCAACTCTCAGGAGCCTTGAGCTTGCCGATTCTGTCATCGCCGTTGGCTCGGCGGATCCCATTGGTGTTCCCCGCCTGGTCAGGGGGCTGGCGGAACTCGAAGGTTCACTGCCGGGGGTCAGCCCCGAGGTGGTGCTCAACAAGGTGCGGGCCTCGGCTGTGGGCCGTTCTCCGGAACGCCAGCTCCGCGAGGCATGGGAGCGGTTCGGCCCGTCGGCGGGCATCAAGGCCTTCCTCCCGTGGGACCCGGGCGCAACAGACGCGGCTCTGCTGTCCGGGTCGTTATTGCTGGAATCGGCCCCGGAATCCCGGCTCCGGTCGGCGATCGCCGACTTGGTTTGTGCACCTGTCCAGCAAAAACGCAGATCCTCTGTGTTCTCATCCACAGCAAGGCGCAGGCTGACGGACTAGGCTCACGGTGAGGGCTGCAAGGAAGCAGCCGCAAACTGTGTGATGGAGGCGTGTGTCGATGTCGTCTGGGTCCAGCGTGGAGGATCAGTCCCGTTCAATAGGAGCCGAGGAAGGCTTCTTTGCGGACTACTACGAGCATTTGGCGGAGGAGGACGCACGCGCCTACCCGCACGAGCTGCTGATGGCCCGGGCCGAGACCCACCGCGCAGTGGGTTTTGAACGCCGGCCGGGCAGCGCCAACATCTCCATCGTTCCCGAGGGCGACCGCAGCGTTGTCTACATCGTCACCGACGACATGCCTTTCCTGGTGGATTCAGTCAACGCCGAACTGGTACGGCAGAATTCGGCCATCCACCTCGTGCAGCACCCCATGTTCGTGGTCACACGCAACCGCGACACCAACGAACTCGTCAAGGTGGACAGGGTCCCGTCCAGCATCGGCATTTCCAGCGGCGACACCGCGGCGCTGCCCGTCCTGTCCCACCTGATTGCCCAGGGCGACAACGCGTCCCACATGGAGTCCTGGATTGCCGTCGAGGTCGGCCGCGCCAGTGATGAAGCCGCTGAGCAGCTGCAGCAAGGGCTGGAGCGGGTCCTTGGAGACGTCAGGGCTGCTGTCGAAGACTGGCCGAAAATGCGCAACAAGGCACTGCAGATCGCCCGGGACCTGGATAAGGTAGCGCATCCGACCCAGATCGCAGAGCTGCGCCAGGCCCAGGATTTGCTTCGCTGGCTGGACGAAGGCAATTTCACGTTCCTTGGCTACCGGGAATATGACCTGGTCAACGAAGAGGGCGAGGATGTCCTGGAGCTGCGCGAGGACAGTGGCCTGGGTCTGCTGCGGGCGCACCACGACACCCATCAGGTGCAGCATCTCACCGACGCAGGCAGGCGCAAGGCCCGTGAAAAGCGTGCTCTGGTCATCACCAAGGCAAATTCCCGCTCAACGGTGCACCGCCCGGCGTACCTGGACTACATCGGCGTGAAAAGCTTTGATGCTGCGGGCAACGTCAACGGTGAACAGCGTTTCATCGGACTGTTTGCCACCAGCGCCTACACCGATTCCGTGCGCAATATTCCGATAGTCCGGGAAAAGGTCGAGGCCGTGCTGCGCGGCGCCGGTTTTCCGCCGGACTCGCATTCCGGGAAGGACCTGCTGGGCATCCTGGAAACGTACCCCCGCGACGAGCTTTTCCAAATCGAAATTCCCGACCTCGCCGCAACGGCAACGGGAATCCAGCGGCTGCAGGAACGGCGCCGTACCCGGCTCTTCCTCCGGCCGGATATCTACGGACGGTTTATGTCCGCCGTCGTCTACCTCCCCCGCGACCGGTACACCACCAACGTCAGGCTGAGGATTGAGCAGGAACTCCGCGAGACGTTCCACGCCGAGTCCATTGACTATGAGGCGAGGATGACGGAATCGGCGCTCGCCCGCCTGTTCTTCCGGATCCGCCTGCCCAAGGGCGCGGACGTCAGCCACATCAACACCGATGCGTTGGAGAAGCGGCTGGTCCGTGCCGCCCGGTCCTGGAGCGAAGGGATCGCCGAGGTGCTCCGCGAACGGAGCGCCGACGACGGCGCCAATGAGCTGGCAGCCATTTGGGCCGAGGCCTTCCCGGCGACTTACCGCGTCGACTACGAGATCGAGGATGCCCTCGAGGACATCGCCCGGTTTGAACAGTACGGGGCCGCGGCCGAACGCGAGGTTGGTGCCCGGCAGGAACGGCCGGGAGTCCATGTCTACCTCCCGGAAGGCGCAGGCGCCACCCTGGAGGAGGACGCCAGGGTCAAGCTGTACATGCTGGAGCCGAAAAGCCTGAGCCAGATCCTTCCCTACTTCCATAACCTGGGCCTGGAGGTGCTGGACGAGCGGCCGTTCGAGATCGAGACCGCCGACCGCCGGGACTTTTTCCTGTATGACCTTGGCCTGAAATATCCGGCCGGCGTGGATCCGGTGTCCACCGGGCAACTGCTGGCGGATTCGTTCGGGGCAGCCGTTTCGGGAGCCGTTGAATCCGACAGCTTCGACCGGCTCGTGCTGCGCGAGGGCATGACGTGGCGGCAGATCATCGTGCTCCGGGCCTACGCCAAATACATGCGGCAGATGGGCAACACCAACTCCTTCGAATTCATGGCGGACACGCTGCTGTCCAACCCCGATGTGACCCGCGGGCTCAGTGCCCTGTTTGAGGCACGTTTCGATCCGGCGCTGACCGAGCTCGAGCGGACCGAACGGCAGGCAAAAGTCCGCGCCGAGCTGTCGGCGTCGATCGAAGCGGTGGCGACGCTGGATGCGGACCGCGTCCTCCGGACGTTCACCAACCTGATCGAATCAACGCTGCGCACCAACTTCTATCAGGACAAGCCGCACCTGAGCTTCAAACTCAACCCCGCAACCATCGACGGGCTGCCCTTCCCGCGGCCGATGTTCGAAATCTGGGTCTACTCTCCCCGGGTCGAGGGCGTTCACCTGCGCTTCGGCAAGGTGGCCCGCGGCGGGCTCCGCTGGTCGGACCGGCGGGAAGACTTCCGCACCGAGATCCTGGGTCTGGTCAAGGCGCAGACGGTCAAGAATGCCGTGATCGTTCCAACAGGCGCAAAGGGCGGGTTCTTTGCCAAGCGGCTGCCGGATCCCGCCAAGGACAGGTCGGCCTGGATGGCGGAGGGCGTCGAAAGCTACAAGACGTTTATCCGCGGACTGCTGGACATCACGGACAACCTCGTGACAGGAGCCGACGGCGAACGGCTCGTCCCGCCGTCGGACGTTGTACGGCACGACGGCGACGACTCATACCTGGTGGTCGCAGCGGACAAGGGCACGGCATCCTTCTCTGACATCGCGAACGGATTGGCCGCGGACTACGGATTCTGGCTGGGCGACGCCTTCGCCTCCGGCGGTTCCGTGGGATACGACCACAAGGCCATGGGCATCACCGCGCGGGGTGCCTGGGAGTCGGTCAAGCGGCACTTCAGCGAGCTGGACCTGGACACCCAGTCCGAGCCCTTCACCGTGGTCGGCGTCGGCGACATGTCCGGGGACGTCTTCGGCAACGGAATGCTCCTGTCCAAGCACATCCGGCTGCTCGCAGCATTCGACCACCGGCACATTTTCCTCGATCCGAACCCAGACGAGGCGACCTCCTACACGGAGCGGCAGCGGTTGTTTGAGCTGCCCCGGTCGTCCTGGGATGACTACGACAAGAGCCTGATCAGTGAAGGCGGCGGGGTCTACCCGAGGCAGGCCAAGTCGATCCCGGTCTCGGCTCAGGTCCGGTCCGCGCTGGGCCTGCCCGAAGACACGACGCAGCTCAGCCCGCCCGAACTCCTGCGCGCCATCCTGCTCGCACCCGCCGACCTGCTTTACAACGGCGGCATCGGAACCTACGTGAAGGCCAGTTCCGAGACTCACGCCATGGTGGGCGACAAGTCCAACGATGCCATCCGAGTGGACGGCCGCGACCTTCGCGTCAAGGTAGTGGGGGAGGGCGGAAACCTCGGCATGACACAGCGGGGCCGTATCGAGGCTGCGCTGCAGGGAGTCATCCTGAACACGGATGCCATCGACAACTCCGCCGGCGTCGACTGCTCCGACCACGAGGTCAACATCAAGATCTTCGTGGACCGGATGGTGGCCGCCGGCAAGTTCGACGCCGCCGAGCGCTCGGACTTCCTTGCGGCGATGACCGACGAGGTGGGACGGCTGGTTCTGGAAGACAACATCGACCAGAACATCCTGCTCCTGAACGACCGCCAGAAGGTCGCCGAATGGAGCCCAAGCTACGAGCGGCTAATGGACTGGCTGGAGAAGACGGCGGACCTGAACCGGGACCTGGAGGCACTGCCCTCCACCGTTGTCCTGCGTGAACGGCTGGAACAGGGGCAGGGCCTCACGTCACCTGAACTGTCCGTGCTGGCGGCCTACGCCAAGATCGAACTGGCGACCGCCCTGCGCGACAGCGACCTGGCCGACGACCCCTGGTTCCGCGGGACGCTTCGGCAGTATTTCCCGGTGCAGCTCCGGGAGAAATTCGACGCCGAACTGGACACCCATCCGCTGCGCCGGGAAATCATCGCAACAGTTGTGGCCAACGACATGATCAACCTGGGTGGCATCACCTTTGCCTTCCGGACCATGGAGGAGACCTCTGCGAGCGAGGTGGCCGTGGCCAAGGCGTTCGTGGCGCTGCGGGAGATCTACGAACTCGACGTCATGGTGTCCGAGCTCAACGACCTGCCTGCGTCGTTCCCCACCGAGCACTGGAGCACCGTCCACCTCGACATCCGGCGGCTGCTGGACCGCTCGGTGCGCTGGGTCCTGGCCCAGGGCAGCGCGTCGCGGCCCATCGCTGACATCGTCGCCGAGTTCCAGCCCCCGATGGAACCCATGCGGGCCCGGCTGCTGGACTACCTGCGCGGTGACGACCGCGAGCGGGTTGCCTCCTGGCTTGAGAAGGCGCGCTCGTGGGGCCTGCCCGAGGACCTGGGCCACCGGTGGGCCGAGCTGTTCGAGAGCTTTGTGCTGCTGGACATCGCAAAAATTGCTCACAGCCGCAAGGAACGGGTGGAGGACATCGCCCACGTCTACTACACGGTGTTCAACCGGTTCCACGTGGACTCCCTCCTGGAGCGGATCAGTTCCCTGCCGCGCAGGGACCGCTGGCAGGCCCTGGCCCGTGCCGCGCTGCGTGACGACCTTTACTCCACCGTCTCAGACATGACGACGGCGGTCCTGGACTCGACCGAGGAGGGGTCGCCGGCGGAGGACAGGCTCAAGGCCTGGGAACAGCTGAATGCGGAACATTTGGGCCGTGCGAAGAGCATGTTCGATGAGGTCAACGCCCTCGAAGCGGACGACATGGCCTCGCTCTCGGTAGCATTGAGGCTCTTGAGGTCAATCGTCCGACGGTAGGACACCGGTCCCGCCGTCGAAAAACTGGAGGTGCAGTGGCAATCTTTACGGACCCCATCAGGGAGCACGCTGATTTCGGGCCGGGGGATGCCGAGTGGCTGCACCTTCTGGTGGGCGACTGGCAGATGGTGGCCGACCTCGCGTTTGCCGACCTTGCCCTGTGGTTTCCCCATCCGGAGTACGGCTACGTGGCCCTGGCACATGTCAGGCCCTCCACGACACATACGGTGTTCCACGCCGACTTCGTCGGGGAGGGCATCCGGTCGGACCTGCGGCCGCTGGTGGACAAGGCGTGGGAGAGCCGCACCATCGAGCGTTCCAGTGAGACGAACTGGAGCAGCGACATGGCACTGCGGGTTGAAGCCGTACCGATGGTCAGGAACGGCCGGACCCTGGCGGTGGTTACCTCGCACATGGACCTGTCCAGCTCGCGGATGCCGTCCAGGCTGGAGCTGACCTACCGCCAGTGTGCCTATGACCTGTTGCGCATGGGCACACTGGGGCTCTGGCCGGACTTCGCCTCACCGACGGGGTCCCGCCGGGGCGCCCCGCGCGTTGGCGACGGCCTGATCCGCCTCGACGCCGAGGGCATCGTGCAGTACGCCAGCCCGAACGGGGTCTCGGCCTTCCGGCGCCTTGGCGACGGTGAATCACTGGAGGGGCGCTCGCTGGCCGAGGTCACAGCGGGCCTGCTGAAGGACCGCCGCATGGTGGACGAGACCCTGCCGCTGGTTGTCACCGGGCGGATGCCGTGGCGCAGCGAGATTGAATCCCGCGGCGTAAGCCTGTCGCTGCGCGCCATCCCGCTCCGCGACGAGCAGCAGCGCTTCGGCGCGCTGGTACTCTGCCGTGACGTGTCCGAACTGCGACGCCGCGAGATGGAGCTGGTCACGAAGGATGCCACCATCCGTGAAATCCACCACCGGGTCAAGAACAATCTGCAGACCGTTGCCGCGCTGCTGCGCATGCAGTCCCGCCGAATGGTCAGCGACGAGGCAAAGCAGGGGCTGGAACAGGCCATGCGCCGCGTCGCAACGATTGCCCTCGTGCACGAGACGCTCTCGCAGGGGCTGACCCAGAGCGTTGACTTTGATGAACTCATCGGGCGCCAGTTCCGCCCTTCCGCGGAAGTGGCGTCACCGTCACAGCAGGTGCGGACGCAGCGGTCGGGGTTGTTCGGTGACCTTCCCAGCGACTTCGCGACGCCGCTGGCACTGGTGATCAACGAGCTCGTCACCAACGCTGTTAAGCACGGGCTGGAGGGACGGACGGGCACAGTGTGGCTGCTCGCTGACCGTTCGGCCGGCGACGACGGCGAGGAACTGCTCACTGTCACCGTGGCGGACGACGGCGTTGGCCTGCCTGAGACGCCGCATGTGGAGGGCCTCGGGCTTCAGATTGTCCGGACGCTGGTCACGAGCGAACTCGGCGGCACCATCCAGTGGCAGCCCCGCGAGGGCGGCGGCACTGCGGTGCAGATTGTGCTGAGCCTGGCAAACCGTTAATAACAAAGGCGACGGCAACAACAAAGGCGGCGGCCGCGGACCTTGGGTCCGCGGCCGCCGCCTTTTGTTTTGGTGCGTTTACTGCCGTGGGGCCGCGTCAGGAAGCGCGGCGGGCCCTGGCGGCCCGGCGCTTCAGTGCACGGCGCTCGTCCTCGCTCATGCCGCCCCACACGCCGGCATCCTGTCCGGACTCCAGCGCCCACTGCAGGCAGGTGTCAACGACCGGGCACCGGCGGCAGACGCTCTTGGCTTCTTCGATCTGCAAAAGCGCGGGGCCGGTGTTGCCCACTGGGAAAAACAGCTCCGGGTCCTTGTCGAGGCAGGCCGCGCGGTTACGCCAATCCATGCTGATCAGTCACTCCATTCCTGGGAAGTCAATACCCTTTGTGAAAATATTCACTAGGGCTTACATAGGAAAGGGGCCCTGCAGGGCCCCCTTGGTCATCTGGATCAAGCGTTTCATGTTAACGCTGTGTAAACAAGGGGTAGTGGACCACGAAATCCCCAAGAAACGTGAGCTATGCATCACATCGGCGGGCAGCCCCGCCGTGTGTCGACTATCTCGGGTAGTGTGCCAGTGTGTCAAGACCCCCAAAAGACCCGTCCGGCCCGCTCGCTGACGCCGGAGACAGTGGAATGCCGGAGGACCGGGGCCCAGCCGGAACAACGCCTTCGAGCGCCGTCCGTCCCCGCGCCGTCGCCGTGATCTCCGGGATTGTGGCCGCCGAGGCCACGGCACTGCTGGCCGCGGCAGCCTGGTACGGATTCCAGCTGGCCAGTGGGGCGCCGGTGATGTCCTTTTGGGGCGCCGTTTTCACGCTCGGCCTGCTGCTGGCCTTTGCATCGTGGCTGTTTGCCGTTGCCGTGTTCCTATTCCGGGGCTTCCGCTGGCCGCGGGCCGGTGCACTGGTGGCTCAGCTGTTCGTGCTGACCATTGGCTTCCCCACGCTCACTGGCGGACTCCCCGTGGCCGGCGCCGCGATGCTGATCCCGGCCGCCACCGCGATCGTCCTGCTGTTCGACAAACGCGTGATTCGCTTCGCGTCCCGCGCCGCTTCCGAACCGCCGGCACTCTAGAGCCTCCCGGCATCTTCGGCCACTGCAAGCTGGACGGGCATTGCCGTGCCGTCCGCCACGAGCAGGGCGCGGCCCGGCGGGGGATGGGAATCCAGCTCAGTCCGCACTCCAAAGATGTCGCCGTCAAGTGGACTGCGGGGCGCAATGAGGATGCCCCTGCCGCCACTGCGGGCAGCCAGCGCGAGCGGGACACGCTGCAACAACGACGGGCTGAATGCGGCTGAGAAAATTACCGCCCAGCCGCGGGCGTTCAGCTCCGCGAGCTGCTGGTGGCAGGTGGCAGGCAGCATGTCGGCATCGTCGACGAGGAGTACGGCGTCCCCCGGCAGGCGTCCCTCCACGGCATCGCGGTGGACCTCTGTCCAAAAGCCGGCCGGACCGGGCTCCGGGCCGGGGTGCAGCCACCCGGACACCGACGGGTTGAGCGCAGGCAGCGATGCCAGGAACGATGACTTGCCCGAACCAACGTTGCCCAGCACGGCAACGACAGCGCCTCGTGGCAGGCGCATAGCGGCAGGCGCGGGTTCGTCCCCGCCCAGGCCGACGACCAACCGCCGGGCGGCTGTGTGCACCGGGCGCGGCGCACCGGGGTCTGCTCCGTGCACTGGTGCGTGTATGCCGGGGGTGCCTGAACCAGGGACATCGGAAGCGGGGGTGTCTGAAGTAGGGGTGTCTGAAGCCCGGCTGCCGGGATCCGGTTCGGTCCCGGGCACGCGGGACAGTACGTCCGCGACGGAAAGCTGCACCGGAAGGGGATCCACGCGGAAGGGCTTGACCCGCGCGGGCCCCTCCGGCGCTTCGACGGGCGCCATGGCGCTTCCGGGACCGCGCCCGGCTCCAGGGCCATAGAGCTGGCAGACCGCCTGGCGCCCGGCGGACAAGGCGCCAGACGCGACGGCGCGGCCCGGAACCGGGGGAAGGTCTGGCATTGTGGGCCAGGCCAGCCTGCTCTCGGCGCTGGCGCCCCGCGGGCAGTAAATGCGGTTGGGTATGGACGGAAAGAACCGCGACGTCACTAGTTCGCGGTCGCCGGAGAACACCACGGTGATTCCGGCGGGGCGGCCGTCCCGGACGATGTCCTGGACATGGTCTTCGGCGCGGGTCAGGGGGCCGGAGCGGAGGGCCGACTGCCAGGAACCCCAGCCTGAAATGGCCAGTACCAGTGGCACGCCGCAGGCTGCCGGTAGCCGGCTGAGCCGCTGGGACATTTCGGCCGCCAGGCGTTCCAGGACACGCACGCCGCGGCGGAGGTCGTGGAGGTGTACAAAGGATCCGGTGCGGTGGGCGCCCGCCAAACCAGTCAAGGACCCGTCCGCATCGAGGATGTAGAAGTGGCATTCCGTGGGATGGGATAGGAGCTGTCCCATTGCCGTTGACATGGCGTGGGCGGCATCGCGGGATCCCGCGCCGATCAGGGCCAGATGACCATCGGCTCCGGGCCGCCAGGTGAGAGCGGCAAGCCGCTGCTCCTCGGGCAGGTCCAGCAATCCCAGCCCTACGGTCCAGTCGCCGGCCGTTCCCGGCCCCATGCCCGTGGAATCAGTGCCTGCGGGGGCGGGGCCATCGGCGGTCAGCGCGGCCACGTCAGACGGGCTCGCCAGCACGTCAGGCAACGGTGGAGCCACCGGACGGCGCGCCGCGGAACCGTCCATCCCGGCCCACAGGGAGGCAGCCAGCTCCACGACCGGCCGGGCTCCGAGCACGGGGTTTGCCGGCGGAAGGCTGACGCCGTTGAGAGCAGGCGGCATGGCGAGCGCCACGGCGGTCTCCAGAACCCTGACGCGGCAGGACGCAGAATCGTCCTCGGTGGCGGCAACTGACGCCGACTGGAACTCCTCGGCAGCCTCGGCACCCCTGGCCAGGTAGGCGCGGCCGGGCCGGTTGACGGGTATCGCCGAGGCCGCAGTCGTGCCGATCACATCCGCTGATTCGTGCGCGGACTGCACACGCAGGGCGATGCTCGTTGTGACGTTCGCGCGGATGTCCGCCGTGAGAGCTCCCTGCGGGCGCTGGGTCGCCATGATCAGGTGGATGCCCAGTGACCGGCCAATGGCGGCAACCCTCATCAGCTCGGCCAGGGTCTCAGGAGCGTCCTCGACGAGCATCCGGAACTCATCAATGATGAGGACCAGCTGGGGGAGCGGCGGTCCGCCGGCCGGGGACAGCCGATAGGCGGCCAGATCCGGGGCACTGGCAGCGGCGAGCAGCTCCTCACGCCTGCGGACTTCTGCCCGCAGTGACACAATCGTGCGTTCCAGCTGGCTGCTGGCAAGGTCCGTCAGCATGCCGACGCAATGCGGGATGCCAGTTAGCGGCCCGAGCCCCGAGCCGCCCTTGAAATCGAAGAAGAGGACATTAACGCGGTCCGGCGGATAGCACAGAGCGAGCCCGGCCGTAATGGTGCGAAGCAGCTCCGACTTCCCGGAACCTGTGGTGCCCGCAACGAGGACGTGCGGGCCATCTGCCTCAAGGTCGAGGATGCGCACTCCCCGGGCTGCGCGGCCCAGGGGGATGGCCAGGCCTGGCTTCAGCCTGCCTGCCGCCCAGCGCTTGGCCGTCGCAGCGGCCGACTGGTCAAGGAGATCGCCCAGTCCGCAGCGTGCCGGCACGGATCGCCCGCCGGCCGATACGTCAGGGAGCGACTGCCGGTACGCCCGGCAGTAGCGTTCGAAAACGCCGGAGGGCACGAGGTCTGCAACGAAGCGGTGACATGAACCGCGCGCCCGTAGTAGTGCCCCGCGCTCGCCGAGCTCAATATCGGTTTCCGCTGGCTGCTGTCCCCGGCCCGGGAGATGGACCACCCGCCAGCCAAGACCCCATGCGGTCGGGATGATGCCGGCTTCGGGGGCGCCGTCTGCCGTGCCGCCGAACATCAGCAGGATGCGGGGCCCGCCGCTCCCGCCGGACGTCTCCGTCAGGGCCGCCAGGGTGTCAGCCATCCTTGAATGAAGCGACACCCCTGGCAGAAACCGCGCTGCGAGCGGAAGGACGGAAGCCGGTCCGTGAACCGCGATCCGGGTACCCCTGGCCAGCGGATATCCCGTGAGCTGCATGAGGATCGAGCGGGCCAGGCCGTGAACCTCTGAGTCCGGCCCACGGACCGAAACGACCGCAAGGCCCGGGTCGAGGAGCAGCGGCACCGCCCCGAGCCCAGGGGGTATGAATCCCGGCTGGTCCGGCTCCAGGCGTATGTTGGCCGGTTGATCGGCCAGGCCGAGTCTGAGCCAGACTCCGGGCGCGGGCATCGGCGCCGGATTTTCCGTGTACTCTGACGGCTCCCGTCCGGTCTCCCGGACGGGAGCGGCAGGGCTCGGTCCGGGAACCCGGGCGCCCAGCGCAAGGACAGCAGCGGACGGCGCGGACCGCCGTCGTCGTTGCAGATCCTGCGCCGCTGCCGCCGCGACTGCCGATCTGAGTTCACGGCGCTGCCGTGCGCCCAAGACCAGGGGGACAAGGAGCGTCACGGCCGATACCGCCGTGAAGGCCAGAAACATCCACGACCCCGTCACCAGCGCCAGCCCCACACCCATGACCACGGGCAGAACGGCCCCGAGAACCAGCACTGACCGGCCCGCCGGTGCGGCCGGGCGCGATACGGTCAGCGGCTCCGCCACGGAACTGCCGGCAAACCCCAAGTCAGCCTCCCGCGCGTCCGACGGCGCAGCCAGCACAACAGACATGGAGGAATTGCCGCAGCGGATGCGGGAACCGATCGCGACGGCCGTTTTTGATACCCGTTTGCCGTCCACCTCAGTTCCATTGATGCTGCCAAGATCCACAAGGGTCAGGGCTGTATCCGAAACCTCAATTCTGGCGTGCTCGCGGGAAAGATCGGCATCCGGAACGGTCAGCTCGGCGTTGGTCCGGCCGATCCGGTAGCTTCCCCGGCTCAGGGGAAGAACAGAACCTGCTGCGGGGCCGCTGTCCACCGTGAGGAGCATGGCGGCGGGCAGTTCGCCGGCAGTTCCCGGCCCGGAACCAGGGCCGTTGGCGGGGCCGTCCACCAGGACAGCCCCGTTGACCAGGGGCGCCCTGCCGAGGGTCAGCCCTTTGAGCGGGAGGCCGGCCACAGTCAGTCCGCGCGTCTGGAAGCGGCGCGAAATCTCTGCCTCCAGGTCCGTGCCCGGGCAGCCGTCCGGGGCCGCAACCGTCAGCTCGACCGGCCCGGCCGGGGAACCGGCCCCGGCAGAAACGGCGCCGGGGGCGCGGACCAGGGTGCATTGCAGCTGCACCGGCGACCTCCGTTCCTCGGGAAAACCTGGGCACCACGCTAGTGCCGGCGCGGCCGGAATGGACGCGGTGAATTTGTCCATGTGGAAAACTCCGCCCGCTCCTCCGGGCTGCAGAGCACGGCTACGCCGACGAGGTCGCGGAATCGGCGTAAGGTCCGGTCAGCGGATAGTGTTAAGCAAAACCGGGTGTGGCAGCGTGGCTGCCGCCTGCCAGTCCTGAGAGAAAAGGCTTCTGACTCGTGAAGATTGCTGTAATTGCGTTGGGAAAGATCGGGCTGCCGCTGGCCGTCCAGTTTGCTTCCAAGGGCCATGACGTCGTCGGCGTCGACGTCAACCAGCAGGTCGTGGAGCTGATCAACGCGGGGACCGAGCCGTTTCCGGGCGAGGCCCACCTGCAGGAGAAACTTTCCGAACTGGTGCCGGCGGGCAAACTGCGCGCCACCACGGACTATGCCGAGGCTGTTCCCGGCGCCGACGCCGTCGTACTGGTTGTCCCGCTGTTCGTGGACGCTGACGCCAAGCCTGATTTCGGCTGGATGGACGGCGCAACCGCTGAGCTGGCCAAGCACCTGACACCGGGCACCCTGGTTTCCTATGAGACAACCCTGCCGGTGGGGACCACGCGTACGCGCTGGAAGCCTGCACTGGAGGCAGGCTCCGGGCTGGTTGAAGGCCAGGACTTCCACCTCGTCTTCTCCCCGGAACGCGTGCTGACCGGGCGGGTGTTCGAGGATCTGCGCAAGTACCCCAAGCTGGTGGGCGGCCTGTCCGAGGCGGGCGCAGCCAAGGCCGTCGAGTTTTACGAAGCCGTGCTGGACTTCGACGAGCGTGCTGACCTTCGCCGGCCGAACGGTGTGTGGGATCTGGGATCCGCGGAAGCGTCCGAGCTGGCCAAGCTGGCCGAGACCACGTACCGCGACGTGAATATCGGGCTGGCCAACCAGTTCGCCCGGTTCGCCGGAACCGCGGGCATTGACATCTACCAGGTCATCGAGGCCTCCAATTCGCAGCCGTACAGCCACATCCACCAGCCGGGCATCGCCGTCGGCGGCCACTGCATCCCGGTCTATCCGCGCCTGTACCTCTGGAACGACCCCGAGGCGACGGTGGTCCGGGCAGCCCGTGCCGCCAACGCAGATATGCCGGACTACACGGTTGGCCTCCTTGAAGGCGCATACGGCGACCTCACCGATGCCCGTGTGGTGGTGCTGGGCGCCGCCTACCGCGGCGGTGTGAAGGAGACTGCCTTCTCCGGCGTTTTCGACGCCGTCGCCAGCCTCGAGAAGCGCGGCGCCGCGGTGACGGTCCACGATCCGCTCTACACGGACGCCGAACTCGAGAAGCTCGGCTTCAGCGCGTACCACGTTGGCGAACCCGTCGACGCGGCCATCGTCCAGGCCGACCACGCCGAATACCGCACGCTGTCCCCGGCTGACCTCCCCGGCATCAAGGCCTTCATTGACGGCCGCCGGGTGAGCTCCGCAGACCAGTGGGACGGCGTCGTTTACCGCGTTATCGGCAAGGCCTGAGAGCGCTTCGCGGCAGCCTTTGCCGCTGCGGCCGGCCGCAGCGGCACTTCTGAGAGGAACCAAAGTATGACGACGACCATTGCTCCGAGCGCCGACGTTTCGGACCAGGCGATCCTCGGCGAGGGAACGAAGATCTGGCACCTGGCCCAGGTGCGCGAACAGGCGAACCTCGGCGCGAACTGCATCGTGGGACGCGGCGCCTACGTCGGGACCGGCGTGCAGATCGGCGAGAACACCAAAATCCAGAACTACGCCCTGGTGTACGAGCCGGCGAAGCTCGGCAAGGGTGTCTTCATCGGTCCGGCCGTAGTCCTGACCAACGACACCTACCCGCGGTCGGTCAGCCCCGACGGCTCCCTCAAGAGCGCCCACGACTGGACACCGGTGGGCGTGACCATCGAGGACGGCGCCTCCATCGGAGCCCGCGCCGTGTGCGTCGCCCCGCTGACGGTCGGGCGGTGGGCCACGGTTGCGGCCGGCGCCGTCGTCACCAAGGATGTGCCGGCCTTTGCCCTGATGGCCGGTGTCCCTGCCCGCCGCCTTGGCTGGGTGGGCAAGGCCGGCGAGCCGCTGCGCCAGGAGGGCGACTTCTGGGTCTGCCCCGCCACCGGCGCCAAATACATTGAAGACGGAAATTCCCTGAAAGAGTCTGAGGAGAACGCATGAGCTACGACTTTATCCCCGCGGCGAAGCCGATCATCGGCGACGACGAGCGGGCCGCCGTCGACGCCGTTCTGGCTACCGGAATGCTGGCCCAGGGCCAGCAGGTCGCCGAATTCGAGAAGGAATTCTCCGAGGTACTCCTCGACGGCCGCTCCTCCGTGGCCGTGAACTCCGGCACCTCGGGACTGCACCTCGGGCTCCTGGCCGCCGGCGTCAGGGCGGGCGATGAAGTCATCGTTCCCTCGTTCACGTTCGCCGCCACCGGCAACTCCGTGGCGCTGGCCGGGGCCACCCCCGTGTTTGCCGACATCGAACTGGACCACTACACCCTGGATGTGGACCACGTCGCCTCGCTGATCACGGACAAGACCAAGGGCATCATGCCCGTGCACCTGTACGGCCACCCGTTCAACGTCGACGGGCTCGGGAAGCTCGCCGCAGAGCGCGGGATCGACCTGTACGAGGACGCCGCCCAGGCCCACGGCGCCAGCTTCAACGGCCAGAAGGTCGGAACGTTCGGCAAGTTCGCCATGTTCAGCCTCTACCCCACAAAGAACATGACGTCCGGCGAGGGCGGCATGGTCTCCACACCGGACAGCACTGTGGAGCGGAACCTGCGCCTGCTGCGGAACCAGGGCATGGAAAAGCAGTACGAAAACGAGCTCGTGGGCTTCAACGCCCGGATGACCGACCTGCACGCCTCCATCGGCCGGGTCCAGCTCAAGAAGGTCCTCGGCTGGACCGAACAGCGCCAGCAGAACGCGGCCTTCCTGACCGCCAACCTCCAGGGCGTCGGCACACCCAAGGTCGCCGAGGGCGCATCCCACGTCTACCACCAGTACACGATCCGTGTGCCGGAGGATCGCGACGGACTGGCCAAGGCGCTCCGCGAGGAATACAACATCGGTACCGGCGTGTACTACCCGGTTCCGAACCACCGGCTGCCCTCGTTCAACCGCACCGAGGACCTGCCGAACACGGAAACCGCTGCCAGGGAAGTCCTTTCCCTGCCGGTGCACCCGTCCCTGAGCCAGAACGACCTGGACCGCATCGTCACCGCCGTCAACAAGCTCGTCCAGGCAGGTGCCTGATGGCTAACCTGCGCGTCGGCCTTATTGGCCTGGGTATGATGGGCCGCCACCACGCGCGCGTGGTGCGGGAGCTCGACGGCGTCGACCTCGTCGCCGTCGCCGACTCCTTCGGCGACCCGCACGGCGTTGCCGGCCAGCTGGATGTCCTGTCGTCCGTGCAAGAGCTCATCGCCGCCGGCATCGACATGGCAGTGGTGGCCGTCCCCACCGGTCTGCACGAAGAAGTCGGACTCGCACTGGCCGACGCCGGCGTCCACACCCTCGTGGAGAAGCCGATCGCCTCCAGCGCGGAGGCCGGACAGCGCCTCGTCGACGCCTTCGAAGCCAAGGGGCTGGTCGGCGCCGTCGGCCACATCGAACGGTTCAACCCGGCACTGCAGTCGCTGCGCAAGCGGATCGAAGCCGGCGAGCTGGGCGACGTCTACCAGATCGCCACCAGGCGCCAGGGCCCCTTCCCGGCCCGGATCGCCGACGTCGGCGTGGTCAAGGACCTCGGCACGCACGACATCGACCTGACCGCATGGCTGGCGCAGAGCCGCTTTGAGTCGATCTTCGCCCGCACCACCACCCGCAGCGGCAGACCGCACGAGGACATGGTGGCCGCGACAGGTCAGCTGGGCAACGGTGTCATCACCAACCACCTGGTCAACTGGCTCTCGCCGATGAAGGAACGCCTCACCATCGTCACCGGTGAGAAGGGCGCCTTCGTCGCTGACACCATCACGGCAGACCTGACGTTCTTCGAGAACGGCACCGTCGCCACCGAATGGGAGTCCATGGCCGCGTTCCGTGGCGTTTCCGAAGGCAACGTCACCCGGCTCGCCATCGCCAAGCCGGAACCGCTGCGGACCGAACACGAAGCATTCCGCGACGCCGTCCTCGGGCTGCGCAGCGACGTCGTCACCATGCGCGAAGGCCTGGACACGCTCCGCGTGGCCGAAGCCGTGCTGGAGTCCGCCACCAACCGGCAGATCGTGAAGATTGCTGCTTCGTGAGTGAAAACCGACCTGTCAGGGTCACCGTGGCAACCCGGCTCTTCACCCCCGAAGTGGGTGCGGCCTCGTTCAGGCTGAAAGCACTAGTGGACGGCCTGGCGGCCAAGGGCGCCGACGTCAGCGTCGTCACGACCAGGCCGCCCAAGGGATCGCCGGAGTTCAAGCCCCGTTATAAGGTCTCCCGGTGGCCCGTGCTGCGGGACGCCGGGGGCAATGTGCGCGGCTATGTGCAGTACATGAGCTTTGACGTTCCAGCCTTTTTTCGGCTGCTGTTTTCGCGGGCCGACGTGGTGGTCTCGGAGCCGCCGCCGACCACCGGCGTGGTCGTGGCGCTGGTATCGGCCCTGCGGCGCAGGCCTTTTGTCTACTACGCGGCCGATATCTGGACTGAGGCTTTGTCCGCCACGGACGTGCCCGGCGTCGTCATCCGCGTGATGCGGGCTGCCGAAGGCTTTGCGCTGCGCAGGGCGGCCAGGGTCATCGCCATCTCGGATGCCGTGGCCCAAAAGGTCGAGCAGTTCGGCGTCCCGCGGAACCGCGTCACCGTGGTCGGCAACGGGATCGACACCTCGGTGTTCGGGCCCGAGGGGGAGACCGCTGGGTCCGATGGACCGTACTTCGTGTACACCGGAACCATGTCCGAGTGGCAGGGTGCCGACATCTTCATCCGTGCGCTGCCCGCCGTGCTCGCCCAGCACCCCGGCGCCAGCATCCGTTTCTTCGGCCAGGGTGCCGACGAGTCCCACCTCAGGGAGCTTGCAGAGAAAACAGCCCCGGGCCGCGTGACGTTCGGCGGGGTCATTCCCCCCGCCGACGCGGCCCGCTGGATCCGGGGCGCAGCAGCAGCCCTGGTCAGCATCAAACCGGGCCAGGGTTACGACTTTGCCAAGCCCACCAAGATCTATGCCGCCGCCGGCTGCGGGACGCCCGTTGTCTTCGCAGGAACGGGGGAGGGCGCGGCGCTCGTCTCGGGCAACGGACTTGGCGAGGCGGCCGGATACGACGTGGACAGCGTCGCCGCAGCCATGTGCCGTGCGGCGGCCGGTGAAAAATCCGGAGGCAACGCGGACGGCCGGGATGCCAGAGCCGGCTGGGTGCTGCAGCATGCGTCGCTGGCAACGTCAGGGCAGCATGCCGCCGCGGAAGTGCTGGCCACCGTTCCGTCCGGGGCATAGTTTGCGGCGTCGGAGCAACGCCGGGATGGCCGCCCACGCCGCGGGTGAAACCGCATTCGGCCGCATGCGGCGGCCGCCCCGGAATGCGGGACGCTTTTTAACTTCGGGTAGTCTAGACCCGGCAGATAGGGCTGCTGAACCCTGCCACCAAAACACACAGGAGAGTTGTGAACGCTGATCTCGTCGTAGTCGGTTCGGGTTTTTTTGGCCTGACAATCGCGGAACGCGCCGCCACGGAGCTGGGGCTAAAGGTCGCCGTCCTGGACCGCCGCCACCACATCGGCGGCAACGCGTACAGCGAAAATGAAGCCAAGACCGGCATCGAGGTCCACCGGTATGGCGCCCACCTCTTCCACACCTCCAACGAGCGCGTCTGGGAGTACGTGAACCGCTTCACCGCGTTCACCAGTTACCAGCACAAGGTCTACACCAGCCACAAGGGCGAGGTGTACTCCATGCCCATCAACCTGGGCACCATCAACCAGTTTTTCCGGTCCTCCATGGGGCCCGGCGAGGCACGTGCCCTCATCCAGGAGCAGGCCGGCGAACTCGCGGGCACCGATCCGCAGAACCTGAACGACAAGGGCATCCAGCTCATCGGCCGGCCCCTCTACGAGGCGTTCATCAAGTACTACACGGGCAAGCAGTGGCAGACCGACCCCAAGGACCTGCCTGCGGAGATCATTTCCCGGCTCCCGGTCCGCTACAACTACGACAACCGCTACTTCAACGACACGTATGAGGGACTGCCGGTTGACGGCTACACGGCGTGGATCGAGCGGATGGCAGACCACCCGAACATCGAGGTCCACCTCAACACGGACTTCTTCGACGGCGGCGAATTCGGCCGGGAGGCCGTGCGCGGCCAGGTGCCGGTCATCTACACCGGCCCCGTGGACCGTTACTTCGACTACGCCGAAGGCGACCTGTCCTGGCGCACCATCGACCTCGAGGAAGAAGTGCTCCCGATCGAGGACTTCCAGGGCTGCTCGGTGATGAACTATCCGGACGAGGACGTCCCGTACACCCGGATCCACGAGTTCCGTCACTTCCACCCCGAGCGGGACTACACGAAGGACGCCACGGTCATCATGCGGGAGTTCTCCCGCTTTGCCGAGAAGGGCGACGAGCCCTACTACCCGGTTAACACCGCCGTGGACCGAGAGAAGCTCCTGGCCTACCGCGACCTGGCCCGCGGCGAGGAGTCCGTGCTGTTCGGCGGCCGGCTGGGAACCTACAAATACCTCGACATGCACATGGCCATCGGATCGGCACTGAGCATGTTCGACAACAAGATCAAGCCGCACTTCAGCGGCGGTGCGAAGCTGGAAAGCGGAGGAGTAGACGCATGAGCGTAGCGACGGAGTTCCGGCAGGGAACCGAACCGGGCACTGACGGGACCGCGTGGAAGACAGTCCACCGCGTTGTATTCCCGGTCGACGGCGATACCGACACCCTCCCGCTGTACGTCGACTTCGACGCCGCACGCCGTGTGGTGGAGTCGGAGGAGGCCAGCAGCAAGCGCGGCGCAGCCTCGCCGATGGTATCCCAGCGCAGTGAGATGCGTTCGGACTTTATCCTTGGCCGCCGCGAACTGTCGCTGCCCGCACACCGCCGGGTTTCCTTCGGCACGTACTTCAACGCGTTCCCGGCCAGCTACTGGCGGGCCCACACCGACGTGCAGCAGGTCCGCCTGAGCATCGAGGTGGACGCCGAGGCGACGGTCATCGTCTACAAGTCCAGCCCCCGCGGCAGCTCAAACCGGGTCCAGAGCCTGCACGTCACCGGCGGCACCACCGCCACCTGCGACCTCTCGCTGACCACGTTTGCCGACGGCGGCTGGTACTGGTTCGACCTCGTCGCCCACGGCCAGGACGTGAAGCTGAAGCAGGCCGACTGGTCCGTTCCCCAGCCCGAGGGGTTCACCCCCGGATCGCTGTCCATTGCGGTGACCACGTTCAACAGGCCGGACTACTGCGTCAAGCACCTGCGGACGTTTGCCGAGTCCGAGGAACTGCTGGCGGTCATGGACCGGCTCATCGTCACGGACCAGGGCAACCAGAAGGTCCGGGACGAGCAGGGCTTCGACGAAGCCGCGGCCGTGCTCGGCGACAAGTTCAAGCTGGTTGAGCAGGGAAACCTCGGCGGATCCGGCGGCTTTGCCCGCGGCATGCACGAGGCTGTCGAGGGCGGCGAGAGCACATACGTCATGCTCCTCGACGACGACGTCGTCGTGGAGACCGAAGGCGTCCTCCGGGCCGTCAACTTCGCCGACTTCACCCGCAGCGCCACCATCGTGGGCGGCCACATGTTCAACCTCTTTGAGCGCTCCGTCATCCACAACTTCGGCGAGGGCATCAACGAGTACCGGTTCCAGTACCAGCCGATGGGTGAGGGGCAGAGCGCCCACGACTTCGCCGCCAGCAACCTGCGCACCACCCCGTGGATGCACCGCCGGATCGACGTCGACTACAACGGCTGGTGGATGTGCCTGATCCCGACGTCGATCATCAAGGAAATCGGCCTGGCCCTGCCCGTCTTCATCAAGTGGGACGACGTCGAATACGGCATCCGTGCCAAGGCCAACGGCTATACGACCGTGAGCCTGCCCGGAGCGGCGGTCTGGCACATGCCCTGGACCGAGAAAGACGACACCATCGACTGGCAGGCCTACTTCCACCAGCGCAACCGTTGGGTGGCGGCCATGCTGTACTCGCAGTACGAAAAGGGCGGCCGTCTTCCCATCGAGAGCTTCCTCCAGGATGTCCGGCACCTGCTTTCACTCCAGTACTCGGCGGTGGAGCTGAGGAACCGTGCGCTCAAGGACCTGCTCGACGGGCCCTCACACCTGCACCGGACCATCGGCGGCAAGCTCCCCGAGATCCGCAAGGTCCGCTCGGAATTCCCTGATGCCCAGGTCAGCAAGGACCTCACCGAGTTCCCCGCGGTCAAGCGGCTGCACCTGCCGAAGTTCGGCATGGTTCCCACCCGGCCCAAGAACTTCGCGCAGACCGTGTCCAGCGCGCTGTCCGGGGCGATCCGCCAGCTCCGCCCCGTGGACCCGGCCGCTGCACAGCACCCCGAGGCAGTGGTACCGGCAGCGGATGCGCGCTGGTGGCGCCTGTCCCACCTTGACTCAGCACTGGTGTCGGCTTCGGACGGTACGGGCGCCTCCTGGTACCGCCGGGACAACGTCCGCTTCCGCAAGGAGTTGCTGCGCAGCCTTGCCCTGCACACACGCGTGCTGGCCCGTTGGGACGAACTCTCCGCGTCCTACAAGAAGGAACTGCCCAACTTCACGTCCCCGGAAGCCTGGCGCCAGACCTTCGCGGCCAATTCCGGCTCCGGCGCTGAACAGCAGAAGCCCGGTCAGTGACAAACGGACGCACCTCTCCGACCCAGCAGGACTCCGGCCGGGCGCTGGTGGCGCCGGGAACCGGGAACGGGCTCGTTGACGTGTTCCGTTCCCGGTTCCTCCTGAAGCTGCTTGTCCGCAAGGAGCTCAGAATCAGGTACCGGGGTTCGGTCCTTGGACTGCTGTGGACCTACGTCAAGCCCGGGGTCCAGTTCATCGCCTTCTACATTGCCCTCGGAGTTTTCCTTGGACTGGAGCAGAGCCCGACCAACAGGGGAGGACTGCCCAACTACGCGGTCTACCTGTTTTCCGGGATCATCCTGGTGAACTTCTTCACGGAGTCCCTGAGCACGGCGACCCGGTCGATCGTCAACAACAGCGGGCTGATCAACAAGATCTACCTGCCGAGGGAATTGTTTCCGGTTTCCTCGGTGTGGGTCTCGGCGGTCCATTTCTTTCCGCAGCTGTTTGTCCTCGTGGTGGCCAGCCTGTTCACCGGCTGGCGCCCCGGTCCTCTGGAGGCGGTCACCGCCGTCGCCGGCTTTGTCATGATCGCGCTGCTTGCCACGGGTCTGGGCCTCTTTTTTGGGTCCGTCAACGTGTACTTCCGCGATTCGGAGAACCTGGTTGACCTGATCCTTCTGATCGCCACCTGGGTAGCCCCGGTGCTGTACTCCTGGCGGATGGTGCTGGACAAGGCAGGCGAAGCCTGGTTCGCCGTTTATCAGCTCAACCCGATCACGATTGCCGTGGAGTGTTTCCACCATGCCTTCTGGCTGCCCACCACGGCAGGGGCTGAGGGAAGCCCGCCCAATCTGGTCACGGTATGGGTACCCGTGGGGCTGCTCGTCTCGCTAGCCATCCTTTTCCTCGGCCAGTGGACTTTCCGCCGGCTCGAGGGCCGCTTCGCACAGGAGCTGTGAGTCTTGACCACCGCAATTGAAATCCGCAACATCAACAAGCAGTTTGTCCTGCGACATACCCGGTCACTCAAGGAAGCCCTCGTGTGGCTCCTGCGGGGCCGCAAAGGTGATCTGTCGAAGAAGTTCCATGCCCTCCGGGACCTGTCCATCGACGTCGAACACGGCGAGACGGTGGCACTCCTGGGACTGAACGGCTCCGGAAAGTCAACGCTGCTGAAGCACATCTCCGGCGTCATGCTTCCCGATTCCGGCACAGTCCGCACCGGCGGACGGGTTGCCGGCCTGATCGAAGTCGGTGCCGGCTTCCACCCTGACCTTTCGGGGCGTGACAACGTCTTCCTCAATGGCGCGATCCTCGGGATGACCGAGACGCAGATCAAGGAAAAGTTCGACTCCATCGTCGAATTTGCCGAGATCGGCGAGTTCATCGACACCGAGGTCAAGTTTTATTCGTCGGGAATGTACCTCCGGCTGGCGTTCTCGGTGGCAGTCCACACCGACCCCGATGTTTTCCTGGTCGATGAAATTCTCGCCGTGGGTGACGAACCGTTCCAGAAGAAGTGCCTCGCCAAGATCAAGGAACTCGCGGCGGCCGGCAAGACGCTGGTGGTGGTCAGCCACGACCTGGACCTGGTTGCCCATGTCTGCGAACGCGGAGTACTCCTCGAACACGGGCGGGTCATCATGGACGGCCCGGTGGGCGACGTGATCAGCCGGCTCCGCGGCAACTAGCGTCCTGACCCGAAAGCGTTACCTGCACTGCCGTAAGCTTCAACTGCTGCCGTAGGCTTCACCGCTGCAACGGTCCCAGCCGAACCCGGCCCCACCGTAATCACTCTTGGAGGAAATTTGTCCTGGCTGTCCTCGCTGCCGGCCCTGCTAGCGGCAGTGGCCGTGGTGCTCCTTCCCGGTGCTGCGCTTGCCTGGTCTCTCGGGTTCCGGCGGACCAGCCTGCTGGGACTCGCGCCCGTGCTGTCCCTGTCCATCGCCGGTGTTGGCGCTGTGCTGGCACCGTTCGTCCGTGTGGAGTGGGGGATCGGCGTCGTGCTCGTGACGGCCGTCCTGGCGTCCGCGGCAGCATGGGCGGTGACGCGCCGGCCGTGGCAGCGCCAGGAGGCCACGGATGTGCAGCGTGCAGTTCAGCAGGGCGACGGCTGGCCGACCCTTGCCGCCGGTGCCATCGGCGTTGCCGTCGGTGCGCTGCTCATCGCCCGACGGGTCATCCAGCTGGTGGGCGAGCCGGACAACATCTCCCAGCGTTATGACAACGTCTTTCACCTGAACGCCGTCCGCTTCATCCTGGACACCGGCAACGCCTCCACCCTGAACCTCGGCAGCATGGCCGGCGGCACCGGAGGCCTGTCCTCCGTGTACCCTGCCGTGTGGCATTCCCTGGCCGCCCTCGTCTCGCAGCTGACCGGCGCGTCCGTTCCCGTATCAGTCAACGTCATCAACCTCGTTGCCTCGGCGGTAATCTGGCCTATTTCCGTGGTTTTCCTGACCCGCGTTGTCATCGGCCCGCGTCCGGTCGGCCTGATGGCGGCAGGGGTCATGTCGGCGGGCTTCCTTGCCTTCCCCTACCTGCTGCTGGTGTGGGGCCCGCTGTTCCCCAACCTGCTCTCCGTCAGCGCATTGCCCGCCGGCGTCGCAGCAATGATTTTCGTCTGCCGACTGTCCCCGACGCTGCGTGAACCTCCGCTGCGGGCGTGGCTTGTCCTGCTGCTGGCAGTTCCCGGGCTGGCACTGTCCCACATGAGCGCTGTCAACGCGCTTCTCGCCTTCAGCATTCCGGTGGTCCTGGCCCGGCTCTTCCTCTATGTCAGGGAGATGATCCGTACCAGGGCGTCAGCGCGGAAATTTGCCGTGGTGGCCCTGGCCTCGGTGGCAGGTGCGGTTGCTGTAGTGGTTGCGTGGCAGAAACTTCGTCCGGCGCCATACAACGGCTGGACCCCGCACCAGACCGTTCCCGGTGCCATCGGCGAAGTGATTGCGAACGGGCCCATGAAAACGGACGCCACACTCCTCATCTCGGTGCTGGCCCTCATTGGCGTGGCCCGGATCATCCGCCGGCGCACACAGCTCTGGCTGCTGGGGTGCTACCTCGTCGCCGGGTTCCTTTACGTGGTGGACGCCGGATTTGCGGCCGGCTGGGCCCGGGCGTTCTTCACGGGCACCTGGTACCAGGACACGTACCGCCTCGCGGCCTACCTTCCCATCTTCGCTGTGGTGCTTGCGGCCCTGGGTGTGCTGGCAACGGCCGACACCGTGAAAGCGGCCGGCGGCGTCCTGGCGCTCAAGGTGCCGCGGGCCGGGATGCGGCTGGGCGGCGTTGCGGGTTTCGCCGGTATTTTGGCGGTCTGCCTCGCTCTTGGCTGGGCTACCCAGACAGGCCCGGTCCGCGGATACGTTGCGTCCAGCCAGTACTTCTTCGAACGGGACACGAAGGACTCGATTGTCTCCTCCGACGAGTACGCCCTTTTGGCCCGCCTCGGTTCGGAAGTTCCGGCGGATGCGGTCATTGCGGTGAATCCCTGGAACGGCGGGGCGCTAGCCTATGCTTTCGCGGACCGGAAGGTACTGGAATTCCACATGGGCCAGCGGGAGACCAAGAGCATGCGGGTCGTGGCGGAATCGCTCGCCAAGGCAGACACCTCACCCGCAGTTTGTGATGCCGTACGGGAAACCAAAGTGTCTTATGCGCTCGACTTTGGCACGCAGTACCTCCTGAACCATCCGGAGAGCAAGACGTATCCCGGGCTGCAGAACCTCGCGTCCTCGGGAGCCGTGCAGCTCGTGGACCAGCAAGGCAACGCCAAACTGTTCAAAGTGGTGGCCTGCGGCTAGGGGCAACACCACAAGCAAAAGACCTCCGGAACGGGGCGTCCTGTGGGCGCCTGTTCCGGAGGTCTCTGTTGTTAAGCGGTCTGTGTGTCAGCTTCCGAAAGCCTGAATCAGGGCTTCCACGGTACGTTCGGCGGCGTGGCCGTCGCCGTAGGGGGTGGCATCCGTCGCCACCGGTGCCGGCCGCTGCACCGTGTCGGCCAGGATGCTCAGGTCCTTGCTCACCAGCACGTTCCAGCCGAGTTCCACGGTCTCCACCCATTCGGTTTCAGGGCGAATCGTCGTGCAGGGGGTCCGGAGCAGGAAAGCTTCCTTCTGCAGTCCGCCGGAGTCGGTGATGACGCCGGCGCTGTTGCGGACAGCGTGGACCAGCTGCGGGTAGGCGAGCGGCGACGCAACACGCACCGCTCCCTGCTCCAGCTCAATGCCGTGCTTGGCGGCAAGGTTGACGAGCCGGGGGTGGGCCAGCAGGAATACCGGCTTCTCCAGGCTGGCCAGGGACCCGACGATGGCGGCCAGGCGTTCCGGGGAGTCGGTGTTGTCCGGACGGTGGATGGTGCAGACGTAATATTCGCCCGGTGCCGCGTCGACCGGCAGCGGCTGGTCACCGCCGTCGAGCATGTCGCGGACCTTGAAGAGAACGTCCGTCATGACATCGCCCACCAGGACGGTCCTCTCGGCGAGGCCCTCGGTGGCGAGGTGCTTGACGGCCACCTCCGTGGGGGCCAGCAGGAGGTCGGCGCTGTGGTCGGTCAGGACGCGGTTGTGCTCTTCGGGCATTCGGCGGTTGAAGGACCGCAGCCCCGCCTCGAGGTGCGCAACGGGGATGTGCATCTTGATGGCGGCGATGGCCGCGGCGAGGGTGGAGTTGGTGTCACCGTACACGAGGACGCAGTCAGGGGCAGACTGTTCGAGGATTTCCTCCAGCCCGTGCAGCATGGCACCGGTCTGGGCTCCGTGCTTGCCTGAACCCACGCCAAGGTTAAAGTCGGGGGCGGGAATGCCGAGATCGCGGAAGAACACATCGCTCATGAGCTCGTCATAGTGCTGGCCCGTGTGGGCGATCAGGTGTTCCGCCTGGCCCTCCATGGCCGCCGCAATCGGCGCAAGTTTCACAAACTGGGGACGTGCGCCAACGACGCTGAGAATTCGCATGGGTTCCAGTTTAGTTGCAGGCCGCGAAGATTTCCGCCCGGGACGGCCTGCGCACCATCAGGACCGGGAGAAGACGCCGGCCCGGGCGCGCAGCCGTTCCGTCAGGTAATGCCGCAGCACCGAGTCCCGGGACAGGATCGCCGCGGGGCTCGCCGGGACAAGGTCGCCCAGGCGGCCCGCCGCCCGGTGGCGTTCGACGGCGGTGCGCAGCGACTGGACATCGGCCGCCGCGGCGGCCGCCTGCGTCAGTTCCGCGTCCCGGCGGCTCAGTTCCGGCAGAGAGCCGCCGGCAAAGGCGTACAGCCGCGAGGAGATATCGGACCAGTAGGCGCGTTCCGCCTCGTTCCACAGGGCATCGTCCGGGACGCCGGACGCGCCGGCACGGCGGAGCAGCGCGCCTATGCCGTGGACGCGCAGGACCTTCAGTGCCACGGCGCGCCGCTCGGCGACCTGGGCCTGCTGCAGCCACTCGGACCCGAGCAGCCGTTCCAGCCACCTGAATTCGTCCGCCAGGTTGCTGAGCGAGCTGGTGACGCGGCCGGCACCGGAATCGTCGGTCTGGTGATAGGCGGGTGAACCATAGGGGTAGCAGACGGGGCCGGAGCGGAACCAGAGCTTTAGGGTGGCCTCGATGTCCTCGCCGGTCCGCAGCCCCTCCGCGTACCTGAAACCGATGTCTGTGAGCACTGACCGGCGGAGCAGCCCGTACGGCACGCTCCGGTAGGCCAGTCCGTCCTTGAGGGCATCCAGGACGGCGGGCTTAGAGGGCCGGATGCGGGGGCCGGCAGGATGGTTCCCTCCGGCGTGCGCAGCGGTGCGATGACTGCCGAAGCACTGTCCGGCTGGGCGGCCTTCCACCAGGCGGCCAGCGACCCGGGTTCCAGATGGTCATCCGAGTCAAGGAAGCTCAGAAACGTTGCCGTGCTTTCGTCCAGCGCCCGGTTCCGGGGTCCGGCGGGGGACCGGACGCCGTCGTCGCACGTCAGCCAGGTGACGCCGTCCAACGCAGTGCTGGCCGCAGACTCAGAACCGGCCTGGGGACCCTTGCTGACCTCCCCGGCGGCGGCACCCAGGTTGTGCAGTACCACTGTCACCCGGAGTTCAACGCCCAGCCGGGACAGCTCGGCGCGCTGTTCCAGGGCGGAGCCGACGGCGCGTTTGAAGGGTCGTTGTACATCATGGACGGGAATGACCACTTCGATGCTTTGGCTCATGGGGGTGTGCGTGCTCCTCGGCAAGGTTTCATTGGACCCGCGATAACCTTACTGGGTGGACAACGAAACACAGGACTCCGTGCTGCTCGACGTGGTAATTGCCGTGCACACCCCGGACCGGCCGGTAGGGCGGGCCGTGGCGTCCCTGCTGGAGGGCGGGCTGGCAGCGGCGGACGGCGCGCCGCGGCGCCTGCGGATCAACGTGATCTGCCACAACACGGACGTGGAGCCCATCCGGGAGCGTGTGGCCCCCGAGCACCGGGGGCTGGTCCGCTTCCTGCACTACGTGGACGGCATCAAAAGCCCCGCGGGCCCCTTCAACCACGGTATCGCCAAAGCCACCGGCACCTGGGTGGCCATCATGGGCAGCGACGATTCCGTCGAACCCGGGGCCCTGGCGCAGTGGGTGGAGGCTGCGGAACGGGACGGATCCGACGTCCTGATCGCCCCCATGGCGCATGCCGGGGGCGGCACGATCCGCACCCCCGTGCTCCGGCGCACCCGGCGCGGCCACCTGGACCCGGTGGCGGACCGCCTCACCTACCGCACCGCGCCGCTGGGACTCCTGCGACTCTCGCTTGTCCGGCAACTCGGCCTCACGTTTCCGCCGCGCTACGCCACGGGGGAGGACCAGTCCTTTTCCGCGAAGCTGTGGTTTTCCGGAGCGAAGATCAGCTACGGCCGGGGCCTGCCCCGCTACCTGGTGCACGCCGACGCCGCTGTCCGGGTGACCCACACGCCGCGGCCGGTCACGGAGGACCTGGCCTTCGCCACCGACCTCGTGCTGTCCGAATGGTTTGCGGGGCTTCCGCCGCGGGCCAGGGAAGCGATCGTCACGAAGATCATCCGCGTACATGTCTTCGGGCATGTCCTGCTGCGCGCCGAAGCCGGAACCTGGGACAGGGAAGACGCCCGGGAGATGGCCCAGGAGCTGCGGAAGCTGCTGTTCGGGGCGCCGAATGCTGCCCGTCCGCTCTCGCTGGCGGACAGAAAACTGCTCGACGCCGTCGCGCGCGAGGAATCAGACGTGGAAGTCATGAAGTCGCTGGCACTGGCCCGTCGCCGCTTTGTCAGCCCGCAGACGTGGGTGCCCCGCGACCTCACCAGGGTGCTGCACCCGGAAGCCCCCTTCCGGTTCATGAGCGCCTCGGCCCTCGTCTAGGCCCCACCCGCACATTTCCCAGACACGTCGAAGGAACACATGAAGATCCTGGTAGTTGCCACGTGGTACCCCCATGACGAAAACCCCACCGAGGCGCCCTTCAACGCCGAACATGTGGAAGCCATCCGTGGCCGGGGACACGACGTGCGGGTGGTCCATGTGAGGCTCGGAAGCGCGCTCGGCATGCCAGGGAAAGCGTCCGGCCTGTGGGAGGGAACGCCGGTGCGGCGCATTGCTGCCGATCCCAAACGCCCCGTCACCCTCGTGCAGGCGGCACTGAGGCTGGCGCGGGAAATGGCCTGGGCGGACGCCGTCCACACCATGGCGTTCTCCTCCATCCTCGTCACAATGCTGCCATGGGCCGCCCGGACCCTTGCCGGCCAGGGACGGGCGTGGGTGCACACGGAACACTGGAACGGCGTGGTTAACCCGGCGAGTGTTTCCCCGCTGTGGGAAAAGCTGGCCGGAGTCCGGGCGGTTCTGCGGCTGCCGCATGTGGTCACCGGCGTGACCGGGCAGCTGGCCACGGAGATGCAGCGGTTTGCGCGGCCGGGCGCCGCGATGGTGGTGCCGTGCGTGGTCAAGGGGCGGGACGCCGTCGTTCCTGCATCATTCGGAAATCCGCTCCGGCTGGCCGCCGTCGGAGGACTGGTTGCCAGGAAGCGGCCGCTGGAGGCGGTTGAAACCATCGCCTGGCTCAGGGACCACGGCACGGAAGCCCATCTGACCTGGGTGGGGGATGGGCCGCTGCGGCCCGCGGTGGAGTCCCGTGTTGCGGAGCTCGGACTGGGAGGCCACGTGACGCTGGCTGGCTCGGTCCGGCCCGCCGAGGTGGCCCGGCACCTGTCGGCCGCCGATCTCTTCTTCCTTCCCACGGCCCAGGAGAATTTCTTTACGTCCGCGGCGGAGGCCCTTGCTGCCGGCCGCGCCGTGGTTGCCACCCGGGTGGGTGGCTTCAGCGACTACGCGGACGCGTCCAACAGCAGGCTGGTGGAGGACGTGACGCCGGAATCGCTGGGACGTGCGGTACTGGACGCCAGGGATGCGTTCAAGGGCGTTCCCGCCGAGGACATCGCGCGGCCCATCCGGGAGAGGTTCTCACCGGTGGCCGTCGGCGAGCTGTTCGACCGTGCCTATACGGCGGCGTTGGCACGTGCCTGACAACCGACCAACTGCAACGAGCCAGGCGAAGGGAAATTCTTGAGGTCCGAACCCAGGGTTCTTCAGTTCAACGACTGTGCCTTCGTGGCCCGCAACATGGTGCGGGCCGCGGCGCGGGCCGGCATCGAGTGGTCGTACCTGCCGCCGGAGCAGGTCCGGCCCATGACCGCTGCTCCGAGGAACCCCCTCCTTGCCCGGGCGCGGTTCGTTCCCTTCGTCGCGCGCCGGGCACTCCGGCTCCGTGCCGCTGACGTCGTGCATGTCCACTACGGAACCAGCGCACGGCTGCTTCGGGAGCGCGGCATGCCGCGCCGGCCGTACGCGCTCACCCTGCACGGGACCGATATCCGGAAGCAGTGGGCGGATCCGCAGTTCCACGGTGAGATCCAGCAGGCGATCGACGGGGCGGCCCATGTCTTTTTCGCAAATAACGACACCGCAGAGAATGCCCGCCGGGCCCGGCCCGACGCCGAGTTCCTCCCCGCACTCGTGGATGCCGCAGCGCTGCCCGCGTGGCACCCCGGCGGCCGGCCCTCCATCCTCTTCGTCTCACGCTGGGATGACGACAAGGGTGTGGAGCGGCAGCTGGAGCTGGCTCGAAAGCTCAGCGCCGCCGTAGGGAACCGGGCAGACATCCTCGGCCTGAACTGGGGGCCCGGCGCCGAAGCTGCGCGCCAGAACGGGGTGACCCTGCTGGAACGGATGCCGCAGGATGACTTCCACCGGATCATGGCGCAGGCACATATGACCATTGGCCAGGCCACCAACAACTTCGCCACCAGCGAGTTCGAGGCCCTCTGCATGGGTGCGCCGCTCGCCGCCCTGGGATCCCGGCTTCCGCGGCCCGACGACGGCACCACGCCGCCGGTGATGGAGGGAACCGATGAGGACGTGGTGGAGCAGGTCGTGGCGGCTCTGGATGACCCCGTTGCGGCCACCAACCGGCTGGGCGGACGCGAGTGGGCGCTGCCCCGCTATGACGCGGCGGCCTTCATACCGCGCCTGACGGCGCTGTATGCCGGAATCGCGGCCGGCCGGGGTTAAGGGCCGGCCGCGGTTGCTCCGCTAGCTGCCGGCGGCGGTAGCTCCGGCGGGGGAGTGCAGTCCGGCCAGGGCTGCCTGCTGGGCAAAGTCCGGGTTCGCGCGGACAACCTCGTCGAAGGTGCCCTGGGCGAGGATGGTGCCTTCCTTCATGAAGCACACCTGGTCGTTGTTGCGGATGGTCGACAGGCGGTGCGCCACAGAGATGACGGTAATCTCGCCGTGCAGTTCACTGATCGCCTGGGCTACCGCCGCCTCGGTGGCGGTGTCGAGTGCGCTCGTTGCCTCGTCGAGCACCAGGACGAGCGGATCCATGTACAGGGCACGGGCTATTCCGAGCCGCTGGCGCTGGCCGCCGGACAGCGCCAGCCCCCGTTCGCCAACCCGGCCGTTGATGCCGTCCTTGCGGGATTCAATGGTTTCCAGGAGCTGGGCGCGCTGCAATGCGCTGCGTACCCGGTCCTCATCGATGTCGCTGCCCCAGGTCAGCGCGACGTTCTGCGCCACGGTGCCGTCGAAGATGGCGACTTCCTGCGGCACGTAGCCCACGCGCTTGCGCCAGTCGGCCAGCACATCCTCGAGCGGAACGCCGTCGAGGGTCATGGTTCCGGCTGAAGGCGTCAGCAGGCCCAGGAAGATGTCGATCAGGGTGGACTTGCCGGCACCCGACTGTCCCACCACACCAATGGAAGAGCCCATGGGCAACTGCAGGTTGATGTTCTGGACGGCGGGCTGTCCGGCACCGGGATAGGTGAACTCGACGTTCTTGAGCTCCAGCATCTTCGGCTCGTCCCGGATGGGCGTCCTGCCCAGCGTTTCCGCATGCTTCCGGAATTCTGCGGCGTCCTTGATGTCGCCCATTACCGTCTCAGTGTAGGGAAGCGTTGACTGGACCAGCGTCAGCTGGGACTGCATCTGGGTCAGGGCCGGGACCATCTTGAAGCCGGCCAGGCCGAAGATCGCCACAGAAGACATCGCAGCCTCGATACCGCCGATGAGGTAGCCGACCGTGCCGATAAGAAGGAAGCCGCCAATCAGCGCCATGTCGATCACGAACTTGGGGACCGAACCCATGAAGCGGATATTGGACCGGGAACGTGCGGCCCGCTCGCGGCTTTGCATCACGATGCCGCCGACCTCGTCGGCCTTGTCCCGCAGCGTGATTTCCTTCAAGGCTGCCAGCATTTCCGAAACCAGCGTGGACATGCGCATGGCGGCGTCGCGGTTCACCTTGCCGGCTTCGTAGGACTTCTTGGAAAGCCAGAGGTAGAGGAACGCGGCGATGGCGCCAAGGTAAACAAGGGTGGCCAACGCCGTCTGCCAGGATGCGCCGACGAGGACCACCAGGACGGAAGCGAATGTCAGCGCCTGGGCAGGCAGGATCACCGCAGGGAAGAGGACTCCGGACACGGTATTGGCGATTCCGACGTCGATCATGCGCACCAGTTCGGTGGTGGACCGCTTCATGCGTTCCGTCCACGGCGCGCGGATATAGCTTTCGAACAGGACGGTTCCGATCTCCATCTCGTACTCGGCAAACCGTCGGGTCGAAACCCACTGGAGCCAGATGCTGAGTACGGACTTGAGGATCATGACCATCGCTGCCCCGACGAGCAACGCCAATCCGAACTCCTGGCTTACGGAGCCGAAGACGGGCAGAACCATGGTTCCGCCCTTGAGGATTTGGTTAAGAACCAGGGCGAATACGCCGAGGGCACCTGCATCGAGCAGCGCCAGAAGAGCTGACAGCACGCCGAAGAGCAGGAGAAATCTCCGCGCATTCGACGGCAGAAGGGGCAGCAGTTCGCGCATGGTACGGCGCAGGTGTCTCAAGAATTACTCCAGAACGGAAGGGACGGAATCCATCCCCATACTACGCGCCGCCAGTAGGGCGGGGGCGTTGGCATAAACTGGGTAACTGGCGCGGAGGACTCGCCCGGATGGGTGCGACCGGCAATGGCCGAGTCTCTGGCTGGCCCATTGGTGCTGCCCACGCAGTGAATGGGCCAGCCTGCGTCCGGAACAACCACACTGCATCGGTCCTGCTGCCAAACTGGAAGCAGGCTACGCCAAGGTTTTAGGAGCCACTGAGTGACCAAGCCCCACCTGCTCTACATCGCTTTCGCCTTTCCCCCAGCACCGCATCATCCGTATACCGCTGCACCGCGGTGGCCAATGCGTTCGCCGAGGACGGATGGGACGTCACGGTCCTCACTGTCGACCCGCAGGTCTGGTCTCAGATTTCCGGAGTGGATGAGAAGCTGGCGGAATCGGTTCACCCGGACATCCGGGTTGTCGCAGTGGACGACGGCGGCGCGGAAGAACCGGCCAAGGGAGACCTGCGCCGGTACTCGCGGTTCAGGATCGAGGCTCCCTACCTGTGGAAGGATGCCCTGCGCCGCCGCAGCCGGCGGAACTTCCCCGAGGACTTCCACGGGGCGTGGCTGAAGCCCGCCAGCGAGGCTGCCCGAAGCATCCATGCGGAGAAGCCCGTCGACCTGGTCATGGCCTCCGCCAGCCCCTACGTGGCATTCGGCGTTGCCCGGGCGATTGAGGGTGTTCCGTACGTTATGGACTACCGCGACGCGTGGGCTTTCAACACCATTTCCGGGGCCGAAGATTTCACGCCGGACAGTGCCGTGGGGAAGCGCGAAGCCGAATATCTGAACGAGGCCGCTCAGATCTGGTTCGTCAACAGCCAGATCAGGGACGAATACGCCCGCCGCTATCCCGAGTCGGCCCACCTGATGCGGGTGGTGGCCAACGGCTTTGACCCCCAGCCCGGCCACGCCAGGCCGGCTGTGCAGCCTGCGGAACGCCCAAGCTTCGGCTATCTCGGCACACTGCAGTACGTGAACATGCCGCTGCAGGAATTCCTCGACGGGTGGAGTGCCGCCTTCGGTCCGGACAGCCCGCAGGCGGAGGCGGTGTTCCGCGGGAAGCTGAGCGCTTCCGGGGCGGCAGGCGCCGAGATCCTCGAGATTTTTGGAAGCGGGCGCCAGAACGGCCTCCGCTACGACGGGCCGATCTCCAAACGCGACGTCGCCGGCTTCTACGGCAGCATGGATGCCTTGATACTCCTGCTGTCCAGCGGCAAATACGTGACCGGCGGCAAGACCACGGAGTACCTGGCCACCGGTCTGCCCATTGTCTCCGTGCACGACATGGAAAACGCAGCCACGGACCTCCTCCGGGATTATCCGCTGTGGTTCCCTGCGAAGGAGCTCACCCCTGAAGGCATTGCGAATGCGCTGCGTGACTGCGCCCAGGCACTGCAGGAACCGGACGAAAAGCGCTGGGCCGCTGCCTGGGCCTACGGCCAGCAGTTCCTCCGCAGCACCATCCTCGAGCCGGTCATCGCCGAGCTGCGGGGAATTGCAGGGTACGGCGCGGCGAAGCCGCAGCCGGCCACCGAAGAAAGGAGCCAGGCGTGACTTCCGCCAAACCGCTGCACGTAAGTATCGTCGTCGGCCGCAGCAGCCACCCGCAGGCCGTCATTGATGATTTGTGGAACCGTGCCTTGGGCGCGGTGGGCCAGCAGGCCGGCCAGATGACCGGGACGGCCGTCTACGCGCACGACGGCGCCCCGACCGTCGCGGCCGGGGACCACCGCCTGACGGTGGTGCCGTTGGCCAAGGCCCGCGGCGGCCGGTTCACGTCGCTGGTTTCAGCCGCCGCAGGGAAACCGGGCCCGGTGGGTGTTGCCGGACGGCTTCTCAGGGACAACCTTGAGTCCAGGAGCCTCGCGCGCACCCTGTCCGGCCGGGTGGATCTTCAGGAAAAGTTCCGGAGTTCGGATGTCATTGTTGCCGCTGACCTCACCGCGGACCGCTCCGTCTGGCATTTGCGCAACAGCACCGGTGCTGGGCTGGTGCACGGCCCGATTGCCATGCTGCATGCCCTCCGGGAGTCACTGCGGAAGTGATCGTCCGTCAGGTCCCGCCGATGAGTCCATGGCATGTCGCCTGTGGAATACTTGACGGGTGAGTCGAACCTGGATAGTCATACCCATGTACAACGAAGCGTCCGTCGTCGGCACCGTCATCGAGGGGCTGCGGAAGGAATTTCCGCACGTTGTTTGTGTTGATGATGGCAGCACCGACGGCTCGCAGGACATAGCACGGCAGGCCGGGGCCGTTGTTGTTCAGCACCCCGTGAACCTGGGCCAGGGTGCGGCGCTGCAGACAGGCATCGAATATTCGCTGCAGGACCCGCAATTGGACTGCATCGTTACTTTCGACGCCGACGGCCAGCACCGCGTCGTCGACGCACTGGCCATGGCCGACCGGATCCGTTCGGGCGAGGCCGACGTCGTCCTCGGGTCCAGGTTCCTTGACGACCGCACCAAGCTCTCGCCCCTGAAGCGGCTGGTACTGCGGACGGCCGCGGTGCAGTCCCGGATGTCCACCGGCATGGCCCTGACGGATGCCCACAACGGCCTGCGGGCCTTCAGCCCGACCGTTGCCCGCGGCATCAACCTGCAGCAGAACCGGATGGCCCACGCCTCCGAACTGGTCCATCAGCTTGCCGAGATGAATCCGCGCTGGGTGGAGCACCCGGTCGAGATCATCTACACGGACTACTCGAAATCCAAAGGCCAGTCGTTGCTGAACTCGGTCAATATCGTCGCTGACCTCTTCTTTAGGTGAAATTGTGCAGATCATTGTCCAAGTAGCACTTGTCCTTGCCGTCATCACCGTCTCGCTGGCGCTGATGCGCGGCGGCTCCAATGCCAGGCACCTTGCCATCCGCCGCATCATGCTGGTTCTCTTCGCATTCCTGGCGGCGCTCTCGATCTTCTTCCCTGAACTGCTGACCCGCGTGGCCCGGTTGCTCGGCATCGGCCGCGGAACGGACCTGGTGCTGTATGGCCTCATCGTGAGTTTCCTGGTTTTCATGGCAACGACCTACCAGCGGTTCCGGCACATGGAATCCACGCTTACCAAACTCTCCCGACGGATTGCCTTGGACGAAACGCCGGCACCCGGCGTTGACGGTCCCCTGCAGCGCAAGGATGCGGAGCCTGACCGGCGCCTGACCCCTCCGGCGCACGGAGGGCAGTAGTGCCGGTCCTGTCCGGTACAGCCCATACCGCGCCCCCCGTTCCGGAATCGTCGCCCACGCGCGAATACGGCCTGGACATTCTTCGGGTCGTAAGCATCTGCGGGGTGGTCGCGATCCACGTCTTCGGCCACGTACTGGGCCGGGCACCGCGCGAGAGCCGGCCGTGGTGGACCGCTGTGGTGCTGGACGTGAGCTGGATCTGGGTCGTTCCCGTCTTTGTGATGATTTCCGGGGCGCTCATCCTCGGTTCCCGGGTGGTGGCGGAACAGCCGGGCCTGTTCTACCGCCGCCGGGCAGTGCGGCTCATTCCGGCGCTCGTCGCCTGGAACCTCATTTACCTCGTCGGAGTGCGCATCTGGATGCGAGGCGAGGACCTGACTCCGCAGCGGACACTCCAGTTGCTGGTCGACGGCTCGGTGTTCACGCAACTGTACTTTCTCTGGCTCATTGCGGGGCTGTACGGGGTTGCCCCGGTACTCGCCGGATTCCTGCGCGGCGGCGGTCAGCCCCGGGCCACGAAGGCGGCTGCCGCTTTCCTTGCCGCGTCGCTGCTCTTTTACATGCTTCCCGGGATACTTGGCCTTTTCGGTGTCGCGAGTCCAGTCCGGCTCAACTTCCTGACGCACTGGATGCCGTACGTGGGCTACTTCCTGGCCGGGTACGCGCTGCGGAACGTCCGCCTCACCGGGGCAAAACTGACCGTGACCGCCCTGGCAACTGCCGCTATCATCGCCGGAACGGTTTGGCATTACGGCAACAAGGGAGAGCTTCGCCTTCTGGATGCCGTGGTTTCTGTCTCCTACCTTGGAGTCGGAGTGGCCTTGGCGGCGCTGGGCGTATTTGTCGTAACCCTGTCCCTGGCTTCGAACCTGAGGGTCAGGCGGGCAGGGAAGCCCCTGACGGTACTGTCGAACGCAACCTTCGGGGTCTTTCTTGTGCACCTGGTGATCTTCGAAGCCATCCGGCTGCAGTTTCCGGCGGTGGCGGCCGGGATGTCGATCAAGGCCATGGTGCTCGCCTACGCCGCCACACTGGTGGGAAGCTTCGCGGTCTCAGCTGCTGCCCGCCGTGTTCCTGTGTTGCGGAGCATTTTCTAGGGCCCCGACCCTACCGCCTTTCCGGTGCCCCCGTCGCCGGACGGATGCCGGCACGTCCACTTTCGTCCACTGCTGTCTGGGATAATGAATCATATGACTGAGCTGCCCTCGCTGTTGATCCTGACCTTTTCACCCATTCGCTCGGATCCCAGGGTCCTCAAGCAGGTTGAGCTGTTCAAAGGCAAGTACCGCGTTTCAACGTGCGGCTACGGTGACGCCCCGGAGGGCGTGGACAACCATTTCGCGCTGCCTGCAGATTCCCGTGGCTGGCCTTCGGACAAGCTGGGCCTCGTCACGCGCCGCTATCCCCGTGTCTATAACGGCCTGACCGCCGTTGCGGCTGCGCGTCGCATCCTTCCGCGCGGGGAGTTCGACGTTATTCTGGCCAACGACCTGAACACGCTTCCCTTGGCACTGGAACTTCAGCCCCGCCTGGGCGTCCACGCCGACCTGCACGAATTTGCCCCCCGTGAAAAAGAGGATGACCTCAAGTGGAGGCTGTTCGTGGCACCATTCATGCGCTGGCTCTGCCGTCGGTACCTGCCCCTGGCCGAATCCGTCACCACCGTCTCCCAGGGAATAGCCGACGAATACACAAAGGATTACGGCGTGGCCGCCGGTGTGGTGACCAACGCTGCGCCCTACTCCGAACGTGACGTCCGGCCTGTGGGCACGCCGGTCCGCCTCATCCACAGCGCTGCCGGCCAGCGTTACCGCAAGCTCGAAAACTTCATTGAGGCCATGCGGGATGCGCCCGATTGGCTGACGCTGGACATGATCGTAATGCCCAACGAGCCCGACTACGTGGCCGAGCTGAAGGAGAAGGCCGCTTCGGTGCCCGCCATCCGGTTCCGCGACCCGGTGCCCTACAGCCAGCTGGTAGCTACGCTCAGTGAGTACGACGTCTCCCTGGTGTTCCTTCCCCCGACGAACTTCAACCTCAAGAACGCCCTGCCGAACAAGTTCTTCGAAGCCGTCCAGGCGCGCATTGGACTCATTGTGGGCCCGTCCCCGGCGATGGTCGCGCTCGTGGAGCAGCACGGACTGGGTGCAGTGACGGCTGATTTCTCGGCGGACTCGCTGCGGACCACCCTGCACGGACTGACGGCGGAGAAAATTTCGGAGTGGAAGCGGGCGGCAGCCGCAGCAGCCCGTCCGCTCTCGGCCGAATCGCAGGTGCTGGCGTGGCAGAAGGCTGTGGAGGAGATTGTGACGTCCCAGACAGCGCGTGCCTGAGGCGTAGCGCCGGTACGGACAAACAAGCCGGTACGGGCAACCAAACAGAAAAGGCGGCTTCCCCGGGTGTTCGGGGAAGCCGCCTTTGTGTAGGAGGCCCTTAGCTGGCGCCGGAGGTGGATGACACGGTGGAGGCCGTTCCCACCGAGCCTGCGATGAAGGAGGTGCCCCACCGGCTTCCGGCCACCACCGGGTAGTAACGCAGCTGTCCGTCGCTCTGGACGGCCATCACGCCTTTACTGGTGGTTCCGGCAAAGCCCTTGTTGGCGGAGAACTGGCGGAATGACTGCCAGCCGCTGCCGACGGTTTTCCTGGCTTCCGAGATGAACCTGTTGGCGCCGGTGGAGCGGTAGAGCCGCATCGCTCCTGTGCTGTTGACGGCCAGCAGGTCCTGCTTGCCGTCGGAATCGTAGTCGATCATGGCGAGCTTAAGGCCTGACCAGCCTGCTCCGATGCGTACCGGCGCGCTGACGGTCCGTCCGGTGGCATTCGCCCAGAAGTAGAGGGCACCGTCCGTGCCATAACCCACCAGGCCCGGATACCGGGAGCCGGAGACCCATTTGCCGGTGACCAGGGTGGTCTGGGCGAAACCCGTAGAAGCAACCGTGAACGGTGCCGCAAACCCGCCGGACGCCGACCCCGGGTACAGCGATAACATGCCATTGGACCTCTGGGCCAGGACGTCGGCGACGCCGTCGCTGTTCCAGTCCACAACGTTCAGGGACTTCATCCCGGACCAGCCCACCCCGATCTGGTAGGGGCTGCCGACGGAGGAGTTCCCTGCCGGGCGGTTCCAGAGCCCGCCGGCGGCGTCAACGGTCAGGATGTCCGCGGTGCCGGTGATGGCCCGCCCCGGCACGAGGAGCCCGCTGCCCCCGATGAGCAGGCCATTCCAGCCGGACGGCAGAACCGACTTGGCACCGAGGGTGCCCGCCGTCAGCGGATAGTAGCTCAACTGTCCCGAGCGGTCGCGGGCGAGAAGCCCGTTCGATCCGGCGGCCGCGAAGCCCCTGGCCGGGCTGATGCTGTTCATGGTGTTCCATCCGCCGGCCAGAAGCTTGCGGGCTTCGGAAACCAGCGTGCCCGTTCCGCCGGAACGGTGGAGCGTCATCCGGCCCAGGTAATCGACCGCCACAAGGTCCTGGTTCCCGTCGCCGTCGGCATCTGCCATGGAGATGTCCGTCCGGGCAAACCCTGAGGCGAGTGTGGTCGCGGGGGCGGGCGCGCCGCCGGAGGGGTTCGCATGGAACTGGACCGAGCCGTCCGCCCGGCGGACCACGACGCCCGGATATTTGGCGGCCTTGAGCCACGGGCCGAAGGTGACATCGGCTCCGGTGAGACCCGAGGCGAGAACCGTCCGTGCGGCAAAGCCGCCGGCGGGCAGCCCGGTTTGGATTCCCAGAACCCCGGTGGTGCTGAGCGTGGCAAGGTCCTGAATGCCGTCGGCGTTCCAGTCGGTGACGTGGACGGATGCCAGGCCGGTGAAGCCGGTGCCGATCTTGGCGGCGGTCCCCAATGTGCCGGTTCCCGAGCTGCGGCGGTAGACGTTGCCGGACGGATCAACGGTGACGACGTCGGAGGCCGAGGTGATCGAAGGCGTCACGGCCGGCGGTGTGGGCGGGGCCGTGGCGACGTTGACGGTTTCGCCGCCGGCGATGAGGTAGTTGTTCCAGCCCGTTCCGATGGCGCTGACAGGTCCCCATGCGGAGTTGCCGGGCACCGGATAGTAGTAGAGCTGTCCGCTGGTGTTGCGGGCCATGAGGCCGTTTGTTGCGGCACCCTTGAAGTTCGTGGTGACGGTGACGCTTGTCATGTTGTGCCAGCCGCTGCCGATGGTCCTGCGGGCCTCGGCCACGAACGTCCCGCTGCCGTTAGTGCGGTACAGCAACAGTTGGCCGGCCGGATTCTGGGCCAGGATGTCCTGGCTGCCGTCACCGTCAAAGTCGATCATGGTGAGGTTCAGGCCGCCCCATCCCTGGGCGATGGCTGTTCCGCCGCTGACACCGGCACCCGAGGTGTTCCGCCACAGGCGCAGCACGCCTGAGTCGTCACGGCTGATGATTTGCGGGTAATAGCTGCTGTTGTACCAGTAGCCCACTGTCAGTTGGTTGTCTTCCCACCCCGACGCCGCGAGCACGGGGCCGGTGGCAAACCCGCCAGCGGCGACCCCCAGATAGACATTGACCCGCCCCGTGTTCCACTGGGCAATGAGGTCAAGAACGCCGTCGGCGTTCCAGTCGATGGCGTTGATGGACCGCAGCCCGCTCCAGCCCACGCCGATCTGCTTCCGCGTGCGGAACGTCCCGCTGCCGGTGGCCGGATAATCCCAGAGGATGCCGGAGGAGTCGGCGGCTACCACATCGCCCAGCGACGTAATGGAGGGCGTGGGCACGGCGCCGTCGGCCGTCGCGGCAAACTTCTGCAGGCCGGCGAGAGTTCCGTTCCACGCATTGGAGTCGCCGGCGAACGGGCCGGTGGCGCTGTACTGCCAGACGCTGTATGTACCCCAGCCGTTGGGCATGGAGCCCACGTAGCGTGAGTAGGAGGCCAAGTGCAGTGGCTGGCGGCTGAAGGCGCCGGAGTTGCCGGTGCACTGGGTCCACCAGTCGGTGGTCGTGTAGATCATTGGCAGGCGCCCGGTCCTGGCCAGCACCCTGTTGGAGAAAGCCGCGATCCAGTTGACCATCGCCGTTTGGCTCATGTTGTAGCAGGTGTTTCCCAGCGAGGCGTAGGGGTTGTACTCGATATCCAGAAGCGGCGGCATGGTTTTCCCGTCGCCGGTCCAGCCGCCGCCGTTGTTGACGAAATAGTCGGCCTGGGCCGCGGCGGTTGAAACCCCGGGGAGGGCAAAGTGGTAGGCCCCGCGGATCATGCCCGAGGCCAGCGCCCCGCCGTACTGGGTCCCGAAGTAGGGGTTCTTGTACGTGGTCCCCTCGGTGGCTTTCACATAGGCAAACCGTGCACCCATGCTGTACTGGGCCGCCCAGTTGACAGTTGTCTGGTGGCTGCTGACGTCCAGGCCCTGCACACCCGGTGCCATCCAGGTGTTGGCCGCTTCGGTGGAGATCGCATTCAGGGACGATGCCGTGGACTGCTTTGCGAACGTCGCGGCCCGGCGCTTGACGCCCTGCCCTAGGTAGGCGCCGTCTTTTCCGATTTCGGCGCGCAGGGCAGCCATGTCAATCTGGCCCGGCTCGGGCTCCGTTGCAGCAGCGGTGGGTGACGCAGGAGCGGTTGTCGCCGGCGCTTCGGGAGCGGGCGGAGCTGTCGGGGAAGCGGGAGCTGCCTGGGCCGGAAGGCCGCCGCCCAGGCAAAGCATCGTGGATAAGAGGGCCGTGCCGCTGAGGAGGGCAACGCGCCTTGCCTTCAAGGCGAGAGCCGCGGAGATTCTGCTATTCGGGGAACAATTCATGTGATACTCCGTAGCCTTCAAATTCCGGGCAGAGAGCCGGCTCGTGGCTGACGTCTTCGCCGTCTTGAGTCCCATCACGCCGGCGGCGATGTAGGCGGCCCATTCTAACACTTAAGGTGCTGATGTTACTAATGGTGCTTGTGTGATCCCTGTAACCAAAGGGACCCGCGTTCCCCGACTTACCGCAAACGCGGACAGCGTCGCCCGTCTTAGTTAGCTGCGCTGCCGGCCCCCGCATAAAATGGGGGCCATGAAGGTTTTGGTTACCGGCGGCGCCGGCTATATCGGTTCACACACGGCTCTTTGCCTGCTCGAGGACGGGCACGACGTCGTCGTGCTGGACAACCTCATGAACTCGAACATCGAGGCAGTCCGCCGTGTTGAAGAGCTCGCCGGCAAGAAGGTGGAGTTCCGCGAAGCGGACCTGCTCGACGCTGAGGCTGTCGACCAGGTCTTCGCGGAGGGCGGGTTCGACGCCGTCATCCACTTCGCGGGCCTGAAGGCCGTCGGCGAGTCCGTGGCGAAGCCACTCTGGTACTACAAAAACAACGTGGTGGGCACGATCAACCTCCTCGAGAGCATGGAGAAGGCCGGTGTTCGGCGGCTGGTCTTCAGCTCATCGGCCACGGTCTACGGCGCCTCGGAGCACGTTCCCCTGATCGAGAAGTCGCCGCTGGACGCAACGAACCCCTACGGCAGGACCAAAGAGCAGATCGAGGACATCCTGTCCGACCTGAGCGACGCCGACCCCCGGTGGAGCATCGCGCTGCTGCGCTACTTCAATCCCGTGGGTGCGCACGAATCAGGTCGCATCGGCGAAGACCCGCACGGGATCCCCAACAACCTCTTGCCCTTCGTTGCGCAGGTCGCCGTGGGACGGCGCGAGAAGGTCATGGTGTTCGGGAACGATTACCCTACCCCCGACGGCACGGGAGTCCGCGACTACATCCATGTCATGGACCTCGCAGCCGGCCACCTTGCGGCGCTGAACTACCTGCAGATGAAGACGGGCGCCTTCCGCTGGAACCTTGGGACCGGCCGTGGGTCGTCCGTCCTGGAGGTCATCGACGCCTTTGGCGCTGCTGCAGGGCATCCGGTTCCCTATGAGTTCGCACCCCGCCGGCCGGGGGATGCGGCCGTCAGCTACGCCGACGCCTCGGCGGCCTTGGCGGACCTGGGCTGGTCCGCGCACCGTGACCTGGCGCAGATGTGCGCTGACCACTGGCGCTGGCAGAGCGCAAACCCCTACGGCTACGCGGGCAACGACTAAACACCTTCCTGCGAAACTGCCCGGCGCCGGGTGAAGCATTGACCCCGCGCCGCCTCTTTGGGAGGCGGCGCGGGGTCTTCGCAGTTCTGGGGATCCGCCCGCGCCTATGGCGGCTCTTATGGAAGCTGTTTGGCGATGTAGGGTGCCAGTGCGCGAGCATATTCTGCGCTGATGTGCGAGAAGTCCCGGTACACGATCATGGATCCCACCACGGGATAGCACAGCTTGTTGTCACAGAACTGGTTCCGCAGGACGACTCGCTTCACGCCTTCTGCGGACATGGCTTTCGCCGCGTTCGTGATGGCGGTGTTCGGCGGAATCGCCTTGTTCACTGGAACTGCGCAGGCGAGAGCGTCCTGCTGGCGTGCGAGGCACGTCGGAACGTATTCACCGGTTGTCCGCGGAACGTCGTCGAACACCACGACCTTTTTTCCCGCGGCGAGCCACTGGCGCCACACCTTTGCGAATCCGTCAACGGCCGGATCCTTGAACGACTCATTGTCCGGGGATTCGAACGAAAACGCGGTCGAATAGGATGCCGCGAAGATCGTACCCACGGACTTGTTCCCGGCCAGCTCCCGGGCCACTTTTTGACCCCATGCCAGGCAATCCCGCTGGTTTGAGTCAGTCTTCTCAGAGGCCTGGATCCTGACGGCCGCCGTAACAGGGCAGGAACTCTTCGTGTAGGTCTTGATATGCCAGCTGCGATCCTTTGCCAGAGTCTCCAGGGCCGGGTACCAGGCAGTGGCATGGGAGTCGCCGACGATGGCCACGGTTTCCTTCGCCTGGGAAGCGTCAACACCAAGGTCGCAGCTCACGATGTCGGTACCTGCGGCGTCAGCCTGGCACCCGGGATGCAGCGGCTGCGTATTTTGCTTGGCGACCAGGGCGGGCGCAGGACTGGGTGTTTCCTTGCCGATGACAGGGCCACAGCCGTTGGCCGGATCCAGAGCCCCGGGCCCGTAGCAGGCACCGAGCTCTGCGGAACGATCCGGGCTTGACTCTGAATATGCTGCCGAAGTCAGCCCGAAGCACATGGCCACCGTGAGCACCATGCCTACGGCGGCGAACAGGTATGCCCGCAGGGATTTTTTCAGCAGCCGGCCGCGCCGCAACGGATCCTCAACCGTCAGTTTTGTGATCCACGCCAGCAACGTGGAGGCCAGCAAAATAAGCAGCTTCTCCCAGGTCCCAAGATCATGGCGAAGGACGAACGGAAGGACGACGATCAGCGGCCAGTGCCAAAGATATACGCCGTAGGAGACGTCGCCCAAAAAGATGGCCGGGCGGCGCGAGAGCCACCAGCGGGGTGTCATCCGGGCGGGGTTTCCGCTGCAAATGAAGACCAAGGCGGTGCCAAGCACCGGAAGCATGGCCGTCCAGCCAGGGAACGGGGTGCCGCTGTCGAACGTCAGGGCAGCATATGCGATCAGGGCGACGCCGGCCCAGGCGAGACTTGTCGCCAGCCGTCCGGAGTATTGCCGTCCATTGAAAATGAGGGCGGCGAGGCCGCCCGCGGCGAACTCCCAGACGCGGGTTGGGGTAACAAAGTAGGCAACAGACGGGCTCTGCGCCGTCAGAACGACCGAGTAGATCAGCGAGGTTGCGCCGACGAACGCTATCCCGGCGATCATCATGCCCCGAGGGGAGGACAGCGGACCCAGTTTGGATGCCACGGCTGGCCGTCGGGCGATGTACAGGAGCAGGGCCACCAGCAGGGGCCACACGAAATAGAACTGCTCCTCAACCGAGAGTGACCAGTAGTGCTGAACCGCAGAGGCGTCATTGTGCTGGGCTGAATAGTCGACGGAGTCAGTGGCCAGGACCCAGTTCTGAACGTACAGGGCGCTGGCGCCGATCTGGCGGGCCGCAACCTCCCACAGTGTGGACGGAATCCAGAGGAAGGCCGCGACCAGGGACACCAGCAGGACCAGGAGCGATGCCGGAAGCAGCCTTCGGATTCTCCTCGCCCAGAACCGGGTCAGCCCCAGGGTTGAACCGTCCTGGACCTCGCGGTACATGTGGGAAGTGATGAGGAAGCCTGAGATGACGAAGAAAACGTCGACACCGACATAGCCGCCTGTAAGGCGCTCAGGCCAGAGGTGATAAAGCACCACCAGGAGGACGGCGACAGCTCGGAGGCCTTGGATCTCTGGCTGGAACTGGCTTGTTGCCGGGGCCTCGCGGACCGCTGATGGGTGCTTCCTGGACGTCTCGAGGGTTCGGATGGCAGGCACAACGACCAATTTTATCGCGAAACCGCCTGCCGCTGCGAATAAGGGGGATCGCGGCAGATGACCAGCGGACACCAAGTTATCCACATTTGCTCTTTTTCTCTGTATTCGTCGGAAGCAATCACTTAGCTTTAACCCAGATGTTCTGCCTCCGCTGGGGCCGGCAGTCATTCGGGGGAATTCATGGATGCAGTACGCATTGTCGAGGATGAAGTCCGGGAGCTGATCCGGAGGCGGGGTCTCGATCCGTTGCACCAGGCTGCCGAGGTCAGGCGGCTCGTGGAAGCGGCCGTGACCGACTATGACGAGCGTGCCCTTATGGGTCCGCTTCCGCCGCTCGGGCCCCTGGAGTCGGCACGGCGGTTTGTCTTCGACGCTGTGGCCGGGTTCGGCGCCCTCCAACCGTTGCTCGATGATCCGGGGATTGAGGAAATCTGGATCAACGCACCGACGGAAATCTATGTCGCACGGAACGGCGAATCCGAACTCACATCACTGAGTCTGACGGATCAGCAGGTCCGGGACCTGGTTGAGCGCATGCTGAAGAGCTCGGGGCGGCGGCTGGACATCTCATCGCCCTTCGTGGATGCGTCACTGCCTGACGGATCCCGCCTGCACGTGGTGATTCCGGATGTCACCAGGCGTCATTGGGCCGTCAACATCCGCAAATTCGTTGTGAAGGCAACGCGGTTGGAGCATCTCGTGGAGCTGGGCACGCTGACGCCGCAGTCCGGGCGATTCCTGGGCGCCGCCGTCGCGAGCGGACTCAACATCCTGGTCTCCGGTGCCACACAGGCGGGAAAGACCACACTCCTGAACTGCCTCGCGGCCAGCATAGGCAGCCGGGAGCGCGTCGTGACGGTCGAGGAGATCTTCGAACTGCAGTTTCCGCTGCGCGATGTTGTCGGGCTGCAATGCCGGCAGCCCAATCTGGAAGGCGAAGGAGAAATCCCGCTCCGGCGGCTGGTCAAGGAAGCCCTCCGGATGCGGCCTGACCGCCTGGTGGTGGGCGAGGTCCGGGAAGCAGAGAGCCTCGACATGCTGATCGCCCTCAACAGCGGGCTGCCGGGGATGTGCACCGTCCACGCAAATTCAGCGCACGACGCCGTAACCAAGATGTGCACGCTCCCGCTGCTCGCCGGCGACAACATTTCCAGCGCGTTTGTGGTTCCGACCGTGGCCTCGTGCATTGATCTGGTGGTTCACTGCAGCCGCATGGCAAACGGGCGCAGGCAGGTGACGGAAATCCTCTCTCTGGGCAGGCGGGTCGAGAACGGAATTATCGAGTCCTCGATGATTTTTTCCATGATCGGCGGCCTGCTGGAGCCGACGGCCAACACCATGCCGGCGGAGGAGAAATTCGCGAGGGCCGGTTATGAAGTCGCGGCGCTTTTGGACCCGCGCTGATGGCTGCGCTGCTGGGAGTTCTGACGGGTGCAGGGCTGTTGCTCATCTGGTGGTCGGCCTGGGACCAGCCCGCGCGCCCCAAACGTGGACGGCGGACAAGCCGTCTCCATGACCTCTTGTTGTCTGCCGGCATTGAAAAGGTCACCGGTGCCGGTCTCATCGGCAGCTGCCTGGGCCTTGGCGCCTTTGCGACCCTGGCCTTTTTCGCCGTGAGCAGGTCCTGGCCCATTTCGGTTTGCTTTGGCCTGTTCGGCGGCTGGCTTCCGGTGGCGGTGGTCAAATGGCGGGCCAAGAGACGCGGTGCCATTCTGCGGCGGGTCTGGCCCGACGTCGTCGATCACCTGCGGTCGGCTATTCGGGCCGGGCTGTCTTTGCCGGAGGCACTGATACAGCTGGGCGACAAGGGACCCGAGGAACTGCGGCACGTGTTCCGCGACTTCGGCTCGGATTACCGCTCAGGTGGCCAGTTCGACGCGTCCCTGAACAGGCTCAAAGACCGGCTGGCAGACCCGGTAGCCGACCGCATCATCGAGGCACTCCGGCTCACCAGGGAGGTGGGCGGCTCCGATCTCGGCAAGCTGCTCGGGACGCTCGCAGAGTTCCTGCGCGAAAGCGCCCGGACCCGCAGCGAGCTTGAAGCGCGGCAGTCGTGGACAGTCAACGCTGCCCGGCTGGCAGTCGCGGCCCCATGGATTGTCATGCTGCTACTGGTCAGTCGTCCGGAGGCCGTGGCTGCGTACAACACCCCCATTGGAGCGGCCGTGCTGTTGGGAGGCCTGGTGGTGTCGCTGGTGTGCTATTCGGTCATGCTGAAGATCGGAGCCCTCCCGGAGGAAGAGCGGGTATTGCGATGACCACCGTTGCTGCCATAACCCCAGTGCCAGCGGCAGCGATGCTCTGCGGCGCACTCCTCGGTGCCGGTCTGTGGCTGCTCCTTGTCAGGCTCCCGTTCATGCGGTCCGTCAGTTTCGTGGAACGCATCGAACCGCAGCTCAGGTCCCAAAACCTCGAATCAAGACTCCTGCGGGCGGAGGAACACATCCTCACCCCGTTTGGTCCCCTCGAACGCATACTCCGCCCGCTGATCAGGGAAGCCACCGCCAAACTGGCCCGGTTCAACCTTGGCTCCGCAGCCCTCAGCCGCAGGCTCGCCCAGGCACGCATCGACAAGTCGCCCCTGGACTTCAGGGCCCAGCAGCTCTTCTGGGCACTCTGCGCGTTCATTGCTGCCGTCAGCGTCATCGTGGTGGCAGCGCTGGCCGGGAGGTTCAGTCCCGTCCTGGCCGTGGCGATCTCAGTCGGCAGCGGGATCGGCGGCTTCCTCTTCCGTGATTACTGGCTGGGCGTGCAGATCCGGCGGCGCGAGGAACGGATGCTGGCAGAGTTCCCGAGCCTGGCGGAGATGATTGCGCTCGCGGTGGGCGCCGGGGAAAGCGCCACCGGCGCCCTCGACCGCGTCTGCAGGACTGCCAAGGGTGAGCTCTCCAAAGAATTCAGCAGCGTCCTGGCCGAAACCCGGGCGGGGAAGCCCCTGGTGGAGGCGCTTCAGGAGTTTTCCGCGCGCACGGATCTCGGGCCGCTGATCCGCTTCGTTGACGGCATCATCGTCGCGGTGGAGCGCGGAACGCCACTGGCCGAAGTCCTGAGAGCCCAGGCCCAGGACGTCCGGGATACGGCCAAGCGTGAGCTGATGGAGTCCGCCGGCAAGAAGGAAATCGCAATGATGGTGCCGCTTGTCTTTGGCGTGCTGCCCCTGACCGTGGTGTTTGCCGTGTTCCCCGGAATAGCGGCACTCAGCCTGAATTTTTGACCCCCGCTGCTCCGGCAACCGCCGGCAGCGGCCCTGCCCAACAACAAACAAACTCGCAGAAAAGGGAAGCACATGACATTCATAGCCAGGCACGGACTAGCACTTGTCGCCGCGGTGACGGCCCTGATCGGCCACTGCTTGGCTGCAGTCCTGCGCCCCTGGAAGATCGCGACGTCGGCGGACCATCCTGAGCGCGGGGATGTGCCCGGCTGGGTCATGATCACCCTGATGTCGGCGGTCCTTGTCGCCGCGCTGCTGGCCCTGGCCGGTCCGGCCCTGGAAGCCATGTTCAACCAGGCAATGGACACGGTCGGAAAGTAGCCTGTGAACGGGACCGGCGCGGACACCTCCGGGCGCGAGAGCGGTGCTGCTGTGGTCGACTTTGTACTCGTGGGTGCCCTGCTGACCATGTTTTTTGTGTCCATCATCCAGCTCGCGCTCATCCTGCACGTCCGGAACACACTCATCGATGCTGCGGCTTCCGGCGCCCGGTACGGAACCCTGGCGGACCGCAGCGCGGACGACGCCCGGCGCCGCACCGGCGAGCTCATCGGTACGGCGCTCAACGCGGACTTCGCCCGGGACATCGAAACGCGCGAAGTCACATTCCAAGGGCTGCGGACGCTGGAAGTTACTGTCAGGGCCCCCTTGCCGGTCATCGGTCTGATCGGTCCCCGCGAAGGGCTGGAGGTCACCGGACATGCCGCGATCACCGGCTGACCGCGGCCGACGGCACCTCACCAGCAGGGTTGCGGGCAGGCTCCGGGAAGCTCTGTGCCTTGACGGCCGTGCCCGCCCCGGCACTCTCGGCGCCCACCGCGCCCGAGACGCGGAAAGCACCCGTGACCCGGAAAGCACCCGCGACCCGGAAAACTCTGGGTGCGACGGCGGGCAGCGGGGGAGTGCGGTGGTCGAGTTCACGTTCCTTGGACTGCTCCTCATGGTGCCCGTGGTCTACTTCATCATCACTGTTGGGCAGATCCAGGGCGGCTCCTTCGCCGTGGTGGGTGCAGCTGACCAGGCGGCCAAGGTCTTCGTAACCCGGCCCGATGCATCGTCTGGCCGGGCGGCAGCAGAGCAGGCCACCATGGTGGCCCTTGCCGATTACGGCCATCCCGCCGGGAACGCCAGCGTTGAGATCAATTGTGACTACGGAGGCGACTGCATGGCGGCGGGCTCAGCTGTCACCGTCACCGTGCGGCTTACCGTGCCGTTGCCTTTCGTGCCCTTTGGGGAGGCACTTCGGCTCAACGCCGGCCAGCTGAGCGCCTCGGCCACTCAGGTTGTGGGCAGGTTCCGTTGATGCTTCCTGCAGCTGGCCGCACCCCCGCCCGATCAGCGCGAGCGGGTCGTGACGAGGATGGGCAAATGACAGTCCTCATCATCGGATTCGTCATGCTGGCCCTGCTGGTCAGCACCGTGGTCATGGCGGCCTCCAGCCTTTACATAGAGCACAAGAAACTCCTGTCGCTCGCGGAAGGCGCTTCGGTGGCCGCCGCCGACTCCTACACGCTCGGCCAGGTCGAAACGGCCGGCGGCACTCCCTCGGCACTGCTGAACGGTGACCGGGTCCGGAACGTCGCAGCCGACTATCTCAGCCGCAACGGCGCCTTCGGCCGGGTTGCCGGGCTGGCCGTAGCATCCGGAACGGGCACGCCCGACGGTTCCACCGCCGTCGTGGTTCTCAGCGCCACGGTGCACCCGCCGGTGGTCAATTTCCTCATCCCGGACGGCATCACCATTGCGGCGTCATCCACCGCGCGCTCGCGGCTGACCCGATAGCCTGGTCCGCCGGCACCCCGCGCCGGGCGCAGCCGGTTAGGGCGGATAGCGTACGCTTAAACAACCATGGCTCAAATTGATTTTGCTGCAGAAATCCGCGCGTTGCGCGGCACCTATACCTCCATCGAACAGGTCACCGATGTCGAGGCGCTCAAGGAAGAGATCGCAGAACTGAGCGAGCGTGCCGGCGAGCCGGACCTCTGGGATGACCCTGCGGCTGCGCAGGTCATCACCTCTCGGCTGTCGCACCGGCAGTCCGAACTGGAGCGGCTGAACACCCTGGCTTCCCGCATCGATGACCTTGAGGTGCTGGTGGAGCTCGGCCAGGACGAGGACGACGCCGACTCCATGGGGGAGGCGGAGGCGGAGCTGGAGTCCATCCGCAAGTCGCTGAAGGACCTTGAAGTCGTCACCCTGCTGTCCGGCGAGTACGACGAGCGCGAGGCCGTGGTCACCATCCGCTCCGGTGCCGGCGGCGTTGATGCCGCGGACTTTGCCGAGATGCTGCTGCGCATGTACCTCCGGTGGGCGGAACGCCACGGCTACCCGACCACCGTCATGGACACCTCCTACGCGGAGGAAGCGGGCCTCAAGTCCGCCACCTTCGAGGTTAATGCGCCGTATGCGTTCGGCACGCTCAGCGTCGAGGCGGGAACACACCGGCTGGTCAGGATCAGCCCGTTCGACAACCAGGGGCGCCGGCAGACGTCGTTTGCTGCCGTGGAAGTCATTCCGCTGATCGAGCAGACAGACTCCATTGACATCCCGGACAACGAAATCCGCGTGGACGTCTTCCGCTCGTCCGGCCCCGGCGGCCAATCGGTGAACACCACCGACTCCGCGGTCCGCCTGACGCACATACCCACCGGCACGGTGGTATCCATGCAGAACGAGAAATCGCAGCTGCAGAACCGCGCCGCCGCGATGAGGGTCCTCCAGTCGCGGCTCCTGCTGCTCAAGAAGGAGCAGGAAGACGCCGAGAAGAAGGCCTTCGCCGGCGACGTCAAGGCGTCCTGGGGCGACCAGATGCGCTCCTACGTCCTGAACCCGTACCAGATGGTCAAGGACCTCCGCACTGAGCATGAGGTGGGAAACACCTCCGCCGTGCTGGACGGTGCCATTGACGACTTCATCGAAGCCGGGATCCGCTGGCGCACCGACAACCGCAACGCCGAACGCTAGACGCGCCAGGGGCAAGGGACGCAATCCCGCGACACGCCCCCCTGAGTCCCGCCTGAGCATGGCAGCCCGTGCGTATAGTCGAGAGGCCGGAGCTCTACTTCCCCCTAGCGAAAGCCCCCGCACCGGTTGCAGACCATGCCCTTAAAGCCGTGTCCTGCAGGGTTTTAGGGTCATGATCCGTTTCGAAAATGTCACCAAGGTCTACGACCAGAAGGCCAGGCCCGCCCTGGATTCTGTGAGCCTTGAAATTGACCGTGGTGAATTCGCCTTCCTCGTCGGCGCGTCAGGATCCGGCAAGTCCACGTTCCTGCGCCTGGTCCTCAAGGAGGACCGCGCCACCTCCGGCACCGTCTACGTCGCCGGCCAGAACGTAGCCAACATCTCCAGCTGGCGCGTGCCCCGACTGCGCCGCGGAATCGGCGTGGTGTTCCAGGACTTCCGCCTGCTGCCGCAGAAAAACGTCTTCGCCAATGTTGCCTTTGCCATGCAGGTGATCGGCAAGAGCCGCAGCGTCATCCGCGACACTGTCCCCGAAGTGCTTAAGACCGTAGGCCTGGAGGGCAAGGAAAAGCGCATGCCCCACGAGCTCTCCGGCGGTGAGCAGCAGCGCGTTGCCATTGCCCGTGCCGTGGTCAACCGCCCCGGCATCCTGCTGGCCGACGAGCCCACCGGCAACCTGGACCCCACCACGTCGATGGGCATCATGGGGGTGCTGGACAAGATCAACCAGAACGGCACCACCGTGGTCATGGCCACTCACGACGACGACATCGTGAACGAGATGCGCAAGCGAGTGGTGGAGCTCAAGAACGGCAGGGTCATCCGCGACGAAGCCAGGGCCCTCTACACGTCGATGATCCCCGTCGTCGGCCAGTCCCGAAGGCTCAAGGACGCCAGCGGACGCGACGACGCCGCGGACCCGCGTGGCGAGACGGTCCGCGATCAGGCAGGGGAGGGCCGGCTGTGAGGCTCCAGTTCATCCTCGGCGAGATCGGCGGCGGCCTGCGGCGAAACCTGTCGATGGTCGTCTCCGTCATCCTGGTCACCTTCGTGTCCCTGACCTTCGTGGGTGCGGCGGGGATGCTCCAGCTGCAGATCAACCAGATGAAGGGCTACTGGTACGACAAGGTCCAGGTGGCCATCTTCCTTTGCGGTGAAGGGTCGACGGCGGCCGGCTGCGCCTCGGGTCCGGTGACGGCCGAACAGCAGGACAACGTGCGGACCCTGCTGGAATCGCCCGCAGTCGCCCAGTACATCAACGACTTCCAGTTCGAGTCCAAGGACGACGCCTACAAGCACTTCAAGGAGCAGTTCTCGAACTCTCCCATCGTCGATTCGGTCACGCCGGACCAGCTTCCCGCCTCATTCCGGATCAACATGAAGGACCCCGAGAAGTACCAGATAATCAGCGAGACCTTCGCCTCGCAGCCGGGCGTGGAAACCGTCATCGACCAGCGCCAGGTCCTGGAGCGGCTCTTCTCCGTGATGAACGCGGCGTCCCTCGTCGCAGTGATCATTGCCGGAGTGATGACGGTGTGCGCCATCCTGCTCATCGCCACCACAATCCGGCTCTCGGCGTTCAGCCGGCGCCGGGAAACGGGGATCATGCGGCTCGTGGGAGCGTCAAAGACAGTGATCCAGCTGCCCTTCATCCTCGAAGGCGTGATCGCGGCGGTCATCGGCGCAGCCCTCGCGTCCGGAACGCTGTGGGCCGTGGCCCACTTCTTCCTGGGCGAATACCTGTCCAAGCAATATCCGGATACAGCGTTCATCTCGCCAGCACAGACCCTGCTCCTCGCCCCGGCCCTGGTGGGGCTGGGTGTTGTTCTGGCGGGCACTTCATCTCTGCTCACGCTCCGCCGATACTTGAGGGTGTAGGCCATGCTCACCGAAGGAATGCACATGACGAGTTCCGGCAGGCCCATTCGAAAGAGCCCGGCGGGGCGCCAGCGCAGGATTCTCAGTGCCGCCGTGGCACTCATGCTGGCCGCGAGCCTGGGTGCGTCAGCGCCGGCCGCCTTCGCGGACGACCTTGAGGACCAGCAGGCCGCCCTGAAGGCCGAAGCCGCCCGGGTCCAGCAGTCGCTCGAATTCGTCGATGCAAAAATTTCCAAGGCAGCCGGGGACCTCGTGATCTACCGCGGACAGCTTCCGGCCGCGCAGCAGGCGCTGCTCGAGGCCCAGGGCCGCGTGGCGAGTGCCGTCAAGGAAGTGGAAGCCCTCGCTGCCAGGGTGGATCTCGCGCAGCAGAACAAGGCGAAGATCACCCAGCAGCTGGACGCAGACAAGCAAAAGATCGCCAGCACCAAGAAGCTGATCGGCCAGATCGCCACCCAAGCATACAAATCGGGCGGCGTGCCCTCCGACCTCACGCTGTTCTTCGGCTCCAACAACACCGGCAGCCTCACGGACACGATGGACATGGCCGACCAGGCGCTGCGCAGCCAGAACTCCGCAATGGAAAAGCTGACCCAGCAGAACGCCACCAACGTCAACTCGCAGGCCCGCCTGCAGGCTGTCGAAGCGGAGATCAAGGAGCTCAAGGCCAAGGCTGACGCGGCGCTTGCCAAAGAGAAAGCCGCCCGCGACGAGGCCGCCGCCAAGAAGGCCAAGGTGGACAAGCTCATCGCGGACACCACGCGCCTGAACAACGAACTCGAGGCAGCCAAGCCCGGAATTCAGAAGAAGCTGGCTGGCGTCAAGGCGCGCCAGGACGCCGTCGCCGCCGAAATCAAAGAGCGCGACCGCAGGCTGCGCGAGGCGTGGCTCGCCGAGCAGCGGCGGATCGCAGCCGCAGCCGCGGCAGCGGCGAAGGCCAAGGGCGAGCAGCCCAAGCCTTACGTGCCTCCGGTGGCAGGTCCGCCGTCGGCCTTTGGCCTCCGCCACCCATTCCCCGGCAGCGTACCCATCACGTCCGGTTTCGGGTGGCGGGCGACGCCGCCCGGCACCATCGACTTCTACGGTGCAGGCGGATACATGCACACCGGCATTGACTTCGGTGCCGCCTGCGGCACGCCGGTGTACGCCGCCGCAGCCGGCACCGTTTTCTCAGCCGGATGGGCGGACGACGGCGGCGGAAACAACGTCAAAATCTCGCATGGCGTGGTCCAGGGCAACTCGCTGACCACGATCTACTACCACAACACCAGCGTGGTGGTCTCCGTCGGACAGCAGGTCAGCCAGGGGCAGCTCATCGCCTACTCGGGTACCACCGGGAACTCCACGGGCTGCCACTCGCACTTTGAGACCTGGCTGAACGGCGAGGCGGTTGACCCGATGCGCCTGCTCTGACGTAGGGCGCCGGCCGCCTGGCGACGCGGGGCAGCCGGCGCACCTGCGTAGAATAGTAAGACTTTGTTCCGGTGCCGCCGGAACAGCCAGTACCGAGAACTGAGGAGTTGAACCGTGCCCAAAGAAAGTGGCCGTAAAGTCGTGGCCACCAACCGGAAGGCCCGGCACGACTACCACGTCATGGACACCTACGAGGCGGGCATCGCGCTCATGGGGACTGAGGTGAAGTCCCTCCGCGAAGGCCACGCCTCCATGGTCGACGGGTTCTGCACCTTCTACAACGACGAGCTGTGGATGGAAGGCATCCACATCCCTGAGTACAACCAGGGCAGCTGGACCAACCATGCGGCCCGCCGGCGGCGGAAACTCCTGCTGCACCGCGAAGAACTCATCAAGATCTCGCACAAGATCCGCGAATCAGGTTTCACCATTGTCCCGCTGCAGCTGTATTTCGTGGACGGCCGGGCCAAGGTGGAGATCGGCATCGCCCGCGGTAAGAAGGACTACGACAAGCGCCAGACCCTTCGCGAACAGCAGGACAAGCGCGAGGCCCTCCGCGTCATGCGGGAACGCAACCGGCGCTAGGGCTGCCGACGCGCGTGCGCCGGCTGGAATGAAATGCCGTTCCGATGCGTTATGCTTGGTAGTCCGGCAGGGATCAGGTTCTGAACCTGCGCTCCGCCGGTTTGGTAACAAAATACGGGGATGATCGGTTTCGACGATGTTAGTCGCGACAGGTGAAGCGGGCCGAGGATGCAGAATTATCTCGTAAACGCTGTCTGCAAACCAATAAGTGCCGAATCTAAGCGCACTGACTTCGAACTCGCTGCCTAAGCAGTAGTTCAGTCCGTCAGCCCGGGGATGCTATCGCCCCGGATCCTGGCGTCATTTAGATAGCCACTGCTGTTTGCTCCCGTCATCGGAGTAAACGGGACTCTTAGATGACTGGGCCCGGATCAGCCGCCTGTTTGCAGGACGGCTGGGGCCGAGAAAATCCGACGCAAACTGCGCCCGGAGAAGCCCTGACAACACGACATCGGACGGGGGTTCAATTCCCCCCATCTCCACTAAATCCCGTTACCTGACGGGGAACGCCCGGACCTCGGTCCGGGCGTTCTTCGTTTAAGCTGCTGGCCCAGGTGCGGCAACTGTTGCTGTTCACCCACGGCGTAGCCCGCACGGGACTACCCGCCCTGCCGACGGGGTTGTGACAGGTATCACGAATCCAGCGATTCGAAACCCAGCGGTAGGGAGGCATGCCATGTCCACGGCGGCTGCAAACGAAACGGGTCCGGTCGACGACGGCGCGGCGCTCGACGCCTATTCGGAGACGGTCATCAGGGTGGCCAGGACGGTCACACCCCATGTGGCCGCCATTGAGATGACGGGGAACCGGCGCAACGGACGGTTCCGGGTCGGCGCCGGATCAGCGGTCCTTTTTACCGAGGATGGCTACCTGCTGACCAACGCCCACGTGGTGGCCGGGACCCGGAAAGGACGTGCCGTCTTCGCTGACGGCTCCGGTACTGATCTGGAGGTGGTGGGCGCGGATCCGCTGTCCGATCTTGCTGTGGTCCGGGGCCGTGCCCCGCATGTCGCGCCGGCGGAGTTCGGTGACGCCGAGTCTCTGCAGGTGGGGCAGCTGGTGATAGCCGTCGGGAACCCGCTCGGACTGTCGGGCTCGGTGACGGCAGGTGTGGTCAGCGGACTGGGACGCGCCATCCCCGTCTGGGCCGGACGCAACCGCAGGGTCATTGAGGATGTCATCCAAACCGACGCCGCCTTGAACGCCGGCAGTTCCGGCGGGGCACTGGCCGACTCACGAAGCCGGATCGTGGGAATCAACACTGCGGTGGCCGGCGCCGGGCTGGGGCTGGCGGTTCCCGTCAACAGCACGTCGCGCCGGATCATCTCCGCGCTCCTGTCGGACGGCCGGGTCCGGCGCGCATATCTTGGAGTGGTCAGCACCCCGATCCGCCTGGGTGCCAGCGAAGTGGTCCGCACCGGCCAGCGGGAGGGGCTGCGAGTGGTGGAGGTCCTGTCCGGTTCCCCGGCGGAGCAGGCAGGTCTGCGGACCGGCGATGTGCTGCTGCGGGTAGGCTCGCGTGCTGTCAGCAATGCCGAGAGCCTGCAGAAACTGCTTTTCGCCGAGGCCATCGGTGTCCCGATGAACATATCCGTCCTTCGCGACGGACACCTCACTGACGTATCGGCGGTTCCCGGCGAAATGGCGGACTGGGGATAGGCAGGAACCGGAGACAAACAACGGGGTGGCCAGGAGCTCCCTGGCCACCCCTAACCTATGTTTTCCGGCAATCAGCGCTTCTTCAGATGCGCCACAGGGTCCGGGGCTCCCTCAATCGGGGCCTTGGCTTTCTTGTCCGCGCGTTTCTGTTTAATGGTCTTGGCTGCTTTTTTGTGCTGTTGCTGGTGCGGCGACTTGTCCGGCATGGCGTGCTCCCTCGTCAGAGGGGCAGGAGGATGCCCCTCCCTACGTAAATTACGCCTGTTCCAGCCCAAATGTAACTGCCCGGCTACGCCCTCTGCACAGGCCATCCGTCAGCCAGCGACTGCCGCGTCAGCCAGCGACGTCGGCGATTCCCACAAACCTGGTGCCCACACCGTCGAACTCGCTCCGTATGAACCCGGGCGCCGGCCGGGGAACTTCTGAGGGCCGGTGATGATCGCAAACGACATACGTGAACTCGGGCCACCACTTCTTTGGCCGGGCCGCCTCCTCGTAACCACAGACCGCGCAGACGAGATGCACCCACACCGGCCTTTTCCCTGTCCGGTTGGCGCGGGACTGAACGAGCCAGGCGGGGGGATTGTCCAGCAGCTCACCCAGCTCGGCTTCGGTCAGAAGCTTGGGAATGCCGTGGCGCTGCGCCATTTCCAGTGGTACATCCAGGGCAATTGCCGCATCACGTCTGCTGATCACCCAGTCCACGATACGGTAAGTCATGAGCGATGCCAGCCAGACCACCGCGCCCACGCGCCTCCAGCGACAGGTACTGGCGGTCGCGATCGTGGCGTCCTTCATGGCGATCCTCGACAGCTTCGTGGTCAGTCTGGCACTGCCCGCCATCGGCAGGGAACTCGGCGGCGGCCTCCGCATCCAGCAGTGGGTGGTGGACGCCTACCTCCTGACTCTGGGTGCCCTCATCCTGGCGGCGGGCTCGCTGTCGGACCATTTCGGGAGGGTGCGTGTGCTGCAGTGGGGGCTGGGCGGGTTTGCCCTCACCTCGGTCCTCTGCGGGGCAGCGTGGACCGGCGAAATGCTGGTGGTCAGCCGGGGGCTGCAGGGAGTGGCGGGAGCACTCCTGGTGCCCAGCTCGCTGGCGCTGATCGTCAGCCACTTCGACAGTGCTGCGCAGGGGGCGGCCATCGGCAAATGGTCGGCGTGGACAAGCGCCGCCGCCATCGTGGCCCCTTTGATTGGCGGCATATCGGTGGACCTGCTCTCGTGGCGGGTCATCTTCTTCGTCAACGTCCTGCCGGCGGCGGCCATCTGGCCAGTCCTGACCAGGCTGCGGAAGGCGGATGCTGCCTCCAGCTCTGCCGGCATCGACATTGCGGGAGCACTCCTGGCCGTCGTTGCACTTGGCGGACCGGTCTATGGACTGATCGAGCAGGGGAGCGTGGGGTGGGGCAGCCCGCAGGTCTGGCTGCCGCTGGCCGCAGGTCTCGTCGCCACCGTGCTTTTCCTCGTCCATGAATCTCGGACAGCCGCGCCGCTTCTGCCCCTGCGCATGTTCACTGTCCGCAACTTCGGCTGGGGCAACATCGCCACCGCCGCGATATATGGCGGATTTTCCCTTGGGTTTTTTGCACTGGGCATCTACATCCAGCAGGTGGGCGGCATGAAGGCGACCACCGCCGGCCTGGCTCTGCTGCCCTCCACGGTGATCCTGATGCTGCTGGCATCGTTTTTCGGGGGACTCGCCGGCAAGCACGGGCCGCGGTGGTTCATGACTGCCGGGCCGGTGCTGTGTGCGGCCGGATTCCTGCTCACGCTGTCCGTTGGCGGCTCCCTGAACTACTGGACCCAGGTCCTGCCCGGGCAGCTGGTTTTCGGCCTCGGCCTTTCCATGACGGTGGCACCGCTGACAGCCGCCATCCTGGGATCCGTTCCTGAGAAGCAGGCGGGCGTGGGCTCCGCGGTGAACAATGCGGTCTCACGAATCGCCGGCCTGGTCTGCATCGCGTTTGCGGGGTTCATCGTGGGTCCCGAGCTGACGACGCCGGGCCTGCACCGCGCGCTGCTGGCCACGGCGGTACTGCTGTTGCTGGGTGGGGCCTGTTCCGCCGTCGGAATCCGCAACCCGGTGCCGGCTAGCCCCCGTTGATCCGGCTAGCCGCCGCTAATGGCAAGCCCTGCCGCGGCGGCAGCCAGCCCCAGCAGCAGGTTGGCGAGGATGTTGGCGGCGGCGGCGACGTAGCGCCGTTCGCTCGCCAGCCGCACCGTCGCAGTGGTCCACGAGCTGAATGTGGTCAGGCCGCCGGCGAACCCGGCGGCCAGGGCAGCGTGCCATTCCGGGCCGAACACCGAAGTGACGCCCACCGACAGCCCGATCACGAACGAGCCGGCCACGTTGACCAGCAGGGTAGCCCAAGGCCAGTGCCGCCGCGGCGACGGGAACCCGGCCAGCCAGCCATCCACGGCGAACCTGGTGAGGGCGCCGGCGATGCCGAAGAGGCCCACGAGGAGTGCCGTCACGGTCCGGTCCCGTCAGTACCGCCGAAGGGCCCGGTGCCGCCGAAGCCACGGGAAGCGCCCAGCACCCTGCCGGTCCGCCAACCGGCGGCGGCCGCCGCCAGCCCCAGCAGGACGGACAGCCCCAGATAGAGCAGTCCCACCCCGGGGAGTCCGGATCGGGTCAGCTGGTCCGTGGAAAAGACGACGGCGGAAAAGGTGGTGAAAGAGCCCAGCACGCCCGGCCCGATGGCCGCACGGAGCCAGAACGCGGTCTGCGGCCGCGCGATCCAGATGGTGGTGAGGGCCGCCAGCACGAAGCTGCCAACGATGTTGATGCCCAGAGTGGCCCACGGCATTTCTCCCGGCTGGTCCGGGAACAGCAGTCCCAGCATGTACCGGAGCTCCGTGCCGAGCAGCCCGCCGGCTGCCACCGCAGTCCAGACCCGCCAACCGTAGCCGGAGTCCGTCTTGTGGGCGGTGCCAGTGCCGCCGGCCAGGGGAGCCCGCACCTGCGACTACAGGCCGGCCATGCGGCAGCCGGGATGCGCGGAGTCGCTGTGGATCCACAGCGCGGAGGCCACTTCGTCGGCGAGGTCAACGTCGCGGCTGGTCCCGGGGGAACCGATGCGGACCACGAGCGCACCACCGAAGGGCTTGCGGCCGCGCACCTCGACGTCGGCGTCGAGGCTGATCTTTTCGGCGGCGAGATAGCGCAGCAGCTCCGGGTTCTCGTCGCTGATCCGGGTGATCCTGCCGGTGTGGCCGTCGTCGAGTTCGATCATCCGGTGGGCCGACGGCATCCGGACGGTTCCGTCAGCCGCGGGGATGGGATCGCCGTGCGGGTCCCGTGACGGGTTGCCCAGCCGGGCTGCCAGCCTCTCTATGAACGTGTCCGAGACCGCGTGTTCCAGCTGTTCGGCCTCGTCGTGGACTTCGTCCCAGCTGTATCCCAGGTCCTTCACCAGGTACGTCTCGATGAGCCGGTGCCGCCGGACCATGGAGAGGGCCAGCCGGACCCCTTGGGGCGTGAGCGTAATGGCGCTGTACGGCTTGTGGAGGACCAGGCCCTGGTCCTTGAGTTTGCGCACCATCTCGGAGACCGAGGAATTGGCCACGCCGAGGCGCTGCGCAAGCTGGGTGGAGGTGATGGGCTTGTCCTGCCACTCCGTGAAGGAATAGATGACCTTAACGTAGTCCTCGATCGAGGAGGAGGGCGTACTGGTCTTCACAGTTTCAAGCCTACCTGCTGCCACCACGGCCCTCCGCCCTGACAGCCCGCCAGGTCTGGGTGAGGTAAGGGAGCTGCAGCAGTTCACCCTCGGCATGGCCCAGGTGCTCGTGCAGGTACCAGTTCAGGTTGCCGGCCACCTTGGCGCGGGTGGCGTCGTTGGCCGCGAGGTAATAGCTGCGGGACTTGGCCAGTTCGAGGATGTCGTCCGGAGTAACAGCGTCTTCCCACCGCGTTAAATGGCTCTCCAGGGACGTGAATTCCGGGCCGATTTTGGGGCGGAAGTCGGGCTTGTGGACGTCGCCGGCGTGCATGATGCGGGACAGCCGGTGCACCCAGGGCACTGACGTGTCCAGCTGGTTCCAGATCAGGCCCAGCACCCCGTGGGGCCTGAGGATCCGGGAGATCTCGGTACTGGCGCGCAGCGGGTCGCACCAGTGCCACGCCTGGGCAACGCTGACGACGTCGAACGAGGCCTCAGGCAGGCCGGTCTCCTCCGCGGTTCCCACCAGGGCTTGAACCCCGGGGTAGGTGCGGCCGAGCTGCTCCAGCATATCCACGGAAGGGTCCACGGCACTGACGCTCAGCCCGCGTTCCACCAGCAATGCCGTGAATTTACCGGTTCCGGCGCCGATGTCGGCGACAGCGCTGGCCCCGGCTGGGATGAGCCAGTCCGCGGAATCGCCTGGGTAGCCGGGACGGACGCGGTGGTAGTGCTCGCCACCGTCCTGGAAGCTCTGCCCGAGCTCCAGCCGCCGCCCGTGATGAAGTTTGGGACCGCCCCGTGCCACGCACAGTCTCCTTAGCCCGACGTCGAAAATTACCTTTCGAATTTACCGTACGGGGACCGCTGCCGTAGCAGGCGGGGTGGAGATCAGTCCTGCGTGCAGGGTGCGGCGCCGGCGGTGCCGGGGGTGTTGGGTGCCCACTCGGGGTAGGTGCGGGTGTCGTTCGCCGGAACCCAGCGCCCGGCGTCCACCACGTAGTCCCAGCCGAGGCCGGAGCGGCGGAGCTCCTCGATGCCGGCGAGCAGCCGCTGGACGTCCTCGAGCCGTGATCCCACGCCGAAGCTGGCGCGCAGGGAACCGGACGGCAGGCCGAGGCGCTTCAGCAGCGGGTGCGCGCAGAAGCGGCCGTCGCGCAGGCCCACGCCGTGTTCGGCCGACAGGTAGGCGGCCACCAGGCCGGCGTCGTAACCCTCCACGGAGAAGTTGACCACTCCAATGGCATCGTCCGGGTCGCTGTCCTCGAAGATCTGGTGGACGGTGACGCCGTCGATCTTGCGCAGCCCCTCGACGAGGAAGGACCGGATGGCGGCCTCATGGGCGTGCCAGTGCTGCGGATCAAGGGCAGCGATCACCTGGGTTGCCCGGGCCAGGGTGGCAGCGCCGAGCACGTTGGGTGAGCCGCCCTCGTGGCGCGCGGGGCCGGTGGCCCAGCTGACGCCGTCGAGCCGGGCCTCGCTCACGGCGCCGCCTCCGGCGAGGTGCGGGGTGCCGGCGTCGAGCCAGTCGGGGCGGCCGATCAGGACGCCGGCCCCGAAGGGGGCGTAGAGCTTGTGGCCGGAGAAGGCGAGGTAATCGACGTCGTCCGCGGCGATGTTGATTCGGCGGTGCGGCGCCAGCTGGGCGGCGTCCACCACTATCCGGGCGCCGTATTCATGGGCCAGTGCAGCAAGGCGCCGGATGGGAAGGATTTCGCCGGTGACGTTGGAGGCGCCGGTCACGGCAAGGAGGCTGACATCGCCGTGCGAAAGTTCGGTGCGCAGGCTGCTGATGGTGGCTTCCAGCGTTTCCGAGGCCACGACGCTGCGGTGCGGCACGCCCTGCCACGGCAGCAGGTTGGCGTGGTGTTCGATGTCCAGGTACAGCACTTCACCGGTGTGGTGGTGGTCCTTCACCGGCAGGCAACCGGCCAGAAGGTTGAGGGAGTCGGTGGTGTTCCGGGTGAAGATGACGGCGTCATCGGCGCGGCCGCCCACGAACTCCCGCACGATGCTCCGCGAGTTCTCGTACACGGACGTGCTGATCTGCGAGGCATAGCCGGCACCGCGGTGCACGCTGGCGTAGTACGGCAGGATCTCGTTGAGGTACGCAGAAACCACAGAGAGTGCAGGCGCGGAGGCGCCGTAATCGAGGTTGGCGTAGCGGACGTGGCCGCCCTGGATCAGCGGAGCCTGGATTTCTGCGCCGGTAACGGCGGCCAGGGGACGTCCGGCGGCGGCAAATCGGCCGTCCAGCACGCCGGCGTCGGTGGTGGAAGAGATGATTGCAGTCGTCATGGGACCTCACTGAGAAAGGACCCCGTGTGACGGGGATCCGCGCTTGCCGGGTCCGTTCCGGATCGGCCTGGTCGTCACCCGGGGCACCCCACCGCGAATGGAGGGTTGCCGGCCAGCTAACCGGGGTTTAGCGCTGGCACTCGTGACCTGTTACGAGACTAGGACATCCGGACGGGCGATGAAAAAGCCGGACAGGAATGTTAAGCGGATTGTTACGCAGCCCGGATATCGGGCTTACGGCCGAATATACGACGGCGGTCGCCACCAAAAGGGGGCGCCCGCCGTCGTAATATTCAGCGCCGAAGCGCCGGGGGGAGGAGACAGGAACTAGAGCAAATCGTCCAACTGCGGATTCAGGCGCTTCAGGACTTCGGAGTGCAGGATCGAGTTGGTCGCCAGAGCGTTGCCACCGAACGGGCCGTCGGTGCCTTCGAGGGAGGTGAAACGTCCGCCTGCCTCCGTCACGATCGGCACCAGTGCCGCCATGTCATAAAGGTTCAGCTCCGGTTCGCAGGCGATGTCCACCGCGCCTTCTGCCACCATGCAGTAGGACCAGAAATCGCCGAAAGCGCGGGTGCGCCACACGTCCTCGGTGAGCTGGAGGAACTCATCGAGGTTGCCGCGGTCCTTCCAGCCCCCGAGGCTGGAGTAGGACAATGAGGCATCGGCGAGGCTGGACACGTTGGATACCTTGAGCCTCGTGGCGGCGGCGAGGGACCGGCCCGAGTAGGCGCCGGCGCCCTTGGCCGCCCACCAGCGCTTGCCCAGCGCAGGGGCGCTGACGACGCCCACCACGGGTTCGCCCTCGTCGACGAGGGCGATCAGGGTGGCCCAGACCGGCACCCCGCGGACAAAGTTCTTGGTGCCGTCGATGGGGTCGATGATCCAGCGGCGGGAACCGTGGCCGGAACTTCCGAACTCCTCACCGAGCACGGCGTCGCGGGGACGGGAGCGGGACAGCTGGCCGCGGATGGACTCCTCGGCGGCCTTGTCCGCATCGGTGACCGGCGTCAGATCCGGCTTCGTCTCGATCTGGAGGTCCAGCGCCTTGAACCGGCTCATGGTCTGGTCGTCCACGGAATCGGCCAGCACATGGGCCAGACGCAGGTCATCGTTGTAGGTTGAAGCGGGTTGGGTCATGGTTCCAAACTACCCTCAAAGGCCCGGCGGGGCGGGGAGGCGGGGGCCGGGCTGCGCCGGGGAAGGCTAGCCGACGCTGCCGAGTTCCTTGGTTTCCTGGGCCTCCATGCGCGGGTCGGTGCCCAGCAGGCGGCGCAGGGACGCCAGCCTGGCTGCTCCGGTGGGCCCGGCATGGCCTGCCGCGACCCACGCATCCACGCCGCAGTTGACGGCGGTGGCGTCGTGCTTGCAGCCGCGTTCGCAGGCCTCGGTGCCCGGCTCAAGGTCGGGGAAGGAGTGCAGGATGCGGTCCGGGTCGACGTGGGCCAGCCCGAACGAGCGGATGCCCGGCGTGTCGATGATCCAGCTCCCGGCCGGGGCGTCAGCGAGCTTGAGCGCGAGGGCCGACGACGACGTGTGCCGTCCGCGGCCCGTCACGGCGTTGACGCCGCCGGTGGCACGTTCGGCCCCCGTCAGCGCATTGACCATGGTGGATTTTCCGACGCCGGAATGGCCCAGCATCACAGTCACCTTGCCGTCCAGATGGGCGCGGAGTTCGGACACCGCGGCAACGTCGAGCCGGGCGGAGAGGCCGTCGTCGGACCGGGCGTCGATGCCGGATGCTTCCGAGTCAGCCGTGCGGCTGATGATGACCGGAAAGTCGAGGTGGCGGTAGTTGTCGAGCAACTCGGTGGGATCTTTGACATCCGCCTTGGTGACCAGCAGCAGTGGTTCGATACCGGCGTCGTAGGCTGCCACCAGCGCCCGGTCGATGAAGCCGGTGCGGGGTTCCGGATTTGCGGCAGCAACCACCACCACCAGCTGGTCCGCGTTGGCAACAACAGCGCGTTCCACAGGGTCGGTGTCATCGGCGCTGCGGCGCAGCAGGGTCTTGCGGTCCTGGATTTTCACGAGCCGGGCGAGGGTGTCCGGCTCGCCGGAGACGTCGCCCACGAGGGACACGAAGTCGCCGGCCACCACGGGGGAGCGGCGCAGCTCCCGGGCGCGGGCGGCGATGACCGTCCGCTCGTGCCCGGAGTCCTCGCCGACGACGGCCGTGTACCGGCCCCGGTCAACAGTGATGATCCGTCCGGTGACGGCATCCTCATGGCTGGGGCGGTCCTTCGTCCGGGGCCGGGAACCTTTTTTGTTCGGCCGGATCCGGACGTCGGACTCGTCCCAGGAATCAGTGCTGCGGGCCACCGGCGGTCCCCGCGGTGTTGGCCCTTGCAGTGTCAGGCGCTGCCGTGTCGGTGACAGCACTGCTCCGCTGGCCGAGCATGTCCGCCCACAGCTGGGGGAAGTCCGGCATGGTCTTGGATGTCGTGGCGATGTCCTGCACTTCGACACCCCTGACCGCCAGGCCGAGAATGGCCCCGGCGGTGGCCATCCGGTGGTCGGCGTAGCTGTGCACGACGCCGCCGTGCAGTTCCGATGGCCGGATGATGAGGCCATCGGCGGTTTCCTCGGCATCGCCGCCGAGGCGGTTGATCTCCGTGACAAGCGCGGCGAGCCGGTCCGTCTCGTGTCCCCGCAGATGGGCGATGCCGCTCAGCCGCGAAGGGCCGGAGGCCAGCGCGCACAGTGCCGCGACGGTGGGTGCCAGCTCACTGGTTTCGGCGAAATCAGCGCCTTTGATTTCACTGCCGCCGGTCACCGTCAGGGTGCCGTCCTGCAGGGTCACCGCAGCACCCATGTCTTTGAGGATGCTGCGCCACATGTCACCGACCTGCGTGGTGTGTTCGGGCCAGTCCGGAATCCGCACTGTGCCGCCTGCTGCGAGGGCAGCGGCCAGGAACGGGCCGGCGTTGGACAGGTCCTGTTCGATGCGCTGGTCGAACGCACGGATCGGGCCGGGGCTGACAATCCAGTGGTTGGGCGTGGAGTCGTCCACCACCACGCCCGCCCCGCGCAGCACGGCAACAGTCATGTTGATGTGGTCCAGGCTCGGCACGGTGCTGCCGGAATGTTCCAGATGCAGTCCTTCCGTGAACCGCGCTCCCACCAGCAGCAGGGCGGAGACAAACTGGGAGGACGCGCTGGCGTCGATGACGAGGTGCCCGCCGCGGACCTGCCCCGTGCCTTCAACGCGGAACGGCAGCGAAGCCGGCATTCCGCCGTCCTCTCCGCTGACCGTTACGCCGAGCCCTGCAAGCGCCTCAATGATGGTCCCCATCGGACGCTCCCGGGCGTGCGGATCGCCGTCGAAAACGGTTGCGACACGGCGCAGTGCCGCCATCGGCGGAACAAACCTCATCACCGTTCCGGCAAGGCCGCAGTCGATGGCGACGTCGTCACCGCTGGAGTTGGCCGGAACCGGCGTCACCTCCAGGTCCGGGCCGAAGGCGCCATCGCCCGGCACCTCCCGGATGTCCGCGCCCAGCTGGCGCAGGGCTGCGATCATCAGGGCTGAGTCACGGGAATGCAGCGGTGCCCGGAGCCGGGACGGCCCGTCGGCCAGCGCGGCGAGCACGAGGTACCTGTTGGTCAGCGACTTTGAGCCCGGCACGCGGACCGTAGCGTCAACCGGCTGCTCCGCAAACGGTGCAGGCCAGTGCGGAGCAGCGCCGGAGGCTTCAGCGGACGCGCCCATGGGTGATGCCGTCATTCTTGCTTATGCCCCCACCGCGTGGTCAACAGCCTTGCGGACTGCCCTGTCGGCCCTGCGGACGGCCTTGTCGGCAGTGTGCAGCTTCTTGCCGGTGGTCTTGCGCGCATCCGCGGCGAAGTGGGTCGCGGTCTTCCGTGCGTCGGCGGCGAGGTGCTCTGCGCGCCAGGCCAGGCCGGGCTTGCCGGCTGTGTCCACAGAGGCGAGCAGCACACCGCCGGTGAGAGTGATGTTCTTGAGCAGCTGGTTGCGGCGGGCTTCCCGGCCCTCCTTGCTGCTGATGTCGGCGCTGCGCCATTCAACGAAGGCGTTCAGTGCCGAGATGACGGCCAGCACCGAGGCCGCCAGCCGCGCAGACTTGCCGAGCGCGAAGAGGACGCCGGCACCCACCTGCGTTCCGCCGATGATGCGTGCCAGAACCTTTTCGTCCGTCTGGAACGGGAGGGCCTCAGAGGCACGGCGCAGGAGGGGCGACAGCTGCTGCGCGGTGTCGTCCGCATTCCTAAGCTTGTCCGTTCCGGCGAGGATGAAACTTGAGGCCAGCATCGGCCGGGCAAAAAAGCGGACAACGGACATGAATTTCCTCCTGGATGGCCGAGCCGCGGTGGCCGCGGCGGAGTCGGTTCTAGTCTTGCACTTTTGCGGAATATTTGCCCACCGCACGCCGTTGTGCTCTTCAGACCGGAAGCAGCCTGTGGACGGTGTCCTGTGCGGTTTCCGGCACGTAGCGGCGGCTGGGGCATGGCCGGAACCGTCAAGAGCGCGGACCGTACCTCGAACGCGGGCCTTACTAGGCGGAGTGGAGATGGAGCATTGACTTTGGTGAAGGAAGCTGTGGGGGTGCGAAGTCCCGCCAGGATGGGGCCGTTTGTGGTGCCTGAAACCGACGCGCTTGAGGCAGGGCGTGCCTTCCCGGGCGACGGCTTCCCCGGCACGGACTACGGTGCGGCACGCCGTCAGGGGCGGCCGGCGCCGGTCAAAGTAGACTTGAAGGCAATGAGCACCGTGGATCCGGCCTTACAGGCCACACAGGAGGATGCCGCCAACGGCATCCCGGATAATGGCACGTCACGCGCCGCTGATGCGGCAGAGGATATCGACGTGGGCTCGGAGGACGCGGAAGCGCGCCGGGCCCGGTTTGAGCGCGACGCCATGCAATACGTGGACCAGCTGTATTCAGCGGCCATGCGCATGGCGCGGAACCCGGCCGATGCCGAGGACCTCGTGCAGGAGGCCTATACCAAGGCGTTCTCGGCGTTCCATCAGTACAAGCCGGGTACCAACCTGAAGGCCTGGCTGTACAGGATCCTGACGAACACCTACATCAACCTGTACCGGAAGCGGCAGCGGGAACCCCTGCAGTCCAATTCGGACACCATCGAGGACTGGCAGCTTGCCCGTGCCGAGTCCCACACCTCCAGCGGCCTGCGGTCCGCGGAGGCCGAGGCTTTGGACCACCTGCCGGATTCGGACGTCAAGCGGGCGCTGCAGGCCATCCCGGAGGAGTTCCGGCTGGCCGTGTACTTCGCCGACGTCGAGGGCTTCGCGTACAAGGAAATTTCGGACATCATGAACACCCCCATCGGCACTGTGATGTCCCGGCTCCACCGGGGACGGAAGATGCTGCGGGACATGCTGGCGGACTACGCCGCCGACCGGGGATTCAGGGCTGCTGCAGACGCCACGGCGGCAACGGAAAGCAACAAACAGGAGAACGGGAAATGAGCGACTGCCAGGGATTGGGCGATTGCGATGACACAAGGATGCAGCGCATCTACGAGTATCTGGACGGAGCTTTGACCCGCAGCGACCTTGCGGAGATCAAGCACCACCTTGACGAGTGCCCGGAATGCGCGCAGCAGTACGATCTTGAGTGCGTCATCCGGAAAGTGGTGAAGCGCTCCTGTACCGAGGCGGCGCCGGAAAACCTTAAGAACGCGATTCTGGACCGGATCCACGCCATCCGGCCGGTGGAGGCCTGACGGCATTCCTGACGTAAACGCGATGCCCCCGCTACCTTGCTGGTAGCGGGGGCATCGCGTTTAAGCTTCGGTTCAAGCCGTGGCTTAGGTGTTGGGGCGCTTCCCGTGGTTCGCGCCGCCACGCTTACGGTCACGACGCTTACGTGCACGCTTGCTCATAGCTGGCCTCCTTAATTTCGTTACCCAAAAGAGTTACCCTCCAGTCTCCCATATCAGGGGACAGGCCGCGAACCGGGGCCAGTTTGGGGGGGCAGGGAGACGCGGCGGGCACGGCAGGGCCTTGCAGCGGTGTGTCCGGCCCTACTGCGAGTTGCGGATCGAGACCCGGGCCTGGTCCAGGACAGTCCGCACCGTTTCCAGGGCCACCGGCGTCATGGGCCGGGCGCTGGTCTGCAGGCGCAGCTCGGTGCGCATGTCATCGCGGAACGCCTGAAGGAGCATCTCGGCCTCCATGAGCATGCGCTGCCCCTCGGAGGTGTAGCGGCCCTGGCCGGCCAGGTCCGCCGATCTGGCGGCTGTGCGTGCCGCTTCCGCTGTGGCCGCCAGGTCCGCGCGCAGTCCGCGCATGTTGCTGCGGATATCGGCGCGGAGGTCATCGGCCAGCCGGCGGACGGATGCCGCGATGTCGTTCTCTACGTGTTCCAGTTCCTCGCGCCGGCTGTCCAGTTCGGCCAGGCCCGCGGCCGTGATGCGGTAGTTGGTGCGGCGCCCCTGGGATTCCGTCGCCACCAGGCCTTCCTCCTCCAGTTTGCCCAGACGCGGATAGATGGTGCCGGCACTGGGGGAGTAGGTGCCGCCGAACCGGTCGCTGAGCGCCTTGATGAGCTCATACCCGTGCTTCGGCCCGGCCTCAAGGAGCGCCAGCAGATAGAGCCGGAGCGCGCCATGGGCAAAGACGGGAGGCATCAGAGCGCCTGTTCTGCGGTGGCCGGCGCCTGGCCGTGGAAGATGGACGTCTTCCCGGATACCGAGTTGGTCCGGACCAGCATGAGTTTGGTGTCCGGTCCCGAGATGGTCTGCACCTTGCCGCCGGGGTGGCCGTACTTCCGGTCGTCGATGACCACTGGCCCGCTGGCGGACTGGGCCACGATGTCCACCCCGACGTCGTGCGGTACGCGGACGGTCAGGTCCCCGGACACCGAGTTCGCGCCGAAGTCGTGGGTGAAGCCGCGCAGGTCAAAGCTCATGTCGCCGCTGACAGTGTTGGCCCGGATGTTGGTGAAGTCGCCGGACGCCGTGACCTCGCCCGAGACGCTCTTGGCCGTCAGGACGCCATTGTGGTTTCGGGCGATTACTTCGCCGCTGACGGTGTTGACGTGCAGCTCACCGGAGGTCCCGTCGGCCAGCAGGGATCCCGTCACGGTGCTCAGCCGGGTCCGTCCGTGGATGCCCGAAACCAGTCCGTCCCCGCTGACAGTGCCCGCCTCGACGTCGACGCCGGCAGGGAGGGCGATGCTGATGACCAGGGAGTTGTTGCTGCTGTTGCTGACCGAATTCATCAGGTTCTTGAACCAGCCCTGCGGTCCGTGCAGCTGGTGGCGGATTTCGAGGCGGCCGCCGGCCACGGAGATCGCCAGCGGATCACCCTGCACCTCCGACACCTCGATGCGGACCACGGCCTCCTCGTGCGTGACGATGTCCAGCCTGCCGCGGACAATGCCCACTTTCAGGTGCGAGACGCCGTCGACGTCCATGGTCTGCGGGCCGGTGACGGTCCAGGAATTCTCTTCCATAATCCCCTCCACTTGCGATATATCGTGTCCGTGGAAGCCACGCTAGTCCGTTGTCGCCGGAAGATCAAGATATATCGTGAGTGGTTTTTCTAGTCCGGGGTGTCCATCCCGAGCCATTGGAACCAGCCCCGGTGCAGGACCAGCCATGCCATCAGCCCGTAGCCCGCCTGCCCGGGGGTGCCGCCGTTGGCCGCGAGGTCCTGGCGCCATTGCTCATGATTGAGCAGCGGTGAAAATGTGTCGACGTAGAGGTGCTTGCGCCGGGTGGTGACATCGGCAAAGGCGGTGTTCAGCTCACCCAAACGGCGGTTCTGCACCGGGTCCAGCGTGGGCGGCGGACCCACGACGAAGACCTCCAGCCGCTTCTGGGTGGCGGAATCCAGGATGTTGGCGAGATTGAGCCGACTCCGGGCAGTGGACAGCCCGAACTCAATGTCCCGGCCGGAAAGCCCGATGACCAGGCGGTTCTCGTGAGCGTCGCTGAACCTGCGGCCGGCCTCCTCGAGCCAGCGTGCCGACAGGCCCTCGGTGCCTTCCTGCGGGCACGGAAGCGAAAAGCTCTCCACCGTGACGCCGTCTTGCGGAGTGCGGGCGAGCACCCGGCCAAGCCACCCCAGCGCCCGGGGATCGCCGAGCCCGGCGAGCAGTTCATCTCCAACAGCTGCAATCCGCAGCTTCCTGTCTTCCACTACTACCTCTTCACTTGTTGGGAGGGTGTGTCCCGGATAAGGACCGTATGCATGGCCAACACTAAAGGTCCATTAACTCACGCCGATTAAACAGAACTGCCCGGCTGGAACGGTATGTCACCGTCCGGCCGGGCAGCTGTTCTGCTACTTACGGGCGAAAGCCTGCTTCAGCAGCGCGTCCTGCTCCACAGCGTGGCGCTTCATGGAACCCGCCGCGGTGGAAGCTGAGGCCGGGCGTGAAACCAGGCGCACCTTCCGGTCGAGGGCGGTCGGCAGGTGCAGGCCCATGAACGGCCACGGACCCTGGTTGGCGGGCTCGTCCTGCGCCCACACAACTTCGGCGTTCGGGTACTTGGCCAGTTCGGCTTCGATCTCCGCCTGCGGCAGCGGGTACAGCTGCTCGACGCGGATGATCGCCGTCGACTTGTCGCCCGTCTTCTGCCGCGTGGACAGCAGGTCGTAGTACAGGCGTCCTGAGACCAGGAGTACGCGGTCAACGTCCTCCGCCCTCAGCAACTCGTGCTCACCGATCACCGGGCGGAAACCGCCGGTGGTGAAGTCCTCCACGGACGAGGCAGCGGCCTTGAGGCGCAGGAGCTGCTTCGGCGTGAAGATGATGAGGGGCTTGCGGGGCCGGCTGTAGGCCTGGCGGCGCAACAGGTGGAAGTGCGAGGCCGCCGTCGTCGGGTTGGCGACGATGATGTTTTCCTCGGCACACAGCTGCAGGAAGCGCTCGATGCGGGCGGAGGAGTGGTCCGGGCCCTGTCCCTCATAGCCGTGCGGAAGCATCAGCACGAGCGACGAACGCTGGCCCCACTTCTGCTCGGCGGACGAGATGAACTCATCGATGATGGTCTGCGCGCCGTTGACGAAGTCGCCGAACTGCGCTTCCCACAGGACCAAGGCGTCGGGACGCTCCACAGAATAGCCGTATTCGAAGCCCATGGCCGCGTATTCGGACAGCAGGGAGTCGTAGATCCAGAGCTTGGCCTGGTTGTCCGACAGGTTGCCGAGCGGCAGCCACTCGTTGCCGTTGGCGCGGTCGTGGAACACGGCGTGGCGCTGGACGAACGTGCCGCGGCGGGAATCCTGGCCGGCAAGGCGTACGGGCACGCCCTCCATGATCAGGGAGCCGAACGCGGCGATTTCGCCGAAGCCCCAGTCGATGCCGCCTTCACGGGACATCTGTTCGCGCTTCTCCAGCAACTGCTTGAGCTTGGCATGGACCGTGAAGCCTTCGGGGATCTCAACGTGCGCCTTGCCGATGCGGGCCAGGGTGTCGGCTGAGATCGCGGTTGACACCGGGGCATTCGTTCCGATGTCCGACTGCTGTGCGTGGGGGCGCTCGATGTCCGAGACCGCTGCCGAGTCGGCGGTGATGATCGGAATGGGCGAGGTCTGGGCCGCGTGGGTTTCGGCGAAGACGCGCTCAAGGCGTTCCTGGTAGTCGCGGAGCAGCTGCTCGGCTTCTTCCTCGGTGATGTCACCACGGCCGATCAGGGACTCGGTGTAGAGCTTGCGCACGGACCGCTTGGCCTCGATGAGGTTGTACATCAGCGGCTGCGTCATCGAGGGGTCGTCGCCCTCGTTGTGCCCGCGGCGGCGGTAGCAGACCATGTCGATGACGACGTCCTTGTGGAACCGCTGGCGGAACTCGTAGGCGAGCTGGCCGATGCGGACCACTGCCTCGGGGTCGTCGCCGTTCACGTGGAACACCGGAGCCTGGATCATCTTGGCGACGTCCGTGGAGTACGTGGACGAACGCGAGGAGGACGGCGCAGTGGTGAAGCCGACCTGGTTGTTGACCACGATGTGGATGGTTCCGCCGGTGCGGTAGCCGCGAAGCTGGGACAGGTTGAGCGTTTCCGCCACAACACCCTGGCCGGCGAACGCTGCGTCACCGTGAACCATGATGGGCAGCACGGGGAAGGACTGTCCCTGGTCCAGGCGGTCCTGCTTGGCACGGACGATGCCCTCCAGGACCGAATCCACGGCCTCGAGGTGGGACGGGTTGGCGGCGAGGTAGACCTTGGTCTCCTTGCCGTTGTCCGACGTGAACGTGCCTTCGGTGCCGAGGTGGTACTTGACGTCGCCGGAGCCCTGCACGGAACGCGGGTCCTGGGTGCCTTCGAACTCGCGGAACACCTGGGCGTAGGTCTTGCCGGCGATGTTGGTCAGCACGTTCAGGCGGCCGCGGTGGGCCATGCCGATGGCAACCTCGTCCAGTGCGTCGTCGGCAGCATCGGAGATGATGGCGTCCAGCAGCGGAATCAGCGATTCGCCGCCCTCAAGCGAGAAGCGCTTCTGGCCCACGAACTTGGTCTGCAGGAACGTCTCGAAGGCCTCTGCAGCGTTCAGCTTGGAGACGATGCGCAGCTGCTCGTCGCGGCTCGGCTTGGAGTACGGGTGCTCCAGCTGGTCCTGGAACCATTTGCGCTCGGCCGGGTCCTGGATGTGCATGTATTCGATGCCCGTGGTGCGGCAGTAGGCGTCCCGGAGCACGCCAAGGATGTCGCGGAACTTGAGCATCGGCTTGCCGCCGAAGCCGCCCGTGGGCCACTCGCGGTCGAGGTCCCACAGGGTCAGGCCGTAGGTGAGCACGTCGAGGTCGGGGTGCTTGCGCTGGACATACTCGAGGGGATCGGTGTCCGCCATCAGGTGGCCGCGAACGCGGTAGGAGTGGATCAGCTGCTGGATCCGGGCGACCTTGTTGATCTGGTCGGACGGGTCCACCTGCAGATCCGGGCTCCAGCGCACGGGCTCGTACGGAATGCGCAGGGCCTCGAAGATTTCGTCGTAGAAGTCCTGCGCGCCGAGGAGCAGCGAGTGGACGAGCTTGAGGAATTCGCCGCTGCCGGCACCCTGGATGACGCGGTGGTCATAGGTGGAGGTCAGGGTGAGGATCTTGCTGATGGCGTTCTGGGCGATGATCTTCTCGCTCGCGCCCTGCCATTCGGCGGGGTAGTCGAGGGCGCCGACGCCGATGATGGCGGCCTGGCCCTTCGACAGCCGGGGCACGGAGTGCACGGTACCGATGCCACCCGGGTTGGTCAGCGACACGGTGGTGCCGGCGTGGTCGTCCGCCGTCAGCTTGCCGTTGCGGGCACGCTTGATGAGGTCTTCATAGGTGTGCCAGAACTCCGCGAAGTTCATGGTTTCGGCCTTCTTGATGTTGGGAACCATCAGAAGGCGGGTGCCGTCGGGCTTGGGCATGTCAATGGCGATGCCGAAGTTCACGTGTGCCGGCTGGACCGCCACAGGCTTGCCGTCGACCTCGTCGTAGTACACGTTCATGGACGGGAACTGGGACAGCGCCCGGACGACGGCGTAGCCGATGAGGTGGGTGAAGGAGACCTTGCCGCCGCGTGCGCGGGCCAGGTTGGAGTTGATGACAACCCGGTTGTCGATCAAGAGCTTGGCCGGAACTGCCCTGACGCTGGTAGCGGTGGGCACCTCAAGGCTCGTGACCATGTTCGACGCAATGGCCTTGGCCGGGCCGCGGAGGACGGACACGACGTCTTCCTCGGGCGCGGTCGGAGCCTTCACGTTCTTCGGCAACTGGGCCGGGATAGGCTGGGCGCCGGTGCCCGCCTCGGTCTTCTTCGCGCCGTCGCGGGCCACCGTGGCCGGCGCCTTCTTGGCGGGTGCGGGCTGGGCGGGGGCTGCTGCCGGCGCCGGTGCCGGAGCTGCCGCGGGCGCCTGGGCCGCGGGAGTAGCGGATGCCGGTGCCTTCGCGGGCGCCGGGGGAGTGACTACGGGCAGTTCGCGGGTAGCCGGGTTGGCCGCCGGAGCCGTTGCTGCCGGCACGCCGTTGGAAGATGGACCGTTGCCGCTGTCAAATGATTCGAACAGGGGCCACCATTTGGCATCGACCGTATTCTTGTCCTGTTGGTAACGCTCGTACAGTTCGTCAACGAGCCACTCGTTTCCACCAAATTCCTCTGGCAGACGGTGGCTAGGCTGCTCTGGCACTTGAAATACGCCTCTTCCATGAGTTTGATTTCCCTCTGGTCGCCTTCGGTGCCACGGCACAACAATCGAACCAGTTTCTGTGTCCTATGAACCCAGACCTTTGCCAGTCTAGTGACCGTTCCGGGTTAACTGCCAATAAGCGTGACCCAAATCATGTACCGTCCGATTTATGGCGAAACAGCCGTCCCAACGTGGCCTGAACAGTGTCCTTTCCGCCCTGCGCGGACACTGGTTCCGGACGGGTGGGATGAGCAACTTCTGTCCTCTCTGGCGGCACGCCGCTCCTGTAGACTGCAATCCTTATGGACAGTGAATATAGGTGCCATGGACGGTAAATCCAGGTGCCGGCCTGGGGGCTTTCGCCCATGATCGAGTGGCTCCTTGTCGCCGCCGGCCTGCTGCTCATCCTCGGAACCGGCTTTTTCGTCGCCGTCGAATTTTCCCTTATTGCACTGGACCAGCCCACGGTGCAGCGTGCCGTTGACGACGGCGACACCGCGGCAGTGCCGCTGCTCAAGTGCCTGAAGTCCCTGTCCACGCAGCTGTCCAGCTGCCAGCTCGGCATCACCATGACCACGCTGTTGACGGGGTACGTCATGGAGCCGTCCGTGGGGGCGCTGCTCGAGGTGCCTCTTGCCGCCGCCGGCATCCCGGAGCCGGTGGCCGGTTCCGTCTCCCTGGTGGTCGCGATGGTGATCGCGACCGGACTGTCCATGCTCCTGGGCGAGCTCGTTCCCAAAAACATGGCCATTGCCCTCGCGTTCCGCATCGGCCGCACCCTTGCGCGGCCGCAGCTGATCTTCACCACCATTTTCAAGCCTGCCATCGTGGTCCTGAACGGTTTTTCCAACAGGGTCCTGAACGTCTTCGGGCTGGAGGCCAAGGAGGAGATTTCCGGTGCCCGCACGCCGGCGGAGCTCGCCTCCCTGGTGCGCCGGTCCGCAGCCATGGGCACGCTCGACCCTGGGACGGCCAACTTCATTGCCCGCACGCTGAACTTCTCCGGCCGCACTGCGGCTGACGTGATGACTCCGCGCATCCGCGTCGAAACCATCGATGCCGACCAGCCGGTTTCGGACATCATCGATGCCGCCCGCCGCAGCGGATATTCGCGCTTCCCCGTCATCGGGGAGTCGACGGACGACATCCGCGGGCTGGTGCACGTCAAGAAGGCCATCGCGGTCCCACCGAACCGGCGGCGAAAGCTTGAGGCGGGCGCCATCATGACGGACGTCCTCAGGGTGCCGGAGACCATCCACCTCGACGCCCTGCTTGCCGAACTGCGGGAGGGCAACCTCCAGCTTGCCGTGGTGCTGGACGAGTACGGCGGAACTGCCGGGATCGCCACGCTGGAGGACCTGGTCGAGGAAATCGTGGGCGAAGTGGCCGACGAGCATGACAAGGTCCGGCCTGGGCTGCTGCAAAGCGCCTCCGGTGACTGGTACTTTCCGGGCCTGATGCGGCCCGACGAGCTCTCAGAACAGATTCCGGGCCTGAGCGTTCCCGACGAGGCCGCGTACGAGACGGTGGGCGGGTACGTCATGAGCGAGCTTGGCCGGATCCCCGAGGTGGGGGACGTGGTGGAGGCGGGCGGCGGAACGCTCAGCGTCACCAGGATGGACGGCCGGCGCATCGACCGGATCTGTTTCCGGCCGCACCGGGAACCGGACGCCGGTCCCGCCGTGGACCAACCGTCCGCGAGTACCGCTGCTGAGCATGCATCCGTCAACGGTGCAGCCAGAAAGAACCCGACACCGCACGGCCAGCCGAGGCGCAGCCCGGCCACCAACGGAGGGCCCGGAAACGGCAGGTCCGGGAACGGCAACTCCCGGAACGGCGGCCGGCCATGAGTGACTGGGCAGGACTGATCTGGCTGGTGCTGCTGCTCCTGGGCAACGCTTTCTTTGTGGCCGCGGAATTCGCCGTCATGTCCGCACGCCGGAGCCAGATTGAGCCACTGGCGGACCAGGGCGTACTGCGTGCACAGACCACCCTTCGGGCCATGGAGAACGTCTCGCTGATGCTGGCGTGCGCGCAACTGGGAATCACCGTGTGCTCGCTGCTGATCCTGCTGGTGGCGGAGCCGGCCATCCACCATTTGCTCGCGGTGCCCCTTGCCGGGCTGGGCGTGCCGACGGAAATTGCCGACGTCTCGGCGTTCGCTGTGGCCCTGATGCTGGTGACGTTCCTGCATGTGACGTTCGGCGAGATGGTGCCCAAGAACATCTCCGTGTCCGTCGCCGACAAGGCAGCGCTGCTCCTGGCTCCGCCGCTGATGTTCATTGCAAGGATAGTGAATCCGGTCATCACCGCGCTGAACTGGTCCGCGAACCACATCCTGAAGCTGATGCGCATCGAGCCCAAGGACGAGGTCAGTTCCACGTTCACGCTGGAGGAGGTGCAGTCCATCGTTCAGGAGTCAACGCGGCACGGCCTGGTGGATGACGACGCGGGCCTGATCACCGGTGCCCTGGAATTTTCGGAGCACACCGCCAGCGATGTCATGGTTCCGCTGGAGCGGCTGGTCATGCTGAAATCCTCAACCTCCCCGCTGGAGTTTGAAAAAGCTGTCAGCCGCACCGGATTTTCCCGGTTCCCGATGCTGGACGACGACAGCATGCTGGCCGGCTACCTCCACATCAAGGACGTGCTCGCCATCCCGGAATCCGGTTACGAGAAACCGATCGCGGAAAGCCGCATCCGGTCCCTGGCCAACCTTTCGCGGGACGACGAGATCGAAAAGGCGATGTCCGTCATGCAGCGCTCCGGCTCGCATCTGGCGCGCGTCATCGGGCCGGGCGGCCAGACGGAGGGCGTGCTGTTCCTGGAGGACGTGATCGAGCAGCTCGTGGGGGAGATCAGGGATGCCACCCAAGCCAAGGGCATCCGACGGCTGGGCAGGCCCGACGGCGGATAGCCGGTAGGCCGCCGGCACCACTTGCCGCCGTTAGTTCTAAATAGGAATCATTCCCATTTAGCGCTACACTCGACTTGGGGTTGCTCCTCCCCGCAACCTGACCCGTCCAGAACCGAGGTTTCCCCGTGCCTGTCAACGCCCGCATTTCCCTTACCGCCGCCCTGGCCGGCTTCGGCCTGCTCCTCACCGGCTGTGGTTCTCCGGCGGCCGAGACTGCAGGCGCAGACGCCAAGGGCAGCATCGCCGTCGTCACGTCGACAAATGTCTACGGGGACATCGTTGAGGCGATCGGCGGGGACAGGGTCAACGTCGCGGCCATCATCTCCCGTCCAAGCCAGGATCCGCACTCCTACGAAGCCAACGCCCAGGACCGGCTGGCGGTGTCCAAGGCCAAGCTGGTGCTGGAAAACGGGGGTGGCTACGACGACTTCATCCACACCCTGGCGGACGACAGCAACGTGCCCCACGAGAACATCATCAGCGCCGTGGAGGTGTCCGGCCTGGCCCCGGAGGCTGCGGGCACCGCGTCCGCCCACGCGGAGGACGGGCATTCCCATGACCACGGCGACTTCAACGAACACGTCTGGTACAACTTTGACGCCATGTCGCACCTTGCCGATGCCGTGGCAGCCAGGCTCGGCGCCCTCGATTCCGCCTCCGCCAGCAAGTTCACCGCCAACGCCGATGCGTTCAAGGCCGGGCTCGCGAAGCTGGAGAGTAAGATTTCCGCAATGAAGACCTCACATGGCGGCGCCGGCGTCGCCGTGACCGAACCGGTTCCGCTTTACCTGCTGGAAGCAGCCGGACTGGAGAACCGGACCCCCGCCGAGTACACGGCCGCCGTCGAGGAGGGCGCCGACGTTCCGCCTGCAGTCCTGAAGGCGGCCACCGCGACAGTCGCCTCAAAGGACACGAGTTTCCTCGCCTACAACGAGCAGACGGAAGGCCCGCAGACGCTGGCCGTGAAAAACGCGGCCAGTGCCGCGGGCACGCCGGTGGTGAACTTCACCGAAACGCTTCCCGACGGCAAGACCTACCTGGAATGGATGGCGGACAACGTGGACAACGTCAGCAACGCGCTGAAGAGCCAGCGTTGAACCCAGTCATCAGCCTGAAGCAGGCGTCGCTGAAGTTCGGCCGGCGTGCCCTCTGGGAAGACCTGAACCTGGACATCAACCCGGGGGAGTTCTTCGCGGTGCTGGGGCCCAACGGCAGTGGCAAGACCAGCTTCCTCAAAGTCCTGCTGGGGCTGCAGGAGCTGCACTCCGGCCAGGCTAGCCTCGGCGGTCACCCCGTGGAGCGGGGCAGCCACATGATCGGCTACATCCCACAGCAGAAGCCTTTCCTTCCCGACACACCCATGCGCGCCCGCGACCTGGTGGGTCTCGGCGTCGACGGGCATCGCTGGGGCATCCGGCTCGGCACCGCCAAGGCCAACCGCAGAATTGACGAACTGCTGGAGCTCGTTGGGGCCAGCGACTATGCAAAGGTGCCCGTCGGGCAACTGTCCGGCGGTGAGCAGCAGCGCCTGCGCGTGGCCCAGGCACTTGCCACCGACCCGAAAGTGCTGCTGTGCGACGAGCCGCTCCTGTCGCTGGACCTGCACCACCAGCAGGCCGTCAGCGCACTCATCAACAAGCAGTGCCATGACCGGAAGAGCGCCGTGGTGTTCGTGACCCACGAGATCAATCCGATCATCGACTACGTGGACCGGGTCCTGTACCTGGCCGGCGGCAGGTTCAGTGTGGGAACGCCGCACGAGGTCATGACCACCGAGGTCCTTTCCGACCTGTATGACAGCAACGTGGAAGTGATCCATGCCAACGGCCGGATCGTCGTCGTCGGTCTTCCCGACGCCACCACGCACCACCACGACGACGCGCACGCCACTGCGGGGGAGGGTTCCTGATGGATCTGGAATCGATCCTGCAATCGGTGTTCAACTTTGAGAACTACGGCGAATTGCTGCTGTTGGTGCAGAACTCCCTGTGGGCCGGGGCTGTGCTTGGACTCCTCGGCGGACTCGTGGGGACCTTCGTGATGAAGCGCGACCTGGCGTTTGCCGTCCACGGAATTTCCGAGCTGTCGTTCGCCGGCGCTGCCTTCGCGCTCCTGATCGGCACCGATGTGGTGTTCGGCTCCCTGGTGGGGTCCGTGGCGGCTGCGCTGCTGCTCGGGCTCATGGGTGTGCGGGCGCGCGACAAGAACTCCATTATCGGCGTGATCATGCCCTTTGGCCTGGGGCTCGGGATTCTTTTCCTGTCGCTCTACGAGGGCAGGGCCGCCAACAAGTTCGGACTTCTCACGGGGCAGATTGTGTCGGTGGACACCGTCCAGCTTCAGGTCCTGGCGGGGACCGCGGTGGCCGTCATGGCGGCGCTGTGCGTCATTTGGCGCCCGCTGAGCTTTGCCAGCGTCGATCCCGAGCTGGCCGAGGCCCGCGGTGTTCCCGTGCGGTCGCTCGCCCTGGTTTTCATGGTGCTCCTCGGCGTCAGCGTTGCGCTGTCAATCCAGATCGTGGGCGCCCTGCTGGTTCTTGCCCTGCTGATCACGCCCGCGGCTGCGGCCCTGCGGGTGACGTCCTCGCCGCGCCTCGTGGTGCTGCTGAGCGTGGTGTTCGCTGTTTCGGCGACGGTGGGAGGAATACTGCTCGCCCTCGGCGGCCGCATCCCCATCAGCCCCTACGTCACCACGCTGTCGTTCCTGATCTACGTCGTGTGCAGGGTCATCGGCAGCATCCGCGCCAAGCGCGGCCTCAACGGGCGGGTCATGCGGACCGCCTAAACAGGGAATGTAGCGTTACTGCGCTGCGGCCTTGCGTGCGGAGCAGGCGGGGCAGAGACCGTAGATCTCCACTGTGTGGGCCACTTCCGTGAAGCCGTGCTCCTGCGCGGTCCGCGCAGCCCAGGTCTCGACGGCGGGGGCCTCCACTTCCACAGCCTTGCCGCAGTTGCGGCACAGGAGATGGTGGTGGTGCACCGTCACCGTGCAGCGGCGGTAGACGGCCTCGCCGTCACCGTTGCGCAGCACGTCCACGAGTTCCTCGTCAGCCAGCGACTGCAGGATCCGGTAGGCGGTGGCCAGGGAAACCGATACACCCTTGTTCTGGAGTATCCGGTACAGCTCCTGGGTGCTCACGAAGTCATTGAGTTCGTCCAGGGCGGCGCTGACAGCAATCCGCTGCTTGGTGACGCGCTGCTCTTTCCCGCCGGCCGCCGCCGAAGGTGCCGGTGGTCTGCCGTCAGCGCTGGCGCGTTGTGGCATGGATGAACTCGCTTTTCTTTCGGGTAATGGCAAGCCTTAACGTTACCAGTCGAGCCGCGTGGACACTGCCCGGGCCCGTCCCTAGGCTGGCTTCATGAAGCTGACAAAATACACGCATGCCTGTGTCCGGCTCGAAAAGGACGGCCGGGTGCTGGTCCTGGATCCGGGGACCTTCTCCGAAACCGCCGAGGCGCTGGAGGGCGCACACGCCGTCCTCATCACGCACGAGCACGCCGACCACATCGATGTCCCGGCCGTGGCCGCTGCCCTTAGCGGCAACGGAGGGCTGGAGCTTTTCGCGCCAGAGGGCGTGGCGCAGAACGTGCGCAAGGAGGCGCCGGACGCGGCGGACCGGGTGCATGCCGTGGAGCCGGGGACTGCCTTTGACGCCGCTGGCTTCGCGGTCCGCAGCTTCGGCGGCCAGCACGCGCTGATTCACCCCCAGATTCCCGTGGTCGCCAACATCGGCTACCTCGTGGACGAGGACGTCTACCACCCGGGTGACTCGTTCATCATCCCGGACGGCATCAGCGTGCGCACCCTCCTGGTCCCGGTCCATGCCCCGTGGAACAAGGTCAGCGAGGTCGTGGACTTCGTGATCGGCGTCCGCGCTGAGCGGGCATACGCCATTCACGACGGGCTGTTGAACGACACCGGCCTCGGCCTGGTGGAGGGCCATGTCAAGCGGATCGGGGCCAGGTACGGCACCGAATACACCCATTTGTCCGCCCGCGACTCCGTGGAGCTTTAGGGCCGCCAGAGACCCGTCTCGAAGAAGGCCTTCAGCGTGTCCTCGTGTGGCTGCGGATCCAGTCCCTGGGCCGCCAGCCACGCAGGACTGTAGTGGCTGCCGGCGTACCGGTCACCGCCGTCGCACATCAGGGACACCACGCTGCCGCGTTCCCCGTCCGCCACCATCTGTGCCACGAGCTGCCAGACACCCCAGAGGTTGGTGCCCGTCGACGGCCCGGCGTGCAGCCCCGCCAGCGTGTGCAGGTGCCGCATGGCTGCGACCGAGGCGGCGTCGGGAACCTGGATCATGTGGTCGATGACCGAGGGGACGAAGCTTGGCTCCATGCGGGGCCGGCCGATCCCTTCGATCCGGGACGGCAGGCCGGTGCTGAAGTCGGCAGCACCGCTCCGCCACCCCGGATAGAAGGCGGAATTCTCCGGATCGACCACCGCCAGGGAGGTGGCGTGGCGGTGGTAGCGGAGGTAGCGGCCGATCGTGGCGCTGGTTCCGCCGGTGCCGGCTCCCACCACAATCCAGCGGGGGACCGGGTGCTCCTCGAGCGCCAGCTGCTCAAAGACGGACTCGGCAATGTTGTTGTTGCCGCGCCAGTCCGTGGCGCGTTCGGCGTACGTGAACTGGTCCATGTAGTGGCCGCCGCTCGTGGCGGCAACCTCGGCGGCTGCCGCGTACACCTCTGAGGCATGGTCCACCAGGAGGCAGGCGCCGCCGAACTGTTCGATCAGGGCGATCTTCTCCGGGCTGGTGGTGCGGGTCATCACGGCGATGAACGGCAGGCCCAGGAGCTGGGCGAAGTAGGCCTCGGAAACGGCGGTACTGCCGCTGGACGCTTCCACGATGGTGGTGCCCTCGTGGATCCATCCGTTCACCAGCCCGAACAGGAAGAGGGAACGGGCCAGCCGGTGTTTCAGGCTGCCGGAACGGTGCGTGGATTCATCCTTGAGGTACAGCTGGACGCCCCAGTGTTCAGGCAGCGGCACCGAATACAGGTGGGTGTCTGCCGAGCGGTTGTTTTCCGCGTTGATTTTGCGGACAGCCTCGTCCGCCCATGCCCGCTCCCGGATCCCCGCGCTGTTCACTTATGCTTCCCGTTCACTGAATTGCCTGCTCACTGGATCAGCCTACCGGCGGGGCCAGCCGGGGCTAGAGTTGGACAGATGGATACCCTCATTGACGTGGCCGGGCTGAACGAGCGGATGGCGGCCGGTCAGCGGACCGTGGTGCTGGACGTCCGCTGGGCGCTCGGAGATCCGGAGGGTCACAGCCACTACCTGAAAGAGCACATACCGGGCGCAGTGTACGTAGACCTGCCCACCCAGCTGGCGGAGCCCGCAGATCCGGGCCGCGGGCGCCACCCGTTGCCTTCGCCGGCCCGCTTCCAGGAAGCGGCCCGGTCCTGGGGAATTTGTGATGGCGACGTCGTGGTCGCCTATGACGATGCCGGCAGCACTTCCGCCGCGCGGCTGTGGTGGATGCTGCGGAATGCCGGCGTGCGCACTGTTTACCTGCTCGACGGCGGCCTTGCCGCCTGGCGCGCGGCCGGGCTGCCCGTGGAGGGCGGCGAAGTGCAGCCGGACGCCGGAGACGTGACTCTTGCGGGCGGCGGCATGCCGGTGACCGACGCCGACGGCGCCGCGGACTGGGCCGGCAGAGGCGTGCTGCTGGATGCACGCGCCGCAGAACGGTACCGCGGGGAAGTCGAACCGGTGGATCCCCGGGCCGGCCACATTCCCGGAGCCGTTAGCGCCCCCACCACCGGGAACCTTGACGACGACGGCCGCTTCCTGCCCGCGGAGAAGCTGCGGGAACGCTTTGCAAGCCTCGGCGTCGACGCAGCGGCGCCGACCGCCGTCTACTGCGGCAGCGGCGTGACAGCCTCCCACGAGATAGCGGCCCTGGAGATCGCCGGATTCAGCGCCGTTCTATTCCCCGGCTCCTTCTCCCAATGGTCCAACGACGCTTCCCGCCCGGTGGCCACGGGCGACTGATCCGCGGTGGTTGAGCTTCTCGAAACCCGGCTTGATTCCGCCACGCTCAATCCGCGGTGCGACGCCTTACGCGGTGCACCGGCAATTGGAAGTCACCGGGGAGCCGCGGTAGCGTCGCCCTATGACTCCTGGACGCCCCGTACCCCCGCCGCTGAACCTGCGGATCCCGCTGGACGAAACCGCTGCCGGACCCCTCGAAGGGCGCCTTGCCGCCGCCCGCGGCGCGTCGTCTGCCACGAGCGGCCTGGTTGGCCTGACCGTTGCCCGCCGGGCACCCAGGGCTGACGACGTCGAAATTGATATCGATTTCTGCGGGCTTTGCCACTCGGACGTTCACGCCACCCGGGGGGAGTGGGGCACCCAGAACTACCCGCTCGTACCGGGCCACGAGATTGTGGGCAGAGTCAGCCGCGTCGGTTCGGACGTGAAGGATTTTCAGCCGGGAGACCGGGTGGGCGTGGGCTGCATGGTGGACTCCTGCCGTGAATGCGAGAGTTGCCTCGACGGGCTGGAGCAGTACTGTGAACGCGGCCTGACCGGGACGTACGGTGCCAAGGACGCCCGGAACGGGGATGCCGTCACGCAGGGCGGTTACGCATCATCCGTGGTGGTGGACCGGCGGTACGTCCTGCGGGTGCCCGAAAACCTGGATCCCGCGGCGGCTGCCCCCCTGCTGTGCGCGGGCATCACCACCTTCTCGCCGTTGCGGCACTTCGGTGTCCGGAAAGGCCACGTGGTCGGCGTCGTGGGCCTGGGCGGCCTTGGCCACATGGCCGTCAAATTGGCCAAGGCGATGGGCGCCGAGGTGAAGGTCTTCACTACTTCTGAATCCAAAGTGTCGGCGGCGCTGGAACTGGGCGCTGACGACGTAGTACTTTCCCGGAACGAGGAAGCGATGGCCGCCGAGAACCGGAGCATCGACGTCATCATCGATACGGTGGCAGCACCGCACGACCTCAACCCGTTTTTCCGGACCCTGCGCCGGGACGGGGCCCTCTTCCAGTTGGGGCTGCCCTCCGAGGCCATGCCGCCGGTCAATCCCGGGGCGCTGATCAGAAGGCGGATTTCCTATGCGGGTTCCCTGATCGGAGGTATCGCCGAGACACAGGAGATGCTCGACTTTTGCGCCGAGCACGGCGTCGTCTCGGACATCGAACTGGTTGGTGCCGAACAACTTAACGACGCCTATGACAGGATGGTCGCCGGTGATGTGAAGTACCGTTTTGTCCTGGATACATCCACGCTGCAGGAACCGTCGGAAAGGGCTGACGCATGAGCACGCTGTTCACCAAGATTCTCAACGGGGAGATCCCTGGCCGGTTTGTCTGGCGCGAGCCGGACGTCTCCGCGTTCCTCACCATGGGTCCGCTGGCTGACGGGCACACACTGGTGGTCCCCACCGAGGAAGTGGACCGCTGGACGGACGCCTCGCCCGAGACCCTGGCCCGGGTCATGGAAGTGGCGCGGCGCATCGGCGCGGTTCAGGTGGACACGTTCGGGGCAGCCCGGGCAGGACTCATCGTGGCTGGTTACGAGATCAACCACATGCACGTGCATGTGTGGCCTTCCAACAGCATGGCGGAATTCAATTTCGCCACCGCCGAACACAACCCGGACCCGGCGCGGCTGGACGCCAACGCCGAAAAGCTGCGGGCTGGCCTGCGCGACGCCGGCTACGGGGAGTTCGTGCCGGAGGCCTAGGACGACATCCACATCGGCTAGTCGCGCCGGTTCCCGGCTGACTGACTCCACGCCTGTCGGTTCCCGCTACCCCCGGTTGGCGCACTCCGGTTCCGCCAACCAGTTCCGCTAACCAGTTCCTGGTAGTGGCGGTGCGGTGGAGTGGTAGGTGTGGGCTGTGGGTGTGGTGAGTTCGATGGTGTGCCGCGGCCCGGGTCTGGGTTGGGCTTTCCAGCCGGGTTGTTCTTTGGTGTGGTTGCAGGCCTCGCAGAGCCCGGCGCCGTTGGCCAGGGTGGTGGGGCCGTTGTTGTGCCGGGGGATGATGTGGTCGTGGTGGCGGATGGGGGGCGTCGCAGTAGGGGGTGCGGCAGGTGTCGTCGCGGATCTGGATGAAGCGGCGCAGCGGTGCCGGGAACAGGCGCCTGCGCGACTCCATGGCCACCAGGTCGCCGGTGTTCGGGGCGGTGTACAGCCGCCGGACCCAGGTCTTCAGTTCCTTCACCGCGCCCTTCTGGCCGGTGGCTGAACCGCCCGCGGTTGGCTGGACAGGACCCTGATCTCCTTGCCCTCCGGTGAGGAGCTCCCGTGCCCACTGGGCGGGGACAGCACCGTAGCCGGCGAGGCGGGCGGGTTCGGTGTCGGCTTGGAGGAGGGTGCGGTCGGTCATGACGAGGCTGATGTCGATGCCGGTGATGCCGCCGGGGGTCCCGGTGGTCCGTTCGACGAGGGTGTCGGCCATGGCCTGGTTCCGGGAGCGCGGGTCGCCGGCGGCTTTGAGGGTGTCGGCGTGCCGGGTCAGGGCCGCGTAGACTGCGACGCCCTGGTGGGCGGGCAGCAGCGCGGTCAGGTAGGTCATGGTGTCCGGGGCCGGTCGGAGGCTCACGGTCCGTTCCGATGCGGCATGGCTGGCGCGCTGGGTGACCGAGCGCGGGTCCCTGCGGGTGGCGGCGGCGCGGGTGGCGGCGATGAGGGTGCGGGTTCCGGCGCCGGTGAAGGTTCCGGTGTCGGCGGCGAGTTCCTCGTCGACGGCGGTTCTGTCGGCCGGGCTCAGGCAGGCGGTTTCCTTCACGATGTGCGTGGTGCGTTCTTCGTTGAGCTGGCCGGTGTCCAGGGCGGCCAGGGTGTGGGGCATCTCGGTGACCAGGGCCTTGGCCATGCCGAGCAGCCGGCCGCCGCGGTTCGGGGACTCGCCCCGGCCCAGCGCGATCTGCTCAGCCGCGCCCAGGCCCCGGTCTTTGCTGCGGTCTTTGCCGAGGTTCTCGGCGGTCAGTGTCCTGCGGCCCTCATCCGTACCAAGATCCGTCTGGTCCTGGTGGTGCCGGGTCTCGAAGGCAACCGCAAGCCGTGCCTGTTGCCCGGCAAGCATGCTTTTGATGTTCTCGTACGCGTGGGTCTGGTCGATCAGCCCGGCCTTGTCGGCGTTCAGATCAGCCCGCAGAAGGGCGGCTGCCGAAGCGACCCGGTCGGCCAAAGCCGGCCTCGGCGTACCGGGCCCGCGCCCGCCAGCGCCCGTGCCGGCGATGGAGGCGGCGGCGTCGGCGAACAGAACATCGGCAAACTGGGCCTCGGGAAACGGGTCCTCAGGGAACAGGGCCGGGAACGCGGCGTCGAGGTCATCGTCATACGGCAAACCGTCGTCGGGGAACTCATCGAACAGAATGGCGCCGTCCGGGAACGCATCGAACAGGAACTCAGCATCAGGAAAGGCGGCGGCCTGCAGCACGCCGCCGCGCGGCGCCGCTCCTGTCAGTGCTGAATTCCCGCTGCCTTCCATGAACACAGTCTGCCAAGGGGGACTGACAATTAAGGGCCGGTGGAGCACCGGATGAGGGCGGGATCCCAAAAGGTTTCGTGGACCCACCGGAGAACGAAAGTGGGTACTTCTCCGCCGTCGCGCTCATCGCACTCCTCAAGATGCGCGAATCAGCCGCGCGTCCGCTCCTCGGCTCCGTCCCGGTCGTGGCAAGCCACGAGGAAGCAGCGGCGCTGGCCGAGGGCCAGGACACTGACGAGCGGCTCGACACCTCCACTATGCTGCTTTCGCCGGTGCGTGCAGAATCAGTGGGAGCCGGCGCCCGCTGAGGGGGCTACGCCGCGAGCACCTTGTTCAGTGCCGTCCGGATCCGCTTCTCGGACACCGAATAGGCCGTTCCGAGCTCGACGGCGAACAGGCTCACCCTGAGTTCCTCGATCATCCAGCGGACCTGCGTCAGCTCGGCACCTGCCCGGCGGCCGGGCAGCAAAGCCGATACGGCGTCGTCGTAATCATCCTCGAGCCGCTGGACCGCCGCCATGTTGAGTGCATCGCGCTGCACGTTGCCGGGCAGCTTCTCGAGGCGTTTTTCAATGGCAGCGAGATAGCGGGGGAGCTGGCTCAGCTGGGCGTAGCCCGTCCGGGCCACAAAGCCGGGGAAAACCAGCTGTTCAAGCTGGCTGCGGACATCGTTAAGCGCGCTGATGAGAGCCAGGCTCGTGGTGCCCCTGAGCTGCTTTTCGATCCGACGGGTGCTGGCGAGGATGCGCTCCACGATGGCCGTGACGCTGAAGACGGTGTCGATCAGCTCCGCCCGGACATGCTCGTACAGGGCATCAAACGCTGCCTGGTCCCAGGGGAGCTCAGCCGGAGTGAGCTTGTCTACCGCAGCCAGGACGCAGTCGGCGATCAGGGCCGAGACTGACCCGTGCGGGTTCTGGCTGAACGTCAGCTTCTCCGTGTTGTTCAGGTGTTCGAGGACATAGCGGTCCGGTGCGGGCACGCGAAGGGCGAGGAGCCGGATGACACCGCCCCGCATGGATTCCTGCTGCTCCGACGATGTCTGGAAGATGCGCAGGCCAACGGATTTCCCTTCGTCCACCAAAGCGGGAAAACCGGTGACGGTGTGACCCTTGACGGTGACGCTGGCTTGGCGCTGGATGGTGCCGAACCGCCACTCGGTCAGGCCGGACTGTTCCGTGAACCCGGACTGTGCCTGCGGCCGGCCGTCCTGAGCGGCAGCCTGCTGCTGGCTCTTCTTCGGCGACCGTGGACCGGCAGTGGCGGGGGTGGCGCCCAGCGACTCCGCGATGGCCCGGCGGGTGGCCGGCGCGAGCCGCTCCTGCAGGGCTTCCAGGTCCTTGCCTTCGTCCAGGACCTTGCCCCGGCTGTCCACCACCTTGAAGCTCACCCGCAGGTGCGGCGGAACCGCTTCCCAGTTCCAGGACCCGGGCGGGACGATCTGGCCCTTGAGCCGGCGGAGGACAAGCTCGAGCGAGCTCTCCAGCTCGTCCTCGGCCGGGTCGAAGTCCGCTTCCAGCGCTGCCACGGCCTGCCGGGCGACGTCCGGTGCCGGAACGAAGCTCTTGCGGACCTGCTTCGGCAGCGACTTGATCAGTGCAGTGACGAGTTCCACGCGCTGGCCGGGGATCAGCCAGCGGAAGGGTGCGTCTTCGAGCTGGTTCAGGAAGAGCACCGGAACTTCCGCCGTGACGCCGTCGGACGGATTGGGTGTCGAGCCGGGTGCCACGGGATGGAATTCGTAGCTCAGGGGCAGTTCGAAGCCCTTGTGCAGCCACGTCTTCGGGTAGGCGGACTCGTCCAGGGCGTCGGCGTCCTCGCTCAGAAGCAGCGCCTCACTGAAGTCCAGCAGCGCCGGATCCTGCTGCCGGGCGTCCTTCCACCACTTGTCGAAGTGCCGTTCGGAGACGACGTCCTTGCCGACGCGCGCGTCATAGAACTCGAAGAGCGTCTCGTCGTCCACCAGCAGGTCCCGGCGTCGCATCCGTGCCTCGAGTTCCTCCACTTCCTGCAGCAGGGCCCGGTTGCGGTGGAAGAACTTGTGGTGTGTCTTCCATTCGCCCTGGACCAGTGCATGCCTGATGAACAGCTCGCGGGCCAGGACGGGATCGACCTTGCCGAAGTTGATCCGGCGCTGCGCGATGATGGGTACGCCGTACAGTGTGACCTTTTCATAAGCCATCACCGCGCCCATCTTGGTGGACCAGTGGGGCTCGCTGTAGCTGCGCTTGATCAGGTGCGGAGCCACCTGCTCGGCCCACGACGGCTCGAACTTGGAGGCCACCCGCGCCCAGAGCCGGCTGGTCTCCACGAGTTCTGCGGCCATGACAAACGTGGGTGACTTCTTGAACAGCGCCGAGCCCGGGAAGATGGCGAATCGTGTTCCCCGGGCGCCCGCGTATTCCCGCTTGCGTTCATCGAGGATGCCGATGTGGCTCAGCAGGCCGGAGAGCAGGCTGATGTGGATGCCCTCGTGGTTGCCGACGGCGTCGGCCTGACGCTTGTTGTCCAGGCTGATGCCCAGCGGCCGGGCCAGCTGCCGTAGCTGCGTGAAGAGGTCCTGCCACTCGCGGACGCGCAGGTAGTTGATGAACTCGTTGCGGCACAGGCGCCGGAACTGGGTGGAGGACAGCTCCTGCTGCTTCTCGTGGATGTAGTTCCAGAGGTTCAGGTAGCCGGTGAAGTCGGAATTCTCGTCGCGGAAGCGGGCGTGCTTCTCCGCCGCCAGCTGCTGCTTGTCCGTTGGACGCTCGCGGGGGTCCTGAATGGTGAGGGCAGCCGCCAGGATCATGACTTCGCGGACGCAGCCGCGCTTGCCGGCCTCCACGATCATGCGGCCGAGCCGCGGGTCCACGGGGAGCTGGGCAAGTTTCTGTCCGACGGCGGTCAGACCGCCGCCGTTGCGGCCGGCATTCCTGCCGCTTCCGGCGTTGGCCGCCTGGGCGGAGCCCGTGGCTCCCTGCGGCGCAGGCAGGGCGCCGAGCTCCCTAAGGAGGGTCACGCCGTCGTTGATGGCCCGCGAGTCTGGCGGCTCCACGAACGGGAAGTTTTCAATGTCCTTGGGCCCCCGCGCGACTCCCATGGCGGTCATCTGCAGGATGACCGCAGCCAGGTTGGTGCGCAGGATTTCCGGATCGGTGTAGAGCGGCCGGGACTCGAAGTCCTCCTCGGAATACAGCCGGATGGCGATGCCGTCCGACACGCGGCCACAGCGCCCGGATCGCTGGTTGGCAGACGCCTGGGATACCCGCTCGATGGGCAGCCGCTGCACCTTGGTGCGGTGCGAATAGCGCGAGATGCGGGCGGTGCCGGTGTCGATGACGTACTTGATGCCCGGCACGGTGAGGGAGGTCTCGGCCACGTTGGTGGCCAGCACGATCCGCCGCTTGCCGCCCGGGTTGAAGACCCGGTGCTGTTCCTGAAGGCTCAGCCGCGCGAACAGCGGCAGGACCTCGGTGCCGGCCAGCCGCCGGTTGGCCTGGATCCTGGCCTGCAGGGCGTCTGCGGCGTCGCGGATCTCCCGCTCGCCGGAGAAGAAGATGAGGATGTCGCCCGGCGCTTCAAGGGCGAGCTCGTCGACCGCGTCGCACACCGCGTCCAGCGGGTCGCGGTCTTCTTCGAGTTCATCGTCGGAGGAGTTGTCCTCGTCATCGCCGGTGGACGGGCCGCCGGCCGGCTGGGAGAGCGGCCGGTAGCGGATCTCCACCGGGAAGGTCCGTCCGGACACCTCAACGATAGGTGCCGGATCCTCGTCCGAGCCGAAGTGCTTTGCAAAGCGTTCGGGGTCAATGGTGGCGGAGGTGATGATCACCTTCAGCTCCGGCCGCTGCGGCAGGATCCGCTTGAGGTAGCCGAGGATGAAGTCGATGTTCAGGCTGCGTTCGTGGGCCTCATCGATGATGATCGCGTTGTACTTGCGGAGCAGCTTGTCGCGCTGGATTTCGGCCAGCAGGATGCCGTCCGTCATCAGTTTCACCTTGGTGGACTTGCCCACCTCGCCGGTGAAGCGGACCTGGAATCCCACTTCCTGCCCGATGTCGACGCCGAGCTCGGAGGCAATGCGCTCGGCCACCGTGCGGGCTGCGAGGCGCCGCGGTTGGGTGTGGCCGATCAGTCCGTTCTCACCCAGGCCCAGTTCCAGGCACATCTTCGGGATCTGGGTGGTCTTTCCGGAGCCGGTCTCGCCGGCAATGATCGTCACCTGGTTGGCGGCAATCGCGGCCATCAGGTCCTCGCGGCGCTCGGAGACCGGCAGCTCGGCGGGGTAGGAGATGTGAAAAGTCATGGCTCCCACAAGTCTACTGCCGCGTAAAAGGACCCGGCGTTCGCCGGGTCCTTGGGTGGATGGACGGTTTGCTAGAAGATGCGCATGGTGTAGTTGCTGCTCGGCAGGTCCAGCGCGGACCAGTCCCGGACCGAGTGCTCGGGAGGGGTGTGGCCGCGGCCATCCCGCAGGATGGCGCCGACCGTAGCGGCAGCTGCAACGAGGACCAGAACAAGGAGGGCGATTCCGAAGATTTCCATGTCTCCATGGTTCTCCTGGGGAACCTCCGAAAGAAGTGGCAGAAATGCCTAAAAAGTACAAATTTCTGCCATACTAGAAACATGCTCAAAACAGTGGCAGTCATCGTGGTTCCCAACTTCTCGATCTTTGAGTTCGGTACCGCTTTTGAGGTGTTTGGCATCAACCGTTCGGACCGGGGAACAGGCGTGCCGCAGTTCGACTTCCGCGTGTGCACTCCGGTGCCAGGAGACGTTCCGCTGAAGTCCGGCCTCACCATGAATGTGGGCCTCGGCCTCGAAGCCGCCGCCGATGCCGACCTGGTGATCATGGCGCCCTATGGCAGGGACGAAGACGTTCCGGAATCCGTCCTCGATGCCCTCCGGGCGGCGCACAACCGCGGCGCATGGGTGATGTCGATCTGCTCCGGCGCGTTTGCACTGGCGCGAGCCGGGCTCCTGGATGGACTCCGGTGCACCACGCACTGGCACTACTCGGGAGAGCTCGCCGCCCAGTACCCCAAGGTCCTGGTGGACGAGAACGTCCTTTATGTCGAGGACAGCAGGATCATCACCAGCGCCGGGACAGCGGCGGGCATTGACGCCTGCCTGCATCTGGTGAGGACCGAATTCGGTGCTGCCGTGGCGGCCGCCATCGCCAGGGATATGGTGGTCCCGCCGCACCGCGACGGCGGCCAGGCCCAGTTCATCGACCGGCCCATGCCCGAGTGCGGCTCCCAGCCCATGGAGGAGCTCCTCCGGTGGATGGTGGAGAACCTGGACGAGGAACACCCCGTCCACGAGCTGGCCGCCCGGGTGCACATGTCCCCGCGCACCTTTGCCCGGCGGTTCCGTGCTGAAACAGGGGCCACCCCGGCCGCGTGGCTCAACTCACAGCGCGTCCTGCGCGCCCAAGAGCTTCTGGAATCCACGGAGCTGAATATCGACGAGGTGGCGCGGCAGTCAGGGTTCGGGCACCCCGTGCTGCTCCGGCACCACTTCGCCAAGGTGCTGGACACGAGTCCGCAGTCCTACCGCCGGGCCTTCCGCGGCCAGATGGTCCCGGCAGGGTAGCTAGCGCCGGAAGCCGGCTTCGCCGCCGCCGGGCCGCGATTCTTCAGCGGCAGTCCGGGTGGACTCCACGAGCACCCGCCAGGGGCCGGTAACCGCCGTTTCCGGCAGGGTGGCGCGGCGTTGGCCGGCGCGGATGGAGTACATGAAGCGGTCCGGCTGCCCGTCCGGCTGCCCGTCCGGCGCCTGCCGGGGGTCGTCGACGGCGTCCCATGGGCACGCTTCGACGAGCGGCTGCCAGCGGCTCTTTTCACTGGTCGTGACGGCCTGTACCGTCCAGACGCGGGTGAGTGCGGCTATCCCGCCGCTGCGCTCGACTGTGATTTTCATGGCGCCGTTCCCGGGGTTCCGCGACTGCCGGGAAGCGGAAGGCCACAGTCCCGGCGTCGGTTAGAGCTTTACCTTCACAGTCTCCCACGCCCCGCGCACTGCGTCATGCTCTGCGGACTCCTCGCCGAACAGTTCCTTCGCCGTTGCCGCGGTTGCTTTGGCGAAGGCTGTAAAGGTGGTGGCGGTGCTCAGCGAGCCGCCCGTCAGGGTCTCGTACCAGATCTGGCCCGGCGCATCCCAGGCGTTGCCGCCCAGAGTCTGGGCGACGAGGCAGAACGCCCGGTTCGGAATGCCGGAGTTGATGTGCACTCCGCCGTTGTCCGACCGTGTGCGGACGTAGGAGTCCATGGAGTCCGGCTGCGGGTCCTTGCCGAGGACGTCGTCGTCGTAGGCCGTTCCCGGCGCCTTCATGGAGCGCAGGGCGGACCCTTCAACCTGCGGCGTGAACAGGCCCTCGCCGATCAGCCAGGACGCTTCGGCGGCGGTCTGCTTCCGGAAATACTGCTCCACGAGTGCGCCGAAAACGTCGGAGACGGACTCGTTGATGGCCCCCGCCTGGTTGCGGTAGGCGAGTCCGGCCGAAAACTGCGTCACCCCGTGGGCCAGTTCATGGCCGATCACGCTGAGCGACCTCGTGAAGCGCTCGAAGACCTCCCCGTCGCCGTCGCCAAACACCATCTGCTGGCCATCCCAAAACGCGTTGTCATACATCCTGCCGAAGTGGACGGTGGCCTTCAGCGGCATTCCCAACCCGTCGATCGAGTTCCGTCCGAAGGCGTCCGCGTAAAGACTGTGTGTATGTCCGAGTCCGTCATACGCCTCGTCGACGGCGGGATCGCCGGTGGCGGCGTCTCCCTCTTTCCGGACAACCTGCCCGGGCAGCGACTCGCCGGACTTCGCGTCGAAGACGGACCTGTTGACCGGAGAGGGCTCCAGCTGCCTGATGCCGGCAGGAGCCGTTGGTGCCGAGGTCCGTGCAGCGTGCACGGCGCCAACATGGAGCAGGGCTTCCCTGGCGGCGCGGGCAACTGCCGAGAAGCGGGGGGATCCCTGGGCGGCCAAGCGGCGGAGGATGTACGGCGGAACGATTGAACAGACCATGCCACTCACCCTACGAACGGCCTCTGACATTCGGGCTCAGGCGCACGGGAAATACAGGAAACCCCCGCCGCTTGAGTAAGCGGCGGGGGTTTCTTCTGTGCCCTCGATAGGATTCGAACCTACGGCCTTCTGCTCCGGAGGCAGACGCTCTATCCCCTGAGCTACGAGGGCATCCAGGGATCCTGCCGTTCCCGGCCGGACGTCCTAGAGCTTAGCAGGAAGGTGGGCCGGAACGGAAACGAAACCCGTTTTCCTGCCCCATCTCAGTATCCCGCGAACGAATCCACATGGATACGGCGTGCGCCGGCATGCCGCGCGGCGCGCCGCAGCGATCCGACGCTGGCCGGTGAACCCGAGATGAAGACCCTTCGCTGCCCGATGTCCGGCACCAGCCGTTTCAGCGCGTGACCGTCCAGCCGTGCCCCCGGGGCAAGCAGCGCGCCGGCGTCCTCGATGAAGTCCGGCGGCGCCGACCCATCGCCGAGCCGGGCGACGATGCGGGCACCGGAATCCTGCAGTTCCGCCGCATAAGCGAGTTCCGAAGCACTCCGGGCGAGGTAGAGGAGCACGGTGTCGCGCTCGCGGGCCACCCCGCCGGACAGGTGCGCCAGGTAGGGCGTGATGCCGATGCCCGCGGCAATCAGCAGTACAGGATCCGAACCCTTCGGCAGGACGAAATCGCCCGCCACTGTGGTGGCTGTGAGCTCCTCGCCGGGCTTGAGGGACAGCAGCTTGCGCTTTGCGGCGGAAACGGGGTCAGCCGTACCGACCCCGATCTTCACATGCTTTGCGTCGGGCGGGCTGGTCAGGCTGAAGACGCGGCGCCTGCCCCGACCGTCCGGCTTGGCGTGCGGAAGGTCCAGTTCCAGGTACTGGCCGGGCGCGTGGCGGAGCGGGCGCTGGGGGCGGAAGACGAATTCCGTCGTCGTCGGCGTCAGGCTGCGGGAGTGGCTGAACAGCAGCCGGACACTTCCACGCTGGCCTGACAGGAACGCGAGCAGGTTGCCGACGAGCAGTGCCAGCTCCGGGGAGTTTGCCATGAAGCCGAAGTTGAAGGGCGTGGCCAGCAGAACCCCGACGACGGCGGCCATCGCCAGCTGCTGCCAGCGCCTGGGCGGCAGGGTGAGCGGCTCAGTAAGCATGAACCCGGCAAAAAACAGGACGGGGCCCTGCGCCAAGGTTTGCCACACGGCACTTCCGAGGTCGACGCCGGAGGGTACCTGCACCGCGGCCACGACGGCGGTGGCCACCAGGATGAAGACTGCGGCCATGGGCGTTTTCCGGGTGCGGTGGAGCACCAGCAGGACGCCCGGAACCAGGAGCCACAGCATGGCAGGTGTGCCGGCCCACCACGTGGTGATGTTGAGACCGGTCAGCCCGGTGATGAAGGCCCCGGCGGCCGCGGGGTTGAAAACGTGGCGGCCACGCCAGGCGAGGGCGTACTTGGAGGCTGAGGCCAGGACGCAGGCCAGGGCCACTCCGGCCAGGTCCATCGGCGCAAACGCCGGGCCGAGCTGCGTGGGCCAGAACAGGAAGTAGAGCAGCAGGCCCGTAATCAGCGAGGATTCCGAATGTGGCTGAACGCGGAACAGTGCGGCCAGGCCGCGGTTGGAGATGTACGTCAGTCCCAGGCAGAGGGCCAGGTGGGCGAGCAGGTTCGGGATGCCGAACGTCAGCCAGCCGAGGGGGTCGAGGAGGAGGCTGTGGGCCGCCAGCACGGCAAGGACCAGCAGCACCAGCCGGTACATCGTGAAGCGGCCCAGGTGCGCATCCAGGGCGGTGCCGGGTGAGGCCTGCTGCCGGGAGGTGGTTGAACTCATGTGAACAGGGCTCCTTCGAATTCCGCGGAGTACTCCGCGCTGCCGTTGGAAAATACCTTGAGCCAGGAAAAAGAAAAATAGCGTTCCAGGTCCTCGGCCGGAACCAGGAACAGGGCGGTGGCGAGGGCGTCTGCCTCCATGGCTGTGCGCGCCCGGGCCCAGGTGGCCACGACCGTCCTGACCGGCGCCCCGGTGGTGCCGTCCAGGACGTGATGGAGGCCGTCTCCCCAGGCCCGCCGGTTCGACGCCGAAGCACAGAGGGCGCCGGATCCCAGGGGCACGGTCCCTATCGCCTTGCCGGGGTCGTACGGGTGCTCCAGGGCCACCTGCACCGGCTCCTGCCCGCCGTGCAGCAGGTCGCCGCTGGCGTCGATGAAGAAGTCCGTAACCCCGTGGCCCCTGAGCTGTTCGGCCAAGAGGTCCACGAGCTGCCCCTTGCCGGCCGCGCCTATGTCCAGCACCACGGGGGCGGTGGTGCGCAGTGAGGTTCCGCGCCATTCCAGTACGGTGTCCCAGGCCGGGGGTGGTGCGGCTTCCCCGCGGGGCTGCAGTGAATAGTGCGGATCGTAGCCCAGCCGCTCAAGGCTTTCGCCGATGAGGGGCGTCATGGCCCCGCCGCTGAGCGTATAGAGCTGCCGGTAGAGGGCGGCCAGGCCGGTGGCTTCGCGCGGCAGTTCGTACTGCCCGGGCGCCACGGAGATCCGGGTTACCAGCGAGTCCTCGCGGAACCTGGACCACGTGGAGTCGTAGCGCTCCACTTCGGCCAGAACTGAGCTGCGCTGTCCCGGGGACAACGGGACAGGGGTGGAGATTTCCCAGCTGGTTCCGATGCCGTCAAACCGGAAGTCCTGCCAGCCCGCATGCGGCATGGCGGCCGCCTACAGGGCCTGCGCCTTGATCGCTTCGACTGCCTGGTTGAAGCCGCCGCTGGTCAGGGAGGAGCCCGCTACTTTGGAGACCTCGATCTCATCCAGGCTCTTGCCCACCACCTGGTCAGCAATGCCGCCGGCGAACTGGCCCTGGAACTTCCGGGTGTTGGGGTTGGACGGGTGCTCGGTGATCTCCACCGCGGACACCGTGCCGTTGGCCAGCGTCAGCTGGACGCCCACGGTTTCGGTGCCGTTGGGGGACTTGTAGTTGCCGTCCGCGCTGTAGGTCCCGTCCTTGTAGCCGGCAGCGGAACCCGATGCTGTTCCCGACGCCGAAGCGGATGCCGCCGCCGAGGGCTCGGTCTCCTGCGCGGCAGGCTGCTGGGTGGATGGCGCGCAGCCGGCCACCGTTCCGGCGAGGGACAGGCCGGCCATGCCGGCGAAAACAGTTTTGCGGATTGAAGTCTTCACGGGGTCTCTTTTCGTGGTGCGGGCACGCCAGGGACAGCGTTGAGTTCAGTGTTCATGTTCAGCGTTGATGTTTCAACAATTTCGGTGGTGACTAAAGGCTAAAGGCAATTCCTGTGAATTTCCCTACTATTTGCTGTGACACCGGGGGAGTGTGCCAGGCCCATCGGATTCCGCGCGGCGACGGGCTCCCCGCTAGTCTAGGAGTGTGACTCCCGAAGAACTCTCCCTCGCAATATCCGCCTGCCTGAAAGACGCCGTTGCCGCCGGCGACATCGCCCTTGCCGAGGCGGCTATACCGGACTCCGTCCTGGTTGAGCGTCCGAAGAACCGGGAGCACGGCGACTGGGCCACCAACATCGCCCTGCAGCTGGCCAAGAAGGCCGGAACGAACCCGCGCGAATTCGCCACGCTGCTCAGCGCCCGGCTCAAGGACATCAACGGCGTGGATGGTGTGGAAATCGCCGGTCCCGGCTTCCTGAACATCACAGTTGACGCTGCCACCGCCGGAGCGCTGGCCAAGGTCATCGTTGAAGCAGGCAGGGAATACGGCACCAACGCCGCGCTCGCCGGCCACACCGTGAACATGGAGTTTGTTTCCGCCAACCCCACCGGCCCGCTGCATATCGGCCACACCCGCTGGGCGGCCCTGGGCGACTCGATCGCCAGGGTGCTTCGCGCCTCGGGTGCCGACGTCACCGCCGAGTATTACATCAACGACGCCGGCTCCCAGATGAATGTGTTCGCCAACTCGGTGTTGTCGCGCCTGCACGGCCGCGACGTGCCTGAGGGCGGCTACCCGGGAGAATACATCCGCGATCTCGGCCATGAGGTCCTGACCCGGCACCCGGACATCCGCGAACTGACGGATGCTGCGGCACTGCCCGTTATCCGGGCCGCGGCCTACGAGGCGCAGCTCAAGGACATCAAGGACACCCTGGCGGACTTCGGGGTCTCCTTCGACGTGTTCTTCTCCGAGCAGGAGCTTCACGACGCCGGCGCCATCGAAAGTGCCGTTGCCCGCCTTCGCGAGCAGGGCCACGTTTTCGACGACGGCGGTGCCGTCTGGCTGCGCACCACCGACTTCGGTGATGACAAGGACCGCGTCATGATCCGCGCGAACGGCGAACCGACCTACTTCGCCGCCGACGCCGCTTACTACCTGTCCAAGAAGGACCGCGGCTACACGGAAAAGATCTACCTCCTGGGAGCCGACCACCACGGCTACATCAACCGGCTCAAGGCCATTGCCGCCGCGGCCGGGGACGACCCCGAGGTCAACATTGAGGTCCTGATTGGCCAGCTGGTGTCCGTCAACGGCGCCAAGCTCTCCAAGCGCGCAGGCAACATCATTGAGCTCAAGGACCTGATCTCCTGGCTGGGAACGGACGCGGTCCGCTATTCGCTGGCACGCTTCCCGGCCGATTCCCCGCTCACGCTGGACCCCGAGCTGCTCAAGAAGCACTCCAACGAGAACCCCGTGTTCTACGTGCAGTACGCGCACGCCCGCTCGTGCGGCACCGCCCGCAACGCCGTGGCTGCCGGGGTGGACCGGAGCGCCTTCGACGCCTCCCTGCTGGACCACGCCACGGAGAACGAACTGCTCTCCTACCTGGGCAGCTACCCCTCCATCGTGGCCAAAGCGGCGGAACTCCGCGAGCCGCACCGCGTGGCACGGCACCTCGAGGTCATCGCCGGTGCCTACCACCGCTGGTATGACGCCTGCCGGGTGGCGCCCATGGGCGACGAACCCGTCACGGACACCAACCGCACCAGGCTGTGGCTCAACGACGCCACCAGCCAGGTGCTCGCCAACGGACTCGAACTGCTGGGCGTTTCGGCGCCGGAACGGATGTGATCGGATTGCAGGAATCCACCAGCCCAGCCTCGCCGCTGGCTCCGGATTGGCTCGGCGTCCCCGCGGACCTCAATGCCCTGCACACCCCGGTATGGGCCGGCGGAGTGGAGCGGAACGCCGGCGGCGAACTTGCCGTTGACGGGATCCCGGTCAGCGCCCTCAAGGAGCAGTTCGGCACGCCGCTTTTCGTCATGAGCGAATCGGACTTCCGTGCCCGCGCCCGTGCCTTCAAGGATGCGTTCGACGACGCCTTCGCCGACATCTGCGGGGGAGTGGACGTCTACTACGCCGGCAAGTCCTTCCTGTGCACCGCCGTCGCGGCGTGGGTAGCCGACGAGGGCCTGCGGCTGGATACGTGTTCCGGCGGTGAACTTGCCGTCGCAGCCCGTGCCGGCATCGACGGTGCCAACCTGTCCCTGCACGGCAACAACAAGTCCGACGCCGAGATCAACCGGGCGCTGGACATGAACCTCGGCCGCATCGTGGTGGACAGCCTGGACGAGCTGGAGCGCGTGGCCAAGATCGCCGCCGGCCGCGGGGAGACCGCCAAGGTCATGCTGCGGCTGACGCCCGGTGTGCACGCCCACACCCACGAGTTCATCGCCACCGCCCACGAGGACCAGAAATTCGGCCTCTCCATGGCGGAGGATTCCACTGCTGAGGCGGGCCTGTCCGCTGCCGAGGAAGCCGTCGCCGCGGCAACGTCCTACGCCAGCGTGGAGCTGCTGGGCCTGCACTGCCACATCGGTTCGCAGATCTTTGAGCCGGACGGCTTTGCGCTGGCCGCCGAGAAGCTCCTTTCCTTCCTGGCGGCTGTGCAGGCCAAATATTCCATCACCCTGCCCGAACTTGACCTCGGCGGCGGCTACGGCATCGCCTACACGCCGGTGGATACGCCCCGCCCGGCCGCCGACATCGCGAAGGCGATGGCCGCCGTCGTGCGTTCCAAATGCGCCGAACTGGGGATTACAGCACCCCGGATTTCCATCGAGCCGGGCCGTGCCATCGTGGGCAGCAGCACCTTCACGCTGTACGAGGTGGGCACCCTGAAAACCGTCCGGGTGGACGCCCCGGCCGCCGGCTCCGGCGAATCCGCCGAAAAAAACGTTACGCACCCGCGCCGCTATGTGTCAGTGGACGGCGGCATGAGCGACAACGCCCGTCCGGTGCTGTATGACGCGGATTATTCGGCCATTCTCGCGTCGAGGACTTCCGCAGCGGCCCCGCAGCTGTCCCGCGTAGTGGGCAAACATTGCGAGAGCGGCGACATAGTTGTTAGAGATGTATATCTGCCCGAGGACGTGGCAGCCGGTGATCTGCTCGCTGTACCGGGGACCGGCGCCTACTGCTGGGCCCTGTCAAGCAACTACAACTATCTGGCCCGGCCGGGCGTTGTCGCTGTGCGCGACGGATCTCCCCGGCTCATTGTCCGCGGGGAAACCGAAGAAGATCTGCTGAACCGCGACATGGGAGCCTGAATGACCGAATTGCGAACCCTGAAAGTGGCCCTGCTGGGCTGTGGCAACGTCGGGGCTCAGGTGGCGCGGATTCTGATCGACGACGCCGGCACCCTGGCGCCGCGCACCGGCGCCCGCCTGGAACTGGCCGGCATCGCGGTGCGGAACCTCGATGCCGAGCGCGAGGTGGACCTCCCGCGCGAGCTGTTCACCACCGACGCTGAAACGCTGGTCAAGGACGCCGACCTCGTGATCGAGCTGATGGGCGGCATCGAGCCCGCCCGGTCGCTGATCCTGTCAGCCATCCAGAACGGCGCCAGTGTGGTCACGGGCAACAAGGCCCTGCTGGCGGCCGACGGTCCTGCGCTCTACGAAGAGGCGGACAAGGCCGGCGTCGAGCTGTCCTACGAAGCCGCCGTGGCAGGCGCCATCCCCATCCTGCGCCCCATCCGCGACAGCCTGTCCGGCGACCGCATCACCCGTGTGCTGGGCATCGTCAACGGCACCACCAACTTCATCCTGGACCAGATGGACTCCACCGGCGCGCAGTTCGCCGACGCACTCGCCGAGGCCCAGCGGCTCGGCTACGCCGAAGCTGACCCTACAGCCGACGTCGAGGGCCACGACGCCGCCGCCAAGGCCGCAATCCTGGCGTCCCTGTCGTTCCACACCCGCTTCGACCTGGAGCACGTCTACTGCGAGGGAATCACCCGCGTCAGCGCCGCGGACATCGCCGCCGCGAAGGAGGCCGGCTTTGTCATCAAGCTGCTGGCCATCGCCGAGAAAATCGGCAACGGTGACGGCAGCGAGGGCGTTTCCGTGCGCGTGCACCCGACGCTGCTGCCCCGCGAACACCCGCTGGCAGCCGTCCGCGGTGCCTTCAACGCTGTCTTCGTCGAGGCGGAGAACGCCGGTGAACTGATGTTCTACGGCCAGGGTGCCGGTGGAACACCGACGGCGTCAGCCGTGCTGGGCGACCTCGTCTCGGCTGCCCGCCGCATCGTCCTGGGCGGTCCCGGACGCATCGAGTCCACCACCGGCCACGTCCCGGCGCTGCCCATCGACGCCGCGACCACCAGCTACTACATCGGCCTGGACGTGGCGGACCAGCCCGGCGTGCTGGCCAAGATTGCCCAGCTCTTCGCGGAGCACGGCGTCTCCATCGAAATCATGCGCCAGACCATCCACCGCGATGCCGACTCCAACGTGGAATCGGCCGAGCTGCGGATCGTCACCCACCGCGCAAGCGAAGCTGCACTGGCAGCGACCGTCGAAGCCGTGAAGGGCCTTGACGTGATCAATTCCGTTACATCCGTACTTCGGGTAGAAGGAGCTTAAGTGGCTCACCAATGGCGCGGTGTCATCCGCGAATACGCTGACCGTCTGCCCGTAACGGCGGCCACCAGGGTCATCACCCTCGGCGAGGGCGGCACGCCCCTGGTCTACGCCCAGAAGCTCTCCGAGCTGACCGGCTCTGACGTCTACCTCAAGGTCGAGGGCATGAACCCGACCGGTTCCTTCAAGGACCGCGGCATGACCATGGCCATGACCGCGGCCGTGGAGGCCGGGGCCAAGGCCGTTGTGTGCGCCTCCACCGGAAACACGTCCGCCTCCGCTGCCGCGTACGCCACCGCCGCCGGCCTGACCTGTGCCGTGCTGGTGCCCGAAGGCAAGATCTCCATGGGCAAGCTGAGCCAGGCCATCGCGCACGGTGCCACGCTCCTGCAGGTTGACGGCAACTTCGACAACTGCCTGGACATCGCCCGCAAGCTGGGCGAGTCCTACCCTGTCTTCCTGGTCAACTCCGTGAACCCGGCCCGCATCCAGGGCCAGAAGACGGGCGCCTTCGAGATCGTCGACGCCCTGGGCGACGCCCCGGACATCCACGTGCTGCCGGTCGGCAACGCCGGAAACATCACGGCCTACTGGAAGGGCTACAAGGAGTACTCCGCCCCGTTCGAGTCCGAGACCGCCGGAACGCTTGCACCCGTCGCCACCAAGACCCCCGCCATGTGGGGCTTCCAGGCCGCCGGCGCCGCGCCGTTCGTGGCCGGCCACCCCATCACGGAACCGGACACCATCGCCACCGCCATCCGGATCGGCAACCCGGCCTCCTGGGACGGCGCCATCGCCGCCCGTGACGAGTCCGGCGGATTCATCGATTCCGTCACTGACGAGGAAATCCTGGCCGCCCACCGCTGGCTGTCCTCCCGCGAAGGCGTCTTCGTGGAGCCCGGCTCGGCCGCCGGCGTCGCGGGCCTGCTCAAGAAGCACGCCGCAGGCGAGGTGCCGTCCGGCAAGACCATCGCCATCACCGTCACCGGCCACGGCCTCAAGGACCCCCAGTGGGCCCTCAGGACCGAGGACGGCAGCGATGTCCAGCCCGTCAAGGTGCCCAACGACGTCGTGACCGTTGCTGCAGAACTGGGACTGGAAGACAAATAACAGTGGAAACCATGCTGCCGCAGACCGCCCAGCTGCCCGCCATCCAGGCCGGGCAGCTGGTGACGGTCCGGGTTCCGGCCACCAGCGCCAATCTTGGCCCCGGCTATGACAGCCTCGGGCTGGCACTCACGCTGCACGACACCCTCACCGTGGAGAGCCTGGACAGCGACGAGCTGGTCTTCGAACTCAGCGGCGAGGGTGCCGATTCCCTTCCGCGCGACGCCAGCCACCTGGTGGTCCGGGCGATGAATGCCGCCTTCGGACGGGTGGGCTACCGTCACACCGGCCTGAAGATCACCGCCGAAAACGTTAATCCGCACGGCCGTGGCCTGGGTTCGTCGGCGTCGGCGGTCGTGGCAGCCGTGACGGCGGCCAACGCGCTGCTGCCCGCGGGGGAGCAGCAGGACCGGAACTGGATCCTGCAGCTGACCAGCGAACTGGAAGGCCACCCGGACAACGTCGCTCCCGCGATCTACGGCGGACTGGCGCTGTCGTGGCAGGACAGTGACCAGTACAGCAGCACCTGCGCCACCGTCGACGCGGCCGTCATCCCCATCGTGGCAGTTCCGGACTACGAGCTCTCTACCGAGGCCGCGCGCGCCTTGCTCCCCGCGTCCATCGGTCACCACGCGGCCGCGATGAACTCCGGCCGGGCTGCGCTTCTGATCCATGCGCTCACCCAGAAGCCTGAATTCCTGCTGGCCGGCACGGAGGACTTCCTGCACCAGAGCTACCGCGCGGAGGCGATGCGGCCCAGCGCCGGCCTGATCAAGGCGCTCCGCGGCGCCGGCCACGCCGCCGTTGTGTCCGGAGCCGGACCCACGGTTCTGGTCCTGGCCAACGGCGAGGCAGAGGCCGCCACCGTTCTGGAATTCATTGCCGCGTTTTCGGGGGCAAACACGCCGGACATCAACTGGCGTGTGATGAAGCTGGCAGTCGACGTCGAAGGTGCTAAAGTGGGAGTGCACCGGCGGTAACACCGCATGCAGTCTCCGCAGTCACCACCGCATTCACTGAATCGCCATATCGTTCATTGATGCAGCCCGACGGCGACTCTGCAGTCGAGAGGGCCCTGCAGCCAAGAGACCGTGCAGTCCACGACTCCGAGAATGGCCTTAAACGGCCATCGGGTCAGAATCTGCTTCGATCTGCTGCTGCTGCTTCGATCTCTTATTGCGCAATATTTTCCGGTGCCGCCTGCTTGGCCTGGCCAGGAACCTACAGATGTGTATCTGTTCCCTGAACCGCCAGTCCGCCGCCCCGCCAGTTATGCGGAGCGTTTGAAGGTGATCAGTATCCGGCCCTGCTGGCCGAACTCCAACCGGCAAGGCCGACATCCCGGCTGCAGATCTGAACTGCAGCCCAGATCCAATCATCGCGTCCAGCTCACAGTCTGGACGCCGTCGAGGGGGAAGGATCCTTCGTGACCGAAACCACTGAGCTGTCGCCAGCTGTGGAAACACCATCTTCTGCTTCCGGATCGTTGACGGAAGCGCCCGCCAAGAGCAGCGGCCTTGCCGGCCTGAAGCTCGCCCAGTTGCAGGCTCTTGCCAGCCAGCTGGGTATCTCCGGCGGATCCCGCATGCGTAAGGGCGACCTGGTGACGGCCATTTCCGCGCACCGTGCAGGCACGTCCGCCACCGTCACCAAGGCACCGGCACGGACGGCCGCCAAGGCTGCCGCAACCATCCCCGCCGCCCCCGCCGCCGAAACCGCCGCAGCCCCGGCCGCTGAAGCAGCCGAGGCTCCGGCGCAGGAAACCCGTGCACGTGGCCGCGGCCGCAGCCGCCGGGCAGTAAGCGACGGCATCGTTGCAGCTTCCGCGGCGGAAACGGCCGCCGCTGAGGCTCCGGCCGCGGCAGCACCGGCCGCTGCCGAGGCGCCCGCCGCCGCTCCGGCCGCCGAGGGCGCAGCTTCCACCGAGGCAGAAGGCGCAGAACGCCGCCAGCCCCGCACCCGCAACCGCCGCCGTGGCGAAGCAGCCGCAGCCGCTCCGGCCGAGGCACCCGCTGCTCCGGCCGAAGCGGCCCCCGAGGCCCGCGGTACGGAAACCCGCGGTGCGGAAACCCGTGGCGTTGAGGCCCGCGGTGCCGAGGCACGCGGTACTGAAGCACGCGGTGCCGAGGCCCGCGAGCAGGCACCCGAAGGCGAAGCCGGACAGCGCGAACGCCGGGATGCCCGCGGCCGCGGTGGCCGTGACGCCGGCGAAGCTGGCGGACGCGACACCCGCCGTGACGATAACCGCCGCGACGACACCCGCGACGCCGACGACGACGGCGGCAGCCGCCGCAACCGGCGGAACCGCCGCGACCGGAACGACCGCAACGAGCGCTCGGACAGCCGCGACAACTCGCGCAACGACCGCTTCCGCGACCGCAACGACCGCCGTCGGGGACGCGCCCAGGGACCGGACGTCGACGACGTCGAGGTCACTGACGACGACGTGCTGCTGCCGGTGGCCGGCATCCTGGATGTCCTCGAAAACTACGCGTTCATCCGCACCTCCGGTTACCTCCCGGGCCCGAACGACGTGTACGTTTCCCTGGCCCAGGTCAAGAAGTACAACCTGCGCAAGGGCGACGCCGTCGTTGGCGCCATCCGCGCACCGCGCGACGGCGAAGACCGCGGCCAGCAGTCCGCCCGCCAGAAGTTCAACGCGCTGGTCCGCGTCACCTCTGTGAACGGCAAGACCGCCGAGGACCTCAAGGACCGCGTGGAGTTCGCCAAGCTGGTCCCGCTGTACCCGTCCGAGCGCCTGCGCCTCGAGACCGACCCCAAGAAGATCGGCCCCCGCGTCATCGACCTGGTTGCCCCGATCGGCAAGGGCCAGCGTGGCCTGATCGTCTCCCCGCCCAAGGCCGGCAAGACGCTCATCCTGCAGTCCATCGCCAACGCGATCACCACCAACAACCCTGAGGTCCACCTCATGATGGTGCTGGTGGACGAACGTCCCGAAGAAGTCACGGACATGCAGCGCACCGTCAAGGGCGAGGTCATTGCCTCCACCTTCGACCGTCCTGCCGACGACCACACCACCGTGGCCGAGCTCTCCATCGAACGCGCCAAGCGCCTCGTGGAAATGGGCATGGACGTCGTGGTGCTGCTGGACTCCATGACCCGTCTGGGCCGCGCCTACAACCTGGCAGCGCCGGCCTCCGGCCGCATCCTGTCCGGTGGTGTGGACTCCGCAGCACTGTACCCGCCCAAGCGGTTCTTCGGTGCTGCCCGCAACATCGAAAACGGTGGCTCGCTGACCATCCTGGCGACGGCCCTCGTGGAGACCGGATCCAAGATGGACGAGGTCATCTTCGAAGAGTTCAAGGGCACCGGCAACATGGAACTGCGCCTGTCCCGCCAGCTGGCGGACAAGCGCATCTTCCCCGCCGTGGACGTCAACGCCTCCGGCACGCGCCGCGAAGAAAACCTGCTCTCGGCCGAAGAGGTCAAGATCATGTGGAAGCTGCGCCGCGTCCTCTCCGGCCTTGAGACCCAGCAGAGCCTGGAACTCCTGACCAACAAGATCCGCGAGACCCAGAGCAACGTCGAGTTCCTCATGCAGGTTCAGAAGACGACGCTTGGTGCGAAGTCGGATAACGACAAGTAGCGTCGCGTAACCGCTGGTTTCTGGCGGTTCCGCGCGCTGGCGCCGCACGGATTTTCCGCCCCCGCCCCTACGCTGGGAGGCTTGCGATCTTCGATCGCGGGCCTCCCAGCTCCGGCAGGCCCGCAAGGGAGATGACGAGGGCCCCGACCTGAGCTTGCGAAGGTTGGGAGTCATCGACTGCTCCCGGGGCGGCAAAATCCGTGCGGCTTCGTCGTTAACTCGCCACCTGCGGTCCATCACTAGACTTGGTTACAAGTCGAAAGAGGTTTTGAAAATGTTTGAGTCCGTACAGGGCCTGTTGGATGAGCATGATGCTATTCAGGCGCAGCTGGGGGATCCGGCTGTTTATGCTGACCAGAAGCTGGCGCGGAAGCTGGGGCGGCGGTCTGCCCAGTTGAATGGCATCGTGGACGCCTACCACAAATGGGAGGCTCTCCGGGATGACCTCGCGGCTGCCAAGGAGATGGCTGCCGAGGACCCTGACTTTGCTGCCGAGGTGCCTGAACTGGAGGAAGCCCTGGAGACCGCGGCGGCGCGGCTTCGCCGGCTGCTGATTCCCCGCGACCCGGACGATGCACGCAACGTGATCCTTGAGGTCAAGGGCGGCGAAGGCGGCGACGAGGCTGCCCTCTTCGCCGGCGACCTGCTGCGCATGTACACCCGCTACGCCGAGTCACGGGGCTGGAAGACCGAGATCATCTCCTCCACCGAATCCGACCTCGGCGGCTACAAGGACGTCCAGGTGGCCGTCAAGGGAAGCTCCAACGATCCCGCCGAAGGGGTGTACGCACGGCTCAAGTTCGAGGGCGGCGTGCACCGGGTCCAGCGTGTGCCGGTGACGGAGTCCCAGGGCCGCATCCACACGTCGGCCGCGGGCGTCCTGGTCCTGCCCGAGGTGGATGAGCCCGAAGAGCTCGAGATCAACCAGAACGACCTGAAGATCGACGTCTACCGGTCCTCCGGTCCCGGCGGCCAGTCCGTCAACACCACCGACTCCGCCGTCCGCATCACGCACCTCCCCACCGGAATCGTGGTGGCCATGCAGAACGAGAAGTCCCAGCTGCAGAACCGTGAAGCCGGCATGCGCGTCCTCCGTGCCCGCATCCTGGCGCACCAGCAGGAGCAGATCGACGCCGCCAACTCCGAGCAGCGGAAGTCCCAGATCCGCACCATGGACCGGTCCGAGCGGATCCGCACGTACAACTACCCGGAAAACCGGATCGCCGACCACCGCACCGGCTACAAGGCCTACAACCTTGACCAGGTCATGAACGGTGACCTCGAGCCGGTCATCCAGTCGGCCATCGAGATGGACGAGCAGGCGCGCCTGGACGCCATCGGCGACTAGGCGCCCAAGGATCACATGACGTCCGAGCACACTTCGGAGCAGGCTGCCCAGTCCCTGGCTGCTGCGGTCCGCGAGGCGACCGAGCGCCTGACCGAGGCTGGCGTGCCCAGCCCCCGGGTGGACGCCGAGTTGCTGGCCGACCATTTGCTGGGCGTGGGCCTGGGCCGGCTCCGGGCCATGATGCTCGGAGATGCGCCGGCCCCGGCAGGCTACGCCGAACTCGTTGCCGAACGCGCCACCCGGATTCCGCTCCAGCACATCACCGGCGTGGCGCACTTCCGCTACCTCCAGCTCGCGGTTGGGCCCGGCGTCTTCATTCCCCGCCCGGAAACGGAGTCCGTGGTGCAGCTGGTCATTGACCGGCTGCAGGCACTGGAACGTGCCGGCGTGGTCCGTCCCAAAGTGGTGGATCTTGGCACCGGCTCCGGTGCCATCGCCGGATCAATCGCGCACGAGGTGCCCGAGGCCGAGGTGTACGCGGTCGAGTTCAGTGAATTCGCGCACGCCTGGGCGGCAAAGAATCTCCGGCCGCTGGGGGTCACCCTGCTGCTGGGGGACCTGCGGAACGCGATGCCGGAACAGAACGGGACGTTCGACGTCGTGGTGTCCAACCCGCCGTACATCCCCGCCGAAGCCATCCCCAATGAACCGGAAGTGGCGCTCCACGACCCTCCGGAAGCGCTCTACGGCGGCGGAGCGGACGGCATGGAACTGCCGACGGCGGCCGCCGCCTCGGCGGCACGGCTTCTGGTTCCCGGCGGCTACTTCGTGATGGAACACGCCGAAGTCCAGGCCGGCTGGATATCGGCGATGCTGAAGCGGACGGGGCTCTGGACCGACGTCACCACGCATTTTGACCTTAACGGCAAGGAACGCGCCACCAGCGCCGTCCTTGCTTTCCAGCCCGCGGAGTAATGAAAGAATGAGGCAGTGACCACTACGTACAACTGCACGGCCGACGACGAGCGCACCGCCGGAATCGCCCACGCGCGGCGGGCGATCCTGGAGAAGAAGTGCGTTGTCCTTCCCACGGACACCGTCTACGGAATCGCTGCCGATGCCTTTTCCCCGCAGGCCGTCACCATGCTGCTGGTCTCCAAGGGCCGCGGCCGGAACATGCCGCCGCCCGTCCTGATTCCGCGCCTCAATGCGCTCGACGGTCTGGCCACCGATGTCTACCCGGATGCCCGCGACCTTGCCGAGGCCTTCTGGCCCGGCGGGCTGACTCTCATCTTCCACGCCCAGCCGTCCCTCGACTGGGACCTGGGCGAGACGAAGGGCACGGTCGCCCTTCGCATTCCGGACGATGAGGTGGCCATCGACCTGCTGACCGTTACCGGCCCCCTCGCCGTGTCCTCGGCAAACAGGACGGGCCAGGCTCCGGCGCAGACAGCCTACGAAGCGCAGTCCCAGCTCGCGGAGTCCGTGGAGGTCTACCTTGAAGGCGGCTTCCGGCCGGTCGAGGGAACCGACGCACGGCCGTCCACCATCGTGGATGCCACATCGTTGCCCCTGCGTGTGGTCCGTGAGGGGGCCATCAGCATCGAGCGGCTGCGCGGGGTGGTTCCCGGAGTTCTCGACATCAACGGCAACGCGGCGGATGACGCCGAGGTTTCCCAAGACGACGCCGAGGCCGCCGCTGCGGATGCTTCTGCGCAGCCCGACGCCGGCGAAAAGCCCGCAAGCGCCGAATGACGCTGCAGAGGCAACCGGTACCGTTCCTCGGAGTGGATGCCACGCCCTTGGACGTCGACGGACTCACCGCAGTCCTCAACGGATTCGTGGCTGACGGCAGTACCAGGACCGTCGTCGGACACAATCTCCACAGCGTGACGCTTTTCCACTCCGAACCCGAGTTCAGGAAGTTCTACGAGAACAGCGACGTTGTCCTTCTCGACGGTGCGCCCGTCCTCTGGCTGTGGGGGAGGGGCCGGGCAAAGACGGGCCGGGACACACGGCCCGTCATGGACTACCGTCTTGGTTCAACGGACTGGATTCCCGCGCTGGGCCGATTGGACGGCCTCCACCGCATCGCCGTCCTTGGGGCCGGGGCGACGGCCAACGCCAAGGCCGTGGAGAAGCTGCAGGGCATCGTGCCGGGCGCTGCTGTCTCCGGAATGCCGGGGGAGGGCTGGGATCCGGATTTGGAGGAGAAGGCCGCCGCATGGCTGGCGGAAGTACAGCCGCAGCTGGTCCTGATCGGCCTCGGCATGCCCCTGCAGGAAGAGGTGCTGTGGCGCCGCCTGCCGTCGCTGCCGCCCGCGGTCTATTGTGCCGTCGGGGGAGCCATCGAGCAGATCGCCGGCATCCAGAAGCTGGCACCACGCTGGCTTGGCCGGCTGGGCCTGGAGTGGGCCTGGCGGCTGCTGCTGCACCCGCGCCGCGTAGCCTACCGGGTGTTCGGTGAGCCGTGGGTCCTGCTGGGACTGCTGCTGCGGCGCCGGCTGCGCGGCCACGGCTGACAGATCAGGGCTGACGGAACCCGGCTGCGGGGCCGGGCAAAACAGGATGCCCGGCCCCGTGCGTTAGAACTTCTGGTCCTTCAGCGGGCCAAAGCCCTTGCCGCGGAGCCCCGTGGAGAACGCCCGGAACCAGTCCGCGAGCCCGCGGAGATCGCCCCGGCGGAGGAAATAGCCGAGGTACCCGCCCACATCGGCCACCAGGGACTTCACACGGAAATGGCGGCGGATCAGGTAGCCGCGGTTGCGGTAGTAGTAGTAGCGCTTGAAGGCGCCCTCCGGAACGATGACGTGCCAGCGGGCGCCGAAGACGTGCTTCGTTTCGGAAAACGCGTGCGGGTGCATGATCGCAGCCGTGGTGACGGTGCCGAACCGGATGCCTGCCTTGCGCAGCCGGATGGTGAAGTCCACCTCGTCGCCGCGGATGAAGAGGCGCATGTCCGGCAGGCCCACCTTGAAGAAGACATCGGAGCGGATGAGCGCACCGTTGAAGAAATGGCCGTCGTTCGGCAGGAACCCGACTTTTTCCAGTGCGGCCCGGTCGTGGGAGACCTTGCCGTCCAGCCGGAAGAAGAAGGAGAGCTGGTCGGGATGCCCCGGAGCCACCACCAGGGGCACCACAGCCTCCAGGTCGCGTGCCTCCGCTTCCCGGATCAGCGTGGCCAGGCACTCGGCATCCGCCGGCTCGGCGTCGTCGTCCATCATCCAGACCCAGTCGGCGCCGCTGGCCACGGCCTTGAGCGCGGCAAGGGAGAAACCGCCGGCACCTCCGAGATTGGCTTCCGAACGGATGTAGTCCACATTCGCATGCTGGTCGGCGACGTCCTTCGCCGGCGCTGTGCCGCTGTCAACGAGGCAGATTGTGGACACGGGGGCCGTCTGCCCATTGATGGCTTTCAGCAGGACGGCGAGCTCTTGGGGACGGTCAAACGTCACGGCGGCAACTGCGACCGACACTGGCATTGCGGGGATCCTTTCAGCACAGCCGTCGGCAAGTTTCCCGCCGGCGTAAGGCCGTGTGACGCGAAGCGATGTACCCGTTGGCGTTAGTATCTTGACTAGAGTCCACTGTAATACAGCCCCGTCAGGCACTATGCACTGCCTGTCTGTGCGCATGGCGACGGAGAAGTTTCATTTATTGCACGTCAGATCCACACCCAACGAGCCCGCATGGTCCGCCCGGCCTGACCCCGAATCCGCATCCGTATAGCCCGCAGCCTTTCAGCTTGCAACGCGGCAGCGTCGTGCGCTGCGCCACCAGCAAGCGCTGCGCCAGCTGGCACAGCGCCACCGGAACGGTGGCCGCGCCATGATCATGTACCTGTCCATGATGCTGACAGCGGCGATCGTCTCCTACGGGGCAACCTGGGGTGCGCGGCTGATCGGCGACCGGCTTGAACTGTTCGCCCCGATCCGCAGCCGTGACATGCACTCCAGCCCCGTCTCGCGGCTCGGCGGGCTGGGGATTTTCGCCGGCGTACTGGTGGCGCTGGCCGTGGCAAGCCAGTCCTTCTTCGTCAAAGACATCTTCCGGAACAACGGCGCTCCGTGGGGTGTGCTGGCGGGTGCTGCCGTCATCGTGCTGGTGGGAGTGGCGGACGACCTCCTGGACCTTCGCTGGTGGGTCAAGCTGATCGGGCAGGCTTTCGCCGCGCTCGTGGTGGCCGTCTGGGGTGTACGCATGACCATCATCCCGTTCATTCCGGAGCCGATCCGTTTCGATTCGGACCCGGTCAACATCGTCCTCACCACAGGCCTCATCGTCGTCACGATGAACGCGTTCAACTTCATCGACGGGCTGGATGGGCTGGCAGCGGGGGTAGCCGTCATCGGCGGGTCCGCCTTCTTCCTCACCGCCTACTGGGTGCACCGCAACGCGCCGATCCTGGACCGTTCCGACCTCGCCACGCTGCTGACGGCAGTCCTCGTGGGCAGTTGCCTGGGCTTCCTGCCGCATAACTGGTTTCCCTCAAAGATCTTCATGGGGGATTCCGGCGCCATGCTGATAGGCCTGCTGATGGCGTCAGCCGGTGTGGTCTCCACCGGCCAGATCACCTCGGGGCTTTATGACCGCGTTAACGGTATTCCCACGATCATCCCCATCCTGCTGCCGTTTGCCGTGCTGTTCCTGCCGCTCCTGGACCTGTGCCTCGCGGTGGTGCGGCGCACCGCCGTCGGCCGTTCACCATGGTCCGCCGACCGCGGGCATCTGCACCACAAACTCATGGACATCGGTTACTCCCACCGCACTGCGGTCATGCTCCTGTATTTGTGGGCGGCAGTGCTGTCCTTCGGCGGCCTGGCCTTTGCCGTCTACCCCTGGCAGGTCGTGCTGGCAATAATGGTCGCCGCCACGCTGGTCATGGGTCTGGTCACGGCCTGGCCATACCTGAGCCGCCGCGGCGAGAACACCGGAGTGGGACAGGCGTCCGAGTAATAGGCGCTTTTTGGAAAATTTCTATCTCGTGTAGAATTCAGGTGCAGGCTCTTCCTGCACCACTCCTCCCTGCCCCGAAGATTGGGTTCGCATGACCTCCAACGCCGAGCCCGGACCTGTGTCCGGCAAAGGATCCGTTGGCGTCTCCGGGCCCACGCGGTCGCTCTGGCTCGGCCTGCTTGGACTGAGTTCTGCAGTAGCCGGTGGCGCCCTGGTCCTGACCGGCGTGGTGGCTGCCCTGCTGAACGGCTGGACCGGTGTTGTGTCCAGCAGCCTCGGCGGCCTGCTGGTGGTCGTGTTCTTCGCGATCAGCCTGTTGATCGGACACTTCGTGGGGCGTAACAACCCCTCGGGTGCCGTCGGCCTGTTCGTGGCGACATACTTCGTCAAGGTCATCGGTTTCGCCGTGGTGCTGTTCGCCGTCGGTGCTCCCGGCTGGCTGCACGGCCGCTGGTTCGTCATTGGCGCCGTCGTGGCCGTGGTCACCTGGCAGGCGGCCGAGATCTACGGTTTCAGCAAAGCCCGGCTGCAGATCTTCAACGACCCCGAACCGGACGGCGACGCCAACGGGAACGGGGGAAAGCGCTGATGTCCAAGGACAAACACCCCGGGAAAAACGAACCCGGGACACCCGAACCGATGCCCGGTCCTGCCGCTGTACCCGGCGAAAATTCCGACGGCGGTTACAACGCTGGAATGGCCGTCTTTAGCTACATTATTGGCGGAATCATCGTCTGGAGTTTGATAGGGTGGGGACTGGATTATCTGTGGGGAACCCGCTGGATTGTGCTCGCAGGCGCTCTGCTTGGAGCAGCGGGAGGGTTCTATCTGTCCCATATGCACGGCCTCACCAGTTCAAGGAAACCAACTGGCGGGAACGGTGCAGCCAGCGGCCCGTCCGAGGACGGGAACAGTAATGCCAAATAATTTCACGAGGGGGAGGGCAAGCATGACGCGCGCCGGAACCCGACCAACGCCCAACGATGGACACTGCAGAGAGGAAACGCGTTGATCGCGCTTGCGCTCCCGGCCCAAAATTCAGGAGAGTTCACACCTCCCGGAATTGAAGAAATGCACCTGCCGGCAATCCTGCCGTGGGGTGCGGCAGACGGATTCTCCAAGCAGATGCTGCTGGTTATCCTGTCCGTCGTCATTATCGCCACATTCTTTGTGCTCGCTGCACGGAAGCAGCAGCTCGTTCCCGGCAAGCTGCAGTTCGCAGGTGAAGCCGCCTACGGCTTCGTCCGCAACAGCATCGCCAAGGACATCATCGGCGGCAGGGACTTCATCAAGTACGTCCCGCTGCTGTTCAGCCTGTTCTTCTTCATCCTGGTGAACAACATCTACGGCGCAATCCCGCTGATCCAGCTCCCGAGCTTCTCGCACGTCGGCGGCGCCTACGTGCTGGCAGCCATCGTGTATGTCACCTGGATCGGCATCGGCATCAAGAAGAACGGCCTGCGCTACTTCAAGCTCGCCACCGTTCCCTCCGGTGTCCCGGTCTACATCCTGCCGATCGTCATTCCGATCGAGATCATCTCCAACTTCCTGGTCCGCCCGGTCACGCACAGCCTCCGTCTGTTCGCCACGATGCTGGCCGGCCACCTGATTGTCATGATCGCCGGTTCCGGCATCGAATACCTCGTCATGCAGGAGAACGTCCTCCTCAAGGGCACCTCGGTCCTGGTCCTCGCCGGTGCGATTGCCATGTACATGCTGGAAGCGCTGATCATGGCGCTGCAGGCGTACGTGTTCACCCTGCTGACCGCGATCTACATCGAAGGCGCACTCCACGCCGACAGCCACTAGGCACCTCAAACTTCCCCTCGCGGGGATGAAGCAACCCAAACAACCTGCCATATACATGGCATCTTGAAAGGAAGAAAAATGGAAGGCTCCATCAACGGCTCCCTCAACCTCATCGGCTACGGTCTCTCGGCCATCGGCGGTGGTATCGGTGTGGGTCTCGTGTTCGCCGCCTACATCAACGGTGTGGCACGTCAGCCGGAAGCTCAGCGCGTCCTGCAGCCGATCGCATTCCTCGGCCTTGCGCTGACTGAAGCCCTCGCCATCCTGGGCCTGGTCTTCGCTTTCGTTCTCAAGTAAACCTTCAGAACTAAGCGAACATTCAGAACCGAGTAGATAAGGACGGGTGAAACATGAATCAGCTGATCATCTCAGCCGCCACTGAAGGCGCCGAGGCGGCTAACCCGCTCGTTCCCAATCTTTGGGAAATGGGCGTCGTCCTCGCCGGCTTTGCTGTCCTCTTTTTCATCGTGGTCAAGTTCGTTGTCCCGATGTTCGAGAAGACGTTCGCAGAGCGTGCCGAGGCCATCGAGGGCGGCATCGCCAAGGCTGAGAAGGCACAGGCTGAGGCTTCTGCCGCACTCGAAGAGTACAAGCAGCAGCTCACTGATGCCCGTGCCGAGGCCAACCGCATCCGCGAGGAAGCACGTGCCGAAGGCGCTCAGATCCTGGCGGAACTGAAGGAGAAGGCTGCAGCCGAGTCTGCGCGGATCACCGCCCAGGCACACGTGCAGATCGAATCCGAGCGCCAGGCGGCAGTTGTGTCGCTGCGTTCAGAGGTTGGCACTCTTGCCACCACGCTTGCGGGCCGCATCGTTGGGGAGACCCTCGAGGACGACGCACGCGCAGCACGCGTTGTTGACCGCTTCCTGGCCGATCTGGAGTCCCAGAACGCAGGTGTAGCTAAGTAATGGCAGGTGTATCGAGCGAATCGCTGACCAAGGCGCTGACCGAGCTGGAGCCAAAGCTTCCGTTTGCATCGCTGCAGTTGGCAAAGGAACTTTTCGGGATCCTGGCAGCGGTAGACAGCTCGGCTGGCTTGCGCCGCGCCCTGACTGACCCCTCGCGCAACGGTGAGGAAAAGTCCGGGTTGATCAAGCAGCTCTTCGGCGGGAAAGTTTCCGCCGAAGCCGTGGACATCGCTGCCGGTCTGGCCAGCTCACGCTGGGCATCGGCGCGTGACATCGGCGATGCACTCGAGACGCTTGCCGCAACGGTGGTTATCGCCGTTGCCGAAAACAAGTCGGCCGTTTCTGCCTCCGGTATTACCGGTCTGGAAGAACTGGAGAACGATCTTTTCTCCTTCAACCAGGCCGTGGCTTCCAGCCACGAGGTGCAGCGTGCCCTGTCTGAACCGCAGGCCAGCGCCGCAGCAAAGATCACACTGGCCGAAAGGCTGGTTCCTGCCGCAAGCGAGGAAGCCAAGGTCCTCATTGGACAGGCAGTGGCACAACCCCGTGGCATCAAGGCGACGAAGCTCGTAAGCCGTTTCGCCGAGCTCGCCGCCAAGCGCCAGCGGCGCTGGATTGCGACGGTCAACGTCACGCGTCCCCTCACGGAGACGCAGGCAAGCCGCCTGCAGCAGGGACTGAACTCCCTCTACGGGCGCGAGCTGAAGGTCAACGTCAACGTTGATCCCACGCTGATCGGCGGCATCCGTGTCCAGGTGGGGGATGAAGTGGTAGACGCTTCGGTCCTCGCCCGCCTGAACGACCTTCAGCGCCAGCTGGCCGGCTAGCCGGACAAGCACCACACAACTGATAGAAACCCCGGTCATCGTGAGCAACGATGATCACGAATACAGGAGAGCAGGGACTGCAGATGGCCGAATTGACCATCAACGCCGACGACGTCCGTAATGCGTTGAACGAATTCGCGGCGTCCTACGAACCCGGAAACGCAGAGCGCGTAGAGGTCGGCCGTGTGACCACCGCAAGTGACGGCATCGCCCGTGTTGAGGGCCTTCCCTCGGTCATGGCGAACGAGCTGCTTCGCTTCGAAGACGGCACCCTGGGCCTCGCCCAGAACCTCGACGTGCGCGAGATCGGTGTCATCGTACTTGGTGACTTCACTGGCATCGAAGAGGGCCAGGAAGTCCACCGCACCGGACAGGTTCTGTCCGTCCCGGTCGGCGACGCCTTCCTCGGCCGCGTGGTGGACCCCCTGGGTGTGCCCATCGACGACCTCGGCGAGATCAAGGCCGAGACCACCCGTGCTCTGGAACTCCAGGCACCGGGCGTTACCCAGCGCAAGTCTGTGCACGAGCCGATGCAGACCGGCCTGAAGGCAATCGACGCCATGATTCCGATCGGCCGCGGCCAGCGCCAGCTGATCATTGGTGACCGCCAGACGGGCAAGTCCGCTATTGCCATCGACACGATCATCAACCAGAAGGACAACTGGGCTTCCGGTGACGTGACCAAGCAGGTCCGCTGCGTTTACGTCGCGATCGGCCAGAAGGCTTCGACGATCGCAGCAATCCGCCAGACCCTTGAGGACAACGGAGCGCTCGAGTACACCACGATCGTTGCCTCCCCGGCTTCTGACCCGGCCGGCTTCAAGTACCTTGCCCCCTACGCCGGTTCGGCCATCGGCCAGCACTGGATGTACGGCGGCAAGCACGTCCTCATCGTGTTCGATGACCTGTCCAAGCAGGCCGAAGCCTACCGCGCCGTGTCGCTGCTGCTCCGCCGCCCGCCGGGACGCGAAGCCTACCCGGGCGACGTCTTCTACCTGCACTCCCGCCTCCTGGAGCGTTGTGCCAAGCTCTCCGACGAGCTCGGCGCCGGTTCGATGACCGGCCTTCCGCTCATCGAAACCAAGGCAAACGACGTTTCGGCCTACATCCCGACCAACGTGATCTCCATTACCGATGGCCAGATCTTCCTGCAGTCGGACCTCTTCAACGCCAACCAGCGTCCCGCTGTTGACGTTGGTGTCTCGGTGTCCCGCGTTGGCGGTGCCGCCCAGGTCAAGTCCATGAAGAAGGTCTCCGGTACCTTGAAGCTGGACCTCGCCCAGTACCGCGACATGCAGGCGTTCGCGATGTTCGCATCGGACCTCGATGCCGCATCCCGCCAGCAGCTGACCCGCGGTGCGCGCCTGATGGAACTGCTCAAGCAGGGCCAGTACTCGCCGTTCCCGGTCGAGAACCAGGTTGTGTCCATCTGGGCCGGTACCCAGGGCTACCTGGACGACGTTCCGGTTGAGGACATCAGCCGCTTCGAGTCCGAGTTCCTGGAGCACCTCAAGCACAAGTCCTCGATCCTCACGACGCTGGCGCAGACCAACGTCCTGGACGATGACACCGTGGCAGCACTGAAGACCGCCATCGTGGACTTCAAGAAGGGCTTCTTCGGCGAGGGCGACGACAAGCTGGTAGGCGCAGGCCACGAGGAGCATGAAGCTATCTCGGAGGGTCAGGTCGACCAGGAAAAAATCGTCAGGCAGAAGCGCTAGTTTCGCTGGCAGGGACTGCCGGAACCCTTCGGGGGTCCGGCAGTCCCGGCCATCGGGATCTTAGGAAAGGATAAGTATGGGAGCCCAGATCCGGGTCTACCGTCAGAAGATCAGCTCGACGACGTCGATGCGCAAGATCTTCAAGGCGATGGAACTGATCGCTACCTCGCGCATCGGCAAGGCCCGCGCCAGGGTAGCAGCTTCACTGCCTTACGCGAACGCGATCACGCGCGCTGTTTCCGCCGTCGCAAGCCAGAGCGAAATCGACCACCCCTTGACCACCGAGCCGGAGAACATCCGCCGGGCCGCCGTCCTGGTAATTACCTCGGACCGCGGCCTCGCAGGCTCGTACTCCGCCAGCGTGCTCAAGCAGGCCGAAGGCCTGAACGAACTGCTCCGTGCCGAAGGCAAGGAAGTCAAGACGTATCTGGTGGGCCGCAAGGCGCAGGCTTACTTCGATTTCCGGAACCGTCCTTACGGACGCGTCTGGACCGGCAACACCGATGCCCCTGAGTTTGCCACGGCACAGGAAATCGGCGCGGCACTGCTTGAGGACTTCGCCATTGATTTCGAAGAGGGCGGCGTGGACGAGATCCACGTTGTGTACACCCGCTTCAAGTCCATGGTGACCCAGGAGCCGACCGTCATCCGACTTCTTCCCCTCGAAGTCGTGGAAGAGCAGGCGACGTCCGAATCGGAACTGCTGCCGCTTTACGAATTCGAACCGGAGCCGGAACAGGTGCTCAACGCGCTGCTGCCGCGCTACATCGAATCCCGTATCTTCGCGGCCATGCTGCAGGCAGCGGCTTCCGAGCTTGCTGCCCGCCAGCGGGCGATGAAATCCGCCGGCGACAACGCCACGGACCTCATCAAGAAGTACACGCGTCTGCGCAACACCGCCCGCCAGGCAGAGATTACGCAGGAGCTTTCCGAAATCGTGGCCGGCGCCGACGCACTCGCGTCGTAGCCGGACCGGTCCCGGACCCCTGCAACCAAAAGATAAACTTAACCCCACGCCATCTACGAGTGAAGTGAGAGAGATGACTGCCACCGCTACCGAACACGTAGCAGCCACGGCCGGTGCCACCGGCCGTATCGCACGTGTTATTGGCCCGGTTGTCGACGTCGAATTCCCGGCTGACGCAATCCCCTCGATTTACAACGCACTCACCACCGAGATCACTCTCAACGGTGAGACCAAGACCATCACGTTCGAGACCTCCCAGCACCTGGGTGACAACCTCGTCCGCGCTATCTCCCTGCAGGCCACCGACGGCCTGGTCCGCGGCACGTCCGTGGTGGACAGCGGTTCCCCGATCACCGTGCCTGTTGGCGACGGCGTCAAGGGCCACATCTTCAACGTCCTCGGCAAGCCGCTGGACGTCGACGAGTCCGAGATCCAGGCTTCGGACCACTGGCCGATCCACCGCAAGGCCCCGTCCTTCGCATCCCTCGAGGGTTCCACCGAAATGCTCGAAACGGGCATCAAGGTCATCGACCTTCTCACCCCGTACATCAAGGGTGGAAAGATCGGCCTGTTCGGCGGCGCCGGCGTGGGCAAGACCGTTCTGATCCAGGAAATGATCACCCGTGTTGCCCGCAACTTCGGTGGTACTTCCGTGTTCGCCGGTGTCGGCGAGCGTACCCGTGAAGGTAACGACCTCTGGGTTGAAATGGAAGAGGCAGGCGTCCTCAAGGACACCGCCCTTGTGTTCGGCCAGATGGACGAGCCGCCGGGAACGCGTCTGCGCGTGGCACTGTCCGCCCTGACCATGGCGGAGTACTTCCGCGATGTCCAGAACCAGGACGTGCTGCTCTTCATCGACAACATCTTCCGCTTCACGCAGGCTGGTTCCGAGGTTTCCACCCTGCTGGGCCGCATGCCCTCCGCTGTGGGTTACCAGCCGAACCTTGCCGACGAGATGGGCCTCCTCCAGGAGCGCATCACGTCCACCAAGGGCCACTCCATCACCTCGATGCAGGCCATCTACGTCCCCGCAGATGACTACACCGACCCGGCACCGGCCACGACGTTCGCACACCTGGACGCCACCACGGAACTTTCCCGTGAAATCGCCTCCCGTGGTCTGTACCCGGCTGTGGACCCGCTGACGTCGACGTCCCGAATCCTGGACCCGCAGTACATCGGCAAGGACCACTACAACACGGCTGTCCGTGTGAAGCAGATCCTGCAGAAGAACAAGGAACTCCAGGACATCATCGCCATCCTCGGTGTCGACGAACTGTCCGAAGAGGACAAGATCGTCGTGTCGCGTGCGCGCCGTATCCAGCAGTTCCTGTCCCAGAACACCTACACCGCCAAGCAGTTCACGGGCGTTGAGGGCTCCACCGTTTCCATCAAGGACACCGTGGAAGGCTTCGCGGCGATCTGCGACGGCGAACTCGACCACATTGCAGAGCAGGCGTTCTTCAACGTCGGTGGCCTGGATGACGTTGAGCGCCAGTGGGCCAAGATTCAGGAACAGACCAAGTAATATGGCTGAGCTTGAGGTTGAGATTGTCGCAGCGGACCACTTCGTGTGGTCCGGGGCGGCCAAGATGGTCAAGGCCCGCACCAGTGATGGTGAGATCGGAATCCTGCCCGGCCACTCGCCCGTGCTGGCGATTTTGGCCGAGGGACAGCTGGCAATCGAGCCGGTTACCGGCGACCGCATTGCCGTAGATGTCGACGGCGGGTTCTTCTCCGTCGACAACAACCGGGTGGTCATTGTTGCTGACAACGCCCAGCTGGGTGACGCGGCCACTGCGGGGATCCGATAGCACAACCCTGATGGACGTTTCTTCCTTTCCGTTCATCGCCATAGCAACCGTGTTTGCGGTGCTGATTTTTACGCTGTGCCTGTTTGGGGTGCGCCGCTTCAACCTGCGGCGCGCCCTCGGCACGGTGGACGCCTCCATTCGTACGGCTGGAAAAAGCTGGCGGATGGGGGTTTGTCGTTATCAGGACAATGAACTTGAGTGGTTCAAACTCCTGTCGCTGAGCGTCCGGCCCCGCCACCGCTTCAAACGGAGCTCGCTTGAGCTGCTGGGCCGGCGCCAGCCCACGGAGGCGGAGCTGGTCAAGGTGCAGCCCGACGTCGTGATCGTGGAGCTTCGCTATGAGGGCCAGGACGTCTTCCTGGCCATGAAGTTCGACGCCTACACGGGCCTGTCCTCATGGCTGGAAGCCGGGCCGGTCATCGGCGTGGGGACCTGGCGCTAAGGCCGCCGTGAATGTTTCAAGACCTGAAAATATTAGTGACAAAAAATGATCCCCGGCACGAATGCCGAGGATCATTTGTTTTGGAACCAATTAGACGACGGTTACGCCCGTAGCCTGGGGGCCCTTGGCACCCTGGCCGATTTCGAACTGAACGCGCTGGTTCTCGTCGAGGGTCTTGAAGCCGCCGGTCTGGATCTCGGAGTAGTGAACGAAGACATCGCCATCGGAGTCGTCCGGGGTGATGAAGCCGAAGCCCTTTTCAGCGTTGAACCACTTGACGGTTCCCTGTGCCATTTATTTCTCCTCAGTATGGAACTTTTTAAGGCCAGCACACCTCGTACTGGTCTTGGTTACTCCGCGAGAAGAATCCTGGCCTGCACCCCCGATAACCGGAATTGCGTTGCAGGAGCTTCGCGCTCGCAACATGTCTTGCGAGCATGAAAAACACCTACACAAAGACTGATACAAGAATTTCATGGGCAAACCGTCTGGTCAACGGGCAAAACGCGAATTCCGGCAAATTTTGGGCAAATCCCGAGTAAACGCCTGATCACCCCGTGGCTACGGACCCGTACTGTCAGAAAAGCCGGGATTCGATGTCGTCCACGCCCCGCATCGCGTCGTAATCCAGGGTCACGCAGTCAATGCCGCGGTCCGTCGCGAGCACTCTTGCCTGAGGCTTGATTTGCTGGGCGGCGAATATGCCTCGCACCGGCGCCAGCAGCGGATCCCGGTTCAGCAGTTCCAGATACCGTGTCAGCTGCTCCACGCCGTCGATGTCGCCGCGGCGCTTCAGTTCAATGGCCACCGTGGCGCCGCCGGCATCCCGGGCGAGGATGTCCACGGGCCCGATGGCGGTGAAGTACTCCCGCCGGATCAGGGAGAACCCTTCGCCGAGGGTTTCGATCTGGTCGGCGAGGAGCCGCTGCAGGTCTGCCTCGACGCCATCCTTGATCAGGCCGGGGTCGTGCCCCAGTTCATGGGAGCTGTCGTGGATCTGCTCATGGATGTTGATGATGAGCCTGTCGTCGGTCTTGGCCGACTGCACGGTCCACTGCTCGACGACGCCAACTTCGACGTCGGCGTCCTCCGGGGAGGTGACGCGGAGAACGGCGGGCGGGCTCATCCAGTTCAGGGGCTTGTAAGAGCCGCCGTCGGAGTGCACCAGCACGGAACCGTCGGCCTTCACCAGCAGGAGCCGGGTGGCGAGGGGGAGATGGGCTTTGAGCCGGCCAACATAATCAACAGAGCAACGGGCTATGACGAGACGCACGCCCTACACCATACCTTCTCCGCAGAAGCCCCTGCAGTTTCTGTCCCAGCAACGTGCAGTAGCACGGTGTCATCCGGGGCGGGGCAGGGCCGCCGGCTAAGGCAGAATGGAGGCATGCCCCGCTCCAACCGTCCCCGCCGCTCCAAATCCGGGCGCGGTGCGGCCGGCAATGGCCTGGGCGGTGGAAAGCACGGCGCAGGTCCCGCGCCGGAACTTGACCTGGAACGGGCCCGGGCGGGATTCGCCCGCAGGGAAAGTGCGCCGGACGGCGACTGGATGGTGCGGACCATGACGGCCCGCAATGCCGAAAAGACGTATATCTGCCCGGGCTGCTCCACCGCTGTGCTGCCGGGAATCGCCCACCTTGTGGTCTGGGCTGACGACCATCTGTTCGGAGCTGCCGCGGGGCTGGCCGAGCGGCGCCACTGGCACACCAACTGCTGGACGTCCCGCAACTTCCGGTACCGGTAACGTACAGTGACCCGTGCCCTTGGCAACCCGGCCGGAAGATAAGCTGGTGCGCATGACTTTTGACCCGGCGTCGTACGTTTTCAGCCAGCCATCAGCAGCCACCGCGATCCGCGCCTCCACGGTGCTTCCCGCCCGGCGCGAGAACATCGAAATCCGCACCGAGGACGGCCACACACTGGTGGGCGAACTGGCGCTGCCGGAGTCGGGCCCGGTCACTGCCACGCTGATCACCCTGCACCCGCTGCCCACGCACGGCGGCTTCATGGATTCCCACGTATACCGCAAGGCGTCCTACCGGCTGCCGGCACTGGCCGGGGTGGCCGTACTGCGCTTCAACACCCGGGGCACGTCCTCGCCGCGCGGCACCAGTGACGGAGCGTTTGAAGAAGGCATCGGCGAACGGTACGACGTGGAGGCGGCGGTGCGCTTCGCCGTCGAACGGGGGCTGCCCAACCGCTGGCTCGTGGGCTGGTCCTTCGGCACCGAACTCGCCCTCATGTACGGCGCCGTGGAACCGGTGGCATCCCAGGTGGAGGGCGCCGTGCTGCTGTCCCCGCCGCTGCACCGCGCCACCGACGAGCACCTGCGGCAGTGGGCGGACGCCGGCAAGCCCCTGACGGTCCTGGTGCCCGAGCACGACGACTACCTCCGGCCCGCCGCCGCAGAGGCGCGGTTCGGCCTTGTGCCGCAGGCCAGGGTGGTGGGGGTCGACGGCGCCAAGCACCTCTGGGTGGGGGAAAAGCAGGCCGCCCGCGTGCTGAACGAGATCGTCGACGACGTCACGCCCGACGGCTCGGGAGCCGCAGGCCTCCCGCAGGAGTGGGAAGGCCCGGTGGCGACCGCCGCCGTCTAAGCTCGTGCTGACCTGTGCCTAGTGCTTGTCCTGGCGGACGATGTAGATCTCCTTGATCAGCAGCAGGGTGGCAGCCGCCGTCGGGATGGCAATGAGTGCCCCCAGGACGCCGAGCAGGCTGCCGCCGGCAATCACCGAGATGACGGCGACGGCGCCGGGCACTGCCACGGCCTTCTGCATGATGCGCGGCGAGATGAAGTACGCCTCGAACTGCAGGTAGGCGAAGTAGCAGATGGCGTAGGCCAGGGCGGACTGCCAGCCCAGCGTCAGGGTGATCAGGATGACCACCACGCCGGCGATCAGTCCGCCCACCAGTGGAATAAAGGCCAGCAGCGCCACAACGAAGGTCAGCAGCACGGCGAACGGCACGCCGATGATCGACATGACGATGAAGGCGAAGGTGGCGTTAAGGAGGGCGACCACAGCCTGGCCGATGACGTAGTTGCCCACAGAGCGGGTGATCTCCTCGGACAGCGCCTCGACGCGTGCCCGCCGGGACCGCGGCGCCAGCCGGTAGCCCCACTTCTTCATCGCCGGCAGGGCGGCCAGGAAATACAGGCTGAGCACCAGCACGATAAGCGTGCCGAAGAGGCCGTTGGCCACCGTTGACCCGAAACCGAGGACGCCGCCGAAGATGCCGCTCATGGCCTCCGGGTTCTTGACGAACTTGTCCAGCTCCTCGCTGATGCGGTCGCGGACGCCGAACTGGTTGTCCAGGGTCCGGAAGAAATCGGAGTTGATGAAGTCCCGCACCCACACCGGGGCCTGCTTCACCAGCTCGGTCACCTGCTCGACGATCGTGGGGATGAGGGTGGCAAAGAAACCGACCACCGCGATCATCAGCACGGACACGGACACGAGGATGCCGGCGGGCCGGGGGATCTTCCGGCCCTCCAGCCAGCGCACCACCGGGTCCAGGCCGAGGGCGATGAACAGGGCGGCCACGATCCACAGCAGGAGCTGGGTGGTGTGGGAACCAATCCAGTAGACCAGGAGGGCCAGGCCCACGCCCACGGTGCCCATAAACCCCAGGTACAGCGGGTGCTGGGCCGAGATGCGGGGCCCGGGGGAACCGAAGCGTGCGGTGTCCTCGGGTAGCTCTGCCTCGACGGTGTCGGGATGCTCCGGCGGGAACTCGAACCGGAGCCTGGGCTGGGCGCCGGGGATTGGCTGGCGAAGGCGCCGCAATACCGCGCCCAGGGCAGCTGGCCGGCCTTTTGTCTTGTGGGTCATGTGCGGTGGTGCGGGCTGCGGCGCGGTGCCCGGTGCTGCCGCCTTGTGTGCAGCAGTGTCCGGCGAAGCCGGCGGGCCCTGGGGGGAGTCGGCGTCGGGCAGATCTTCGGGGCCGTGCATGGACGGATCCGTGTGTTCAGTCACTGCTCTTTGATGCCTTTACCGTCCGTGGCGCCGCGGCTGCGGGCCGGGTGTGATGATCATCGCAAACACTATCAGCAGCCTTGTGAATAGCCGGGCGGGCGGCGTCTCCCGGGGGTGGCGGCGGAGCTCCCGAACCCCCCGATCCGGCTTATTGGTAACGAAACGGTTACTATTGGAGGTAAACCCCCGCTGATGATAGGTATTCCTTTGCGTTTCAAGACTGCAGTTGCACTTGTGCTGCTCGGCCTCCTGACACTGCTGGCCGGCATCGGGCAGAAGACCTTCTGGGCCCCCGCCGAGACAGTGACGGCAACGGCTTCCGCCGGCGAAGCCGCGCCCCTGACCGTTATCGACCAGAAGCTGCGCACCCTCGAGGGTGGAACGGTCAGCATCAGGGTCAAGGGCGAGGGCAGCTTCCTGCTCGCGGCAGGACGCCCGGATGACGTCGACGCCTGGGTGGGCAAGACCGCCCACAACACGGTCACCGGAATCTCCGACGACAAGAAGTCGCTGCAGGTAAAGCACACCGACGGCGAAGCCAACGCGCCGTCGCCGGCCGGCTCTGACCTCTGGGTCAGCACCGAGAACGCCAGCGGCGAGCTTGACTACACCTGGTCCGCCCCGGCCGACGGCGACTGGTCCCTGCTGCTCGCTGCGGACGGAAAGAAGCCCGCGCCGTCGTCCGTTTCCATGACGTTCCCCAATGACACCTCCATGCCCTGGGCCGTGCCTCTCATGGTCCTCGGCGGACTCCTGGTCCTTGCCGGCGGAGCACTGCTGGTCCTCAAGCCCAAGGGCGGGGCGTCCCGCGACGGCGGGTCATCCGACGCCGGGTCCTCAAGCAACGGACCCGCTGGCAAGGCCAGCGACAAGCTGGGCAGCCCGTTCGCCCGGCGCGCCCGCGCCAAGGCGGCGGCCAAGGCCGGCGAACGGTCCTCCTCCGCCCGGCTCAGCGTGGTGGTTGCGGCCACCACCGCCGCTGTCCTTGCCGGCGGCGCTGCTGCCGCGCAGGCCAGCACGTCGTCTGCCCCGGCCTCCACGTCCGCGGCACCCACCACGAGCGCGGCCGCGGCCCCCGAGGCCGGCGGCACGCCCGTGGTCCTGGACGCCCAGTTCCGCCGCATCCTGGAACAGGTGGCCAGCGCCACCGACGCTGGCGACGCCGCGAAGGACGCCAAGAAGCTTGCCGCCCGCGTTGCCGGGACGGAACTCGAGGTCCGCACCCAGAACTACAAGATCAGGTCGCGTGTGGCCTCCTACGACGCACGCATGCCCGTGCGTTCCACGAAGCTGCTGACCACGGTGGTCACGGACAAGCGCGAATGGCCGCGCTCCGTCCTGGCCGTCACCCAGGGTGAAGGAAACGTCGTGCCGCAGCTGCTCACGCTCGTGCAGCAGTCCCCGCGGGAGAACTACAAGCTCGTGGGCACGTCGCCGCTGCAGCCCGGCACCACGTTCCCGGCGATCGTACGCGGCGGCACCGAGTCGCTTGCCGCGGGCGACAAGTCCGGCCTGCTTTACAGCGGGCAGGAAGCGCTCGCCGGCCTGGCGGACCGGCTGACCAAGTCCAACTCCACGTTCAAGAGCAAGCTGGTGGAAGGGGAGTCCTCCCCGTACATCGCGGACACGCTCTCCTACCAGGCTGACATTGTGAAGGACGGCGTGGACGGCAAGTTCGCGTTCACGCACAAGGTCGTTCCGGAGAACACTGTCGTGTTCCGCACGGAGGACGGCGGGGCCCTGGTCCTCGGCCGCCTGACCTTCAACTTCGATGGCACCCCCAAGGCGGAAGGCGACAAGCTGTCCATCGGCAACGATGCGGCCGTCCTCGCCGGCGGCAAGGAAACCACGACCGGCATGGTGCTGAAGTTCGCCGAGTCCGTGGCCGTGTACGTGCCGCCGGCCGACTCGAAGGATCCGATGAAGCTGGTGGCCGCCACGCGCGGACTGGTTGGCGCCAGCTTCAAGTAGCGTCAAGTAGGGAACGGCTTTCCGTAAACCTGCCGTCACTGGAGCGGCCGCGGTGCTTACCGCGGCCGCTCTTGTGGCTAGAGTGGGAGCTATGAGTTCGCCAGCTTCCCGCCCTGTCCCTTCGGCCGCGAGCCAGCTTAACCTTCGCGGCGCCGTCGATCTCTCCTCCCTCAAGCAGCGGCCGGCGCCGCCGGCGCCGAGCAATGCCCCCGCGGCAGGTGACCCCCAGGCCCAGCGGGCGGACGGCGGTCCCGCCCTCCGGGTGGAGGTCACCGAGGCAAACTTCCAGAGCCTTATCGAACTGTCCGCCCAGGTGCCTGTGGTGTTTGTCCTCTGGGCCTCCTATTCGCCCGAATCGGCCGGCGTGCTGGATGCGCTTGACCGGAACATCCAGAGCTACGGCGGCCGGCTGGTCCTCGCCGCTGCGGACGTCGAAGCGTTCCCGCAACTGGCTCAGGCCTTCCAGGTGCAGGCCGTCCCCACCGCCGTCGCCGTGCTCAAGGGCCAGCCGGTTCCGCTCTTCCAGGGTGGCGCGGACGAGCAGCAGATCCGCCCCCTGCTGGACGAACTGCTGACGGTTGCCGCCGCCAACGGGGTGACCGGCAACGTCGGGGGCGGCGCAGATTCATCGGAAGAACCCGCCCCGGCCCCGCTGCCGCCGCTTCACCAGAAGGCCTTCGACGCCATTGAAGACGGCGACTACGCTGCTGCGGCCGTTGCCTACCGGCAGGCGCTCGCCGAGATGCCGGCGGATGCCGAGGCCAAGGCAGGCCTGGCGCAGGTGGAACTCATGGAACGCCTGCAGAGCCTTTCCGGACCCGAGGGCGAGGCCCTGCGCCAGCTCGCCGCGGATGAACCCGACAACCTCACGGCCCAGCTGGGCGTGGCCGACCTCGACATCGCCGGTGGCCACGTGGAGGATGCCCTGAACCGCGTGGTCGCGTTCATTGGCAGGAACTTCGGGCCGGAACGCGAGACCGCCCGCGTGCGCCTGCTCGAGCTGTTCGAAGTTGTCGGGACCACGGACGAACGCGTGGGCAAGGCCCGCCAGGCCCTGGCGCGGGTGCTGTTTTAGTGGCGGTGCCCGCACTGTTCCAGCCTCTGAAGCTGCGGTCCCTGGAACTGCAGCACCGCGGCTGGGTTTCGCCGATGTGCCAGTACAGCTGCGAACCCGACGGAGCCGCCGGGGTGCCCAACGACTGGCACCTCATGCACCTGGGGTCGTTCGCCGCCGGGGGAGCGGCCCTCATCCTGACCGAGGCTGCGGCAGTGAATGCCGCGGGGCGCATCAGTCCGCGGGACGCGGGGCTGTACAACGACGAGCAGGCGCTGGGCTGGGAGCGGATCGTCAGCTTCGTGCACCGCCACGGTGTCGCCGACACCAAGATCGGTGTGCAGCTCGCCCATGCAGGACGCAAAGCGTCGACGTACTGGCCGTTCTCCGGCCGGAGCGGGTCGGTTCCGGCGTCCGACGGCGGCTGGGAGACGGTGGGTCCGGGCCCTCAGGCCTTCGACGGCTACGCGCCGCCCGCCGCCATGACGGAGGATGACATCCGGGGCGTCATCGCCGACTTTGCCGCCGCAGCGTCCCGTGCCGTGGACATCGGCTTCGACACCATCGAACTGCACGGTGCCCACGGATATCTCCTTCACCAGTTTCAAAGCCCCCTGATCAATGACCGCACCGACTCCTGGGGCGGCACTGCGGAAGGGCGGAGCCGGCTGACCCTGGCCGTCATCGACGCGGTCCGCAACGTCATCCCGGAGTCCATGCCACTGCTGCTTCGCATTTCGGCAACCGACTGGGCAGAGGGCGGAATCAGCGTCGAGGACTCGGTGAGCCTGGCTGCGCAGGCCGCCGCGCGGGGCGTGGACCTCGTGGACGTGTCCAGCGGCGGGGCGGTGGCACACCAGCAGATCCAGCCGGGACCGGGCTACCAGACGGAATTCGCGGCCCGGATCCGCCGCGAAACAGGAGTCGCCACCGGCACCGTGGGGCTCCTGACGTCCCCGGACCAGGCGGAGCATGTGGTGGCCACCGGACAGGCTGACGGCGTCTTTATCGCCCGGGCGGCACTGCGGGATCCGCACTGGTGGCTCCGGGCCGCCTTTGAACTCGGCCACAACCTGCGCTGGGCGCCGCAGTATGAACGGGCCGTGCCGCGCCGTTCCTTTTGACGGACGGCCCTGCCGGGTTTCTACTCCTTCCGGAGGATCCCCCCGGTGAGAGGCCGCGGCTAGGGTAAGTGCATGAGCACTCCCCTAATAGCCCTCTCGATCAGGGGGCTTGCCAAGCGCTTCGGCACCAAGATCGCGGTGGACGGCATCAGCCTCGACGTTCCCGCCGGTTCGTTCTTCGGCATCGTCGGGCCCAACGGCGCCGGCAAGACCACCACCCTCTCCATGGCCACGGGCCTTCTCCGCCCGGACTTCGGCACGGCGGTGGTCCACGGGGTGGATGTCTGGGCGCAGCCGCTGCAAGCCAAGAAGCTGATGGGTATCCTGCCCGACGGGGTGCGGCTCTTTGACCGGCTCAGCGGTGAGCAGCTGGTCACCTACGCCGGGCTGCTCCGGGGCATGGACCGGGACGTCGTGGCCGCCCGGGTGGGGGAGCTGCTCGCAGCTTTGGACCTCAGCCAGGACGCGGGCACCCTCGTGGTGGATTACTCCGCCGGCATGACGAAGAAGATCGCGCTGGCCTCCGCGCTGATCCACGCGCCAAAGATCCTGGTGCTGGATGAGCCCTTCGAATCCGTGGATCCCGTCTCCGCGGCCAACATCAGGGACATTCTGGACAGGTATGTGGCCACGGGCGGCACCGTGATCGTGTCCAGCCATGTGATGGACCTCGTGCAGCGGATGTGCGACCACGTGGCCGTGATTGCCGGCGGCCGGATCCTGGCCGCCGGAACGGTCGACCAGGTGCGTGCCGGCGCCACCCTGGAAGAACGGTTCGTGCAGCTCGTGGGCGGCAGGAGCCAGACGGAGGGGCTCGAATGGTTGCGCACCTCCTGAGGCTGAAGCTCACGCTGCTCCGGAACGGCCTGCGGCGGAGCCCCTGGCAACTGGTGGGGCTGGCGTTCGGCGGACTGTATGCGCTCTTCATCGTCGGCATGTGCGTGGTGCTGCTGGTCCTGCTCCGGCAGCAGGACCCGGGCCTGGCCCAGACCGTCGTGGTGCTGGGCGGCTCGGCGGCCCTGCTGGGCTGGGGAATTGTGCCGGTCATTGCCTCGGCCGTGGACATGACGCTGGACCCTGCCCGGTTCACGACGTCGGCCGTGCCCATGCCGCAGCTTCTGGCCGGCCTCGCGCTCGGCGGCCTCATCGGGCTTCCGGGCCTGGCCACCTCAATCGTCGCCCTGGCCACCGTGGTCACCTTCTCCCGCGGTGTCCTGCCAGCTGCGGGCGCGCTCGTTGGCGCCGTCCTTGGCGTGCTGACCTGCGTGGTGTTCTGCCGGGTCGTCACTACGGCGACGTCGAGCCTGGCGGCCTCACGGCGGTTCAGGGACGTCAGCGGCATCGCCTTCATGGTTCCCCTGGTTCTCCTGGGTCCGATCACCGCTGGCATCTTCCAGGGCATGGCCGGTTCCGGGGCCTTCCTGTCCGACCTGGCCGGCAGGATTTCCTGGACGCCGCTGGGGGCTGCCTGGTCGCTGGGCGGCGATCTCGAAGCCGGACGGCCGGGCACGGCGGGACTCAAGCTGCTCATTGCCGCGGCTACGCTGGCGGGCCTTTCCTGGTGCTGGAAGCTGCTGCTGGAACGTGCCCTGGTCACGCCGCCTTACAGCGGAAGCAGCCGCCGGAAGGGCGGGCGGCTGGGGCTGTTCTCCCTTCTGCCCGCGACGCCGGCCGGTGCCGTCACGGCACGTGCCCTGACCTACTGGTTCCGTGATCCCCGGTATTCCGGTTCGCTGGTGGTCATTCCGCTGCTGCCCGTTGTACTGGCTTTCCAAGGCAGCCAGACCAACGACTACGGCGTTCTGATGATCACCGGTCCGCTCACGGCGTTCCTCCTGGCATGGTCCATTTCGGGGGACGTGTCCTACGACAACACCGCTTTTGCCCTGCACGTCGCCGCCGGTGTGCGGGGAGTCCATGACCGGCTGGGGCGCGCGCTGGCCTGTCTGGCGTTCGCGCTGCCCACGGTGCTGATCCTCGCCGTCGTGCCGTTCTTCATCATGGCCGACTGGGCGTGGTGGCCTTCCATCCTCGGGATGTCCGTGGGAGTGCTGCTGACCGGGCTGGGCCTGTCATCCGTGGTGTCCGCCCGTTACACCATTGCCGTGCCGCTTCCCGGCGACAGCCCGTTCAAGAAGCCCCCGGGAAACGTGGGGCAGACACTCGCCGTCCAGTTCGGCGGAATGGGTGTCCTTCTGGTGCTGGTCCTCCCGGAGGCCGGCCTGGTCCTCGCGCAGGTGCTCACCGGAGACCCGTTATTTGGCTGGATCAACCTGGCACTGGGGCCCGTCCTGGGCACTGCACTGTTCATTGTGGGGGTCCGGCTGGGCGGGCGGTGGCTCGATGCCCGCGGCCCGGAGCTGCTGGCCCAGGTCACTGTCAACCGCTGAGAACAGCCAACGGCTGAATTCATCTGCCGGGCGGCGGCCCGCCGTGGTTGACTAGCAGGACAGCCGAGAGAAAGGCCGAAAATGGAGGTCGTCATACTTCCGGGCGGCAGGCAGATTGCCTCCCTCGTCGCGGACGCAGTGGAGAACCTGCTGCGGAACAAGCCCGACGCCGTGCTGGGGCTTGCCACGGGATCATCGCCGCTGCCGGTCTACGACGAACTCGCCCGGCGCCACGAGCAGGCCGGCCTGGATTTCAGCCGTGCCTGCGGATTCACTCTCGATGAGTACGTCGGGCTGGAACCCGGACACCCGGAGTCCTACCGGGAGGTGATCCGCCGCGACTTCGCGGACCGGGTCAACATCGACCCGGACAATGTCCTCGGACCGGACGGAAGCGCCGCCGACATCCCTGCGGCCTGCCGTGCCTACGAGGACCGGATCAGGGAGCGCGGCGGCATCGATCTGCAGCTTCTGGGCCTTGGCACCGACGGGCACATCGGCTTCAACGAGCCGGGGTCGTCCCTGGCATCCCGCACCCGGATCAAGTCGCTCATCGAGCAGACCCGGCGCGACAACGCCCGCTTCTTCCGCAGCCTGGACGAGGTTCCACACCACGTGGTGACCCAGGGGCTGGGCACCATCCTCGAGTCGCGGCACGCCATCCTGCTGGCCACGGGAGCCCAAAAGGCGCAGGCCGTCCACGACCTGGTGGAGGGACCCCTTGCCGCGATCTGCCCTGCCTCGGTCCTGCAGCTGCACCCGCACGCCTCCATCGTGTTGGACGAGGCCGCGGCGTCGTCACTGAAGCTCGCCGACTACTACCGGCACACCTACGAGCACAAACCGGCGTGGCAGGGCCTCTGACCGCAACCTGCGCCCGGGTCCTCCCGCGGCCGAACCTGCGGAACGGCTAAGATGGATGCCATGAGTAGCATGACGGATCCTCTCGACAACGACCCCATGCGTGAGCTTTCCGGCGCCGGATCGTCCACCGCAACGATTGAGCGCGAGGAACTGCGCCAGGAAGTGGAGCCCGGCGACCGTGAGCGCTTTGCACATTACGTGCGCAAGGAAAAGATCATGGAGTCCGCCATGACCGGCGAACCGGTGATCGCGCTGTGCGGCAAGGTCTGGACGCCCGGACGGGATCCGCAGAAGTTCCCGGTCTGCCCGATGTGCAAAGAGGTCTATGAGGGCCTCCGCCCGGGCAACGACGGCGGCAGCGGGTCCGGCGGAGACTCAGGCAACAACAAATAGTGACGGAGACACTCTTCGGCGGACCCACCCTGCCCCCGGCTTATCCGGAACGTGCAGCCTGGGGAACCGCCCCGAAGCTCCGTGCCTGGCAGCAGGAAGCCTTGGACCTGTACTTCAGCAAGGCTCCGCGCGATTTCATGGCCGTGGCCACCCCCGGCGCCGGCAAGACCACCTTTGCGCTCAGGGTGGCCTCCATGCTGATCGAGGCCGGCACGGTGAACCGCGTCACCATCGTCGCGCCCACCGACCACCTGAAGCGGCAGTGGGCTGACGCTGCCGCGCGCGTCGGCATCGCCATTGACCCGAACTTCAAGAATTCGGACGGCCAGCACGGCCGCGGGTTCATCGGCGTGGCCGTGACCTACGCGCAGGTGGCCAGCAAGCCCATGCTGCACCGGGCCAAGACCGAGGCCGCCCGCACCCTGGTGATTCTCGACGAAATCCACCACGGCGGCGAGGCGCTGTCCTGGGGCGACGGTCTCCGCGAGGCCTTCGACCCCGCGGCCCGGCGGCTGTCCCTGACCGGTACGCCGTTCCGGTCGGACACCTCGCCCATTCCGTTTGTGGAGTACACCGAGGACCGCGAGGGCATCCGCCGCTCTAAGTCGGACTACACCTACGGTTACGGCAACGCGCTGCGTGACCACGTGGTGCGTCCGGTCATCTTCATGGCGTATTCGGGCCAAATGCGCTGGCGCACCAGCGCCGGCGACGAGATGGCCGCCTCCCTCGGCGAGGCGGCGGTCACCAAGGACATCACGTCACAGGCCTGGCGGACCGCCCTGAACCCGGCCGGGGAATGGATTCCCGCCGTCCTGGCAGGAGCGGACAAACGGCTCAGCGAGGTCCGGCGGTCCGTTCCCGACGCCGGCGGCCTGGTGATCGCCACCGACCACGAGGACGCCCGGGCGTACGCCGGCCAGCTCAAGAAGATCACGGGCGAGTCGCCGACGGTGATTCTGTCTGATGATGCCAAGGCCTCCAACAAGATCGAGGAGTTCAGCGCGGGCGACAAGCGCTGGATGGTGGCCGTGCGCATGGTGTCCGAAGGCGTGGACGTGCCGCGCCTTTCGGTGGGCGTCTACGCCACCTCCACGTCCACTCCCTTGTTCTTCGCCCAGGCCGTGGGGCGCTTTGTGCGTTCCCGGAAGCGGGGCGAGACGGCCTCTGTCTTCCTTCCGTCCGTTCCCCAGCTGATGGCGCTGGCCAACAGCATGGAAGCCGAACGGGACCATGCCCTGGACCGGCCGCAGAACGATGACGGCGACGGCCTGATGGACCTCGAAGAGTCGCTGATGGACGAGGCGAACCGCGAGGAAAAGGCCTCGGACAGCCTGACCAAGGGCAAGTTCGAGGCCCTGGATTCACAGGCGTCCTTCGACCGGGTGCTGTTCGACGGCGGCGAGTTCGGCACCGGAGGCGACATTGGCTCCGAGGACGAACTCGACTTCCTCGGCATCCCGGGCCTGCTGGACGCCGAACAGGTGGGCATGCTGCTGCGCCAGCGGCAGCACGAGCAGCAGGGCCGGAAGAAGCGCCAGGGCCCCGCAGCTGAGCCCGCCGCCCCTGCAGTGCCGGACCACCGGATGCTGATGGACCTGCGGAACGAGCTTGCCAAGAACGTGGCGGCCTGGTCTGCGCGGACGGGCACCCCGCACGGGGTGGTGCACACGAAGCTCCGGACTGTTTGCGGCGGGCCTCCCGTGGCACAGGCGAACGAGGAGCAGCTCCAGTCCAGGCTGAAAAAGCTGCAGGACTGGTTCATCGGCAGGAAATAGCGGGGCGGGGACCTACTCGAGGTCCACGCCGCCCAGCTCCATTTCGGCGTAGGTGTCATCGAGGTCGTCGGCGATGCCCGCTGTCAGCCTCTTGATCACGGTGACGGAGTAGCCGGCCTGGACCGCATCCAGCGACGTGGCCATGACGCAGTGGTCGGTGGCGAGGCCCACCACTACGACGTCCTCCACATCGTGGCTCTGCAGCCAGTCGTCGAGGCCGATCGCGTCTTCCTCCGGTGCGTACCCGGGGTCGGCCGCTCCGGGCAGCGAACCGGGCTGCCGTTCGCCGGTGGGGACGGCGTCCTCCGGCGCCAGCAGGCCCTCGAACCCGGAGTACGCCGCCGTGTACAGGCCCTTGTGGAAGTACGCCTGGATGTGTTCGGTGTCGAGCTCCGGATGGAGCTCGGCGCCCTGGGTCCCGGCGACGCAGTGCGGCGGCCAGGTGTCCTTGAAGTCCGGGGCTTCCGAGAAATGGGCGCCCGGATCGATGTGCCAGTCCTGCGTGGCCACGATGTGGTCGAACTGGCCGTGGTGGTTCTCGACGTACTCGCTGATGGCCCCGGCCACGGCGGCCCCGCCCTCCACCGGCAGCGCGCCGCCCTCGCAGAAATCGTTCTGGACGTCAACGATGATGAGTGCCCGTGCCATCAGTTGTCCTCAGTTCTCTTCGTAGATTGTGGGGATCGCCGGCTCGCCGCGGTGCAGGCGGTGGACTACCGTCGGCAGCTCGGCCAGCGAATCGGCGTGGCGCTGCCGCGCCCGCAGAACCCCTTCGTGGCCGGTCCAGCCCGGCAAAAGTTCGCCGTTCTTGATGAACTGCTGCAGTAGCGTCCGGTCGTTGCCGTCGTCCGCCGGCCGGTGACCCACTCCGATGAGCTCCTGGGTGGCCGTACCGTTGTCGTTGAGCCGGCGGAGGGCGTACTTCCGCCCGCCCTTGCTCGTCTTGTTCTTGGCGGCCTTGGCCACAGAGACGAACTCCCCGGCATCGTTGGTCCGGCTGACCAGCTTGTAGACCATGCTGGCGGTAGGTGCCCCGGAGCCGGTCACGAGGGAGGTGCCCACCCCGTATGAGTCAACGGGGGCGGACTGCAGTGCCGCAATCGCGTATTCGTCCAGGTCCGAGGTCACCGTGATGCGGGTGTGCTCGTTGCCCAGGTCATCGAGGAGCTGCCGGACCCACTGCGCCTGCTCTACCAGGTCGCCGGAGTCCAGCCGCACGGCGCCCAGCTTGTCCCCGGCGATGTCAACGGCCGTACGGACGGCGGCCTCGACGTCGTACGTGTCCACCAGCAGCGAGGTGCCGGCCCCCAGGGAGGCGACCTGCGCCTCGAAGGCGTCCCGCTCGGTGTCATGGAGGAGTGTGAAGGAGTGCGCGGCGGTGCCCACGGTCTTGAGTCCGTACCGCAGCCCGGCCTCGAGGTTTGAGGTGCTGTCGAACCCGGCGATGACGGCGGCACGGGCGGCAGCAGTGGCTGATTCCTCCTGCGTCCGCCGGGACCCCATCTCGATGCAGGGCCGCTGGCCGGCGGCCATCACCATGCGGGAGGCCGCCGAGGCGATGGCGCTGTCGTGGTTGAGGACGGACAGGATGTACGTCTCCAGGATGCACGCCTCGGCGAACGTTGATTCGACGATCAGGATGGGGGAGTTGGGGAAGTACGCCTCGCCCTCGGCGTAACCCCAGATGTCGCCGGTGAAGCGGAAATCGGCCAGGTAGTCGAGGGTCTCCTTGTTAACCACGCCGGTGCGCGCCAGGAATTCGAGCTCCTCCTCGCCGAACCGGAACGCCATGATGCCGTCCAGCAGCCTGCCCGTACCGCCCACAATCCCGTAGCGGCGCCCGTCCGGGAGCCTGCGCGCGAACGCCTCGAACACGGCCTTGCGATGCGCGGCGCCGGAATGGAGGGCCCCCTGCAACATGGTCAGCTCGTAATGGTCGGTGAACAGGGACGTGCGGGGCTGCTCCCAGCGGGCGGAGTTACTCACAAAAATCACTCTAGT
>NZ_BAEG01000086.1 GCF_000238915.1 Arthrobacter globiformis NBRC 12137 | reverse complement strand
CGCGTTGACTCATGGGAAAGGTCCGCGTAGCGGGATACGTTGCCTCATTGGAAAAGGTCCGGGAAGAGGCGAGGCGCGGACATCCTTGGGGGATGGGACTGACGATGAGCCAGCGCAAGGCCGTCAC
>NZ_BAEG01000087.1 GCF_000238915.1 Arthrobacter globiformis NBRC 12137 | reverse complement strand
CGGCATCATGTTTCTTGACCACCTTGGCCCCATGGCGTTCCTTCGAAACCAGTTTCTGCTGGGGCAGCAGGTAGTTCGTGAAGAGCGCATCGAGTTCCCAGATGGCGTTGAGTTTCTCCAGCTCCGCGGCGGTGTCGTAACGGTAGTAGCCCACGAGCTCACGGACACGCGCCCAGTTCTTCTGTTCCACATGGGCCCCATCGTTTTTGTTTCCCGGCCGGGAGCGGGTGAAGGTGATCTGCCGGGCATGGCAGTATTCCAGCAGGTAGTCGTTGATGAACTCGGATCCGTTGTCTGAGTCAATCCCAAGGATCGGGAACGGGAACCGGCCCAGGGCGTACTGCAGGGCTGCGAACACCCATTTCTGGGCCTTGTTCGGGACCGACCGGTTCACCGTCCATCCGGTCGCGATATCCGTCACGGTCAGGGTGAAGCAGAACTGCCCGGACGCCACACCGCCTTCATGTCCGACCAGGTCGATCTCAACGAACCCGGGCACCGCGTCGTCCCAGTCCGCCCAGGTCCTTACCGGGATCTGGGATTTCAGCAGCGATCCGGGCTTGGTATGCGACCGGCCCCGCAGCACCAGTTTTGCCCGCTCGGGACCCAGCTTCCGGTCGATCGTCGCCGCGCTCATCCGCATCAGCAGTACCGCCTCCGCATCCGTCAGGTCCAGTTCCCCGTCCCGGCGCAGCAAGGGCACGAGCACCGGCAGCATCGGCGCCAGCCTCTTGCCGGCCGGGGCCCGCAGCACCGCCCAGCAGACCACCAGCGCCTCGACCACCCGCGGACCATACACCGGGGTCCGCGGCGGTCGGGCACACACCGGCCGCAGCTCCAAAGCCTGCCGCAAAGCCCGCCGCGCATAGTCCCGGTTCCAGCCCGTCAGCTCCACAAGCTCATCAAGGATCCGCACCTTCTCCGCCCGGCTCCCGCGGGCGTAAGCCCGGGCCTTGATCACC
>NZ_BAEG01000088.1 GCF_000238915.1 Arthrobacter globiformis NBRC 12137 | reverse complement strand
CCCTGTTGCCTCACGTCAATAGGTCCGGGAAGACTGCTTCGTTGCCTCACTAGAAAAGGTCCGCTTCGGGTGCGGGTTGAACCAGGTGTTGATCTTGTAGTCGCGGGGAGCAGCTTTCGCTTGGGCAAGAGCTTCAAGCTGTCCGGTCAGCGCCAGGATCTGCCGGGACATTGCCGCTGGCTTGAGTCGTTTGAACTGCGCGTCCATGGTGATGACGGGCCGCTTGCGGACACTCGGATGCCCGGCGGCGCGTTGATGCGGGGTCAACG
>NZ_BAEG01000089.1 GCF_000238915.1 Arthrobacter globiformis NBRC 12137 | reverse complement strand
CAGCACCGCCCCGGCCACCTGGAACTCGTCCCCGTCCGCGATGGCCTTATCGGCGGTGGTGCCGGGGTAGACCTGTTCCCAGAGGACCTGGTCCTCCGGGTTCAGCCAGATAGGAGCCCCGACAGCCTGGGCGACCTCGCGGGCGGCGCCGATGTGGTCGTTGTGCGCGTGCGTGAGCAGGACCGCCCTCACCTTCCGGCCCCGCACGGCACTGATGATCGCGGCGGCGTCGTGCGGGGAATCAATGATCACGCACTCCTCCTCGTCACCGACGATCCAGACGTTGTTATCCACATCCCAGGTCCCGCCGTCCAGCGAGAACGTGCCCGAGGTGACCAGGTTCTCGATCCTGACACTCATGCGGACACCCCCGCAGCCCCGGCAGCCGTGGCGGTTGCCGTGGAGGATCCCGCGGGCTGGATTTCAACAACCGAGCGCAGGACCTTCCCGTCATGCATCTTCTCGAAGGCCTCCTCGACCTGGTCGATGGTGATCCGTTCGGACACGAACGCGTCCAGGTCCAGGTTCCCCTGCCGGTAATGCGAGACCAGCATCGGGAAGTCCCGCGACGGCAGGCAGTCCCCGTACCAGGAAGACTTCAACGACCCGCCCCGGCCAAACACATCCAGCAACGGCAACTCCAGGACCATCTCCGGGGTCGGGACCCCGACCAGGACCACCCGGCCGGCCAGGTCCCGGGCGTAGAACGCCTGCTTATACGTTTCCGGGCGGCCGACCGCCTCAATCACCACATCGGCGCCGTTCCCGCCCGTCAACGCCCGGATCGCCTCGACCGGGTCCGTGGCGCGGGAGTTCACCCCGTGCGTCGCGCCCAGCGACTTCGCCATCGCAATCTTGTTCTCATCAATGTCCACCGCGATGATCGTCGTCGCCCCGGCCAGCTTCGCCCCCGCGATCGCGGCGATCCCCACCCCGCCGCAACCGATCACAGCCACCGACTCGCCCCGCTTAACCTCACCGGTGTTAATCGCCGCACC
>NZ_BAEG01000090.1 GCF_000238915.1 Arthrobacter globiformis NBRC 12137 | reverse complement strand
ACCCAGCTGCTGCGTTACATCCGCAAGCTCTCCGACCGCGACCTGGCGCTGGACCGCACCATGATCCCGCTGGGCTCCTGCACCATGAAGCTGAACGCCACCGCCGAGATGGAAGCCATCTCCTGGCCGGAGTTCGCCTCGATCCACCCGTTCGCCCCGGATTCCCAGACCGCAGGCTGGCGGGAACTGATTGATGGCCTGGAGGCGGACCTCGCCGAGATCACCGGCTACGACCAGGTCTCCATCCAGCCGAACGCCGGCTCGCAGGGTGAGCTCGCCGGGCTGCTGGCCATCCGCGGCTACCACCTGTCCCGCGGCGACGACCAGCGCAACGTCTGCCTGATCCCTGCCTCGGCGCACGGCACCAACGCCGCCTCGGCTGTGCTGGCCGGCATGAAGGTTGTCGTGGTGGCCACCGCCGCCGACGGCACGATCGACCACGCCGACCTGTACGCCAAGATCGAGCAGCACCGGGATGTTCTCTCGGCAATCATGATCACCTACCCGTCAACGCACGGCGTGTACGACGCCGACGTCCGCGAGGTCTGCGACGCCATCCATGCGGCCGGCGGCCAGGTCTACGTAGACGGGGCCAACCTGAACGCGCTCGTCGGGCTCGCGCAGCCGGGCAAGTTCGGCGGCGACGTCTCGCACCTGAACCTGCACAAGACCTTCTGCATCCCGCACGGCGGCGGCGGACCCGGCGTCGGCCCGGTCGCGGCCAAGGCGCACCTGGCCCCGTTCATGCCGGGCGATGC
>NZ_BAEG01000091.1 GCF_000238915.1 Arthrobacter globiformis NBRC 12137 | reverse complement strand
CGACGGCTGACCCTTCCGAGGCCGGGCCGCTTGCGGCAAGGAAAACGCCCCTTCATGAACTGAAGGGGCGTTTCTGCATTCGGAAAGACGTGAGGAAGCGTCCGGGGGAAACGTGCAGGATGTGAGGAAGCGTCCGGGGGAAACCTGCAGGATGTGAGGAAGCGTCCGGGGGAAACCTGCAGGATGTGAGGAAGCGTCCGGGGGAAACGTGCAGGATGTGAGGAAGCGTCCGGGGGAAACCTGCAGGATGTGAGGAAGCGTCCGGGGGAAACGTGCAGGATGTGAGGAAGCGTCCTGGGTGGCTGGTGGGGTTAGCCCATGATCGGCGAGCCGACGAACGGGTCGACGGCCAGTGCGATGAAGAGGAGCGTCAGGTAGCTGATGGAGCCGTGGAAGACCTTCATGGCGCCCTTGTCCGAGAGGTCCCCGCCCTGTGCCCGGTTGTAGAGGGCGTGGGACTCGTACAGGAACCAGGCGCCGGCCAGCACGGCAACGGCGGTGTAGACCCAGCCCGCGTTGCCGGCCGGGATCATGAGCAGCGAACAGGCCACCATTGCCCAGGCGTACAGGACCACCTGGACGGACACGACCTTTGCGCCGGCGATGGCACCAAGCATCGGCACGTTGGCGTTCCGGTAGTCCTCGCCGTAGCGCATGGACAGCGGCCAGTAGTGCGGCGGGGTCCAGAGGAAGATGACCATGAACAGCACGATGGCCGGCCACTCGACCGTGTTGGTCACAGCGGACCAGGCAATCAACACGGGGAAACAGCCCGCGGCACCGCCCCAGACGATGTTCTGTGCCGTGCGGCGCTTGAGGATCATCGTGTAGATGACGACGTAGAAGACGATGGCGCCGAGTCCGAGCCAGGCGGAGAGCGGGTTCGCGCCGAACCAGAGGATGGCGATGGCGGCGGCGCCCAGCAGCCAGGCAAAAATCAGGGCCTCGCGCGGAGTGACCTCGCCGGTGACCAGGGGGCGCTTCTCGGTGCGGTGCATCAGCTTGTCGATGTCGCGGTCGATGTAGCAGTTGAAGGCACCGGCGCTGCCGGCGGCGAACGCGCCGCCCACGAGGGTGGCCATGATGAGGCCGAGGGACGGGAAGCCGCGCTGCGCGTAAATCATGGTGGGCAGGGTGCTGACCAGCAGGAGTTCGATGACCCTGGGCTTGGTGAGTGCAAGGTACGCCTTGGCCTTGCGGGCTAGTCCGGCTCTTCCGTGGACCCGGGAAGAGGTCAGCGGCGTATCTGTTGTGCTCACGTGGCAGTCACTCTGTTTCTGTCTGGCTGTTTAACTGATCGGTCCGTCTGGACACGCGGTCCGGACCGATCCCTCAACGGCGGTGGCTGGGCTGTCATGTGCGCATTTGAGCCCGCCCTGTCCGCCGGTGGCCTCCCGATATCATACCGCGGTCCCGCGTGGATCGCTGGCATCGGTGTGTGACGGGAAATCACTGAAAATGATTCGTTCGTGCTTGCTTCAATCACATTAACGCAGCCTCACGGCACGTGAGATTCACAAAAGAGAAATTGCGTCCAACTAGTGAGATTTTGGCCGCTCGAAGTGTGGAATAGAGCTAAGCTGTCTGCAGATCAGCGCACACTGGAAGACGGGCAAGAAACCGCATTCCATACAGTCCGGCGACTGAATGAAGATCAACGTTTCAATGGTGAACGGCTGGTAGGCACAAATGCAGCGGGCACCAATTATGCCCTGCCGCTGTGTGTCATTACCGCTTGTCGTTAACACAGAGAGGGGCCCGGTTACGTGGCACATTTGAAAGAGCAAGAACTGACTTGGACCGACCTCGACCAGCGCGCCGTTGACACTGTGCGTGTCCTGGCCGCCGACGCCGTTGAGAAGGTGGGCAACGGCCACCCCGGCACGGCAATGAGCCTGGCTCCGGCCGCTTACCTGCTGTTCCAGAAGCTGATGCGGCACGACCCGAAGAACCCGGACTGGATCGGCCGTGACCGTTTCATCCTCTCCCCCGGCCACACGTCCCTGACGCTGTACATCCAGCTGTTCCTCTCCGGCTATGGCCTGGAACTGAAGGACCTCGAAGCGCTGCGCACCTGGGGCTCGCTGACCCCGGGCCACCCCGAATACAAGCACACCGCCGGCGTGGAAATCACCACCGGTCCGCTGGGCCAGGGCCTGGCCTCGTCCGTGGGCTTTGCCTACTCCCAGCGCCGCCAGCGCGGCCTGTTCGACGCCGATGCTCCCGCCGGCACCAGCCCGTTCGACCACACCATCTGGGTCATCGCTTCCGACGGCGACCTCCAGGAAGGCGTGACCTCCGAGGCTTCGTCCCTGGCCGGCCACCAGGAACTCGGCAACCTCGTGGTCATCTACGACGAGAACCACATCTCCATCGAGGACGACACCGACATCGCCTTCACCGAGGACGTCCTCAAGCGCTACGAAGCCTACGGCTGGCACACCCAGCGCGTGGACTGGACCAAGACCGGCGACTACAAGGAAGACGTCCAGGAGCTCTACTCCGCGCTGCTGGCTGCCAAGGCTGAGACCTCCAAGCCGTCCATCATCTCGCTGCGCACCATCATCGGCTACCCGGCCCCGAAGAAGCAGAACACCGGCAAGATCCACGGCTCGGCCCTGGGTTCGGAAGAAGTGGCAGCACTGAAGAACGTCCTCGGCTTCGACCCCGAGAAGTCCTTCGAGGTGGACGAGGACGTGCTGGCCCACGCCCGCGCCGTCGTCGACCGCGGCGCCCACGCCCGCAAGGAATGGGAAGAGTCCTTCTCCGCCTGGCAGTCCGCCAACCCGGAAGCCGCTGCCCTGCTGGAGCGCGTCGAGGCCCGCCAGCTCCCCGCAGAGCTCGACGGCGCACTGCCGGTCTTCCCGGCCGGCAAGGACGTCTCCACCCGCGCCGCGTCCGGCAAGGTCCTGAACGCCATCGGCCCGGTCATGCCGGAACTCTGGGGCGGCTCGGCAGACCTCGCGGAGTCCAACAACACCACGATCGAGGGCTCGCCGTCGTTCGTTCCCGCCGGCAAGCAGACCAACGCCTGGTCCGGCAACCCGTACGGCCGCGTGCTGCACTTCGGCATCCGCGAGCACGCCGCAGCCTCGATCGTGAACGGCATCAGCCTGCACGGCAAGACCCGCGCGTTCTCCGGCACGTTCCTGATCTTCAGCGACTACCAGCGTCCCGCCATCCGCCTCGGCGCCCTGATGGGTGTGCCGTCCCTGTATGTCTGGACGCACGACTCCATCGGCCTCGGCGAGGACGGCCCCACCCACCAGCCGGTTGAGCAGCTCGCCTCGCTGCGCGCCATCGTCGGCCTCGACGTCGTCCGTCCGGGCGACGCCAACGAGGTCGCGGCAGCCTGGAAGACCATGCTGGAGAACCACGAGAACCCGGCCGGCATCGTCCTGACCCGCCAGAACATCCCCACCTACGAGCGTGGCGAAGGCGCCGCCGAGGGTGACACCTTCGGTTCGACCGCAGGCGTCGCCAAGGGCGGCTACGTGCTGGCCGAGGCGTCCAAGGACGGCAAGACCGTGGACGCGCAGGTCATCCTGATCGCCACCGGCTCCGAGGTCCAGCTGGCCGTCCAGGCCCGCGAAGCCCTGCAGGCCGAAGGCATCGCCACCCGCGTCGTGTCCATGCCGTGCGTTGAGTGGTTCAACAAGCAGGACGCCGCCTACCGCGAGGCAGTCCTGCCCGCAGCGGTCAAGGCCCGCGTCTCTGTCGAGGCAGGTCTTGCCCTGGGCTGGAAGGAATTCGTCGGCGACGCCGGCCGCTCCGTCAGCCTCGAGCACTACGGCGCATCCGCCGACTACAAGCGCCTGTTCCAGGAGTTCGGCATCACCGCGGAAGCAGTTGCCGCCGCCGCCAAGGACTCCCTCGCCGGACTCCAGTCCTGACAGACTCCCCCACAGTTCAAGGAGATTAGAAATGACTAGCACTCCCACCCAGCAGCTTTCCGACGCCGGCGTATCCATCTGGCTCGACGACCTCTCCCGCGGCCGCCTCAAGACAGGCACGCTGCAGAAGCTGATCGAAGAGAAGAACGTCGTGGGTGTCACCACGAACCCCAGCATCTTCCACGCCGCCATCACCTCCGGCACGGACTACGACGCCACCATCGCGGCCCAGGCCGCTGCCGGCGCCTCCATCGAAGAGACCATCTTCGAGATCACGACGACGGACGTCGCCGACGCCTGCGACCTCTTCGCCCCGGTCGCCGCGGCAACCAAGGGTGTCGACGGCCGTGTCTCCATCGAGGTGGACCCCCGCCTCGCCTGGGACACCGCCGGCACCATCGCCGAAGCGAAGCACCTCTACAAGAAGGTCAACCGCGACAACGTCCACATCAAGATCCCGGCCACGCTTGAGGGCCTGGAAGCCATCACGGCAACCCTGGCCGAGGGCATCAGCGTCAACGTGACCCTGATCTTCTCCCTCGAGCGCTACCGCGCCGTCATCAACGCCTTCCAGAGCGGCCTGGAGCAGGCCAAGGACAACGGCCACGACCTCTCCAAGATCCACTCGGTCGCGTCGTTCTTCGTCTCCCGCGTGGACACCGAAATCGACAAGCGCCTGGACGCCATCGGCACCCAGGAAGCCAAGGCCCTCAAGGGCAAGGCCGGCGTTGCCAACGCCCGCCTCGCGTACCAGGTGTACGAGGAGCTCTTCTCCACCGAACGCTGGGCAGTCCTGGCCCAGGCCGGCGCCCTGCCGCAGCGCCCGCTGTGGGCTTCCACCGGCGTGAAGGACCCGGCCTACCCGGACACCCTCTACGTCACCGAACTCGTCGCCCCCGGCGTCGTGAACACGATGCCGGAGAAGACCCTGGACGCCACCTTCGACCACGGCGTGGTCACCGGCGACACCATCACCAACGGCTACGATGAAGCGAACGCCACCCTCAACGCCCTCGACGCCCTCGGTGTGTCCTACAACGAGGTCGTCGCCCTGCTGGAATCCGAAGGCCTGGACAAGTTTGTTGCCAGCTGGAAGGAACTGCTGGCCGATGTTGAAGGTGCCCTCGCCACTGCACGGAAGGCTTCCTAGTCCACAATGAGCACACTCAGCTACGACGCCACCGGTGCCGCCCGGAAGGCTCTTGAGCAGCACCTGCCCGCCCTCGTGGAAGACCGGGTTGCCACCCGCATCTTCGCCAAGGACCACACCCTGTGGGGTCCGGATGCGGAGTCCGAGTCGGCCATCCGCCTTGGCTGGGTCGAGGCGGCCACCGTCTCCCGGCCCCTGGTGGACGGCATTCTGGAACTCCGGGACGCCCTGAAGGCCGAGGGGGTGACCCGTATTGTCCTGTGCGGCATGGGCGGGTCGTCCCTTGCTCCGGAAGTCATCGCCGGCACCGCTGGCGTCGAGCTGACCGTGCTGGACAGCACCGACCCCGAACAGGTCGCTGCTGCCCTTGCGGACCGTCTGACGGAAACCGCCATCGTGGTCTCCTCCAAGTCCGGTTCCACTGTTGAGACTGATTCCCAGCGGAGGGTTTTCGAGAAGGCGTTCAGCGACGCCGGGATCGATGCCGCAAGCCGGATCATCATCGTCACCGATCCGGGTTCGCCGCTGGACAAGGCGTCCCGTGAGGCCGGGTACCGGGCCGTGTTCAACGCGGACCCGAACGTGGGCGGCCGCTTCTCCGCGCTGACCGCGTTCGGCCTTGTGCCGTCGGGCCTGGCCGGCGTGGACATCGCGGCCCTGCTGGACGAGGCGGAGGAAGCCGCCGAGATCCTGAACGAGGACGCACCCGAGAACATCGGGCTGGTCCTCGGTGCTGCCCTGGGCGGCACCAACCCGCTGCGCAACAAGGTCGTCATCGCGGAGGACGGCTCCGGGATCGTCGGATTTGCTGACTGGGCTGAGCAGCTCATCGCAGAATCCACGGGCAAGCTCGGCACCGGCATCCTGCCGGTGGTCGCGGGCCCGAACGCTCCGGAGGTTAGCTCCGGCGCTGAGGACGTCCTGGTGGTCCGTCTGGTCAGCACGGATGTTGACGTTGAACTCGGCGAGAACGAAGTTGCCATTGCCGGGGGCCTCGCCTCGCAGATGATGGTGTGGGAATTCGCCACCGCCGTGGCCGGGCGGCTGTTGGGCATCAACCCGTTTGACCAGCCCGACGTCGAAGCCGCCAAGATGGCTGCCCGCGGACTGCTGGACGCGCAGCCGGAACCGACGCCGGCTGCCTTCGTGGACGGCGCGATCGAGGTCCGCGGCGGTGAGTGGCTGGGCGACGCTGCCACGGCAGCGGATGCGGTTTCGGAGCTGCTGGCCCAGCTCGGCGGCGACGGCTACCTGAGCGTCCAGGCATACTTCGACCGCCTGGCCTACGCACAGCTCGAGGGTGTCCGGGACGAGCTCGCCGCCGTGAGCGGCCGTCCGGTCACCTTCGGCTGGGGACCGCGGTTCCTGCACTCCACCGGCCAGTTCCACAAGGGCGGTCCCGCCATCGGTGTCTTCCTGCAGGTCACGGCGGCGTCCGCGCAGGACCTCACCATTCCCGAGCGTCCGTTCACCTTCGGCGAGCTGATCGCGGCCCAGGCCGCCGGTGACGCCCAGGTCCTGGGCGAGCACGGCCGGCCCGTCCTGCGCCTGCACCTGACCGACCGGGCAGCGGGCGTTGCCCAGCTGCAGGAGATCGTTTCGTCGCTGGCCAGCAAGGCAGCATCCGCCACTGAGAGCTAAGGCACCGAATAAACCATGCCAGATACTTTGAACGGCAAAAGGCCAGCCAGCCGGTCCGGGAACCCCTTGCGGGATCCGCGGGACCGGCGGCTGAACCGGATTGCCGGACCGTCCTCGCTTGTGCTCTTCGGCGTCACGGGGGACCTTGCCCGTAAAAAGCTCATGCCCGCCGTGTATGACCTCGCCAACCGCGGCCTGCTGCCGCCCAGCTTCGCGCTGGTCGGTTTCGGCCGGCGGGACTGGGACAACGAGGACTTCGCCTCCGAGGTGAAGGACGCCGTGAAGTCCTACGCACGGACCCCGTTCGATGAGGCGGTCTGGAACCAGCTCTCCGAGGGCATCCGGTTCGTGCAGGGCGCGTTCGACGACGACGCCGCCTTTGAGCGGCTCGGCGAGACGATCAAGGAACTCGACGAGAACCGCGGCACCCGCGGCAACCACGCGTTCTACCTCTCGATCCCGCCGAAGGCCTTCGAGCAGGTCTGCCGGCAGCTGTCCAAGCACGGCCTGGCGCAGGCCGAGGGCGAGAAGTGGCGGCGGGTGGTGATCGAGAAGCCGTTCGGACACGACCTCGAATCGGCCCGGCAGCTGAACGACATCGTCGAATCGGTGTTCCCGCAGGACGCGGTGTTCCGGATCGACCACTACCTGGGCAAGGAGACGGTCCAGAACATCCTGGCGCTGCGCTTCGCGAACCAGCTCTTCGAACCGCTCTGGAACGCGAACTACGTGGACCACGTGCAGATCACCATGGCCGAGGACATCGGCACCGGTGGCCGGGCAGGGTATTACGACGGCGTGGGCGCGGCCCGCGACGTGATCCAGAACCACCTTCTCCAGCTGCTCGCCCTCACCGCGATGGAGGAGCCCATCTCCTTCAACGCCGATGACCTGCGCGCGGAGAAGGAAAAGGTCCTGGCCGCGGTGAGGCTACCGGAGGACCTGTCCACGCATTCGGCCCGCGGGCAGTTCGCCGGCGGCTGGCAGGGCGGGGAGCAGGTCCAGGGGTATCTGGAAGAAGAGGGCATCCCGGCCGACTCGACCACCGAAACCTATGCCGCGATCCGGGTGGACATCAACACCCGGCGCTGGAACGGGGTGCCGTTCTACCTGCGCGCCGGCAAACGGCTCGGCCGCCGCGTGACGGAGATCGCGGTGGTGTTCAAGCGGGCACCGAACCTGCTCTTCCGTGACCACGGCGACGACGATTTCGGCCAGAACGCGGTAGTCATCCGCGTCCAGCCCGACGAGGGCGCCACGATCCGGTTCGGGTCCAAGGTCCCCGGCACCCAGATGGAAGTCCGGGACGTGACCATGGACTTCGGCTACGGGCACTCGTTCACCGAGTCCAGCCCCGAAGCCTACGAGCGGCTGATCCTGGACGTGCTCCTCGGCGAGCCGCCGCTGTTCCCCCGGCACGAGGAAGTGGAGCTGTCCTGGAAGATCCTGGACCCCTTCGAAGAGTACTGGGCCGGCCTGGGCGAACAGCCCGAGCCGTACGCACCCGGCAGCTGGGGCCCGGCCTCGGCGGATGAGCTGCTAGCCCGCGACGGACGCACCTGGAGAAGGCCATGATCGTAGACCTGCCGAACACCACCACCTCGAACGTTTCCAAGAAGATCCAGTCCCTGCGCGAGCAGGGCGGCGTGATCGCCCTAGGCCGGGTCCTAACCCTCGTGGTGGTCACCAAATCCGGGCTCGAGGAAGAAGCGATCGAGGCGGCCAACGAGGCCAGCCGCGAACACCCCTGCCGGATCATCGTCCTCGCCGACGCCGGCTCCTCCGCGCCGAACCGCCTCGACGCGCAGATCCGGGTCGGCGGGGACGCCGGCGCGTCCGAGGTCATCGTGCTGCGCGGCTTCGGTGAACTCGCCGAGGAAAGCGAGTCCCTCGTCGCCGCGCTGCTGCTGCCCGACGCCCCGATCGTGGCCTGGTGGCCGCACGGGGCACCGAAGAACGCGTCCGAAACCTCGATCGGCCGGATCGCGCACCGCAGGATCACGGATTCGGCGAATGAGGCCGAACCCCAGGTGGCCCTGGAAAACATCCGGAACACCTACAAGGCCGGCGATACCGACCTGGCTTGGACCCGGCTGACGAACTGGCGCATCCAGCTCGCCGCGGTCCTGGACCAGGCCGACTCCTCGCCCGTCACTGCCGTGGCGGTCGAGGGCGCCTCGGACTCGCCCAGCACCATCCTGCTCGCGGCCTGGCTGACCCTGTCCTTGGACGCCCCGGTCACGATCGTCGCCGACCCGGCCGGCACCGGCATCCGCCGGGTCCGGCTCACCCGCCCTGGCGGGGACGTCCAGCTCTTCCGCCCCGGACTCTCCGTCGCCGAACTCACCCAGCCAGGCCAGCCCGCACAACGGATCTCGCTGCCGCGGCGCAGCCTCCGCGACTGCCTCGCCGAAGAACTGCGCCGCCTCGACCCCGACGAAGTCTTCGGCGAAGTGATTACTATTGGACTGCCCCGTACCAATCTAAGGAGTGTCCGTCCCAGTGAGCGCTGAGCCCAGAGTAAGCATCCATCCTGACTCTTCTGTACTCATGGCCGCCATCGCGGCCCGCCTGATCACCAAGCTCGTGGATGTGCAGGACCGGTTCGGCGAAGCGACGGTGGTGCTTACCGGAGGCACGGTGGGCATCGGAACGCTGAAGGCCGTGGCGGATTCGCCGGCTGCGCCGGCGGTGGACTGGGCCAAGGTGAACTTCTGGTGGGGTGACGAACGCTTTGTCGGCTCCCAGGACCCGGACCGCAATGCGTTCCAGGCCCAGGAGGCGCTTCTGAAGCACATCGATGTTGATCCCGCGAGGGTTCACGTGCCGGGGTCTACCGATGACTTTGGATCACCGGAACAGGCCGCTGAGGACTACGCGCGCCGGCTCAGCGAGGCGGCAGCTGCCGAGCACGCCGCGGATGCCTCGGACGACCGTCCCGAGGAGCCGGGCAGGCTTCCCCGGTTCGACGTCGTCCTGCTCGGTGTGGGGCCTGACGCGCACGTCGCGTCCCTGTTCCCGGAGCAGGCCGGCATCCGCGAGAAGCAGCTTACTGTGGTGGGGGTCCGCAACTCCCCCAAGCCGCCGCCAGAGCGCATTTCCTTGACCCTGCCGGCGATCAACACCGCCGCGGAGGTGTGGATGGTGGTCGCCGGCGAAGACAAGGCCGGTGCAGTGGGCCTGGCCCTGGCCGGGGCCAATCCGGTGCAGGTGCCCGCGTCCGGTCCCGCAGGACGGTCCCGGACGCTGTGGCTGATCGACGAAAACGCGGCCTCGCGCGTTCCTGAACAGCTAGTCAGGAAGGCGCCGGCCGGCTCTTAGCCGCTGCAGCGCTCCAGCCAGAACGTCTTCGGCGTCCTGGCTGGAGCGTCTTTCTTTAACGTATTCCAGGTGGGTCTTGAAGCCCTCTTCCTGGGTTTCGCCGGGCACCACGGCGCCGGGATTGCGCGACGCCGGCCGGCCGCACTGGCGGCAGTCCCACACGTCCGGAATCTGGTCGTCCGGCAACTTAAGAAAAACAGGCCGCGTCTCATGGCCCATGGCGCACCAATAGGACACACAAATACGCGGCAGGGGCTCCCCGAGAGGATCATCCCCCTGGTTCTTCAATCCGGCCCCTTGAATGACACCCACGCGGGTGCCGCGGAATCCTGAAGAGGAATGCACCATGGGAACTCCCTCGCTGCTAATGGCGGCGTTGCCGTTAGGTCCGATAGCGACAGTTTAGTCTGCCGTTCGCCCTGGCGGCACGAAAAGCCCGGCCCAATCAGCAACGGATCCTGACTGGGCCGGGCTTTTCTGCTGGTGGCTGAGACAGCGTTAGGAGTCAGCCACACCTGTGAAGCGCATGAGGAGGCCAAGGGCGATGATCACAACGCCCCAGGTGACGCCGAGGATAATGGTGAACCTGTTCAGGTTGCGCTCAGCAACACCGGAGGAGGACAATCCCGAGCTCATTCCGCCGCCGAACATGTCCGACAGGCCACCGCCGCGTCCCTTGTGGAGCAGGATGAGCAGGGTCAGCAGAAGGCTGGTAATGCCCAGCAGGATCTGCAGAATCACATGAAGAACGTCCACGACGGCCTTTCCAAAGTTGGTGGATGCGGGAGCGCCAGGTAAACGGACTAGCCCGTTACGAGGTGGCTCTCGAACCTGACAATATTAGCAAACTCAGCGGGATCAAGGCTGGCACCGCCCACCAGCACACCATCGACGTCGCGTTCTTTGAGGATGGCGGCAGCGTTGCTGGCCTTGACCGAACCGCCGTACAGCAGACGGACCTTGGCTGCCACGTCGGCGTCGAACAGTTCGGTCAGTTCGGCACGGATCGCGGCGCACATTTCCTGGGCGTCCTCCGGGCCCGCAACCTCACCGGTGCCGATGGCCCAGACGGGCTCATAGGCGACGACGAGCTCGGCCGCCTGCTCGGCGGTGAGGCCTTCGACGTCGGCGCGGAGCTGGTCCAGCGTGTGCTGGACGTGGGTGCCGGCCTGGCGGATCTCAAGGCCTTCCCCGACGCACAGGACGGGGATGACGTTGTGTCGGTAGGCCGCCTTGACCTTGGCATTCAGGACTTCGTCCGACTCAGCGTGAATGGTGCGGCGTTCGCTGTGGCCGACGAGGACATACTTGCAGCCAAGCTTGTTCAGGAACTGTCCCGAAATGTCGCCGGTATAGGCACCTGAGTCGAATTGGGACAGGTCCTGGCCGCCGTAGGCGATATCCAGTTCGTCGCCCTGGACGAGGGTCTGCACACCGCGGAGGTCGGTGAAGGGCGGGAAGACAGCGGCTTCCACGCGGCTGTAGTCGTGCTTGGCGTCGGACAGTGTCCAGGCCAGCTTCTGCAGGAGGGTGATGCCCTGGACGTGGTCCATGTTCATCTTCCAGTTGCCTGCGATCAAAGGCGTGCGGTCAAAGTTGCCGTTGGTTGACGTAGTCACGTGTTCTCCAAAAATGCCGGTCAAGTGTGCTGATCATGTGAACAGCCGGCAGGGCGCCTTCGCGGTGCGGAAGGTGCCCTGCCGGCTGGTGTGTCTTTAGCGGTCCAGAACGCTCAGGCCGGGAAGTTCCTTGCCCTCAAGGTATTCCAGGCTGGCGCCGCCGCCGGTGGAAATGTGTCCGAACTGGTCATCGGCGAACCCGAGGGTGCGCACTGCAGCCGCGGAGTCGCCGCCGCCGACCACCGTGAACGCGTCCGTCTCCGTCAGCGCCTGGGCGATGGCCCGGGTGCCTGCGGAGAAAGCCTCGAACTCGAAGACGCCCATGGGTCCGTTCCAGAACACCGTCCTGGCACCCTTGATCTGCTCGGCAAACGCCGCGGCGGACTCGGGTCCGATGTCCAGGCCGATGCCCTGTGCCCCGAAGCTGCTGCCTTCAATGGCGTCGGCGCTGACCGTCTCGTGGTCGGCGTCGGCTGCGAACTTGGCTGCAACCACGACGTCGGTGGGGATCACGAAATCCGTGCCGGCGTCGGCAGCGCGCTTGAGGTAGTCCTGGACGACCGGGATCTGGTCCTCTTCCAGCAGGCTGCCGGCCACCTTGTGGCCCTCAGCCGCAAGGAACGTGAACAGCATTCCGCCGCCCACCAGGATGGTGTCAGCCTTGCCGAGCAGGTTGTCGATGACTGCGAGCTTGTCCGAAACCTTCGAGCCGCCCAGCACCACAACGTAGGGACGCTGGGTGTCGGCGGTGAGCTTGCGAAGGACTTCCACCTCGGTACCCACAAGGTCGCCGAGGTACGACGGGAGCCGGGTGGCGACGTCGTAAACGCTGGCGTGCTTGCGGTGCACAGCGCCGAAGGCGTCGTTCACGAAAGCGCCGTTTTCACCGGTGAGTCCCACCAGCTCGTCGGCGAATGCGCCGCGCTCGGCTTCGTCCTTGCTGGTCTCGCGTGCGTCGAACCGCACGTTTTCGAGGACCAGGACCTGGCCGTCCTGCAGCGCAGCCGCCTTCTCCTTGGCCGAGGGGCCCACCGTGTCGTCCGCGAGGGAGACCGGGAAGGAAGCCAGCTCGGCCAGGCGGGCAACCGCAGGCTTGAGCGAGTACTTGTCTTCAGGGGCGCCCTTGGGGCGGCCGAGGTGGGCTGTTACCAGCACGCGGGCACCGGCGTCCGTGAGCTTTCCCAGTACTGGCAGTGAGGCCCGGATGCGGCCGTCGTCAGTCACTGTAGAGCCGTCGAGCGGCACATTCAGGTCACTTCGAACCAGAATGTACCGCCCGCGGACACCTTCAGCGATCAGTTCGTTGAGGGTGTGAGATGTCATGTAGCTAACCCTAGCCCAGCTTTGCGGCGACGAGCTCCGTGAGGTCCACCAGGCGGTTCGAGTAGCCCCATTCGTTGTCATACCACGAAACAACCTTGACCTGGTTGCCGATGACCTTGGTCAAACCGGAGTCAAAGATGGACGAGGCGGGGTCGCCGACGATGTCCGAGGAGACGATCGGAGCGTCGGTGTAGGTCAGGATGCCCTGCCATTCGTCGGACTCTGCGGCCTTCTTGAGGGTGGCGTTGACTTCCTCGACGGTGGTCTCGCGGGAGACCGTGACGGTGAGGTCGGTGGCGGAGCCGGTGGGGACCGGAACGCGGATGGCGTAGCCGTCCAGCTTGCCCTTGAGCTCCGGCAGGACCAGGCCGATGGCCTTGGCGGCACCGGTGGAGGTGGGGACCATGTTGATGGCGGCGGCGCGGGCACGGCGGAGGTCGTTGTGCGGGCCGTCCTGCAGGTTCTGGTCTGCGGTGTAGGCGTGGACGGTGGTCATCAGGCCACGCTCGATGCCGAAGGCGTCGTTAACAACCTTGGCCAGCGGTCCGAGGCAGTTGGTGGTGCAGGAAGCGTTGGAGATGATGTGGTGGTTCTCGGGGTCGTACAGGCCGTCATTGACGCCCATCACGATGGTGATGTCCTCGTCGGAGGCGGGGGCGGAGATCAGGACCTTCTTGGCGCCGGCTTCGATGTGCTTCTTGGCGGCAGCTGCCTTGGTGAAGAAACCGGTGGACTCGATGACGATGTCAACGCCCAGGTCCTTCCAAGGGAGGTTGGCGGGGTCGCGTTCGGCCAGGACCTTGATGGCGTTGCCGTTGACGACGAGGTTGCCTTCCTTGACCTCGATGGTTTCGGCCAGGCGCCCGCCGACGGAGTCGTACTTGAGCAGGTGGGCCAGCGCCTCGGGGCTGGTGAGGTCGTTGACGGCAACGATCTCGAGGTCCGCACCCTGAGCAAGTGCTGCGCGGAAGTAGTTGCGGCCGATGCGGCCGAAGCCGTTGATACCAATACGGGTGGTCACTTTTAGTCTCCTTTGTGCCTTGGAAGCACAACTAGTAAGCGGGCGTTCAAGCCAACTAACAGATCCCGCACGCCATTGGGCAGAGATATTTTTCAGATCGGAGGGCGACCAGCCTCATTGCTGAAGGCTAACCGCCTTCCGTGATCCATCTTACGTTTAAGTGGGTCTGCCCCCGCAAGTGCGGGGGCAGACCGTCCACAATTCGGCCCTAAAGTCGCCGAATGTGAAGTTTGTTACTGCTTTGTGTACGCCGGATCACACCTAGAGGGTGATGAGACCCGTCGCGTTGGCGCGGGCCGCGGCGAAGCGGGCGGACACGTCAGCCCAGTTGACGATGTTCCAGAACGCCTTGACGTAGTCGGCCTTGACGTTGACGTAGTCCAGGTAGAAGGCGTGCTCCCACATGTCCAGCATCAGCAGCGGGGTGGTGCCCAGCGCGACGTTGCCCTGCTGGTCGTAGAGCTGCTCGATGACGAGGTTCCCACCGATGGGCTCGTAAGCCAGGAAACCCCAGCCAGAACCCTGCAGGCCGAGGGCGGCGGCGGAGAACTGCGCGCGGAAGGCATCGAACGAGCCGAAGGCGTCGTCGATGGCCGCGGCGAGCTCACCTTCGGGCTTGTCGCCTCCATCCGGGGAGAGGTTGTTCCAGAACACGGAGTGGTTGATGTGGCCGCCGGTGTGGAAGGCCAGGTCCTTGGAAAGACGGTTGATGTTGGCGAAGTCGCCCTTTTCGCGCGCCTCTGCCAGCTGGGCCAGCGCGTTGTTGGCGCCCGTCACGTACGCGGCGTGGTGCTTGCTGTGGTGCAGCTCCATGATCCGTGCAGAGATGTGGGGCTCGAGCGCTGCGTAGTCGTAGCTGAGTTCGGGCAGAACGTACTCGGTCACAAAATCCTCCAATGTCGTGGACAGTTTGTCCGGTTTTGCTAACTCTGGGATTGTGCATCCCGGATGACGGGTCATCCGGAAAACTCCGATGGCGGCAACAGCCGCCACCTGGTCTTGATTCTATGGGCGCCGTTTACTCGTCCAACATTTCCGGCGTCACATTGGCATCCGTGCCCGGGATGCCAAGATCCGAGGCACGTTTGTCCGCCATTGCCAGCAACCGGCGGATGCGCCCGGCGATGGCGTCCTTTGTCATGGGCGGATCGGCAAGCCGGCCAAGTTCGTCGAGGCTGGCCTGCTTGTGGGCCACCCGGAGTTCGCCGGCGTACTTGAGGTGGTCCGGGACGTCGTCGCCGAGGATCTCCAGGGCCCGGTCCACCCGGGCGCCGGCTGCCACGGCGGCCTGCGCGGAGCGGCGGAGGTTGGCGTCGTCAAAGTTGGCGAGCCGGTTCGCCGTCGCCCGCACTTCCTTGCGCATGCGCCGCTCTTCCCAGACCATGAGCGCGTCATGGGCGCCCATCCGGGTGAGCAGCGCGGCGATGGTGTCGCCGTCGCGAATTACCACGCGGTCCACTCCCCTGACCTCCCGGGCCTTGGCCTGGATCCCCAGCCGGCGCGCCGCGCCGACCAGGGCCAGGGCGGATTCGGGACCGGGGCAGGTGACCTCCATGGACGAGGACCGGCCAGGTTCGGTGAGTGAGCCGTGCGCCAGGAAGGCGCCGCGCCACACCGCCTCGGCGTCCGCGGCTGAACCGTTGACGACGACGGACGGCAGCCCGCGCACGGGGCGTCCCCGGCCGTCCAGGAGCCCGGTCTGCCGGGCCAGCGCCTCACCGTCGCGGACAACGCGGACGACGTAACGGCTGCCGCGGCGCAGGCCGCTGCCGGAGACGACGATGATTTCGCTCTGGTGCCCGTAGACCTCCGCGATGGCGGCGCGCAAGCGCCGGGCGGTGGAGGCAAGATCCACCTCGGCCTCGATGACAATGCGGCCCGAAATGATGTGCAGTCCCCCGGCGAAGCGGAGCATGGCCGAGACCTCAGCCTTGCGGACTGATGATTTCTTAATATCCAGGCGGGAGAGTTCTTCCTTGACTGATGCTGTCAGTGCCATGGCACCTTTCCTAACTATTCCCGAAAATATCCTGGTAGGCCGTAGCCAGCCGCAAGGGGTCGTGGACCGGTCTCCGGCCCGAAGCCCCTACTCTACCCAAGACAACCTCGGCGCCGATCATCCCCGCTGCCCGCTCAAACTCGGCCAGGTCCGAAACCGAAGCCGGGTCCGCGAGGACCACGTCCGCGCTGAACTCCGGCGCGTAGTCCCGCAGGACGTGAAGGTGGTCCGCGGCGGACATGCCAGAGGTTTCCTTCGTGTCCATGGCGAGGTTCATGGTGAGGCAGCGCTTGGCCGGAGTATCGCAGAGCGCCTGCCGCATTTCCGGCAGCAGCAGGTGCGGCAGCACGGACGTGTACCAGGAGCCCGGACCCAGCACCACCCAGTCGGCAAGCTCAACCGCGGTCAGGGCTTCGACGCAGGCCGGAGCCTGCTCGGGCAGCAGCCGGACGCTCTCCAGCGAGCCCGCCACGGCACAGCGCGCCTGGCCCGTGATGGTGGTGACCGTGCTGCTGCCGTCCGGCGCCGTCACGCGCACATCGCCCTCGATGGTGAGCGGAACCGTGGACATGGGCAGGACCTGTCCGCGGGCGCCGAGCAGCGCCCCGGCCCATTTCAGGCCGGCCACTGCGTCGCCCAGCAGTTCCCAGAGGGTGACGATCAGCAGGTTGCCCATGGCGTGCTCGTCAAGGGAGGCGCCGCCGCGGGCGGACCGGAACCGGTGCTGCATGACGTCGCGCCAGGTGCGGCCCCAGTCGGTGTCATCGCACAGGGCGGACAGCGCCATCCGGAGATCACCGGGCGGAAGGACGCCGTACTCCTCGCGGAGACGGCCGGAGGACCCGCCGTCGTCCGCCACGGTGACGACCGCGGTCAGTTCGGACGTCAGCAGGCGCAGTGCCGAGAGTGAGGCCGAAAGGCCGTGGCCGCCGCCAAGCGCGACGACGGTCGGTCCCTTGGCAGGCTGGGAACCGGTCAGGCCGGTCGGCGGAATGAGGGGCAGCGGGCCGGTGAGAACGCCCATTACTCGCGGCCCAGGTCCCGGTGAGTCGTGGTCACAGTTACGCGCGGATATTGCGCGAGGCGTTTGGAGAGCTCCATGGCGACTGCCACCGAGCGGTGCTTTCCGCCCGTGCATCCGACGGCGATGGTGGCGTAGTGCTTGTTCTCCCGGCGGTAGCCCTCCAGGACAGGTTCCAGGGCGAGGACGTACCGTTCCACGAAGTTCGGCACGCCCTCGGCACCGAGGACGTACTCGCTGACGTCCTGGTCCAGGCCGGTGTGCGGCCGCAGCGCGGGCACCCAGTGCGGATTCGGGATGAACCTGACGTCGGCCACGTAGTTGGCGTCCACGGGCAGGCCGTACTTGAAACCGAAGCTCATGATGTTGAGGCGGATCGCGATGGGGCCGGTCTCGGTGAACAATTCGGTGATCGCGGTGGCGAGCCCGTGCACGTTCAGGGAGGAGGTGTCCAGGACGAGGTCCGAGGAGTCGCGCAGTTCCTTGAGGAGCTCACGCTCCGCGGCGATGCCGTCCAGGATCCTGCCGCCGGCCTGCAGCGGATGCGGACGCCGTCCCTGCTCGAAGCGGCGGACCAGGACGTCATCGCTGGCGTCGAGGAACAGCACCCGGAAGGTGACACCGCTGGCTTCGAGGGCCCGCAAGGCCGCACGGATATCGGCGAACAGCGCCTTGCTGCGCACGTCCATCACCACGGCAAGCTTGGGGATGGACTGCGGGGCGTGGGACACGAGTTCGGCGAGCGTCCCCAGCATCTGCGGCGGCAGGTTCTCGACGACGTACCAGCCGTGGTCCTCCAGCGCATCGGAGGCGGTGCTGCGGCCTGCGCCGGACATTCCGGTCACGATGAGCAGTTCCGCTTCGGCGGGCTTGACCGGTGTCAGGCCGTCCTCCTCGGTACTGGACTCCGCCGTCGACTCTGCCATTAATTCCAGCCCCATTCCTGCTGTTGCTTCCCGCGCGCAGTTCCTGCGCGGTTGCTGTTTGCGGCACACGCCGATTTCCCGTACTTACCCTAACCAAGTTTCGGGGCGCGGGCTAAGTTTCCAGCACTTCCCCGGTGGTCATGTTGATCGCCGGAACGGTGTCACCCGAGCCGCCGCCTTCTCCGCCCGGACTGAAGTGCGTGACGATGGCCGCCGCCAGCGCCGGCCCAACACCCTTGGCAGCGGTCAGTTCCTCCGCCGATGCCGCCTTGATCTTCTTGACGGAGCCAAAGTGGGCGAGCAGGGCCTTCCGCTTGGAATCGCCCAGCCCGGGTACACCGTCCAGTGCTGAGACGGTCATCGCCTTGCCGCGCTTTTGCCGGTGGAACGAGATGGCGAACCGGTGGGCCTCGTCACGGATGCGCTGCAGCATGTAGAGGCCCTGCGAGGAGCGGGGCAGGATCACCGGAAAGTCGCTGTCCGGCAGCCAGACCTCTTCGAGGCGCTTGGCGAGCCCGACCACGTAAACGTCGTCGATGCCCAGCGATTCGAGGGCGCGGGCAGCCGCGTTGACCTGCGGCTTGCCGCCGTCCACCACAACAAGGTTGGGCGGGTAGGCGAATTTTGCCCGCGGGGCCGGCGTGGTGGTGTCGGACAGCGCGTCGTCCGGCGCCGCGGCACCCGGGGCCGCCCCGTTCGCGCCGGCAGCCGCGACTGCCGGCGTGGCGACCAGTTCGGCGGCTTCAACCTGGGCCGTTTTGTCCACGAGGTAGTGCCGGAAGCGCCGCGTCAGGACGTCGTGCATCGCGGCGGTGTCGTCCGTGGCCGCGGCTCCGGTGATGGAGAACTTGCGGTAGTCGGACTTCTTGGGCAGCCCGTCCTCCACCACCACCATGGAAGCCACCACATTGGTGCCCTGGACGTGGGAGACGTCGTAGCACTCGATGCGCAGCAGCGGGACGGGCAGCTCCAGCGCCTCCTGAAGTTCCTGCAGCGCCTGGGAACGCACGGTAAGGTCGCCGGCCCGGCGGGTCTTGTGGAGCCGGAGCGCGTGCTCGGCGTTTTCGCGTACCGTGGACATGAGGGCGGCCTTGTCCCCGCGCTGCGGAACGCGGATGTCCACCTTGGCTCCGCGGATGCCCGCCAGCCACACGGCCAGGTCCTGCGCATTGCTCGGCTCAACAGGCACCAGCACCTCGCGGGGAAGCCTGCCCTGGACCTCGGCGTCCTCGCCGTAGACCTGCTGGAGGAGGTGTTCGACGAGGTCGGGTGTGGTGAAGTCCTCCACCTTTTCGACCACCCAGCCGCGCTGGCCGCGGACCCGTCCACCCCGGACATGGAACACCTGGACGGCCGCTTCGAGCTCGTCCTCGTGCAGGGCAAAAACGTCGGCGTCGGTGTCTTCGGCGAGCACCACGGCGTTCCGCTCGAAGACCTTCCGGAGGGCGGTGATATCGTCGCGCAGCCGGGCGGCGCGTTCGTAGTCGAGGACGGCGACGGCGGCCCCCATCTCCTTTTCGAGCCGGGCGATGAACCGCTTGGCCTCGCCGCCCATGAAAGCGCAGAAGTCATCGGCCAGGGCGCGGTGTTCCTCAGGGGTGACGCGGCCGACGCAGGGGGCCGAGCATTTGTCGATGTAGCCCAGCAGGCAGGGCCGGCCGCTGGCCTGGGCCCGCTTCAGCACCCCCGCACTGCAGCTCCGCACCGGAAAGACCCGCAGCAGCGTGTCCATGGTTTCCCGGATGGCACCTGCCGTGTAGGGCCCGAAATACCGCGTGCCCTTCCGCCGTTCGCCGCGCATGACCTGCACGCGGGGCAGCTTCTCGCCCATGGTGACGGCGAGGTAGGGGTACGTCTTGTCGTCCCGGAAAACCACGTTGAACCGCGGCTTGAATTCCTTGATCCAGGTGTATTCCAGCTGCAGGGATTCAAGTTCGCTGCCCACCACCGTCCACTCGACGCTGCTGGCCGCGTACACCATGGCGTGGGTCTTGGGCAGCAGCCCCGCCGGGTTCGCGAAATACGAATTCAGGCGCGACCGGAGGTTCTTCGCCTTGCCGACGTAGATGACCCTCCCATGGGGATCCCTGAACCTGTAAACACCCGGATTGGTCGGAATCTCACCCGTCTGGGGTCTATAACTCGATGGATCTGCCACGATTCCAGTCTACTGAGCTGAGGGCCTCCGGATTGCCGCAGGCCATCCTGAACGGACGGCCGGCTGCTGTGAGGAAGCAGCCTACTCGATGACCTTGCTCTGGTTGTAGCTGGTGGAACGCTCCTGGCCGCTGAGCTCGGCAATGGCGTCCATGATCCGGTCGGTCACCTGGCGCCGGGCGGGAAGGGAATGGTCCGGTCCGGTCTTGTCGAAGTAGATCGGCTCCCCCACCTTCATGGTGAAGTGCTGGGGCTTGACGGCATTGCGGCCAGCGGGCTGCAGCTTCTCGGTACCGATGAGTCCCACCGGGATCACCGGCGCGCCGGTGGTGAGGGCCAGCCAGCCGACGCCGGTCCGGCCGCGGTAGAGGATTCCGTCACGGGAACGGGTGCCCTCGGGGTAGATCCCGATGCCCCGGCCGTCCTCGAGGATGTCCAGGAGTGTCTTGAGGGCCTGCACGCTCGCGGCCTGCTCCCCGCGTTCCACAGGAATGGAGCCGACTGCCTCGAAGAAGGACTTCATCACCCGGCCCTTGATGCCCTTGGTGGTGAAGTACTCCGCCTTGGCAAAGAACGCCACGGGACGCGGCATGAGCGCCTGGACAATCACGCTGTCCAAAAAGGAAAGGTGGTTGGGCGCCACAATGAAGGGACCGTCCTTGGGCACGTTCTCCAGCCCGATGACGGTTGGCCGGCAGCTACCGGAGATAAGGGTCCGCGTCGTCCAGCGGACGCCGTCAAACAGCTCCATCGTTGCGCACCTCGCTCAGGGCTGCGGCACGGACGTTCTCCAGCTCCTCGACCTTGGCGCGCAGGCCGGCGGTGTCGTGCACGACGGCCACCGCTCCCGCTGCCTCCAGTTCGCCGTCGGGCGCAAAACCCCAGCTGACACCGATGCAGTCGAGCCCGTTGGCCAATGCTCCGGCCACGTCCTGCGCGCGGTCGCCCACCATCACGGCATGCTGCGTGCCGAGGGCCGTCATGGCGGCGGCGATGATGCCGGTCTTGCCTACCGGACCTGCCGCAGCCGCGGTCTCGTCCGCGCCTGAGCCTTTGATGGTGAGGAACCGGCGAGCGATCTTGTGGTGTTCAAGCACGATATGCGCAAGGGCCTGCGGCTTTTGCGTCGCCACCGCTACGGGCCGCCCCGCCTCGACATAGCCGTCCAGCAGGTCCACGATGCCCGGATACAGGCGGCTCTGGGCAATGCCGGAGTCCAGGTAATGCATCCGATAGGTCCGGATGACCGCCTTGAGCATGGCCGGCGGAACAGCCGCGACGTTCAGCAGGGAGTCGCTCAGCTTGGGACCCACCATCGCGTCTAGAAGGTCCTGGCTTGGGACAGCAAGGCCATGTTCGGTGAGGGCCGCGGCAATTCCGTCTGTTATCCCGCCGGCCGGATCGACAAGAGTGCCGTCCAGGTCGAAGATCACGGGCACTGTTGTTGAAGTCACCGGCTTAGTTTCTCACGATGGCACGCCTGCTCAAACTCGTATGCCTTCCGAAGAATACTTCCGCCCCCGCAGACGAGTTCTTGCACACATATCACGACTTCCGGGGCGTTTAGCGGCCATTGCCTGTAGAAAAACTCCAACCGGACGGTGGACGACGGCGGGCCGCCATGGTGGTTAGGCGCCTTAGTTGGTTGGCGTCTCGGGGCTTGGGCCGCTAGCCGAGGATTTCGGCCAGGAACTTCGCGGTGTGGCTTTCCGAGGACTTGGAGACCTGCTCGGGGGTGCCGGAGGCCACGATCCGGCCGCCGCCGGAACCCCCGTCAGGGCCCAGGTCCACGATCCAGTCGGCGCTCTTGATGACGTCGAGGTTGTGCTCGATGGTGATGACCGTGTTGCCCTTCTCCACGAGGCCCTGCAGCACCATGAGCAGCTTCCGGATGTCCTCGAAGTGAAGCCCCGTGGTGGGCTCGTCCAGGACGTAGACGCTGCGGCCGTTGGACCGTTTCTGGAGCTCGGCGGCCAGCTTCACGCGCTGCGCCTCGCCGCCGGACAGCGTGGTGGCGGGCTGGCCCAGGCGGACGTATCCGAGGCCGACGTCCACGAGCGTCTTGAGGTGGCGGGCAATCGGGGAGAACGCCGCGAAGAACTCGGCTCCCTCCTCGATGGGCATGTTCAGGACATCGGCGATGGTCTTGCCCTTGTAGTGCACCTCGAGGGTCTCGCGGTTGTAGCGGGCACCGTGACAGACCTCGCACGGGACATAGACGTCCGGCAGGAAGTTCATCTCGATCTTGAGCGTGCCGTCACCGGAGCAGGCCTCGCAGCGGCCGCCCTTGACGTTGAAGGAGAACCGTCCGGGCATGTAGCCGCGGACCTTGGCTTCGGTGGTCTCGGCAAAGAGCTTCCGGATGTGGTCGAACACTCCGGTGTACGTTGCCGGGTTGGAGCGCGGGGTACGGCCGATGGGGCTCTGGTCCACGTGCACCACCTTGTCCAGGTGCTCGAGGCCCTGGACAGTGCGGTGGCGCCCGGCCACCTGCTTGGCGCCGTTGAGCTTGTTGGCCAGCACCTTGTACAGGATCTCGTTGACCAGGGTGGACTTGCCGGAGCCGCTGACGCCGGTCACGGCTGTGAACAGGCCCAGGGGGAAGGCGGCATCAACGTTCACGAGGTTGTTCTCGCGGGCGCCGACCACCTTCAGCTCACGCTTCTTATCGTACTTGCGCCGCTTCTTGGGGACGTCGATGCTCTTTCGGCCGGAGAGGTAGTCCCCGGTCAGGGACTTCGTGTTCTCCAGGAGTGCCTTGTAGGACCCCGAGTGGACCACCTGCCCGCCGTGCTCGCCGGCTCCCGGGCCGATATCCACGATCCAGTCTGCCTCGTGGATGGTGTCCTCGTCGTGCTCGACCACAATGAGGGTGTTGCCCAGGTCCCGCAGCCGGGTCAGGGTCTCAATCAGGCGCCGGTTGTCCCGCTGGTGCAGCCCGATGGAGGGCTCGTCCAGGACGTACAGGACGCCCACGAGGCCGGAGCCGATCTGGGTGGCGAGCCTGATGCGCTGGGCCTCGCCGCCGGAGAGGGTGCCGGAGGGGCGCTCCAGGTTGAGGTATTCCAGGCCCACGTCCAGCAGGAAGGTCAGGCGGGCCTGGATCTCCTTGAGGACCTGATGGGCGATCTGGGCCTCACGGCCGGTCAACACGAGGTTGTCCAGGAATGCTGCGCATTCGCGCATGGGCAGCCGCGCGACGTCGGCAATGGATTTGCCGTTGATGAGAACCGAGAGCGACGCCGGGTTCAGCCGGGCGCCGTTGCAGGCGGGGCAGGGGATCTGCCGCATGTATTCCTCGTAGCGGTCCCTGGCGTAGTCAGACTCGGTTTCGGTGTGCTTGCGGTGCACGTACTGCACCACGCCTTCGAAGCCGGTGCTGTACTTGCGCTCCCTGCCGAACCGGTTGCGGTACTGCACCACAACCTTGTGGTCCTTGCCGTGCAGGACAGTCTGCCGGACCTCGGACGGAAGGTCCTGCCACGGTGTGGTCATGGAGAACCCGAGCTCTTTGGCGAGTCCGCCGAGCAGACGGTTCCAGTACTCGGTGGTGGCGGTGCCCAGGGACCACGGCGCGATGGCTCCGTCCTCCAGCGCGAGCTCCGGGTTGGGAATGATGAGTTCCTCGTCGACTTCCAGCCGGGTGCCGATGCCGCTGCAGGCCGAGCAGGCGCCGAACGGGTTGTTGAACGAGAAGGACCGCGGCTCAATCTCGTCGATGGCGAGCGGATGCTCATTGGGGCAGGCCAGGTTTTCCGAAAAGGCACGCGTGCGGTGGGGGTCGTCGGATTCCAGGTCGACGAAGTCGGCAAGGACACGTCCCTCAGCCAGGCCAAGCGCCGTCTCGATGGAGTCCGTCAGGCGCTGCCGGATGCCTTCCTTGACCACGAGCCGGTCCACCACCACCTCAATGGTGTGCTTGAACTGCTTGCCCAGCTTGGGCGGATCGCTCAGCTGGACGAGGTCGCCGTCGACCCGGGCGCGGGAATAGCCCTTCGCCGTCAATTCCTTGAAGAGGTCGACGAACTCACCCTTGCGCCCCCGCACCACGGGAGCGAGGATCTGGAAGCGGGTGCCGTCCTCCAGTTCGAGCAGCTGGTCCACGATCTGCTGCGGCGTCTGCTTGATGACGGGTTCACCGCAGACGGGGCAGTGCGGACGGCCCACGCGTGCCCACAGGAGACGCATGTAGTCGTAAATTTCGGTGATCGTGCCCACGGTGGAGCGTGGATTCTTGCTCGTGGACTTCTGGTCGATTGAGACCGCGGGTGACAGGCCCTCGATGAAGTCGACGTCGGGCTTGTCCACCTGGCCCAGGAACTGCCGGGCGTAGGCGGAGAGCGATTCGACGTAGCGGCGCTGGCCCTCGGCGAAGATGGTATCGAAGGCCAGGGACGACTTTCCGGAGCCGGACAGGCCCGTGAAGACGATCATGGCATCGCGCGGCAGGTCGAGGTCAACGTTGCGGAGGTTGTGCTCGCGGGCGCCCTTGACCACCAGCCGGGACAGGTCCGGGCGCGCCGGTTTGGCGGGGTTCAGGGGGACGACGGCGGAGGGGACAACGGCGGTTTCTTCAGCTACGGCTTTAGGCACCCACTAATGCTAGTCGAAAACTTCTTCGAATATCCACGCGGGTGTGCTATGCCACCCTCACTACTCAGCGTCGTAAGCAGCCGCCAACAGGTGGACCGCCTCCGCGAACGTTGCGCCCTGCGATTTCGCGGCTGCCGCATACCCGGCTGCGGCCTCGGACAATGCCCCCCAGCGCTCGTCGCGGGCGCAGACCACCGTCCCGTTCCGGCCCTTCGTGGCGACGACGCCCGCAGCTTCGAGTTCCTTGTACGCCCGGGCCACCGTGTGGGGTGCCACGCCGAGGGTTCCGGCGAGGGCCCGCACCGCCGGCAGCCGTGTACCGGGGGCAAGCTTTCCCTGGTCCGCCTGTTCGATCACGTGGAGCCGCAGCTGCTCGAAGAGGGCCACGGAGCTGCCGGTGTTCGGCTTCCACCGCCCCGGGAAGGCATCCCCGGCGGTCACAGGCCGGACTCCCGGTAGCGCTGCTTGCCGGCGGCGTGCCTGCCGTGGTGCCGGCGGATGGCGCCGAGTTCGCGGTCTACCCCGCGGAACTGGGCCTCATACAGGTGCCGGTAATGACCGTCCACGGACAGCAGGCTGCTGTGCGTCCCCTGTTCAACAATGCGTCCGTGATCCATGACGAGAATTAGATCAGCGTCGCGCACGGTGGACAACCTGTGGGCAATGATGAAGCTCGTCTTGCCCTGCCTCAGCCGGTTCATCGCGAGCTTGATCTGCACCTCGGTCCGGGTGTCAACGGAACTTGTTGCCTCATCCAGGATCAGGACGCTGCGGTCGGCGAGCCGGGCCCGCGCGATGGTGATCAGTTGCCTTTGGCCCTGGCTCAGCGAATCGCCGTCGTCCCCCAGGACCGTGGCGTACCCGGCGGGCAGCGACCGCACAAAGTGGTCCACGTGGCTGGCCTCGGCGGCTGCCAGGACCCGGTCATCGTCCGCCCCAGGCCAGCCGTACTCGATGTTGTCGCGCACCGTGCCGCTGAACAGCCAGACGTCCTGCATGACCACGGCGAAATTGGACCGCAGCGAGTCCACAGGCACCGTGGCGATGTCCGTGCCGTCGATCGTAATACGGCCTGAATCGAGCTCATAGAAGCGCATGAGGAGGTTCACCACGGTGGTCTTGCCGGCGCCGGTGTGGCCCACGATGGCCACGGTCTGGCCCGGCAGGACGGAGAACGACAGCCCGCTGACGGCCGGTGCCCCCCGGGTGTATGCAAAGGTGACGTCCTCGAAATCAATCCGCCCGCGGAGGTTTTCGTGGCGGGCCGGAACCTGGTCCTCGCGGGGGATCTCAGGTTCGTCCAGCAGGGCGAAGACCCGCTCCGCCGAGGCTGCGCAGGACTGCATGAGGGTAAGCATGCCGCCGATCTGGCCCATCGGCTGGGTGAACAGCCGGCTGAACTGGATGAACGCCTGGATGCCGCCGATCGTCATTCCGCCGGCCGCCACCTGCAGGGCACCGACGACGGCCACGGCCACGTAGTTGAGGTTGGCGACGAAAACCATGAGCGGCTGCACGGCTCCGGAGACGAACTGGGCGCGGGCGCTGCTCCGGGCCAGCCGGTCGTTGCCGCGGCCGAAGATGGCCGAAACCGTGTCCTGCTGCCCAAATGCCTTGATCACCTCGTGACCGGTGATGAATTCCTCAATATGGGCGTTCACCTCCCCGGTGGATGCCCATTGGGCGCTGAAATAGGCCTGCGACTGGCGCGCCATGAACACCGTTATCAGCGTGGACAGCGGCACGGACAACAGGGCGATGACGGCCAGCAGAGGGGAGATCCACAGCATCATGGCCAGCGAACCGCACAGCATCAGAACGGACATGATCAGCTGCGTGAGCAGCTGGTTGAGCGCCTGCGAGATGTTGTCGACGTCGTTGGTTGCCCTGCTGAGGACATCGCCCCTGGCCTGCTCGTGGAAGTGCGCGGACGGCAGCCGGTGCAGTTTGTCCTCGACGGCGGCGCGAAGACCGAAAACAAGCCGCTGCACAGTCTGGGCGGTCAGGGCTCCCTGGACCCAGTTGAAAACGGAGGTCCCGACGTACATCAGCGACACCACAGCGAGCAGCGCCGCCAGCCTGCCGGCGTCGAACGTGCCATGCATGAAACCGTCGACGATGACGTCGGTGGCGTCACCCAGGAGCTTGGGAGCCGCCACATTGAGGGCGGCGAAGCCGCAGGTCGCCGCGACGGCCAGGGCCATCCTGCCCTTGAACGGGCGCAGCAAGCCCAGGAGGCGTCTGGCCGCCGGCAGGAAACTGCCCGTCTTGCGTTCGGCGGCGTGCGAGCCCTTCATGGGCGCCCGCCCCTCATGGCTGCCCGGCCCTCATGGCTGCTCATCGAGGGCCAGCTGCGACTCGGCGATCTCCCGGTAGGTGGGTGATGAGACCAGCAGTTCAGTGTGGGTTCCCTGGGCCACCAGCCGGCCTTCGTCGAGCACCAGGATCAGGTCCGCACCCATGATGGTCGGGATGCGTTCAGCCACCATCAGCACCGTTGCCGCTGCCAGCACCGGCTCGAGCGCCCGCGTCACTGCGGCCTCGGTGGCATAGTCCAGGGCGGAAAAACTGTCGTCAAAGAGGTAAAGATCCGCGGTGCGGAGCATCGCGCGGGCAATGCAGAGGCGCTGCCGCTGCCCGCCCGAAAGCCCGGCCCCGCCCTGCGCGACGGCGGCATGCAGGCCGTCCGGGAGCAGACGGACGAAGTCCTCGGCCTGCGCCAACCGCAGGGCCCTCCACAGGTCGTCCTCAGTGGCCCCCGGCGCGGCCATCCGCAGGTTGCCTGCCACAGTGCCTGAGAAGAGATACGAGTGCTGCGGCACCACCGAAATCCGTTCCCGAAGCCGGTCAGCGGGCAGTTTCCGGATGTCGGCTCCGCCCAACCGGATTTCGCCTGACGTGGCGTTCAGGAACCGTGGCAGGAGATTCAGGAGCGTGGTCTTGCCGCTGCCGGTGGCACCGATGATGGCCGTGGTGGTGCCCGGTCCGGCAGTAAAAGAGATGTCGGCCAGGACCGGGGACTCCGCCCCGGGATAGGCGAACCAGACGTGGCTGAACTCGACTCCCCCGCCGGAGCCGGCAGCCGGCTCCGCGATGGCTGGCACCGCGATTGTTGGCACCGGGGCGGACGCCGTCGCGGCCTGCCCTGCCCCTGCGGGACCCGGCACGGCGGGTACAGCCAGTGCCGGGGTCACGTCCAGCACAGCCTGGATCCGCTCGGCGCAGACGGCCGCGCGGGGTGCGGTGCTGAACACATACATGGCCATCATGATGGCCAGCAGGATCTGCAGGATGTAGGCGATGAGGGCCGTGAGGGCACCCACCTCCATATTGCCGCTGCCGATCAGTTGCCCACCGAACCAGACCACGGCCACCGAGGAGAGGTTCACCACGATCATGATCATCGGAAGCATGCCCGCAACCAGGAGCGCGGACTGGAGGTTGTTGCTGGTCAGCCGCCGGTTCGCTTCCGTGAACCGGGCCACTTCATGCTTCTGCCGGACAAAGCCCCGGATGACGTTGGCGCCAATGATCTGTTCGCGGAGGATCCGGGTGATGCCGTCGATAAGGGCCTGGCCCTGCCGGTAGAGCGGTATGAGGCGGCGCACGATCAAGTACATGATGAGCACCAGCACCGGGACTATGACGATCACGACAGAGGACAGGGCCGCATTTTGCTGGATGGCCAGGATGATTCCCCCGATGCCCATGACCGGCGCCGCGGCGAGCATGGTGAAGACCAGGACCGCGAAGGTCTGGATTTGCTGGACGTCGTTGGTTGCCCTGGTGACGAGGCTGGGGGCGCCGAAGGTCCCGATCTCCTGGGATGACATCGCCTGGACCTGGGCGAACAGCTCCCGTCTCAGGCGGTGGCCAATTTTCATGGCGACGTCGGCCCCGAGGTATCCGGCGGCCAGGGCCGCTGCGGCCTGGACCGCGGTGAGCACCAGCATCCAGCCGCCAAGCCCCAGGATTACCCCGGGCTGGTTGGCGAGGATCCCGTCGTCGATGATGCTGGCATTCAGCGTCGGCAGCAGCAGGTTTCCTGCCGTCTGCACCACCTGCAGCACGATGATCGCCCAGACAGCGGCCCGGTGCTCGCCAAGGAGGCGGAGCATTAAGCCAATCAGCACCGCGCCTCCTCTATCGCCAAGGCGTACGGGAGCCTGGGCAGGCCCCCAATGACCGCTTGGCCATTGTAAGCCAGATCACATGGGACCGCGCGGGACATTCCGCGCGCGGCGGGAGCGGCTGCCCTAAAGCTTGCGGGCCACCGCGAAGATCCTGCGGAACGGGTACACCGTGCCGTGCGGCGTGGCCGGATAGGCCTCGGCCAGCCGGGCGCCGTATTCGGCCTCGAACTCGGCGGCATCGTCCGGCGGCAGCGCAGCCAGCACGGGCCGCAGGCCGGCGCCGCGCACCCAATCCAGCACCGGGTTTTCGCCCGTGAGCACCTGCTGGTAGGTGGTCTCCCACGCGTCTGCCGCGCACCCGGCGTCGAGCATGATCTCGAGGTATTGTGCCGGAAGCGCCACCGCCTCATCGTGGCGCAGCACGCCGGCAAGCTTCCCGGCCCACTTCGGCGACTCGGCGACGTCGCGCATCAGGATATGGGACGCGGACGTGAAGTTCCCCGGCACCTGGAGGGCAAACCACGCGCCCGGCTTCAGCGCCTTCAGCCAGCCGGCCAGCAGTTCAGGGTGCCCGGGGACCCACTGCAGAGCCGCGTTGCTCACCACCACATCGGTGTCCGCGGAGGGGGCCCACGAAGCGATGTCCCCGAGCCGGAACTCCAGTCCCGGCGCGGACTGGCGGTGATGTTCGGCCGTGGCCAGCATTTCGGCGGAGGAGTCCAGGCCCACCACCCGCGCGTCAGGCCAGCGGGCCGCGAGCGTGGCGGTCAGGTTGCCGGGACCACAACCCAGGTCCACCACCTGCCGCGGGTCGTCGGGGAGGACGCGGCCGGTCAGGTCAAAGAACGGACGCTGCCGGTAGTCCCCGAACTGAACGTATTTGGCGGGATCCCACACATGGCCTCCGTTTGTTCGTTGAAGCTCGTTCGTTGAAGCTTCGTCCTTGAAGTTTTGTCCTGGCAGAGCGAGCCTAACGCCGGGCCGGACTGAAACCGTCCAGGGACGCGCTGGCACTAAGCTGGGAGGCAATGAAACTCGTTGAACAGCTCCCCGCCCCGTCCGCACGGATCACCACCGGAACCGGCGCGGACCCGGACACGCTGTACGAGCGCTTCGTGGAGTGGACCGAAAGCCGCGGCCTGCAGCTCTACCCGGCCCAGGACGAGGCCATCATGGAGCTGGCCTCCGGCGCCAACGTGATCCTCGCGACGCCTACCGGATCAGGCAAGTCACTCGTTGCCATTGCCGCCCACTTCCAGGCGATGGCCAGGGGTGAGCGCAGCTATTACACGGCCCCCATCAAGGCGCTGGTCTCCGAGAAGTTCTTCGCCCTCTGCGAGATCTTCGGGGCGGAGAACGTCGGCATGATCACCGGCGACTCCGGCGTGAACCAGGACGCCCCGATCATCTGCTGCACCGCCGAAATCCTGGCCAACACCGCCCTGCGCGAAGGCGCGGCGGCCGAGCTGGGCGCTGTGATCATGGACGAATTCCATTTCTACTCCGATCCGCAGCGCGGCTGGGCGTGGCAGGTTCCGCTGCTGGAACTCCCACAGGCACAGTTTCTCCTGATGTCCGCCACGCTGGGCGACGTCAGCCGGTTCGAAGCCGGCATGACCGAACTCACGGGACGGCCGACCACCACCGTCAGCTCGGCTGAACGCCCCATTCCGCTGCACTACTACTACCGCGAGACGCCGGTTCACGAAACCCTCGAAGAGCTGCTCGGCACCAAGGAGGTGCCGGTCTATGTGGTGCATTTCAGCCAGGCGGAGGCCATCGAGCGCGCCCAGACGCTCATGAGCATCAACGTGTGCACGCGCGAGGAAAAGGACAGGATCGCCGAGCTCATCGCGAACTTCCGTTTCGCGGCGGGCTTCGGCAAGACCCTGAACCGCCTCGTCCGGCACGGCATCGGCGTGCACCATGCGGGCATGCTGCCCAAGTACCGCCGGCTCGTGGAGCAACTGGCCCAGGCCGGCCTGCTCAAGGTCATCTGCGGCACGGACACGCTGGGCGTGGGGATCAACGTGCCCATCCGCACTGTCGTGCTCACCGCCCTGAGCAAGTACGACGGCGTACGCACCCGCCTGCTCAACTCCCGTGAGTTCCACCAGATTGCCGGAAGGGCCGGCCGGGCCGGCTACGATACGGCCGGCACCGTGGTGGTGCAGGCCCCCGAGCACGTCGTGGAAAACGTCAAGGCGATGGCCAAGGCCACCGCGAAGTTCGGCGACGACCAGCGGAAGCTGCGCCAGGTGGTGAAGAAAAAGCCGCCGGAGGGATTCGTGTCCTGGGGGGAACCGACCTACAACCGCCTGGTGGACTCTGTCCCGGACCCACTGAACTCCAGCTTCACCGTGACACATGCGATGCTGATGAACCTCATGGAGCGTCCCGGCGACCCGTTCGCGGCGGCGCGCCGGCTCCTGACCGAAAACCACGAAAGCCGTCCCTCGCAGCTGCGGCTGATGAAGAAGGCCCTGGGGATCTACCGGGAACTGCTCGCCGCCGAGGTGGTGGAACGCATCCCGGCTGCGGAACAGGGGCCGGACGGCCGCACGGTGCGCCTGACCGTACACCTGCAGCCTAACTTCGCCCTGAACCAGCCGCTTTCGCCGTTTGCCCTGGCCGCGCTGGACCTGATGGATCCGGAATCGCCGTCCTACGCCGTCGACGTCGTCTCCGTCATTGAAGCCACGCTGGAGAAGCCGCGGCAGATCCTCTCGGCGCAGCAGAAGAAGGCACGCGGCGAGGCGGTGGCCGCCATGAAGGCTGACGGCATCGAGTATGAGCAGCGGATGGCCATGCTTGACGAGGTCACCTACCCCCAGCCGCTCGCGGAAATCCTGGGCGAGGCCTTCGAGGTGTACCGCAAGGCAGCCCCGTGGGTGGGCGACTTTGAGCTGGCTCCCAAGTCGGTCATCCGGGACATGTACGAGCGCGCGATGAACTTCGGCGAGTTCGTGCAGTTCTACGGCCTTGCCCGTTCCGAGGGGATCGTGTTGCGGTACCTGGCGGATGGCTTCAAAGCACTCCGGCAGACCGTGCCGCAGGATGCGCTGCGGGAGGACCTCGAGGATCTGATTGCCTGGCTCGGCGAGCTGGTGCGCCAGGTGGATTCCAGCCTGCTGGACGAGTGGGAGGAGCTGGCGTCCGGTGCCGCCCCGACGCCGCACGACGCACCGCCTCCCCCGCCGCCGTCGCTCACGTCCAACATCCGGGCGTTCCGGGTCATGGTCCGGAACGAGATGTTCCGCCGCGTCGAGCTTTTCGCCGACGAGGACGCCACCGCACTGGGCGAGCTCGACGGCGACGCCGGCTGGGATGCGGACCGCTGGGAAGACGTCCTGGACGACTATTTCGACGAGCACGACGACATCGGCACCGGCCCTGACGCCCGCGGTCCCGGGCTGCTCATCATCACCGAGGAGCCCGGCGTCTGGAAGGTCCGGCAGATCTTCGATGATCCGGCGGGCAACCACGACTGGGGAATATCCGCGGAGGTGGATCTGGCTGCCTCGGACGAGACCGGCACCGCGGTGGTCCGGGTGACCGGGGCGAACCGGCTCTGACCGGCGCTGTCCTCTGACCGGCGCTGTCCGGATCGGGAAGGCTATTTCGGCAAACTGAGACCTCCGCGTGAGCGGGGGCAGTGCATTGCCAACAAGCCAGAGCGGCAGACGGCTAGCGCGGAGCGTACCTCAGCAGCTTCAGGACCATGCTGGCCTGGATGGACGAGAACCGGTCCCCCGACTCGGGATCGAGCCACGGTTCCGGGTCTGCCAGGTGCCCGGCAAGCTCCAGGACAGGCAAGGGCAGCGCGGGCGCCTCACCGTTCCCGGTGAATAACAGATCCGGCCTCGTGCAGGGATCGTAGTAGACCCGGGGCTTGCGGTCCCGCGTCATTTCGTCGGGGCTGTGGCAGGTGTAACCTGCCCAATGCACAGGGTCCGGCCATGCATCAGGGCCCGGTCGGCCATTTTGGCTTGTATCCGTGTGAGGAACTGGCTGGGTCAGGGGCGCTTCAGCATCCGGCCTCCGATCCTCCGACCGCGGGGCGGACTTTACGTATTCCACCCACTGCCCGTTGACCTCAACGTAGAGCAGGTTCTGCTCGCCGCCCAGAAAATAGACTGTGACGCCGGCACGCACATTCGCAGCCGGATCCGTATGCACTGCGGGCGGCATGCTGCTGCCCGTCGTCACTTCATGCATCTGACTGACCACCGTCGGTACCGGTTCCTGCTTGGCGGTTGCCGTACTCGGCAACGGGCGGGTTCCGGCGATGGAAGACGGCGCTTCCATGGGCCTGTCCCTTCCATCACTGTGACACGGCCTTGCGGTGCGGGTGGGTGTGCGCATGGAAGTCAGGCCTTCACGAGAGCCGGTGCCTCAGCCTCGGCGGTGGTGCCCGAACCGAGGTAGCGCTCGATGCTGACGGGGCAGTGGCCAAGCCCGTCACCTTGCCCCCGGCGGCGGAAGTTGATGACCTGGCCGGTTCTGCCGCACCCGCAGGTGCCCGTTTCGACATCGCCTATGTCGTCGGTGAGGAGGAAACCGGGGTAACTGGTGCTGAGGGCGTCCAATACGGCGATGGTGCCGGTCTCCCCCGGGGCGAGCTCTTTCCCGTTCTGGCCAGGATCCCGGATGGAGATGTAGCACCACGGCGGAACGTGCTTGCGATGCAGGTGGCATTCGACCGCGAGCATGTTCGACTCGACCATCCCGTACATGTCGCGCACGTTCTCCGCGCGCACGCCGAGCGAGTCGTGGCACCGCCCCCGAAAGCCTTCGTCAGGGATGGCCTCGGCCGTGTGCCGCTTCCAGCCGCCGAGAGTGATGATCATGCTGTACGGGTCCAGGCGCACATTGACCTTCTCCCGCTCCAGGAACCGGAGGAGCAGGCCGATGAGGAACGGCGGACCGACGATGTGGCGTGTCATATGGCCCTTCCACCGGCGCAGGTGCTCCAAGGCCTCCCTGGCGTCGAACGCCTGGTCGGCAGCGAGATATGTGTGGTGGTCGAAGACGCAGTTCAGGATGTTCAAGTCCTTGAGCAGTCCCATCTCCGAAGCTTCTGGGTCCGACGGGTTCAAGAAAAGTCCCGCGCCCCCGGACAAGCTGAAGAACTCCCGGTAGGTTCCGATCAGGCCGACCAGCGCCAGGGTCAATGTCTCGCTGTTGCGGGGGGCGACGGACGGGACACCGCGGGTTCCGCTGGAGCGGGTTTCGGTCTCGATGTCGGCCAGGGAGCAGGTGAGCAGCACCTGGGCGTCGGGACGCTTGAACATGCCGACCGGCAACAGTGGCAGGTCTTGCAGGTCGTTGATGTCGTTGATCGCGGCGGGATCGACTCCCAACGCGTCACACTGGGCACGGTAGAAGCCGTTTCTGGCTTCGTGGTAGATCGCGGCGTCCCGCAGGACGCCGGTTACCGATCTTGCCCAGTCCTCAACGGACTGGACGTGCGCCTTGGACACATTCCCCAGCATCTGCGGTAACGAAAGCATTGTGTCACTCCTCATTGAGTGCGAACCGATGAGCGTGGTTGCTCCGCCGGATCAGCCGTACCGACGCAACTCGGAAAAGAAGTCCTCGAGCACCCGGAGCTGGCCGCTGCGGGCGAGTTCGTCGTAGACGTATTTGCCCACTGCCAGGTCGAGCACGCCGAGGCCGAACGGCGAGAACACGATGGGGCGGTCGTCCGACGGCGGGACCTTGCCTTCCATGACGTCGGCCAGGGTGCCGTCCACGAAGTCCCTGTTACCGGTCATCTGCTCCAGGAGATGCGCGGACGTCCCGGCTTTCAGGCAGTGCTCGATGTCGTCGAGGATGTTGGTCGAGGCCAGCAGGATCTCGGGGGCCAGGTCGCGCAGGGACACGTGCAGCACCAGCGGGTTGTGCGCGAACCACGTCGTATCGTGCACGTGCGGCTGGCCCGCCACGGTGGCGAACACGACGAGGTCGCTGCTTCTGATCAGCTGCTCGGGGCCGTCGTGCACGGTCACCCGGGCTCCGGTGCCGCTGCGCTCGAGATAGCCTTTGAAACCCTCCGCGCTCTCACCCGAGAGGTCGAACACCCCGATCTCGTCGAAGGACCAGTCGGTGGCCTTCAGGAAGGTGTGGATGTAGCGGGCAATGAGGCCAGTGCCGAAGAACCCGACCCTTCTTGGACGCCCGCGGCCCCGGCTGAGCCAGTCGGCCGCCGCGGCAGCCGATGCGGCCGTCCTGGAGGCGCTGATAATGGAGCCCTCCATGCAGGCGAAGGGGTAGCCCGTCACCCGGTCGTTGAGGATCAACACTGCTGAGGCGCGCGGAATCCCCGACGACACGTTGTCCGGAAAGCTGGAGACCCACTTAATGCCGTCAACCTCCACCTGTCCGCCGATCGAGGCCGGCAGGGCGATGATGCGCGAGGTGGGCCGGTCCGGGAAACGCAGGAAATAGGACGGCGGGTTCACCGAGTCTCCGGCTGCGTGCACCCGGTAGGTCTGCTCGACCAGCTCGACGACCTGCTTTTCCCGGCCCTGGAGCACCTGCTGCACCTGGGTCCCTGAAATCACCGCGAAGGGCGGAACCGTCTTCGGCTCTGCGGCCGCTGCGGCTGGGGAAGTGGCGAGTTTTGTCATCTGGAACCGTCCTGGGTGTGCGTATCGAGATCGAAAATGTTGCGCGGCTCGGCCATACCGACAAGAATCTCCCGAGGCCCCTCATAGGCCTCGCGGCTGTGCGCCATGCGGACGTTGTCGACCAGCATGAGGTCCCCCGTCTCCCAGGGGGTTCGAAGAGTGTGGGCCTCGTAGACCTCGTTCAGGAGGGCAATGATGTCCTCCTCGATCGGCTCACCGTTGCCGAAGCGGGTGTTGAAGGGTAGCCCGTCGGGACCGTAGACGTCCACGAGGTACTCCCGCACCTCCGGCGCAATCGTCCATTCGCTCAGGAACGCCACCTGGTTGAACCAGCAGCGCTGGCCGGTCACCGGGTGCCGGACCACGGCGGGGCGCCGTTGCCGGGTGCGCAGCTCCCCGTCGCCCTGCCACTCGAACTCGATCTTGTGCGCGCGGCAGTAGTTCTCGACGTCGGCGCGGTCCGAGACACCGAACGCCTCCTCGTAGGTGGCACCGATGTCTTCGTTGTAGCTGCGGGCGAGCAGCCATCCCTCCTTTTCGAACCGCCGGACGATGTCCAGGGGTATGGCATCGAGCACGGCGCGGGCGTCCGCCACACCGGTCACCCCACCGACGCTGGGTGCCTGGAGGCAGGCGAAGAGCATCAGGCCGGGGAACTCGAGCGCGTAGCTGAGCTCGTGGTGCATGCACATGGGCTGGTTCGCCGGCCACGTCAGGGATGAGTACACGCCGTCCAGGTAGGGCTGCCTCGCGGCGAAAGCCTCCCGGTCCGGCATGAGCCCGCCCGGAACCAGCTGCTGGAAGGTAGCGGCCACTTCGGCTGGATCGCGGAGGCCCAGGCCGCGGACCAGGACGGCGCCGTACTCATCCACCGCCGCACGCAGCGCCCCACGGTTCGCTTCGGCCCACCGCGCGGGGTCGTGGCCATCCTCGACGGTGAGGATCGGCGCATGTCCGGCTTGGCGTTCCACGTCGAATTGGATCCTGGGTGTAGGAGATGACATCAGAAGTCCTTTCGTTTCATGGGTAGCTGGTGGGAGTGGCCAACCGGTCCTCCCACCGGGGCCATGGAGGCGGGCTCCGCCGCGGATCCCGCCGCGCGTGGGGCGGACGGAACAGCAGCGCCGGTCAGGGACGAGGCTTCGAGCAGGGCCGCCAGGTCCGCCAGGATGGGCGTCTGCATGATGTCCTTGATCGACAATGCGCGCTTAAGCAGGACGGCGAGCTTCACCGCGGACAGCGACGTGCCGCCCAGTGCAAAGAACGAGTCCTGCCCGCCGATCCGGCCCACCGGCAGGCCGAGCACCGTCGCCCATGCTTCGGCGAGCAGCTGCTCAGTGCCTGAAAGGGGTTCCGTGGCGGCGCCTGCTTCGGGAACGACCTCCCGCGCCATGCGGGTCAAGGCCTTCCGGTCGATTTTTCCGTTGCCGGTCAGGGGCAGGCTCTCCTGCCACCTGTACGCCGACGGAACCATGTAGCCCGGTACCCGCGCGGCCATCTCGTTGCGGATTTCGTCGACCTCGAGCTGGCGGTTACCGGAGTAGAAGGCCATCAGGAACTTGGACTGCCCGGAACCCTCGCCGACGACGACGGCGCCGTCGCGGACTCCGGGAACCCGCAACAGCGCGTTCTCGATGTCGCCGATCTCGATCCGGAACCCGGAGATCTTGACCTGGTTGTCCCGCCGGCCCAGGTATTCCAGCTTGCCGTCCGGGGACCAGCGGCCGTAGTCGCCGGCCCGGTAGAGCCGCGCGCCGTCCACATAGGGATCGGTGGAGTAGGCCTGTGCAGTGCGCTCCGGGTCGTTGATGTAGCCGCGGCCCACGCACACCCCGGAGAAGGCGATCTCGCCCGGCGCTCCCAGCGGCACAAGCCGCTGCCGCTCGTCGAGGATGTGGATCCGGACGTTCGGGATTGGCGGGCCCAGTGGCACGGAGCCGCCCGCGGGCGCTGCACTCATCACTTCGTGGTTTGTGTCGTCGGAGGTTTCCGTTAGCCCGTAGGCGTTGACCAGCTTGACGTTCGGCATCACGTCGAACCAGCGGCGGACCAGCTCACGCTTGAGAGCCTCCCCTGTCGCCGAGACGCAGCGGAGGTGCGGTAAGGGCCGGGGCTTGCCGCCCAGGTACGCCACCACGGCGTCCAGATACGACGGGACGACCTGGAAGACCGCCACCGCGCCCCGTTCCACCGTATCGATGAACCGCTCGACGTCGAGGATGCGGTCCTGCCCGACGATGAGTGTGCGGCCGCCGACGAGCAGCGCCGAGACCAGTTGCCACAGCGAGATGTCGAAGCATTGGGGGGCTGTCTGGGCGACGACGTCCCCGGCGCGGATCCCCAGGTCCTCAATCTTGGCGTACAGGTGGTTCACCATGCCGCCGTGCTCGCACATCGCGCCTTTCGGCTCGCCAGTGGACCCGGAGGTGAAATAGACGTAAGCGAGCTGATCGGGACGAATCTCCAGGCCGAGGTCGCCGGCGGGGTGCCCCTCGGCCTCGATGTCCTCGAACAGAAGCTTCGTCACTGCAGGCATTCCTTCCAGTGCCTCATCGAGGGTGGTGGTGCTGCCGCCTTCGGTGAGCACTGCCCGGGCCCCGGCCCGCGTGAGCGTTCTGGCGATTCGGTCGGCCGGGAAGTGCGGCTCAATCGGCAGGTAGGCGCCTCCGGCCTTGAAGATGCCGATGACGGCGGCCATCCACTCCAGGTCCCGTTCGGCGACGACCGCCACGATGTCCTCCGCCCGCAAACCTCGCGCGAGCAAAGCCCGGGCCAACCGGTTGGCGCGGGCGTTCAGCTCCGCGTACGTCCACTCCCGCGTGTCCTGGACCGCCGCGATGCGCCCGGGATGCTGCCGGACGCGCTCCTCGAACAGCTCGTGGAAACGCCGCTGGGGCCGGGGCCGCACGGCTCCGGCCAGCTGTTCCAGTTGCAGGCGCCGCTCCTCGGGACCGACGAGGTCTGCGTCGCCGGGGTCCGACCCAGGGTCGGCGAGCAGATGGCGGACTGCGCTCAGGTGATAGCCGGCGATCCGGAGGGCTGCGTCCTCGTCGAGGACGTCGCGGCGGTAGCGCAGGCTCAAAGCTTCGCCACCCGCGGCGGCGCGGAGGGACACTCCCAGAACGAGGCCTTCCGCGAGCCCGGAATCCTCGTCAGGGTCGGTGCTGAATACCACCTCGTATGTTCCGGAAGCCGGCGGCCGCCCCGCCTGCGGCCCCCCGGCCCCCTCGGCGCGGGCCCGGACCTGCCGGGTGCGCGCCGATGAGACCAGCGCATGCCATGAACCTACACGCAGATCGAGTTCGCAGGGCCACGTCCCCGAGGCGTCCTTGCAGCCGGTCGTGACCTCTGTTTCGCCGGACAACGCCTGGAGCACCCGTGCATGGGCTGCCAGCCAGACCGAGACGGGAGGCACCTGCAGGCTCTGGGCCAGCGTTTGCACGGCCTGGCGCAGGTCCTCGGGCACAGCCACTTCGATCCGCCCCCGACCCGGCAACCGCTCCTGCGCCCACCTGGGAATCGCCGTCGGCGCGGCACCCGCGGGAGCGGTCCGTTCCTTGTCCGGGCCCGACGGGCGGTCGGCGGTGCGACAGGTCACCGCAGAGGTGGTGGTCATGACAGGGCCCTTTCCAGCGGGAGGGGGGACATGGCGGCAGCCGGGGCCTCTTCGGCCGGGTTGCCGCCCCACACGGTTCCCCGGGGGAGAGTCGTCCCCTTCATCACGAAGGAGTCGGTGGTGACGACGGCACCGTCTTCTGCGGTCACGCCGTAGTGGACAACGCAGCCGACGCCGAGCGTGACGCCGTCCCCAAGGACGGTGCGGCCGGTCTTGAACATTCCGTCCTCCTGGGAATGGCACTGCACCGCGGAGCCGGCGTTCAGTGTGCAGCGGGAGCCGACCGTCACCAGGCCCCGCTCCGGGAACGCGCAGCCGTCGTCGAAGACCCGGGACCCGATCCGCACCCCGAGCAGACGCCAGACCAGCGGTTTGAACGGCGTCCCGTCCAGGATGCCCAGCTGCCTGCTCGGCATCTGCAGCTTCCAGTACCGCTCGTGCCACCAGAAATATGGGTAGTAGATGGAGCAGAGCTGTGGCTGAAGCCGCCCGGAGCGCGTCACGATGTGCTCGATGCCGCTGGGGACAAGCAAGGAAATCAGGAGCACCACGACAAACGACGCGCTCACGGCAAGGAAACCGAACTGGTCAGACAGGTCAAGGGCGGCGAACATGATGATCATGGCCAGCGAGAGGTTGAGCCACCGCACCAGCATCACGAGGGCCATCGTGCGCAGGTTGTGCCTGTTCTTGGCCGCCAAATCCCGCCGGAACTGCGCACGGTGCGTAAGTTCCTCGGGCAGGGCATCGCGCAGGACCGAGCGGGGGATCTCGAACGGCGGGGACCCGAGCAAACCCACGTCATGGCGCACCGGTCCGTCGATGGGGACCGCCACCATGGTCGCGAGCAGGCAGTTGTCCCCGGTCCTTGCCCCGGCCGGGAAGAAAACGCCGTTGCCAAGGAAGTTGTGCGCGCCGATCGCCGCCCGACTGACCTTGAACGACGTCGGCGAGTAGTCGGCGTTCATAAACGACACCGCGTCGGCGATCATCGTGCCGGTGCCGATCGAGGAAAGGAAAGGGTTGTCGTGCTTGAACACCGTGCCCATGTTCGAACCGGTCTGCTGGACCTGCCCCAGGTCGTACCCGATGGCCCGCAGGTAGTTCACAACATACGAGCTGTCGCCGAACAACCCTCCAAGCATGGCATTGTTGCTCAACCTTGTCACCGCCCGCGCCGCCGCGTCACGCAGGCCGAACAGCGGATACACCGTGTCGGGCTTCAGAGCGAGGTTGAGCAGCCGCGGCACAGTCGTTACGAGGACCAACGCCGCGACCGTTCCACCGAAGACAGTCAGGCCGGCGAGGCCAACAGCGTGGGCGTAGAAGGACCAGTCAGCGAACGCCAACGGCTGCGGCTCCAACAGCGCCGCCACGCGCGGAAACGCCAGGACGGCCAGGGCGATGGCTATGGTCAGCATGACCCGGCCCAACCCGAGCGCACTCAAAAACTGAGTGAAGGCGAACCATCCCCGGCGCCAGGGCCGGTAGGGCGTGGCCTCAACCGTGCGGAAGTCCACGTCCGTGCGCCTGCCCGGCGTACCGTGCCAGCGCTCGTCCCGGGGAACGGCCTGGCCAGCGTACAAACTGGACCGGTGGCCCAACTGCGAGCCGTCCCCCATAGCCGTGTTAATGTCCAGGATGCTGCCCTCGCCGACGACCACGTCACGGCCCAGCGTCACCGCGCCCAACTGGATGACGCCGCCGTGGGCCCGGTAGCCGCTTGCGATCACGTCCTTGCGGATCACCGTACCCTCCCCGATCGTGAGCAGGTCGGTGCAGACCGGCAGGCGCTTGGTCAGGATCGTCACGTTGCGGCCCACCTTGGCACCCATGGCCCGCAGATAGAAGGTTGTCAGCGGCGAACCAGCCATCAGCGACAGGGGTGAGGTTCGCATCAGGGTCTTGACCAGCCAGAACCGGAAGTACGACAGGCTCCAGATACGGATCTCCTGCGGCCGGAAGCGCCCGATGATCATCCACTTCGCGGCCACCGGGAGGATACTTAGCAGCACGAACGTCGCCCCCGCGAAGGCGATCGAGCGCAGGTAGATCTCCAACAGGTTCATCCCGTGGCCCAACCAATCGTGGTTACCCGGCCCCGCTTCCGGGAATATCCACAGGTAGCCCACGACCGCGAGCCAGCCAGCAAGGAGGCAATAGCCAAGATAGACGAGAACCTGCAGGGCGCCACAGGCGACGTACTCCCAGGTCCGTGCGTCCATGGGCGCAGGAACCACCGGCACCGAAGCCGCAACCGGCGAGGACTCCGGCAGCCGTTCCTGCTGTGAGGGGACCTGCAGAGCCGCTGCCAGTGCGGAGATATTCGGGTTGCTATAGATCTCCTTCATGGACACCTGGGGCAGGTCCGGCTGTTTGCGTACCCGGGCGCAGAACTTAGCCATGACCAGCGAGTCCGCGCCCAGGTCATGGAAGAAGTCATCGCCCACCGCGACCTGCTCGACGCCGAGCACGCCGGACAGCACCTCCGCCAACCGGTCCTGCACCTGCACCTGTGCGGGCGCCTCTTCCGCCGGTGCCAGGGCCGCGGCCAGCGCCGAGATCGTTGGGTTCTGGTAGATGTCCTTGATGGACACCTGGGGCAGGTCCGGCTGTTTGCGAACGCGGGCGCAGAACTTAGCCATGACCAGCGAGTCCGCGCCCAGGTCCTGGAAGAAATCGGCATCCACTGGCACATGCTCCATGTCCAGCACGCCGGACAGCACCTCTGCCAACCGTTCCTGCACCTGCACCGTCGCCGACGCCTCTTCCGCCGGTGCCAGGGCCGCGGCCAGCGCCGAGATCGTTGGGTTCTGGTAGATGTCCTTGATCGACACGGCAGGCAAGTCCGGCTGCTTGCGCACGCGGGCGCAGAACTGCGCCATGACCAGCGAGTCCGCGCCCAGTTCGTAGAAGAAGTTGGCGTCCACGGGGACGTCGTCCTTCTTCACCACAGATGCGAGAAGATCCGCCAGCCTGCGCTCCAAGGCAACGGCCGTAACCTTGGCCGGAGTGGCTGGTGAGCCGTTCCCGGCCGGAGCCGCGGTTGTCTCAGGAATGGGGGGATTGATGGTAGATGTGGAACGCGGAGCGCCCTGTAGGTTGTCGAGACGCATTTTCACTGCACGTAATTCCCTAGTGCGGCGGTGGCGACGTAATTGCCCACGGGTACGGGTGCTGGGTGCTGTGCTGCCGACACCGGGTCGGACCGTCGGCCCGGAGCCGCTGTCAAATCGGCGGTTGCCAGCGCTTCGGCCCCGAAATGATCGTGCACCCAGTCAGGGTTGTAGACAGTGTCCAGGTAGGGACGGCCCATGTCCGGGGAGATGGCCGCCGCCGTCAGGTCCTGGGCGGCGTGGTCGGCGAGCCAGGACGTGGCGCCGTGGACCACGGTCCCGGTGGAGCCACCGAGCATGAAGCCGGCAGCCGCGAGGCGGTGGCAGGCGCGCACCGTGTCCAGTTCTTCGACCATCACCACGTCATCAATTAAGGACTCGTCGAGCTGCGGCGGCCGCACGCTCATGCCGAGTCCCGGGATCAGGCGGGTGGCCGGCTGGCCGCCGAACGAAACTGATCCTGCGGCGTCGACGGCGACAATCCGGACTTCGGGCCGGTGCTCATGGAAGTACCGCGCGCAACCCATCAAGGTCCCTGTTGTCCCGGCTCCCACGAACAGCACGTCCAGTTCGGGGAACTGATTGGAGATCTCGGGGGCAGTCCAGCGGTAGTGCGCGCCCCAGTTGCCGGGATTGGTGTATTGGTTGAGCCAGATGTACCGCGCGTCGGACGCGCACAGGTCCTGCACGTGGTTGAGCCGGGCTCCGAGGAAGCCGTCGACGGGATCCGGTTCGGTGACCAGGTCCACCTGTGCCCCGAGCGACTCCATGAGTTGCCGGGTTGCCAGATTGCAGCGCGGATCGATAACACACACGAAGCGGTATCCCTTGCTGGCGGCGATCATGCTGAGCGCGACGCCGAGGTTTCCCGAGGAGGACTCCACGAGGATGGAGCCGGGGCCGATCAGCCCCTCCCGCTCGGCGCGCTCAACCATCTCCCGCGCGGGCTTGAGCTTGATAGAGCCGGCAAAATTGAACCCCTCGATCTTCAGATAGAGGCGGCAGCCGAGCACCCCTTCCAGGTCGACGAACAGGCTCTGCTCGTTGAACAGGTGCGGATCCTTGATAATCGGCATGTTCTTACTCGTTCCCCTGCCATGAGCTTGGTCAGGGTTGGGGATGTTCCTGCCATGTTCCTGCCAGCTTGTGTGCGAAGGGTGGCGGACGTCTGCGTCCGGACCAGAATCACTTTTCAAGAAGTGCCGCGCAGAGCGGCACGAAAGGAACACTGCGGTCACCGCTATTTCCCCCAGCAGCAATACCCGGCTTCCCCACCGCTAGTACCCCGGGATAAGCCTTCAAACCTGCTGCTTCGACCCTAGGCAGGTTTCGTGGCCCACCGCAACCACTTCGAGTACCTGCATCCCTACCCAGGTGAGTACTTACTTACTTGCACTCCTCGGGCTTTGTGACGGGCTCTACCTGACTCTTGCCGGAAGCCTTTCGAGGTCTCAAAGCAAGCGGTAGTTTTCAACCATGGACGCGTTCCGCACGAGGCGCCGGCTCCCAAGGAACACAGCAGCAGCCGTTATTGCTGCTCTCGCCCTGCTGTTGCCGGCATGTTCGTCCCCGGCCGCGAGAAACCCGATCCAGCCGCCACCGGCCGTGACCTTGCCGGCGGAGAAATCGCCGCAGTCACCGGCCCAGCCGGACCAGCCGGGGCCCCCGGCAGCGCCGGAAGCTGTCGCCGCCGCACCGAAGGCAAAGGCCAGCCAGGTACATGCCGCGTTCGCCGGCAGGAACCTGATGAAGCACCTCGAGGCACTGCAGAAGGTCGCGGACGGCGCGGGAGGAAACCGTGCTTCCGGCACGTCGGGCTATGAAGCCTCAGCCCGGTACGTGGAGGAACAGCTGCGCGCAGCCGGGTACAAGCCCGTCCGGCAGGTGTTTACCTATCGGGATGACGACGCTGACGTCGAGACTTTCAATATCCTTGCGGATACCGCGGGCGACCCGACCCACACCATCGTGGTGGGCGGGCACTTGGACTCTGTCCGTAGGGGCCCCGGAATCAATGACAACGGCAGCGGTGTGGCCGCCCTCCTCGAAACGGCCCGCTGGATAACCGAAACGGGCATTCAGCCGAAGAACCGGGTGCGTTTCGCTTTCTGGGGCGCCGAAGAGGTGGATCTGCTGGGCTCCAAACACTATGTAGACTCGCTCAGCATCCAGGAAAACACGCAGACCATGCTGAACCTGAACCTGGATATGGTCGCATCGCCCAACGGCGGACGGTTCGTCCACGACGGTGATGGCTCAAGCTTCGGAGTTGTCGGTCCGGCCGGCTCGGACGTAATCGAGCGCACCTTCCTGGACTATTTCGCTCAGAATGGATTGGCGACCGAGCCCACGGAATTTGAAGATGGCGACTCCGACTACGATCCCTTCCTGAAAGCCGGCATCCCCTCGGGCGGTCTGTTCACCGGAGACGAAGACGGGAAGACGGCAGAACAGGTCCAGGAGTTCGGCGGCGTTGAGAACAACGAGCACGATCCGTGCTACCACAGGGCTTGCGACGACATTTCAAACATCGACCGGCAGTTGCTGCACGAGATGGCGGGTGCCTTGGGCTATGTGACGGTTGCCTTCGCGATGCTGCCTCGCCCTGACTGACGGCGGGCCCGGGGCTGCGGTCTAACGCCGAGGCTGCATGACCAATGCCACTACCGCAGTGAAGGAATCCGGCAGCCCCACTGAGCCCGGATTCACGGCCTCGACCAGCCAACGACGGCAGCCGCCATCACGGTCCCCCACCACAGGCACGCCCGGATCCTGCAGAAAGGCCGGCAGCAGCGGAACGGGACCGGCAACGTCCACGAGGCTCGGATCGATGGCCGCCAACCCCCTGCCGAGGGCTTTGAGTACTGCCTCCTTGCGTGTCCACAGGCGTGTCTGGAGGCCGGGCCGGAGCGCCGGCTCCACACTCTCCAGCAGTTCCCGCTCCCGCGCCGAAAGTGCAACTTGTCCGAACCCGTCGAAACCTGCGGCGGTGCTGCCCTCGAGGTCCACACCGACTCCCAGCACCTGTTCGTCGGTTGTCGCGGCCAGGAGGCACCAGTCCCCCGCGCGGCTCAGGCTCGCCAGGACGGTCTGCCCGGAAGGGCCGGCCTGGTACCGGGGCATTCCATGCACATGGTCGTCCCGGGTGCACTCCCGGCAGACGTAGTCGGCCCGCAGTGCTCCGGCCCCGGTCCCAGCCGCCTCGGCAGCGTGGCGACGCAACGCAATGCGCCCGGCCAGGAACCTGTCCCGCTGAATCCCCGAGCCGAATGACGCCGCCCGCTGACGCTCGTTCTCCTCCAACGTGTCGGACTGGCCAAGGTCGACGGCGGACAGATTGACCGCAGCCAGAAGAAGCCGGCTAATATCCGGGTCTGCCGGCATTTGCACACCGTCTCCGGAAGGGTCGCTGCACTGTTGATAGGTCATTGGAATCAACAGCCTATACGCAGCCGGCATCCTGCCGGCATGCCGCTGGCCTGATCCGGCAAGCCCGGACGCAGTAAGCTCGAACCCATGAGTGTAATCCGTCCTGCCACACCCGCCGACGTTCCCGTAATCCTGCAGCTGATCCACGAGCTGGCTGTCTACGAAAAGGAGCCGGAGGCCGTCCGCAACACCCCCGAGATGCTCACCGAGGTGCTCTTCGGCAGCGACCCGCGCGTGTATGCCAATATGGCCGAGAACGAGGACGGCGAGGTGCGTGGCTTCGCACTCTGGTTCCTGAACTACTCAACCTGGGAGGGCGTCCACGGGATCTACCTGGAGGACCTCTACGTCACCCCTGAGGCACGCGGCGAGGGCCACGGGAAGGCCCTTTTGCAGCATCTGGCGGCGACCGCCGTCGAACGTGGCTACGCGCGCGTCGAATGGAGCGTCCTGGACTGGAACGAACCGTCCATCAACTTCTACCGGAAGCTCGGTGCGTTCCCCATGGAGGAATGGTCCACGTTCCGGCTGACCGGAACGGCGCTGGCCGAATTCGGCAGCCGCAGCGAGGCCGGTGTCCATGGCTGAGGCAACGCTGGACACCACTGTGCGCAAGGACCCGTTCCATACAGTCCGTGCCCGGCACAAGTTCCGCGGCATGCGCACGGCGGAACACTACTTCACGCTACCGCTGGACCATTTTGCCGGCCCGGACGGGGAAGATGGGGAAGACGGGGCAGAGACCATCACAGTCTTCGCCCGCGAGTATGTGTCCGCCGAGCACAGCGAGGCCGAGGCGGCTGACCTGCCGTGGATCCTGTACCTGCAGGGCGGCCCCGGCGGGCGGGGCAACCGCTTCGCGTCTCTGGGCGGCTGGAGCAAGGCAGCTGCAAAGGACTTCCGCATTTTGATGCTGGACCAGCGGGGAACCGGGCTGTCCTCCCCCATTGACCGCAACACCCTGCCGCTGCGTGGGGATGCGGCGGCACAAGCGAGGTACCTCGAGCACTTCCGTGCCGACTCGATCGTTGCCGACGCCGAGCTCATCCGCCAGGCTCTCGGTGCCGAGCCGTGGACCGTCTACGGGCAGAGCTACGGCGGCTTCTGCGCGCTGACCTACCTGTCGTTCGCGCCCACCGGCCTCCGCGAGGTGCTGATCACCGGCGGGCTTGCTCCGCTGACCGGGTCCCCCGACCGGGTCTACCGCGAGACCTTTAAGCGGGTGGCAGCCCGCAACGCAGAATACTTCGGCTGGTACCCCGAGGACCGGGAAACCGTAAACCGGGTCACCAATCATCTTCGCAGCACGGCGGAACAACTCCCCGACGGGTCCCCCCTCACCGTGGAAAGGTTCCAGATGGTGGGATCCTTCCTCGGCGGGAACACCCGGGTGGACAACCTGCACAACCTGCTGGAGGACGCCTTCGTGGAGACACCAGAAGGTCCACGGCTCTCAGACCCGTTCCTGGAGCAGGTCCGCGGCCTGGTCTCGCGCGCAGCCAACCCCCTGTACGCGCTAATGCACGAATCCATCTACGGCCAGGGCACGGCCACGGGCTGGGCGGCCTGGCGGATCCTTGAAGAGTTCCCCGAGTTCAGCCCGGACGCTGCCGAGATACTCCTGACCGGCGAGATGGTCTACCCCTGGTACTTCGAGCAGGATCCCGCCCTGAGTCCACTCAAGGATGTGGCGGAACTGCTGGCGGCCAAGGCTGACTGGAAGCCGCTCTACGACACGGCCCAATTGGCCGCCAACATCGTGCCGGCGGCCGCCGCCGTCTACCGCCACGATATTTACGTGGACCACGGGCTCTCCATGGAGACCGCCACCGCTGTCCGCAAGCTGAAGACCTGGGAAACCGGAGAGTTCCACCACGACGGCATCGCCGACGACGGTGAGGCCATCTTCGGTCGCCTGCTCGGCATGGTCCGCGCAGCCCGCTGAGACCAGCGCGAACGCACACTTAAGCCCCGCGGGCAGAGCCTGCCCCACGAACGAAGCCCCAAAAGAAAGCAACCCCGGCCACCAGGTGGCCGGGGTTGCTTTCTGCTGAAACGGATCAGTAAAACCTAGTCGACGTCGCTCAGGCTCTTCCGGGCGTCCTCTTCGAGGCGGGCGTCCAGCTTGGCCTGCTGCGCGCCGGAGGTCACCAGGCTGGCGATCACGGCGATGATGATGGTGCCGATGATGACCGCGAGGGACACATACGTCGGGATTTCCGGGGCCCATTCGATGTGGTGGCCGCCGTTGATGAAGGGCAGTTCGTTGACGTGCATGGCGTGCAGGATCAGCTTCACGCCGATGAAGGCCAGGATGATGGACAGGGCGTGCTTCAGGTAAATGAGGCGGTTCATCAGGCCGCCGAGCAGGAAGTACAGCTGCCGCAGGCCCATCAGGGCGAAGATGTTCGCGGTGAAGACGATGAAGGCGCTCTGCGTCAGACCGAAGATTGCCGGGATGGAGTCGACGGCGAACAGCAGGTCGGTCATGCCGATGGTGATGAAGACGATCACCATCGGGGTGAAGACCTTCTTGCCGTCCACGGTGGTGCGCAGCTTGCCGCCGTCGAACTTCTCGGACATGGGGATGACCTTGCGGAGCTTGCTGATGAGGGCGTTCTCTTTGTCCTCTTCGTCTTCGCCCTCGTCCTGGGCCTGCTTCCAGGCGGTCCACAGCAGGAAGGCTCCGAAGATGTAGAAGACCCAGCTGAACTGCTCGATCACGATGGCGCCCAGCATGATGAAGATGCCGCGCAGAATCAGCGCGATGATGATGCCCACCATCAGGACTTCCTGCTGGTACTTACGAGGCACCGAGAAGCGGGCCATGATGATGATGAAGACAAACAGGTTGTCGATGCTGAGGCTGTACTCAGTCACCCAGCCGGCCACGAACTGGCTGCCGTACTCAGGTCCCGTGAACATGAACATGGCACCGGCGAACACGAGGGCCAGTGCCACGTAGAAGGCCACCCAGAGGCCGGCTTCCTTCATGGAGGGTTCGTGCGGACGGCGCACTACCAGAAGCAGGTCCATAAGGAGGATGATGCCGAGGACGACGAACGAGCCGACCTCGAACCAGACGGGAAGTTCCACAAAAATGCCTTTCGCAGGGTACAAAAAACCGGTGTAAGTCTCTCCGGCGAACCTGTGCACTTGGTGCTGATGTGGCTGCCCGCTACGCCCGGCAGGGCATCTGTGCCCTGCGTGTTGACGTTCGTAGCGCTTGGGATACTCCCCTACGTGACCTCAACTTTACCCTAGAGGCGGCGCCCGGCGCGCCAGATGACGGCGCGCCCCCGTGCCGGCCGCATCTACGCCAGCCTCAGGCGTGACCGGCGGACTGCATCTGGCGCAGTTCCTTCTTGAGTTCGGAAACCTCATCGCGGATCCGCGCAGCCACCTCGAACTGCAGCTCGGCTGCCGCTCCGTGCATCTGCTCGGTCAGTTGCTCGATCAGTCCCACCAGGTCCTCGGCGGGCGCGGCGGCCAGCCCGTCTGCCCGGACGATAGCAGCGCCTTTCTTGGCCCCCTTGCCATCCTTGGCACCGGGCTTGGCCGCCGAGGTAATACCGCGCTTGCCCTTGCCGTAGTCGAAGCTTCCCAACAGCGCATGGGTGTCGGCGTCTTCCTTGGCCAGCTGGTCCGTGATGTCGGCGATCTTCTTCCGCAGCGGCTGCGGATCGATGCCTCTTTCCGTGTTGTACGCCACCTGGATGGCGCGGCGCCGGTTGGTCTCCTCGATGGCGTGGGCCATGGAGTCCGTGATGCGGTCGGCGTACATGTGCACCTGTCCGGAGACGTTACGTGCGGCACGGCCGATGGTCTGGATCAGCGAGGTGGACGACCGCAGGAAGCCTTCCTTGTCAGCGTCCAGAATGCTCACCAGCGAGACCTCTGGCAGGTCCAGGCCTTCCCGGAGCAGGTTGATGCCCACCAGGACGTCGAACGTGCCCATCCGGAGTTCGCGGAGCAGCTCCACGCGCCGCAGGGTGTCCACGTCCGAGTGCAGGTACTCCACCTTCACGCCGTGGCCAAGAAGGTAGTCGGTCAGGTCCTCGGCCATCCGCTTGGTAAGCGTAGTGACAAGGACACGTTCGTCCTTCTCTGTCCGCGTCTTGATTTCGCCGAGCAGGTCATCGATCTGACCCTTGGTGGGCTTGACCACCACCTCGGGGTCGATCAGACCGGTGGGGCGGATGATCTGCTGGACAAAGCCGTCGGCCTTGCCGAGTTCGTACTTGCCGGGCGTGGCGGACAAGTAGACAGTCTGGCCTACGCGCTGGAGGAATTCGTCCCACTTAAGTGGGCGGTTGTCCATGGCGGAGGGCAGCCGGAACCCGAAGTCCACCAGATTTCGCTTCCGGGACATGTCGCCTTCGTACATGGCGCCGATCTGCGGGACGGTGACGTGGGATTCATCGATCACCAGCAGGAAGTCATCAGGGAAATAATCAAGGAGGCAGTGCGGAGCCGTACCGGGGTCACGGCCATCGATGTGTACGGAGTAGTTCTCGATGCCGTTGCAGAAGCCCATTTGCTGCATCATCTCGAGGTCGTAGGTGGTGCGCATCCGCAGCCGCTGGGCTTCGACGAGTTTGTTCTGGCTTTCCAGGACCTTCAGCCGGTCGGCGAGCTCGTCCTCGATCCGCTTGATTGCCCTGGCCATGCGCTCGGGACCGGCGACATAGTGCGAGGCCGGGAAGACGTACATTTCCTCCTCGTCCCGGATCACCTCACCGGTCAGCGGATGCAGCGTGTGGATGTTCTCAATCTCGTCACCAAAGAACTCGATCCGGATGGCCAGTTCCTCGTACATGGGGATGATCTCCACGGTGTCGCCGCGGACACGGAAGGTGCCCCGGTGAAAGTCCATGTCATTGCGCACGTATTGCATGGACACGAATTTCCGCAGGAGGTCGTCGCGGTTCATCTCGTCCCCCTTGCGGAGGGTGACCATCCCGGCGATGTACTCTTCGGGGGTGCCGAGGCCGTAAATGCAGGACACGGTGGCCACCACGATGACGTCGCGGCGGGTCAGCAGGGCGTTGGTGGCTGAGTGGCGCAGGCGCTCCACTTCCTCATTGATGGAGGAGTCCTTCTCGATGAAGGTGTCCGTCTGCGCCACATAGGCCTCGGGCTGGTAGTAGTCGTAGTACGAGACGAAGTATTCCACCGCATTGTTGGGCAGCAGCTCGCGGAACTCGTTGGCCAGCTGCGCCGCGAGGGTCTTGTTCTGGACCATCACCAGCGTGGGCCGCTGCACCTGTTCCACCAGCCACGCCGTCGTGGCGCTCTTGCCGGTGCCCGTGGCGCCCAGCAGAACCACGTCCTTTTCACCGTTCCTGATGCGTTCGGTAAGTTCGGCGATGGCAGCCGGCTGGTCACCGGCCGGCTGGAACTCGCTGATGACCTCGAAGGGGGCAACGACGCGGTTGATCTCCTGCGCAAGACTCATGGGTCTAATCTACCGCCGGTCACTGACAGTAACCCCCTGATTCAGCTTTGGGCTGTACCTGTCAGCCCTGGGCCGCGTTGGCGGAGGTGGAAACGTACGACGGCGGCTGCCAGCCGCTGCTTTCGGCCCACCGTTCCATTCCGGGAGCCGCGACGTCGCGGAACCAGGCTTCCTTGTCGTCCGCATAGCCGGAGGTGTTGGCGTCGGAGGCGTGCAGGGCTGCCATCCGGCGCTTCTCCGCTGCATATTCCTCCCGCGCGGCCGGGTCGGCGCGCAGCCAGTCGCGGAAGCAGAGGGCGAAGCGCCAGCCCGGAGAACCTGCCACCCGGATATGGAGATTTACCGGACGCGCGGGATCGGCGTTACCGTGCAGGCGCTTGGACCAGGCAGCGGGATCGGGCCGCCCGTGGGGGCTGTCCATCAGGATGCCCGGCCAGAGCGGGAACCCCGCGGCACCCAGCAGGGGCGCAATCCGGTCTGCCGTCGCGAGGTCCGGGACCGCGAGCTGCAGGTCAATGACGTCCTTCGCCTCGAGGCCGGGCACCGCCGTCGACCCGATGTGGTCCACAGCCAGGACGTCATCCGGCGCCGCTACCTTCAGCCGCTCGGCCAGCCCGGCAGCCTGGCGCGGCCAGTCGGGGTTCGGCGCAGCCAGGACGGGCGCGCCGCTGCGGGCGGCCACTGCTCCCTGGCTGATGTTCCGCGCGAAAGGCACCAGCCGCCCGTTCCACAGCCCGTCCACCGCGGCCAGCAGCTCCTCGCGGGTCCCCGAGTTGGTGAGGACCACATCCCCTGCGGCGAGCCGGTCCTGCCGGGACGCCTGGGCGGCCATCCGCGAACGGGCATCCGCTTCAGTCATTCCACGGTGCTCAGTCATGCGCTGCAGCCGGACAGCCTCGGGCGCATCCACCACCAGAACGAGGTGGAAGTTCCTCTGCTGCCCGGTTTCCACCAGCAGCGGGATGTCCTGCACCACCACCGCGTCCTCCGCCGCGGCCGCTATCACCGCCGCGGCGCGTTCCCGGACCAGCGGATGGACGATGCCGTTGAGCTCCGCACGCCGTTCCGGCTGCTGAAACACGATGGCACCGAGGCGCGGCCGGTCGAGCCTGCCCTCGCCGTCGAGGATCTCCGGGCCGAACGCGTCCACGACGGCGGCAAGGCCGGGAGTGCCCGGTTCCACGACTTCGCGGGCGATCGCGTCGGCGTCGACGAGCACAGCCCCCAGCTCCGCCAGGCGTGTTGCCACCAGCGACTTCCCCGAGGCGATGCCGCCCGTCAACCCAATCTTCAACACTCCCCAAGACTAGTCCCCACCGCACCCCCAACCTCGCTCCGCTCGCCCAGGGAACCCTGGCGGCGTGGGCCCACCCACCGCACCCCCAACCTCGCTCCGCTCGCCCAGGGAACCCTGGCGGCGTGGGCCCACGCCCGGACTAGACTTGGGCGGTGCAAGAGCAACAGAGCAGGACGTCGGCCTTCACCACCTTGGCTGCGGGGGACGGATTCCGCCACGAAATCGAGATCAAGCGCTCCCGGTTCATCACCGTGCTGCGCCGTGCGGTGACCGAAGAAGATGCCCGCGCCCTGGTGTCCGAACTCCGCCGTGAGTTCCATGACGCACGGCACCACTGCTCGGCTTTCGTGCTTGGGCCGGACCGGGACATCCAGCGCTCCAGTGATGACGGTGAACCCTCGGGCACGGCCGGGATCCCCATGCTGGAGGCCCTTCTCCGGCGGGAAACTGCGCCCGGGGTGACGGACCTCAGCGACGTGAGCGCCGTCGTCGTGCGTTATTTCGGCGGGATACTGCTGGGTGCCGGCGGGCTGGTCCGCGCCTACTCCGATTCCGTCTCCACGGCGCTCGAGTTGGCCCCAATGGTGCAGCGCCGGCGGCTCCGCATTTGTGCCGTGCGGGTACCGCACGGCGCGGCCGGGCGGCTCGAGAACGATCTCCGCAGCGCTGGCTACGCAATGGCGGAGACCGGCTACGAAGCCCAGTCCACGGTGTTGCGGCTCGCCCTGCCGGATGCGGCCCATGACCTGGCGGCGGCCGCCGAACGGCTGGCCGCCATGACCGCGGGAAGCGCAGCCCTCCAGCGCGAGGGCACGGAGTGGATTGACGTCCCGCACTGACGGCAGGCCGAACTAATAATCAGCTTGCTTATGAGTTTCTGCTTTTCTAGGGTGGATCTGTAAGGCATCACTCGGAAAAGGAGGACGTATGTCAGAGCACGACATCACCGGCAAGAGAGTCGCGTTCCTGCTGACGGACGGCGTGGAGCAGGTCGAACTGACCAGCCCGTGGGAGGCCGTCAAAAACGCTGGCGGCGAGCCTGTCCTGGTGGCTCCGAAGAGCGGAAAACTCCAGGGTTTTGAGGGCGTCGAAAAGGGCGATACCTTCGACGTCGACCTGCCCCTTAAGGAGGCCAAGGCCTTGGACTTCCATGCCCTGGTGATTCCGGGCGGCGTGGTGAACGCCGACCACCTCAGGGTGGACAAGGACGCGCAGGCGTTTGCCCGCAGCTTCTTTGAACAGCACAAGCCCGTGGCGGCCATCTGCCATGGTCCGTGGCTGCTCATCGATGCGGGCGTCGTGAAGGGCAGGAACCTCACCTCGTACCACACGCTGGCCACGGACCTTCGGAACGCAGGCGCCAACTGGAGCGACCAGGAAGTCGTGGTTGACCAGGGCTTCGTGACCAGCCGGAACCCGGGAGACCTCCCGGCCTTCAACAACAAGGTGCTGGAGGAGATCGCCGAAGGCGAGCACGCCGGCCAGACCGCCTGACACCGCCAATCCAGGCAGCCTGCACAACACTAGTGCCGGCGACAAAAAGGTGGCCGCCCCCTTTCGGGGACGGCCACCTTTTTACTGCTGTTCAGCTGGGCTGCGTTCAGCCAGCCCAGCCAAATAAGCAGCGGGCAATTAGTTGCCGGTCAGCTTCTCGCGCAGTGCGGCAAGAGCCTCGTCCGAAGCAAGCGTGCCTGCACCGGAATCGGTGGCAGCCGGCTCGGAGGAGTAGCTGGTGGTGCCGGAGTCGCTGTCGCCGGACGTTGCAGCTGCAGCGTCGTCGGCAGCGTGCTGGGCAACCTGCTTCTTGTGTGCTTCCCAGCGGGTCTGGGCGTCAGCGTACTGCTGCTCCCAGGCTGCGCGCTGGTTCTCGTAGCCTTCAAGCCACTCGTTGGACTCCGGGTCGAAGCCCTCCGGGTACTTGTAGTTGCCCTCTTCGTCGTACTCAGCGGCCATGCCGTACAGAGCGGGATCGAATTCGGTGCTGTCGGCGTCAACGCCCTCGTTAGCCTGCTTGAGGGAGAGGGAGATGCGGCGGCGCTCGAGGTCGATGTCGATGACCTTGACGAACAGCTCGTCACCAACGGAGACAACCTGCTCAGCCAGCTCAACGTGGCGGACAGCCAGCTCGGAGATGTGAACGAGGCCTTCGATGCCGTCTTCGACGCGAACGAACGCACCGAACGGAACGAGCTTGGTGACCTTACCCGGAACAACCTGGCCGAGAGCGTGGGTGCCGGCGAAGGTCTGCCACGGATCTTCCTGCGTAGCCTTGAGCGACAGGGAGACACGCTCGCGGTCCAGGTCGACTTCGAGGACCTCGACGGTGACTTCCTGGCCAACTTCGACAACCTCGGACGGGTGGTCGATGTGCTTCCAGGACAGCTCGGAAACGTGAACCAGGCCGTCTACGCCGCCCAGGTCCACGAAGGCACCGAAGTTGACGATGGAGGAAACGACGCCGGGACGGACCTGGCCCTTTTCCAGCTTGTTGAGGAACGTGGAGCGGACCTCGGACTGGGTCTGCTCGAGCCATGCACGGCGGGACAGCACAACGTTGTTGCGGTTCTTGTCCAGCTCGATGATCTTGGCTTCGATCTGCTGACCGATGTACGGAGCAAGGTCGCGCACACGGCGCATCTCGACGAGGGATGCGGGCAGGAAGCCGCGCAGACCGATGTCGAGGATAAGACCACCCTTGACAACCTCGATGACGGTACCGGTGACAACACCGTCTTCTTCCTTGACCTTCTCGATGTCGCCCCAGGCGCGCTCGTACTGAGCACGCTTCTTGGAGAGGATCAGGCGGCCTTCTTTGTCTTCCTTGGTGAGCACCAGGGCTTCGACCTGATCGCCAACGGAGACGACGTCTCCGGGATCAACGTCGTGCTTGATGGACAGCTCGCGGGAGGGAATGACACCTTCGGTCTTGTAACCGATGTCGAGCAGAACTTCGTCGCGGTCGACCTTGACGACTGTACCTTCGACGAGGTCTCCGTCGTTGAAGTACTTGATGGTGGCGTCGACAGCTGCGAGGAAGTCCTCAGCGGTACCGATGTCGTTGATCGCGACTACGGGGGTACCGGGCTTCTCGGTGGAGGTGATGGTCATGTAGTAGGGGCTCCGTTGTGGATAGTTAGTCGGTCAGGCAAACCGCCGCGCCTGCGTTATGGAACGCAGGCGCAGGTGCGGGCACCTCGCAGGGAAGTGCCTGGTCATCCTGATTTTGTGGATTGAAGAAAAAACGTGCACGTAGTACACGCCCGTTTATTCTAGTGGCAAGCGCGAAGCAGGGTCAAAGCGCTAGAAATGCGTCAGGCAGTGTGGCGCACGTTCGACGGCGAACATTAGCTGCGCTTGGTGTGCGGCACCTGGTGTGTGCTCCAGGATCCGGCCCGCAGCCTTCAGCGTGACGGGGCAGACCGCGCCGAGGTAAATGGAGGCAAGGTCCGCCACGTCCATCGACAGGTCCGGCTGCGTATCCGTGGGCGCCGCGGAAACGGTGGCCTCGCCGCCCCTGGCGTCAAGGATGAAGGTGCCGCCGGCGAAGCCCAGCGGGTCCTCAATGCCCAGGACCAGAGTGCCGTCCACCGGATAGCGCCTGGCGCCGAGTGCGCCGACACTGTCCAGGATCCGGAGCCACAGCATGTCCCTGTGATCGGATGCTTCGACGCAGCGAGGGTCCGACAGGGCCCAGACCAGCGGATCGTCCACCGGAGCGTCCGACCAGCTGACCCGCTGGATGAGGTCGATGCTGCCGAGAAACTGCCACAGTTCCAGGTACGCGGCGTCGGTGGCGGCCACGAGGTCCACCACCTCCACGGTGTACGGTTTGGTGTCCCAGCCGGCGAACTTGTAGGACACGTAGCCGTCCACGGTTCCGTCCGCGTCATAGTGCAGCGCGCACTTGATGCCTTCGTCTTCGTTGCCGTCACGGCCGATTGTCCCTGAGACGTTCTGCCGGTAGGCCTCCTGCCGGACGATCGACCCGGGAGTGTTCCGGTGGACGCGTTCGAACACTTCGGGGGCAAGCTCCAGGAGCACCTTGCGGTCGGCAATCTCCACCGTTCCCGACGGCACGTGGCGGAGGCCGAAGCGGGGCCCGGTGTCCACCTTGATGCTGCGCTCGGATGTTGCGACGCCGTAACCGAACCGGCCGTAAATCGACCCCTCCGACGCGGTCAGCGCGGCCATCGCCAGCCCCTCCGCCTTCGCCGCGGTGAGGTCTTCGGTCATCATGCGGCGCAGGAGGCCTTGGCGCCGGTGCGTCCCGCGCACTGTCACGGCCGTGACCATGTGCGTCCGGAGCTGGCGGCCGTAGCCGACGTTAAGGTCCTTGCGGAGCGTGCCGAACGTGGCCACGGGAATGTCCGCCGCCAGGGAATGCGGTGCCACGTCGCCGGTCTGGTAGACGCCAGTCAGCTCGCGGTCGTCGCGCCGGTACATGGCCATGATCTTGTCCACGAACTCGTCGCTGCGGCGGCTGTCGTGGAAGCCGAAGCCCACCGCCTGGAGCCAATCGGTTCCCCGGGCGTAGTCGGGCGCATCCTTCTCCGCCGCCCTGAACCGCCTGATCTCGTACTTGTCCGCCACGTGCCCGCTCCCCCTTGAACCGATGAATGATGTAAACCCGAAATCAGTGACGCGCAGGGCACCCGTAGAGTGCCCTGCGCGCGTCGTGTACTTGCCTAGTGGCCGGCGTCGTACCAGCTGGTGCCGACGCCGATCTGGACTTCCAGCGGCACGCTGAGTTCAGCGGCGGCGGCCATCTGCTCAGTGACGAGCTTTTCGACTGCCTCACGTTCGCCCTTGGCCACTTCGAGCACCAGTTCGTCATGGACCTGCAGCAGCATGCGTGATTTCAGTCCCTGCGCGGCGAGCTCCGAATGCACGCCCAGCATGGCCCGCTTGATGATGTCCGCGGCCGAACCCTGGATGGGCGAGTTCAGGGCAATGCGTTCAGCGTTCTCACGTAGCTGCCGGTCCGTGCTGGTGAGGTCCGGCAGGTAGCGGCGCCGGCCTTCGATCGTGGCGGTGTAGCCGTCTACCCTGGCCTGGTCCACCACGCCGCGCAGGTAGTCACGTACGGCACCAAACCGGTCGAAGTAGTCCTTCATGAGGTTCCTGGCCTCGTCCACCGAGATCTCGAGCTGCTTGGACAGCCCGAAGGACGTCAGACCGTAGGCCAGACCGTAGGACATGGCCTTGACCTTGGAACGCATCGCGCTGGTGACCTCGGCCGGCGGCACGTGGAAGATGGACGAGCCGACGAAGCGGTGCAGGTCCTCCCCTTCGCGGTAGGCCTCGATCAGTCCGGCGTCCCCGGACAGGTGTGCCATGATCCGCATTTCGATCTGCGAGTAGTCAGCGGACAGCAGGCACTCGTAGCCGTCACTGACCACGAAGATGCCACGCACGCGGCGGCCTTCCTCGCTGCGGATCGGGATGTTCTGCAGGTTGGGGTTGTTGGACGAGATGCGCCCGGTGGCGGCCACGTTCTGGGCGTAGGTGGTGTGGATGCGCCCGTCCTCCGCCACGGACTTCTTGAGTGTCTCCACCATCTGCCGCAGCTTCGCGGATTCACGGTGCGCCATGAGCTGGACCAGGAATTCGTGCCCGGTTTTCTCCAGCAGGTTCTTCAGGGAAGCGGCATCCGTGGTGTAGCCGGACTTGATCTTCTTGGTCTTGGGCAGTTGCAGCTCCTCGAAGAGGACGGTCTGCAGCTGCTTCGGCGAACCGAGGTTCACCTCGTGGCCGATCGCGGCGAACGCCCGTTCCTGGGCGTCGTCGATCACCCTGGCCAGATCCGCCAGCTGTTCCTCCATCAGCTCCAGGGAGACGGCGATACCGGCCGTCTCCATGTCCGCCAGGACACGGGCCACCGGCAGCTCCAGCGTGGCCAGCAGGTCCTCGGCCTTGCGGTCCTTCAGTTCCGATTCGAAGTACTGGCTCAGCTTGTGGACGACGGCGGCCACCTGGACCAGCGCGCCGGACGCCGCGGCGTCGTCGTCGTCGAATGCCAGCTCCAGCTGGCCCGCCTTGGCGGCCTCGGGCGTGATGTGGATGTTCAGGTGGAACTGGGCCAGTTCGGCCAGTTCATAGGTGCGGCGGTCGGGCTGGATGAGGTAGCCGGAGATGGAGGTGTCATCCACCACGCCCTCCAGGCCGAACCCGCGGTTGGCCAGTGCCTTCAGCGCCGCCTTGTAGCCGTGCGTCACCTTCGGGGATCCCGCGTCCCGGAGCCACTGGGCCAGCACGTTTTCCGCCTCGGCGTCCAGCGTGGTGAGGTCGACGTAGGCCGCGGCATCGTCCCGCACGATCGCGACGGCGTCCGCGTCCTCGCCGATCCGGCCGGGCAGCACGTCCACGGCGAGGGCGGACCGCTGATCGGTCCCGGCCTCGAGGAAGGCCCGGAGCGCGTCGGCGTCCGTCAGCGTGGTGAAGTCCCTGGTCTCCAGGGCTTCGCGCTCCGGCGCCGGGGCTTCGCTGGCGTAAAGGTCGAAGAGCCGGGTGCGGATGGTCTTGAATTCGAGCTCGTCGAAGAGATCCTCCAGCGCCTGCTGGTCCGGCCGTGGATCAGCCAGTTCGTCCAGCGTCACCGGCAGGTCAAGGTCGGTGTGGAGCTGGTTCAGTTTCCGGTTGCGCTTGACGGCGTCGACGTTGGCGCGCAGCGAGTCCCCCACCTTTCCGCCGATGGCATCGACGTGTTCCAGCACGCCTTCGAGGCCGCCATAGAGGTTGATCCACTTGGCTGCCGTCTTGGGACCGACGCCGGGGACGCCCGGCAGGTTGTCCGCGGTCTCGCCCACCAGGGCCGCGAGGTCCGAGTAGCGCGAGGGGCTGACGAAGTACTTGGCCTCAACGGCGGCGGCGTCCATGCGCGGGATGTCGCTGACACCTTTCTTCGGGTACAGCACGAACACGTTGTCGGTGATGAGCTGGAAGGCGTCACGGTCCCCAGATACGAGCAGAACCTCGTAACCGGCCTTTTCACCCATGGCGGCGAGCGTGGCCAGGATGTCGTCCGCCTCGTAGCCGGGCATCTTGATGGTCTTGATGCCCCACGCGCCCATGACCTGGTCGATGAGGTCGATCTGGCCGCTCATTTCCCGGGGCGTCTCGTTGCGGCCGCCCTTGTACTCGCTGTACTCGGCCTTGCGGTGAGTGGTGTCATCCGAGACGTCGAAGGCGACCGCGATGTGGGTGGGCTTCTGCTCCTTGATCAGGTTGATGAGCATGGACGTAAAGCCGTGGATCGCGTTGGTGTGCTGGCCCCGGGCGGTGGAGAACTTGTCGGCCGGGAGGGCGAAGAAGGCCCGGAAGGCCATGGAGTGCCCGTCCAGCACCAGAAGCCGGGGCTGCTCCGTCAGGGGAATAACGGGGGCCTCGGTGGCCGACACCGACGGGGCGTCCGGCGAGGACACCGCGATGTCCTGAAGGGTCTGGGTTGTGGACGGAATTGGGGCCGGTTTGGTTGTTTCACTCACAGGTGCCAGCCTAGTTGCCATGATGGACAATTTCACGCCCGGGCCCGCCGGTGAGGCCAGCCCCACAGAGGCCGGCCCGACGGCGGAACCACGCCCCGCCGGCAAAACGCCTGCCGCGGTTGAAGCGCCAGCTGCGGTGGAAGCCACAGCGGAAGCACAGTTCAGGGAAGAGCTGTTTGCCGCCGGCGTCCCGGAACACCTCCACGGCTGGCTTGCCGACTACGGCATCGGTGCCTTGGTGGTGAAGATGGGGATCCGGTTCCTGGAGATGAGCCCCGAACGGTGCGTGGCCACGATGCCGGTGGAGGGGAATACCCAGGTGGCAGGCATCCTGCATGGCGGCGCACACGTGGTGCTGGCCGAAACACTGGGGTCGTTTGCCGCCGGGATGCATGCCGGTCCCGGCCGCCAGGCGCTGGGCATTGAGGTTGGCGCCACCCACCACCGCGCCGTTTCCGCCGGCACGGTGACCGGAACCTGTACGGCCATCCACCTCGGCCGCACGGTGGCCACCCACGAAATCGTGATGACCGACGAGCAGGGGCGCAGGCTGTCCACGGCGCGCATCACCAACCTCATCCGGGACACGGGCCGGTAGGCAGAAAACCGTAGACAGATGACCAACGCGCCCTAAGGCTGGCGCGCAGGCCACCTGTACCGGAGCTCCACGATCCCCCGCCCCTGGGGACGTGCCTCCTGCAACTCAAGTGGCGCCGTCGGGCCCTGGACGAGGGGAAGCAGCCGCTTTCCGCCGCCAAGCACCACGGGGATGACCGAGACGATCAGTTCGTCCAGCAGGCCGGCGTCGGCGAACTGGGCGGCGAGCTCGCCGCCGCCCACCATCCAGATGTTTTTGCCGCCGGCGTCACGCCGGAGGTCGTCGATGAATTCGGTCACTTCGCCGCGCACGAATGTGATGTCTGCCCCCGGCGGGGCGCTGAACTCGTGGTGGGTGAAGATCCAGCAGGGCGTGCCTGGGTAGGGCCAGTTGCCGGGTTCGTGCTCCATCAGCCACTCGTAGGTAGTCCCGCCCATGGCGATGCAGCCGACGCCACCATGAAGGTTTCGTAGCTTTCCTTGCCGCCTTCGAAGCCGTCGAACTGCAGCAGCCAGGCAAGATCGTCGTCTGCGGTGGCGATGAAGCCGTCGAGGGAGGACGCAACATAATACTGGACACTGGGCATGGGCCCAGCCTAGCCACTCCGGATGGAGGTTCACAGGGGCAGCCCGGCCCCGTGGCCGTCCGCGGCCGGACGGTGCAGCTAGCCGCTGAAGTACGGAATGATCAGGTAGAGCCCGAACAGCACGGCGACGCCGCAGAGCCCGAAGCAGATGTAGGAGAGGTACTTGACCCAAACGGGCGCGGCGACCTGCCGGTCACCGGCGATGGCCGTAAGCCGGACTCCGAGGGAATAGAGGACCACGACGGTCACGGCTGCGATCAGTGTGGCACCTGCCACGGTGACGAGTTCCAACCACTTCATCGCTGCGGGCCCTTCGGGTTGTTGTTCCTGGCGCGCTCGGCGGCGCGGGCCCTGGCGAGGGCCTTCTTCTTCGCGAAGCGGACAGCCTGCCCGGCCTCTTCGACTTCAACGGCGTTGTGGTGGCCCACCTGGGATTTGCGGGACACCAGGAACATGTACAGCACCGCCGCGGTGCCGGCCACGGCCGCGATCACCACACCGACAACCCCGGTCTTGACCAGCAGGGCGGTCAAAGCACCCACGATGCCGGCCGCCGGCAGCGTGAACAGCCAGCCGAGGGCGATGCGCCCCACCATGCCCCAGCGCACCGTGGTTCCCCTGCGGCCCATGCCCGAGCCGATCACTGATCCGGATGCCACCTGCGTGGTGGACAGGGCAAAGCCGAGGTGCGAAGAGGCCAGAATGGCGGAGGCGGTGCTTGACTCGGCCGCGAAGCCCTGGGCGGGCTTCACCTCGGTGAGCCCGGCGCCCATGGTCCGGATGATGCGCCAGCCGCCGGCGTACGTTCCGATGGCGATGGCGAGTGCGCACGCCGTGATCACCCATAGCTGCGGGCCCGAACCGGGATCCTGTGTCCCGGCCGCGATCAGCACCAGGGTGATGATGCCCATGGTCTTCTGGGCATCATTGGTGCCGTGCGCCAGGGCCACCAGGCTGGAGGTGAAGATCTGGCCGGTCCGGAAGCCGCCACGCTTCTGCGTGAGCTTGCTGCCTGTCTCCGGATCGTGCCGTGAGGTGAGCGCGTAGGCGATGCGGGTGCAGACGTAGGCCACAAGACCTGCAATGACCGGGGCGAAGACTGCGGGCAGAATGACTTTTTGGAGCAGCGTCTCAAGGTTGACGGTGTGGAATCCGATGCCCGCGATTGCGGCACCGATGAGGCCGCCGAAGAGCGCATGGGATGAACTGGAGGGCAGTCCCTTGAGCCAGGTGATCATGTTCCACAGGATGGCGCCCATAAGGCCGGCGAAAATGATGTCAGGGGTGATCTGGACGCCGCCTGACCCCTCGCGGATGATGCCGCCCGAGACCGTTTTGGCGACTTCCGTAGACAGGAACGCGCCAACCAGGTTCAGGGCCGCCGCGAGGGCAACCGCAGTCTTCGGCTTGATGGCACCGGTGGCAATGGGCGTGGCCATCGCGTTTGCGGTGTCATGGAACCCGTTCGTGAAATCGAAAAATAATGCCAGCGCAATGACCAGCGCCACCATGAAGGTGATGTCCACCTGTTGCCCAATCTGCAGAGTCTACGTTCAGCAGTTCCACTTCCCCTGCCTGCACTGCACAGCATAGTTCACCCGATGTTAAAGAAAACGTCTCCGGGTGGGGTAGCGAAGCTGCAGGGCGGGCTTGAAACCCTATCGATCGTACGCGCCCTGCAGACGAGGTCAAACCTGCACCGCGCAGGTGCTGTCACACCTGCCGGTCCGGGTGCCGGGCGAAGGCGCGGATGGCTTCCAGCTCGCCCGGCGACAGTCCGGTCCGGGGATCCGGCGAGACCAGCATGGCACGGCGGCCAAGGATCCGGGCCCAGGCCTGCGCGCGGCCCTCGAAGGCGAGCTGGTCGTCCACCCAGACGATGCGCTCCGGCGTGTTCCTGCCCACATCCGCCTGGATGGCTTCCAGCTTCCACCACTCCGCACCGCTTCCCGCCCCGTCTGCGGTCAGAACAGGCCACAAGCTTCCCTCCAGCCCGGTGACCGGGCAGAGTACTGCAGGCGCCAGTTCCTCCCAGCTGGTGAGCCAGACGAAACGCAGACCGGGCCACAGCGTCAGTCGGTTCAGGGCCGCCACCAGCTCCACCGCGTAAGCCACTTCCAGCATTCCGGCATAGGCATAGTGCCATGCTGAGCCCCAGGGTGTGGTTCCCGTGGGGCCGAACGGGCACACGACGCCGTCCACGTCCAGGTACAGGGTGACCTGGGCGGCCGGGTGTTCATGCAGCGTCGGGTCTCCATTCAGCGCCGGGTCTCCATTCGGCGCTGGGTCTCCACTCTGCGCGGCATTTCCCACGGCATTCCTCCTACGCCTGCTACCGGCGATGGACCCAACGCTACGGAACGCCCGCCGGACGGGGCAATGCTTTCAGGTTGCACAGGGCTTTCAGGCAGCACAGGGCTTTCAGGCAGCACAGGGCTTTCAGACAGCACAGGGCTTTCAGACAGCGCGGGGCTTTCAGACTGCATGCTCCCGCCCGGTACGGTTCCCTACGCCGGAACCGTTGCCCGCACGGACGACGCCGGAACCGCTGCGGCCGGAACGCCGTCGCCGTCCTGGCCGTACAGCCAGTCGTTGTACTGGAAGTTGTTGTCCTTCCGGCTCTTGAACAGCAGGTTGCGCAGCGACCGGGCCAGTCCGGAGACGTGCCAGGATTCGCCCCAGATGCGGGCGGTGCGCTGGACCCGTGCGGTGCGGCCGGCGCGGACGTTGTTGAATTCCCTGATGGCGTCATCCCAGCCTCCGGGGTTGACGCCGTCGGGGGTGAACACCGTGCCGTTGCTGGCGTCCTGCAGCACGGCCGCGTCCTCGAGCGCCTGGCAGGCGCCCTGGGCGAGGTACTGCAACATCGGGTGCGCGGCGTCGCCCATCAGGACCATCCGGCCGGCCACCCAGTTTTCGATCGGGTCGCGGTCGTACATGGGCCAGCGCATGCTGGTGCCCAGGTTTTTCAGCGCTTCCTGGACGGCCGGGACGCAGTCCTTGTACGCAGCCTCGAGCTCGTCCACATCGCCGTACTGCTCTTCGCCGCGTTCGAAGGAAGGGGACTTGAAGACGGCCACGGTGTTCAGCAGCTCGCCCTTGCGCAGCGGGTACTGCACGAGGTGGCAGTCCGGTCCGAGGTAGACGATGACGTCCTCCAGGTCCGCCTTCGGGGTGTTTTCCGTAATGGGAACGGTGCCGCGGTAGGCGACGTAGGCCGACGAGACCGGCTCGTCCTTGGCCACGAGCGGACGCAGGGTGGACTTGAGTCCGTCGGCGCCGATCACGACGTCTGCTTCGTAGTCCACACCGGCGGCGGTGTGCGCCACGCCCCGGCCGTTGACGGTTTCGACGCTCTCGACCATGACATCGTTGACAAGCCTGACGCCCGCAGCTTCACAGCCTTCAAGCAGGACCCGGTGCAGGTCGCTGCGGTGGATCACGACGTACGGCGCACCGTAGCGTTCGGCAAATTCGCCGCCGAGCGTCTGCCGGGTGAGCTCCTCGCCGGTGATGGCGTCGCGGAAGACCAGGTGCTTGGGCTGGACACCGATTTCCAGTGCCTTTTCCAGCAGTCCCCAGCGCCGGAGGACGCGGGAGGCATTGGGGGCCATCTGCAGCCCCGCTCCCACCTCGCCGAATTCCGGCGCCCGCTCCACGAGGGTGACATTGGCGCCGTTCTCGCGCAGCGCGAGTGCTCCGGCCAGTCCGGCCATTCCCCCTCCGATGACGAGAACATCGGTGGACGGTACATCGGTAGACGGGGCGTGTTCAGACATTGATTGCTCCTGTTGGTGAAGGTGAAATGGAGAGTTTTGACTTGAGTTTGAGGCCGACGGCGGTTAGCAGCACCGCGGCGATGGCGGCTGCTCCGGCGAAGGCCAGGAAATTGGAATTGACGCCCAGCCCGGCGGCCAGCAGCAGGCCACCTATCTGGGGTGCGGCGACGGCGCCAATCCGGCCCGTGCCAAGGGCCCAGCCCAGCGCGGTCCCCCGCAGGTGACCGGGATAGTGGCTGGCGACGGCGGCGATGATGAGGCACTGAGTGCCGTGCGTGCCCACACCGGCGAGGACCAGCATGAAGTACACGACCCCGACGGGTGGCCCGAGCACGAGGACCACCAGCGCTCCGGCGGCGACGAAGGCGGCGGCGATCGCCGTCGGAATCGGACCAAAACGGGTGCCTGCCCAGGCCGCGATGACCGAGCCGGCCACCGCCCCGAGGTTGAGGGCCAGGGCGAAGGTCAGGGCGGAACCCAGGTTGTAGCCGGCCAGCTGCATGAGGTTGGGCAGCCAGGTGCCCAGCCCGTACCAGGCGAAAAGGGTGGCAATCGTCGCTACGGCGAACAGCACGCTGATCCCCAGGTAGGGGGCGCGAAGCAGGGAACTGAAGCCGGATGGTTCTTTGCCTGTGGCGGCTTTGTCGGGGCCACCCGCCGGTGCCAGCGTCTCCGGAAGGTATTTCAGTCCGAGAGGCACCACGATCACCAGGGCAAGCACGGCCACCAGGAACATTGACTCCCATCCGAAGGTTGGGATCATCTGAATGCCGACGAGCGCGGCGACGGATCCGCCGATCGGGACACCGGACATCATCAGGGTGGCAACGGTAGACCGCCATTTGGCGGGCACCAGCTCGGCAACGAGGGCGTTCGCCGACGGCACCAGGCCGCCGAGTCCAAGGCCGGCGAGGAGCCGCAGGGCGCCGAAGACGGCGGCGTTGGGCGCGAAAGCGCACAGGATGGTGAAGACCGAAAAGACCACGGCGCAGCCCAGGATGGTGCGGCGGCGGCCCCAGGCGTCGGCCATCCGGCCGGCAAAGATTGCCCCAATCATCATGCCGACGAAGGCCATGGATCCTATGGTTCCGGCGGTGGCCTTGCTCAGTCCCCAGCCGGTTTCGGAGATCAGCGAGGACTGGACGGTGCCGTAGACGATGAGGTCGTAACCGTCGAAGACCACCAGCAGCCAGCAGACAAGCACGGCAAGGGCGGACTGTTTCGAGAAACGGGGCGCCGGCGCCGGCGGGAGGACTGCCTCCGGCATGGACCGCTCCGGCGCTGCAGCGGAAGGTGTGTGATTCATGCCACCAACTCTCATGGCTGAGGCGGCGGCACTCCAATACAATTCTGGCATGCAGAATTCACCGCTCAAGAGGAAGCCCACGTACTCGATCGAGGCGGTGGACAATGCCCTGCAGCTGCTGCAACTGCTGCGCGACGGGGGCAGCCTGCGACTCAAGGACGCCGCGAGCGAACTTGGCGTGGCACCGTCCACGGCACACCGCCTGCTGGCGATGCTGGTGTACAGGGGCTTCGCCGTGCAGGACGAGACGAGGCGGTACGTCCCCGGACCCGCGATGGGGGCGGGCCCGGCAGGGGTCACCTGGACCCGGCTGCTGCGGAACCTGGCACGCCCCCACATGGAACTGCTGAGCTCGCGCCTCAACGAGACCGTGAACCTCATGATCCGGGTGGGCACCAAGGTCCGGTTCCTGGAGACAATTGAAGGCACCAACGCCCTTCGCGTGGGCGACAGGCAGGGAACCGTACTGCCGGCGCACAGGGCATCCGGCGGCAAGGCCATGCTCGCCGAGCTGGAACCGGCACTGGTTGAGCAGCTGTTCCGGAGCCAGAATGCCGAGATTGGCGGGGACAGCATTCCCGACGCCGAGTTCCCGGCGTTCCTGCGGGAGCTGGAAACCATCCGCAGCAACGGCTTCGCGGCCAACTTCGAGGGAACCGAGGAGGGCATCAGCGCACTCGGCATGGCCCTGCACAACGGGAAGGGCGAGGTGGTGGGCGCGATCACCGTAGCCACGCCGGTGACCAGGTTCCGCACCGTCTTCGACGCCGGCCTAGTGCGGGCCATGCTGGAAACGCGCCGGCAGCTGGAGATCGATATCGCCGCCAATCCCGCCGAGCCGGGCTGACGGAAACGAGCGAGAGGCGGCTTCAAGATTCTGCAGGACAGAATATGCTGGGGGTCACAGCCGCAGCGTCCCTAGTCTCGGTAGTGCGCCCAGACGTATTCGCACTCACCGAGGAGGCCCCCGTGTCCATCAGCGCCGAGACCACGACCCATGCATCAGTTGCCGCCGCCCATGTGGCCCCGGAGCCGACCCCGGAGGAAGCCGTGCAGCTGGAGCAGCTGTACAGGGACTTCGAGTCGGAGAACCTGATCCCGCTGTGGACCGAGATCGGTGACCTGATGCCGATGGTCCCGTCCCCGAAGGCCGTGCCGCATGTGTGGCGCTGGGACGACCTCTACCCCTTGGCTGCCCGCGCCGGTGACCTGGTCCCGGTCGGGCGCGGCGGCGAGCGGCGGGCCATAGCCCTCGCCAACCCGGGGCTGGGTGGCACGCCCTATGCGACACCGACGCTGTGGGCGGCCATCCAGTATCTCGGCGCCCGGGAGACCGCCCCGGAGCACCGGCACTCGCAAAACGCCTTCCGGTTCGTCGTCGAGGGCGAAGGCGTCTGGACCGTGGTGAACGGCGACCCGGTACGGATGTCCCGCGGAGACTTCCTCCTCACACCCGGCTGGAACTTCCACGGCCACCACAACGACACCGATGAGCCGATGGCCTGGATCGACGGCCTGGACATCCCGTTCGTGCACTACGCCGACGCCGGGTTCTTCGAGTTCGGCACCGAGCGCGTCACCGACGAGGCGACCCCGGACATCTCCCGGTCCGAGCGGCTCTGGGCCCACCCGGGCCTGCGTCCCCTCTCCGGCCTGGACGACACCACCAACTCCCCCATCGCCGCGTACCGGTGGGAACACACCGACGCCGCGCTGCGCGAGCAGTTGCTGCTGGAGGATGAGGGCCACCCGGCCACGGTGTCACAGGGCCATGCCGCCGTCCGGTACTCGAACCCGACCACGGGCGGGGATGTGATGCCCACCATCCGCGCCGAGTTCCACCGGCTCCGGGCCGGCGCCGCCACCGAGCGCCTGCGCGAGGTCGGCTCCAGCGTGTGGCAGGTCTTCGAAGGCACCGGCACCGTGCTGCTCAATGGCGAACCGCGGAACCTGGCCAAGGGAGACCTGTTCGTCGTCCCGTCCTGGCAAGAATGGTCCCTGCAGGCCGACGCTGGTTCTCAAACGGGGTTTGACCTGTTCCGGTTCAGCGACGCCCCCATCTTTGAACGACTGAACTTCAACCGCACCTACACCGAAGGACGCAACAAGTAATGAGACTCCTCACCCTCCGCCTCGCCGAAGGCACCGGAAATTCCAAAGGCACGGCCGCCGTCCGCCAGGACGGCGACACCCTGACCGAGATCGACGGGTTCAGCGACGTCGGCGCCCTGCTGAAAGACTCCAACTGGGAGTCGATCGCCCGGGCGGCCAACGGCGCAACGCACCCGCTCGAGGGCGCCGACCTCGAGGCCGTTGTCCCGGCTCCGGGCAAGATCATCTGCGTGGGCCACAACTACCGGAACCACATCAAGGAAATGGGAAGGGAAGTCCCGGAACACCCCACCCTGTTCGCCAAATACGCCGAATCCCTGATCGGCCCCAACGACGACCTGGCGCTGCCGCAGGAATCCGACGCCGTGGACTGGGAAGCCGAACTCGCCGTCGTTATCGGTAAAACCGGCCGCCGGATCAGCGAAGCCGACGCGAAGGACCACATCGCCGGATACTCGGTCCTGAACGACATCAGCATGCGCGACTACCAGTTCCGCACCGTCCAGTGGCTGCAGGGCAAGACCTGGGAAAACTCCACCCCGTTCGGCCCCGCCCTGGTCACCAAGGACGAGTTCAGTGCCGGCCCGCTGATGACCTCCGCCGTGGATGGCGAGATCCAGCAGCAGACCCCCACCGGGGACCTCGTCTTCACCCCCGAATACCTGGTCTCCTACATCTCCACCATCATCACCCTGAACCCCGGCGACGTGATCGCCACCGGCACCCCCGGCGGTGTGGGCCACGCCCAGGACCCTAAGCGCTACCTGCAGGAAGGCCAGGTCCTGGTTACCACCGTCGAGGGCCTGGGCCAGCTGGCCAACCGCGCGGTCAAGGAGGCCTGATGGTCGCCCGCAGCGACCTCGCCACCGATCGGCGCCTGCAGGAAGAACTCCTGCAGGCCCGGCGGGGCACCGCGTTCTTCGCCCGCAAACTGAGCGAACTCACCGATGATGAGCTCGACGGCGGCTCCCTCCTTCCGGGCTGGACCCGCCGACACGTCGTGGCCCACGTCGGCTACAACGCCCGCGCGATCGCCCGGCTGGTCGAATGGGCCGCGACCGGGGTGGAGACACCCATGTACCCCTCCACCGAGGTCCGGGACCACGAGATCAACTTCGGCGCCACCCTCTCCCCGATCGCCCTGCGGAACCTCTTCGACCACTCCGCGGTGCACCTGTCCGTCGAATGGCGCGACCTGCCCGACCGGGACTGGGCCAACGAAGTGAAGACCGTCCAGGGCCGCACCGTGCCTGCCTCCGAAACCGTCTGGATGCGCACCCGCGAAGTCTGGATCCACGCCGTCGACCTGGGCAACGGCGCAACCTTCGGCGACATTCCCGCACCCGTCCTGGAACGGCTGCTGCGGGACATCACCGGCGCCTGGAAAACCCGTGGCACCGACGCCGGGCTCCTCATCAAAGTCACCGGCACTGAAGTAGCAGGCACGGATCTCACGTTCGGCGACACCAGCGCCACGGACCCGACGATCATCACCGGCCCCCTGCCCGCCGTCGTCGAATGGGCCACCGGCCGCGGCACCACCGGCGTCACCGCCGCCCGCGGGACCGAGGGGCTGACCAACGTTCCCGCCGCCCCGAAGTGGATCTGAGGTCGGCCAAAACGCCGGGGTAGACTGTGCCCGTCAGCGCGGGAACGGATCCGACGGAAGGCACATTCATGGGCACGGCCGGGGCAAACGGGGCAATGTCGGACGACGAACTGGACCTCCTCCACCGCTACTGGAGCGCGGCGAACTACCTGACGGTGGCCCAGATCTACCTCCAGGACAATGCATTGCTCCGGGAGCCGCTGCGGCCGGAACACATCAAGCCGCGGTTGCTGGGACACTGGGGCACCGGACCCGGGCTGTCGCTGATCTACGCCCACCTGAACCGCCTGATCCGGAATACGTCGGCCGAGGTCCTGTTCATCGCCGGGCCGGGCCACGGCGGACCGTCCGTGGTGGCGAACGTCTACCTCGAAGGCACCTACTCCGAGGTCTACCCCGACGTCAGCCGCGACGCTGCCGGCATGCACCGGCTGGCACGGCAGTTTTCGACGCCGGGCGGCGTGGGCAGCCACGTGGGCCCCGCCACCCCCGGTTCCATCCACGAGGGCGGCGAACTGGGCTATTCACTCATGCACGCCACCGGCGCGGTGATGGACAACCCCGGACTCATTGCCGCCTGCGTGGTGGGCGACGGCGAAGCCGAGACCGGGCCGCTCGCCGCCTCCTGGACGGCACCGTTCTTCCTCAACCCTGTGCGGGACGGCGCGGTCCTGCCCATCCTGCACCTCAACGGGGCCAAAATTTCCGGCCCAACTGTCCTGGGCCGCCGCTCGGATGAAGATGTTGAGGCGCTGCTGCACGCCAACGGCTGGGAGCCCGTGACGGTCTCCGGCGACCAGCCTGGGAAGGTCCATCGGGCCCTGTCCGCCGCGCTCGACAATGCTTATGCCACCATCCGGGACATCCAGCGGGACGCCCGGGACGCCGGTTCCGGTGACACCGGAACCGGCAGTAATCGAACGCGAAATCGAACGACGGCGGCCCGCTGGCCGGCGATCATTCTCCGCACGCCCAAGGGGTGGACGGGCCCGGAAACCGTAGACGGCAGTCCGGTGGAAGGCACGTTCCGTGCGCATCAGGTTCCCCTGTCAGGCGTCAAGGACGACCCGGAGCACCTGGCGCTGCTGGAGCAGTGGATGCGTTCCTACCAGCCGGAATCGCTGTTCGACGACGGCGGCAGGCTCCTGCCCGAACTGGCCGCACTGGCGCCAGAAGGCAGGCTCCGGATGGGGGCCGCACCCTGGGCCAACGGCCAGCCGTCCGTCCCGCTGGAGATTCCCGACCTCGTGCAGTACGCCGTCGATCCCGGACGGCCGGGCTCCACCAGCGTCGAAACCACCAAGCCGCTGGGCGAGCTTTTCCGCGACCTCTACACAGGAACGGAGGACAACCCCCGGTTCCGGCTGTTCTGCCCGGATGAGACCAACAGCAACAGGCTGGGCGCCGTCTTCGAGGCCACCGACCGCTGCCTCCTGCTCCCGGGGCACGATGGGGACGACCACGTCTCGGCGGACGGGCGCGTGATGGAGGTGCTCTCGGAGCACCTCTGCCAGGGCTGGCTGGAGGGCTACCTGCTGACCGGCCGGCACGGGTTCTTCGCCAGCTACGAGGCCTTCGCCATGGTCAGCGCCTCCATGACCGTCCAGCACGCCAAATGGCTGCAGCACGCCCGGGAGCTGGCATGGCGGTCGCCGGTGCCGAGCCTGAACATCCTGCTGACCTCCACGTGCTGGCGCAACGACCACAACGGCTTCAGCCACCAGGGCCCGGGCCTGATTGACACCGTGCTGTCCCTGTCCGGCGAGGTGACCAGAATCTACCTGCCGCCAGACACCAACACGCTGCTGGCAGCCGCAGAGCACGCACTGCGCAGCAAGGACTACGTGAACCTGGTCGTCGTCGACAAGCAGTCCCATCCCCAGTACCTCACGCTGGCGGAAGCCCGCGCGCACGCCGAAGCTGGAGCGTCGCGGTGGGAATGGGCCGGCAACGAAAATGGCAGCAGCGCGGAACCCGACATCATTCTCGCCTGCGCCGGCGACATCCCCACCGAGGAGGCACTGGCGGCCGCTTGGCTGCTGCAGCGCCACGTTCCGGATGCCACCGTTCGCGTGGTGAACGTCATGGATGCCATGGTGCTTCCGCCGCGGGAGGTGCACCCACACGGGCTCGACGACGGGACGTTCACTTCGCTGTTCACGGACACCGGCGAGGTGGTCGTGGCCTGGCACGGCTACGCCCGTTCCTTCCACCAGCTCCTGCATGGCCGGCCGAACCCGGAGAGGTTCCACGTCCGCGGCTACAGCCAGCAGGGCACCACCACCACACCGTTCGACATGGTGGTTCTCAACCGGATGAGCCGCTACCACCTGGCACTGGAGGCACTCAGCCGGATGCCTCGGCAGTTCGACGGCGCGCAGGCCCTGGCCGACCACTGCAACCAGCTGCTGGACGCCCACGCCGAATACATCCGGGAGCACTTCGAAGACCTGCCCGAAATCCGCGAATGGGTCTGGTCGCCGCCAGGTTCCTGAACAGCCCCAGGCTCCTGAACAGCCAGGTGGGACACCACAAAGCGTCGCCTCGCGTCAGTGGCGGCGCGGGCGTCGGTATACCTTGAGCCCGTCACCGTGCAGGAACAGCGCGCGGCCGTTTGCGCCGTCCTGGTGTATCCAGAGCATGCTTCCATCCATGGCCAGCATGTCAATCTTTCCTGATGCTATGGCTTTGCCGTTCCGGTAGATCTCCACCTGGTCAGCGCGGGACAGTTTTGACCAGTTGGGTACCGGCTCAGGTCGTGCGGCCAGCGGTTTGGGGGTGCGTGAATAATTTGTCATGGCAGTGTCCTTGTCGAGTGGGAGGGCTGGACGAGCGGAAGAGATGGGCGAGACCGGGCGGGATTGTGGCGAAGGCAGGGAGCCGTTGCCGTCTCCCTGCCTTCTGCGTGCGGACCCGCGTCCCGCGCCCGTCCTTCGGGCTACCTGTTGCGATGGAGTGCGGGGTCGGGACCGACGCGCGCCGGATGTGCCCGGCAGTCTTCGATCTCCAGCTGTTCTGGCTGGTTACATGATGCCGGTGGGTACCAGCAGTGCCCAGGCCAGGGCCGGGGCGACCAGCACGACACCGCCGGCGTACATCATCAACTGCTTGTAGACGCGCTGCCGGTCGTCCTCGCGGGCGTTGGCGACCACCAGGGCACCGTCGGTGGAGAAGGGCGAGACGTCCACGACGGTGGCCGCGATGGCGAGGGCAGCCACCGTTCCGGAAGCGCTCAGCGAGCTCGTGGCCAGCAGAGGGCCGGCCAGGGGGATGAACGCGGTCAGCAGGGCCGTGGAGGAGGCGAAGGCTGAGCCGACGCCGATTACGTAACAGAGGACCAGTGCGATGAGCAGCGGTGCGCCCAGTGCCAGGGCCTGCTCGGCGAGGGTGTCGATGACGCCCACGTGCTGGAGCAGGGAGACGTAGGTGATCATGCCGGCGACCAGCAGGACGGTGGACCAGGAGACTCCGCCGACGAAGGTCCGGTGTTCCTTGATGTTTACGAATGCCAGCAGGAGGCCGGCGGAGAGGGCCACAAAGCCGATGGGCATGTGGAAGCCCAGGGTGCACACCAGCATCACGGCGATCAGGGCCAGCGTGAAGATTTGCTGGCCATGGGGACGGCCGGTTCGGGACGTGTCGACGTCGGCGTGCTGGCCGCCGTGGCTGTCGCGCAGTTTGCCGATGAGGGCGAACAGGACCACTGTCAGTGCGGAGAGGATGAGGTTGACGGCGAAGCTGGCGGCGAAGAGTGCGCCCTGGGAGATGGGAAAGTCGTTTTTCAGGGCGATGTCATGCACCAGTACGCCCGCCACCGACAACGGGGAGAAGCCGCCGGCGTGCGCTCCGTTGATGATGAACGCGCCCATCAGCACGGGATGGATGCGCGACTCGTAGGCGAATCCGATGGCTGCCGGTGCCAGCAGTGCGACCGCGGCCGGTGAGAAGGTGCCCAATGATGTCAGCGCGGCAGCGATCAGGAAGAACACCCACGGCAAGAGCATCGTCTTGCCCCTGACGAGGCGCACGCAGGTCCGGACGATGATGTCGATGGTGCCGTTCCGCTGGGCCATGCTGAAGAAGTAGGTGACGCCGATGATCGTCAGGACGATGCTGGCCGGGAATTCTTCAAGGATCTGTTTGTCGGTCATGCCAAGCATGAAGTAGCCGACGCCGAAGGACGCGACCAGCCCCATGACGCCGATGTTCAGCGGCCACTTCGTTGCCACGACGAACATAACCACGAGGATGACGAGCGGGATGATCTGCACAGCGGTCATGGTGGGCTCCCGTTCCGCGGTGGCCGCCGGGTTGAAGATGTCACCCCCCAGCATGAGGGCAATCAACGCCAGGATCGCGAAACCGGCGGCCACCGCCACCAGTAGGATACGGCGGCGTCGGGTGGGACGCCTGGTGTCTTCGCCGCGGGTCTCGCCCGCAGCGGCAATGGTGCGGGTCTCAGTCTTGGTCATGATGGTCTCCTCAGCGAGTGGCTCCCGCGAGGGAGGCAGCGACGGCGCTGCCGGTGTCCTCGGGGAGGTGGATGATGGTGGTGGCGATCGTGCGGGCCGTGCGGTCGACGCCTACGAGGAGCGTCCTGCCTTGTTCCTCGCTCCACGTCTCGATGACCCCGGCGGGCGTTCGGAGCCGGAGCGTGCTCCCCAGGGTGTCGCCCGTGATGCTGTGCAGCACGGTGCCGGAGGTGCGGGCGGCCAGGGTCAGGGCGATGCTGCCGGTGATGGCCAGGGCCGGGTGGGGTTTGCCCATCGAGAGCATCATGACGTTGGCGTCGCAGCCGGGATCGGCCTGGGTGGGGGCACCGACGATGGCGAGTTTGGGGATGGCCCGCGCCGCTTCCGCTGTTGTGGCGACCAGCCCCATCCGCACGGCTGCCTGGCGCCGGATCAGCTCCAGGGTATCCAGTTGCAGCTCCACCCCGGCGCGCCAGCTGTCGTACCGGGCCGGGTCCAGGCCGAGCTCCTCGGCGCGGACCATCACCACCGGAGCTCCGGCGTCGACCATGGACACGGTCCAGCGGGTTCCGCCGGCGGCGATGGTGTCGGTGGCCGTTCCGGTGGGAAGCAGCGAACCGGTGGTCTTGCCGGCAGGGTCCTGGAAGCCCAGCCCCACTGCGTAGCCGGGGAACGGCACGCCGGGCATCTGGGCGTCCGGAACCGCCGCCAGAGCGCCGGCGGGGGTGGGCACGCGCTGGACGATGATTTGGTTGGTATTGGTGTTGCGGGTGACGATCCGGGTGACGTCGCCGGTGGGAAGCACCCACCCCTGCTCGATGGCGTACAGACCCACCACCGCCGAGCCGTTACCGCAGTTGCTGCCCCAGTCCACCGCGGCCTCTTCGATGCCCACCTGGGCGAAGGTGTACTCGACGTCGACGTCGTCGCTGACGGGCCTGTGCAGGATGACGGCCTTGCTGGTGGTCGAGGTGGCTCCGCCGACGCCGTCGATTTGGCGCGGGTCCGGGCTGCCGAACAGCCGCGGCAGCAGCACATCGAGGCTGGTGCCGGCCTCCTGAAGATGCTCCGCTTCGAACACCCAGCACTTGCTGGTGCCTCCGCGCATCCATTGGGCTTGGATCTTCATGGTGTGTACCGCTTCTCCTCGTGCTCGATTTCGTTATCGGCGCCTGAGAAGAGATTGAGCCAGATCACACCTTTAGACAATGTTGGATTATTGTTGGGGGATGTAGGGATGCTTAAGTCACTGAGAAGGAGAGGGCTGTTCCGCACATCTCTCCACTCGCTGGCCTGACCCGAGGCGGCGTCTCCTAGGTCCAGGCCGCGTCCTGACAGTGAATGAACCAAATGCGAAGAAGGGCGAAGCGTTGCTTAACGATGAAAGCCAGGACTTGTTCGATATCAGGCGGCTGGCCCTGCTGCTGGAAGTGGTGGAGCAGGGCTCCATCACGGCCGCGGCAGATCTCATGATGTACACGCCCTCGGCGGTCTCCCAGCAGCTGCGTAAGCTGGAACAAGAGGTGGGGCAGCCTCTCCTCACCCGCCGCTCCCGCGGGGTAGTGCCTACCGAAGCCGGCCAGGTGCTGGCAGGCCACGCCCGCAAGATTGTCTGGCAGATGCAGGCGGCCCGGTCCGACCTGGGCCAGATCGCCGGCCTCAAACGCGGTTCGCTTACCGTTGGCACCTTCCCGACCCTGGCCGGATCATTCCTGCCAATCGTCATCCGGACCTTCAAGAAGCGCTATCCGGCCATCAACCTCTCGTTGCGTAGCGCCCGCTTCGATGAACTCGTGGCAGATCTGCAGTCCGGGGCCACGGGACTGTGCCTTCTCTGGGACTACCCGTGGAATCCGTTCCGGGACGACTCGATCCGGGTCACAGAGGTCTTCCGGGAGAGCACCGTGATCCTGGTGGCCCGCAGCCATCCGCTGGCTGACCGGGAGCAGGTAAGTATGGCGGAGCTGCGCAACGAGTCCTGGATTGTGCGCGCCGAGGCACACCCCGTCGTGGAGGTTCTGCAGCGTTCCGCCCACGACACCGGGTTCGAACCCAAGATTGCCTTCCTGGCCAACGACTACCAGGAAGCCCAGGCCATGGTCAGCGTGGGAATGGGTGTGGCCATGGTGCCCAAGACTGCTGTGGCACTGCAGCATCCCGACGTGAAGGTGCTGAGCCTGGGTGCCGCTGCCCCGTTGCGGCGGGTCCTGCTGGCACAGCGCGAGGACAAGGTCTACGCCCCGGCCGAGGTGGCCTTTCACTCCACCCTGCTGGAAATTGCGCGCGAACGGGCCGGCGACTACCTCTAGACGGGCCCCAAACCGTTTAAATGCCTACGTCGTGGCTAGGAAGCAGGAGCTGCCGCGGCTCCGTTGACGTTGACCAGCCACGCGATGCCGAACTTGTCGGTGCACATGCCGAAGATGTCGCCCCAGGGTGCTTTCTCCATCGGGACGGTGACTGTGCCACCTTCACCTGACAACTTGTCGTAGTAGCCCCGCAGTTCGGCCTCATCGTCCCCGCTGAGCGACACGGAAATGTTGTTCCCCGGCGAGTAATCCATGGAGTTGGGCGTGTCGGCCCCCATGAGCACAAGCCCCTTCTCCGAGGTCAGCATCCCGTGCATGATCTTGTCCGCCTCCGCGGGATCCTCACTGGCCTGGAACTCCCCGAAGGTGCTGAGCGCCAGCTCACCGCCGAACACCGACTGGTAGAAGGTCATGGCGTCGCGGGCGTTGTCACGGAAACTGATGTACGGGTTGAGCAGGGTGGACACGATCGGTTCTCCTTCGGCTGTACATGTTGGCGCGTGGTGAGAGGCGCCCGGCACTACACATGTTGCCCGAATCCCTCTCCTCTTCATAGGGGTTCACGGAAGTTCACTGGCCGTTCATAAGTGCAGGTCAGGGCCGAAATCGGTAGCCAATGCCGGCCTCGGTCAGCAGATGGCGGGGGTTGCCGGTGTCCGCCTCGAGCTTGCGCCGCAGCTGCGCCATATAGACGCGCAGGTAATTGGCTTCCTTTTCGTAGGCCGGACCCCACACGCTGGCCAGGATCTGCTGCTGGGTGATGAGCTTCCCGGGATTCCGTACAAGCAGTTCGAGAATGCTCCACTCCGTGGGAGTGAGCCGCACGGGTTCTCCGTTCCGGGTGACCATCCGCCGTCCCAGGTCCACGCTGAACTCCGGGGTGTCCACCGTGGACGGCTCGATGGCTTCCGGGGCCCGGCGCAGGAGGGCGCGAAGCCGGGCCAGAAGCTCCTCCAGTCCGAAGGGCTTGGTGATGTAGTCGTCCGCGCCGGCGTCGAGGGCGTCCACCTTGTCCGATGAGCCGTGCCGGGCCGAGAGCACCAGGACAGGTGCGGTGCTCCAGCGGCGGAGTTCCCGGAGGACCGCCGCGCCATCCATGTCGGGCAGTCCGAGGTCCAGGACAACAATCCCGGGCGGATTGCGGGAGGCGGCAATCAACGCCGCCTCGCCGTCCGCGGCCGTCTCCACGGCGTAGCCATGTGCCTGCAGCGTGATCCGCAGGGCCTTTAGCAGATGCTGGTCATCATCGACCACGAGGACGCCGGTCACTGGGCAGTCTCCTGGGGAGCAACAGCCGGAGAACCGGCAGGCGAGACGGCGGATGGGCCGCCGTCGTGCCTGTCTTGCCCTGTTGAGTTGGGCCCTGTTGAGTCAGGCCCTGTTGAGCCATGCCCTGGTGAGGCATGTCCCGTCGAGAGGGGAAGCCTGATGACCATCGTGAGTCCCCCGCCGGGCGTCTCCTCCGCCCCCAGGCTGCCGCCCATGGCCGAGACGAATCCCCTCGCGACGGCCAGTCCGAGTCCCACGCCGGTTGACTGTGACAGATCGTCCAGGCGCTGGAAGGGCCGGAACATCGCCTGCACATTGCGGTCAGGCACGCCGCGTCCGTGGTCGATGATCCGCAGTTCGCCGGCCGGGTGGCCGTTGAGGACGGCGCTGCTGAGCCCGCCCGACGCCGAGGTCACGGTGACGTCCGATGCGGGCGCGTACTTGACCGCGTTTTCCGCGATGTTGGCGATGACGCGTTCCAGCAGGACAGCGTCAGCGTCGACGGCGGGAAGGTTCGGCGGCAACACCACCCGCACGCTGCCCGGCGGAAGCCCACGCAACGCCGGGGGCACGACGTCGAGCCACCGGACGGGCTTCATCAGGGGCCGTACCGAATCGGCCGTGATCCTGGACATGTCGAGGAGGTTCCCCACCAGGGCGTCCAGCCGGTCCGAGCATTCGTCGATGGTTTCCAACAGCTCCTGTTTCTCCTCGGGCGTGTACGTGACGGCGGTCTGCAGAAGGCCGCCGACGGCGAGCTTGATACCGGCGAGCGGCGTGCGGAGGTCGTGCGAGACGGCGCGGAGGATCGCGGTCCGCATGGTGTTGCCTTCGGCAAGCCGAAGCACTTCCAGCCGGCTGGCGGCCAGCTGCCGGCGCTCCAGCTGTGCCAGCACGTGCGCGGCAAAGGCGCCCAGCAGGCTGCTGTCAGCAGCCGGCACCGTCCTGCCGAACAGCACCAGCCAGGTGCCGTCGTCGACCGGTTCCACGGTGTGCTCGGCAAAATCCGCGCCTTCCCGTTCAGAATCGGTCAGCTCGCCCGCACTCGCCAGCAGCTTCCGCACTGGCCCGCCCTCCCCGTCGCGGGAAGCCGGTGCGTCACTGAAAGGCTGTGCGTCGCCGGAAGCCAGTCCGCTCCGGGTAGCCGTCCCGCTGAAGAGGGCCGCTCCGCGGACTCCGAAGACGTCCAGTGCCTGTTCCAGGAGACTGCCCACGGTGTCCTCCGCGCGGGTGGCTCCGCGGGCCAGCTCGCCGAGCGTCGCGGCCTCGGCGCGCGCCCGGGCGGCTTCCTTGGACCGCCGGGCAGACCTGTCCACCACACCGGCCACAGCCACCGAGACGCCCACGAACACGGCCAGGGAAAGCAGGTCCTGCGGGTCTTTGATGGCCAGTTCGCCAAGCGGGGGCGTCGAGAAGTAGTTGACCAGCAGGCTGCTCCAGAGCGCCCCCGCGACAGCCGGCCACAGGCCTCCCACGAGCGCTACGGCTACGGCCCCGGCGAGCTGGACCAAGACGGCGGTGGCCACGCTGTGCTCAATGACGGCGAGCGCCAGCTGCATCAGGATGGGGACGGCGGCCGCCAGCACGAACCCGACGGCGACGCGCACGCGGCCGAGGTCCCGCTGCCGCCGCCGGCCTGTGCCGCGCCCGGCGAGGGGATGCGGCACCACCTGCACGTCGAGGTCTCCGGCACGGCGGATGATCCGTGTCTCCGTGGCGCCGGTGAAAGGCCTCGACAGCGGGTGTGCCCGTGACTGGCCGATGACCAGGCGGGTGGCGCCGACATGGGACGCAAACCCGAGGAGTGCTTCGACGGGGTCAGCTGCTGCGACGGTGTGGTAACTGCCCCCCAGCTCCACCACCAGGCGGCGCTGCGATTCGAGGGCGCTGGTCGATTCCCGCGACGCGCCGTCCGCGGAACGGATGTGCACGGCTAGCAGGTCCCCGCCGCCGGCTCCGTCCAGGACCTTGAAGGCACGGCGGATCAGGACCTCCCCCTCAAGGCCTCCCGACAGGCCAATGACGATCCGTTCCCCTGCCATGACGCCATTCTTTCACCTGTCCGCCGGCCAACGCGGCACGTGCGGTGGGGTGCTTCACACCGGCGTTAAGGATCCGTCAAGATTCCGCTGCCGGCGGTCCCGGCGCTCCTGCCCGGTGCTACGTTCGGCAGTGCCCGCAGCGAAGTGCCCCGGGCTGAAAGGCACCATGACCACCATGAGCCGCCCACCGGCGGAACCCTCCGAGCTGCGCCGCACACGGAGGCAACGGCTTCACAGCTGGCTGCTGCTGGGCCTTCAGGACAGTAAGGGATCCCACCAGGGACCCGGCGGCCGGACCATGGCCAACGAGCGGAAGCATGCATGGTGGCAGGTCATGTGCCTGACCGGCGTGGACTACTTCTCCACGCTCGGCTACCAGCCCGCCATCGCCGCGCTCGCGGCCGGCGTCATTTCCCCGCTCGCCACGTTGGTGCTGGTGGTCGTCACACTGTTCGGTGCACTGCCGGTGTACCGCCGGGTGGCGGGCGAAAGTTCCCATGGCGAGGGTTCCATCGCCATGCTGGAGCGGCTTCTCCCCCGCTGGGGCGGGAAGGTGTTCGTCCTGGTGCTGCTCGGCTTCGCGGCGACGGACTTCATGATCACCATGACCCTCTCCGCCGCCGACGCCACGGCGCACCTCATCCAGAATCCCTACGCCCCGGCGTGGCTGCAGGGGCAGGAAGTGACGGTGACCCTCGTTCTCCTGGCGCTGCTCGCTGCTGTGTTCCTGCGGGGGTTCAAGGAGGCGATCGGGATCGCCGTCGTCCTGGTGGCGGTCTATCTGGGGCTGAACGTCGTGGTGGTGGCAAGGGCCGCCGTCGAAACCCTGGGCCACCCGACCGCCGTCGGTGACTGGTGGCAGGCCCTGGGGACGTCGCACGGCAATCCTGTCCTGGCGGTGGCCATAGCGCTGCTGGTGTTTCCCAAGCTGGCCCTTGGGCTGTCCGGCTTCGAAACCGGCGTGGCAGTCATGCCGCAGGTCCGGGGGCAGGATTCGGACACCGAGGAGGACCCGGCGGGCCGCGTCGCGGGAACCCGCCGCATGCTGACCACGGCCGCGCTGATCATGAGCGCGTTCCTCATCGCCAGCAGCCTCACCACGGTGATCCTCATTCCGGCCGCCGAATTCCAACCGGGCGGGCAGGCCAACGGGCGCGCCCTTGCCTTCCTGGCCCACCAGTACCTGGGGAACGGGTTCGGCACGGTCTACGACCTGAGCACCGTCGCCATCCTGTGGTTCGCGGGCGCGTCGGCGATGGCCGGGCTGCTGAACCTGGTGCCGAGGTACCTGCCGCGGTACGGGATGGCGCCCGAGTGGGCGAAGGCCGTCCGGCCGCTGGTGCTGGTTTTCGGTTTCATCGCCTTTCTGGTCACCATTCTTTTCGAGGCCGACGTCGACGCCCAGGGCGGTGCCTACGCCACCGGCGTGCTGGTGCTGATGACGTCGGCGGCGGTCGCCGTCGCGCTGTCCGCCCGGCGGCGCCGGCAGCGGAAGCGCACCGCCGGCTTCGGGCTGATCGCCCTGGTGTTCATTTACACGACGGTCGCGAACGTCATTGAGCGGCCCGAGGGCATCCGCATTGCGGCGTTCTTCATCGCCGGCATCATCGTCATTTCGCTGCTGTCCAGGATCGGGCGGTCCTTCGAGCTGCACGCTACCCACGTCCGCCTCGACCGGACGGCACTGGAATTCGTTGCCGCGGACGAGAGCGGCCCGATCGGGATCATCGCGCACGAGCCGCGCAGGCTGACCGCGGAGGCGTACCGGCAGAAATTGACATCCGCCATCGAGGTCAGCCACCTGCCGGTCCATTACGAGGCGCTGTTCCTTGAGGTGATTGTTGACGACTCCTCGGACTTCGAAACCGAGCTGCAGGTGCACGGGGTGGTGCGGCACGGCTACCGGGTGCTGGAGGTGCACGGGCCCGTCGTTCCGAACACCATCGCGTCCGTGCTCCTGCACATCCGGGACGTCACCGGCCTCATGCCGCACATCTACTTCCGCTGGACGGAGGGGAATCCCGTGGTGAACCTGCTGCGCTTCCTGTTCCTCGGGGAGGGTGAGATCGCACCGGTCACGCGCGAGGTGCTGCGCGAAGCCGAACCGGAGGTCACCAGGCGGCCGTGGGTGCACGTGGGGTAAGGGCCGGGACTGGGGGCGCGGCTGTGATCGCGCGCGTGTGGGTGCGTGCGTGGACGGCGGCCGGGCCGTAGGCTCAACGCATGGCGAAATTCTTTGATGTCCACCCCGAGGACCCCCAGCCCCGAGCGATCTCGCAGATCGTGGAGCTCCTTCGATCGGGCGGGCTGATTGCCTACCCCACGGACTCCTGCTACGCCCTCGGCGCGCAACTGGGGAACAAGGAGGCGCTGGACCGGATCCGTTCCATCCGGCAGCTGGACGACAAACACCATTTCACGCTGGTCTGCCGGGACTTCGCCCAGCTGGGGCAGTTCGTGAACATCGGCAACGATGTGTTCCGCAGCATCAAGTCCGTCACGCCGGGCAGCTACACGTTCATCCTGCCGGCCACCAAGGAGGTCCCGCGCCGGCTGCTGCATCCGAAGAAGAAGACGGTGGGGGTGCGCATTCCGCGGCACAACTTCGTCCAGGCGCTGCTGGCGGAGCTTGGCGAACCTTTGCTGTCCAGCACCCTGCTGCTGCCGGACGAGGAGGATCCGCTGACCCAGGGCTGGGAGATCAAGGAGCGGCTGGATCATGTGGTGGACGCGGTGATCGAGTCCGGTGACACCGGCTCCGAACCGACCACCGTCGTCGACTTCTCCGGCGGCACTGCCGAGGTGGTGCGCCGCGGCACCGGCGACCCGTCCCGGTTTGAGTAGGGCGCGGGTTTGAGTAGGGACTGGTTTGAGTTGGGCGCGGGTTTGAGTAGGGACTGGTTTGAGTAGGGACTGGTTTAAGTTGCGCGGAGTTCGGGCCTAGGCACCGCCCCGGGCGGGGCGGTGTGCCCGGCTACTCGGCCTTCTTCGCCCTGCTGGGCTGGACCCGGGGCGGTTCGCCCGGCATCTTGGGGTAGTCCGGCGGGAACGGCAGTTCCCCCAGCCCGTTCTCGAGGTCGCGCTCCCACCACCCCAGCAGTGTGTCGATGGTGCCCGGGTTGGCATGCATCTCCGCCCATGGGTCCCCCACCGTCTTCAGCCTGTCCGGCACAGTGAGGATGGTGAAGTCCTTTGGATTCACGCTCTCCAGTTCGTCCCAGCTGATGGGACAGGACACGGAAGCGTGCGGGAGCGCCCGCGGGCTGTAGGCGCCGGCGATGGTGCGGTCACGGTTGGCCTGGTTGAAATCGAGGAAGATTCGCTCCCCGCGTTCCTCCTTCCACCAGTTCGTGGTCACCTTGTCCGGCATCCGCCGCTCAAGCTCCCGGGCGGCGCCGATCACGGCATGGCGGACGTCCAGGAACTCGCGGGTTGGCTCAATGGGCGCGTACACATGCAGGCCACGGTTCCCCGATGTCTTGATAAAAGCGTTCAGCCCGGCCTCCGACAGCACTTTTCTCAACTCCAGGGCCGCAGGGACTGCGTCGTCGAAGTCCGTGCCCGGCTGCGGGTCAAGGTCGATGCGCAGCTGGTCCGGGTTATCCGAATTCCCGGCGCGCGAGGGCCACGGGTGGAAGACGACGGTGTTCATCTGCACCGCCCATACCGCGGCCGCAGGCTCGTCCAAAACCAGCTGGGGGTGCGAGCGCGCGCTCGGATAGACCACCTTGACCGAACGGATGAAGTCCGGCGTCCCTTTGGGCGGATTCTTGGAGAAGAACTGCTCGCCGTCGACGTTGTCTGAAAACCGCTGGAGGGACACCGGCCGGTCGCCGTTCGCCCTGATGAAGGCCTCACCCACATCCACGACGTATCGTGCGAGATCCAGTTTGGTCAGTCCCAGCTCGGGCCACAGCACACGGCTCGGGCTGGAGAGGCGCATTTCCCGGGGGCCGTTCGGTCCGTCGACACTGATGGTGGTCTGTTCACTGGCCATGGGGACAACCTACCCCGCGCGGCCCACCGCGTCAGCAGCATGCCTGCGGCGATTCCTGCCTACGATCGGTGACAGACCGTTCCATCAGGCAGGTTGCGCCGTCGGCCCCGAAGAAACACCTGCCCGCTCTCTGGGCAGCGGCGGGGCCATCTGTAAGGATGAAACCCACCGGAGGGATGAAACCACCCGGGCGCCGCCGGGCGCAGAGCTTCGTCGAAGGAGACCCGTTCCATGGTTGAACCCGCGAGTCTGGACGCTGCCCAGGGACCATTCGCCGCCCGGGAATCCGGCTCGCCGCAGCCGTCCGGGGCATCCAAGGCAGGCAGCCGCCAGCTGTTCAGCACAGTGGCCAGGCGGGCCGGGTTGGAGCCGGGCAGCCAGGACTGGATCGCACTGGAGCAGCGCTTCGACCGCCATTTCCCCGACCTGTCCAGGCTGTTCCGAGCGCTGTACGGATCGCGGCCGGACATCGAGGAGCAGCTGGCGGCCCTCGCCCTGGAGGCCGCCCGTTCCTGGAAGGAGCGGGCCGCAGAGCTGAAAAAGCTCGACACCGGCCGCGAAGGCAATACCGAATGGTTCCAGTCCAACCGCATGCTTGGTGGTGTCTGTTACGTGGACCGCTATGCGGCAGACCTGGAGGGCGTCCGCGCCCGCATTCCGTATTTCAAGGAACTCGGCCTCACCTACCTGCACCTGATGCCGCTGTTCCTGGCTCCGGAGCCCCTGTCCGACGGCGGCTATGCCGTGTCCAGCTACCGCGAGGTCAACCCGAAGCTCGGCACCATGGACCAGCTGCGGGCGCTTGCCGCCGAACTGCGCGCGAACGGCATCAGCCTGGTGGTGGACTTCATCTTCAACCACACCTCGAACGAGCACGAGTGGGCACAGCGGGCCGCCGAGGGCGACCCGCGCTACAGCGGCTATTACTGGATCTTCCCGGACCGCGCCATGCCCGATGCGTTCGAACAGAATGTGCGCGAAATTTTCCCGGAGGACCACCCCGGCTCCTTTGTGCAGCTGCCGGACGGCCGGTGGGTCTGGGCCACCTTCCACACCTTCCAGTGGGACCTGAACTACTCCAACCCCGAGGTGTTCCGCGCCATGGCGGGAGAAATGCTGTTCCTGGCCAACCTGGGCGTGGACATCCTGCGGATGGACGCTGTGGCCTTCATCTGGAAGCAGCTGGGGACACCCTGCGAGAGCCTGCCTGAGGCGCACACCCTGCTGCAGGCCTTCAACGCGGTCTGCCGGCTCGCCGCGCCGTCGCTGCTGTTCAAGTCCGAGGCGATCGTGCACCCGGATGAGGTGGCCCTGTACATCGATCCCGCCGAGTGCCAGCTCTCCTACAACCCGCTGCAGATGGCCCTCACGTGGGAAGCCCTCGCCACGCGGAACGTGTCGCTGCTCGCCCAGGCCCTCGAACGGCGGCATAACATTGCGCCGGGAACATCCTGGGTGAACTACGTGCGGAGCCACGACGACATCGGCTGGACGTTCGCCGATGAGGACGCCGCCGAGTTCGGCATCAACGGCTTCGACCACCGCCGGTTCCTGAATTCGTTCTACGTCAACCGTTTCCCGGGCAGCTTCGCCCGCGGCGTGCCGTTCCAGGACAACCCGCGGACGGGCGACTGCCGCATCTCCGGCACCACGGCGTCGCTGTGCGGCCTGGAGGACGGTTCGGCCGAGGCCATCCGCCGCATTCTGCTCACCCACTCGGTGGCCTTCAGCACCGGCGGCATCCCGCTGCTCTACCTCGGCGACGAGGTGGGCCAGCTCAATGACTACGACTACACGCTGGAGGATCGTCACGAGACCGACAGCCGGTGGGTTCACCGGCCGCAGTTCCCAGCAGAAAAGTACGCCAAGCGCCTGGACCCGGCCACGCCCGAGGGCGCCGTGTTTGCCGGTCTGAGGCGGCTGGCGGAGGTCCGCGCGGCCACCCCCGAACTGGCCGGCACCCGCCTCGTTCCGTTTACTACCAACAACCCCGCCGTACTGGGGTACCAGCGGCCGGGCGAGGGAACGGTGGTCCTGGCCCTGGCCAACTTCGGTGACGGCCCGCAGGTGGTGTCGGCGGAAACGCTGTCCGGATTCGCGGCCGAAGCTTTGGATCTGTTTTCCGAGGAGCCGGTCCGGGTCGACGAGGGGCTCGTGCTGCGGCCGCTGGATTACGCCTGGCTCAGGGTGGTGCCGGCCTCGTAGCCAACCGGCCGGCTAGGCATTCACCTTACTGCGCGCTTTCCTGATCCTTCCGGCGATGAACGCGGTCGCCAGGACGGCGCACCCGGCGATCCCGTCGGGGCCAGCGGCGTCAGCAGTTGCCGCCAGGAACGTCACTGCGTGCCCTGCTGGGTCTGTAAGCCCTGCTGGGTCTGTGAGCTGGCGCCGGCTTCATCGAACCTGAACGCCGCCGTGCCGCAAAAGGCCGCGACGACCATCGCAACAAGGGCTGCGCCGATCCTGCCACTGCCGACGGTCAAGGGAGCAATGGGCCGGTACGCGATCATGATGGTTCCTCCTGGCGGATGATGGGCTGTGTCCGGCGTAGCCGGCTTCTGCATCCACTGTCCGGTCCGGAGCTGGCTGGAGACTTTCGCCTGCCTGTGCCCGGGCTGTGCATCACGAACCGGGCATCACGACGCCGGCACCCGGACCGGGGGCATCCGAACCGGGAGCCGTCCGGACCGGGGGCCGTCCGGATCAGGGAGCCGTCCGGATCAGTGAGCCCAGGTCAGGCATGATGGAGTCATGCCTATCGCTGATTCCCCCGTCACCATCGCCGTCGGCGAAGGCCACGTTTCCGGCGCCTACGCACGGCCGGCCAATCCGTTCGCAACGCTCGTGCTGGCCCACGGCGCCGGCGCGGGCATGGAACATCCGTTCATGCGCGGGTTTACCGATGCACTGAACGACGACGGCGTCGCCACCTTGCGCTTCAACTTCCCCTACCGTGAGGCGGGCCGGAAGTTCCCCGACCGGCCGCCGGCGGCAATTGCCACGTGGCGGGCGGCCATGGCCGAAGCGGCCGCCCGGGCGAAGGCCGCAGGAGAAGCCGAGCCGCTGTGGGCGGCAGGGAAGTCGTTCGGCGGCCGGATGGCCTCCATGGCCGTGGCAGAAGGAATGCCGGCCGCTGGCCTCATCTACCTCGGCTACCCGCTGCACCCGCCGGGCAAGCCGGAGAAGCTCCGCGACGAGCACCTCTACGGGCTGGAAACCCCCATGCTTTTCCTGCAGGGAACACGCGACACATTCGCCACCCGGGAGCTGCTGGAAGGCGTGGTGTCACGGATCGGACCGACGGCCACACTCCAGTGGTGCGAAGGCGGCGACCACTCATTTGCGGTCGCCGGAAACAAACGCAGCGCCGAGGACATCGGCGCCTCGCTCGCTGCGCCGGTCACCGCGTTCCTGCGTGCCAACAACCCTGCCGGCTAAGGATTTCAGGCGTGCGCCGCCGCCGGCGCCACGTTGCCTGGAACCGGTTCGTGCCGCAGGTAGCTGCGGCGGAACCGGCCCGTGCCCGCGGTCAGCGCCCGCAGCTGGACCGCATACCGGAGGAGTTCTCCGTCCGGTACCTCGGCGGTGACCTCCGTGGCATCCCCGCCGGACGACGTCGTGCCCGTGAGCCGGCCACGGCGTGAGGAAAGGTCGCTCATGACCGCCCCGACGTACTCGTCCGGGATGCTGATGGTGACGGCGGAGACGGGCTCCAGCAGCTGGATGCGGCCGGCGGCTGCAGCCTCGCGCAGTGCCAGCGCGCCGGCAGACTGGAACGCGGCGTCGGAGGAGTCAACGCTGTGGGCCTTGCCGCCCACGAGCGTCACCCGGATGTCAACCACCGGGAACCCTGCGGAAACGCCCTTCTGCATCTGCGCCCGCACACCCTTCTCCACCGAGCCGATGAACTGGTTCGGCACTACCCCGCCCACGGTCTTATCCACGAATTCGAAGCCTGCCCCGCGTTCGAGCGCCTCCACCTCAATGTCGCAGATGGCGTACTGGCCGTGGCCGCCGGACTGCTTGACGTAGCGCCCGTGCCCGGCGGCCGGCGCGGCGAAGGTCTCGCGCAGCGGCGTCACCACGGGCACGGTCTGCAGCTTCACCCCCTGGTCCCGCAGCCGGTCCAGGATCACCTCGCCGTGCGCCTCGCCCATGCACCACAGGATGAGCTGGTGGGTTTCGGAGTTGCGTTCCACCCGGAGGGTCGGGTCACCGGCGGCCACCTTGCCCAGGCTCTTGGCGAGGGCGTCCTCGTCGCTGCGGGTGGCGGCCTCGACGGCTACCGGCATGAGCGGTTCGGGCATATCCCAGGCCGTGATCAGCAGCGGGGCATCCTTGGCTGACACGGTATCGCCCGTTTCCGCGCTGCCCAGCTTGGTGATGGCGCAGATGTCGCCAGCCACAGAGTACGGGACAGGCCGCAGGCTTGCCCCCATTGGGGAGTACAGGTGGGTGAGGCGCTCATCGCTGTCATGGTCCTCGTGCCCGCGTTCGGCCAGGCCGCGGCCGCTGACGTGCACTGCGGAATCCTCGCGCAGTGTGCCGGAAAAGACACGCACCAGGCAGACGCGTCCCAGGAAAGGATCCATGGTGGTGCGCACCACCTCACCGGCCAGCGGTCCGTCGGGGTCGCAGGAGAGCGGCCCGGCCGGTTGGCCGGCGAGGTCGGTCACGTCCGGCACGGCACGCTCAAGGGGTGTCGGAAACGCCCGGGTCAGCATGTCCAGCAGCTCCGTGATTCCCAGACCCTTCTCAGCCGACGTCGCCAGGACGGGAAAGAACGATCCACGCGCCACAGCCGTTTCGAGGTCGCCCACCAGGACATCGGCGTCGATGTCCTCGCCCCCAAGGTAGCGGTCCATCAGCGACTCATCCTCGCTCTCGGAGATGATGCCTTCGATCAGCGCGCCGCGCTCGGACTCCGCGGCGGCGAGCTCATCAACACTCGCCTCACGGACCGCGGGCTCCGGGGATTCGCCGTCGTACTCCGAGACCTGCCCGGACAGCAGCCCGAGCAGTCCCGTGACGCTGCCGTTCGTGCGGACCGGGAGGTAGGCCGGCACCACCGACTGGCCAAAGGCTTGCTGGCAGGCGGCCAGGGCGGCGTCGAAACTGGCCCTCGGGTGATCGAGCCGGCTGATCACCACGGCCCGGGGCGTATCCAACTGGGCGCACTCCGCCCACAGGGCGGTGGTGGCGGCGTCGACGCCGTCCACGGCCGACACCACGAACAGTACCGCGTCCGCAGCGCGCAGCCCGGCGCGCAGCTCGCCGGTGAAATCCCCGTAGCCCGGTGTGTCCAGCAGGTTCACCTTGACGCCGTCGTAAATCAGCGGCGCCACGGACAGGACCACGGAGCGCTGCTGGTGGATCTCGGACGGTTCCGCATCGCTGACCGTGTTGCCGTCAACGATGGAGCCCATCCGCGGGATGGTCCCGGTCGCTGCGAGCAGTGCCTCGAGCAGCATGGTCTTGCCGGCCCCGGAGTGTCCCACCAGTGCGACGTTGCGTATGCCCTCCGGCCTGTCCACCGGTGCTCCGGCCGACGCGTCCGCCCGCCGGAGATCGGAACTGCCGCGGCCCGGACCCTTGCCCCGGCCATTAGTGCCCTTTACCGACATGACCATCTCCCGGCGTGCTAGTCGTGAGCCGCCAAGCGGCCTTGGTAAGAAGATTCGACACCCAAAGCTGCTGATCAGCAAGGGGTCCGGGCGCTGGCCGCCAGTCCGACGGCGCGGCGGCGCGGCTTTCCGGAGCCGTCACCGCCGGCGGGCAATAACCCGTTGCGGCCTCATCCAGGTAGGGGGACGATGGATAACGTGGCCGCACGGGCCGGCCCATGCCATCCGACTAGTCACCAGGGAGCGGTCGATGAGTGCGTGGAATGAAAACATCGGTGCAGGATCATCCGGCCTGACAGCGGTGACCGTGGTGGAGGGCTCCTCCTTCTGCATCTCCGCCGAGAGCGGGGACGTGTTTCCCGGCCAGCCGCAGGGCGCCTTCTACCAGGACACCCGGATTCTCTCCTGCTGGCAGCTGACGGTCGATGGCGTTCCGCTGGAACCGCTGTCCGGCCAGACCCGGGAACCCTACCGGGCAGTGTTCGTCGGCAGGCCCCGCGGGGCCAACGGTGCGGTGGAAAGCCCGTTGGTGGTGGAGCACAGCCGGCAGGTCGGACCCGGCCTGCGTGACGACATCAAGGTGCACAACTATTCGGAACAGCCGCGGACCTGCCGGATCCAGATCAGGGTGGACGCGGACCTGAGCGACCTGTTCGACGTCAAGGGCGGAAAGGTGGTGCCGTCGGCCGAGCACAGCCGAAAGGTCCGGCCCGACGCCCTGCAGATTGACGCCATACGCAACGGAATCCACCGGGGCGTGGTCATCAGCGCCCCCGGTGCCGGGGTCACCGAGGACGCCCTGACGTTCGACGCCGTGTTGGCTCCCCGCGGTAACTGGACGGCCACCGTATTCACTACGCCCCTGGTTGACGGTGCCGGTCCGGAACAGCCCTTCACGCACGAGACGGCTCAGCACGTGGGCGCACAGCGCTACGCCGCCTGGGAGGAACATGTTCCCCGGCTCACCGTGACGGACAAGAACGTGGAAAAGGTCCTGACCCGCAGCCAGGAGGACCTGGGTGCCCTCCGGATCTTCGACCCCGACCACCCCGAGCGGGCCGCCGTCGCCGCCGGCGCCCCGTGGTTCATGGCGCTGTTCGGCAGGGATTCCATCCTGTCCTCCTACATGGCGCTCGCGGTGGACCCGAAGCTGGCGGCAGGGACCCTTCAGACCCTCGCCTCACTGCAGGGAGAGAAGGTTGATCCGGACACCGAGGAGGAACCGGGCAGGATCCTCCACGAGGTGAGGCTGGGGGTCACCGCCGGGCTGGCACTCGGTGGCAGCCAGGCGTACTACGGCACCGCCGATGCAACGCCGCTGTTCGTGGCACTGCTGGCGGAACTGGGACGCTGGGGGCTGGCAGGCGACCTGCTGGACTCGCTCCTGCCCCATGCGGACCGGGCCCTGGACTGGGTGCAGCACTATGGCGACCGCGACGGCGACGGGTTCGTGGAATACCAGCGCGCCAACGAGCACGGTCTGCTGAACCAGGGCTGGAAGGATTCCTGGGACGGCATCAACTTCTCCGACGGACGGATGGCGGAGGCACCCATAGCACTGTGTGAGGTGCAGGGCTACGTCTACGGCGCCTACCTGGGACGTGCCCTGCTCGCCCAGCAGCTGGGCGACGAGGAGACCGCGTCCAAGTGGAACCGACGGGCCGCCGACATCAAGGCCGAGTTCAACGAGAAATTCTGGCTTCCCCGGAAGGGGTACTTTGCCGTGGCCCTGGACAAGGACAAGCGTCCCGTGGATGCCTGCACCTCAAACATGGGGCACTGCCTGTGGTCAGCCATCGTCGACGCCGACAAGGCAGCCCTGGTGGCCGAACGGCTGATGTCGCCGGAGATGTTCACGGGTTGGGGTATCCGGACGCTCGCCGCGGACATGGGCGCCTACAACCCGGTCAGCTACCACAACGGGTCGGTGTGGCCGCACGATACGGCCCTGATAGCGGGCGGACTGATGCGGTACGGCTTCATCGAGGAGGCCACGCGCATTGCCACCGGCCTCTTTGACGCCGCGGAAAAGTTCGACGGGCGGCTGCCGGAGCTCTTCTGCGGGTTCTCCCGGGACGACTTCCCCGACCCCGTCCCCTTCCCCACGTCCTGCTCGCCGCAGGCCTGGGCCTCAGCTGCGCCGGTGCATCTGATGCGGGTCCTCCTGCGCTTCGATCCCCTGCTTCCCCGCGAGGAGGTCTGCCTCGCCCCGGTACTTCCGGCTGAGTTCGGCAGCTTCCGGGCGGACCACGTCCAGATGGGCCCGTCCCGGATCACCGTGCACGCCGCCGGCACCGAAGGGTCCATTGACGGCCTAAGCCAGGGCCTGACCCTGCTTAACAAGCCGCGGCCGCCGCTGGAGCGTTTGATGGCACCCTAAGAGCGGACGCGTAGTCCCACATACAACTGAATGGTCTCAGTAGTTAAGACGGTCTCAGAACATCCGGACAACACGGGAGCTGCGGATGCGTATCGGTTTAATTGCGGGGCCCTGGTATCCGATTCCTCCGGCGGGATACGGAGGCATCGAACTGGTGGTCGACGCCCTGGCCAAGGGGTTTTCCAGAGCCGGTCATGAGGTGCTGCTCGCCGCCGCGGCAGACAGCACCTGCCCGGTGGAACGGCTGCCCGGGATGCACTCCTCTGAACCCGACCTCGTGGGATTCACCTCCTCGGAACTCAGCCACGTGATCAGCGCCTACGCCGGGATGGACGGCATGGTGGACCTGGTCCATGACCACACCCTCGCCGGCCCGCTCTACCGGGGCCGCCCCGATGGGCTGCCGGTGGTCACCACGATTCACAGCGACCTGAGCCCCTCGTTCGCCGCCGTCTATGGCGCGGCAGCCCGGGACACAACCCTGATCGCCATCTCCAAAAGCCAGGTCAGCAGCGTACTCGCAGACCGGGTCGCTGCCATCATCCCCCACGGCATGGAGGTGGACGCGGTTCCGGTGGGGCACGGGCAGGGCGGCTATGCGTGTTTCCTAGGCCGGATGTGCCCCGACAAGGGCGTGGTGGAGGCCATCAGGGTGGCGCAGCTGGCCGGGGTTCCGCTCCGGATCGCGGCGAAGATGCGGGAACCGGCTGAACTGCAGTACTACCGCGATGTTGTAAAGCCGCTGCAGGGCCCGGACGTGGAGTTCCTGGGCGAGGTGGGCGGCGCAGAGAAGTACAAACTGCTCGGTGAAGCCACCGCCTTGCTCAATCCCATCCAGTGGATGGAGCCGTTCGGGCTGGTGATGATCGAAGCGATGGCTACAGGCACACCGGTGGTGGCCACGCCGATGGGGTCGGCGCCGGAAATCGTTGACGACGGCGTCAGCGGCTACCTGGCCTCGTCGCTGGAGGACCTGGCTGGGCTGCTGCTGCGCGCTGGGACCCTGGACCGCAGGGCCGTGCGCGCCCAGGCCGAAGACCGGTTCAGCACCGAGCGAATGGTCGAAGCCCATCTGGCCCTCTACTCACGCCTGACCGGTGTGGCTTCCACGCGGTAATCACATCGGTGCAGTAATCACTTCCGCGTATTGGTCCGCGCGGTCGCCGTCGCGGTCCAGGGGTCCTCCGGCCAGGGGTGCTTGGGATAGCGGCCCCGCATCTCCGCTCGGACCTGTGCGTAGGGGCCGGACCAGAAGGAGGCAAGATCGTCGGTGACGGCCAGCGGCCGGCGGGCCGGCGACAGCAGATGGAACTGCACCGCCACCCGGCCGCCGGCGAGCAGCGGCGTCCGGTCCCAGCCAAAGCATTCCTGTAGCTTGACGGCGACCACCGGCCTGCCGCCGTCGTCCCCGGCCGCCGGATAGTCAATCCTGACGCGGGAACCGCTGGGCACCTCCAGAAACTCCGGCGCGAGCTCGCCCAGCCGGGCGGCGTCGGGCCACGGCAGCAGCCGCCGCAGCGGGTCCGCCAGGTCAATGCCGGAGGTCGCAGCCCCTCCGGCCAGCGCCTCCAGCTCCGGACCAAGCCAGTCGTCGAGCCGGGACAGCAAAGCAGGCTCGGACATGTCCGGCCAGGGGTCCCCCAGTTCCCGGTGCAGCAGGGCGAGACGGCGGCGCAGCGCATCCGCCGCCGTCGACCATCCGATGGTTCCCAGCCCCTGCTCCTCCAAAGCCCGGGCGACGGCGGCACGGCCGGCACCTGCCGACGCCCGCACCGGCGTGGAGGAGAGGGAGATGGCGCCAAGGCGCCGCTCCCTGCGGGCCGTCACACGGCCATGGCCAAACGTTGCCTCCACCGAGTCGAGCAGCAGGTGCGCCGCGGCCCCCTCGGCTGTGTCAGCCGTCAGCGGCGCGGCAGAACGGATCACCGCGCCCGTCCCGGCGGCGTCCCGACCGTCCGCCCGCGCAACTTCGGCCACCGCCAGCCACTCGTGTCCGGCAAGCGGACTGCCAGCGGGAAGACCGGCCCGCGTGCCGGAGGTCAGCAGATAGCGTTCCGGCCCGTCTCCGGGGACGCGGCGGGCCACCCTGTCCGGGAACGCCAGGGCGACGACCAGACCGATCTGCTCCGCGGTTCCCGCCGGCACGTCGAGCACCGGCATATCGACCACCGGCATATCGACAGAGGAAAGCCCGACGCCGGACCCCGCCTGGCGCGCCAGGGTGTCCAGCCGTCGTGCCTCATCGGCCCACCGCCTGGAGGCGGGATCCTTGCCGGAGCGGAGGGCGGACACCAGCCGGGGCAGGTCCGCCCCGGTGGCGCGCTGGTCCCCGGCGACGGCGGCAACCACCTCCGCCGCCAGCCTGTTACTCCCAGCCCCGCTAGCCGCCGTCGCGTTCCCAGTAGTCCCAGACCCTGTGCGGCCGGCATTCGCTCCACCCAGCAGCGCCGAACCGACCAGGAGGGCGCGTCCCAGGCGGGGGTCGGCGGGAATGCGTGCCAGGGCTTTGCCCAAGTCCGTGGCGAGGCCATCCTCCCCCACGGCACCAAGTTCGCGCAGCACCTCGACGGCGTCGCCCATGGCAGCCTGCGGCGGGGCGTCAGGAAGGGCAAGCCCGCGGCCGCCGGGCGAGCCCCAGCACGCGAGGATCAGGGCTGCGCCCGTCAGGTCGGACACGGCGATCTCGGGCGTTTGGTGCGCAGGCGCTGCGCCGAGGGTTTTCTGGTCATAGCAGCGGACCACCTTCCCCGGCCCTTGCCGGGCCGCACGTCCGGCGCGCTGTTCCGCAGAGGCCCGGGAGCAGGAGACGGTGACCAGGCCGGTCATGCCGCGGCCGGCGTCGCGGCGGGGTTCGCGGGAGAGCCCGGCGTCGACCACCAGCCGGACGCCGGGCACTGTCAGCGACGATTCGGCGAGCCCCGTGGACACAATGATCCGGGCGGGATCCCCGGGCTTGCGACCGGACACGGCGCGGTTCTGGGCCGCGGGGCTGACCTGGCCGTGCAGCTCCAGGATTTCGACGCCGGGACCCACCCGGGCGCGCAGCCGGCCGGCCACATGCGACACCTCCCACGCGCCCGGCAGGAACACCAGGGCGTCGATGCGGGGGTCGGCGGCGAGGGCATCGGCATATGACACGGCGGCGGTTTCGGCCACATGATCGAGGAAGAGGCGCGTCACTCCGCGTCCGTCCAGCCGCGCCACCGGCGCGGGCGTCCAGGCCGTTTCCAACGGGTGAAGAGCAGAGGGGCAGTCGACGACGGGAGCAGGCCCGCCGCCGTCGGCCCCCTGGGTTTGTTCCCCGCCGCCGTCGGCCCCCTGGGTTTGTTCCCCGCCGGGGTCCGTGCCGAGCAGCGCAGCGAACCGCGGCGCGTCCAGGGTGGCGGACATGGCGACAAGCATGAGGTCGCCGCGCAGCTGGCGCACCTCGGCGAGCAGGCCCAGCAGCAGATCGGTTTCCAGGCCGCGCTCGTGCACCTCATCAAGGATGACGGCGGCCGTGCCCTCCAGGCCGGGATCGGCCAGCAGGCGGCGCAGCAGGATGCCCGGCGTCACAAACTCGATGAGGGTGGCCGGGCCCGCCTGGCGTTCACCGCGGACGGTGTAGCCCACCCTGTCCCCCAGCTTCGTCCCGTCGAGGTCAGCGAGGCGCCGTGCGGCCGAGCGCGCGGCCACCCGGCGGGGCTGGGTCACCACGATGCGCGGCTTGCGGTCGCCTGCGGCAGCCTGTGCCAGGTTTGCAACCAGCGGGGGAACCAAGGTCGTCTTGCCAGTGCCGGGCGGGGCCTGGACCACCGCGGCTCCGTCGGCGCCCTGCTCACGCAACACCCCGCCCAGCGCCCCGAGCGACTCCGCGAAGACCAGCCCGGAGCCGATGGCCTGCAGATCGAACGGGGCGGAACGGCCCAGGGCATCGATTGGGGCGTCGATTGGGGCATCGTGCGGGCGGGGTGCGGAAGTCACCCTTCCATTGTGCCGGTGGCAGGCATGGGACCGGACACGGACAGGCTTGGACCGGGCATGCCTGACGGCGGACGAACTTTCGGGGCAGACGTCTTCCTAGGCTGCTGTGGAGGACGACCAGTATGGCCATGGATCCACTGGCAGCGGTGGTTCAACGCCGTCGAAAGCCATCTGGCTCCCAACTCCGTCCCGGTCGTCGGGAGGTTCCGGAGGTTCGGGACCCTGGTCAAACCAGTCCGGCAGCCCCTGCCATTCCTGGCCGGGCGGCGGTTCCGGCCAGTGCGGTGGTTCCCAGTCCTGCTGTTCGCTGGCGTAACAGCGGCCTGACGGTGAGATCCAGCCGGGCGGGCTCTCACGGGTGGCGCCGACCGGTCTCCACGCCGACGTGTGTTTGAGTCTGTGGTGTTTGGGGCAGGGCTGGCCAAGGTTGGTGATCCCGGTGGTCCCGCCGTTGGCCCAGGCCAGGATGTGGTCGGCGTCGTTGTCCAGGGAGTGGTTGTTGCAGTTGGGGAACGTGCAATGTGCGTCTCGGAGGCGGAGCCAGTGGCGCATCGGCTTCGTCAATCGGTAGCTGGTGTGTCCGATCTCCAGCGGTGCCCCGTCCCGAGGGTCGGTCAGGACCCGCAGGAAGGACGTGCCGCCGTCGGCGACGAGCCGGCGGGCCATGGACGGCGGGATCGGCCCGTACCCGTCCAGCACCGCCGGTTCCTGCGTCTGTCCGAGCAGCGAGAACACCGGAACTGTGACCAGGACCTGCGCCCGCGGAGACGGCACATCACCGGCCAAACCAGGAGCACCCGAAACAGCGTCTGCCGCCCCGGTCAGCACAGCACCTGCGGCACCGGCTGGCTCGAATCCTGCGGGCCGGATATCGGCAGGCGGGGGGACTGTGGAAAGAGGCTTACCGCGCAGCGCAGCGTCCTCAGGGAAGGTTCCAGCGACCCGGTCTCCAGCCGCGCCGCCCACTCCCGGTGCCGGACCGAGCAACCAGCTGGCGAAGGCATCGACGCGGAGCTGGGTCAGGGTTCGGGGCTCGGTTGGCCCCTGCAGGGCGCGGGCGGCGGCGGTGGCGCGGTCCCAAATCCCGGCCGCCTGATCCGCCGGCAGATAGGCCGACAGCCACGCCATGCCGTCCCGGTCCGGGGCATACTCCAGCCGCCGGTCCGTCACACACTTGTGGTGCCGTTTTTCAATGCTGACCGGATGGTGCCGTTCCCGCCAATACCGGGCCTTGGCCCGGAACCTTGCCGGGGTCAGCTCCCCCGCCGCGCAACCCCGTGCCGGGTTTGGTGCGTCCGGGTCCAGGAAATGCGCCTCAAGCGCCGCCGCCGCTTCCGGCGACAGACCCTCGGTCTCGTCACACATGATCCGCCCGTGCTGCCACGACAGCGTTCCCGCTCCGAGCGCGGCAAGGGTCAGCGGCAGATCCGTGCTCAGCCTGGCGGACTCTTCTAGAAAGCGTGCCGCCGCTCCTTCGCTCACGGTCAGCGCGCACGCGACCTCGGCGGTCACCGACATCTCCAGCGCGTCCCGCTCCGAGACAGACGCATCAGGAGCCGCCCAAGCCGCCGCGGCAGCAGCGAAACCAGCCGCGGCCTGGACCTTCAACGCAGCCACCCGGGCCTCTAGCCTGGCCGTCCCGGCCAGCACATCCAGCCACGCATCCGCCTCATCCCGCAACGGATCAGCAACGGTCAAACCCCCAGAACCGGTCACCGACACGGAACCCGCCACGGCGCCGGCCGCCTCATGGACAAAAACAGCCAGCACAGCAACAGAGGACCCGATGCCCTTCACCGTCTGCACCGCTGCCTTCGCATCCATACCCACAGCATGACAGGGGGCTATGACAATAAAGGGTCGAAAATGCACAACATACGGACCGGACCGAAAAGATTTTTTAGACTCCTTGAGAAGGAAAACCCGGTAGCACATCAGGGCGTACCCAGCGCTCAGAACGCCCTGATCTGCCACCTACTTGGGCACTTAGAGAAAACGCAAAGCCCACGTCCTGACCTGCACGGCCTAGGAAAGCAGGCCGTGCAGGAGCTTGGGAATCCCGCTACCTCCGGACCACGACGTCGTCGATGTAGCTGTCGCCCATCTGGCGTGGGTGCTCGGCTCCGAACTGAACCTTGCTCAGGCTCGTGGCTCCGAGGACAAGCCGGTTATTGGAGTACACCCGGGCGCCGTCGAGCCAGATCTCAATGGAGGACTTGTCGCCTTCGGCCCTGACCTGCATCTGCACATGGTGCCAGGTATTCAGGGTCATGTTCCGGGCCAGGAGCTTGGTGTAGGAGAACGTCCCGTTGGGGTTGGTGGTCCGCAGCCAGGGCGTGCCCGTGGCATTGTCGCGGAAGACGTCGGCGATGCGCGTGCCGCCGGAGAAGAACCGCACGTAGGGAACGTTGTTCCCACGGAGTCCGCCCGACACGATGTTGACCCAGGCGTCGGCGCTGGCCCTCTTCGTGCCGGCCTCGAGGCCGTACCCCATGTTCGCCACGGACCCGACGGTATCGGTCGCCCGCAACCGGACCGAACACGTGCCGGTATGGGCCCTGGGGCTGGCCACGGCCACAATTCCGTTGCCTGACCGGGTGGCCACGAACGGCGCGATCGTATTGCCCTCAAAAGTTGCGGAGGTCAGCACCTTGCCCCCGAGGTTGCTCACCGGGACTGCCGTTCCGGGACGGCAGGTAGCCGCCAGTGCGGCCTGTGATGAACCGAAAATCAGGCTGCCCGACAGCAGCAGCCCAAGGCTTCCGATCGTGCCGAGTTTCCGTAGCTCGCCCATGGCATGTCCTCACTGTTGTTCGGTTTAGTCTCCGTAGCCATCCAGCTTGCACCCCGGGCCATGATCGGCTCCGGAGGTTGGGAAAACCTTGGGGCACCCTATGTGGCGCATAATTGCATGACCGAGAGGCAAGAATTCCGACGGCGGCCAGGGCAAAGGAGGTCCGGATGCTGAGGCTTCCGCGCATCACGGTGGAGGTTCCCGTCCTCAGCGTCGGCGCCAAACCCGCTGACTACGAACAGCTCGCTGCCTACGCGGACGGGCTGCGCAGGCCGCAGGGCCTTCACATGACCCTGCTCCACATCGGCATCCTGGAGGACTTCGCCGCCGACGTTGCCGACTGGACCAAGGGCGCCACTGACCCGGCCGCGGCCGCCGTCAAGACCGCCGGCTGGCTGCGCGCACTGCCCGTGCTGGAGGGTTTCACCGGGACAGCGGAGCGGCTGGTCCTGCTGGGCGGCGGCAGGGTGTCCGGGCTCGAGGTGGAAGTACCCCAGGGCGTGCGGGACTTTCAGGTCGGGCTCGTCCAGGCCCTCCATGAGTTGCTGGATGACCTGCTAGTGGACAACCCCGATGACTTCATCCTCAGCTCCCGCGCCCTGGGCTTCAGATATCCGCGGTGGCGCCCCCACGTTGCTGTGGGCAAGCCAAAGTCGCAGGGCCCCTCATGGGAAGGCCGTCCACGGGAACGCAGCGGCTCCTGGGAAATCCGTCCGCTTACGGTGGAGTTCGGACCTTCGCAGATCAGGAACCGGCAGCTGCTGCCGGGACCGGCCGACGGCATTCCGTAGCGGTTCGCCTTCCGTGACGGCTGGCTTTCCAAAGTACGACGGCGGGTCTCACCGCGAGGGTTTGACCACCATGGCGGAACCCCCACCGCGCCTTGCCGGCTCGGCCGCGGCAACCATGCGTCCGCCGGCCTTGAACTCGATGGCGGTGGCCGCGCCGATCTCGGCCGCCGAGGTGAACGCGTCACCCGAGGGGGTGAACTCGTGGCCGAAGGGCATCAGCCGCTTTCCGTAAGCCGCGATGAATTCCGGCTCGGCCGTGACCTTGGCCGCGTTCCGCTGCGCTGCCCGCGGAGCGGCGATGGCGTCGGAGATGTTCATCCCCAGGTCCACCCTGTTCAGAATTGACTGCAGGACGGTGGTGATGATCGTCGAGCCGCCGGGCGAGCCGAGGGCGAGGAAGGGGTCGCCGTCTTCGAGGATGATGGTCGGGGACATCGAGGACCGCGGCCGCTTGCCGGGCTCAATCCGGTTCGGGTCCTTCGGGTCGTACACCGTGGAGAAGTCGGTCAGCTCGTTGTTCAGCAGGAATCCGCGGCCGGGAACCACAATGCCCGATCCACCGGTCTGTTCGATGGTGAGGGTGTATTCGACGACGTTGCCCCACTTGTCCGCAACGGTCAGGTTGGTGGTGGAGATGTTCTCGGTGTCCTTTTCGCTGGCGGGGGCTGCCGCGGCGGCCGGGCAGGCGCCGTCGTAATTTGCCACGTCACCGGGGGCCACCGGCTTAGCGGCTGCCACCTTCGGGTCAATTTGGCAGGAGCGTTCCTTGCCAAACAGCGGGTCCGTCAAGGCGTCCGTGGGAACGTCGACGAAGGCGGGGTCGCCGACGTACTTGCCGCGGTCCGCAAAGGCGAGCGCGCTGGCTTCGAGGTAGTGATGCAGGGCGCTGGGCGTTGACATCCCGGAAAGGTCGAACGGCTCAAGGATGTTCAGCGCCTCGCCCACCGTGGTGCCGCCGCTGCTCGACGGTGCCATGCCGTAGACGTCCAGGCCGCGGTATTCGACGTGGGTGGGCGACTGGTTCAGGGCGCGGTACTTGGCGAGGTCCGCTGTGGTCAGGTGGCCGGCCGGGACGGGCAGCTTGGTGGTCTTGGTCTTCGGCGGGGCTTGGACGGTTGACGCTATCTCCTTGGCTAGCGCGCCGTGGTAGAAGGCGCGGGTGCCCTTGTCCGCCAACAGCCGGTAGGTTGCCGCGAGGTCCGGGTTCCTGAAAATACTGCCGACGGCGGGCGCGTCACCGCCGGGCAGAAAGAGCTTGCTGGTGGAGGTGAACGCCGCAAAGCGGAGCTTGTTGTCGAGTGTCTGCTGGCGGAAGGTGCCGTCCACCACGAAGCCGCGGTCCGCGACGTCGATGGCCGGCTCGAGGACGTCATCCAGGTCTTTGGTCCCCCACCGTTCAAGCGCGCGCTCCCAGGTGGCCGGGGTGCCGGGCACGCCCACCGATACGCCGCTGGTGACGAGCTCGGGCGTGAAGTTGTAAGGCTTTCCGGTCTTCGGATCAATGAAGGCATCGTGCGGCATGGCCGCCGGCGCCGTTTCACGGCCGTCGATGGTGCTCACATGCCCGCTGTGTGCGCTGTAGAAGACGAAGTACCCGCCGCCGCCCACTCCGGCGCTGTACGGCTCGGTCACCCCGAGGGTGGCCGCGGCGGCGACGGCGGCGTCCGCCGCGTTGCCTCCCCGGCGGAGGATGTCGATGGCCGCTGCGGACGCCTCGGGGTCCACGGTGCTGACGGCGCCGCCGTATCCCGTGGCCGTGGCGGTCTTTTTGGTCTCCCGCTGGTCAGCAAAAGCGGGAGTGGTGACGGACCCCGCCGTCACGCTCAAGGCCAGGGCCGTGGTGACGGCGGCTACTCGGCTTCTCAGGTTTGGCATGGTCGCTCCCGGGTGGGTGTTATGCGGGTTGACGGTACTGTCACGCTACTCCGCCGGGGAAGGACACTCAACGGCCGTGTGCTTCATCGGCAGCGGCGCGCTGGCGGCGGCTGGCGTACAGGAACGGCACCGCGGCCAGCTGGATCACGCCGCTGACGGCCAGCGACGCCGAGTAGCCGTAAACATCGGCTGCCCGGCCCAGCAACGGCTGCACCACCACACCGCCGCTCGAACCTGTGAGCGAGGCGAAGCTGAGCACCGTGGCCCGCTGCCTGGAGTCGATCATGTCGTTGAGGTAGGCCTGCCCCACCGGGGTCCCCACCTCGGCCACCAGCGCCCACACCGCCAGAAGTACCAGGGCCACCCAGAACTCACGGGTGAACCCGAGCGCCACCAGGATCACTGCACTCACGGCGCCGCTGAGGATCAGCACCGTGGTGCGTTTGCGGACCAGGCGCCGGAAGCGCGGCGCCAGCCAGCCGCCGAGGACCTCGGCCCCGGCCACGATGGCCGCTGCCAGGCCCGCGATGCCGTAGGCGCCGCGGTCGCCGAACAGCTCCAGCAGGAACGGCTGCAGGGCGTAGAAGACGTAGATTCCGACGCCGGCAGTGAATGGGGCGGCCAGCATCACGTAGCGGACGGGCGGGTTCTTCAGGCCGTTCTCGATGGAGGCAGCCAGGACGGCGCGCGTCGCCTGAAGGGGACGCGCCGAGTGCTCGGGGGTGAAGCCGACGTCGTGCATGAGCCACAGGGCCACCCCGAACATGGCCAGCAGCACGCCCACGCGCAGCAGGAACGGCACGCCGAGGTCGGTGGCCTGGGCGATGGCGCCGCCCGCGACCGACCCGATGAGCATGGCGGTGCCGGAGATCATCTGGCCGCGCCCCAGCACCGTTTCCAGCGCGCCGTCGTAACCGGAGAAGTGCAGCGCGTCCACGAGCCAGGCCTCCACGGCGCCGGAGAAGAAGGTGAAGCCCAGGCCGAGCAGCACGGATACGACTGCCCACGCCCAGAACGCCGCGGAAAGCTGCCACAGCAGGTAGTAGAGGAGTGTCGAGACGGCCAGGGTGGCGGTGCCGAGCAGGAAGGAAACGCGGCGCCCCCAGCCGTCTGCCACCACACCGGTGGGAACCTCGAAGAGAACCATGCCGGCGGTGAAGAAGGCATTCGCGGCAAAGGCTTCGAGGTTGCTGAGCCCGGCGTCCAACAGGAAGAGCGTGTTGATGCCCCAGATGAACGAAGCCGCAAGGGTATTGCCGAGTGTCAGCGTCAGGTAGATGCGCTGCACCTTGCGGGCCGCCGGGTTCATCGCCTCGCTGTCCGTCCCGGCGCGAAGTTGGGGCACGAAACCCATTCTCGTCGTCTTCACCGGAGGCCGCCAGAGACCCTTTTATCGGGAGGCGTTCGGGCGTAGCGTCATGCCCAACGGAGTAGGCGGCGAACGGCAGTGCGGCTCCGGTCCGCACAGCGCCGCCTCATGCTGAGCCGTCGAAGGAGGCGGGCATGGCTGCTGGCTGGAACGCTGATACGGCTGCCGGTCCTGTGGGGTCGGACACGGTCACCCTGGTGGAAGGTTCGTCCTTCTGTATCTCCTCGGCGAACGGGGACATCCATCCGGAGCACCCGCACGGGGTTTTTCATGAGGACACCCGCATCGTGTCCCGCTGGAACCTGTCCGTGAACGGCCTGCCACTGGAGGCGCTGACGGCAGAAACCAAGGAGCCTTACCGGGCGCTGTTCATTGGCCGGGTTCCCCGCTCCGACGGGTACGCGGACAGCCCCCTGATCGTGGAGCGCCTGCGGGAGGTCGGTGCAGGAATCCGCGAGGAGATCACCATCCGGAACTATTCCGCGAAGGAGACCGAATGCGTCGTTTCCCTCAACGTGGAGTCGGACTTCGCGGATCTCTTTGAGGTGAAAGAGGCCCGTGTCCAGCGGCGCTGGGAAGAATCCCGCAGGCCAGAGGGCGAGTCCCTGGTGATTAGTGCCGGCTGGCAGGACCTCGTCAAGAGCGTCGTCGTCGATGCAGCCGGCGCCGAGGTCACCGCCGATTCCCTTACTTTCCGGACGGTGGTCCCGCCGCGCGGTGCATGGAGCTCCCGGGTGAGCGTAGCGCCTGGCGCCAACGGCGGCGGGGTCACGCCGTCGTCGTTGGTCCGCCCGGCAGCCGGTGATCTTTCCCCGAGCGACCGCCGCCGGCAGGAATGGGTGACCAAGATACCCAAGCTGCACATGGGCAACCGCTCTATCGAGCGCACCCTGCGGCGCAGCTACGACGACCTTGGTGCGCTGCGCATCGAGGATCCCGCCCATCCGGAGCGGATCGTGGTGGCTGCGGGTGCGCCGTGGTTCATGACGCTGTTCGGCCGGGACTCGCTGTGGGCCTCGGAGATGGCGCTGCCGGTTGATCCGTCCCTGGCCCTGGGCACGCTGCAGACGCTGGCCGACCGGCAGGGCAAAGTGGTCGACCCGATGAGCGAGGAGGAGCCGGGGAAGATCCTGCACGAGGTCCGGCTCGGTGTCTCCAGCGGGTTGGCGCTGGGCGGCAAGAACGCCTACTACGGCAGCATCGACGCCACGCCGCAGTTCGTGATGGCGCTCGGGTCGGTGAGCCGCTGGGGCTTTGGCCGGGACACCATTGCCGAACTGCTGCCGCATGCGGACCGGGCGCTGGACTGGATCCGGAACTACGGCGACAAGGACGGCGACGGGTTCGTCGAGTATGAGCGGCTCAACGATCAGGGCCTCATCAACCAGGGCTGGAAGGACTCGTGGGACGGTATCAACTTCGCGGACGGGACGCTGGCGGAGCCGCCGATCGCACTCTGTGAAGTCCAGGCGCTGGTCTACTCTGCGTTCATGTCCCGGGCGTGGATGGCGTACGACGCCGGCGACGCACCGTTGGCGGCGCAGCTCACGGAAGAGGCGGCGCAGCTGAAGAAGAAGTTCAACGAACAGTTCTGGCTGCCGGACCGCGGCTATTACGCCGTCGCCCTGGACCGGGACAAGCGGCCCGTTGACGCATGTGCGTCCAACATGGGGCAGTGCCTGTGGCACGGCATCATCGATGAGGACAAGTTGCCCCAGGTGGCCGAGCGGCTGATGTCACCCGAGATGTTCAGCGGCTGGGGCGTCCGGACGCTGGGCAGCGACATGGGGGCCTACAATCCGGCGAGCTACCACAACGGGTCGGTCTGGCCGCACGACAATGCCATCATCGCGGCGGGCCTGCTGCGTTACGGCTTCGTGGACGAGGCGCAGCGGATCGCGACCGCCCTGCTGGAGGCGGCCGACTACACGGACGGCCGGCTCCCGGAACTGTTCTGCGGCTTCAGCCGGGACCAGGTGACCGAGCCGGTGCCCTATCCGACGGCGTGCTCCCCGCAGGCGTGGGCAGCCACCACCCCCATCATGCTGGTGACCAGCCTGATGCGCTACGACGCGCACGTCTCCCGGGGCGGCATGTGGATGGACCCGGTCCTGCCCGAATCCTTCGGCGACCTGCACATTACCAACGCGCCTATGGGCGGCGGCCGGATCACCATCAACATCACGGGTTCCGAACCTTCCGTACAGGGGCTGCCGGAGGGACTGACCTTCCACCGCGAACACCGGCCGTGGCTGACAGAGCTTATGGCTGAAGCCGGGCTGGGTAGGTGACGTCGACCTAGGTCCGCCGGTCCAGCGCCTCCAGCAGCCGGCGGACGGAGCCGCCGAGGTTCCACTCAGTGGAGAGCCGCTCGAGTTCTTCCCGCGCCGCACCCGTGACGGGGTGCAGTTCCGCGCCCGCTTCATCGAGGGACGGCAGCTCCAGATTCCGCACCACGTTGACGACCGCGGGCGCGACGTTGAGATAGTCCGCGGCCGCAGCGAGCTTGGACCGCACCGGGCCCGACACTCTGCCTTCAGGGTCCGCCGCAGCCGCGAGCAGCCCGTCGAGCGTGCCGTGTTCCAGGAGCAGCGCCGCCGCGGTCTTCTCGCCGATGCCGGCAACACCGGGCAGCCCGTCCGAGGCATCGCCCCGGAGGGTGGCGTAGTCGGCGTACTGCGCGGGGAGAACCCGGTACTTCGCCACTACGACGGCGTCGGTCATGACTTCGAGGTTCTTCATCCCCCGGGCAGTGTAGATCACCCGGACCTGGCGGGCGTCGTCGACCACCTGGAAGAGGTCCCTGTCCCCCGTCACCACGTCGACCGGCAGGTCAGCGTGGCTGGCGTAGGTGCCCACGACGTCGTCGGCCTCATGCTCCGGAACACCCACGACGGCGATGCCGGCGAGGTCCAGCACGTGGCGGATCAGGGGGATCTGCGTCTCAAGGGCGTCCGGCACCACCTCCACGTCGGCCGCACCCGCCACCACCTCGGCCACGCGGTGGGCTTTGTAGGTCGGAATGAGGTCGACCCGCCACTGCGGACGCCAGTCGTCGTCCCAGCAGGCCACAAGATGCGTGGCGCCGTAGTCGGTGGTGAGCCGCGCGATCATGTCGAGCAGGCCGCGGACGGCGTTCACCGGGGTGCCGTCGGGGCGGCGGATGGTGTCGGGCAGGCCGTAAAAGGCACGGAAGTACAGGGAGGCGGTGTCGAGCAGCATCAGGCGGTTGACCATGTCTGATCCTGACACGGAATCGCCGCGCGATGCCCGGGACACGGGCCGGAAGTGGGAGGATGGGCGCATGGAACTGCACATCACCGGCGACGAAGCCGCCGACAAACTGCTCAGCGATGACGCCTTCGCGCTGCTCACCGGCATGCTGCTCGACCAGCAGGTGACCATGGAGTCGGCGTTCGCCGGACCCGAAAAGATCCGCACACGCATCGGGTCCATCAGCCCTGCGGCTGTCGCCGAACATGACCCGGCAGGCTTCATTGAGGTCTTCAAGGAACGCCCGGCAGTACACCGCTTCCCCGGCTCCATGGCCGGCCGCGTCCAGGCGCTCGCCGAGGCCGTGCAGAGCGAGTGGGGCGGCGAGGCAACTGCCATCTGGACCCGGGACGAACCCAACGGCAAGGAAGTGCTACGCAGGCTGAAGGCACTGCCGGGATTCGGCGAACAGAAGGCCAAGATCTTCCTGGCACTGCTCGGCAAGCAGTGCGGGCTCCAGGCGCCGGGCTGGCGTGAGGCCGCGGGCCACTACGGCGAAGAGGGTTCATACCTCTCGGTCGCGGACATCGTGGACCCCGAGTCGCTGACGAAGGTGCGCGCCAGCAAGCAGGCAGCAAAGGCCGCCGCCAAGGCAGCGAAGGCGCCGGCCGCCGGGTAGTTAAGTACGACGGCGGCCGGTGGCCTTGGCGGGGCTGCTCAGTATTCGCCCTTGATCACGAAGTAGGAGCCGCGGATCACCCCGGCCAGCTTCGACTTCTGGCGTGCGAACTTGAAGCTTGCTGCCAGTTCCTCCGGGACGTCCATGCCTTCCGAGAGCTTGAAACCCACTGCCCGTTTCGCTCCGTCTTCGATGCCGTACATCACGTTGATGGCCAGACCGGATTCGTAGAACACATAGGCCATCCGGAAACCATCCACTTCGAAGGAAGTAACCTCGAGTGGACGGGCGGAGATGACGATGTTGCGCTCGTCGGAGAGGATGCGGTTCACCCAGTCGAGCGTTTCCGGCGCCTCACTGGCGGGCCGGACGGTGAACGCGTGGTCGTACTTGTTCTTGAAATAGCGCGCCTCGTTGGCACGCAGCCCTGCCAGCGGTTCCGCTACTGGGGACGATTCCACGCCGACGGTGGACACGTTCTGGAAGTCTACGGTGTATGGCATGCGCCCTCCTGGTAATGGTTCATCGCATTCCTCACCCTAATATCCAGGCCGCGGCCCGGCTTCTCGATTCCTGATCGTTTGGACTAGTGCACGACCGGCCCGAACGCCTTGGGCTGAAGCCGTGCCAGGAGCACATAGACGACTACCGTGGCCAGGGTTGACGGCAGCGTAGCGGTAGTGAAGGCAAACACGGGAGCGGAGGCAAATGTGACCGGGTCAAGGAGGAGGAAGTAGACGACGATTCCAACGCCCATGCTGACGAAGCCCGTCACATTCAGGCCCTTCCAGTACCAGTACGCCGAACCTGCGCCGTCGTTATACAGGCCATCCAAGTCCAGACGTTGCTTCCTGATGATGAAGTAATCGGCGATTTGAAGCCCGCACAGCGGGCCGAAGACAACTGCCGAGAGGGTGAGGAACGTGCCGAAATTGGCGTAGAAGGGTTCCGCCAGGAAGATGATCACCACGGCCATAGTCAGTCCAGCCACCGTGGTGGAGCCTCTCCAGCTAAGGCGGGCGTCGATGGCAGGCTGCTGCTTCAGGGAAAGCGCCGCCGTGTAGGTGCCGACCATCGCCGTGCCGACGTTGGCAACGATGATGAACGCGAATGCCGGCAACGCCAGCCACACGCCGCCGATTTCCAGCAGCCCGGGCAGTGGATCTCCACCTGAATCCGGAAAGACCAGCCCGGTGTAAAGGCCAATCAGGCAGATGACCGCCAGGGCGAGGCCAAGTCCCAGCGTTACAGGCAGTACGGACTTCTTGGTGCTCTTTGAGAACCGCGTCATGCCACCGACGTACGGCCACCAGGACAGGGCCGTGGCGAGCATGAGTTCGATGGCCGTCGTGTAGTCCAAGAGCTTGTTGCCGCTTGCGGCGCTCGGCTTGGCCTCGAGGAGAGCACCCCAGCCGACCTTGGCAACAATCACGATGATCACCATGAGCCCGAGAGCAAGGACCGAGCAGGCAACGATCACGCCGACCCTTCGAAGAATGCCGGGGCCGCGGCTGATCAGCGTCCACACCACCAGGAGGCAGGTGAGGCTGCTTACTGTCTGGGCGATTGGCTCGTTAGCCTCGCTGACGACGCCGAGAGTAACCAGCAGCAACGCAGCGGACTTTCCGCTGAAAATCATCAGGGTGGTCCCCCACCCGATCGTGAAGAGAAAGGTGAGGGCGACGGTGAAGAGCGAACCACGGGTTCCGAAAACGGGCCGTGTTGAGCGGACCGCCTCCAGCCCGTACCGCGTTGCCATCGGCACCGTGGCCAGGAATACCAGGAACATTCCTGCCAGCATGGCCGCGATCATCACCACCGATCCCTGCGCCGCCGGCAGATAGAAGGCCACATAGCCGCCGATGATGAAACACCATGTTGCCACGGCAGCCTGGGCAGAACTGAAGAACAGGGCCTTGGGGCTCCAGTTCCGCTCGTGGCTCAGCAGCGGAAGCGATCCTTCAGTTCCCGACGTGGAGATTTCGTCCGTGGTCTGGCTCATAGGAACCACCCCAGGATCAAGGCGATAACGGGAAGAGCCAGGGTGACAGCGTGCAAGGTCCGCATGTCGGTGAACCTGAAAGGGGGTTCCAGGCTGCCCGCTTGCCACTCGGCCAGTCTGGCGTTCAGTTCTTCTGCGTACTGCTCTTTAAGTGTGCTCATGTTGTACCCACGTTCAAGGAGTTGGAGTGATGGCGGACCGCGGCGCTGCGGCCAAGACTTAGATTTCGGAGTAGCGGAAGGAGTGTGACTCCGCACCGTCGCGGTTGGGACCGTAAATAGTGACCATGCGCGCGTAGACGGGCGCCCAGTACCGGCCGGTCCGTCCGGGATTTACCCGTGCCGAATCGCCCGGCCTCAGGATGACAGTCTGGCCCTCGCACTCGATGTGGAGTTCGCCTTCCAGCACGAAGTTGGTCTCGGTATGGGGGTGGAAGTCTTCCCAGCCACACGCCTCCAACTCCCACTCCGAGAGGATGAACTCGTCCCAGGGGCCCACGGGATCGGAGTTTATGAACCTGCAGCGCAATCGCTGCCATTCGTCCTTCATGACCTTCTTCGACTTCGCAGGCCAGAAATCGATCGCCTCACCTGTGGTGGACGTCAGGGGCTGAGGGGTGGTTGTCGTCATTGTCTTTACCCGTTTCTCACGTAGGGACATCTGCTGTGCGGGGATCTGCTTTTGGGAATCTGAATCAGATTGAGTCATCGTGATCTGCGTCACGGCGCTTTCAATACAGTGACAGGGACGCTTGTTCCAGTCAATGGTTCAGAACGAAAGATCTCGAAGTGCTCAGGAAAAAAGCCACGCCCGACGCTCCGGGAAGATCTTCAACTTGAACGCTTGACTCGGACAGCTGTCCATGTGAAAGTTTTGGAACACGAATACGTGACTTGCTTCACACCGGCAAGGCTCGACGCGGAGCCAGCCGGGCCTCTCGACACAGAGATTGTCGCGTTGACCACGGTCCCCCCGGAGCCCCAACCCCGGCTCTGGCTCGATCCCGACACAGTCCATTTGGCGCCAACGCCCCTTTGTACCAAAGCACCCCCGTCAGCGCCACGCTGTTCACTTCAGAGAAATCCCTTACAACACCACTCACAGGAGAAACCCATGGAAACTCTCGTAGGAACCCTCACCAAGGCCGGATCCATCCACAAGGTAGTAGGCGGATATGTCGGTCTGCCGCCGATGAACGAGCCCGGCACTGTCGCCGCAATCGGTGACTCCCTCCATAACCCTGAGGGGTCGGTCATGAGCGCCGGCTTCTTCGAGCTGAAGGCTTCCGAGCCGCTGGTGTACACGTACACCTACGACGAGATGAAGGTCGTCATCAAGGGCGAGTTCATCCTCACCGACCAGGCGACGGGCGAAGTCACCCACGCGAAGGAGCGCGACGTGCTGTTCTTCCCCAAGGGCACCACGGTCAAATTTGAGACCCCCGAGTACGGCCTGGGGTTCTTCACCGGCCACCGCTCCTTCGCTCCGTAGGCACAGCACCGTAAGCACAGCTCAGCAAGGACTCCCCCCGCGCACATTGCGCACCCCGCCCAGCGCAACCACGGCGTCGCAGAGCAGCGACCCACACGATCCATTGGAAGAGGAGAGAAGCATGACATTACGAGTCGGAATCATCGGTGCGGGGCCCAGCGGCCTGGCACAACTGCGGGCCTTTGAATCAGCGCGCCAAAAAGGCGCCGACATCCCTGAGATCCTGTGCTTTGAGAAGCAGAGCGACTGGGGCGGACAGTGGAATAACAGCTGGCGGATAGGGCTGGACGGCAGCGGCGAGCCGGTGCATTCCAGCATGTATCGCCACCTATGGTCCAACGGTCCCAAGGAGTGCCTGGAGTTCTCGGACTACTCCTTTGACGAGCACTTCGGCCGCCCTATCTCTTCCTTCCCGCCCCGCGAGGTTCTCTTCGACTACATCAAGGGCCGCGTGGAAAAGTCGGACGTCCGCAAGTACGTCAGGTTCAACACCGTTGCCCGCCACACCACCTACAACGAAGCAACGCAGGAATTCACGGTGACGGTTGAGGATCTCAAAACCAACCTCACTGAAACCCACGTCTTCGACAAGCTTGTGGTGTCCACCGGCCACTTCCACGTTCCTTCCGCCCCCGAATTCAAGGGGATCAAGACCTTCCCGGGCGAGGTCCTGCACGCGCACGACTTCCGCGGAGCCGAGCGCTTTTATGGCAAGAATCTGCTCATGATTGGCAGCAGCTATTCCGCGGAGGACATCGGCATGCAGTCCCACAAGATGGGCGCCGCATCCATCACGCTCAGCTACCGCACGGCCCCGATGGGCTATCACTGGCCGGCCAACACGGTGGAGCGCCCGCTTGTCACCCATTTCCTGGGCCCCACCGCCCACTTTAGCGACGGCACCCAGGGTGACTTTGACGCCGTCGTACTTTGCACCGGATATCAGCACAAGTACCCGTTCCTGCCCAGCGAGATGTCGCTGAAGTCGCCGAATGTGCTGTACCCGGGCAACCTGTACAAGGGCGTTGTGTGGCAGCAGAACACCAATCTGTTCTACCTGGGTGCTCAAGACCAGTACTACACCTTCAACATGTTCGACGCGCAGGCCTGGTTTGCCCGCGACGTCATGACCGGAGCGATTGACCTGCCGTCCCTTGCCGACCGCGAGGCGGACATCCAGCTCTGGCTCAAGCGCCAGGCCGCCCTGCCTGATCACGACGCAGAGGCCGATTTCCAGACGGACTACCTGCGGGAACTCATCGACGCCACCGACTACCCGCCGTTCGACCTGGACGCAGTGTCCCAGTTGTTCAAGGACTGGATGCGCCACAAGCATGACGACATCCTGGGTTACCGGGACATGCTCCACCGCTCCGTGGTGACCGGCACCATGGCCACCAAGCACCACACCCGCTGGCTCAACGCCATGGACGACTCCATGGAGCGCTACCTCAACGGACCTTCCCAGGACGCTGATAATGGCGCGACCGTCCCGGACATCGTGGCCGCCAGGTAGTCTCTGGCCGAGGCCACACTCTATGCACGGCCTGGCACCCCGGACCGCGAACACTCTCCCGAGAAGTGACGCGGCCCGGGGCCAGGCAGCCCCGCTTAGCCAGCGCCGGCTCCCAGTACGCACTCCTCAACATGACACCCGTTCCAGTCAATTGTTCAGGACAATGGTGTGAAACCTTTGTCCAAGCAATAGTCTTAAGGAAAATGTCCCTACGGGGCCAGAACCGGGAGACGGGAGAGTGAGCCATGCGGATATCGTCAGCCGATCGTAAAGAACAGTTAATTGCCGCGACCGTGGAACTGATGCGGCGCGAAGGTGTCCAGTATGTGACCATGCGGGCCATCGCCAAGGAGGCCAACGCACCCCTGGCCGCGGCCCATTATTGCTTCAGCGACAAGAGCGAACTCATGGACGCCGCCGCAGAGGCCTGGTTGAAGAACCTGAACCGCTATTCCAGCGACGTCCCGGTCCATCTGGGACTGCGAAAGGCTGTGGAACAAGTCGCGGAAAACTACTGGCGCGCCTTGGAGGAAGAGCCCGGCAGCCTGCTTGCGGAAATCGAACTCATTCTGTGGGCAACGCGCAATGCGGCCTCCAGCCCACTGGCCGGGAAGATCTATCCCGCCTATGAAGTGGAGCTGGGAAACCTCTTCACTGCTGCCGCCCAGGGCAACGGTGACAAGTGCCTCATAGACGCCGCAACGCTGGTTCGGACCTTTCTGATGATCTACGACGGAGCGGCCATTCAGTACATGACCGACCCGAAGGCCGCCGACCACCGCGGCAATTTCTTTCTGGTGCTCGATGCTCTCCTGGCCAAAGCCGGCGTCTAGCTCCCTGCACCGCACGCTGGCGTCCAATGTCGACGGCAAGTGCCACAGGCTGCAGGCCGGTTCACACTAACGCCGGCTAGTACCGCCAGCGGAGGGCGGCAATCACAGCCTCACGGTCGAGCTTGGCAAAACGCTCCGCCTCGCCCCGCCGCACAGCCACATAAGCGTCCAGCAGTTCATGGCCCAATGCTGTGCGGAGAAAACTGCTGCCTTCCAGATCGTCAAGGGCTGTGAACATGTCAGGCGCAAAGGCACGGATATCGAGGCGCTCCCTCTCGGCGTCGCTCAACGTGCCGGGGTCGACCGTGACCTCTGCCGGCAGTTTCAACTGACCCCTGAAGCCCTCCAGTGCGGCTGCAAGAATGGCAGCCACGGCAAGGTATTGGTTCGCGGAGCCGTCGCAGCATTTCACCTCCACATTCGATTGCTTGTCCTCGTAGCCCCTGAGGCCCGGCACGAAGCGGACAGCAGCCTCGCGGTTGCCCGTGCCCCAGCAAATGAAACTGCCCGCCCACTGTGCCGGCTGAAGCCGGGCCAGGCTCAGGGCACTGCCTCCCAGTAATGCTGAGCTTTCAGCCAGCCTCCCGAGCACGCCGGCGATCATGCTCTCCCCTGCCGGACTCATCTGCGTGCCGGCTGCAGCGTCGTAGAAAACGTTGCCGTCCCCGTTCCTCGCGGAGAAATGGATGTGGCATCCGTTGGTCGCAGTAGTGGAATCCGCGATTGGCGAGTAGGAAACGTGCAGTCCATGCTGGCGTGAAACCCGGGCGACAATGAACCGCGTGAGGAGGTAGTCATCAACAGCCTGAACCGGGCTCCTGGGGGCCAGAGCGATCTCCACCTGGCCCCTGCCATATTCGGGGTGAACTTGTTCAACCGGAACCCCGGCCTCCACAAGGGCTGTGAGCACGTCCAGATGCCACGCTTCCAGCTGGAGGAATGCAGTCGCAGCATAGCCCGGACCATCATGCGCCAGAACAGGCGAGTCCCGAGTACCGCTAAACACCGTGAACTCCAGTTCGAAGCCCACCGATACCTCCAGCCCGGCTGTTCCCCATTCGGCAGCAACACGTTTAAGTGCTGTGCGCTGGCAGGTTGGATAAGGCGCACCCTGCAAATCCACCAGGTCGGCCGGCGCCCAGGCGAGGCCACTTGTCTTGTCGACGACGGCAACCGCTGTGCGGTCCGGCATGCCACGCAGGTCACCCACTATGGGGTCGATCTCCGATGACCGGGTGACGTGGTCGTCAGACGCCAACAGGACTCCGACGCTGACCGAGACACCGCAGCCATTATCGAAAGCACCCTCGACCTTGGGTCCCGGCAGCACTTTAACCCTCGAGACGCCTGCGTTGTCCAGGGTGGAAATGACAAGGGCCCGCACGTGCTGGAGATCCATGTCTGCCTTTGGATTCGAAGTCACTACTTTCCTCCCGTTGTTCACGCGACCGGCATTTGGGCTTCAGGCGTCCAATTTATAGACGCGTTTGGCGTTATCGGAGGCAACCATCGTGGCAATTTTCTCGGCGTCTTTCGGGGTTGCCCAGCCCGAGCTGACCCATTCGTCCATCAGGGCCGCAAACGAAGTTCGCCAGTTAGCCGCGCTGACGGCGTAGTGCTCGCCAAGTCCGTAAGAATCCGACGAGTAGAGAATCTTGCTGAAAGGTGCAATTTCCATTGCCTGGCGGACTGCTGTACCGGAACCTGGGCCCAGGTAATGCGAAACCAGGCCCACATCGAGGTATACATGCGGGAAGATCTGGGCGAGGATTCCGGCTTCCCTGACGAACGGGTAGCAGTGGAGCAGCATGAAAACGATGTCCAGTGACCTGGTGGCGCGGAAGAGTGAAGTGAGCCGGGATGGATCAGCCCGGAAAAGCTCAATGTCGACATCGCCGTATCCCGTGTGGAGCTGAATGGGCAGTCCTGTATCGATCCCCGCCCAAAGCCCGAACCTCAACAGGACCGGGTCAGTGATCCTGAATGTTCCCGTCGTCGTGGCGGCACGGAACCATTCGTCAGCGGCTTTGAGCGCTTCACGCCCGGTTGGCCGTTCGGCGGGGATGTCGAAGCCATGACGGTAGGCAATGATGGATTTCAGCCCCACCGCCTCCCGGCTCCGGTCTGCCAGCGCCTCCGGGAGTCTTGAAACGAAGCCGGCTGCCGTGGATTCGGAAGCCAGATGCTCCGCGACTGTCTCGATGCGGACGATTTCGCGGGTGCGGGCCCCAGCACATGCCGCCATGGCGGTGGGGTCAAGAAGCCGCGCGTCCGGTATGCCGGTGTCTAGAAGGAACTCGGTCGTTCCGGTGCTGCGGAGCAGCAGCCTGTTCGCCGCGCCGGCGCCAATGTTCCTGCGCTGCGCGAGGTATTCATCAATCGGCACGAGCGGCTCAAGTCCGAGGATCGGGGCACAAAGACGCCGTACCGCCAGCCCAAAGGGCGAATCAAGGCTGTCAGTGCCTGCCGGACCCGGCCAGTCGGATTCTGTGGCCAGGCTCCGGAACTCGTCGTCGCTCAGTTCCGTCTCGACCAAACCATGGCAATGGTGATCGATGAGGGGCAGGTCAATCCTGCGGCTGCTGGTGTCAGTCATGATCCCCGCCAACTGTTGGTGTTCGGCCACCCTTAGATTGAGTATGGGTCTGATGCCGCGGGAGTGCCATGCGGCGGGGCATATCGGCCGGCGCTGACGGCCGGAGTGTTGACGTGTCCGCCCAAAGCGGCCCAGAGATAGCGGATCGCAGCCTCGACGCCTTTCGTATTGGCGCCCGCCAGGAGCTGCAGGACCAGGCCGTCCAGGGCGGCGAAGGCGGCCTGGGCGGCACCGTCCTGGCCGCCGAAGCCGATCCGCTCCAGGCCGCCGGACAGCGCCGCAATGTAGCTTTCGTAAAGGTGCTGTACCGGCCCTGCCAGTTCCGGGCGCCGCCGCGATTCAAGGATCATTTCGTACTGGAAGATCTGGATGTCGGGGTTGTCTTCGATCAGCGACAGGATGCTTCGGCAGAACTCCTCCTCGGTGGCAGGCAGCGCTTCCAGCCGTGACAGCCCGATCGATTGCTGCACGGACCATTCGAGTGCTGCCCCGATGAGGGCATCCCGTTTGCCGAAGTGATGCACGACCAGCGTGTTGTTGACGCCGGCGCGCTCGGCGACAGCGCGGAATGTCAGGCCCCGCAGACCCTTGCGCGCCACCACATGCACCGTGGCAGCCAGCAAAGCTTCCCGCCCCGTGCCGTAGCTGCCGTGTTTCTCCCCGCTCATGTCACCGATTCTAGCTGCCGAAAACTGGGGCTTGACTCCAAACCTCAGCAAATGCTTAGCTGTGATGCACCACACAACTAAGCAACTGCTGAGTTGTCCAACGTCGAGGAGGCACCCATGTCCACGTCCGCGAACGCCGTCGAATTCACCGTCCACGATGCTTTTGACCCGCAGAAGTACGAGCCATTCATCCTCGGCCAGGTCCAGTGGGTCCGCCGGCCGGGAGACGGGAACCGCCCCGCTCTGTCCGCCGGCTTCTGGCACGTCACCACTGAAGAGGCCCCGGAACCGTTCGACCTGCTGATCGAGGCTGACGAAACCATCCACATCATCGAAGGCCACCTGCGCATCGAGGTCGACGGGGGCGAGGGCTTCGACCTGGCGCCGGGCTCGGCTGCTTCATTCAACAAGGGTGCGCAGACCCGCTGGACCGTCATCGAAGACACCACCGAATTCTTTGTCTACTCCTGACCGGCAGCAGGATCCGAAGCAGAAGGCTCACCGTGACTGACACCATCAACAAAACCCAGCAGCCCGACGTCGTCATTATCGGCGCAGGCTTCGCCGGCCTCACGGCCGCCCGTGAACTGCGCCAGGCCGGCCTTTCCGTGATTGTCCTCGAAGCCAGGGACCGGATCGGCGGCCGCACCTGGCTGGACGACCGGCTTGGCCGCCCGCTGGAAATAGGCGGCACCTGGGTCCATTGGACCCAGCCCTACGTGTGGGCGGAAATGAAGCGCTACGGAGTCGGCACCGTTCAGAGCCCCGTCCCGGAGCGTGCCTACTGGTGGGCAGGCGGCGCACGGCACGAGGGCACTCCGGATCAGCTGCTGAACGAAATTGATGCACCGAACCGGAAGCTCGTTGAACAATCGCGCGAGTATTTTCCCCAGCCATTCGCTCCGTTCACCAACCCTGATATCAAGGTCATCGATCATGTTTCGCTGCCCAAGAAGATCGCAGAGCTGGAGATCACGAATTACTCCCGCGACATCCTGGAATCCTTCTGGGCACTGAATTTCAACGGCCCGATCGACGACGCCGCCCTCACCCAGGCCCTGCGGTGGGTTGCACTGACCAACGGCGACTGGAGGGTCAGCTTCGAAGCCTGCGCCACCTTCAAAATTCAGGGAGGCACCGGCAAACTGATCAGCGGCATCGGCGCCGGGACAGACGTCCGCCTCGGAAGGACTGTTTCGGCGGTCAATTGTGCCGGCGGCAAAGCCATTGTCACCACCACCGACGGCGAAGAATTCAAGGCAGCGCACGTGGTGTGCACTCTGCCGCTCGGTGCCCTGGGAGCAATCACCTTTGAACCGCCCCTGCCCGCACCCGCCCGGAAGGGCATATCTGAAGGCCAGGCCTCCCGGGGGATCAAAGTCTGGATCACCGTCAAGGGCGAGGTTAAGCCGTTCGTGGCACTTGGCTCTGCCGAATGGCCGCTGAACTTCGTCCAGGCCGAATACGACCAGGACGGAAACACCATCCTCGTTGCCTTCGGACCGGATGCGGGGCGCCTTGACCCCGCCGACATCCGGCAGGTCCAGCCGGCCATTGATCTGCTGGTGCCGGACCTTGATGTACTGGACGCCGCCAGCCACGACTGGACCAGCGATCCGCTGTCGGGTGAAACCTGGCCAATGCACCGGACAGGCTTCCTGACCGAGTCCCTGGGCAGCTTCCAGCAGCCACACGGCCCCCTTCTGTTCGCGGGTTCGGACTATGCGAACGGCTGGGGCGGCTTCATCGACGGCGCCATCGAAAGTGGGCTGGAAGCGGCCCGGGTCATCCTGAACGGGCGCACGGCCTGATTTTCCTGCCCGCGGAGAGACCGAAGGGTCTGACTCCGCGGGCAGGCGTTACTGCTTGGCCGGCGAGAGACCGGCACCGGTCGCGTCGCCGGCAATGCCCGAACGCTCAAGGAGCCTGCCAACCTGGACGACGGCGGACCTGATCTTCCCCGGATTTCCGAAGGTGAGGAACTGGAGCATCAGTCCGTCGAGCGCAGCAAAGACTGCCCTGGAAAGTTCATCGTCCGTATCAAGGGAACGCTCGCGGAGAGCCCTTTCAACGGTTGAGATGTAGTTGTCGTAAAGGCGATCCAGCAGGGCTTTCAGCTCCGGCTTTCGCCGCGCCTCGAGAAGCATCTCGAACTGAAAAAGCTGCAGTTCCGGCTCGGCGGACACCGAGGCAAGGAGGGCGTCGGCGAACTTCTCATCGAAATCCGCCACGCGGGCAAGACCAGTTTCGTCAATCGACCGCTGCACGGCCCATTCAAGGGTGGCAGCCAGCAGCCCCTCGATGGAACCGAAGTGATGCGTGATCAGCGTATGGTTCACACCTGCCCGGGCGGCAACAGACCTGTAGGTCACGCCCCGCAGGCCCTTCTCGGCAACAACATCAATGACTGCCGCCAGCAGGGCGTCGCGGCCATCCCCGTAGGGCAACCGTTGGGAATCCAGACTCATAAGCCGATTTTAGCCCCGCCGTTCCAGTCGCCTAAGACCCTTGACACATGAAACTAAACACTTGTAGAGTTTTACTCGTGATCCGGCTCACGTTCCGCTGATCACACTCGCTTCCGCCGGAAGACGCGCACGAGGGGGTGCGCCTTCAGCCGGTATCCACACGTACTCACACCGCATGACACTCATGAGTCCATGCCCTGGCGAAAGAGCCACACCATGAATCAACAAACCGGACAGATGCCCGCCTTGCAGCACACCACGGTCCCTTCTGCCCGCCTGCGGCCCGACAAGCTGGGGGTCGTCGCGGTGGCCTTCTTTGCCATCGCTGCTGCCGCACCCATGGCGGCCGTTGTGGGCGCAAGCCCCGTCCTGTTCGCGGCCAGCGGCCCAGGAACCCCCTTTATCTACGTCATCGCGGCCCTTCTCGTGGCCCTCTTTTCCGTTGGCTATCTTCGGATGAGCCACAGCATCACCAACGCGGGAGGCTTTGTCGCCTACATTGCCAAGGGACTGGGAACGAAGTGGGCCACCGGCGGTGCAGGCATCGCGATCCTGACATACGTCAGCCTCCAGGTGGGGCTCTGGTCCCAGTTCGGCGTCTTCGCCCAGCAACTCGTCGAGAGCCTGACGGGCCTGGGGCTCCCGCCGTACTTTTGGATCGTCGTCGTGCTGTCCCTGGCCACCGCCCTGACCATGAAGGGTGTAGATGCGAGCCTGAAGGTACTGGGAGTTCTGATCCTCGGCGAAACCCTGGTGGTTGCTGCTCTTGTTGTCTCGCTGATCGCCCAAAAAGGGTTCGGGATCTTCACCTTCGAAGGGTTCACCGGCGCCAACATCGTGGGACCCGGACTCGGCATCTCACTGCTGTTCGCCTTCGCCTGCTTCACAAGCTTCGAAGCGACAGTCGTGTTCGCTGAGGAGGCCGTGAACCCCCGCAAGACGATTCCCCGCGCTGCATACCTGGTCATCGCCTTTGTGGGCTTCTTCTACATGATTTCAACCTGGGCCATCAGCGGCGCGATCGGCGTCGACCGGATCCAGTCCGAAGCCGCCGGGAACCCCGCCGGCATGATCTTCGATCTGGCCCAGAGCAGTGCCGGCTCCTGGCTCAGTCTCTCCATGCAAATCCTCGTGGTCACCAGCTTCATCGCCATGATGCTGGGGTTGGCCAACATGTTTTCCCGGTATCTCTTCGCCCTGGGCCGCGCCGGAACCCTGCCCGCAAAGCTGGCGTCCGTCTCCAGGACCGGCGCCCCCACCTTCGCAGGGCTGGTCAACGGCGTCGTCGTCCTGGCCATCATCAGCGCCTTCCTGATCTCCGGGGCCGATCCCATCACCACTGTCTTCGCGTGGTTCGTGGCCCTCGGAACCGCCGGCTTCATCAGCATCCTTCTCCTGACATCGGCAGCGATCGTCGTCTACTTTGCCAAAACGAAGACGCGCGACAACCTGTGGGTGACCGTGATCGCACCCGTCCTGTCCTTCGTTTCATTCATCGTCATCGGCTACCTGACCCTGGACAACTACGATGCGCTGCTCGGCGGCGCCGGCGGCATTGCCCGGTGGCTCCTCCTCGGCATCCCCCTCGTCCTCGTCGCAGGAATAGCCCGGGGAACGCAGAAACCGTCAATCAACTACGCCTCCGAAGTCGTCTGACGCACCGCCCCCCAAGAGACCATTCAGCAAAAACCAGCCTCAACCAAAGGACAACCATGACCGCGACTGATATCCAGGACTACGTTCCCGAAAACGAATGGCCGTCCGTGGCCACCATGCTCGACGGATTCGGGAACCAGACACTGCCCGCCTCACCGGCCCTGACCGGCACGGCATTGCAGATCCCCCACGACGGTGAACATGCCGCCACATACACCTTCCATGACGCGCATTCCCTGACATGGACGGCTACAGACGGCGACAAAACCCAGGGCGACAATACCCAGGGTGCAGCCAGGTACAAAGCGATTGAAGCGCGCCCCGGGATATTCATCATCGACTTCGTCAAAGGCGAAGACCGCCAAGCAGAAAATGTCACCATCGTCCTCGACCGGAACACCGGCGCCGTCACAACCGCCGTCAGCTCTTTCGTCGTCGAAGGTGACAGGACACGCAGCACCACCACCTTCAGCCACGGAAACGTGGAAGGTGCGGCGGCCCTTCATTCCCGCTCCGGCGGACTGGTCGGCAAGCGCATCTATTACCGTTACAGCGACGTCGAAACCTACGAACACATCTACCTCAACTCCGGCACCTTCACCTGGCACTGCCTCCGCGGCGGCGAGGCCGGACTCGCAGACACCGACCGCTGCCTCACCTTCGACGTTGGCGACGGCCTCTACCTGTTCTTCTGGACCGAAAAGGTGATGACCGTTGACGCGGTCCTCCTCATCGACCTGCGCGAGCAACGCTCCATCGGGCGGATGTTCGGCTGGGACGAACCCGCCGCCGAACCTGTGGTCCTGCCTTTCAACTCCCGCCTCACCATCCTGAACAGCACCGAATACCCGCAGGACAACCACAAGCACTAGCCGTTCATATCCACTGCACAAGGAACACCAATGGAAACCTACGATTCACTGCTTGCGAGCATCACCCCCGGCTCCGGCGAGACCCGGACTATCTTCGATCCGGCCACCGGCGGGGCGGTCGGCGAGGCGCCGGTCCACACCGTTGAAGACCTCGAGGCCGCGGTCGCTGCCGCGGTCGCTGCCCAGCCGGCATGGGCCGCCCTGGGCCACGACGGCCGGTCCGCGGCGCTGCTCAAAGCCGCCGACGCCGTCGAACGCTCCGCCGAAGAACTCGCCCAACTCCTCTCCCGCGAGCAGGGCAAACCCCTCAACGGCCCCAACGCCCGCTTCGAAGTCGGCGCCTGCGCCGCCTGGCTCCGCGCCACCGCCACCACCGAACTCACCCCCGAAGTCGTCGTCGACGACGGCGAAACCTACGCCGAACTCCACTACGA
>NZ_BAEG01000092.1 GCF_000238915.1 Arthrobacter globiformis NBRC 12137 | reverse complement strand
CCGCCCCGGGCCGGGTGCCGCGGACCGGATCTAGCCAGCCCGCGCTTCACCCCCGCAACACAGCGCGAACGGACACTTGGGCCCCACTCCCCGGGCCCCAAGTGTCCGTTCGCGTTTTCACGTGCGGGCCGGGCACCCGGCGGACGAGGTGCACGCCGTCCCGCTCAGGGTCTGAGCGTTATTCCCGGCGCATCTGTAGCCCTGGTCGCGCATTTCTGCACCGCTTTGCCTCCCGGCGGACGTCGCCGCCGCGATAATCGGGGCGCCAGCAGCTGAGCGCCCCGGGAAAGTGTGCAGAACTGCGCAGAAGTCAAGTTCAGCAGGCCACATCTGAACTCAATCGGCCTACCATGGAGGCATCCGGGGCGAGGCCCGCGATGAGCGGCGCCTCTCCGGCGCGTCGAAGGGGCCGGGCCAGTGGACGTCGTTGTCATCGAAACCCCGCAGCTCGGGGACCGCAGCTACCTGGTCCATGACGGCCGCGTGGCGCTGGTGGTTGATGCCCAGCGGGACACGGACCGCATCGAGGAGGCTGCCCGGAAAGCCGGAGTGCGGATCACCCACGTGGCAGAAACCCACGTCCACAACGACTACCTCACCGGCGGCCTGATCCTCGCCCGCGCGCACAGCGCCAAATACCTGATAAACGCCGCGGACCAGGTGGCCTACGAGTGCGAGCCGGTCAAGGACGGCCAAACCATGCAGATCGGCGCGCTCACGCTCCACGCGGTGGCCACTCCAGGGCACACCCGCACGCACCTGTCCTACATCGTCACGGACGGACGGGTGCGGGCCGTGTTTTCCGGGGGCAGCCTGCTCTTCGGCTCCGTGGGCCGCACCGACCTCCTCGGCCCCGGAGACACCGCCGGACTGACGCGGGACCAGTACGCGTCCGTCCACCGGCTCGCCGATGAAGCAGGCCCGGATGCTGCCCTCTATCCCACCCACGGGTTCGGCTCGTTCTGCTCGATCGGGCCCGCCACGCGTGCGGAGGCGTCGACCATCGCGGAGCAGCTCGAAGCCAACCACGCGCTCATGGATCCGGATCCCGAGCACTTCGCGGCCGAACTCATGGCCAATCTGTCCGCCTATCCTTCTTATTACGCCCACATTGCCCCTCTCAACATGACCGGCCCCGAGCCTGCGGATCTGAGCCTGCCGGAGTCCCTCGGCGCCGGTGAACTGACGGAGCGGCTGGCGGGCGGCGAGTGGGTGGTAGACCTGCGCCACCGCGTGCTGTTCGCCAGCAACCACCTGCAGGGCACCGTCAGTTTCGAATACGGCTCGGGGCGAAGCTTCAGTTCCTACTTGGGCTGGGTCCTGCCCTGGGGCGAGAAGCTGACGCTCGTCGGCGCCCGCGAGGATGTGCAAAACGCCATCCGGGACCTTTCCCGCATCGGCATCGACCGCCCCGATGCCGCGGTGGGAACGGAACCCGGCGAACTCGCGCCGGGAGCCGCCGTCGCCTCCTTCCCCCGGGCGGGCTGGCCCGCCGTCGTTCATGAGAAGCCCGACGGCGACCCCGTAGTGGACGTTCGGCGCCCGGACGAGTTTGCCGCCTCCCACGTCGCCGGCGCCATCAACGTGCCGCTGCACGAACTGCTGGACCGTCTGGGCGAACTGCCCGCGGGGTGCCTCTGGGTCCATTGCGCCACCGGCTACCGCGCCGGCGTCGCGGCCAGCCTGCTGCAGCGGGCCGGGCGGGACGTGGTCCAGATCGATGCGCGCTTCCGCGACGCCGCGGCCGCCGGCGTCACCTTGCAGATACAGCCGCTGCCGCGGCGGTGACCGTCCTATCAGTGACCGACAATCCTGTCGAAAGTCGCAAAGTCTAGGTTGCAAAGGAGAACAACGATGGATGGAGAAGGCAAAGTGGTTGTGGGCGTGGACGGCTCCGACTCCTCGGTGGAGGCCCTCCGCCTGGCGGCGCGGCTGGCACCGGGTCTGGGCGCCCGCGTCCATGCGGTGGCGTGCTGGCATTTCCCGGAAATGTATGCCGGGTACATCCCCCCGGATTTCGAGGCGTTCGAGACCTCGGCTGCCAAGGTCCTGGCCCAGTCCGTCGAGAAGGCGTTCGGGCCGGACGTCCCGGAGACCCTGACCAGTGAGCTCGTGCGGGGCCCGGCCCCGGCCACGCTGGTGGAGGCCGCCGCCGGAGCGGCGATGCTGGTGGTGGGGCGAAGAGGCCACGGCGGCTTCATGGGCCTGCACCTCGGCTCCGTCAGCACCGCCTGCGTCGCGCATGCCGAATGCCCGGTCCTCGTGGTGCACACCAAGGAGGACCACCACAGCAACCACCACTTCCGCAGGGGCGCAGCGGCCAAAGACGCGGCCAAGGGCTGACCGCCGAGCGTAACGCAACGCACCTGCAACCCCGTGCCGGTGCGCCATCGCCTATGCTCGGCTGAGCAGCTCAGAACTGGCTCAACGTCGAACCACGGGAGACAACCTCATGACCAACTGGCGGATCCGGGACTTCCACTCCGCGGACCTTGACGGCATCCTGCACCTCTGGGAATCGCTGAAGGCCACCAATGTCGAGCCGGTCTATGCGCTCTCCGAAGTGCTGGCCTCCTGCGAAAAGGACCATGCCGTGGTGGCCGTCCTCGGCGACCAGGTGGTGGGCGCCGCCGTCGGACGCGCAGCGCATGACCAGGGCTGGATCGTCTTCCTGGCCACGCTTCCCGAATTCCGCGGCCGGGGAATCGGCACCTCCCTGCTGGCCGCCGTCGAAAACCGGATGGCGCCGCACGGGCTGAACAAGCTTTCCGCCCTGATGCCGGAGTCGGAGACCCGGGTGGAGGCCTTCCTGAGCCGCGGCTTCGTGCTCAAGAAGAACCTGCGCTACTTCGAGCGCACCATCCCCGTGCAGCGCCAGGAGCTCGAGCCCCTGGGCCTGCTGGGCGGCCGAATCCTGGCCCGGGACCTGTGGGAGAACGTGGCCGGCATGCGCCGGGAGAAGGAGTTGCTGGAGCGCCGCCTGGTCCTGCCCCTGGCCGAGGCCGACCTCGCCGACGAGTTCGGCGTCGTGCCGCCGCGTGCCGTGGTGCTGTTCGGGCCGCCCGGCACCGGCAAGACCACCTTCGCCAAGGCCATCGCCTCCCGGCTGGAGTGGCCGTTCGTGGAAGTCTTCCCCTCCCGTCTTGCCGCCGATCCCAAGGGCCTGGCTGGCGCGCTGCGGGAGACCTTCCTGGAGATCTCGGAACTCGAGCACGCCGTCGTCTTCATCGATGAAGTGGAGGAGATCGCCTCCCAGCGTGCCGGGGACCCGCCGTCGCCGCTGCAGGGCGTCACCAACGAGCTGCTCAAAATCATCCCGGCCTTCCGCGAACAGCCCGGCCGCCTCCTGGTCTGCGCCACCAACTTCATCCGCGCCCTCGACTCCGCCTTCCTGCGGCACGGCCGGTTCGACTACGTCATCCCCATCGGCCTCCCCGACCGGCAGGCCCGCGAGGCCATGTGGCAGCGCTTCATCCCCGCCGCCGTGGTGGACGATGTGGACGTGGAGCAGCTGGTGGACCGCACCGCGGGCTTCTCCCCCGCGGACATCGAGTTTGCCGCGCGGAGCGCCTCCCAGCGGGCGCTGGAAAAGGCCGTGTACGACGACGGCGGGCTGGCGTCCGGTGGCGGCGTGTCCGTCCGCGAGGCGGTCCGGAAGGGGCCCGCCACCCAGGACTACCTCGACGCCATTGCGGACACCCGCACCACCGTCAGCGACGAGGTGCACCAGGAGTTCCTGGAGGACATCGACGCCCTGGGCCGGGTGTAGCCGGCCGGTTCCGCCGTTCGCTGGCCGAACTCGCCGGAGCCGGTGCGGGTTCGCCGGAAGTTTACGGCGACCCCGCACCGTTCCGGCGAACTGGGCGGCGCCATTGGGCAGTTGCTGTTCGCGCGGAAGCGGCCGGGGCCAGTCGCCCGTCATCGCGGTGGCCAAGTGGGTCGGCACCCTTGCCCCCACCATTGTCTACGGCGGGTACGGAAGTTCGGCCCTGATCCTTGGGCTCGGAGCCCTGTGCAGTGTGTTCGACCTGGCCTACATTGCCCTGCTCTGGCGGGCGCGCAGACGCGCTACTGTTTGACCCATGCCTTCTAATCCCCTCCGGCACGCCGTGGCACGCATGGGCGGCCGGGATCCGCACCAGCCGCACCGGACAGCCACCCCGCTGGAGCTCTTCTTCGACCTCACCTTCGTGATCGCGTTCGGGGTGGCCGGCAGCCAGTTTGCGCACGAGATCGCGGAGGGACACTTCGGCGCCGGGCTGCTCGGCTTTTCCTTCGCGATGTTTGCCGTGATCTGGGCCTGGATCAACTTCACCTGGTTCGCCAGCGCCTACGATACCGACGACTGGGTGTTCCGGGTGGTCACCATGGTCCAACTGGTGGGCGTCCTGATCCTGGCGATGGGGATCGAGCCCATGTTCCACTCCCTCGTGGAGGGAAAGCACGTGGACAACACCGTCATCGTGGGCGGCTACATCATCATGCGCCTGGCCCTGGTCTCCCAGTGGCTGCGGGCCGCCCGGCAGGACCCTGCCCGCCGGAAGACGTGCCTGCGCTACGCGGGATACCTGGCGGTTGTCCAGCTGGGGTGGATCGCGGTGCTGTTCATCCAGGCGGACGTGCCCACCACGTTCCTGATGATTGCACCGCTGTATGTCCTGGAACTCGCCACCCCGTATGCGGCCGAGCGGAATGCAACCACTCCCTGGCATGCCCACCACATCGCCGAACGCTACGGACTGCTGGCCATCATCGCCCTGGGTGAATGCCTGATCGGCGCCGTCGAGACACTCCGCGCCATCGTGGCCAACCATGGATGGTCGCTTGATGCTGCTCTGGTGGGTTTCGGCGGCACCGCGTTGGCCTTCGGCATGTGGTGGATCTACTTCATCCTGCCGGCCGGCCGGGCCCTGCACCTGCAGCGTCACCGTTCCTACTTCTTCGGCTACGGCCACATCCCCGTCTTCGCCGCGATCGCCGCCACCGGGGCGGGCCTGCACGTCGCCGCGTACTACATCGACCATGCCGCACACATCAGCGCCGCCGTGGCGGTGGCCAGCATCGCCGTTCCCGTGGCGCTGTTCAAGGTCTCGCTCACGGCGCTCTTCAGCGTCATGACGTGCGTCGACCGCACCCTCATCGCCGTCACCACGGGAGTGGTGTGCGTCCTAGCCGGAACCGTGGCCCTGGCGGCGGCGGGCGTTTCGGTTCCCGCCTGCCTGCTCATCATTGTTGCCGCACTGGGGGCCTCGATCGTTATTGATGAACGCCGGAGCACGGACCTGCTCCACGCGTCGCTGGAGAAGCTGGAACAGCGGGCCAGGAATGCGTGACGCCGGCCGCTATGCCCCGGGCCACACCCATGGCTCGCGCGGCAGGCGGGCGGGCGAAAACCCTTCGAGGGCGGCCTCCAGAGAGTCGCCGGGCAGGCCCAGCGACTGAAGAATCGTCCTCTGCACGGCTTCGGCTGGATGTCCGACGGCGGCCAGGTCACCCAGGGTGACCGCGCCGTCGCGCTTGGCAAGCCTGGCGCCGTCGGCGTTCACCACCAGCGGCACGTGAGCATATTCCGGAACTGGCATATTCAGGAGCGAGGCGAGATATGCCTGCCGGGGCGTCGAGGGCAGGAGGTCGTCCCCCCGGACAACCTGGTCTATGCCCTGCTCGGCATCATCGACGACGACGGCCAGGTTGTACGCCGTCACACCGTCGTTCCGGCGCAGGACGAAGTCGTCCACTACTCCGGTGAACGACCCATGCAGCATGTCCTCGACAGTCCACTCGGCCACGGAGGAACGTAGCCGGATGGCCGCCGGGCGGGTGGATCGCTTGAACTCGAGCTCCGCCGCCGACAGCCCCCTGCACGTTCCGGGGTAGGCGCCTTGGGGCGCGTGCGGCGCGGAGGGTGCCTCCTGGATCTCACGGCGGGTGCAGAAGCATTCGTACGTCAGCCCGGCCGCGGCCAGCTCTCCGATGGCCGCCGTATACAGCGGTTCGCGGTCCGTCTGCCGCACGACCCCACCGTCCCAGGTCACTCCGACGGCGGCCAGGTCCCGCAGCTGCGCGGCTTCGGCCCCGGCCCGTGCCCGGTCGAGGTCCTCGACCCGCAGCAGGAACCGGCGCCCGGTGGAACGGGCAAAGAGCCAGGCCAGGATTGCCGTCCGGAGGTTTCCCACGTGCAGCTCACCGGACGGGCTGGGGGCGAAGCGGCCAGCGTGAGTCATGCCCTCCAGCCTATGCCGAACACCACAAGAGCCCCTCAGCTACCGCGCACTCCGGGCGTTGGCCGGGAATCGGTGGCTCAGGGGCTCTTGCCGTGCCTGCCCCGGACGGAACTCCGTCCGGAAATCGAGGCACTTCTTGCGGAAAGACGAATGCGTGAACAAGTGTCAATCAGCGGCTGCCTCCTTGCGGGAAGCGTGGTCCAGGGGGCCGGGTGATGTGCCGTGAGCCTGTAGCCTGCCGGCGGTGGGGGTAACCGTCGCCTGCGTTGCCACTATCTGAGCAGAAGACCTACAGTAGGCGCAATGGGCATGGCATGGACTGGTCAATCTGATCGGTCCTGCACCCGGAAACCGGACAGGAAGTGATCATATTGCAGCTGCTCGACGCCACGGACCGGCGCATCCTTGCCGCCCTGGATGAGGATCCCCGGCTGCCGATCATGGTCCTGGCCCAGCGGCTGGGCCTGGCGCGCGGCACCGTTCAATCGCGCCTGGAGCGGATGACGGCGTCGGGCGCGCTCCGGCCCAACAGCAGCCGCGTGCTGCCCGCGGCCCTGGGTCGGGGCGTTGCCGCCGCTGTCAGCGCCGAACTGGACCAGAGCCATCTCAACGAGGCCATCGCGGCGCTGCGCGAGATCCCCGAGGTGCTGGAGTGCCACGCCCCGGCCGGCGACACGGACCTGCTGATCCGGGTGGTGGCCACCAGCCCCGACGACCTGTACCGGGTTTCGGAGGAGATCCGGCTGTGCCCGGGAATCGTGCGGACGTCCACGAGCATGTTCCTGCGCGAGGTGATTCCCTACCGGACCACGGGCCTGCTAGAGCACTGATTCCGGCCCTGCAGAGCGGCGCTCCGATATTGCGCAAATCATTGGGGAAAACTGCGGATATTCCGGCGGCTGTCCTGCGGTGGCAACTGTAACCTGATTCAGCATCTGCCGCAGCGCTGGGCACGCAGCGGGTGCATTGTTCACTCAGGGTCTCCGCCGGGGGGTCGGTCTCAATAAGGAACTCAATGCGCTCTTTTTCCCGTTCAATCGCGTCGGCCACAGGTTTGCTGGTTTTGGCCGCTGGCCTCGTCTCGCTTCCCGCCACCGCAATGGCAGCCACGGATCCTGCCGGCAACGGCACGTCACTGCCGGTCGAGTCCGGTTCGGAACAGGCGCACCACGGCTACGAATCCGCGCCCGGCGTTCCGGCGGACGGGCCGCCTGCAGGCCTGGCCCTCCAGACCGAGGCGGGAGGAACGGCCGCCGCTGCCCTCACAGTCAAGGTCGTCGTCGCCACGCTGGTGGACAACAAGGCCACCGTTCCGATGGCCCAGGCTGAAGCGGCCGTGGCGGCCTCCAGCAACTACTGGAAAGCCATGTCCGGCGGCCGCATTTCCATGACCGTGACAGAACGCGCCACGTTGGCGTCCAAGACAGCCAGGTCGACGGACTCCTACTACGACATGATCAACAAGATCACCACCGAGCTGAAGTGGACCTACGGCACCAACAAGGCGCTGGTGGTCTTCGTTCCCAGCGCCACGCTCTCCGGCGGCGCCCTCGGTGCCGGCTACAGCAGCACCGGCAACAGCGGACGGGTTCTGATGCCGCAGATCAGCGGCTTCACCAACAGCGTGATCGCCCACGAGTTCGGCCACGTGCTGGGGTCCATGCACGCCGATGCCCTGCAGTGCAGCAGCGGCGCATCCGATGTGGGCACCACGAGCACCGGCCAGTTCACCGACTCCTCCTGCTACATCCGCGAATACGGCGACAGCACCGACCTGATGGGGCTGTCCAGCTACAACATGCCGGTGATCAGCTCGCCGTTCTGGGACGCCAAGGGCCTGGGCTCGGCTACCGACATCCGCGACCTCGGCGTGGCATCCGGCGTGAAGAGCTACACGCTGAGGCCCTGGGGCGACACGAAGCTGGCCTACCGCGCGGTGAAGTTCACCGATCCGGTCAGCAGGGAGGTCTACTATCTGGAGCTCCGGCAGCCTGCCGGCTACGACGCCTACCTGGCCAGCGGGGCCGCGGGCAACCGGGGCGTGAAAGTTGTCCAGCGGGGCGGCGCCACCCCGTGGTCCTCGCTCGCGCTGATGCCGTCCACGGTTCCGTTCAGCGGGTACTACGCCACCAACCACACCTGGCAGGCCGGCCGCACCTTCATCACCCACGCGGGAACCCGGGTCACGGTCAACACCGTGACCGCCACTTCGGCCACTGTCACCATCGACGCCGACCTCGCCCTGCGCACCAAGATCCAGTTCTCGGCCGGCGACTTCAACGGCGACGGACGCCCGGACATGGTCTCCCGCGAAGCCGACGGTTCGCTCCTGCTGTTCGCGGGCATGGGCGGAAACAAGCTCGGAACGGCCGTGAAGATCGGGACGGGCTGGAACATATTCAACATGGTCCTCGGCAACGGCGACTTCAACGGGGACGGGAAGACGGACCTCATTGCCCGGACGTCCAACGGAGCCCTGTGGCTGTACCCCGGCAGCGGAACCGGCGGCTTCCTGGCACGCAAGCAGATCGGCTCCGGCTGGGAGGGCTTCAAACGCATCATCGCACCCGGCGATTTCAACGGCGACAAGCGGGCCGACCTGCTGGCTATGCGCGCCGACGGAACCCTGTGGCTGTACCCCGGCAACGGAACCGGAGGCTTCCTGGCGGCCAAACAGGTGGGCTCCGGCTGGCAGGGCTTCACCGCCGTCACCGCAGCGGGAGGGCTCGCCACGGGCCCCGGCCTGCTCGCCCGCTCCAGCACCGGGACCGTTTACCTGTACCCGGGCAGCGGAACCGGAGGCTTCCTGGCCCGCCGCACGCTGGCCACCGGATGGGCCAGCACGGAACTGATCGCCGGCCAGGACTTCACCTCCGACGGGCACACGGACATCCTCTCGGCCAGCACCAGCGGGGCCATCACCGCGTACGCGGGCAACGGCGTCGGCGGTTTCGCAACCAAGCTGAAGATCGGCACCGGCTGGGCCGGCTTCAGCCAGGTCTGGGAAGCCGGCGATTACGACGGCGACGGCAAGCCCGACATCCTGGCCCGGACGGCCCAGGGCGTCCTGCGGCTCTACTCCGGCAACGGCTCGGGCGGGTTCCGCACGTCCCGTCAGCTCGGTACCGGCTGGCAGGCCTTCGACCAGGTGGTGTCCGCCGGGAACTTCAACGGCGCCGGCGGCCCTGATCTCCTGGCCCGGAAGCCCGACGGCTCGCTCTGGCTCTACCCCACGAACGGAACGGGACTCTTCCAGACAGCGAAGAAGATCGGCACCGGCTGGCATGCCTTCGCGCGGATCATCGCCCCCGGCGACTTCTCCGGCGACGGAAGGACGGACATCATCGCGCAGGAGCCTGACGGCAAGCTGTGGCTCTACCCCGGCAACGGGGCGGGCGCCTTCCTTGCCCGGAAGCAGATCGGCTCCGGCTGGGCGGGCTTCAGCCAGGTTGTTGCGGGCAACGACTTCAACGGCGACGGTAAGGCTGACCTGATGGCCCGCGCGTCGGACGGCACGCTCTGGCTCTATCCCGGCAGCGGCGCCTCCGGCTTCCTGGCCCGCACGCAGCTCGGCACCGGCTGGAACGCCTTCACCACCCTCGCCAGCGTGGGCCGCTTTGCGGGCACGGGCAACCCGAACGTCGTTTCCGTGTCGGCCGATGGGTCACTCTGGCTCCATACCGGCACCGGGAAGGGCATCTTCCAGAACGTCGTGCTGAACCCCCGCTGAGCAGGGAGACAGTCCAGCGCGAGCGAACACTTGGGGCCCCTGATCCACCCGGATCGGGGGCCCCAAGTGTGCGTTCGCGCTTTTCGCAGGCCTGCGCGGTTGGAAGGAACGTCAGACGGGCGGACCAGCGTTGGATTTCAGGTTCTTCATCACCAGCGTTGAGGTCAGCCGTTCCACCCCCGGCAGCACTGTCAGCTCGCTGTCGTAGAACCGCTGGTAGGACGGCAGGTCCGCCGCGATCACCTTGAGCAGGTAGTCCGGGGAACCGAACAGCCGCTGCGCCTCCACGATGTTCGGGTTCTCCGCCACCCGGTTCTCGAAGATCTCCATGGTCGGGCGGTCCACCTGCCGGAGGGTGACAAACACAATCGCCTCAAAGCCAAGCCCGACGGCGGCCGGGTCAATGTCCGCTTTATAGCCGCGGATCACGCCGGACTGCTCGAGGTCCCGGAGCCGGCGGTGGCAGGGCGCCACGGTCAGCCCCACCTTGGCGGCGAGGGCCGTGGCAGTTATTCTGCCGTCCTCTTTGAGATGGCGCAAAATACTTCTGTCGATATGGTCAATCACGCAAGAATCTTACTCTGACGACAGCGATCCGCGCGAAATTTGAGAGCACATCTGGGGCTGTTTTGCCTAGGCTTTTCTTACAGTCAAACACGCAGGAGGCCGCCATGAATCCCCAGCTTTTCCTCGCCTTTATCGTGGTCGCGGCCGCCCTCGCCTGCACCCCGGGAGTGGACTGGGCCTACTCCATCACGGCCGGACTCGGCCGCCGCAGCTTTGTCCCCGCCGTCGCGGGGCTGTGCAGCGGATACGTCCTGCACACCCTCCTCATGGTGGCCGGGCTCGCCGCCGTCCTGGCAAGCATGCCGGGCCTGCTGGGCTGGATCACGGTGGCCGGGGCCGTCTATCTGCTGTGGCTCGGCACCATCACCATCAGGTCGTGGCGGGGCGCGACCTTTTCCGCAGCGACCGCCGTCGGACATCCGGGGCAGAACCAGCTCCGGTCCTTCCTTCAGGGCATGGGGACCAGCGGCATCAATCCCAAGGGGCTGCTGTTCTTCCTGGCCCTCGTGCCGCAGTTCGTCAGCGCCGACGCCCCGCTGCCCGTGCCGGTGCAGTCGGGACTGCTGGGCTTGACCTTCGTGCTGCTCGCGGCCCTCGTCTACACATGCGTGGCACTGCTGTCGCGGAAACTGCTGCAGTCCCGGCCGAACGCAGCCCGCAGGGTCACGCTGACCAGCGGCATCATCATGGTGGTCCTTGGCGCCGCTTTGCTCTCGGAGCAGCTGCTTCCAGCCCTGGCCCGGTTCGCATAGGCGCCGCCTAGGAACCGGCCTAGCGGGCTCAGACTTCGCGCTCCATGAACCACTCGGTGAAGCTCGACGCGCGCCCGTCGGAATCGAGCCGGATCACCCACAGGTTCTCGTAGCTCGGTCGGTCATCCAGGTACGTGGTGCGGCCCTGCACGAACGCGAGGTCCCCGTCGGACCCGAGCGGGGACCATTCGAATCTCCAGTCGCCGGGCTGGTCCGCAGAGCCGATCCACCGCTCCACGATCTGTTCGCGGCCGCGCCAGGGGTCGGGATCGTAGGGCCGCGTGGCGTACACGGCCTCCTCCGTGAAGAGCGCCCCGATATCCTCGGGGTCGTTCGTGGTCCACGCCGCGATGTACTTGTCCATCCACTGCCTGATTGCGTCAGTCATGGGTCCGTTGTATCGCGGCCCTGTACCAGCCACAAGAGCCTGCCGCCCACAAGCAGCGCCTCAGTCGCCGCCGAACTGCTTCCATTTCTGTTCCCACGCCCGGCGGGCCTCGATGTCCTTGCGGATGACCTCGAACGTTTCGAGCTCCCCCTGCTTGCCGCGCTGCCAGTCCCGCGGATTGAGGGACTTCCGGCCGTTGTCCAGGAGCATCAGGGCACGGTCGGTCAGGGCGTCGTTGCGCAGGGACATGCTGGTCTTCTGCCGCCGCAGGACTTCCTTGAGTGCCTGCTGGGCCTGCCCGTACGCGCCGAGCCGGCGGAGGGAGCGCGCCCGCACCAGAAGCAGCGCCGCGGAGAGGTCGTCCGCGTTCAGCAGGCCCTCCGTCCAGACCACCACCTCCTGGTCCCTGCCCAGGGCGGCAGCCAGTGCACACCTCGCCAGTGCGGTGGGCAGCGACGGCGGCAGCCTGACCAGGGTTTCAAAAGCCGCCTCGGTTTGGCCCGTTTCCCGGAGGCAATGGGAGAGCGCAAGGAAGACCGACTCCTCGCTGAACAGCACCGGCACCACGATGCGTTCGGCCACCTCGACCCGGGTGACCACCCGCGTCAGGTAACTGGCGGCGAACTGGTTGGCCTCGTCGTCGTTCCTGATGGAGAGCCCACGCTGCAGCAGCTCCGCGGCCCGCAGGTAACCGCCCTGCTTGTAGGCGAGGAGCCCGGCCATCACGCAGCAGAGCCCGGCCCAGCCGGGATAGGCGCGGCCGGCGGCGATGAGCCGGTTGGGATCGGCGCTGGAGAAGATGGCGTCGTACACGGTCCTGGCAGCCTTGCCGGGCAGCAGCTTGAGCCGCGGAACGCTTCCGTCCACGCTGATCCGGGAGTCCCCTCCCCCGAGCACGCCGTGGATCAGCCCGCCCACGCCCTCGGCTATTTCGTGCACCGGGGTGCGGACCTTGCCGCCGCCGAAGGGGGTGAGGTCGCGCGTGTCGCGGTAGATCGGTCCTGGAAACTGCCCCGCGCTCATTCCTCCATGCTAATGGCGGGCCGGAACTAAGCCGAAGCGGCGCCCACCCAGACGCCGACCACCCAGGTGCTGGCCGCCAGGCAGGCCAGGCCGAACTCCATGAGCATTCCCAGCCCGGTGGCCTTCAGGGCCGCCCAGCTCGAAGTGAGCGCCGCCCGGAAGTTTCGCGTGCGCTGGACTTCGCTGAGCAGCAGCCCGGCGGCGAAGGCCACGAACAGGCCCACCACAGGAATGACGAACATGCCGGCAATGCCCAGTACAACCCCGACGGCGACGCTCCGGTTGGGAATACGGTGTTCCTTCAGTTTGCGGCCGGCGAGGACGGCGCTGGCCGCCATGCCTGCCAGCACAAACACCATGCCCACGGCGAATACCACCCAGCCGGTGGCGCCCTCACCGCCCCAGATTGCCCACGCCAACAGGCTCAGGCCGATCAGGAAGCTGCCGGGCAGGACGGGAATGACGGTTCCGGCAACGCCTACCAGGATGGCCAGGCCGCAGAGGACGGTCACGAGGGTTTGGGCGTTCATGCCCCCAGTCTAGGGTCCGGGCGGGGCGGGAGTCCGCGGAGCGCGGACCTTGCGGGGAACGACGACGGCGGCGCCTCCCCAGCAGGGGAGGCACCGCCGTCGGGCTCCAGTCAGCCGTGCGCCTTCAGTCAGCCGTTCCCGGCCAGCGTTCAAGCCGACGCTTCAGCCGGCCCAAGCCGGCGTCGGCCTTAGTTGGCTTCGGCTTCGACTGCCGCGGCAACCGCCGCCGTGACCGCCGGGGCAACGCGCGGGTCCAGCGGGCTGGGCACAATGTAGGACGCGGACAGCTTGTCATCGGCCAGTTCGGCAATGGCGCGGGCCGCGGCAACCTTCATGGCAGGGGTGATGCGGCGCGCACCGGCGTCCAGTGCGCCGCGGAAGATGCCGGGGAACGCCAGGACGTTGTTGATCTGGTTGGGGAAGTCGCTGCGGCCGGTGGCCACAACCGCGGCGTACTTGGACGCGACCTCGGGCAGGACTTCGGGGTCCGGGTTGGACAGTGCGAACACGATGGAGCTGTGGTTCATCAGCTTCAGGTGCTCCTCATCCAGCTTGGAGGAGGAAACGCCGACGAAGACGTCCGCGCCCAGCAGGGCTTCCCCGGGGCCGCCCGAGATGCCGCGCGGGTTGCTGCGCTGCGCCATCTGGGCCTTCTTGCTGGCCGGGTCGGCGGCGATGTCGGCCCGCTCGGAGTTGATCACGCCGCGCGAATCCAGCAGCACCACGTCATCGATGCCCGCGGTGAGGAGGATTTCCGCGATGGCAATGCCTGCGGCGCCGGCGCCGGAGATCACCACACGGAGTTCCTCGAGCCCCCGGCCGGTGACCTTGGCGGCGCCGGTGAGCGCGGCGAGGACCACGACGGCGGTGCCGTGCTGGTCATCGTGCATGACGGGGCAGTCGAGGGCTTCGATGAGCTTTTCTTCCAGTTCGAAGCAGCGCGGGGCGGCGATGTCCTCAAGGTTGACGGCACCGAAGCTGGGGCGCAGCCGGACAAGGGTTTCCACGATCTCATCGACGTCGGTGGTGTTGAGGACCAGCGGGATGGAGTCCAGCTCGCCGAAGGCCTTGAAGAGGGCGGACTTGCCCTCCATGACGGGCAGCGAGGCGCTGGGGCCGATGTTTCCGAGGCCGAGGACGGCGGTGCCGTCGCTGACGACGGCCACGAGGCGCTGGGCCCAGGTGTGGCTCTTGGCGAGTTCCGGGTCAGCGTGGATGGCCCGGCTGACCTGGGCAACGCCCGGCGTGTAGGCGATGGAGAGGTCGCGCTTGTTGCTGAGGGGAACGGTGCTGGCGATGGAAAGCTTGCCGCCCTCGTGGGCAGCGAAAATTTCCTGGTCAGTCAGCTCTGCGGCTGCGCTGGTGTCATTCGGAGCGATAGTTTCAGTGGACACGTCGTTGTCTCCTGTTGCTAGCCGTGGGCGCACGGCACAGTATGGCTCAAGCATTCGAGGCTCAAGATGGTCAGAAACGCGCTTCCGCTGACGGCCCAAGGGTGGCGGGTTCCGTCAGAAAGCCCGTGGAGGTGCTGGGTGCTGGCCACTCCGCTACTGCCATGTTAGACAGGACAAAAGCCCAGCCGGTGCCAGATCGGGGCGGTTTGACGGAATAAAGCATATTTTGGGCCAAGTTGTGGCCTGTTTCATAGTTTTTTGGGCCTTTTATGACCTGCCGGTCTAGACCAGTTACGCGCTATTCCGCGCCAGCCGGGGTGCCGGCATCAACAACGTACATGCCTTCTTCAGGTCTTCCTCCGCCTCCAACAGGGAAAGCCGGCGACAGCGCACCGACTGGACTAGACCGCTGACCGTTGGCAAGAGAACGCGGGCGACGGCCGCGTCGCCGCACACGGCGGTCACGGCCCGTTCCGCCAAGGAGTCGATCTCCCGCAGCAGGCCGGTGGTGTCCCGGTCCTTGAGGTACACGCCCTGGCTGAGGCACTGCTCCACGGCAGGCTGCATGACGCGCATGTGGAAGATTTCCATGGCCACGCCGGAGAGTGCATGGATGCGGACGGTGCCCGGCCCGGTCCCTGTCTTGAGCTCGCCGAGCTGATGCCGGTAAAGGGCAAGCATCAGATGGGTGGCGGAGGGAAAGTAGCGGTACAGGGTGCCGAGGGGAACGTTGGCCTGGGCGGCAACCTCGGAAAGTGTCACGGACTGGAGGCCTTTACGCGCGAACCCGGCAGCCACCTCGAGGATGCGGTTATAGCGGCGCTGCTGCCGGGGAAGGGAGGGCGGGGCGGCCATGGGCGGAAGATCAGGCATAGAGTCAAGCATCATCAGTCCGGAGGTTGAGATTCCTGGTGCAGTCAGGGAGAGCCCCATTCCCGGTCCTGCCGCGATTCGCACTCCACTATACGGCACAGGTCTCCGGGTTCCCTGGGAGCCTGGCCCGCTCCCCGGAGGCCCGGCGTGCCGCCCGGGAGCTGCGGGGCCTGCCCCCGTGCCCGGCAGTTTTGGACCGGCGAGGCGCTAGGCGACGCCCTTGATCTTCACCACGAACACGGCACCCAGCAGGCCGATGACGGCGGCGGCGGAAAACAGCGTGACATAGCCGCCGAGGTACTGGATGGACAGGAAGGCGAGCGTCGGGGCAAACACCTGCGGCAGGGAGGCGGCCACGTTGATGACCCCCATGTCCTTACCCCGGTCCGCCGCCTGCGGCAGGACTTGCGTCAGCAGGGCAAAATCCACCGCCAGGTAGGCGCCGAAGCCGATCCCCAGCACGGCAGCGCCGGCGAGTGCACCGGGCCAGACAGGGAAGAAGGCCAGGATGAGTCCTGCCATGGCGATGGCAAGGGATGACCCGATCACGAATGGCTTCCGTTTACCTACCCGGTCGCTCCACGGTCCGGCCAGCACCGCGGTGATAATCACCAGGACCGCGTAGATTCCGGTAAGGACCAGCACACCCAGGGCCGGGTCCTCATGGCCAATGACGTCCCGGAGAAAGAAAAGCAGGTACACGATGGTCAGCTGGTTGCCCACGTTCATCAGGAAGCGCGTGATCCAGGCCCAGGCAAAGTCAGGGTGCCGTACCGGGCTGATCCAGAAACCCCGGGCGAAGGCCTTCAGCCGGAACGGCGGGCGCGCGGACAATGGCAGCACAGGATCGTTCCGGTGGAACAGATACGGCAAAACTGACAGTACGAGGGCCGCGGCACAGAGCCAGTACCCCACCATATAGTTCCCGGAGACCACCGCACCAAAGACGGCGCCGATAAGGATGCCAACAGTCTGACCCATGGCGGCCAACCCGCCAACGGTGGCGCGCTGGGGCACCGGAACGCGGTCCGGAACGGCCGCCGTGATGGCGGCGTAAGCGGCGTTCGCACCGAGCTGGACCAGGCACCAGAACAGCAGCATCATGGCAACGGTCGTTGCCCCGGACATCGCCAGCAGTGCCGCCGCCGCGAGGATGGCTCCGGCCAGGATCCACGGGGCACGCCGGCCGAAGCCGGAGACCGTGCGGTCGGACAGGGCGCCGAAAAGCGGATTGGCCACCAGCGAAACCGCGGCGCCGCAGCCGGTGACGAGCGAAAAGATCGCTTCCTTGCTGGGTGCATCGATGCTGATGGCCTGTTGGCCAATGAAGATGTTGATGGGCCCGAAGAAGGCGGCATTGATGCCGACGTTGACAAGGACCAGGCCGGTGACCCAGCGCGCGGTGACCTTCCGCTCCGGTTCGGCGAGGGCCGCCGTCGAACCACTTCCGGGGGAGGCGGCCACGGCGGAAGGGTCTGGGACGTGCCCCGGCAGGTCGGACAGGCTCATTGCGGCTCCCCCATGAACTGATGGTCGGTGTGGTTTCAGACTATCGTGAGCAGCACGGCCCGCACGCGGGTTGTCCACACGCATTTCGAGGAGGACCAATGACCGATTCCCCGGCAAGCACGCCAGAAACCCCGGACGCCTCTCCCGCGGCCTCCAGCCGCAGCGTCAACACCGCAGACCTCTACGATGAGCGCGGCGACGAACTGGACTCCATCTCCCTGCAGTTCCAGTCCCTGGGCGGCCGTACGCATTTCAGCGGCCCTGTCCGGACCGTGCGCTGCCTGGAGGACAACGCCCTGGTCAAATCGATCCTTGCCACCCCCGGCAACGGAGCCGTGCTCGTCGTCGACGGCGCCGGTTCCCTGCGGACCGCCCTGATGGGGGACATGATCGCGGCGAGCGCCGTGGCAAACGGCTGGGCCGGCGTCGTAATTAACGGTGCCATCCGCGACCGCGGGGCCATCGCGGAACTGCCGCTCGGCGTCAAGGCACTCGGCAGCAACCCGCGCAAGAGCGCCAAGGCCGGTGCGGGGGAAACAGATGTGGACCTGCTGATCGACGGCGTGACCATCCGCGCCGGGGCCACGATCTGGTGCGATCCCGACGGCATCCTCGTCGAACGCTGAACCTCGGCCGTCGCACCCCAAAAAAATTTCGTTGCTCCGGGGAACAAAGCAGGAAGTAACATAGTTACTGAAAGCAACTATAAAATGCGATCCCCCTTTCTCTTGACCCTGGAGCACCCATGTCCAAAACCACCGCCGGACCCGCGCCCGGAGAGGCCCTGACGCAGCGGCAGACCATCACCGTCATGGTGGGGCTGATGCTCGGCATGTTCCTTTCCTCGCTGGACCAGACCATCGTGTCCACGTCCATCTACACCATCGCCAACGACCTGGACGGGCTCTCACTCCAGGCGTGGGCGACCACCGCGTACCTCATCACGTCCACGGTCACCACGCCGCTGTACGGCAAGCTCAGCGACATCTTCGGCCGACGCCCGCTCTACCTCGCAGCGATCATCATCTTCCTGGCCGGCTCGCTGTATGCGGGATCGGTGCACTCGATGACCGAACTGGCCATCGCCCGCGGCATCCAGGGCATGGGCGCCGGCGGCCTGCTGGCACTGGCGCTGACCATCATCGGCGACATCGTCCCGCTTAAGGACCGGGCCAAGTTCCAGGGCTACTTCATGTCCGTGTTCGGCATCTCCTCGGTCCTCGGCCCGGTGGTGGGCGGCGCCTTTGCCGGTTCGGAGAGCATCCTCGGCTTCGACGGGTGGCGCTGGGTCTTCTTCATCAACCTGCCCATCGGCCTGGCCGCGCTGGCCGTGGTGTTCCTCTACCTCCACCTGCCCGCCAAACATGTCAAGCAGCGGATCGACTACTGGGGCGCCGCCGCCATTACCCTGGCGATCGTGCCGCTGCTGCTCGTCGCCGAACAGGGCCGCACCTGGGGCTGGACCTCGGCCAGCTCCTTCATCTGCTACGGCCTGGGCATCGTCGGCGTCGTCGCGTTCCTGCTGGCCGAACGGCGTGCCGGGGACTACGCCCTGATCCCGCTGCGTCTCTTCCGGAATGTCACGTTCGGGCTGTCCTCGCTGCTGAACTTCATCATCGGCATCGGCATGTTCGGTGCCATCGCCATGCTGCCCATGTACCTGCAGCTGGTCAAGGGCCTGACGCCCACCGAAGCCGGACTGATGATGATCACCTTCACGATCGGCATCCTGACCGGCTCCATCACCGCCGGACGGACCATCTCGTCATCGGGCACCTTCCGGATTTTTCCGATCCTCGGCACCGCCATCCTGACCACAGCCGCCGTCGTCATGGGGCTGTCGCTTGGCGCTGACACCGAACTCTGGGTCCCCGGGCTGGTTGCGGTCTTCTTCGGGCTGGGCCTGGGCTTCTGCATGCAGCCGCTCACCCTCGCGATGCAGGTCTCGGTGCCCGCGAAGGACATGGGCGTGGGCACCTCCACCGCCGCGTTCTTCCGCTCCATGGGCGGCGCGGTGGGCACAGCCGTGTTCATTTCCATGCTGTTCAGCATGGCCGCGGACAAGATCGCCAACGGCATGAAGGACGCCATGCAGAACGCCGACTACGTGAAGGTCCTCCAGGACCCCGCCGTCGCCGCCGACCCCGCCAACGCCAAGCTCTACGACTTCTTCAAGAACGGCGCCAGCAACGACTCCCTCAACGACACCAGCTGGCTGCACACCGCGAACCCGGTGCTCACCCGGCCCATCACGGAGGGCTTTGCCCAGTCGATCGACGCGGTCATGCTCACCGCCGCCGTCCTCACCGGCATCGCCTTCCTCATCAGCTTCGCGCTGCCGAAGAAGAAACTGACGGACCCCAAGGCCGTGGCCAAGGATTCCGTTTCGGCGCACTAGCCGCACCTGCACGTCACGGCGGGCAGCCTTTCGGGCTGCCCGCCGTTTCGTTTCCGCGGAATTCCGGGACGCACCGGCGCCTCGGCAAGCAAAAGCCTGCGCTGCGTGACGGCCCGGAGCCAGGCCGGGAGATGGACGACGGCGGGACCGGCCGCCGTCGTCGTCCTCCGTCCCGGAGTGGATCAGCAGGCGGTGACGTGGCACACTGTTAGGCGCGTGTGCGCCGGCCGACAGGGCCGGTTTCCGCAGCCGACGACGTTTGCACCGCATCCACCCACCCCCGAACCAAGGGAGAACCATGTCCACCGACAAGCAGACAACCGCCAAGATCCCCAAGCGGGTGATCTGGCTGGCGCTTGCCGGCGCCGTGGGCGGCTTCCTTTTCGGCTTCGACTCCTCGGTGGTCAACGGCGCCGTGGATGCTATGAAGGACGAATTCGCGCTCAGTGAGGCAGTCACCGGTTTCGCCGTGGCAGTGGCATTGCTCGGCTGCGCGGCCGGCGCGTACTTGGCCGGAAAGGTCGCGGACCGCTACGGCCGCATCCCCGCGATGAAGCTTGGGGCACTGCTGTTCCTCATCAGCGCCATCGGCACCGGCTTCTGCTTCAGCGTCTGGGATCTCATCTTCTGGCGCCTGGTGGGCGGTCTCGGCATCGGCCTGGCCTCCGTTATTGCCCCCGCGTACATCTCCGAAATCTCGCCCCGGCACGTCCGCGGCCGGCTCGCATCGCTGCAGCAGCTGGCCATCACCACGGGCATCTTCGCCGCCCTGCTGTCCGACGCCCTGTTCGCGACCTCCGCCGGCGGCGCGCACCAGGCATTCTGGCTGGGCATCGAGGCCTGGCGCTGGATGTTCCTGGCCGCCGCTATTCCGGCCGTGCTCTACGGCGTCATCGCGTTTACCCTGCCCGAGTCCCCGCGCTTCCTGGTGGTCCAGGGCAAGGAGGACCTGGCACGGAAGGTCTTCGACTCCATCGCCCCCGATGAGGACACCGACCGCCACCTGCGCGAAATCCGGGAGGCCATCGAGGAGGACCAGCTGGCCGGCAGGAAGGGCTCCCTGCGCGGCAAGGCCTTCGGACTGCAGGCCGTGGTCTGGATCGGCATCACCCTGTCCGTCCTGCAGCAGTTCGTGGGCATCAACGTGATCTTCTACTACTCCACCACGCTCTGGAAGGCCGTGGGTTTCCAGGAGAAGGATTCCCTGACCATCTCGGTGGCCACCTCCATCACCAACATCCTGGTCACGCTCGTGGCCATCGCCCTCGTGGACAGGATCGGCCGCCGCCCCATCCTTCTGGCCGGCTCCATCGGCATGGCCGTTTCCCTCGGCGCCATGGCCCTGGCCTTCGCCTCTGCCAAGGGCACCGGCTCCGACATCACGCTCCCCGGCGCCTGGGGCCCCGTAGCCCTGGTGGCCGCGAACGTGTTCGTGATCAGCTTCGGCGCATCCTGGGGACCGCTGGTGTGGGTGCTGCTGGGCGAGATCTTTCCGGCCCGGATCCGTGCCCGCGCCCTGGGCCTGGCCGCGGCCGCCCAGTGGATCGCCAACTTTGCCATCACGCTGAGCTTCCCCGTGATGGCCGCAGGCTCGCTGCCGCTGACGTACGCCATGTACGCACTCTTCGCGGCAGCCTCGTTCTTCTTCGTCATGTACAAGGTGCCGGAGACGAACGGCATGTCGCTGGAACAGGCTGAGACCCTGTTTGTTCCGAAGGGGTCCGTCAAGGTCTGACCGGCTCTTGGCTCCTCCGGCATGAAACGGAAGACGCCCATGCTCCCTGCGGACCATGTCCCGGGAGTGTGGGCGTCTTTGTTTTGTGCGTGCCTTCGGGCTGAGGGGCTCGCGGCTCAGACCACGTGCGGTTCGTGGGCCGCGAGGTAGCGCCGCCCGCCGGCCACGATGGCCATGGCGATAATCATGGCTACGGCGCCGGCGAAGAACGGCACCTGCGGCCCGAAGTGCTCGCCCAGTTGCGCCGCGGCAAAGGGCGCCAGGGCGCCGCCCATCCAGCGGACGAAGTTGTACCCCGCCGAGGCCACCGGGCGCGGCGAGTCCGAGACGCCCATGGCCAGCTCGGTGTAGATGGTGTTGTTGATGCCCAGCAGCGCGCCGGAGGCCACCACCAGCGCCACAACGGCCGGCACGGAGTGGCCCGCAGCCAGGCCAAGGCCTGCCAAGTCCAGCATCAGCAGGCCAAGGGTGCCCAGGAGCACCTTCGTGGCGCCGAAACGGTTCTGTAGCGCCGGAGCCACGAAGACCGAAAAGACGGCGACGGCGACGCCCCAGCCGAAGAACACCCCGCCGATGCCGTAGGCATCCATGCCCAGGATGAACGGGGTGAAGGCGAGCACGGTGAAAAAGCCGTAGTTGTAGAACAGCCCGCTGGCCGCCGTCGTCCTTAATCCCTTGTTGCCCAGGGCCCGCAGCGGATCGGCCAGGCTCACCTTGCGCTCAGGCAGCGGGGTCTTCGGAAGCAGCGCGGTCAGCGCGATGAACGCCGCAGCCATCAGCGCGGCCGTGCCGAAGAACGGGGCGCGCCACTGCCATCCCCCGAGGAGGGCGCCGAGGAGCGGGCCCAGCGAAATGCCCAGGCCCAGCGCGGCCTCATACAGGATGATCGCCGTCCCGGCGCCGCCGCTGGCCACGCCCACAATGACGGCGAGCGCGGTGGCCACGAAGAGTGCGTTGCCGAGTCCCCATCCCGCGCGGAATCCGACCAGTTCCCCCACACTGCCGGAGAGGCCGGACAGCGAGGAGAACACCACGATCACGGCCAGCCCTGCCAGCAGGGTCCGTTTGCCGCCGATGCGCGAGGAGATGAAACCGGTGACGAGCATGGCCACCGCCGTGATCAGGAAATAGCTGGTGAAGAGCAGAGAGACCTGGCTGGGGCTGGCGTCCAGGTTCTTGGCGATGGCCGGCAGGATGGGATCCACCAGGCCGATGCCCATGAACGCGAACACGGCCGCGAGCGCGGTGGCCCACACCGCCTTGGGCTGCTTGAGGAATGAGGCTTTCTCAGCCCCGAGGGAGGTTTGTGGTGCCGGCAGGGTGTCTGCGAGCTGGCCGTCCATGGAGGGAACTCCTAAGTGTCGCTGTGTCAGTTTGAGTCGCTTGTCAGTTCTGGATGGTGCTGTTGATCTTTTCGATGACCGGGAGGGCGGCGGCAAGGGCACGCCGGTCGTCATCGGTGAGGGATTCGAGAATGCCGGCCATCACGGCGTTCCGGCGCCGGTTGGCGGATTCGATGGCGTCGCGGCCTTCCGGGGTCAGCACAACGCGCACCGCGCGGGAGTCGTCCGGGTCCGCTTCCCGGCGGGCCAGTCCTGCCCGCTCGAGCTTGATGATCTGCTCCGTGGCACTGGGCACCCTGACGCCCAGGTTCTTGGCGATCTCCCCCACCCGGACGCCGTCGTCGAGCAGCATTTTGAGCGTGCTCAGCTGGGCGGTGCTCAATTCACCGTCCGCGTCGAGGCGGCGGACCAGGTACACGCTGTGCCGCAGGGCCTCCCGAAAGTCTTGAGCAAGCTCCTGCAAGGCCGGGGCATTCTGGGATTTCATATTTAGGTATCCTAATAGTTAGGTAACCTAATATCAAGCGTTCGCGGAAAGGCCGGTGAGGAGGACTGCCGGTGTTTAGCTGCGGCCGGCCGGGGCGATGGCAGCCGGGGCTGGGCCCGTGGTCCTCCGGACGACGAGGCTCGGCGCCACGACGGTCGAAACCGCCTCGCGCCGGCCCTGGATGCGCTCCACCAGCAGCCTGGCCGCCAGCGATCCCATCTCGACGCCGGACTGGTCCACGCTGGTGAGCGCCACCTGAGGCAGGGACGCAGCGAAGACGTTGTCATAGCCCACCACGGAGAACTCCTCGGGCACCCTGATGCCGGCCTCATGAAGCGCCGTGAGGGCGCCCAGGGCCGCCATGTCAGTGCCGGCATGCACGGCCGTCGGCGGGAGCGGCCGCTCGAGCATCAGTTCCATGGCGCGCTGGCCGCCGGTCTGGTGCCACCGGCCTTCGATGAGGTCGATTTCGCTTTCCAGCCCGTTCCGGACCATCGCCTCAACATACCCCCGGGCGCGTACCACCTGGGGCATGCCATCCTCATTGCGCTCCCGGCCGACGTGCTTCAGGTGCGCTATGCGGCGGTGGCCGAGCGCCGCGAGGTGATCCACGATCAGGCCACTGCCAGCAACGTCATCACTGGCCACGGTGTCATAGGACTTGCTTGGACCGTGCCGGCCCAGGACAACGGTGGGCGTGCTCCGGCCTATTTCCTCGAGATCCTCCGCCGTACCGAAGGGCGCGATCAGCAGGAGTCCATCCATCTTCCGGTCGAGCATCGCCTCAATCATCTGCTGCTGCTGGCTAAGCCCGCGGCTTGCCTCGCCAATGAACACCTGGTACCCGCTGACCTCAGCCTCGGCCCGGATACCTTCGATGAGCACCGACATGAAGGTGTTCTGCAGGTCCACAACGAAGACACCAAGGGTAAAACTGCTGCCGCGCATGCCGCGCGCCAAAGCGGACGGGCGGTAGCCCAAGGCGGCCATGGAGGCTTCAACCCGGGCTTTCATGGCTTCACTGACGCCGTAAGCCCCGCGCAGCACTTTCGAGACCGCAGCCTTTGAGACCCCGGCGTGCAGGGCAACATCGCCGATGGTCGCCCGCTTGACCTGCTCGGACATCGCTCCCCTTCCGGCGCCTGGCCGTCATCCTTAGCAAAATTGTAGACTGATCTACACAAATCCCTTGAAACCTTCTGTGACATGACTTACAGTGGAAAAACGTAGACCGATCTACACAAATACACACCCCCATGGCGGAGCGCATTCCAAGACAGCTTGAAACGTTCCATAAACGGATTCAGGGCCAGGGGCTTTACGAGGAGGTAAAGATGACCACATCGAGAAGGCGGCCTTGGGGTTCCCTGACCGTAGGCGTGACGGCGCTGGCGGTGGCTCTGACAGGTTGCGCGGGTGGAAGCGGCGGAAGCGCCGGCGGCGGGGAGTCCAAGACCATCACGTGGCTGGTGGACAACACCGAAAACACTGTCACCTACGCGGAGCAAATCGCCAAGGATTTCAACGCTGCCAACCCGAACATCACAGTCGAGGTCGAGACCCGTCCCCAGGGCGGAGAAGGCGACAACATCGTCAAGACGCGGCTGTCCACCGGCGACATGGCCGATCTGTTCTCCTACAATTCAGGTTCCCTGTTCCATCAGATCAGCCCGGAACAGAACCTGGTGCCCGTGACCAGCGAGCCGTACATGGCCAACGTCTCCGAGTCGTTCAAGCCCGTAGTGACGGCCGGCAAGGAGGTCTACGGTGTGCCGGTGGGCACCGGCAACGCCGGCGCCGTGCTCTACAACAAGAAGGTCTACGAAAAGCTTGGCCTGTCAGTGCCCAAGACGTGGTCCGAGTTCATGGCCAACAGCCGGAAGATCAAGGACGCCGGCATCGCTCCGATCATCCAGACGTACCAGACCACCTGGACGTCCCAGCTGTTCGTGCTGGGCGACTTCGCCAATGTGGCTGCTGCCAGCCCAGGATTTGCCACCGACTACACGGCCAACAAGGCCAAGTACGCCACTGATTCCGCAGCCATCAAGGGCTTTGAACACCAGGAAGAGGCCGCGAAGGCCGGACTCTTCAACGAGGACTTCGCGTCCGCCACGTACGCCCAGGGCCTGGAAAAGCTGGCCAACGGCGAGGGTGCGCAGTACCCGATCCTGAGCTTCGCCCTGCCGGAGATCAAGGTGACGTTCCCGGACAAGCTCAACGACATCGGCCTCTTCCCGCTTCCCGGGGAGGACGCGTCAAAGAACGCCCTCACCGTCTGGCTTCCGGGCGGGGTGTACATCCCCAAGTCCACCAAGAACCTTGAGGAGGCCAAGAAGTTCCAGGCCTTCATCGCCAGCAAGGCCGGCTGCGACTCGCAGACCAAGGCTGTCGGGGCCAACGGCCCCTACCTCGTCAAAGGCTGCGACCTGCCGGCGGACGTGCCCACGGCAGTGAAGGACATGCTCCCCTACTTCGAGGACGAGTCCAGGAACAGCCCCGCCCTCGAGTACCTCTCCCCGGTCAAGGGCCCGGCCCTTGAGCAGATCACGGTCGAGGTGGGCTCGGGCATCCGCTCCGCCAAGGACGCCGCCGCCCTCTACGACGAGGACGTCACGAAGCAGGCCAAGCAGCTCAACCTGCCCGGCTGGAACTGACCCACACCTTACTCCGCCGTCCGGGCCGCGCACCGGCCCGGACGGCACCGACGGAGACACCATGACACTCAAGACAGCAGCCCCTGCCCCTGCCGCCGTCGCGCGGCGAGCAGAGCACCAGGCCCGCCGCCGCAAAGGCAAATCACCATACCCGTACTGGTTCTACCTGCCGGCCGCGGTGGTCTACACCGCCCTGTTCCTGGTCCCGACCTTCGCGTCCTTCTTCTTCAGCTTTACCCGCTGGACCCTCACCGACTTCACCTTCATCGGACTGGACAACTTCGTGCAGTTCTTCCAGGAGCCGGCGCTCCTTAAGGGCCTGACCAACACGTTCATCTACGGTGCGGTGACCTCCACCCTCAAGGTGGCCCTGGGCATGCTCCTGGCCGTGCTGCTGACCTCCCGGATCATCGCCCGCGGCTACCTCAGGTCGGTCATCTTCTTCCCCGTCCTGCTGAGCAGCATCGGCGTCGGCATTGTCTTCACGGTGCTGATGGACCCGTCCAAGGGCATGATCAACGAGGCCCTGGCCGCCGTCGGGATCGAGGGGCCGGCCTGGCTGGTCGATCCGGCCTGGGCCCTGCTGTCCGTCGCCATGGTTGATGTGTGGAAGGGCGTGGGCCTGGCCACCGTCATCTACATCGCCGGCATCGTCTCCATTCCGCAGGAATACTTCGAAGCCGCCAAAATGGACGGCGCCAGCTCCGTCAAGTGCTTCTTCAACATCACGCTTCCCCTGGCCCGCCCGGCCACAGCCACCGTGATCATCCTGTCCCTGATCGGCGGGCTTCGGTCCTTCGACCTCATCTGGGCCATGACCAAGGGCGGACCGGGCTTCACCTCCGACGTGATCGCCTCGGTCATCTTCAAGCAGTACCAGGCCGGCTTCTACGGCCTCTCCACAGCAGGCAACGTCGTGCTGTTCCTGATCGTCACCGCGATCATCCTGCCACTGTCCATGTTCCTGAACCGCAAGGAGGTAGAACAGTGACCACCGCACTCAAACGCTACGGCCTGGGCGTCCTGGCCATCGCCGTCACCGTCGTCCTCTTCATCGTCCCGCTCGCGTTCATGGCACTCACGGCCGTGAAGGACCGCCGGGAGGCGGCCAAGCTGGACTTCGCCTGGCCCACCACCTTCAACTTCATCGAAAACTTCCAGGACGTCCTCTCCGCGCGCAAGTTCATGCTCGTGACCGCTTTCATCAACAGCACCATCCTTACGGTGGCCAGCGTCACCATCCTGGTGATCCTCGCCGCCATGGTCGCCTGGATCCTGCAGCGCCGCCGCTCACGCTGGAACGGCGTCGCGAACTTCCTCATCCTCTCCGGCCTGATCATCCCGCCGGCCGTGGTCCCCACCATCTGGGTGCTGCAGAGCATGGGGCTGTTCAAGACCCTCCCCGGCCTGATCCTGATCGAAGTCGCCTTCGGCCTCTCCTTCTGCGTGATGCTGTTCCGTGCCTTCATCGCCAGCATCCCCAAGGAACTGGACGAAGCCGCGGTCATCGACGGCTGCGGCCCGGTCCGGCTCTTCTTCCGGGTCATCTTCCCGCTGCTGCGCTCGGTCATCGTCACCGTCATCGTGGTCCAGTCCGTCCACATCTTCAATGACTTCCAGAACCCGCTGTACTTCCTCCCCGGCGATGCCAACGCGACCGTCCAGCTGACCCTCTTCAATTTCCAGAGCCAGTTCGCCACCAGTTACAACCTGCTCTTCATGAACATCCTGCTCATCACCATCCCCCCGTTCATCATGTACCTGTTCTTCAACCGCCAGATCGTTGCGGGCATGACAGCCGGTGCCGTCAAAGGCTAGCCCCACGGCCAAGAGCCAGGTCCGGCCAGGCCAGCACCGGAACAAACAACCAGCATTCGCCACCAAAGGAGAACATCCGCATGTCCACCACCGTCCGCCCGGTGACCTTCGAACACCTTCCAACAGCCCTCGGGATCGGTACGGGCACCCCTCGCGTTTCGTGGAAAACGAGCGCGGCGCCCGGCTGGACGCAGGCCGCGTACCAGCTCGCGGTCACCACTGCCGAGGGCAGCTGGATGAGCGAACGGCTCGCCTCTGCGGAGTCGGTGCTGCTTCCCTGGCCTGCAGCTCCGCTGGGATCCGGCGAGCGCGCCGAGGTGAGCGTGCGCGTCTGGGGCGAGGACGACGGCGAACCCAGTGACTGGAGCCCGGCCTCCGCCGTCGAGCCCGGACTGCTGGATCCCCAGGACTGGACTGCCAAGCCGGTGGCCCCGGCCTGGCCTGAGGACCCGGATTCGGACCGCCGGCCGCCGCTGCTGCGCAGGTCCTTCGCGCTGCACCGTCCGGTGGTTTCCGCGCGGCTCTACGCCACTGCCCACGGACTGTATGAAATGGAGATCAACGGCGCGCGGGTTGGCACGGATGCCTTCTCACCGGGCTGGACCGTCTACGGGCAGCGGCTGCGCTACTACACCTACGATGTGACGGACCACCTCCGCCAGGGCGACAATGCCCTGGGTGCATGGCTCGCCGACGGCTGGTACCGGGGCCGGATCGGCTTCAACGGCGGTTACCGCAATCTGTACGGGGACAAAGTAGCCGTCCTTGCCCAGCTTCATGTGACGCACGACGACGGCACCACCACCGTGCTGGGCACGGACACTGAGTGGAAGGCCTCCTTTGGCCCCATCCGGTTCACCGGCCTGTACGAGGGCGAAACGTACGATGCCCGCGAGCTGCCGGACGGATGGAGCCGCCCGGGGTTTGACGACGCGCACTGGCACCCCGTCGTCGTCGTTCCCCGCGATCCCGCGACGCTCGTGGCCCCGGAGGGGCCCCCGGTCCGATGCACCGGCGAAATCCGGCCGGTGAGCGTCACCGAATCCCCGTCGGGGAACCTGGTGCTGGACTTCGGCCAGAACCTGGTGGGCCGGCTCCGCATCACCGTGCGCGGCGAGGCCGGCGCAACAGTGACGCTGCGGCACGCCGAGGTCCTCCAGGACGGCGAGATCTACACCCGCCCGCTGCGCCTTGCCGACGCCACCGACCGGTACACCTTGGCCGGTGCGGAGGAAGAGACCTGGGAGCCGCGATTCACGCTGCACGGTTTCCGCTACGCCGAGGTCAGCGGCTGGACCGGCGGGAACGCGGCGGAGAACATCGTGGCCAGGGTGTATCACACGGACATGGAGCGGACCGGCTGGTTTGAGAGCTCGGACCCGGAGCTGAACCGGCTCCACGAAAACGTGCTGTGGAGCATGAAGGGCAACTTCGTGGACATCCCCACCGACTGCCCGCAGCGGGACGAACGGCTGGGATGGACCGGCGACATCCAGGTCTTCACGCCCACCGCGGCCTTCCTCTATGACTGCAGCGGCATGCTGTCCTCCTGGCTGAAGGACGTGGCGGCCGAGCAGCTGCCCGACGGCACCGTCCCCTGGTACGTTCCCGTAATTCCGGGCGGCAATTACTGGACCCCAATCCGCCCTGGTGCGGTGTGGGGGGACGTCGCCGTCCTCACTCCCTGGAGCCTGTACGAGCGGTTCAACGACCCGAAAATCCTCGCCGACCAGTACCCGAGCGCCAAGGCATGGGTGGACCTCCTTGACAGCCTGGCCGGGGACAAGCATCTGTGGAACACCAGCTTCCAGCTCGGCGACTGGCTGGACCCGAGCGCCCCGCCGGAGGATCCCACCGAGGCGATGACGGATCCGCACATCGTGGCCACGGCATACTTCGCGTGGTCGGCCCTGCACCTTGCCAAGGCTGCCGGGGTCCTGGGCAAGGCCGACGACGAACTGCGCTACCTTGAGCTTTCGCGTGCCGTGGCCGAGGCCTTCGCCAACGAGTACATCGGCTCCGACGGCCGGATGGCGAGCGACGCCCAGACGGCCTACGCCCTGGCCATCGTCTTCGGGCTGTTTCCCGACGACGAGCTGCAGCGGGCGGCCGGGCAGCGGCTGGCCGGCCTGGTCCGGGCGGCAGGCAACCGCATCGCCACCGGGTTTGCCGGCACACCCGTGATCACCGACGCGCTCACGTTCTCCGGAGGGCTGGACGCCGCCTACGACCTGCTGCTGGAGAAGGAATGCCCGTCGTGGCTGTATGCCGTAAGCCAGGGCGGCACCACCATCTGGGAGCGGTGGGATTCCATGCTCCCGGACGGCACCGTCAACCCCGGCGAGATGACCTCCTTCAACCACTACGCGCTGGGTGCCGTGGCGGACTGGATGCACCGCACGGTGGCAGGCCTCGCACCGCTGGAGCCCGGCTACCGCCGGATCCTGTTCCGCCCACAGCCGGGAGGAGGGCTGACGTCAGCTGCCGCCAGCCACGAAACGCCCTATGGCCGGGCGTCGATTGAATGGCAAAGCAACGACGGCGGCTACAGCGTGACGGTCGAAGTCCCCACCGGTGCCACAGCACGCGTTGAGCTGCCGGGCCATGAACCGCACGACGTCGGGTCCGGCACCTTTGAATACACCGTGGCCCGCACCGCCTAGGGATGCGGCCTAGCTCGCCGGGCGGCTCACGATCGCCTCGGCGTGCTCGGCCACCCAGGCGACCAGGGGCAGCAGCAGGGCGCTCAGTTCCTCCCCGCGGCCGGTCAGGCTGTAGTCCACGCGTGGCGGAATGACCGGCTGGGCGTCGCGGCTGACAAACCCGTCGGCTTCGAGGGTCTTCAGTGTCTGGGCGAGCATCTTCTCGCTGATGCCTTCGGCACGGCGGCGGAGTTCGCTCCAGCGCTGGGGCCCCTCGGACAGCGCAACGAGGAGCAGCACACCCCACTTGCTGGTGACGTGGTCCAGCACGGTCCGGCTGGGGCAACCCGCGGGAAAAATCCCATCGGCGAAGGGAAACGCGGGGACCTTGGCTGAGGTACTTACCTTCATGACAGTACCTTACCTGAAAGTGCGTACTATCTTTTGGGAAGTAATGGGGACCGGGCCGGGTTGGCACCATTGACAGTCACCTCAGAAAGGACCATCAATGACCATCGCCATCACCGGAGCCACCGGCCAGCTCGGCCGCCTCGTCGTCGAAGCACTGCTCGACAGCGGCCTGCCCGCCGATCAGATTGTGGCCGCCGGCCGGACCGTGGACAGGATCGCTGACCTCGGCCAGCGCGGCGTCCAGGTCCGCACCATCGACTACAGCCAGCCCGAGTCACTGCGGCAGGCGTTCGCCGGGGCCCACAAGGTCCTGCTGGTTTCAGGCAGCGAGGTGGGCCAGCGCGTCGAGCAGCACCGGAATGCGATCGAAGCGGCCCGCGACGCCGGCGTCGGCCTGATTGCCTACACCAGCGTGGCAAACGCGGACACCACCGCCATGCAGCTGGCTGCCGAGCACATCGCCACTGAAGAGATCCTCCGGGACTCCGGCGTCCCGTTCGTCCTGCTCCGCAACGGCTGGTACCTGGAGAACTACACCGGCCAGCTCCCGGTTCAGGTCCAGCACGGCGCGGTTTTCGGCAGTGCCGGTGAGGGCCGGGTAAGTGCCGCCGCCCGGGCCGACTACGCCGCGGCGGCGGCGGCCGTGCTGCTCCGTGATGACCAGGGCGGCAAGGTCTACGAACTGGGCGGCGACGACGCCTTCACCCTCAGTGAGCTGGCCGGGGAAGTCAGCGCGGCGTCCGGAAAGCCCGTGACTTATACGGATCTTCCGGCGGAGAAGTACACCCAGGTCCTGGTGGAAGCCGGGCTGCCGGAACCCTACGCGGCAATCCTGGCGGACAGCGACCTCGGCATAGCGCGGGGCGATCTCCTGGTCACCAGTGGGGACCTCAGTGCCCTGCTCGGCCGCCCCACCACGCCGCTGCGCGAGGCGGTCCAAGCTGCCGCCGCGAGCCTCCAGGCGAGCTAGCCACTAACCCCCGCCCCGCCAACCAACCCTTCAGGACGCGTCTGAGGGGCCCGTTAAATGGGCGACGCCGGAACTCGGTTGAGTTCCGGCGTCGTGCGTTGCGCTGTATTCAGTTCCGCTGTTTCCGGCTCCGCGGTGCAGACGTTCCGTCAGGCCGCGGTCCCTCCCGCAGCAGGGCAGCAGGGCCGCGGCTGTGGGTTGGCTAGGCCGGGGCGGCGACGTCCTCCGCCTTGCGCTCCTCGACGAGGCCGCAGACCGCGGCGAAGAGCGGGTGGTCCTGCGCCAGTCCGGTGATTCGCTCCGTGGCGGCGGCGGGCTCGGAGTCCGCCAGGATCTGGCCCAGCTCCACGGCCTCGGCGTCGGCGGGGTCGTTGAACCGCAGGGCTGCCGCGATCGCCCCGAGCAGCGCCTCGGGGACAATCCCGCGTTCGGCCAGTTCCGCTGCCGGGCCGATGAAGCGCTCATGCCGGCTGAGCTTGCGCAGCGGCGCGCGACCCACGCGGTGCACGGTATCCGGCAGGTGCGGGTTGGTGAAGCGCGCCAGGATCTTCTGGACGTAGGCCTCCTGCTCGTCGTAGCTGAAGCCGTGCTTGGACACGAGCAGCTGCTTGGTCTCGTCGAGCACGGCCCGCACGTCGGCGGCAACGTCCTCGTCAGCCATGGCATCCGAGATCTTCTCCAGCCCGGCTTCGAAACCGAAATACGCCGCGGACGCGTGCCCCGTGTTCACCGTGAACAGCTTGCGCTCGATGTAGGGGCCGAGCTCGTCCACGAAGGTGGCGCCCGGAATCACCGGGGCGGCACCGCCGAACGGCGTGCGGTCGATAACCCACTCATAGAACGTCTCCACCGTCACGTCCAGGCCCTGGCCCGGTTCCTGGTTGGGCACGATGCGGTCCACGGCCGTGTTCGCGAACACGGCCGCATCCGCCAGCGACCCGGCGGCCTCGTCCCAGGACGAGACGATCGACTCGCGCAGGATGTCCGTGGCGTTGATGGCGTTCTCGCAGGCCATCACCTGCAGCGGCGGCAGCCCCGCTGCCCGGGAGGCAATTCCCTTGGCAATCGCGGGGGCCACGAACTTCAGGATGTGCGGACCCACCGCGGTGGTGACGATGTCCGCCGTCGCGATTTCCTCGATCAGCTGCGCCTCCTGGGTGCCGGAGTTCACCGCCCGAAAGTTGTCCACCGTGCGCACAGCGGGGTTCTCCCCCACCTCGTGCACGCTGTAGCTGTCCGCCGCGGCGAGCTGGGCAATCAGGGTGTCCGCGACGTCGGCGAACACCACCTCATACCCGGCCTCGTGCAGCAGCAGGCCGACGAACCCCCGGCCGATGTTCCCGGCCCCAAAATGTACAGCCTTCACTATGCGTTGACCTTTCCGAACAGTTCCAGGACTTCGTCCACGGATGTCGCCGCCTCAAGCTGCGCCACCTGCGCCTTGTTCGTGAAGACCTTGGCGATCGAGGACAGGATGTGCAGGTGCTCGTTGTTGACGCCGGCCACCCCCACCACGAACTTGACCTGCTTGCCGTTCCAGTCGATACCGTCGGGGTAGCGGACCACGGAGACGGCCGACTTCTTGATGTGGTCCTTCGCGGCGTTGGTGCCGTGCGGGATGGCCAGGAAGCTGCCCATGTACGTGGAGACGGACTCCTCGCGTTCATGCATCGCGAGGATGTAGTCGTTGTCGACTGCCCCGCGCGCCAGCAGCAGCTGGCCCGCCTCGTCGATGGCGGCATCCCGGGTGGCCGCGGAGCCGTTCAGGACCACGCTCTCCGGCACCAGGATGTCCGACGGCGCTGCGGCGGCTTCGGGGGCAGCGGCGGTTCCGGAGGTGGTGGCGGCAGCCGGCGCTGCCGCTGTTGCAGCCCCGGCGGCGGGCGCCGCCGTTCCTTCGGCGTTGCTGCGCTGGACCATTTCCACGATCTCGTCGTAGCGTGGGCTGTTCATAAAGTTGTCCACGGAGACGTGCACGGCGCTGGCCGTTGACGGCTTGGCCCGTTCAGTGAGGTCCTGGTGGGTGACCACCACGTCATAGGTGTCGCTGAGGTTGGCGATGGATGCGTTGGTGACCTTGACGTCCGGGAAGCCCGCCGCCTTGATCTTGTTGCGCAGCACCGAGGCGCCCATGGCGCTGGAGCCCATGCCGGCGTCGCACGCGAACACGATGTTGCTGATGGGGCCGGTCAGAACGCCCACGCCGCCACCGGCGCCTGCGCCGGTGAGGGTGGAGGCGACGGAGCTCTTCTTGCCCTTCATGGCTTCCATCTTCGACGTGGCCGCGTTGAGGTCGCCTTCGTCGCTGTGGTGCGTGGTGCGCAGGATCAGCGAGGCGACGAGGAAGGACACCGTCGCAGCAAGGAGGACGGACAGAATCACACCGAAGTAGCTGTCCCGGGAGGTCTGGGCGATCACCGCGATGATGGACCCTGGGGCCGCCGGCGCAACAAGCCCGGAGTTGGTGATGGCCAGGGTGGCGATGCCCGTCATGCCGCCGGCGATCGTGGCGAGGATGAGCATCGGGCGCATCAGGACGTAGGGGAAGTAGATTTCGTGGATGCCGCCGAAGAAGTGGATGAGGGCGGCGCCGGGGGCTGAGGCCTTGGCCGCGCCGCGCCCGAAGAACATGTAGGCGAGCAGAAGCCCGAGCCCCGGGCCCGGGTTGGCCTCGAGCAGGAACAGGATGGACTTGCCCTGTTCCAGCGACTGCTGGATGCCCAGCGGCGTCAGTACGCCGTGGTTGATGGCGTTGTTGAGGAAAAGTACCTTGGCCGGTTCGATGAAGATGCTGGTCAGGGGCAGCAGTCCGTTGTTCACCAGGAACTGGACCACGTTGCCGGCAGCCGTGCTGAAGGCCGTCACGAGCGGGGAAATGCCGTAGAAGCCGAGCATCGCCAGCAGGGCACCCCAGATGCCGGCGGAGAAGTTGTTGACCAGCATCTCGAAGCCGGGCCGGATCTTGCCGTCCCAGATCGAGTCGAGCTTCTTCATGGTCCAGCCGCCCAGCGGGCCCATGATCATGGCGCCGATGAACATCGGGATACCGGCACCGACGATCACGCCCATGGTGCCGATGGCGCCCACGACGCCGCCGCGGACGTCATAAACCATCCGGCCGCCGGTGTAGGCAATCAGCAGGGGCAGCAGATAGGTGATCATGGGACCTACGAGGCCCGTGTTCGGGGCACCCGCGGCGTTGGTGCCAAAGCCGCCAAGCTGCGGTACGGGGATCCAGCCCTTTTCGATGAAGAGCGCGGTGATGATGCCCCAGGCGATGAACGCCCCGATGTTGGGCATGATCATGCCGGACAGGAATGTCCCGAACTTCTGGACGTGCACCCGCGCACTGGTTTTGGGTTTTGCAACTGTCTCTGTTGCCATGTGATTTCCTAACGTGGTCCCTGCTGCACCGCAGGATGGTCCGATAGTTTCGTCTAGCCGGTGGAACTGGTGGAGATCCGGTGGAGCCATTCGAGGAAGAGCTTGAGTTCCGAACTGGTGAGCTGGTCCGAGTGCGATGCCTGCAACGCCGCGTTCAGCGCGATGGCAGCCACGACTACCGATGACTTCCCGGAGTCCTCGGCTGCTGCATCCGGCCCCTGGTCCCTGGACACGGCAAAAATCATGGCGTCCCGGGTCATGGTGGAGAGCTCAAGGTTCCGCTCCGCAACCGGTTCCGCGATCAGCATGAGCGTGACGCCCACGTTGGCAGCCAGGATGCTCCTGGCTGCTTCCCGTGGCTGGACGCTCAGCTGCCCCGCCGCAGCGGCTTTGTTCAGCATTTCCTCCAGGAGGCCCTCCGCATCGGCAACGATGGCGGGGCGGCTCTCGGGGCGGATGTTACCGAACATGACCAGATAAAGCTCCGGCTGTTTTAGCCCGAACTGCACGTGGTTGTCCCACATCCGCCGGATGTCCACCAGCGGCTGGCCGGACGGGGCGAAATCGCGTTCGCCCGCCACATATTCTTCGAAGCCCGCGGCGACAACTGCGTCAAACAGGCCCTCCTTGTCACCGAAGTGGTGATAGAGGGTGGGCGCTGTAACGCCCGCCAGCTGCGTGATCTGGCGGGTGGAAACAGCTGCCCCCGCGGATTTGGCCAGCAATTCGGCTGCCGCACGCAACAGCCTCATCTTGGGCGGAAGCTGGCCATCGAAACTCATAACCGCTACCCTAGCACCTATAGCAACGCTATATGAACTGAATCACATACAATTTTTTTCAGGCACCGCAACCGCATCATCGGACGTAGCTGTTCCGACCTTCCGGGCTTCCGCCCGGGCAGATACCGGCGGGCCTGGCTACCGGCAGAGAACGAGGACCTTCAGTGCAGAACTTCCCAGGAGTAGGCGTCAGCCCCGGCCGCATCATCGGCACGATCCGCCAGATGCCCAAGCCCATCAGTGAACCTCCGGCGGGCGAGCAGCTGGCTGCGGGGACCACGCCCGAAGAGGCCACGGCAGCACTGAAGGCTGCGGCGGGCGCCGTCCATGATGAGCTGAAGGCGCGCGCTGACCATGCCACCGGTGATGGCAAGGCCGTCCTGGAAGCCACGGCCCTGATGGCCAAGGACACCATGCTGATCAAGGGCGCCGCGAAGCTGATCGCGCGCGGTTCCTCGCCGCAGCGGGCCATCTGGGAATCCGGCTCCTCGGTTTCGGAAATGCTGCACAACCTCGGCGGCTACATGGCGGAGCGCGCCACCGACGTCCTGGACGTCCGCGCCCGCATCGTGGCCGAGCTCCGCGGCGTGCCCGCCCCGGGCATCCCGACGTCGAACGAACCGTTCATCCTGGTGGCCGAGGACCTGGCCCCGGCCGACACCGCCACCCTCGACCCCAACAAGGTCCTTGCACTCGTGACCGCCGGCGGCGGTCCGCAGTCCCACACGGCGATCATCGCCCGCTCACTCGGCCTGCCCGCCGTCGTGGCCGCCGTCGGGGTGGACGAACTCCCGGACGGCACCGAGGTTTACGTCGACGGCGCCGCCGGTTCCATCACGGCCAACCCGGACGACTCACTGCGCGCAGCCGCCGAGGCCTGGGCCGCCACGGCGTCCCTCCTGGCCGAGTTCAGCGGTACGGGTTCGACGGCGGACGGCCACCTGGTGCCCCTCCTCGCCAACGTGGGCGGGGCCAAGGATGCCCAGGCGGCGGCCAAGCTCGGCGCCCAAGGCGTGGGCCTGTTCCGCACGGAGTTCTGCTTCCTGGAGCGAGACACCGAGCCCACCGTCGAGGAACAGGCCGCCGCGTACAAGGGCGTGTTCGACGCCTTCCCCGGCAAAAAGGTGGTGCTGCGCACCCTCGATGCCGGCGCGGACAAACCGCTCCCGTTCCTCACCGACTCCACCGAACCCAACCCGGCGCTGGGTGTTCGTGGCTACCGCACCGACTTCACGACTCCCGGCGTCCTGGACCGGCAGCTGGAGGCGATCGCGAAGGCCGAAAAGGAGTCGGAGGCTGACGTTTGGGTCATGGCTCCGATGATTTCGACGGCGGAGGAGGCTGCCCGTTTCGCCACCATGTGCGCCGAGGCCGGCATCAAGACGCCGGGCGTGATGGTGGAGGTTCCGTCCGCCGCCCTCACGGCCGACACCATCCTGCGCGAGGTGGGGTTCGCCAGCCTGGGAACCAACGACCTCACCCAGTACGCCATGGCCGCCGACCGCCAGCTGGGTCCGCTCGCAGGGCTGAACACGCCGTGGCAGCCCGCGGTGCTGCGCCTCGTCGGCCTGACGGTTGAGGGCTCCAGGGCCGAGGGACACAACAAGCCGGTGGGCGTCTGCGGCGAGGCCGCTGCGGACCCGGCCCTCGCCGTCGTGCTGACCGGCCTGGGCGTCACCACCCTGTCCATGACCGCCCGGTCGCTGGCCGCTGTGGCCGCCGTACTGAAGACCGTCACGCTGGCGGAGGCCCAGGAGCTGGCCAAGCTGGCCCTGTCCGCGCCGAGCGCCGTGGAAGCCCGGGCCTGGGTCCGGGAGAAGCTGCCCGTCCTGGAGGAGCTCGGGCTGTAAGCCTGCCGGCCCGGAAGCAGGCAGGAGGCACCGGCAGCTGGCAACCGTCTGAAGCAGGCAGGCGCACGGAGTTCCGGGCGCCTGCCTGGTCCTTGGGTTGGTGCCTGCCCGCTGTTCGGGTTTCAGGCGGTGGATCCGCCTGCCGCCGCAGAGCCCTCGGCTGCGGTGCCGGCCCAGCGCCGGATGAGCCGGGCAACATCCCCGGCAGCGGTCTCCTGAACAACGTGACCGTGTCCGGGCATCTCGGCAAACGCACCGTCAGGTGCCTGCGCGGACACGTGCTCGCACCACGGCCGGCGGGCGATCGGGTCCCTTCCGCCGCGGAGCACGAGCACCGGCTGCCCTAAACCGCGAATCCGCACGTCCAGCGGGTACTGCATCATCACGGGCAGTTCGGTCAGATACCACCGCATCCCCGCCCGGAAGTAATCGGTGAAAACCACGGCGTTGGTGGATGGCGGCTCGCTGAACAGGGCATCCCGCGTCAGCGCCAGCACATGCCAGGCGGCACTCCTGCGCGCCGAATCCACCACCGGGCCCATTAGCACTGTCCGGATCACCAGCCCGGGCGCCTGGAGCGAGAACTCCACCGCAAACTGTGCTCCCATGGAGTGGCCCACCGCGATGCAGGATTCGACTCCACGCTCCGCCAGGACCGCCGCGACGAAGGCCGCATATTCGCCGACGGTCACCTGACGCCCGGGCCGGGGCGTGCCCCCGAACCCCGGCAGGTCGAAGGAGTAGACGGCGGCACCCTGGTCAGCGCCCTCCGCCTGCTGGCCCTGCCCATCCGCGCCCTGGGCAAGCTCGACGTGCAGCCGGGCGAGGTAGCGGTGCGAGACGCCAATGCCGTGGAGCAGCACATAGGCCGGCTCGCCCGCCGCCGAGGGCGCGTTGGACGAGTACACGCGGCCGGTCAGGCCGTTCGCCGTCACTGCTGCTCCGCCGGCAAGTCTCATCCGCCGAGCATACACAACGCACCGTTCCGCAACGGCTAGGCTTCTGCCATGGCTCTGATTGCACCCAGGGTGGCGCCCGCCCTTCCGCCCGAAGACGCGCTGGCGCTGCAGCGCGCGCTCGACGGCGGCACTGACATCACAGTTTTCGTGGACGGCACCGTCCACCGCCTCCCGCCGCAGGCGAGGGACACCGTCGTCGACCTCCTGGCAAGGTTCAGCCGCGGCGAAGCGGTGACCGTGAGCAGCGTGGAGGAAATGCTGACCACCTCGCAGGCTGCCGAGCTGGCCGGCATCTCCCACACCTACCTGCGGAACATGACAGACCGTGGCGAGATACCCGTGGAATACCGCGGCACGCACCGCCGCATCAGGCTGGCCGCCATCATGGGCTGGCTGGAGGGACAGAAAAAGAAGCGGGCGGCAGCCGAGGCTGCCGGGGAAGCCGCCGACGGCGGGACCTCCGCCGGCGAATCCGGAGAGTAGCGCCCCGCACGGCGCGGCAGTGGCCGAAAAAAGTAAATGTGCAAAGATTGAAGGTAATCGAAAAAGCGCTGACGCCCGAAGCCCGGGCATCGACGCCGGTGACATCGGAGCCACGGACTGCAGGAGGCCTGGGAATGGAAAGTGCGGCAATTTCCACTTCCGCGCTTGACCTGCTGCTGCTCCTCCGCGGAAGCGAGCCAGAGGGGCTGGGCCGGGCCGACCAGGTCTCCTACCAGATCGAAACCGCCATTCTGATGGGCATCCTCACCGAAGGTGACAGGCTGCCCACGGAGTCCGTACTTGCCGGGGAACTGGGCATCTCCCCGATCACCCTCCGGCAGTCCCTGGCCGCCCTGCGGACGAAGGGCCTGATCGAAACCAGCCGGGGACGCAGCGGCGGCAGTGTGATTCGCCGGCAGATCGAATTCACGGATTCACAGTTGCAGGCCAAGCTTCGGGAAACGAGCACCGAGGCCCTCAGGGACCTCGGCGACCTGGGGGCCGCCATCGCCTCAATGTCCGCGCGGCTTGCCGCCGGCCGGGCGGATCCCAAGAATGTGGAGCACCTCGAAGATCTGGCGAGGCGCCACCGGGACGCGGCCGATGACCGGGAGCGCCGCCGCATGGACAGCCGGTTCCACGTTGCCGTCAGCATCGCAGCGCAGTCCAGCAGGCTGACCTCGGCGGCCCTTCAGCTTGAAGCCGAACTCATGACCCTGTGGTGGGGGCACTCCGGCCAGGGCGGCATCGACGGCAAGTCCGTGGAGGAACACGCCGCCATCGTTGATGCGATCAGGGCGCGGGACGCTGACGTGGCCGCCAGCGCGGCAGAGCGCCACAGCCGCAACGAGACCGAATACTTGATAGAGCAGCATCTCAGATTGACGATGCGGCCCGAAGAAGGTGCGTGACGTGGAGACCGTAGAAGAAGCCCTCGAGCGGACAGCCACCGCACTCTCCTCGAGCATCAGCCGCGTTTTCGTCGACCTGGAGAAGATTGCGGACACCGTCACGGCCGCGGCGGCAGCGGCATCAGGCGTCCCCCGCCGCAGCGAATTCCTGTACCTGAAGCAGGAACTGGCGAATTTCATCAAGCAGCACTCGGACATCATCGTCGGCGCCGGCATCGCCTACGCTCCCGGGAGCCTCAGGGAAGCAACCCACTGGCTGGAGTGGTGGCGGACGCAGCGGACAGGCGAACCCCGTTTCGTCACCCATGACCTCAACCCGGACTCGCTGAACTACTACGACTACACAACCCGCGACTGGTTCACCATCCCGACCGCCAGCGGACAGCCCGTGGCCGTCGGACCCTACGTTGATTTCGGCGGCATCAACGTCAACATCATCACGCTGTGCGTTCCGGCGCCCACCGCGCAGGGAATTCAGATCCTGGGATGCGACCTGACCCTCGCGAACCTTGAGGGCATCTTCCTCCGCGCCCTTCAGCTCCGCGAGCCCGTGGTGGTGCTCGTGGGTCCCAACGGCCGCGTTATCGCGTCCAACAACGCACGCATCGCCACCGGAACATTGTTCCTGGAAGAGGACATGGCCCGGGCCGACATCTCAGTGGACGTTTCGCCCGACAACCCCGCGCGCCTGCCCTGGAAGCTGGTCACCCTCCGGGACTAGGCTCCTTGCCTCGTTCCATGGGCCGTAAATCGCCGCTGTGCACGCAAAAATGACGCGGTGATAAGGATCAAGCAACGATCCCCCGGAACCAGGGTTTCCGGCTGGCGCACGGGGTTACTCTTTATTCGTGGTGAGATTCAGGGGGTTGCACATCGTGGCGGGCATCGCCGCAATGGGTCTGGCGGCTGCCCTGGGAATCGTCATGGGCCTGAACAACACCGCCGTTTTTACCTCCAGCTGCGTGGTCTTCGTGGCAGTCTCCCTGTGGGTCCAGAGCCGCGTCGCCAAGTTCCGCACCCGGCTCCAGGGACTTCCGCAGCCTCTTCCCGACGGCGTCGCGCTGGAACGGACCGTCGATCTGACCGCGGAGCGGACCACCGAACGGGCCGCCGAGCGGAGCGCTGAGCAGTTGCCCAGCGGCGAAGGCAACGCCGCATAAGCTGCTCCTTAGATTCTTGGCCTTGATGCCCAGCGCCGTGCCTTCAGGGCGGCGTGCAGCTCCAGCCGCACCATCCCCTTGAGCGGATCGACGCCCAGCAGCTGACGGATGCGGCCCAGCCGGTTGTAGATGCTGCTGCGGTGCAGATGCAGTTTTTCGGCAACATCCTGGACGGAACCGTCATTGTCGTAGAGCAGTTCCAACACGGGCAGCAGTTCCCCGTTCCGGTCATGGTCCTCAAGGGCCCGGAAATTCACCGAACTTGCATCGCTCCAGACGCCGGCCCCGCCGCCGGCCGATGCCAGGAGCTGGTAGACGCCCGTGGCCCGGCAATCCACAAGCTCGCCGAGCCGCGGATCAACCGCCGCTGCCAGGGCGGCAACCTTGGACTGCCGGTACGCCTCGCTTAGGTCTTTGATGCGGCTGAATCCCTCACTGGTTCCAAGGATGATCCGCTCCACGGACCTGCCGGAACGCTTGGCAAGCTCCAACTGGTAGTGCACCAGAACCTGCGCCTGGCTGGCGCGCCCCGTGGACTCCCGGAAAAGGACCACCGAATGGGTTTCCGCGCCGGCGCTGAACAGGACAGCGTCCACGCCGATGGTGGCCTGCAACGCCGCAGCGCGGTGGATGAGCGTCGAGGCGATCGGATCCGGACCGGCCATCCAGCCGTCGGCGTCAAGGACGGTGACCAGCTGCCAGGGCCCGCGGTCCTGCACTTCCTTCCAGCCCGCCACGGCAGCCACCGCATTGGCCTCCCCGGCGCAGGCTGCCAGGAACTCCCGTTCGCGGCTGCGCCTGAACTCGGATTCCGCGGTGTTGGAGTCCAGCAGGAGCCCGGACAGCACGTCCAGATCGTCCCGGACGCCGGGCAGTTCGGCGAGGATCGCCGTCGCGCTTTGGTCTTCCACGTCCAGCTGCACCCACAGGTAACCTACCCGGAACCCACGGACCAGCAGCGGGACGCAGACGCGCCCAAGCATCCCCAGCTCCTCGTTGGCTGGCACCACCACGGGCCGTACGGCGGTGGCGATGCCGTGCGAGAGCTGCCAGTTCTTGACGTCTAGCGGCACCCGTTTGCTGAGCAGGAAGTTAACCCGGACCCGGTCCGCATGCGACTGGTTGGAGCTGTAGGCCAGCAAAAGCCCGTCGAGGTCCTCCAGGGAAAGCCCGCGGCCCAGCTTCAGGGCCACCCGCTCGACGAGCTGTTCCACATCCTGCTGCATGGTGACAGACTACGTCCCGCAGGGGGTCCCGGGCGAACGGACATCAGGCGACACCTGACGCCCCAGCGGTCGACATTAGTCGAGCTGACGGACTGAAAATCCGCGGAAACACGCGGTTTAGCCCCGGGCAGGGCAGCGGATTCCTGTAGCGCGCCTCACAGCCGGATCTATTCTGGAATCACAACTTCCCCACACATTCCGGCCTTGAAAGCCATCGGATCTGGAGCCCAAAAAATGATCATCGGTGTCCCCAAAGAGATCAAGAACAACGAATTCCGCGTCGCCATCACGGCTGCCGGCGTTCACGAATTCCGCACCCACGGCCACACGGTCCTGGTGGAGCGCGGCGCGGGCCTGGGCTCCGGCATCACCGACGAGGAATACGCGATCGCGGGCGCCGAAATCGTCGCCGACGCGGACGAGGTCTGGTCCCGCGCGGACATGGTGATGAAGGTCAAGGAACCCATCAAGGCCGAGTACCACCGTTTCCGCAAGGGCCTGATCCTCTTCACCTACCTGCACCTGGCCGCCGAGCCCGAGCTGACCCGGGCCCTCATCAACTCCGGCGTCACCGCCATCGCCTACGAAACCGTTCAGGAAGGCCGCACCCTGCCCCTGCTCGCCCCCATGTCCGAGGTGGCCGGCCGGCTGTCCGTCCAGGTCGGCGCGACTTCCCTGATGGCGCCCGCCGGCGGCAAGGGTGTGCTCCTCGGCGGCGTTCCCGGCGTCCGCCCCGCCAAGGTCGTGGTCCTGGGTGCAGGCGTCGCAGGCACCAATGCAGCCGCCATGGCGCTGGGACTCGGCGCCGACGTCACCATCCTGGACATCAACATCAACCGGCTGCGCGAACTCGACGCCCAGTACCAGGGCCGGCTCAAGACCGTGGCATCCAACAAGTACGAGATCGAGAAGTCCGTGGTGGACGCGGACCTCGTGATCGGCTCGGTCCTGATCCCCGGCGCCAAGGCACCCAAGCTGGTGACCAACGAGCTCGTCGCCCGCATGAAGCCCGGCTCGGTACTGGTGGACATCGCCGTGGACCAGGGCGGCTGCTTCGAGGACACCCGCCCCACCACGCACCAGGAACCCACGTACAAGGTCCACAACACGATCTTCTACTGCGTCGCCAACATGCCCGGCGCCGTCCCGAACACCTCCACCTACGCGCTGACCAATGTCACGCTCCGCTACGGCGTGGCCCTGGCAAACCTCGGCGTGAAGGCCGCCTTCGAGAAGGACCCGGCACTCGCCGCCGGCCTGAACATCGCCGGAGGCCACGTGGCACACCTCTCCGTCTCCGAGGCGCACAACCTGCCCCTGGTAGCGGACTGGCACGAGCTGGTCTCCGCTTAGCAGCCGAGTGACCGCCGCTGGGTGAGCTTGTCGAAACCGAGGTTTCGACAAGCTCACCCAGCGGTTACGTGCTTAACCAGCCAGTTCCCGGGCCTGCTCTATCAGCTTGAGGACTTCCACGGGGCCGGCAGGATCTACCGGGACGGACAGGGCTGAGGCGGAGCCGCCGTCGGAAATCTTTGCGGCGAGGATCCGGTAGAACTCCGGGTAGTTTCCGCGCTCGGTGGGCAGCCGGTCCAGGTGCCCGTCGCGGCCCAGCTGCCCGGCCCATTCGGCGGCCTCCACACCGTACTCTGCGTCCAGCGGGCTCCCGCCGGCCACGATGTACGGCTCCTGCGGGTCCACGCCGTGCTTGGTGTAGCCGCCGCCGGTGCCGAGGACCCGGTAGCGCGGTCCCTGCTGCGCGCAGAGCATGTTCATCCAGTGGTGGCTGACCACGCCGTTCCCGTGCCGCAGGACCACGAAGCAATCGTCATCCGTCTTTTCTCCCGGGCGCCGGGCCTGGAGCTCGGCATGGACCACCGTGCCCGGCCCGAAAAGCTGGAGCGCCTGGTCCAGGAGGTGGGTGCCGAGGTCGAACAGGACGCCGCCGCCGTCGGCCGCCGTGGCCTCCGCCTTCCAGGCCTTGGAAACTTCGGGCGACCACCGTTCAAAGCGTGACTCGAACCGCGTCACCTCGCCCAGCACGCCGCCCTCCAGCAAGGCTTTGACCGTGAGGTAGTCCCCGTCCCAGCGCCTGTTCTGGAACACCGTCAGCACCCGCCCCAGCCGCTCCGCGAGCGCGATCAGTTCCTGCCCCTGGGCGCTCGTCACGGCGAACGGCTTGTCAACGACGACGTCGAGCCCGGCCTCGAGCGCGGCCTTCGCCAGCGGGTAATGGGTGGCCGGCGGGGTCCCCAGGACCACAAGGTCAAGGTCAGCAGCGAGCGCAAGGACGGCATCGCCGTCGGGCACTGTTTTCACGCCCGGGTACTGTCCCGCTGCGGCCGCCTGCCGGCCGGGGTCAGAGGTGGCGATCACGTCCAGCGAATAGCCGGGGTCCGCGGCGACCAGCGGCGCATGGAATACCCGGCCGGACAGGCCGAAGCCCACCACGGCGGTGCGAATGGGGGCGGCGGACGTCGAGGAATCGGTGCTCATGGTGCCACGGTACCCCCTGCGACGCGGGTGACGAGCTGGCGCCATGACTCCTCGAGCCGCTCCTGTGAAACGTGCTGCACGCGGACGGCGTGCAGCAGCCGGTCGGGATCGAGGGTTGCGCTGAGCGACATGGCCATCAGCCACGGGTCCGCATCGAAGCCCGCCGAGCGCAACAGGTGCTCGATGTGCCGGTGCCACAGCACCGCCGGGGGTGCCTCGAACCTGTTGTGCAGGGACGCTTCGGCGGCCCTCGCGAGCTCACCGTATTCCAGGACGTAGCGGATGCGTTCGGCACCGAAGGCGATCAGCCGTTCCAGCGGCGGCGCCCCGGGACCAAGCGGCGGCGGCCCGAACATGAAGCGGCCCTGGAATTCGGCCTCGGCGTCGCTCAGCAGGGTCATCATGAGGCCGGCGCGGCTGCCGAAACGGCGGAACACCGTCCCCTTGCCCACGCCTGCGCGCTCCGCCAGCTTGTCCATGGTCACGCCGTCGGCGCCGCACTCCTCCACGAGCTGCCGGGCAGCGCACAGCAGCAGCTCCCGGTTGCGGGCAGCGTCGCTGCGTTCCGCTCCGGATCCGGGCGAAGACCCGGGGCGGATGGGGATGAGGCTCACACCAAGCATTCTAGACCCGGGGAATAATATCCGGACCGTAGTCCGTTTAGTCTTGATGAAGGCACCAAACGCCTCCAGAACCACCCGCCACGGAGCGTTCCGCGGCAAGACCTAAGGAGTTCACATGTCCGAGAGCACCGTCCTCGCCCTGGTGGGAAGCCTGCGCGCCGACTCCCACAACCGCAAGCTTGCCGAAGCCATCCAGCTGAACGCCCCGGAAGGCGTCGAGATCGTGATCCACGAGAGCCTGGGCAACATCCCGTTCTACAACGAGGACATCGACGTCGAAGGCCAGGTCCCGGCAGCCGCCACCGCACTGCGTGAGGCAGCCGGCCAGGCAGATGCCCTGCTGTTGGTCACCCCCGAGCACAACGGGACCATGCCAGCCTCGCTGAAGAACGCCATCGACTGGCTGTCCCGCCCGTTCGGCGCCGGTGCCCTCGCCGGAAAGCCCACCGCCGTCGTCGGCACCGCCTTTGGCCAGTTCGGCGGGGTCTGGGCCCAGGACGAGGCCCGCAAGGCTGTCGGTATCGCCGGCGCCCGCGTCCTGGAGGACGCTAAGCTCGCCGTCCCCGGCTCCATGGTCCGCTTCGCGGAGACCCACCCGAAGGACGACGCCGAGGTCGTTGAGCAGATCAAGGAACTCTTCGGCGCCCTTGCCGCCGTCGAGCCGGCCGGCGCTGCTGCCTAGGCTGCTCCGCTCGTCCGCATGCCCCCGGCCGTCGAGCGGCCAGGGGCATGCGCTTTCTTCCGGTCTCTGCATGCCGGCCGCCAGCGAGGGCAGGCTGCAACCAATCCGTGACTGAGCTGCGGCCAAACTGACACCCGGGCACCGTTCCCCGGCCCGCCGCCCCGCCGTAACGTTGATGTACGGGACGTGCCGGGGCAGGGAGTGCGGTGCAGTCATGAAGTCGAGCTGGGGAGTCAGACCGCTGACGACGGCGGTTGCCGCTTTCTGCCTGGCACTTCCCTTGTGGCTCACCTCCTGCGCCCCCCTCCAAAACGCGTACGACGCCGGGGCCGCCCCTGCGGCAGCCCCCGAGCCACGCCCGGCACCCCCAGTGAACCCGCCCGGGGAAGCCGGCTCACCCGCCGCCTCCGGATCCGGACCGGGCCCCGCGCTGGGAGCCTCCGGCCAGGGTGCTGGTCAGGGCACGGCAGGTCAGGGAACAGCAGGTCAGGGCACAGCCGCCGGGGTTTCCGAACCCATCCAGTCGGCCGGATTGGCTCCCCCGTCCGCGGGCTCAAACCCGGGCGGCCCGACTGCTGGCGAGCCGGCCGGCGTCGGTCCGGACACCCAGGCGCAGTTGCCGGGCGGAACCGGCGACCAGCCCGCGCCTGCCTCCGGCGCCGCAGCCGGCCCCGCTTCCCCAGGGCCCACGACGGGCTCCAACGCACCGGGTTCCATGTCACCGGGTGCGGGTCCGGGCGCGGCCTCCGGCGCTGCCAGCGCCGGCACTGCGGTCTACTACGTTGCCATCGACGACGGCGGCCGGTCCGGCGTACGCTTTGGCTGCAACGACAGCCTGGTGGCCGTGCGCAATGCCGACTCCGCCATCAGCGAGCCGCTGCAGGCGGCCATGAGCAGGCTGTTGTCCGGCCCGGGCGCGCCGCCGGCCAGCGGGCTGTACAACGCGCTGTCGGCTTCCTCGCTCCAGTACGCCTCCGGCTATCTCGACGGCACCACCGTGGTGGTGAACCTGACGGGCGCGGTGCAGCCCGGCGGCGTCTGCGACCTTCCGCGGATTGAAGCGCAGCTCACCCACACAGCCGTCACGGCCGTAGGTGCCGTCCGGGCGGAAATCTATGTCAGCGGGGTGCCGCTGGCCGACGTTCTCGGCCTCAGCTAGACCCGCGTGGAGACCCGGACGCTAGGCATCCGGCGTCCCGGGAGAGCCCGCTGACCCGGAGAACAGGGCGTCCATGTCGGCGTGGCTCGGCGAACCGGCAAGTTCGGACCAGTTGCCGTCCCCCAGGATTTCGGCTGCCACGCGGGAAACCGTTGCATACGCCGCCTTCGCCGCATTGCCGCCGATGCTGACCCGCCGCACGCCGGCGTCGTGCAGTTCGCCCACGGACGCCGACCCGACGCCGGCGAGGGCATTGAGCGGCGCCGCTATCCGCCGGCTGAGTTCATGCAGGATATGCAGGTCCGTCACGCCGGGAACGAAAATTCCGTCGGCGCCCGCGGCGAGGTAGCCCCCGGCACGCTCCAGCGTTTCCTCGAAGGCGCCGTCCCCGAACTGCCCGGAAAGGTACGTGTCCGTGCGGGCATTGATGAAGAGGCGCACACCGGACTCCGCCGCGATGCTGCGGACCAGACTGATCCTGCGGGCCTGTTCGTCCACGGCTGTGAGGGACGTACCGCCTGAGTCTTCGATGTTCACGCCCACCGCGCCGGCCTCCAGCACCGCCGCGACAGTCTGCCGGAGCAGGCCGTCGTCGAAAGCACCGTCCGCACCCGCGTACCCGGCTTCGATATCGGCCGTGACAGGGACGGTCGTGGCCGCGGTTATCCTGCGGAGCGCGTCGAAGGCCAGGCCCGGCGGCACGTGGCTGCCATCCGGAAACCCGAGGCTCCACGAAATGGCTGAACTCGAGGTGGCAATGGCGCGCGCCCCGGCCTTCTCCACAAGACGGGACGACGCGGCATCCCAGACATTCACGAGCACCAGCGGGACAGGGCCGCCCTCGTGCATCTGGTGGAAGGCGTCGGCCTTGGCGGGCTGGGACAGTGCGGGCGTAGGCTCGAGTGACGTCATGGCTCCATTCCATGCCCTGCCCTGCCGGACGTAAAGGCGTCCGCAGGCACCAGTTCAGATTCCCTTCGAGATTTTGGTCAACACCTGTTGCCTAATCAGCAACCAATGGCTGTAGTCTGGGGGTGTGACACACGAGACACTCGACGCCGCCGCAGCCGTCCTCCCCGCCGAAGCCATTGACGCCATCGAGCGGGCCGCGACCTCAGCCCACCGCCACGACGACCTCTTCTCGGAGCGCGCCGCGAACATCAAACAGTCGGCGGTCCGGGATGTTTTCGATATCTCCATGCGGCCGGGCCTGGTCTCGCTCGCCGGCGGCAGCCCCTACCTGCAGTCCCTGCCCCTTGAAAGGCTCTCGGAGACGGCCGCGCGGATCATCGCCGAGGACGGCCTCACGGCACTTCAGTACGGCGGGGGCCAGGGCACCGAGGAACTGCGCACGCAGATCTGCGAGGTCATGGCCGCGGAAGGCATCCTTGACGCCCGGCCGGAGAACGTGGTGATCACCGCGGGTTCGCAGTCCGCCCAGGATGTGGCCACCAAGGTGTTCTGCAACCCCGGCGACGTGGTCCTCGTGGAGGAACCCACCTACGTGGGGGCGCTAAACACGTTCGAGGCGTACCAGGTCCAGGTGGAGGCCGTCCCCATGGACGACGACGGCCTGGTGCCTGAGCTTCTCGAGGCCCGGATCGCGGCGCTCCAGACCGCCGGGAAGAACATCAAGTTCCTCTACACCATCCCCAACTTCAACAACCCGTCGGGCATCACTCTGGCGCAGGACCGCCGGCAGCAGATCGTGGACATCTGCCGCCGCGCCAACATCCTGGTTCTCGAGGACAACCCTTACGGCCTGCTGCGGTTCGACGGCGAGCCGCTGGCCCCGCTGCGGGCAGGAAATCCCGACGACGTCATCTACATGGGCTCGTTCTCGAAGATCTTTGCCCCGGGACTGCGCATCGGCTGGGCCCTGGTTCCCGCCCACCTGCAGCGCCGCTACTACCTGGCCTCCGAGGCAGTGACGCTCTGCCCGCCCACGCTGAACCAGATGCTGGTCTCGGCCTACCTCCGGGACTACGACTGGAAGGGCCAGATCGAGACGTACCGCGGGCTGTACGCCGAGCGCTGCCACGCCATGCTGGCGGCCCTGGAGATGCACATGCCCGACGGGCTCAGCTGGACCCGGCCGCAGGGCGGATTCTTCGTCTGGGTGACGCTGCCTGAGGGCGTGGACACCTACCCCCTGCTGCACAAGGCGATTGATGCCGGTGTCGTCTTCATTCCCGGCGCGGCCTTCATGCATTCGGATTCCCCGTCGAACAAACTCCGCCTGGCGTTCAGCGCCGTTCCGCCGGAGGCCATCGCCGAGGGCGTGCGACGCCTGGCTCCGGTGCTGCGGGAAGCCATAGACGCCCTGGCGTGAGCTGCGGCCGCGAACGGGGCACCAGATGAGTCACGATTAATCGAAGGAGATAAGGCCATGGCGGGAACAATTGTGGTGGGCGTGGACGGAAGCGGTACCGCACGCAAGGCAGCGGAAGTGGCACGGGACCTGGCAGCGGCGCTGGGCGCCAGGCTCCACGTCGTGTCCGCATTCGATACCGACAGGACCGAAGTCTTCGGCAGCGGCAGTGACCGGTGGATCGTCTCGGACGCCGGCGAAGCGGAAAAGGTGGCCCGGGATGTGGCGGCCGCGCTGGCGGCCGGCGAGCTCCAGGTAACCTATTCCTCCGCGCGGGGCAAGCCAGCAGAAGCCCTGGTCAGGGAGGCGGACCGGCTCGACGCAAGCATGATCGTGGTGGGAAACCGCCGCATGCAGGGCCTTGGGCGCGTGCTGGGCAGTGTGGCCAACAGCGTTGCCCACAGCGCGTCCTGCGACGTCTACATCGCGAATACCTACGGAGCCGATTAGCCGCAGCGCGGGCCTGACTTGACGCGGATCACCCGGGCTGGTGGGCAGTCTCACCCCCGTTTCGGGCAGTCCGGCATGCCCTGAAAGATAAAATTGGAGGTGCCCCCGATGGTGCGGACAAACCCAAATCTACCTTTCAGGGGAACACAGTGCTTACACTCCAGCGTCGCCACCTCGTCGGCCACGACATCCTCCTTGCCCGCCACGGCAACCACATCAGCGCGATGCGCGTGGACCGCTCGGCCGGCCGCGTAATCGCCCTCCTCGACGACGGCTCGGTGGACAGCGCCCCGAATCTCATCTCCCCCGACCTGCAGCTGCCGGACACGCTGAAGAGCGTCGTGCGCGAGGACTGGAAGTTCCTCACGCTCGTGAGCTGCGGCATCGCCGCCGTAGCTGGCGTCATGCTGGCCGCTGCGGTGAGCATGGCAGGCATGTCCGCCGACCCGGCCATGGCCCAGTTGCTGGCCAACTCCTACGCCGCCTACTAAGGCCAGCCTCCGCCGCCGGTCCACGGGGCCCCGGCATCTGCCCACGCCCGCCGTCAGCCGATCCGTACCAGCAGCTCGCGGAGCAGCCACCAGAGCGCTGCGGTAACGCCGCCTCCCACCAGGGCGCCGGCAACAACCTGCGCCACGGTATGCGCGCGCAGCACCACCCGGGACCACCCGACAGCGGGTATCAGCAGCAGCAGCGGAATCCACGGCGTGCCCAGGATCAGCACGGTAATGACAGTCGTCAGGGCGATGGCGCCGGCGTGGCCGCTGATTTTCCAGAACAGGCTGATAACGGCGAGCACCACCACACCGCCCACGATGGCCAGCACCACCACGATGACGCTGTACGGGGCGTTGATGGCCAGCAGGACTCCCAGCCCCGCGAGCAAAGACACCACCGACATGGCGAGCACCGGGAAGCGTTGCTTGCGGTCGCTGACGTGGCGGTCCGTCACCTTGCCCATCCGGACCAGAACGACGACGGCGGCCAGCGGCAGCACGCACACAAACAGCACCGCCACGGCGCCGAACCAGACGGTGCCCGGAAAGCCGGGTTCCATTGCCGGGCTGAGGAGCAGCAGCAAAGCCACGGTGATGGGCGGCTGAAGGGCCTCCGTGATGGCCCGGGCCACGCGGTTCTTCACGCGGATGCTGACGATCCCGCGATCCTCACCCATGGGAACCCCGTCCCTGACTGTCCGGCCCTTCCCCCTTTCCCCGGAGGGTACCCCTCCGGGGACCGTCAGTCGAGCAGGCCAGTCGGGCAGGTCAGTCGAGCAGCAGTGCCGGCTCTTCCAGGATGGCGGCGACGTCGGCCATGAAGCGGGCTGAAAGGTCGCCGTCCACGACCCGGTGATCGAAGGATCCGCCAAGCGTGGTGATCCAGCGGGGAATGACCTCGCCGTCCAGGACCCACGGCTTTTGCTTGATCGTGCCGAACGCCACGATGGCCACCTCGCCGGGGTTGATGATGGGGGTTCCGGTGTCGATGCCGAGGGCGCCGATGTTGGTCACCGTCAGCGTGCCGCCCTGCATCTGCGCCGGCTGGGTCTTGCCGGCGCGCGCGGTGGTGGCGAGGTCGTTGAGGGCCAGCGCCAGTTCCTTGAGGGACAGGTCCTGGGCGTTCTTGATGTTCGGGACCATCAGCCCGCGGGGCGTGGCCGCGGCGATACCCAGGTTCATGAAGTGCTTGATGTGGATCTCGGCGGTGTCGCTGCCGTCCGGGTTGTCCACCCAGGTGGCGTTGACGCTCGGGTTCCGTGCCGCCGCCCAGATGACGGCCTTCGCGAGGATCAGCAGAGGTGAGACCTTGATGCCTTCAAAGTCCCGCGAAGCCTTGAGCCGCTTGACGAACTCCATGGTCCGGCTGGCGTCCACGTCCACGAAGATACTCACGTGCGGGGCGGAGAACGCCGACTCCACCATGGCCTTCGCGGTGGCCTTGCGGACACCCTTAACGGGGATCCGTTCGATCCGCTGCTCCTGGGGACGGCCTGACGTTCCCCAGAAGGTGTCCGCCTTGTCCAGTTCCGCATCGCGCTGCGCCTGGTAGCTGACCAGGTCCTCGCGCGTCACCTCGCCGCGCGCGCCCGTGGCCACGACGTCGGCCAGGTCAATCCCCAGGTCGCGGGCGATCTTGCGCACGGGCGGCTTGGCCAGGACCCTGTTTACGAGCCCGGAAATGGCCCCGCCGAAGGTCGGCTTGTCGCTCTCGATTGTTGGAGTCCACTCGGGCCGCCTCGACACGGCAGACGCGGCCACCGGTCCGGCGCTGGCCGGACCGTCCGAGAGCACTTCCTCGGCAGACCGGGGCTGGACCGGCTCAACCTCCGGAGCACCGTGCATTGCATCCGCCGGAATAACGTGCCCCGTCTTGCGCGGCCGCCGCTTCACGGCGTCGGCCTTCGGACCGGAACCCACCAGCGGACCGGCAGCAAGACCGCTAACGCCAGCTTCACCGTCGTCCTTCAGCTTTCCGTACATCGGCGCCGGCTCGGCATCCGGGACCGCGGGCAGCGGCGCGTCGGCCGGCGTAGGATCGCCGGACATGGAGTCAGACACGCTGATGATGGCAGTCCCGACGTCGACCGTTGCCCCTTCCTGAACCAGCAGCTCGGTGACGGTACCGGCGAACGGCGACGGGAGCTCAACGAGGGACTTGGCCGTCTCGATTTCACACAGGACGTCGTTGATGGCCACCTCGTCGCCGGGCTTGACCTTCCACGAAACGATCTCTGCCTCGGTCAGGCCCTCACCGACGTCGGGGAGGTTGAACTTGTTAAGCGTCATGGGATCCTCGGGTTCGAAAGCTCGGGCGCTCCGGGAGGTGCGGAGGCGGTAGGCGAAAGAGTCAGCAGGCGCTGGTGCAACGGCGTCAGTACGCGAAGGTGCGGTCCAGCGCCTCAAGGATGCGGTCGATGTCCGGGAGGTAGTCCTCTTCGATCTTGGCCACGGGGTACGGCATATGGAAGCCCCCTACCCGGATGACCGGCGCCTCCAGCGAGAGGAAGGCCCGTTCGCTGATTCGGGCAGCGATTTCGCCGCCGATGCCGCCGAAGGTGGGAGCCTCATGCGCCACGACGAGCCGGCCCGTTTTCTTGACGGAGGCCTCGATGGCGTCGAAATCGATCGGCGAGATGGAGCGCAGGTCGATCACTTCGATGCTGCGGCCGTCCTCGGCCGCGGCGTTGGCGGCGGCGAGGGCCACGGGAACGAGCGGGCCGTAAACCACCACGGTGGCGTCGGTCCCCTCCCGGACCACGTGGGCCTTGAACGGGTCCTCAGCCGGGCCGGCGGATTCGGTGTCGACCTCGCCCTTGAGCCAGTAGCGGCGCTTCGGCTCGAAGACGATCACCGGGTCCTGGCAGTTCACGGCCTGCTGGATCATCCAGTAGGCGTCGTGGGGGTTGGACGGGGTGATGATGCGCAGACCCGGGGTGTGCGCGAACAGCGCCTCCGGCGATTCCGAGTGGTGCTCGATGGAGCCGATGCCGCCGCCGTAGGGGATGCGGATGACCACGGGCACGGTGAGGTTGCCGTTGCTGCGCGAGTGCATTTTTGCCAGCTGGGTGGTGATCTGGTTGAAGCCGGGGAAGACGAAGCCGTCGAACTGGATCTCGGCAACGGGCAGGTAGCCGCGCAGCGCCAGGCCGATCGCCGTGCCGATGATGCCGGATTCGGCGAGCGGGGTGTCCACCACGCGGTCTGGCCCGAATTCGCCGATCAGGCCGTCGGTGACGCGGTAGACGCCGCCGAGAGGGCCGATGTCCTCGCCCATGAGCAGGGACTTGGGGTTGTTGCTGAGCGTGGCGCGCAGGCCTTCGTTGATGGCCTTGGCAATGGTCATGGTGGTCATCAGCGGCCTGCCCCTTCTCCCTCGTCCTCGCCGGCAAAGCCGGCGCTGTACTGCTCGAACCACGCCAGTTCCTCGGCCACGAGCGGATGCGCCTCGACGTAGGTGTTGGCAAAGGCCGTCCTGATGTCCGGGGCGTCCGACGCGTACGTGGACTTGCGGATGTAGGCGGCGAGTTCGTCGCCCTCGGCAGCAACCTTGGCGAAGAAGGCCTCGTCGGCCATGCCCTCGGAGCGGAGGTACTTCTCCAGGCGGTCCAGCGGGTCCTTTTCGCGCCACAGGGCCTCTTCTGAGGACTCGCGGTACTTCGTGGGGTCGTCGGCTGTGGTGTGGGCTCCCACCCGGTAGGTGAAGGCCTCAATCAGGACCGGTCCGTTGCCCTGCCGCGCGTGTTCGAGCGCCCATTCGGTGACTGCGTGGACAGCGATGACGTCGTTGCCGTCCACGCGGATGCCCGGGAACCCGTAGCCCTTGGCGCGGTTGGAGAGCGGGATGCGGGTCTGCACAGCTGTGGGCACGGAGATAGCCCAGTGGTTGTTCTGGCAGAAGAAGACCACCGGGGCATTGTACGAGGAGGCGAAGACCATGGACTCGTGGACGTCACCCTCGGAGCTCGCACCGTCGCCGAAGTAGACCATGACGGCGGCCTTCGGTTCGGCCGAGCCTTCCACACCCTGGGCCGCTGCCAGCCGCTGGTCGCGCTGGATGCCCATGGCATATCCGACGGCGTGCGGCGTCTGCGCAGCCAGGACCAGTGTGTACAGGTGGAAATTGGTGTCCTTGGGGTTCCAGCCGCCGTTGGAGACGCCGCGGAACTGCTTCAGCAGTTCGGCCAGGTCCACGTTGCGGGTCAGCGCGACGCCGTGCTCACGGTAGGTGGGGAATATGTAGTCCTGCGGCTGGCTGGCCCGCCCGGATCCGATCTGGGCGGCTTCCTGGCCCGTGAGCGGAACCCACAATGCCAGCTGGCCCTGCCGCTGCAGGGCCGTGGCCTCCTGGTCAAAGCGACGGATGGCCGCCATGTCCGCGTAGAAACCCCGGAACTTTTCGGCGTCGAGACGCTGGGCGTACTCGGAAAATACGGAGTCCGCGCCCAGCGTGCCATCGGGGCGCAGAAGCTGGACCATTTCAGTCGGAGGCACGCCCAAGGCAGCCTCGGCCTGCGCCTCGAGCTGGTCGTCCAGTTCCGTTCCATCGAACTCGGTGGAGGGCAGATGTGTTGCGCCCATACCGTCTCCTTGCCTGCCGCATCCGGATGCGTTGCAATGTCGCTGGGATATATGCCTCGCGGGGAATGCATTCCCGGCGAGGCATATATATTTGGCTTACTGTTCCTTACTTTATCCGGCGTAGGTAGCGCCGGCTGTTTGTTAAGCGCTAGGAACGGCGTGGCGGTTTTGTGTAAACCGCACAGAGTTCCAGGAAACGGGTGTTCGCTTCCGCTTCGCCGATGCTGACCCTGACGCCTTCATTTCCGAAGGCGCGCACAGACAGTGCACGTTCGCCGGCGAGCTGGGCAAACTCCGCGCTGTTCGCGCCCAGATCAAGCCAGACAAAGTTCCCCTGCGCGTCCGGGACGAACCAGCCGAGGTCCCGGAGGCCCGCTGACACGCGGTCCCGCTCCTCCACCAGGCTTTGTACCCTTTCTACAACCTGGTCAAAATTCTGCAGGGACACCACCGCGGCCTGTTCGGCGATCTGCGAGACCGCGAACGGGGTGGCGGCGACGCGCAGGTGCTGGGTGAGCTGGGGCTGGGAAACGCTGTAGCCGACGCGGAGGCCAGCCAGGCCGTGTGCCTTGGAGAACGTCCTGAGCACCACCACATTGGGGTACTTGCGGTACATCCGGATGCCGTCCACGGCGTCTTCTGCCCGGACGAACTCCTGGTAGGCCTCGTCGATGACCACCACAACGTCCGAAGGCACGGACCTGATGAACCGCTCAGTTTCCGCGGCGGTCAGGATGGGGCCGGTGGGGTTGTTGGGGGTGCAGAGCAGGATCACCCTTGTTCGCGCTGTCACGGCTGCGGCCATGGCGTCGAGGTCATGGCGCCCGTCAGCCGTCACGGGAATCCGGACGCTTTCCGCCCCGGCCAGCCCGACGCAGATGGGGTAGGCCTCGAAGGACCGCCATGCGTAGATCACTTCGTCCGGTTTGCCATCGTCATTCTGCCCGGCGAACGTAGCCAGCAGCTGGGTGAGGGCGCCGAGGCTGCCGGCACCGGTGACGATGTCCTCGGCCGGGACGTCGAGGAACCCGGCGAGCGCGGTGCGCAGCTTGGTGCTGAGCGGGTCGGGGTAGCGGTTGAAGTCGGTCTGGGCGGCAATGGCCTCCACCACGGCAGGGATGGGCGGCAGCGGGTTCTCGTTGGACGACAGCTTGTAGCTTGCAAGGCCGTCGACGGCGACGGGCGGCTTGCCGGCGGCGTAGCGGGGCAGCCGATCAACCACCGGTCGGGGCCTCAGGCCCCCCGCCATAGTCTCTGATGAAGTCATGCCACCCAGCCTATGCCCCTGACTGCCTGCCTGGCCGTGCGGTGTGAAAGCATGGGCGCATGCGGTCTTTCATCATGCGCGTGATCATTAATGGGCTGGCGCTGTGGGTTGCCAGCTGGCTTCTGCCCGGCCTGGATATCTCCACCACAGCCACCACGGAAGCCGTAGCCAAGACCGGGGTAAACCAGGGAACCGACGCCGCCGGCATTGTCCTCGCGTACCTGTTCGTCGGGCTGATTTTCGGCCTGGTCAATGCGTTTGTGCGGCCGGTGGTCAGCTTCCTCTCCCTGCCCATCACCATCCTGACGCTGGGGCTGTTCACGGTGGTGATCAATGCCGCGATGCTCTATCTCACCTCCTGGATCAGCGGCTACACGCCCGTGCACTTCACCATCGATTCGTTCTTCTGGACCGCCGTGCTGGCTGCCATCATCATCACCGTCATTTCGCTGGTGGCAGACCGGCTCCCCGGCGCCCGCCACCGCTAACACCCCCGCCGCTGAAACCCCCGAGGCTGACACCCCCGCCGAGGGGAAGGATTCCCCTGCCCAGGCCGGGCAGTGACGGCTGCACGGCGGGCGCATGCGGCTTTGGCGCACGGACCAGCTGGAAGCGGGTGGCCCTGGCCGTTCCTCCCGCACCCACTACTCCGGCAAGCGCGGCGGTGGACGCCACCAGCGAAGTATCCGGACTCGCGGAGACTGCCCGGGCCCCGGCCTCGTAGTGGGCGAGCCGGTGCCCGGGGCCGAGCCCGGCGTCCTCACCGGCAGGCGTCCTGACCAATCCGTTCAGCGTTACTGTCACCCGGTCCCTGGTGTCCGGGTTGGGAAGGCCTTCGCTGCCCGGAACCCAGTCCTGCCGGTGCTCCAGGTGCAGGCTGCTGACGCCGGGTTCTGGAGTTATTGCGCCGACCGGCGATCCTGCAGTCAGCACGTACCTGAGGTTGTACTCGGCGAGGAAAGCCTTGTGCTGGCTCAAATTCATTGCATGGATGCCGCCCTGGCTGTAGCCCACGGCCACCACCTGGTCCCCGGCCTCCGCGCCGGCCTGGCGAAGGGCTGCGCGGATTGCCGCGGTGGTGTACTCGGACCCATATCCCAGCGCTTCGCCGACACCGGCCTCGTCGAAGGGGTTGGGTCCGCCGGTGTTGCCGGGCTGGGTTCCTGGAATGATCACGATGTACGCATCGCGTCCGCCGGTGGTTGTCTGGATGATTTCGATGTGGCCCGGGCCGGCGTCTGCCACCTCCCCTGCCCGGGCGAGGAGGCCTGCCGGGGAAGCGTCCAGGTCAATGTCCGCGGAGCCCTGCGTCAGAGCCCTGACCGGCCGCGGCTTCAGTTCGGGTTTGACCCGGTCCAGCAGCATGCGGAGGATAACTGGCACGCTGGCACGCCCGCCAGAGGTCACGGCCATCCGCGCTGCGGCATCGATCTCGCCTGGCCGCGTTCCCAGGAGCGCCGCCAGGATCGTGCCGCCCAGGAGGGGGACGCTCCCGGTGATCGCCTCGGTGCTCGCCCCATTCGGACGCCAGTCCCCCGACAGACCAAAGTCCACCACCTGCCGCCCCCATAGCCATGACGCATTCAGTCCGAGCTGCATCACCAGCTGGTTTGCCGACTCGGCGGCGCTGTACTCAAGCTGGCAGGCGCGCACGCCGCCAGCCAGGCGCTCCAGCTCCTTCCGTACCGCCGCCACGGAGCGCTGCCCTTCCCAGACCGCGGTCAGGGCCTCGGCGCCGCTAAACGGATTATCTCGCTGGTAGCTTCCCGATGCCTCCCAGACCCTGTAAACGCCCAGTTCCACGGACGCCAAATCCCGGGCGAGCGCATCCAGCTCCCGCGCTCCGGCGTCCAGTTCCTCGAGCTGGAAGGAGATCCCGCCTAATCCGCCGCGCACGGAGAGGACACTGTTGGAGGCCGGTTCGGCGGGACGGAGCTGTCCGCCGCTGTCCGGCGTCGTTTCGGCCATCAGTAGCCTCCGGCAGCGGGGAGGGCGGACTCGGCGACGTGCACGGCGTGCCGCCGCAGGGCAAGTGCCGCATCAAGCACCTTGTCCCGCGCCCCGCCCACGGCACCGGCCTGCACCTGGAGCTTGGACCGGTATGCCAGACCGGCAGGCGACCGCCAGGCCATGAGCTGGAGCTGCACGAGCTTGGCCTGGACGGCTTCAATCTGTTCCGCGCAGGCCTCCACCCGCCCGGCCAGCAGCTGGACTTCGAAGCTGCGCGACGAACATGCCGCGGCGTAGGCCTCCGTGATGCTGACGCTCATCGTTGTGACGCCGGCGCTCATCGCTGTGGTGCTGGCGCTCATGCGGGTACCTCCATCCCCTGTGGGCCGGCGCCCTCCGCGTCCGCCCTTTCCCCCGTTCCTGCCCACGACGCTAAGGTGCCGGCCGCCGCCGACGGAACGGCCGGCGTCGTCCATGTGGAGAAGTGCGGAAGGGCGGGGCTGTGGAGGGGAAGTCACACGGAATCCCGTGCTTCAGCGGGCACAGAACTTCATGAAAGAATCAGGTCATGCCTGAAACTGCCGCCACAGCTGACACCCGTACGCCCTCCGGACGCCTCGCCCTCGCCGCGTCAGGGGAACAAATCGCGCTCGGCCCGCTGGACGGCCGCTACAAGTCCGCCGTCGCACCCCTCGTTGACTACCTGTCCGAGGCAGCCCTCAACCGCGACCGCGTCGCCGTCGAGGTGGAGTGGCTTATCCACCTGACAGGGGACAACGTCCTCCCGGGCGCCGGCCCCCTGACTGAGGACCAGCAGCAGCAGCTGCGGGCCATCGTCACCGAATTCGATGCCTCCTCCGTCACCGAGCTGGCCGAAATCGAAGCCGTCACCGTCCACGACGTCAAGGCCGTGGAGTACTACATCGGCCGCCGCCTGCCCGCCATCGGGATCGAGAACCTGACCGCCATGGTGCACTTCGGCTGCACGTCCGAGGACATCAACAACCTGTCCTACGCGCTGGGCGTGAAGGGTGCTGTGGAGGACGTGTGGCTGCCCGCCGCCCGGGCCCTCGTGGCCCAGATCGGCAAGATGGCCGAAGATAACCGCGCCGTTCCGATGCTGTCCCGCACGCACGGCCAGCCCGCCACACCGACCACCCTGGGCAAGGAACTCGCCGTCATCGCACACCGCCTGAACCGGCAGCTGGAGCGGATCGCCAGGACCGAATACCTCGGCAAGATCAACGGCGCCACCGGCACCTACGCCGCCCACGTGGCTTCGGTCCCGGGCGCGGACTGGCAGCAGGTCGCGAAGTCGTTCGTGGAGAAGCTGGGACTGACCTGGAACCCGCTGACCACCCAGATCGAAAGCCACGACTGGCAGGCCGAGCTGTACGCCGACGTCGCCCGCTTCAACCGGATCCTGCACAACGTCTGCACGGACATCTGGAGCTACATCTCGATCGGCTACTTCGCGCAGATCCCCGTGGCAGGCGCCACCGGTTCCTCCACCATGCCGCACAAGGTCAACCCGATCCGCTTCGAGAACGCAGAGGCCAACTTGGAGATCTCCTCCGGCCTCCTGGACGTGCTGGGCTCCACCCTGGTCACCTCCCGCTGGCAGCGCGATCTCACCGACTCCTCCAGCCAGCGCAACATCGGCGTGGCCTTCGGCCACTCCCTGCTGGCCATCTCCAACGTGGCCAAGGGCCTGGAGCGCCTGGATGTGGCCGAGGACGTTCTTGCCGGCGACCTCGACACCAACTGGGAAGTCCTGGGCGAAGCCATCCAGATGGTGATGCGCGCGGAGGCGATTGCCGGCGTCGAAGGCATGGAAAACCCCTACGAACGGCTCAAGGACCTGACCCGCGGGCAGCGCGTGGACGCGGCCCGGATGCAGGAATTCGTGCAGGGCCTGGGCCTTTCCGCGGACGCCGAGGCGCGGCTGCTGGCCCTGACCCCGGGCAAGTACACCGGCATCGCCGACCAGCTGGTGGACCACCTGAAATAAGTACGACGGCGGTGCCGGGCTTTGCTGCCCGGCACCGCTTCCGTTTCCGGCGGCCCCGCAAAGAATCGTCCGGCCCCGCCCAAGGCGGCTCGTGCGGCCCACCTTCCCGACCATGACAAGGAACGCGAAACCATGAGGCTGCTGCTCATCCGCCACGGCGAAACTCCCGGGAACGTGCTGGGGCAGCTGGACACCGCCCACCCGGGTCCCGGCCTCACCGAGCTGGGAGAGCGGCAGGCGGAGGCACTGCCGCGAGCTCTGGTGAACGAGCCGGTCAGCGCCCTGTACGCGTCCACATTGCTCCGCACCCAGATCACGGCCAAACCGCTGAGCCGGGAGCTCGGCCTCGATGTGGAGATCCTGGACGGCATCCACGAGATCGAAGCCGGCGCCCTGGAAAAACTGACGGACCACGAGTCCCACCGCCGGTACATGAGCACCGTGTTCGCCTGGAGCGACGGCGATTTCGACCGCCGGATGCCCGCCGGACCGGACGGGCACGAATTCTTCGGGCGTTATGACGCGGCCATCGCCAAGGTGGCCGCGGAAGCCGCCGGCGCCGGCGCAGTCGCGCTGGTGAGCCACGGCGCCGCGATCCGCGTCTGGGCAGCGCGCCGCGCGGACAACATCGACATGGAATTCGCCGCCCGGCACGTCCTCGCCAACACCGGCATCGTGGCGCTGGAAGGCGACCCCGAAGCCGGCTGGCAGCTGATCCACTGGGACGCCAGCCCGGTGGGCGGCCTTGCCCTGGCCGACCCCGCCGCCGAAGACCCGATGGGAAAGACCACGGGCTAGGTCAGCCGCCGCCGTGGCCTTAGCGACTGGTCCACAAGCGGGCCCGCATGTACCCAACCTGCCGTACTGGCCCCGCCGTACTGGACGGGCGCCAGCCCACGCGGCCATCATGAAAGCAGGCGTCGGGACAGGACCGGCAACCGCGACTTGCGGCGGTGTCCCGCACGGTGGAGGCGCACTGCCATGGCACAAGAAACGGTGCCGCGGGGCGGGGACCGCGAGGATGGCCCCTTCCTGCCCGGCGAATCGTTCCTGACTGATTACTACGAGCACGTGTCCGGGGAAGACATCGGGGACTACAGCCTCGACGTCCTCCGCCAGCGGGCCATGCACCACCTTTCCGTCGCGGCGGAACGCGCCCCGGGGCACGCCGCCGTCGGGGTTCTGAACGACCTTGACGCCACGATCGTGGCCGTGGTCGCGGACGACATGCCGTTTCTGGTCCACTCGGTCACGGCGGAACTGACGCGCGAGGACGCCGCGATCCGGCTCCTGGTGCACCCAACGTTCGAGGTGCGGCGGGACTCCCGGACCCATCGGCTGCTGGACTTGCGGCACGGACCTTCGCGGTCGGGGCTGGCTGTTCCCCGGGCGGCTCATGAACAGCGGCCGCCGGCCCCGGCCGCGGGCGACGAACCGGGCGGCGGGCCCGACGCCTGGACAGCCACCGAGACCTGGGTGGCGGTGGAAATCGACAGGCTTCCGGAGCAATCAAACGTGGACGGACTGACCGCCAACCTGCACCGGGTGCTGGACGACGTCCGGGCAGCCGCGGACGATTCCCCGGCCATACAGGAAGCGGTCATCGCGGCCATCGGCTCGGTGGACAGGTTCCCGGCGTCATCCGCTCCGCCGCCGGACCAGGTCCGCGACCTGCTGCGGTGGCTGGACGAAGGCAACTTCACATTCCTGGGATACGCGGAACGCCGCCTGCCGGCGTCGCCGGAGGCAGCGGGACGGCCCGTCAGCGCGCTGGGACTGCTGCGCCGTCCCCTGGCGGACGGCGCCGGAGAGGCGGACGGCGCCGGAGAGGCGGACGGCGCCGGAGAGGCGGACGACGGCGGTCAGGCGGCGGGCGGTGCCAACGCGAACGACGGCGGAACCGCACAGGCCGGAACCGAACAGTGGGACGGGCCCCGGGACGGACAGGTCTTCCACCTGACCACGTGCGACCTCCACTCGAGCGTGCTGCGGGCCTCCTACCTGGACGAACTGCGGCTCCCGATTTTCGATGCCGCGGGCGCGGTGACCGGTGAGAGGCGCTTCGTTGGCCTCTTCACGCCGGGCGCATCCAGCCAGTCGGTGCGCCGGATTCCGGTGATCCGCGACAAGCTGGTGGCGGTCCTGGGGCGTCTCGAATCCGCGCCCCGGTCGCAACGGAGCAAGGATGTCCTGGCGGTCCTTGAGTCCTTTCCCCGCGACGAGCTCTTCTCGATCGGCGTTGATGACCTGACCCGGCTGGCCGCCGACATCCTTGACCTGCAGCAACGCCGCAGGACCCGGCTGTTCCTGCGCCCGGACAGTCCCGGCGGCTTTGTTCATGCCCTGGTGTTCCTGCCGCGGCGGCGCTACAACACGGCCGTCCGGCTCAGGATCGAGCACGAACTCCGCCAGACATTCCGGCCACGGGACATGGAGTTCGAGGTGCGGCTGGGAGATTCCCCCATGGCCCGCGTCTTCTTCCGGATCCTGCTGGCCGGCGGCGCCACACCGGACGTAGATGCCGCGGCCCTGGAACAGCGGGTGCTGCAGGCCACGCGCTCCTGGACCGAGGGCCTCGACGAAGCACTCAGGGACCACTTTCCCGGCCCCGAGGCGGCCAGGCTCACGGCACTCTGGTCAGGCGCCTTTCCGCCCAGCTACCGCGCAGAGTACAGCGCGGACGATGCCATTCGGGACATCGGCAGGTTCGAGGAGTTTGACCTGGACGGGCGGGGCGGCCGGGACCCCGACGATCCGGCTCTGACGGTCTACACCCTGCCCGTGCCTGCCGGTGCCGCCCCCGCCGGTCCCACCACCGCTGATGCCTCCCCCGCCACGGCCGGCAGCTCCCGCATCAGGCTCTACCTCACCCGGCCCCGCAGCCTCACGACGTTCCTGCCGTTCTTCCACAATCTCGGCGTCGAGGTGCTGGACCAGCGGCCCTTCGGCCTGCGCCGCGGCGGCCGCGAGCTGCACCTGTACGACTTGGGCGTGAAGTATCCCGACGGCGTCGACCCCGCCCAGGTGGGCGCGCTGCTGGCGGATTCCTTTTCCGCAGCCATGCGGGGAGACATCGAGTCCGACAGTTTTGATGCCCTGGTGATCCGTGAGGCGGTACCGTGGCGGCAGGTTGTCATCCTGCGCAGCTATGCCAGGTACCTGCAGCAGCTGGGCACCACCAATTCCTACGGCTTCATCGCCGAAACACTGCTGGCCAACGTCCGGGCGACGCGTGCCCTGCTGGAGCTGTTTGCGGCCAAGTTCGATCCGGAGCTGGCCGCCGTTGAGCGGCTCCGCAGCACCGCCGCGGCACGGCAGGAACTTCTGGCCGCCATCGACGACGTCCCCGTACTGGACGCCGACCGGCTGCTGCGGACCTTCATGAACCTCGTGGAGGCGACCGTGCGCACCAACTACTACCAGGCCATGTCGTACCTGAGCATCAAGCTCAACCCCGCGGCCATCCACAGTTCGCCCCTGCCCCGGCCAAGATACGAGATTTGGGTGTATTCGCCGCGGGTGGAAGGCGTTCACCTCCGTTTCGGTGCCCTGTCCCGGGGCGGGCTGCGCTGGTCCGACCGGCGTGAGGACTTCCGCACCGAGATCCTCGGCCTGGTGAAGGCACAAGTGGTCAAGAACTCGGTCATCGTCCCGACCGGGGCCAAGGGCGGTTTCTACCCCAAGCGGCTGCCGGACCCGGCCGTTGACCGGGCGGCGTGGCTGGCGGAGGGCCAGGAATGCTACCGGATCTTCATCCGCGGCCTGCTGGACCTGACCGACAACCTGGTCCTGGCCGCCGTCGGAAAAACCGGTGGCGCTGAAACCGGTGGCCGGGAAACCGTGGTCCCGCCGGACCATGTGGTCCGCCACGACGGCGACGACTGCTATCTGGTGGTGGCCGCGGACAAGGGGACCGCTTCCTTCTCGGATACTGCGAACCTCCTCGCCGGTGAATACGGATTCTGGCTGGGTGACGCCTTCGCCTCAGGCGGCTCCGTGGGTTACGACCACAAGCAGATGGGCATCACCGCCCGGGGTGCCTGGGAGTCCGTGAAGGAACACTTCAGGGAGCTCGGGCTGGACATCGCGAACGAGGACTTCACCGTGGCGGGCATCGGCGACATGAGCGGCGACGTCTTCGGGAACGGCATGCTGCTCTCCCGCCACATCCGCCTGGTGGCTGCCTTCGACCACCGGCACATCTTCCTGGATCCGGATCCGGATCCGGCGGCCTCCTTCACCGAGCGGGGGCGCCTGTTCGGGCTGCCCCGTTCATCCTGGGCCGACTACGACGCGTCACTCATCAGCGAGGGCGGCGGCGTGTACTCCCGGCAGGCAAAGTCGATCATGGTGACGGAACCGGTCCGGCGCGTCCTGGGGCTGGAGCGCGGCACCACCGAGGTGGCGCCGCAGGAACTCCTGCGGGCCATTCTCCGGGCGCCGGTGGACCTCCTGTACAACGGCGGGATCGGCACCTACGTGAAGGCCGCGACGGAAACAAACGCCGACGTCGGCGACAAAGCCAACGATGCCATCAGGGTCGACGGGTCCCAGCTGCGGGCGAGGGTGGTCGCCGAAGGCGGCAACCTGGGACTGACCCAGCGCGGACGCATCGAGGCCGCGCTGGGCGGGGTCCTGCTCAACACCGACGCTATCGACAACTCGGCCGGAGTGGACTGCTCCGACCACGAAGTCAACATCAAGATCTTCGTGGACCGGATGATCGCCGCCGGCCGCATGGATGCCGCGGAACGGACCGGCTTCCTGCATTCCCTCACGGATGAAGTCGCCCGGCTGGTCCTCAAGAACAACACCGATCAGAATGTGCTCCTGCTCAACGACCGGCACCTCGTGTCCAACTGGAGCCCCGGCTTCGAGCGGGCCATGGACTGGCTGGAAACCGCCGCGGACCTCGACAGGAACATCGAGGCACTGCCAGGCACCGAGGAGCTCCATGACCGGCTCCGTTCCGGCCACGGACTGACCGCCCCGGAGCTGTCCGTGCTGGCCGCCTATGCCAAAATCGAGCTGGCCGCGGACCTCGTGGCCAGCGACCTCGCCGATGACCCCTGGTTCAGCGGCACACTCCGCAGCTACTTCCCGCGCCAGCTGTCCGAACGTTTCGGCGCCGAACTGGACACGCACCCGCTGCGCCGGGAGATCATCTGCACCGTGGTGGCCAACGACATGATCAATCTGGGCGGCATCACCTTCGCCTTCCGCGCCATCGAGGAAACAACCGCCACTCCTGCAGCCGTCGCGAAGGCCTTCGTGGTGGCACGCGAGGTTTATGACCTGCCATGGATCGTGGACCGGATCGCCGCCCTTCCCCCCGGGTTCCCCACCGAGCATGCTGCCGAAGTCTCGCTGCACATGCGCCGGGTGCTCGACCGGGCCACCCGCTGGTACGTGACCCATGACCACCGGGACCGGCCCGTCACGGAGGCGCTGGCAAGGATCACGCCAACGCTGGAGATGTTCCGGACCCGCACCGTGGACTACCTTCGCGGCTCGGACCTGGACCGCGTGCAGGACCGCCTCGCGCACTGGGACCAGGTGGGGCTGCCGCACGACCTGGGGAAGCGGGCTGCGGACATGCTGGAGAGCTTCGGACTGCTGGATATCTCGCTGGTATCGGAACAGGTCCGGGAGCCCCTGGCCACGATCACAGATTTGTACTACACGGTGTTCCAGCGCATCGGGGCCGCCAGCCTGCTGCTGCGCATCACCGACCTGCCCCGGCAGAACCGGTGGGAAGCCCTCGCCCGGGCCGCCCTGCGGGACGACGTCTATTCCGCCGTGGCGGATATGACGGTCTCGGTCATGCAGCACACCCGGGACACCGACCCGGCTGCCCCCGACCCGATTGGCCGCATTGTGGCGTGGGAGCGGGGGCACCAGGAGCAGTTGGCCCGGATCAAGGACACGTTCGCCGAAGTGACCAAGCCGGGGCAGGTGGACATCGCCTCGATCTCGGTAGCCCTGAAGCTCCTGCGGACGCTGGTGCGGCCGTAAGGGTGCCAGCCTTAAGAGTGCCAACCGTAACAGTGCAACGCCAAGTGTTCCCACGGCGCTTACCGGCAGGAAACACCGCGGTAACGGTGCGCTTCTAGCCTTAATTCGCACAACCCTTCGGCGAATCGAGGCACAGATGCAGACCAATCCCAGGCTCAACATCCGGAAAGTCACCTGGTCGAACCCTGTGGGCGCCGACCTCCGCGCCGCGCAACAGGCTGAACTGGACGCCCGCTTCGGATGTGCCGACCATGAGCCTGGGCCCAAGCCGTCCGAAGTGGACACGGCCGTGTTCCTCGTGGCCTACGACAAGGGATCCGGCCAGCCGGTGGGCTGCGGCGGCCTGCGGCTGCTCGACTCCAATACGGCGGAAATCAAGCGGCTCTACGTTCTCCCCTACACCCGGGGATCAGGTGTGGCCAGCTCCATCCTGGCCGCCCTCGAGGCGGAAGCCTACGCGCAGGGGATCACCCGGATCACGGCGGAAGCGGGCTCCGCGCAGACCGATGGCCGCAACTTCTACGCGAACTCCGGCTTCGACCAGGTTCCCAACTTCGGCCCCTACATCGGCGTCGAGCATTCGTACTGCTACGCCAAGAGCATCAATTCCCACAGCGCAGCGCACACCGCCATGGCCTGAGCCGGCTCCGTTCCTACAGTCCGACGGCGGCCGTCACACTCAGGTGGGTCGGGCCGCCGTCGGCTAATCTCGCGCTATGGAAACCAAAGACATTACGTTCCGCACCCGCAAGTGGGTGCGGCCAGAGGACCTCAACGCCAACGGCACGCTGTTCGGTGGCAGCCTGCTGAAGTGGATCGACGAGGAAGCCGCGATCTACGCCATCCTCCAGCTGGGCAACGGCCGCGCGGTCACCAAGTACATCTCCGAAATCAACTTCGTCAGCTCCGCGGTCCAGGGCGACCTGATCGAGATGGGCCTGACCGCCACGCGCTTCGGCCGCACGTCGCTGACCATGCGCGCCGAGGTGCGCAACATGATCACGCGGCAGAGCATCCTCACCATTGAGGAGATAGTGTTCGTCAACCTCAGCACCACCGGCAAGCCGGAGCCGCACGGCTACACGGAAATCACCTACGACCGCGACCGCATTCCCACGCACCACCTCACCGAAACGCTGCAGCAGGACTAGCGAGCCGCCGTCGTCCGGCTTCTAACGGGAAACCAGCCTCAGGAGCCCGTCGCGCAGTGGCTGTGCCCGTTCTGTCAGGGCCACGCCCGCCATGGCGGAGGAGGCCAGCCGCAGCAGCTGGGTCTTGAGGGTGCGCTGCCGGTTGTAGGCCTTCAGCGCGTCCTCCGGCGGACGGGCATTGAGGAGTTCGGCCAGCGTGACGGCGTCCACGAGTGCCTCACAGGCGCCGCGGCCAAGGTTGGGCGTCATGCCATGCGCAGCGTCACCCGCCAGCACGGCGCCCGGCCGCACAAAGCTGCCGAGGTTGGGCGTGGTCCAGACCCGCTGCGCCAGCGTGGCGTCTGGCGTGGCCAGCTCCAGCACTTTCCGGACGGCCGGCGCGCTTCCGGCGAAACGCTCCTTTGCCTGCTTCAGCGCTTCGGCCGCATCGAGGCCTGCCGGTCCCAGGTTTGAGCGGAACGAGGCGTACCAGTAGGTCCTGCCGCCGGACGCAGGCGTGATGCCGAACAGCTGCCCGCGTCCCCAGTATTCCCCGCCGGCGTCGGCCTGGACGGGCTCGGGAAGGACGCCGCGCAGGGCGAGGTACGGCGTCAGCCTTGCCTGCGATCTGGCACCCCAGAAGCAGCGGCGGACCACGCTGTGGACGCCGTCGGCCCCCACCAGCAGGCCTGACGCCAGCGGTCCGGTAGCGGGGATGCGGTCAACCCTGCCCTCAACGCGGCGCACGGATGCGGGCACGGCGCCGTCGAGAATCCGGATAAGGTCCGCCCGGGAGACGCCCAGGACCCCGCGCACCTCGGGTGCCATCAGGGCTGTGCCCGTGGCGTCACGCAAGGCCATCCCGCCGAGGGTCGCGCCCGCCTCCCTGATCTGCGGCAGGACTCCCAGGACCGCCAGGGCCGCCTGCGCCTCCGGCCACATGGCCAGCGACGTCTCCACCGCCGGCACACCGGGCCGCTGCTCGTGGATGGTCACGTCGAAGCGCTCCGGGTCCAGGCCGGCCCCGAGCGCGAGGCCGGCGATGCCGCCGCCGATGATGGTTATGGCTTCCATGGACCCGATCTTAAGCCCGACGGCGGGACGCCGGGTGTGGCGGTCCGCCCGGCGCGGGCGGCACGGGGATGTAGGCCGACGGCCAGCCGGTGTAGGCCTCGGCAAGGTACGCCTGGCCGTGCCGCGAGGACACCACGGATTTCAACTCGCCCAACTGGCGGGCCCGGGCGAAGTCGCCGGCATCCGCAGGGGTGTGCAGCATGGTGGTCATCCAGTAGGAGAACTGCTGGGCCTTCCACACTCGGTCCAGGGCGCGGTCGCTGTACGAGTCCAGCAGGGCCGTGGAGCCGCTGTTGTAGTAGCTGTCCAGCCCCTCGAACAGCACCTTCACGTCGTGGATCGCCAGATTCAGGCCCTTGGCGCCCGTCGGCGGCACGGTGTGCGCGGCGTCGCCGGCGAGAAACAGCTTCCCGTGCCGCATGGGAGTGTGCACGAAGCTGCGGAACGGCAGGACCATCTTGTCGATGACCGGGCCTTCCTTCAGCTCGAAGCCGTTGCCGTTGACCCGGCTGCGGAACTCCGCCCAGATCCGCTCATCGTTCCAGTCGGCCACGTTCTCCTTGGGGTCGCACTGGAAGTACATCCACTGCACGGTCTCGGTGCGCTGGCTGATAAGGGCAAAGCCGTTCTCGGAGTTGGCGTAGATCAGCTCGTCGGAACTGCGCGGCGCCTCGGCAAGGATGCCGAACCACGCGAAGGGGTACTCGTGGAAGTACCATTTGCGGTGCGCCTCAGGGATCTGGAAACGGCAGTGGCTGCGCGAGCCGTCGGCACCGGCGATGAAGTCGGCCTGCAGCTCGAACTCAATACCGTCGGCATCGGTGAACCAGACCTTGGGCTTGTCCTCGATGTCGTGGATGGTCGTGTCGGTAACGCTGTAGCGCACGTCACCGCCGTCGGCTTCCCGGCGGGCGGCGAGGTCCATGAAGACGTCGGTCTGCGGGTAGAGCCAGACGGACTCGCCCACGAGTTCCTTGAAGTCGATGCGGTGGCTTTCGCCGTTGAACCGCAGCTCAATGCCGTCGTGCCGGTCTCCTTCCCGCAGCACGCGGTCGGACACGCCGCCCTCCACGAGCATATTGACCGTGCCGTGCTCCAGGATGCCGGCGCGGACCGTCTCGGAAATTTCCTGGCGGCTGCGGATTTCGATCACGGTGGATTCAATTCCGGCCTTGGCCAGCAGGTGGGACAGCATGAGTCCCGCAGGGCCCGCGCCCAGAATGGCCACCTGGGTGGTGATGATCTGTCGTGCCATGGTGTTCCTCGCTCCGTTGCGTGGCCCGGGAGTCCGGGCGGAAGGTGTTTGCTGGCTAACAGTGTGCGCCGGGGAGTGTGGTCGGCGTTACAACGATTCCGCTGAATGGAAGCGTGCGCCCGTGCAAGAATCAGCCGGCGCCCTCAGCGAGCCGCCGCGCGATGCCACGCGCCGCCGTCTGAAGCGCCGGCACCAGCGCCTGCATGCGCATCTCCCGCAGCGGAACCACGACGCCGATCGCTGCCACCGCGCGCTTCTGGCCGTCCAGTACGGGGACAGCTATTCCCCAGGTGTCGGGATCGATCACACCGGCCAGTTCGGCATACCCCTGGTTGGCAGCCTCGGCCAGCACGGCGCGCACTTCGTCGCGGCTGACCTTTCCGGCAGGGTCCGCGAACTGGTCCAGGTATTCGGCCTGGGCGTGCTTTGGCTGGTGCGACATCAGCGCCAGCCCGGCCGACGACACATGGACTGCCATCCGGCCCGCGATCTGGGCGCGGTTGGCCACGGATCCGCGGCGGGACAGCCGCTCAACAAAAAGCGCTTCCCATCCGTCGAGCACCGCGAGATTCACGTTCTGGTTCAGGACGTGCTGGATGTCCTCCATGAAGGGCATGGCTGCCTGGCGCAGGGCCAGCGTCGGCGAATTACGGTTCACCAGCTCCCACAGCCTCAGGCCCAGCCGCACGGAGCCGCCGGGGCTGGTTTCGAGCAGGCCGTGCGTGGCCAGCTGCCGCACCAGGCGGTGGGCGGTGGTGAGCGGAAGGTCCGCCCGCTCGGCCAGCTCGGACAGCTGCAGGACGGTAACGCCGGCCGGGAACGCCGCAATGACGCGCACAACGCGGTCCACCACCGAGTCCCCCGAGACTGAATTGGCCACCGCGTTTTCGCTTCCATTGAATGGTTTGAGTTGTCCCAGATTACACCCGGCGGTGATACAACTCTCATGTCGAATGTGACGCTTCTACCCGAACGATGAGGTTCCCATGTCAACGCTCCCTGTTGCCCGCCGCTCCCAGTGGCCCGTCTGGCTCTGCTGGCTGGCCATGGTGCTGGACGGCTTCGACCTGGTGGTGCTGGGCACCGTGATTCCCACCCTGATCAAGACCCAGGACCTGGGCTTCGACGCCATCGGGGCCACCTACGCGGCCACCATCTCGCTGGTGGGCGTTGGCATCGGGGCGCTCTTCATCGCGCCTCTCTCGGACCGCTTCGGCCGCCGACGGCTCCTGGTTGCCTGCGTGGCCTGGTTCTCGCTCTTCACCATAGCCGTCGTCTTTGCCCCCAACGTTGCCATGTTCGGCATCTTCCGGCTCCTCGCGGGCGTGGGACTCGGAGCCTGCCTGCCCGCTGCCCTGGCCTACATGAACGATTACGCCCCCGCCGGCACCGCCGGCAAGTCCACGACCCGGACCATGACCGGTTATCACGTTGGCGCCGTGGCCACAGCGTTCCTGGCCATCCTGGTGGTGCCTGACTGGCGCATCATGTTCGTCGTCGGAGGCCTTGCCGGGTTCGTGCTGGTGCCGTTCCTGTGGTTCCGGCTGCCGGAAACCCTGCCGCCCGTCCACGCGGAGCCAGCGGCAATCAACGATGCCGAGGCCAACCGCGCCGAAAGTCCCGCCCCAGAAGCCCGCCGCGCCGGCCCCGCCCGGACGCACCGGCCCATCGCCGTGCCGGCGGCCGAGCCCGAGGCTGCGCCGGCGTCGTTGCTGGCCGACCAGGCCGGCGAGCGGGCCAGCTTCCGGGACCTCACGCGCAAGCCGTATCCGCTGGTTGCGCTGGGAATTGCGGTCGCATCATTCATGGGGCTCCTGCTGGTCTACGGCCTGAATACCTGGCTGCCGCAACTCATGTCCTCCGCCGGCTACACAGTCAGCACGGGCCTGGTGCTGCTCCTGGTGCTTAACGTGGGCGCCGTGGTGGGCCTGATCGTGGCCGGCATCCTGGCCGACAAGCACGGCACCAAGAAGATCGTGCTCCTCTGGTTCGGCCTATCCGCCCTCTTCCTGGCCGCCCTCAGCATCAAGGTCCAAAGCGAACTGCTGCTCAACGCTGCCGTGTTCGTGACCGGCGTCTTCGTGTTCAGCTCCCAGGTCCTCGTCTACGCCTGGGTCAGCCAGCTCTTCCCGGCCCGGCTCCGCGGCACGGCCCTGGGCTTTGCCGCGGGCGTCGGGCGGCTCGGCGCCATCATGGGACCGGCCGTTACCGGAACGCTCGTGGCCGCCGGCATCGCCTACCCGTGGGGCTTCTACGTCTTCGCCGGCGCCGCGGTGCTGGGTCTGCTGGCCTTGGTGACCGTCCCCCATGCCATCGCGCCGGCACCCGGCCAGCCGTCCGACGTCGGGCGTTCCTAGACGGAACCGGCCCTCAGCCCACGAGCGGCCCGGGGCGGGCCGGTCGCCGCGGCACCGGGCCGGGGCCGCCGTCGGACACCCATGGGCCAGCCGCTTCCGCCAGCGACGGCGGCGGGTAACCTAGGGACAGTAAGTTCACTTACCATCCTGGAGGCTGACCCCCATGACGGACCGGATCGCAGACATCTGGGGTGAGCGGACGCCCCACGGAAGCGGCCAGGCGTGGCCCGAACGCGTGGACCAGGTCCTGGCCGAGGGGCTCACCGACGGCGACGTCGACCGCTGGGTGCAGTCGGCGTGCGTCCTGTGCAGCAACGGCTGCGGCTGCGACATCGCCGTCAAGGACGGCAAAATGGTGGGCATCCGCGGCCGCAGGGAGGACCGGGTGAACCGCGGCCGGCTGGGACCCAAGGGCCTCTACGGCAGCTGGCAGGGCGAGGATCACCGGGACCGCCTGACCCGCCCGCTGGTCAGGGTGGACGGCGAGCTGGTGGAGACGGACTGGGACACCGCCATGGGCCGCATCGTGGCGCGGAGCAGGGAACTTTTGGCCAGCAAGGGCCCGCTCAGCCACGGTTTCTACACCAGCGGGCAGCTGTTCCTGGAGGAGTATTACGCGCTGGGCATGCTCGGCAAGGCCGGGATCGGCACGCCGCACATGGACGGCAACACGAGGCTGTGCACGGCCACGGCCGCCGCGGCACTGAAGGAATCCTTCGGCGCCGACGGCCAGCCCGGCAGCTATGCGGACGTCGATGAGTGCAGCGCCGTGTTCCTGTACGGCCACAACATGGCCGAGACGCAGACGGTGCTGTGGTCCCGCGTGCTGGACCGGCTGGACGGGCCCAACCCGCCAAAGCTCGTGTGTGTCGACCCGCGCGACACCGAGGTGGCCCGCCGTGCCGACGTGCACCTGGCGGTTCATCCGGGCACCAACCTGGCGTTGATGAACGGGCTGGTCCGCGAACTCTTCGCCAACGGCTGGATCGACGAAGCCTACATCGCGGAGCACACCGCCAACGTGGACCGGCTGCGCAGCGTGGTGGAGCCCTGGACCCCGGAGAAAGTGGCCGAAACCTGCGGCGTGGAGGCTGCCGACGTGCGGCGTGCGGCGGAGATCTTCGGCACCGAAAGCAGGGTGCTTTCCACCGTCCTGCAGGGCTTCTACCAGTCGGCCCACGCCACCGCGTCCGCGTGCCAGGTCAACAACCTCCACCTGCTCCGCGGCATGCTGGGCAAGCCTGGCTGCGGCCTGCTGCAGATGAACGGGCAGCCCACTGCCCAGAACAACAGGGAATGCGGGGCCGACGGCGACCTTCCGGGCTTCCGCAACTGGGAGAACCCGCAGCACGTGAGGGACCTGGCCCGGCTGTGGAACGTTGACCCCGGGATCATTCCGGACTGGGCCCCGCCGACGCACGCCCTGCAGATCTTCCGCTACGTCGAACAGGGCTCCATCGGGCTGCTGTGGATTTCCGCCACGAACCCGGCCGTGTCCATGCCGCAGCTGGAGCGGATCCGGCACATCCTGGGCAGGGACAGCCTGTTCCTCGTGGTGCAGGACATCTACCTCACCGAAACGGCGCAGTATGCGGACGTCGTGCTCCCCTGCGCTGCGTGGGGCGAGAAGACCGGTACCTTCACGAACGCTGACCGGACCGTCCACCTGTCCGAGAAGGCCGTCGATCCGCCGGGCGAGGCACGGAGCGACCTCGACGTCTTCCTCGACTATGCCCGCCGGATGGGGTTCAAGGACAAGGACGGGCAGCCGCTGCTGGACTGGTCCGGCCCCGAGGACGGCTTCGAGGCGTGGAAGGAATGCTCGCGCGGCCGCCCCTGCGACTACACGGGGCTCAGCTACGACAAGCTCCGGGGCAGCAGCGGCATCCAGTGGCCCTGCACGGCGGAGCAGCCCGCCGGCACCGAGCGGCTGTACACCGATGCCCGGTTCCCCACCGCGCCGGAGTACTGCGAGTCCTTCGGGCACGACATCCTCACCGGCGCCACGACGGGCGAAACCCAGTACAAGGCAACCGTCGAACCCGGGAAGGCCTGGCTCAAGGCCCTCGACTACACCCCGCCGCACGAGGAACCCGACGCCGAGTACCCGCTGCGCTACACCACCGGCCGGACGGCGTACCACTTCCACACCCGCACCAAGACCGGCCGCAGCCGCCGCCTCAACGGCGCCGCACCCGAACCGTGGATGGAGATGTCTGTGGAGGACGCCGCACGCGCCGGCTGCCAGGAGGGGGACATCGCCCGGGTGACGTCCCGCCGCGGCAGCCTGGAAGTTCCGGTGCGGGTCGGGGACATCCGGCCTGGCACCGTCTTCGCGCCGTTCCACTATGGCTACTGGGACACGCCCGACGGCGGCAGGCACCGTGCCGCGAACGAACTCACCGTCACCGAATGGGACCCGGTGTCCAAGCAGCCGCTGTTCAAGAACGCCGCCGTCCGGGTGGAAAAACTGCGCAGCGGCGACGGCCCGTCGAAGGCTCCGGACACCACCGCATCCCGCCGCGCAACAGGAGCCCAGCGATGAAACTCCCTGTCTACATTGGACTGCTGGACGAGGCGGAAGCCACGCTGGCGTCCTCGTTCCGGGTTGTGGCCGACGGCCACGGCGACGAACCCGACGTGCACTTCATCCTGCAGACGTTCGCCAAGAAGTGCGATGCACACCGGGAGGCACTGAAGCCGGTCATCGGCCGCTACGGCGAAGACGTCGAGGGCGAGGAAGAGCGCCGGCTGACGGCCAACGGCGTGAAGGAAGTCCGCTCCGGTCCGCTGGCTTTGATGCTGGACCTGCAGGACCTGTATGTGCTGGTCAACCACATCGACGTCACCTGGATGATGGTGGGGCAGGCAGCCAAGGGTGGCCGGGACAAGGAACTCCAAGGCGTCGTGGAGCAATGTGAGGACGACTCGGAGCTGCAGATCCGGTGGCTGCAGACCAGGATGAAGCAGGCCGCGCCCCAGGCGCTCCTGGTAGCTGAATGACCAGGGGCCGCGCGCTTCAGCGCGTGGCCGCCCCGGCCGAGGTCCGCCGGGAAAGCCGGGACCACAGGGCGGGGGCCAGCACCACGGCGATTCCGACGGCGGCGCCGATCACCGTCTCCACGATCCGGTCCCGGAGCAGGATGCCGGGTGCGGCAGGCGAGACCAGCAGCGTGGACGTCAGTGCCAGCGGTGTCACGAAGACCTGGGCCAGCACATAGTTCCGGGCAATGAAGAGCTCGGCGCCGAACTGGCAGATGGCGATCACCAGGACCGTCTGCCACGGCACGGGCTGCAGCAGCAGGATGCCCGCCAGCAGGATGAGGCCCAGCACGGTGCCGATAATCCTCTGGATGCCGCGGGCAATGCGGTGCCGCGTGGTGCGTCCCACCAGCGGAACGACTGCCGCCACCATGGCCCAGTAGTTGTGCCCGAAGCCGAGCAGCTGGCCAATGAGGGTGGCGAGGGTTCCTGCAAGCCCCGCGGCCGCCAGGTAGCCCACCGCCTCAAGCCCGGCCGCACGCTTCTCCTCGGCGGTGAGCCGGACGGGCGGAGGCATCTCCCACGGCGTCCGGCGGCTCCGCAGCACCCGGGAGGACAGCCCAACGGCCAGGCAGAAAAGCGTGGTCGCGACGGACACCAGCAGGCACTCCCACAGCGGCGGCTGGCTGGGGATGGACGCGATCGCCGCGAAGGCGAAGATGTGGAACAGTGAGCCGGCCGGCCGGTGCCGCCACCAGGCGATCACCAGTGAGCAGGCGCCGGCCACCAGCGTGGTGGCCAGGACCTGGAGCCAGATGCCCGCCTCCTGGGACAGTCCGCCGTTGTGCACGATGCGGGCGGTCAGCGTGGCCAGAAGGATCACCAGGAGCATGAGCGCACCCGCCCGGACCTGGATGAAGAACCGCTTGCGGTGCAGCTCGCCGCGGCCGTAGATGCCGGTGAACGCGCCGAAGGACGCAAAGATCGCCAGGTCCAGCCGGCCCAGCAGCACCAGGGTGATCAGCGGCACGAACACGCCCACGGCGCACCGCATGGCGACGTGATGGTCCTTGTTTGCCGGGGCAAGGGTGAACATCTCGGCCAGCAGCTTCACGGGGGAATCGCGCCTTTCGTTGCAGTTTGGAACTGACGACGGCGGCGCTGGCGTCCGCTTCCCAGTTTAACGGGGGCGGCCTCCGCCTTCCCCGCGGAGGCCGCCTGCTGCCCTGTTGCGTTCGTCTCCTCAGCCGTCTCTTTACTTCGTGGCGTTGGTGCGTGCGTCCACCGTGACCACTTCGAAGGTCTTGGCGTTCGGCACGCCAAACTTGGCATTGACGGCGGCGAGGGTGTCATCGAACAGAGCGGCCGTCGTCGGGATGTTGAAGTCCGGGCTGGTGATGACTTCGCGCAGCTTTGCCGTCGATTCGTGGAAGTTCACCCGCAGCCGGCTGATCTGGTTGGAGAAGTTCTGCACTGCCCAGACGGTGTCGCCCTTGACCAGGACGCCGTCGACGTTGGGGACCGTCACGCCGGTGATCTCGGTGCTGGCACCGGTCCGCGGGCTGACGGTGTACAGCTCCTGATTGCCCGTGTGCGCCACTACGAGCCGGCGGGCGTCGCGTGAATAGGCGATGCCATTGAGGTTGAACTGCTTGCTGGTGTCCGCCGCGGGACCCTTCAGCGTCAGCGTGCGCACTTTGCCGAGGTCGCCGTCGTCGTCAACCGGGATGAAGTACAGCTCAGCCTGCCGCGAGTTGGTAAACCAGGCGCCATGGTCCGTGAGTGCCACGTCGTTGATGAAGGCTTCCTTCCTGGTCAGCTGGAAGGTCTTGACCGTCTTGCCCGTGTCGGTGTCGTACACGTAAGCCCGGCCCGTGGGGCCGCCGGCGACGAACAGCAGATCGTTGTGCCGGTCCGCCTTCATGCCCACGGCCATCCTGCCGTCGGGTGCATCGATGAACTTGGTCGCCTTGTCCTTGCGGATGTCGCCGCGGTAGATGTCCCCGGTGACCAGGTCACCCGCGTAGAATTTCGTGCTGCCGGCGGCCGCGATGCCCTCGGCACCCTTGGCCCCGTCCAGCAGGATCACCGGGGCAATGTCGTCGGACCGGGTCTCTCCGGCCGAGGCGACGGGTGCGGGGACCAGGAGCGCGGCGAGGGCGAGGAACCCTACCGCGGCACGGCGGCGCATATGACCTGAACTGGTGCTGATGGACATGGCGGTGCTCTCCACGAGTCGACTCTTCCGTGCGAGCAGGCCGTTGTACGGGAGTCCGCACGCTGGTCCCTTCAGTGTAGGGACCGGGCCGGAGGCTGGCCATAGCCCCGCAGGAGCCGCGAGTTTTTGTCCAGACATTGGGCGCAAAAGCCCCGCCAGAGGCCATTATCTGTACAAAAACTCCATGCATCCGGGGGATGTTTCGCGGGATCGGAACGCAGGGGCAATCACCCCGTAACAGCGGCCGGGCAGTCTGGCACCATGGAGCCCCATGCGCCGAAGCCCCACACGCCGAAGCCCGCCGCGGCCGAACTGAGCTGCGAAGTCTGCGGGCAGATGCCCGAGCCCACCAAGACGCGCCTCACGGTGGCCAATGTCGCCGTCATGCTCCCGATCGAACTGCTGGTGCACGCGCTGGTGGTCCAGACGCATCTGCCCTATCTGGCCAAGGTGCTGGTCCTGACCCTGACGGCCACCGTCCTGGTGATCTGGGTGGCCGAGCCCTCCGCGGCCCGGATTCTGCGGCGGTGGCTCCACGCACCCGCGCTGCGTCACCGCCGGCGCCTTGGCACGGCTCCGGCGCTGTGGCGTGCGCGGACCGTGCTCCGAGACGAGCCCGGTTCCCTTAAGCGGATCACCAGGTCGCTGGCACTGCTGGACACCAACATTTTGGGCATCCACGTCCATCCGGTCCGGGGCGGGGTGATGGATGAATTCGTCCTGTCGGCCCCGGGCGAGGTCAGCGAGCGCCAGCTGCTGGAGGCCCTGGCGGACGGCGGCGGACGCAGCACGCAGGTCTGGCCCACCACCGCCCTGGCCATGGCCGACGGGCAGACCAAGGCCCTGAGCCTGGCCGCCCGGATCGCCGCCATGCCGGGGGAACTTCCGCTGGCCGTGGCGGAACTGCTGTCCGCCCGGATCCTTGATCCCGCCAGCGAGTCGGCCCGCCACCTTAGTGAAACGAACGACGCCGGGACCATCCTGAAAATCCCGACCGCCTGGCACGGACCCATCACCTTTTTCCGTCCCGGCGAGCCGTTCACGCCGGCCGAATCGGCCCGTGCCCACCGGCTCGCGGAGCTCGCCGAAATCCTGGCGCACCGGGAGTCTCTGCGGGTAGGTCAGAACCCGGAGGGGTAGCGGGGCGTGTAGCTTTCCTCGAGGCGCCGGACCTCCGACTCGGTCAGGTCAAGCCCGACGGCGGCAGCGGCGTCGTCGACATGTCGTTCCTTCGTCGCCCCGACGATGGGGGCGGTGACGGCGGACTTGCCCGCGCTCCAGGCCAGGGCGATCTGCGCCATCGGCACGCCACGCTCGTCCGCCACGGCGGCGACTGCGTCGACGATGGCCCTGTTCGCGTCCTCGTCCTGCTTGTACAGGCCCTTGCCGAACTGGTCCGTGTCCTGCCGGGTCCCGGATCCGGCTGCGCCCCACGGCCGGGTCAGGTTTCCACGCGCCAGGGGGCTCCAGGGGATGACACCCACGCCGGTTGCCTGGCAGAACGGGTGCATTTCGCGCTCTTCCTCCCGCTCGAGGAGGTTGTACTGGTCCTGCATGGACACGAACCTCGTCCAGCCGTGCAGTTCCGCCACGTGCTGCATCCGGGCGAACTGCCAGGCCCACATGCTCGACGCCCCGATGTAGCGGGCCTTGCCGGCCTTCACGACGTCATGCAGGGCCTCCATCGTCTCCTCGACGGGCGTCACCGGGTCATACCGGTGGATCTGGTACAGGTCCACGTAGTCGGTGCGGAGCCGGGTGAGGGATGCGTCGATCTCGTGCATGATCGCGGCCCGGCTGAGTCCGGCCCCGTTGCGGGCCCCGCGCATCCGCCCGTGGACCTTGGTGGCGATCTGGACCTCCTCACGCGGGGCCAGTTCCTTGAGCAGGGTGCCGGTGATCTCCTCGCTCGAGCCGGCCGAGTACACATTTGCTGTATCGAACGTGGTGATTCCCGCCTCGTAGGCGCGCCGCACCAACGGCCTGGCTTCATCGAGCCCCACGCTCCACTCGTGCGACCCCTTCGCCGGATCGCCGTAGCTCATCATGCCCAGGACAACGGCGCTGATTTCCAGCCCGGAGTTTCCAAGTCGGACCGTCTTCATTCGGTACTCCCTTTCGATGCTTTGCCATTCGGCCGCTGTCACAATTCGTTTTTTCGCGGGCCACGGGTTACTTCTCCGAAAACCCTTGACAGTGTCCCACGCCACTCCTTACCTTGAATTTGGGATCCCAAAACGGGATCCCAAACAGCAAGACTCTCCCGCTGGCCCAGACCCAACACCGCCAGCCCGGGAATTCCCGCCAAACCGCGGCCGCACCGCCCCCACTTCATTCCCCCATCCCCCTGTCCGCACCCTTCCCGCAAAGGAGAAGCTGTGTCTCTTCCAGATACTGAAGCAGTGACAACCCCGGCCCAATCCACCGAATCCCGCGGCGCCGAGCCCGGCAAGGACGGCGTGCAACGGCGCACCAGCGTCCGCTGGAGACTCTTCCTGCTGCTGCTCGTCCTCGTCGCCGTCAACTACATCGACCGCGGCTCCATCTCGGTGGCGCTGCCCATCATCCAAAAGGAATTCAACCTCGCCCCGGAGCTCGTGGGCCTCCTGCTCTCGGCCTTCTTCTGGACCTACGCCCTGATGCAGATCCCGGTGGGCCTGCTGATCGACAAATTCGGGCCGCGCAAGGTCATGACAGCCTCCTGCGTGGGCTGGGGCGCGGCGACCGCCGCCTCAGGCATGGCCGGCGGATTCCTGAGCATGTTCATCGCCCGCCTGGGCATCGGCGTCACCGAAGCGGGCGTCATGCCTGCCGGCGGCAAGCTGAACGCCATCTGGATGCACAAGTCGGAGCGCGGCCGGGGTGCCACCATCCTGGACGCCGGCGCTCCCCTCGGCGCCGGCCTGGGCGGCATCCTTATCGCCGGCCTCATCGCCGCCACCGGCAGCTGGCGCAGCTCGTTCGTCATCGCCGGCGCCGCCACCGTCCTGATGGGCCTGGCCGTCTGGTGGTACGTCCGCGACAACCCGCGCCAGCACCGCGGCGTCAACGCTGCCGAGGCCGACTACATCGAAGCCTCGCATGCGGCGGAGGACGCCGAAGCCGAGAAGGAAGGCAGCAAGGGCAAGCGGGCACTGCTCCCCTACCTGAAGTTCCGCTCCTTCTGGGCCATGTGCTTTGGCTGGCTGGGCTTCAACGGCGTGTTCTACGGCCTGCTCACCTGGGGGCCGCTCTACCTCGCCCAGGCCAAGGGCTTCGACCTGAAAACCATCGGCTGGTCCACCTTCGTGATCTTCGGAGCCGGCTTCGTCGGCGAGATCCTGGGCGGCACCATCGCCGACAAGTGGCGGGCAGCCGGCGCTTCGGCCAACCGCGTTATGCGGACACTGCTGGGCATCTCCAGCGTCGTGGTGGTGGGCGGCCTCATCGGGGTGACCGTCGTCGCTGACCCGACCACCGCCGTCGTACTGCTCTCCGTGGTGATGTTCTTCCTGCGCTGGGTGGGCCTGTTCTGGAGCATCCCGTCCATCCTGGGCGGCCGCACCAACGCCGGCGTCCTGGGCGGGGCGATGAACTTCAGCGGCAACATCTCCGGGTTCGTTACCCCGATTGCCGTCGGCCTGATCGTGGGCGCCACCGGTTCCTACACCTGGGCGCTGCTGTACTTCGTGGGCTCCGCCATCATCATGGGCGCCTCCGTGCTCACCCTGAACTACAACAAGCGCCTTCCCGTCTAAACCTGCCGAGCCACCCCCGCAACACTCATCCCGTTTTGGGATCCCAAACCATTGACATCAGCCCCCGCACAACCTACCGTCATATTTGGGATCCCAAACCGGCACTGCGAGGACAACCTCCTCAACCCAACCCGGTTCCTGCACCACCAATCGCATCGCCCAGGAGGGCCACATGTCGATCAACTCCCAAACCCGCAGTTCCGTGTCCGACGCCAAGCCGAAGGGCGGCGGGAACTCAATGAAGAGGGTCGTCGCCGCGAGCTTCGTCGGCACCACGCTCGAGTACTACGACTTCTTTGCCTACAGCACAGCCGCCTCCATCGTCTTCCCCATCCTGTTCTTCCCAGGCTCAGAGCCCGCCACCGGCCTCCTGCTGGCCCTGGCCACCTACGCTGTGGGCTACGTGGTGCGTCCCCTGGGCGCCGCCATCTTCGGCCACTTCGGCGACAAGATCGGACGCAAAAACGTCCTGGTCACCACACTGCTCCTGATGGGCCTGGCCAGTGCCGCCGTCGGCCTCCTGCCCACCTACGAAAACATCGGCGTCTGGGCTCCGGTCCTCCTGGTGTCCCTTCGCTTCCTGCAGGGCATCGGGATCGGCGGCGAATGGGGCGGCGCCGCCCTCATGGTCACCGAGTCGGACAAGAGCGGCCGGCGCGGACTCTTCGGCAGCCTCGTCCAGACCGCCGCGCCCACGGGCCTGCTCCTGGCCACCGGCATCTTCACGCTCATGACCTCGGCCCTTTCCAAGGAAGCCTTCCTCGCCTGGGGCTGGCGGATCCCTTTCCTGATCAGCTTCGCACTCGTCGCCATCGGCCTCTACATCCGGCTGAAGCTCGCGGAATCGCCGATCTTCGAGGAGACGGAACAGAAGGCCGCGGAGAAGAAGCAGGAAGAAGTCAAGGCTCCGCTCCTGTACGTCTTCAAGCACTACAAGAAGCAGCTGGCCCTGGCAGTCGGTGCCCGCATCGGCAGCGATATCGCGTTCTACATCTTCGCGCTGTTCGTCCTCGTCTACGGAACCGAACACCTGGGCCTGCCCAAGAGCCTGGCCCTGGCCGCATCGACAATCTCGGCCGTTGCCCAGATGATCAGCATCCCGCTGTTCGGCGGACTCTCGGACCGTGTGGGCCGCAGGCCCGTCATGATCGGCGGCGCCGTCGCGGGCATCATCTACAGCTTCGTGTTCATTGCGATGCTCAACTCCAAGGACCCGTTCCTGGTGCTCATCGCCCCCGCCATCGGCCTGGTGATCGTTGCGGCCATGTACGCCCCGGTGGCCTCCTTCATCCCCGAACTCTTCGCAACCAAGGTCCGCTACACCGGCTCCGCCGTAGGCTTCCAGCTCGCCGGCGTCTTCGGCGGCGGCTTTGCCCCGCTGATCGCCATTCAGCTGATCGTCCTGACCAGCTCCGGATTCGCCGTGGCCGGCTACCTGTCCGCCGCGCTGCTGCTCATGGTGTACTGCGTCTACGTAGCCAAGGAAACGTCCAGGATCACCATGAACGAGGCCGGCAAGACGGCCAGCACCACACGATAAGGATCATGGACATGAACAACACCGCCCTGCCTTCAGCGCAGGCCACCGTGGACAGGACCACCGTGGACAGGACCACTGTGGACAGGACCTCCACGGACAGGGAGCGGCTGACCGGCCTTTCCATGACCGAATGGGCGAGCGCCATGCGGGAGGGCCGACTGACGGCGGCCGAATGCCTGGAACTGCACCTCGAACGGATCGCCGAGGAAAACCCCCGCCTGCACGCCATCGTCACGCTCAACCCGCTGGCCGCTGAGGAAGCTGCCGCCGCGGACCGGGCCGCCGCCGACGGCAAACCGCTGGGCCCCTTGCACGGCGTGCCGTTCACGGTGAAGGACACCCTGGCGACGAAGGGCCTGCGCACGACGGCGGGAAGCCCCCTTCTGGGGGACTACGTACCGGAGCAGTCCGCGACGGCGGTCCAACGCCTTCAGGAGGCAGGAGCGGTGTTGTTGGGCAAGACGAACTGTTCGGAATTCGCGGTCGAGACCCACACCCGCAACCCGCTCTTTGGGGACACCTGGAATCCGTGGGACACGCGCCTGACGTCCGGCGGTTCCACCGGCGGCGACAGCGCCGCCGTGGCCTCCGGCATGAGTGCCTTCGGGCTCGGCACCGACTTTGGCGGGTCCATCCGCTGGCCGGCCCACTGCACGGGCCTGGCCAGCCTGCGGCCCACTGTCGGACTGGTACCCGAGACGGGGCTCCTGCCGTATGTCCCGCCGGCGGCCGGAGAAAGCCTCCCCGCACCCAACTCAATGTCTGCCCTGCACCGGCTTGGCACCGTGGCCTGGCTGGCCCGGAGCGTGGAGGATCTGGGCGTACTGCTCGGCATCCTCGCCGGGCCGGATGGGGTGGATCCCTCCACCGTGCCGGTTCCGCTGGGCGGTCCGGTCGGCTCCCTGGCCGGGATCAGCTGTGCCTGGTTCGAGGACGAGGGCACCCACCCCGTCCGGGACGATCTGGTGGCCGCCGTCCGGAGGGCCGCGGAAGCCCTCGAGGGCCTCGGTGTTCCAATGCAGCACGGCAGGCCGCCAGGCCTGGAGCGGGCGGCGGCAGCCTTCGTTGCCCTCCGCACGGCCGAGGGAATGCCCGAGGTGGTGGAGCTTGCCACGGGGCGCGAGGACGAGCTGGGCGCCAACCTGCGCGACTCCGTGCTGGGCGGAGAACCCAGCACGGTGGCGGACTACCGCAAGGCCGCCGCGGAGCGGGATGCGATCCGCGCAGAGGTGCTCGGGTTCATGGCGGAGCGCAACATCCTGCTGCTGCCTGTGGCCAGCCTGCCGGCGTCGGATCCCCGGACCGGAACCTTCACCGTCGGTGGCAAGGACATTCCGTGGACGGAGCTGGGATCCTGCTGCCGTGCCATCAGCATCCTGGGTTTCCCGGTGGCGGTTGTGCCCTGCGGGCTTTCCAGTGAGGGCCTCCCCGTGGGCGTCCAGGTGGTGGGCAGGCCCTACCGCGACCGCGAAGTACTCGCCGTCGCCGCGGCCCTCGAACGGGAGTTTGGCCGCTTCAGCCCACCGCCACCCAGGTCCAGGCCAGCTTCAGCGGACTGAGCAGAGATGGAAGCCGCCGAGGACATAGAGTCGCTAAAAAACCACGAATGGAGCACCATGCTTGCCGCAGAAGAAACCCAGAACAAGGAACGTCCCCTCCGCGAGACTGTCCGGGACACGCTGCGCACCAGGATCTTCGAAGGACATTACGCTCCGGGCACACGGCTCGTGGAGCGCGACCTCGCCGCCGAGTTCAATGTCTCCCGGCTGCCGGTCCGCGAGGCGCTGCGGATGCTGCGCCAGGAGGGCCTCCTCAGCGACCGGGGAGCCCGCGGCGCCGAGGTCAGCTCCCTCAGCCCCAAGGACGTGGAGGACCTGTTCGACGTCCGCCAGTCGCTGGAGGTGCTGGCCTGCCGCCTCGCCGCTGTCCGGGCAACACCCGAGGACCTTGAGTATCTTGAAGGGCTGCTGGACGAGGCCGAACGCTGCCTCGCCAAGGGCGCCGTCATGGAGGCCCACCGCGCCAACAGCGAATTCCACGACGCCATCACCCGGATCGCGGACAACGGCTTCCTCAAATCCGCCCTCGAACCGCTGCAGGGCCGCATGCACTGGCTGTTCCGGCACGTGAGCGACCTGCCCGAACTGATCCAGGAACACCGGGAACTTTACGGCGCCATCGCCAGCGCCGATCCCGACCGCGCCGCAGCGCAGTCGGCGTCGCACATCGGCAAATACCGCGAACAGTTCCCCGACGACTTCCAGAAAACAGAACCCGACCTTCACCGGAAGAAAAAATGAAACTCCTTGTCATCAACCCCAACATCAGCGACGACGTCACCGCCCTGATCGAGTCCGAGGCCCGCCGCTCCGCTTCCCCGGGCAGCGAGCTCCTGGTCCGCACCGCCGGCCACGGCGTCGAATACATCGAAACCCGCTTTGAATCACTCATCGCTGCCGGCGCCGTCGCCGAGATCATTGCCGAGCACACCACCGGCCCTGCTGCGGGCGGCGACGCCGATCCCATCGACGGCGTCGTCGTGGCCGCCTTCGGGGATCCGGGGATGCCGGCCCTGAAGGAACTGGCCGACGTTCCAGTCATCGGCATCACCGAGGCGGCCCTCTGCGCCGCTGCGCTGCAGGGGCACCGTTTCTCCATCATCGCCATCTCGGACCGGATCCGCCCGTGGTACGTGGACTGCGTGGAACGCTTTGGCCTGGGCGGACGCCTGGCCTCCATCCGCTCCATCAACGAGACCCTGAACGCCATCGGCTCCGTGCAGCAGGACTTCAAGGAAACCCTCCTGGCACTGAGCCAGCGGGCCGTCGCGGAGGACGGGGCCGACGTCGTCATCCTCGCCGGGGCGCCCCTGGCGGGGCTGGCCCGGGAACTCCGGGGGCAGATCCCCGTGCCCGTGGTGGACGGCATCTCCGCCGGCATCCGCATGGCGGAGGCCGTGGTGGGGCTGCAGTCCGGCCCGCACCGGGCCGGCGCGTTCGCTCCGCCGCCCGTCAAGGCGCGCAAGGGCCTGTCCGAAAACCTCGACGCCGCCCTGACCGCCGCCCAGACGGCGTCGAACGCCGCGGCGCCTTCCCCCAGCTAGTCCCAGCAGCTTCCCTTCCAATCAGCTTCCCAGTCAGGAGGACAACGATGTCCCGCATCCCCCAACTCGTCATCGCCAACGGCACCGTGGTCAACAGTTTTGGCCGCCGGCACGCCCACATCGTGGTGGTGGACGGCAAAATCAGCCAGCTCGTCGACGCCACAGAACCCGTGCCCGACGCCGAACGCACCATCGACGCCACCGGCCAGCTGGTGATCCCCGGCGGTGTGGACGGGCACTGCCACGTGGCCCAGGTAACCGGCAGGTTCCGCACCCTGGACGATTACCGGACCACCTCCACCGCTGCCCTGTGGGGCGGCACCACCACCATCATCGACTTCGGCATCCCCCGCGACGCCCGCGAAACCCCGCTTGAAGCCGTGCTCAGCAAGAAGGCACTGGCGCAGGAGTCACGCTGCGATGTGGCACTGCACGGCTCTGTGGTCAGGTGGGATGAGACCGTGCCCTGGCAGCTCGAACAGCTCGCCGCCGAGGGCGTCCGCTCCGTGAAGATGTACACCACCAACCGCGGCACCACCATGGCGGACGGGGACACCATCCTGAAGGTGATGCGCGAAATGGTCCGGCTGGACGGGCTCACCTACATCCACGCCGAGCACGACCCCATCATCGCGGACTGCACGGCGCAGCACGCCGACGACGGCAGGATCGGCATCGAGCACCTGCACCGCACCCGCCCTGAGCTTGCCGAGGAAACCTCAGTCAAGGAAACCCTGGCCATGGCCCAGTACACGAAGGCACCGGTGTACTTCGTCCACCAGTCCACGCCCGGCGCCGTCGACCTGGTCACCGAGGCCCGTGCCCGCGGCCAGGAGGCCTACTCGGAAACATGCCCGCACTACCTCACCCTGGATGACACGGTCTACGGCTCGGCGTTCCCGGAGTGGTACGCCTGTTGCCCGCCGATGCGCAGCCCGGAAACGGTCGCGGCACTGAAGCAGCGGCTGGCCGGCGGTGCCATCCACACCGTGGCCTCGGACCACTCCTGCTACGACCTGACCCAGAAGCGGGAACGCACCGACGACGTCCGCGCCATGCCGCACGGCCTGCCCGGCGTGGAGACCCGCATGCCCGTCACGTTCACGGCCATGGCCGAAGCCGGCAGCAGCGTGGAGGACTTCGTGGAGGTCTTCGCCGCCGGCCCGGCGCGCATCAATGCCCTGCCCGGCAAGGGCTCCGTCGCCGAGGGCTTCGACGCCGACCTGGTGCTCTTCGATCCTTCCGTCCAGCGGACAGTGGACGGCGGCGCGCTGCACATGGGCACCGACTTCTCGCCGTTTGACGGCCGGACGCTGGCCGGCTGGCCCGCCGTCGTGGTTTCCGCAGGCCGGGTGGTACTGGACCGGGAGGGCTTCCACGATCCGGGCGCCGTGGGCCGCTTCGTGTCCCGGAACGGGTTCCGGGAACACCTGGCCGCCACTGCCGACCTGTCCGCCGCGACCCTCTAGGAGCATTCGTTGACCTCGCTGAACCGCCAGACTGCACCTGCCCGCCCCACCCGGATCGGCATGATCGTGCCGTCCTCCAATACCTGCCTGGAACCGCAGAGCTACCGCATCCTGGGTGGCCGCACCGACGTCACCATCCACTTCACCCGGATTCCGGTCACCCGGATCGCACTGGACGATTCGTCGGACCGGCAGTTCGACCCCGCCGTCATGCGCGAGGCGGCCAGGCTGCTGGCGACGGCGGACGTGGACGTGATCGCCTGGAACGGCACCTCGGGATCGTGGCTGGGGTCCGCGCACGACCGCGACCTCGTCCTTGAAATCACAGACGCCACCGGCATCCCCGCCACGACGTCCACGCTCGCCTACCTTGAGGCGTTCCGGTCCTTCGGCACCGAGCGGATCGGGCTGTTCACGCCATACACGCAGGACGTCAACGAGGCCATCATCAGGTCCTATGAGCGGGACGGCATCAAGACCGTCAGCCACCGCTGCCTGGGCCTGAGCGACAACGAGTCCTTCGGCCGGGTCACCGATGATGAGATGCGTCCCGGTTCCCTGGAACTCGCGGCCGACGCCCCGGATGCGCTGATCTATCTCTGCACCAACCTGTACGGCGCCAACATCGCGGCTGAAATCGAGGCGGGCACGGGCGTCCCGGTCCTGGATTCGGTTGCCGTGACGCTGTGGCACTGCCTGAAACTTGCCGGCTCACCCTTGCTCGCACCAAGGTGGGGGCGGCTCCTCGGGGACTGACGCGCCTGGCCATATCGGCCAGGTCCGGGCACTCCCAAGCCCGGGGCGCTCTACGTCCGGAGCGGATCTATACCCGGATCGGGTCTACATCCGGACCTTGAGCGCCCCGGGATCCACCCAAATGGACAGCTGCTTGACGGCGCCCACGTGGTCGCCGTCGAGCTGGAACTCCTCCTCGTGCTCCAGGGTGACCTCGATCCTCTTGCCCTGGAAGTATTCCGCGGATTCCTTCCTGTTCTTCCTGCGGCCGAAAATGCCTGCCGCGACGCCGAGCCAGCCAAAGCGGCCGCGGGGGGCAAGGATCAGCACGTCCACGATGCCGTCGTCGATCTTCGCCTCGGGGAAAATCTCGATGCCGCCCATGATCCGGCCGCAGTTGCCGGCCATGACACTCCGGATGCGGCGCTTGACCGGATGCTTGTCGTCCACCTTGATGGTGGCCCTGACCGGCTTACCCGGGAGCTTGCGGATCCCGGCCTCGACGTAGGCCAGCCAGCCCATGCGGTCCTTCAGCGCGTCCACGGTGTCCGCCATGATCGCGGCGTCGTAGCCCACTCCGGCCATCACCAGGAAGACGTTCTCGTCGTCGGACCCGTCAAAGGTGGTCCGGGCGACGTCAACCGTGCGGACTGTGCCGTTCAGGACGTCGTATGCTGCCGAAACGGGATCCGTGATGTCCACGCCCATGTTGCGGGCCAGCAGGTTGCCAGTGCCCAGCGGCACCATCCCCATGGGCGTTCCGGTGCCGGCCAGCGCCTCAGCCACGCACCGCACGGTACCGTCGCCGCCGGCGGCTATAACGACGTCGACCCCCGCCTCCAGCGCCTCGCGGGCCTGGCCCACGCCCGGGTCTTCAACCGTTGTTTCCAGCCACAGCGGCTCGGCCCAGCCCTGCGTGTCGCACAGCCGGACCAGCGAGGCGCGGAGATCGGCGCCAACAGCCTTGGCGGGGTTGACCACCACGGCTGCCCGTGGCGGCGAGGAAGCATTCTGGGCTGTCATGGTGTCCTTCGGCTGCTGCGGGCGGGCCCGAAAGCCCCGGAACTCAAATCGTAACCGCGTTCCCCGGATATGGGGCACAGTCCGATCAATCCGGCTGATACTTGCGAGCGCGATCGGGCGGCCGGCGACCCTCAGCGCGCCGGCTTCGGCCCACCGTCTTCAGCCCGACGTCTTCAGCCCGACGGGGCCGCGGCGGTCCAGGACCGATGCCCCGGCACTGGCCAGGATGAGTGCGGCGGCAAGGAACAGGGGAAGCTGCGGCTCCCCCGTGATGACGACGCCGGCCGCGGCTGTTCCGGCGGACCCGGCGGCGATTTTGAGGGCACCAACCCAAACGAACACCTGCCCCCGGACTTGCGGCGGCGCAAACTCGCTGCGGGCGGCGAGGGTCGCCGCGAAAAAGTACGAGTTCATGACCCCGGCGGCTGCGTAGGCGGCGACGGCAGGCGCAAAGGACCCGGACAAGGCGGCGACGGCCAGCGCCACGGCAACGAATCCCGCGAGACGCGTCACCAGTCGGTCCGCGTCGCCCCGCAGCGGGTGGCACATCACTCCGGCGGAACCGGTCAGGCCGCCCAGCCCGTAAGCCGCCGTGAGAACGCCGGCGGCTGCCGGCTGGACCTGGAACATGGCGGTGGACGCCACGGCCGCGATGGGCAGCGCCGCCACGGAGAACGCCACCGTGATGGTCAGGTACAGCATCCTCCGAAGCCGGCCCGTGACGGCCATGAGCCGCAGGGTCTGGGCAGGCCTCGGAACCTCGGCTGCCAGTGCGGCGGGAGGAACATAGGGCAGCAGTCGAACGACGCCGGCGGCCACGAAGGTGGCAGCCGCCAGGATCAGGGCGGCTATGGTGGGTCCGGCCCAGGCGGAGACAGCGGCCACGACGCTCGGACCGATGGTCCCGCCGATTCCGTAGGTGGCCACATCCCAGCCCTGGGCACGGCGCTGGCTGACCTGGTCCGGGCCGGCGATCGCCGGTAGGCGGCTGCTGATGCCGCCGGTCAGCAGCGGCCCGACCAGCCCCGAAGCCACCAGCAGAACGCCGGTGACCGCCGGCCACGTCACCGGGTACAGCAGCACGGCGGCCGCGAGCGTGGCGCCGTGAACGACGCACGCCCACGCGATCAGGACGCGTCCGTCGCGGCAGGAGTCCAGGCTCCGCGCCACGAGCGGCCCCAGCAGGTGCGGCGCGGTGATGCAGGCGCCGAGCAGGCCGGCCAGCCAGCCCGGTGCCCCGCTCGTTGTGACCATGAGGACAATTGCCACCACGGCTCCGCCGTCGGCGGTGCGTGCGAGCGTCGCAGCCGCCACGTAGCGGACCAGTCCTCCGCGGACCGGACCTCCGTGGGACGGGCCTCCGGCCGGGGCCTGTTTCGTCGGTGCTTGTTGCCCCACCCGTCCTTGTTGTCCCATCCGTGCTGGTTGCTCCGCGTGTGCTTGTTGCTCCGCGGTACCGCGGTTCAGGCTGCCCATGCCGTACCTGCTCAGGCGCCCAGTCCGCTGAGCCGGAGGGCTTCCTCGACCCGGCTGCGGCCCTCACCATGCAGGCTTTGCAGCGGGCGGGGCAGGCACGGCGCCTCCGCGAAGCCGAGAACTTCGGCCATGGTGGCAGCGACGCGCAGGCTCCCGTAGGTGCGGAAGAGGGACCACACCGGTTCCAGTGCCGCAGATGCCTCAAGCGCTAGGCGGCCATGGCTGGCCTGGTCACCTTGACCCGTCTGGGCAAGATCAACGATCACCCTGGCGGCTTTGGGAAACAGGCCGGCGATAACTGAGTACCAAATGTCGCAGCCGGCCAGAAGTGCCTCCGCTGCGGCCCAGTCGCCGCTGATGCCCAGGGATACGCCTTCGGGAACTGCGGCGCGGAGGCTAGCGATGCGTTCGGCGGCCAAGCCCGGAGCCGGAGGCGGGAACTTGATCGATGCGATGCCGGGAAGTTCGGCGATCCGGCCATGGAGTTCATCGGAGAAGGTAAACCCTGTGGTGGCCGGGTTGTCATAGACGGCAATCGGCAGATCGGACGCGGACGAGACATCACAGTACAGCCGGTAGACCTCGTCGTCGCTGAGCCGCTGATACGAAACAGGAGCCAGCAGCAGGCCGGAGGCGCCCGCCGCCTGGGCATCCTCGACGCAGCCCAGCACGTCACGGGTGCGCATGGCGCCCACACCTGCCACCACCGGAGTTCCCTGGGCAGCATCAACGGCAGCCTCCACCACCTTGCGGCGTTCCCCGCGCAGCAGATAGGTATAGATGCCGGTCGAACCCAGGACACCGATGGAGTCCACGCCGGCATCGACGCACCGCGCAACCAGCCGCACCAGTGCGGTTTCGTCGACGTCGTCCCCGGCGAGCGGAGTCAGGGGAAATGCACAAAGGCCGGTAAACACGAGGGGTGTCCTCTCATCAGTTCAGATTAGGTTTCTCTCCTCATGCTCACAGCCTGATTGGTCCTAACATAGATCCAAGAATCCACGATTCAGGAGGACCAAGATCGAAGCCGAACTGCCCCTGGTGCTGGACCACCGGAGCCGCGTTCCGCTGACCTCCCAGCTGGTTGTCCGGCTGAGGGAAGCAATCCTTGACGGAACCGTGAGGCCGGAGCACACCCTGCCGGCGTCGCGGCGGCTTGCCGCCGGGCTTGGTGTCTCCCGCGGAGTGGTGGTCCGCGCCTATGAGCAGCTCGCCGGCGAAGGGTACCTGGAAAGCCGGGGCTCGGGCGGCACCCGCGTGACGGTACGCTCCGATGGCCAGGGCACGGCGTCGGCAGGCCCTCGGGCCGTGTCCGGCACGGAGCAAACCGCAACGATCGACCTCACCCCGGGACGGCCGTCCGGCGCGCCGTTCCGTGACCGCGGCTGGCGGGCCGCGTGGCGGACGGCCGTTGCCGAGCCGGTGGAAGTCGAGATCCCGGCCATTCTGGGCACTCCGGCCCTTCGTGCTGCCGTGGCCGAGCACCTCGCCGCGTCCCGCGGACTTGCCGTGAGTGCTGACGACGTCGTCATCACAGCCGGTACCAGTGACGCCCTGCAGCTGATCGTCACGGCACTCCGCGGCGCGGCGGACCGGCCCCGCGTGCTGATGGAGGACCCCGGCTATCCCACGGCCAGACGGGTGCTTTCCGCGGCGGGCGCCGTGGTTCAAGCCCTTCCGGTTGCCGACGACGGGCTGGAAGCGGCACAGCTTGCGGGCGTTGATCCCAGCCCTGACGCGATCCTGGTAACTCCCAGCCACCAGTACCCCCTGGGCGGCCGGATGCCGGTGAAGGAAAGGCTGGCCCTGCTGGCCTGGGCTGAAGCCAACCGGGTGGTCATCCTCGAGGACGACTACGACAGCGAGTTCCGGCACCGGCGGATGCCCCTGCCCGCCCTGGCCTCGCTGCCCTCCGCTGCCGAGGTCGTCCTGGTGGGCACCTTTTCAAAGTCGCTGAGCCCGTGGCTGCGGTGCGGCTACCTTGTGGTTCGCGGCACCTCCGGGCAGCGCCTCAAGGACGCACGGCTTGACCTCGGCACACCTGTTTCCGGGGTCTTGCAGTCTGCCCTGGCCCATTACATTGCGGGCGGAGGCCTTGCACGGCACATCGCCCGGGCGCGGAGACAGTACGCTCACCGCCGCGAACTCCTGCTGAACCGGCTCGGAGGACGGGCAGACGTCCGGTTGGCGGCCCTGGACGGCGGCCTGCACGCCGTCATCCGGCTCCCACAGAACGTCCCGGCCGGGCGTGTGGCCGAGGAAGCACTGCAGCTGGGGGTGCGGGTTGTGACACTCGCAAGCTACTTTGCAGAGCAACCACCGGAAAACGGCCTCGTCATCGGATACGGCGCCCCGACCGATCTTCAGCTTGCCCGTGCACTGGACATCATGGCCGGGATACTCGACCGAATGGCTGGCGACAGCGGATAACCGCGGCGGCCGGCAACGCCGCCGTCGGTCTTTCGTTGCGAACGTCAGTGTCCGGTTGCCAGGACGACGGCCAGGGCAAGCATGAGCAGGGCGACGCCGCCGTCGAGGATGCGCCACGACGCCGGCCGCGCGAAAAAGCCGCTGAGTCCGCGCGCCCCGTAGCCGATCAGGGGAAACCAGAGGGCGCTGCCGGCGGCGGCCCCTGCCCCGAAGAGCCACTTCCCGGAACCACCATGGGAGTTGGCGAGCGAGCCCAGCAGCACCAGCGTGTCGAGGTACACGTGGGGGTTGAGCCAGGTGATGGCGGCGGCGGTGATTACAGCCGACCAGACAGTTCCCTTGCCGGGGGATTCCGCCGCCTTCAGGGTCCCGGGGCGCAAGGCGCGCCTGGCCGCGAAAGCGGCGTAGGCGAGAAGGAACGCGACACCGAACCAGCGCACCACCGCGAGCAAGACCGGTGAGCCCTGGATGAGCGCGCCGATCCCCGCGACGCCGGCGAGAATCAGGAGCGCGTCGCTGAGGAGGCACACCAGGACGACCGGCAGGACAGCCTCACGCTTGAGGCCCTGCCGCAGGACGAACGCGTTCTGCGCTCCGATGGCGACAATCAGGCTGAGGCCGGCTCCGAGACCGGTGAGGAAGGGAAGCATTCTTCGAAGGTACGATTCGGAAATCTGAAAAGCAATTCACTTTTTCTGCAGTTCCATTAGAATTTCTTTATGGAACTCGATCAGCTCAGGGCCCTTGCCGCCGTCGTCGATCACGAGACCTTCGACGCCGCCGCGTCGGAACTCCGCCTCACTCCCTCCGCCGTGAGCCAGCGCATCAAGGCGCTCGAACGCTCCGTGGGCAGTGTGCTGGTGCGCCGCCTCAAGCCGGTTCGCCCAACGCCGGCGGGCGAACAGCTCCTCCGTTCCGCGCGCCAGCTCCTACTCCTCGCCGACGAGGCGGTCCTTTCCTTGCGGGGGCCGGAGGACGCCGAGGGGGACGACGGGGGCGGCGTGCCGCCCAGCGCCGAGCGGCTGCGGGTTCCCATCGTGGCCAACGCAGACTCCATCGCGACGTGGCTGCCGGCGGCCTACCGGGAGATTGCGCTCGGCGGCCGCGTGGCCCTCGAGCTGCTGCGCGACGACGAGCACGCCACGGCCGACCTGCTGCGGTCCGGCGACGCCGTTGGCGCGATTACCGCGGATCCCCGGCCGGTGCAGGGGTGCACCCTCCGGCCGCTGGGCACCATGGTGTACCGGGCCAAGGCCTCACGCGATTTCGCTGCCCGCTGGTTCCCGGACGGCCCCACGCCGGAGGCCCTCGCCGTCGCCCCTGTCATGCAGTACGACCGGAAGGACACGCACCAGCTCGCTGTTCTCGCGCGCGTCGCGCCGGACGCCACGCCCCCGCAGCACTTTATCCCCGATTCAGTTCAGTTCGTCGAGTCGATTCACGCGGGCCTGGGCTGGGGCATGGTGCCGGACCAACAGGACCCCGGGAACACGCTCGTAGAGCTCGACCCGGGGTGGAGCGAGGACCTGCGGCTCTTCTGGCAGGTGTGGACCCTGGACTCGCCGGGCCTCGCGGAGGTGACGACCGCCGTCGTCCGCGCCGCGCAAACCCTGCCGCCGCACCGAAATTAGTTTCGGTGCGGAAATTAGTTTCGGTGCGGCGGGGTCGTCAGGACAGCACGGACTCGAGATCTTTCTTCTCGTCAACGATCGGGATATTCTTCGGGGCAGCTGCCCTGACGAACCTTGGGCCCTCCGGGCCATACGCGTCCGCAGGTTCCGGGAAGAGCCACAGCACTGCGGGGTAAAGAACTGCAGCCAGGCCAATCGAAATTGGGATGCTCAGGTCCACTCCCGCGGCGAGGTTGCCGAGAGCACCGACGAACTGGTTAGGAACGTTCACGAACATGATTCCCATGACCGCCGAGAAGATCCAGACGCCCATCGCGCGCCAGTTCCACCCGCGGTTGAACCAGTACCGGCCACCAACCTGGCGGCGGTTGAAAACCTGGAGGGAGTCGGCGTCGTACCAGCCCCGCCGCGTTACGTAACCGATCATCATCATGATCATCCAGGGCGCGGTGCAGGTGATGATGAGCACCGCGAACGTGGAGATGCTCTGCACAATGTTGAACGCGAAGCGGCCTACGAAGATGAAGACGATGGCGATGGAGCCAATGAACAACGTGGCCTGGACGCGGGAGAACCTGGGAAAGACGCTGGAGAAGTCGAGGCCAGTTCCGTAAAGCGCGGTGGTGCCGGTGGACATTCCGCCCACCAGGGCAATGAGGCACACCGGCAGGAAGTACCAGGCAGGGGAGACGGCCAGGAGCCCGCCCACATAATCGGAGTTTTCAAAAAATGCCGGCGCCTCCGTGGCAATGATGGTGGCCGTGACCAGGCCGAAGCCAAACGGCACGAGGGTAGCCACCTGGGCCAGGAAGGCGGCAGCCATGACCTTTCGTTTGGGCGTCTCAGCCGGGATGTACCGGGACCAGTCGCCAAGGAACGCGCCGAAGGAGATCGGGTTGGACATGACGATCAGTGCCGATCCGATGAAGGACGGCCAGAACAGTGCGTTGGTAGCTGCATCCGCTCCCTGCCCGAACGTCCCGGCGTATGACGCGTCGAACGTGCCCGCGAAAGCAACGATTCCGAGCAGGAAAAGCAGTGACGCTGCGACCACTGCGATCTTGTTGACCCAAAGCATGAAACGGAACCCGTGGATGCACACGGTCAGAATCAGGACAGCAAAGACGCCGTAGGCGAGGCTTAGCGTCACGGCGTTTTGGGGCAGGCCCACCAGGCGGTTCGCGCCCCCTACCAGCGCGTCCCCTGAACTCCACACGGAGATGGAGAAGAAGGCGAAGGCTGTCAGGAGTGACAGGAAGGATCCCACCACACGGCCGTGCACGCCCAGGTGCCCGGACGACGAAACGGCATTGTTCATTCCGTTGGTCGGGCCGAAAACGGCCATTGGGCAAAGTATCAGGCCACCAACCACCACGCCCAGGACCGTGGCCAACAGCGCGTCCTTGAAGGACAGCCCAAAGAGGATGGGAAACGACCCCAGGACTACCGTGGCGAAGGTGTTCGCGCCGCCGAACACGAGACGGAACAGATCCAGAGGTTTTGCGGTGCGGTCGGCAGCAGGAATCGGTTCGATGCCATGCTTTTCAACTTCGGTCACGGCAGGGGCTTTGGGGTCGTTTGTCATGAGTTTTCCTTCGGACTGGCAGGCGCCGGAGAAAGATGCTCATGAACGGCGAGCACGCTGCCAGACTCCGTCCTGGTGAAAATGATGGTCTCCCTCTCGTGAAGGGTCTCTTTGGTGCCGGCGACGTCGATGACAGTTTTGACATCGTGGCTGAATACGGCGGTTGGGCCGGCGATCTGGATATGTGCTTTGGAACTTGCGCACCCTGCGACCCGCCACCCATCCTCGAGCCAGCCCTGCCACAGGGCGCGGTATTCCCCGCGCGAGGTGAGGCGGTCCGGTTCGGAATGGAAGACGAAGGTCGCGTCAGGTGCGAAACAGTCGAAGTAGTCGTCTGTGTTGGTGGCCGCGAAGGCGGTCATCAGCCTCGTCGCTGCTGCCTCAACCTCTGCGGTGGTGATTAGGTCCACGGGAACTCACTCTCGGCGTTGCTTGCGAAGTTTCAGCCGTGACGTGTCCCACCTCACATCCGGTCAGGTTGCCAGTTAACCGTCCCGGTATCCATAGGTCAACAATTGTTGCGTGGAAGTGACTTTTTATGTCAGCCGCGGACGGCCGCGGAGCTTGCGTGGCCACCGGGGAAGCCGCGAGGCGGGCGTAACAAGCTCAACTGCCACCAAACACAGCAGCGGCGGGTGCCGATGCACCCGCCGCTGCTGTGTAAACCCTTCCGACTGCTAAGCGTTCACCCGCACGTAAGTGGAGCCGGTGAGCCAGGAGGCCGGGTGCACGATGGTTTCGTTGACACCGTTCATGCCGCTGCTGATGGCCTGCCCGCCGCCGATGTAGACGCCGACGTGTCCCGCGCTGATGATCAGGTCCCCGGGCTGCGGGGCCGAAACCGGAGTTCCGTACTGGTGGAACTGTGCGGGCGCGAGGTCGCCGACGGACTTGCCGACGGAGCGCAGGGCCTGCTCCACCAGGACGGTGCAGTCCTGGGTGGCACCGAGCTGCGCCCGGGCGGAGGCCACAATGGCTGCGCCGGTGCCGCTGGCTGCCGGAGCGGTTGCTGCCGGCGTTATCGACGCGGAGGCGTTGTAGATCCCCATGCCGGTCGGCTCGGGGACAGCCGGGGCCGCAGGGGCCGCCGGCGCGGCAGGGACCTCAGGCACCGCGGGTGCTGCCGGAGCCGCAGGTACTGCGGGGGCTGCAGCTGCGCCCGGCCCGGGGATGAAGATCTGGTCACCGGGGTAAATGACCGAGGCCAGGGACAGGCCGTTCTCTGCCAGAAGAGCATCGAGGCTGACGCCGTGGCGTGCTGCGATGGCGCCAAGGGTGTCGCCGGGCTCAACGGTGTGAGACGCACCGGCAACAGCAGATCCGCCGCCCGCCGGGGCCGGGACTGCCGGCGCGGCGGGGGCAGCAAGCGCCTGGCCAGCGACAGACTGGGCAGCGGCGTCCGGCGTCTCAGGGGCGTAGGAACCTGCGTGGGCGGGCGCCCCGGCGCCGAAGAGGAGACCGGAAGCGACGGCGGCTGCTGCCGCCGGCTTGGCAACCGTGGCGGCGTTGGACTTGAGGGAATGCGACAGGCCCTGCAGGGCGATGGACGTCGTGGGGGTGGCGCGATGGCGCGCGGACATGGACTTACGTGACATGGTGGTTTGCCTCTCCCATGCCTGCGGGGTGAGCTGTCGGGTTCGGATGGGAGTCACCCGGTCCTGCCCGCGGCTAGGCGGAGCTTCTGGACTTAACCCCTAGGCCTTGACTCGCAAGGCCGGTAAAAAGGTGGTTCCCCCGTCCCTGCCTGTTGGTCATAGCGAACGGATCCCGGTCAGCGGCAGGGCTCGGCATTCTGCCCGGGAATGCCCTGAGCGGAACCAGGACACCGCCCGAGGCTATCGCACTCACGCAGCAAAAGTCACATTTCGGTAACGGCCGGAGGCGGAGGCGGTACTGCAGGAGCCGGGAAAGAGGGTCCCCGAAGGCCCCACCCTACAGGGCCTTTACCGCGCCCAGCACCTTCGTCAGGGACTCCTTCGCGTCGCCGAACAGCAGCGTTGTCTGCGGCTCGAACATGAGGTCGTTCTCAATCCCGGCGAACCCGGGCCGCATGGAGCGCTTGAGGAACACCACCTGACGCGCGTCCGCCACCTCAAGGATCGGCATCCCGTAGATCGGCGAGCCTGCGGTGGTCTTCGCGGCGGGGTTCACGACGTCGTTCGCGCCCACCACCAGCGCGACGTCGGCAGTGCGGAACTCGGAGTTGATCTCGCCCATTTCCTTGAGCGATTCGTAGGGCACATTGGCCTCGGCGAGGAGCACGTTCATGTGCCCGGGCATGCGTCCCGCCACGGGGTGGATGGCGAAGTCCACGCGGATGCCCCGGGATTCCAGGGCCTGAGCCAGCTCTGCGGCGGTGTGCTGTCCCTGCGCCACGGCCAGCCCGTAGCCGGGAACGATGATCACGCGCTGCGCGTAGCCCAGCAGCACGGCCACGTCCTCCGGGCTGGATGAGCGGACCGGACGGTCGCTCATGACGGTGGATCCCGCCGTCGAACCTCCCCGGAACGCGCCGAACAGGATGCCGGCCACGCTGCGGCCCATGGCCGCGGCCATCGCCCGGGTGAGGATGGTGCCCGATGCCCCCACCAGCGTGCCCGCCACCACCAGGAGCACGTTCCCCAGCACCAGGCCGGACGCGGCAACGGCGAGGCCGGTGAACGCGTTGAGCAGCGAGATGACGATCGGCACATCGGCGCCGCCCACGGGCAGCACCAGCAGCACGCCTGCCACCAGGCCCAGCAGGAGGAGCAGCAGCGCCAGGGCGAGCGAGCCACCCATCACGACGGCGGCCGCGGCACCGACGGCGGCGAGCAGCACCGCCCCCATGAGCACCGGCAGGCCGGGGAACACCACGGGGCGGGTGGTCATGAGCTCCTGCAGCTTTGCGAACGTCACGGCTGAGCCGGCGAAGGACACCGCCCCGACCAGCAGGGTGAAAACGACGGCGACGCGCACCCAGGCGTCCTCCGCATGCGGCAGTTCCAGCAGCGCCACGAGGGCGGCGGCGCCGCCGCCCACCCCGTTGAAGAGGGCGACGAGCTGGGGCATCTGGGTCATCTTGACGCGCCTGGCCACGGGGGCGGCCACACCGGAACCGACGGCAATGGCGCCGAGGATCAAAGGGACGTTGTCCAGCCGGGTCGAGAAAAAGACAGTAACGACGGCGACCAGCGCACCGAAGGCGCCGATGAGGTTGCCGCGGCGGGCGGTGCGCGGCGAGTTGAGGCCCTTCAGCGCCAGGATGAAGAAGACGGCGGCCGCGAGGTAGAGCAGGGCGGTGACGTTGGGGTCGAGGAGGATCACCGCGTGGCCTCCGTGTTCTCCTTGGTTTCAGGCTGGGCGACGCCCGGAGCCCCAACCCCGGGGGCGGGCTTCGCCGGTTTTTCCTTGCGGCCGCGGAACATCTCCAGCATGCGGTCCGTTACCACGAAGCCGCCCACAAGGTTCGCCGTGGCGAGGACGACCGCCAGCAGCGCCACCGCGAGCACCCAGGGGTGCGTGGCCTGCCCGGCGACGATGATGGCACCCACCAGGATGATCCCGTGAATGGCATTCGCACCGGACATCAGCGGCGTATGCAGCGTGCTGGACACCTTCGACACCACTTCGAAGCCGACAAACACCGCAAGCACGGTGATGGTCAGCAGGCTGATACCGTCCATCAGACCACCCCTTCGTTTTCCGACGCCTTTTCCCGCCCGCTCGCCAGCTCGTCGGCGAGTTCGTGGTCCGTGTCACTTGCGGTGTCCGTGTCACTGGCGGTGTCCGTGTCCCCGGGTGGTCCGTCCGTTGATGCGGCACCGGGCGCGTTTTCCCCCGTGAGCGCCGCAAGAGCCTCCGCCGTCGGCGGATGACGCACCACGCCGTCGTGCGTCAGGCAGGCACCCGCTATCACGTCGTCGTCGAAATCCGGGTCCACCGTCCCGTCGCGGGTCATCAGAGCCAGCAGGTTGGCGACGTTCTTCGCGTAAAGCCGGGAGGCGTCGGTGGGCATGGCGGAGGGTGCGTCCTTAAGGCCGACGACGGTGACGGTCCCCTTTCCGTCGGCGGTGGGGACGTGGATGTCCCGGCCGGGAACGGACCCCTCGACGTTGCCGCCGGATTCCGCGGCGAGGTCGACGACGACGGACCCGGGGCGCATGCCCTGCACCATCTCGCGGGTCACCAGAAGCGGGGCACGCCTGCCGGGGACGGCCGCCGTCGTGATCAAAACGTCGGCGTCGGCGACGTGCGGCGCCAGCAACTGCCGCTGCAGGGCGCCGCGGTCGGCAGTGAGCTCGCGGGCGTATCCGCCGGCCGCCTCCGCCGTCTCCAGGTCCAGTTTGATGAAGGTGCCGCCCATGGACGTGACCTCTTCCGCGGAGGACGGCCGGATGTCGTTGGCGGACACGCGGGCGCCCAGCCGTTTAGCCGTTCCGATCGCCTGCAGCCCCGCCACGCCGACGCCGAGCACCAGGACCCTCGCGGGCGGCACGGTTCCGGCCGCTGTCATGTAGAGCGGGAAGAAGCGCGGCAGGCGGATGGCAGCTTCGAGGACGCAGCGGTAGCCGGCCACGAGGGCCTGCGAGGAGAGAGCGTCCATGGACTGGGCACGGGAGATGCGCGGCACCAATTCCAGCGCGAAGGACGTGACCCCACCTTCGGCGAGCACCCTGACGGTGGCGAGTTCGGACGACGGCGAGGCCAAACCCACGGTGACGGCGCCGCGTTTCAGGGCTGTCGCCGTCGGGAGTTCCAGCGGGCGGACATGGGCGAGGATATCCAGCAGGGCGGGATCGAGGTCGTCAACGATGTGGGCGCCTGCCTGGCGGTATTCATCGTCGGCATGCCCGGCCGAGATGCCGGCCCGGGATTCAACCAGCACTTCCAGGCCCAGTCCGGCCAGCTGCTTGACGGTTTCCGGCGTCGCAGCGACCCGCCGCTCGCCTTCCCGGCGCTCCCGCGCTATGCCCAGCTTCACCCGCCACTTCCTTCCAACGGGTGCAGCGGCGCTCTGCTCCCCTGGAGTTTCCGAACCTTAGTGGCCGGATGGACGGAGCGGCGCTGCTACACGTAGTTGGCTAGAGTCTATGGCCCCAGGACGCGCGGCGGGAGGGTGACGGGCCGCTTAAGCTTTGGACTGCCGCTTCGGGTCGTCCGCGAAAAACTTTTTGGGCCCTCGGCGACGGGCTATTAATGTCAGACCCCCGGACCAGACTTGTTCCATGGAAGCCATGGGGGGATTCGCCGCGGACCGGGCCTTAGGGCCCGGTGCCGGTGGGTTGGCTTCTGCCGGTGCCAACGCCCTGCAGGTCGTTTCTTCCGAGGCGGACGTGGTGGACCGGAGCCTTGCTGATCTGGCCTCGAACGCGATCACCGCCGAA
>NZ_BAEG01000093.1 GCF_000238915.1 Arthrobacter globiformis NBRC 12137 | reverse complement strand
GCGAGGGCGAGGAGGACGCGGCCCAGCAGGAGCTCGATGAGTCCAGGAAGGAACTGCCGCTGCCGTTCCGGACCGCCGCCGAGTTGCTGGAGCACTGCGGCGCCCAGGGCCTGTCCATCGGCGAGGTCATGCTGGTCAACGAGCGCGCCTCCCGGTCCGAGGAGGAGATCCGGGACGGCCTGCTGCACATTTACTCGGTGATGGAGGGCTGCGTGGCGACCAGCCTCAAGCGTGAGGGGCTGCTGCCCGGCGGGCTGAAGGTCCGCCGTCGTGCCCCGGACTGGCACGAACGGCTCCTGAAGGAAAGCCGGGACCACGATCCCGACTACCGGGACCCGAAGTACTGGCAGGAGTGGGTGAACCTGATCGCCCTGGCGGTCAACGAAGAGAACGCCTCGGGCGGGCGGGTGGTGACTGCCCCGACGAACGGCGCCGCGGGCATCATCCCGGCCGTGCTCTACTACGCGCTGCACTTCGCGCCGGGCATGGATCAGGCGACCCGGGAGGACCGCGACGACGTGGTGGTGAAGTTCCTGCTCGCCGCCGGCGCCGTCGGGGTGCTGTACAAGGAGCAGGCGTCCATTTCCGGGGCGGAGGTGGGCTGCCAGGGCGAGGTGGGATCGGCGTCGTCGATGGCGGCCGCCGGCCTGGCCGAGGTCATGGGCGGCACACCCGCGCAGGTGGAAAACGCCGCGGAGATCGCGATGGAACACAACCTGGGCCTGACCTGCGACCCGATCGGCGGGCTGGTCCAGGTGCCCTGCATCGAACGCAACGCCATCGCCGCAGCCAAGGCGATCAACGCGGCGAAGATGGCGTTGTGGGGCGACGGCTCGCACCGGGTCTCGCTGGATGAGGTCATCGTGACCATGCGGGAGACCGGCAAGGACATGAGCTCCAAATACAAGGAAACCGCAATGGGCGGCCTGGCGGTCAACGTCGTGGCCTGCTGACTTAGCACTCCTACTGATTTAGTAACAGGGAAAGAGAACAATGACACTGGCACCAGAAGGCCGGAAAATGCTGCGGATCGAGCAGCGCAATGCGGCCACCCCGGTGGAACGCAAGCCGGACTGGATCAAGGCCAAGGTCCAGATGGGCCCGGAATTCGTCCAGCTCAAAAACCTGGTGAAGAAGGAAGGCCTGCACACCGTCTGCGAAGAGGCCGGCTGCCCCAACATCTTCGAATGCTGGGAAGACAAGGAAGCCACCTTCCTGATCGGCGGCTCCGAATGCACCCGCCGCTGCGACTTCTGCCAGATCGACACCGGCAAACCCTCCCCCGTGGACCGGTTCGAACCCACCAAGGTCGCCCGCTCCGTCCAGGCCATGGCCCTGCGCTACGCCACCGTCACCGGCGTCGCCCGCGACGACCTCGAAGACGAAGGCGTCTGGCTCTACGCCGAAACGGTCCGCAAGATCCACGAACTGAACCCCGGCACCGGCGTCGAACTCCTCATCCCGGACTTCTCCGGCAAACCCGAGCACATCGCCGCGATCTGCGACTCCAAACCCGAGGTCTTCGCCCACAACGTCGAAACCGTGCCACGGATCTTCAAGCGCATCCGGCCCGCGTTCCGCTACGAACGCTCCCTGGACGTCATCACCCAGGGCCGGAACCTGGGCATGGTCACCAAGTCCAACCTCATCCTGGGCATGGGCGAAACCCGCGACGAGATCTCCGAAGCCCTGAAGGACCTCCACCAGGCCGGCTGCGACCTGATCACCATCACCCAGTACCTGCGCCCCTCCGAACGCCACCTCCCGGTGGACCGCTGGGTCAAGCCACAGGAATTCGTCGATCTCGCCACCGAGGCCGAAGAGATCGGCTTCCTCGGCGTCATGTCCGGCCCCCTGGTCCGTTCCTCCTACCGCGCCGGCCGGCTCTGGGCCACCGCGATGCGCAAAAAGGGCTGGGAAATCCCCGCCGAACTCGCCCACATCGAATCCTCCGGATCCACCCGCCAGGAAGCCAGCTCCCTGCTCGCAGCGCACCAGTAACACACCAGAACCGGCCTGGTCACGGGTATAGCGTTATTGCATGACCGAAACGTACCGGTACGACGTGGACGTGCTGCATCTGCTCGTTTCGCCGGCGCACGCCTACTTCGGCCGCGCACGGGACGGCGCCGCCGACGTGCCCACAGCGGATGCCGACCGGGTGGAGATCGTGGCCGGCAAAGGCATCGTCGGGGACCGGTTCTTCGGCAAGGCTGCGCACATGGACGCGGCGGTCACCCTGTTCGCCGTCGAGGCCCTCGAAGCCATGGCTGCTGAACTCGGCGCCGGTCCCTTCGACCCGCTGCTGACCCGGCGCAACGTGATCGTCAGGGGCGCGCACCTGGCGCCGCTCCTCGGCCAGGAGTTCACGCTGGAATCCCGAGGGGACGCAGTGCGGTTCAAAGGCGGACGGCCCGCCCACCCGTGCGCATGGATGGACCGGATGCTCGCGTCCGGAGCGCACGCCGCCATGCGGGGGCGCGGGGGCATGCGCTGCCGGGCGCTTTCCGACGGCGTGCTGCACCGCGGGCCTGCGGTGCTGGTCAGCCCGGTGCCGCTTGAGCCCGGACAGGCCGGCGTTCCGAGTCTGCGGCGGCCGGGCCGGCTGCCGTAACGCACCGCTCCGGGCAGCGGAATGTCCCTTACCGCTGCGCGTTCTCGAGGGCGGCGAGGTGCTCGGGGCGCACAGGTGTCGCGCGCTGCTGGTAGTCCGGGTGCTTGCGCAGCCAGAGCTTGACGTACGGGCAGACGGGCACGACGGCGATGCCGGCGTCCAGCGTATCGTCCAGTGCATCCTGGACCAGGCGAGCGGCCAGGCCCTGCCCGGCGTAGTCCTCGCTGACGGTCGTGTGGTAAAAAATCCGTTCGGGCCCCTGTCCCCCGTCATACGGCAGATAATGCGCCTTGCCGATGACGGTGTCGCCGTCGCGGAGCTCGTAGCGGCGGCGCTGCGGTGCGTTCTGGACGGTCAGGGTTGTTTGCTGTTCCAAGAGTCCTCCTGGGTCGGATGGTCGGTTAACCTCGGGGCCGAAGCCGGGCGTTGGGCAAAGCTGGGGCGGGAAGCGGCGCCGGATACCCTTCCGGGAACGGCCCGAAGCGGGGGAACGGGGCACCGTCCGGGTAGGTATTGCCGGCGGGAGCGTCGGCCGGCTCGGCGCCGATCTCCGCCTGCCAGGCTGCGCGGTAGGCGACTACTTCCTCGTGGGTGCGCCCCACAAAGTTCCACCACATCACTATCTGTTCTCCAAGAGGCTCTCCGCCGAGGATCAGCACCCGGGCCGGCGTCTGCCCGGCCTCCAGCGCGACCCTGCTCCGCCCGGGGCGCAGATAGTGCAGGTGGTCCACCGCCATAGGCGTGCCATCGATGGAAACCTCGCCGGTGTCGAGCAGGATTCCATGCTCAAAGGACGGGTCCAGGTCCAGCTCGAGCCGTCCGCCGGCGTGCAGGACGGCCTCGGCGCCGAGCAGCGGCGGCGTGTAGGTGGTGACGGGCGAGGACGACCCCGCCAGGGAACCGAGGAAGACACGCAGCTCGCTGCCTTCTCCCTGCACGGGTTCCGGGGCATAGTGCTGGAAGGTCGGGGCCATGTTCCTGGTCTCCTCCGGCAGCGCGTACCAGAGCTGGGCGCCGTGAAGGACGCCTGTGTCCGGGGTGGAGAACTCCTGGTGCGAGATCCCGCGCCCGGCGACCATGAGGTTGACCTCTCCGGGGCGGACGATGGCCTCGTACCCGGCCGAATCGCGGTGGGCGACGTTGCCGGTGAACAGCCAGCTCACCGTCGCCAGGCCCGTGTGGGGATGGCGCGGGACCTTCATACCCCCGGATTCCGGGACGAGGTCAGGGCCGTAGTGGTCCAGGAAACACCAGGCGCCGATGAGGCTGCGCTGCTTCTGGGGAAGGGTCCGCCGCACCGGCATGGCGCGGGGCCCGCCCAGAGGAACCATCCGGGGTGCCAGGATTTCCACCGCTTCCGCGTGGTCCCCCTCGGTGCACACGATCTCCTCGGGGAAGGTCTCCAGGTTGCTCATGCCATCACCCCGCAGACGCGCTGTGGACAGGGACCCGGTCCTCGGGGACGTTCCCCGCAGCCGGCCGCGGCCGGACGGGGTGGCCACTGAGGATGGAGACCCGGTTGAAGGCGTTCATCGTTATCGCACACCACTGCAGTGCGGAGTACTGCGCCTCAGGGCCACCCCGTTCAGGGCCTTCCAGCTGCCGGGATCGGACTTGTCCAGGAAAAACGGGTTGAGCATGGCACTCCTTAGTACGGCGTCGCACCGACGGCCGGCGCAGCATCACGGCTCCGCCGTCCACAGACTCGGAGCCGGCGGAACCAGGATCATCCTTTCAACAATGCAGCTTCCAGAGCAATGGCGCTGCCAGTTGCGGACCGGAACCGGCCCAAAACTGATCGGCTGCTCCGTAGCTGCCGTTTTCGGGGATCAAAAGGGCAGTTACGGAGCAACCGGCGTCGAGACTAGCTCTTCGGGAGCCCTGCCGGGTTGAGTTCTGACTTGGCCACAGCCTCGGATGACAGGCCCCAGCGGTCCAGGATCTTGCCATAGGTGCCGTCCTCGATCAGGTGGTTCAGCCCTGCCTGCGCAACTGCGGCGAAGCCGTTGCCCTTCTTGGTGGTGGCGGCAATGCTCGCCTTCAACGGCCACCCTCCGTCCACCAGGCCCACCAGCTTGGTCTTCTGGTCGGTCGCGGCCTTGTAGGCGGCGGTGGCGTTCGGCCCGAAGGTCAGGTCCGCGCGGCCGGACTGCAGGGCCAGGTTCGAAGCGGAGTCGTCGTCGTAGTACTGGAACTCGACCGGCTTCAGTCCCTTGGCCTTGTTCTCCTCGTCCCAGCGCAGCAGGATGGATTCCTGGTTGGTGCCCGAGCCAACAATGACGCGCTTGCCCGCAACGTCAGCGGCGGATTCGACCTTGGTGATGCCGCTGTCGCTCTTGGCATAGAAGCCGAGCTTGTCGTCCCGGTAGCTGGCGAAGTCGAACTTGAGCTTGCGCTCCTCCGTCACGGTGACGTTGGAGAGGACAGCCTCGTACTTGCCCGATTCGACGCCGAGGGGCCAGTCTGCCCAGGCGGTGGGAACGATCTCGGCCTCCAGTCCCAGCGTCTGGGCCAGTGCGACGGCGATGTCCACTTCGTTGCCCACCGGCGTCTTGTTGTCCGTGGCGTAAACCGCCAGCGGCGGTGCGAACGGGCTGACCGCAACCGTCAGCTTCCCGTCCTTCTTGATGGCTTCCGGAACCTGCGCCGCAGCAGCCTCGTCCACGGTGACGGTAAAGCGGTCCTGCTCGGGCGTCAGGTTGAACGTCTTGGCCGCCGACGTGCCGGCGGTGGCGGGCGCCTTCGAGGACGCCGCACCGCCGGCAGCCGCAGCCCCGGGGTCGGAGCAGGCGGAGAGCGCCAGCAGGCTGGTGGCGGCGAGGGCCAGGCCCACCCCCGGCTTGAGTGCGCCCGCGCGGGATTTGAGAGACTGACGGACCATGATTGCCCCCTGGAAGTAACGGAATGGAAAAGTGAACGCGAAGGTTGTGGCAGCAACTATCCGGTAGCCCAAACCGGCGGTCAAAGCGCGGAGAAACCGGAAGATACGCGGCGTAACCGCGATTAATACGGCGTTCGACGGCGTCATTGGGCCTGCCGCTCACCCCGGAACCGCGCCTAGCATCGAGTATGAGCGATCAATTCACCACCGAACGTGACGGCTACGGCAGGCTTCTGGCAGACCGTGAAGTGTGGCGGCAGGCAAGTACACTCGCTGCAGCCGGAGAGCTGACCGCGCGGTGGCTTGAGGGCACCAGCGAGTACCAGCCCGGAACCCTCGCCCCGCGCTTCGACGACGAGACCCTGCCCATCGCCGGCCAGCTGGCTGAGCTCAACCGCAGCGGACTGTTCACCAAGGAATCCCAGCCCGGCCTCGGCCCCGACGCCGGCCACGCCCAGCGTGAATACGTCACCGGCTTCTGCTCCGCCGAGTCGGCGGCCCTCCTGCTGCGGCTGTCCGCGGGGACGGAACTCATTGCCATCGCCCACGCCCCGGGGGAGGTCAGCCAGGCGTCCGTTCCGGTCACACTGCACGACGGCGAAGTGGTGACCGTCCTGGGAAGTAGCGAAAATCCGGTCGAATCAGAGCAGATCCAGGACTGGGCGCGCGAAAGCAACGAAACCCTCGCCCTGCTGCTGGCCGACTCCTGGTACGTCGAACTGCTCGACCCGGTCTGGGGCCGGCAACAGCACCTCCTGCCTGCCGTGCTGGAAACCCTGACGTCCGCCCATGACGGGCTACACGCCTGATTTTTGACGTTCCGCGACTCCCGGTGAAGCCATAAGACCGCCAGGATGAACCATTGCGACGCCGGGTGAACGCCTGCGTCGGCTGCCATTGTGGCCGCCCGAGGGGCCTCCGTAATCTCAATCCAACGCTCAGCGCTATCCCCTCCGCTCCATCATCCAGAAGGAAACATCATGACTTCTCCGAACGATTTCCCGGGCTCCACCCGGATCGCCGCAGGCCAGCCTGCCGGCCGGAAACGCCCCAGCGGGCTCAAGATCGGCATTGCCGCCGGCATCCTTGCCGTTCTGGGAGCAGGCGTCGCCGTCGCCACCACGGCCGCCAACAACGCCGCCCCGGAGTCCGCCAACGCGGCCGCCGCCACCAGCCCCGCCACCGAGCTGAAGCTGGGCTACTTCGGGAACATCACCCACGCCACCGCGCTGGTTGGCGTCCAGAAGGGCTTCATCGCCAAGGAGCTGGGCGGCACCAAGCTGAGCACACAGGTGTTCAACGCCGGCCCGGCAGCGATCGAGGCGCTGAACGCCGGCGCGATCGACGCCACGTACATCGGCCCGAACCCGGCCATCAACTCGTTCGTCAAGAGCAAGGGCGAGTCCATCAGCATCATCGCCGGGGCGGCCTCCGGCGGGGCGCAGCTGGTGGTGAAGCCGGAGATCAAGACCGCGGCCGACCTCAAGGGCAAGACCCTGGCCTCCCCGCAGCTGGGCGGCACTCAGGACGTGGCACTGCGCGCCTGGCTGGGCAAGCAGGGCTACAAGACCAACACCGACGGCGGCGGGGAGGTTGCGATCAACCCCACCGAGAACGCCCAGACCCTGAAGCTGTTCCAGAACGGCAAGCTCGACGGCGCGTGGTTGCCTGAGCCGTGGGCCTCCCGTCTGGTGCTCCAGGCCGGAGCGAAGGTCCTGGTGGATGAGAAGGACCTGTGGGACGGGTCGCTGACGGGCAAGCCCGGCGAGTTCCCCACCACCATCCTGATCGTGAACAAGAAGTTCGCCGCGGAGCACCCGCAGACGGTGGAGGCCCTGCTCAAGGGCCACGTCGAGGCCGTGAAGTGGCTCAACGACACCCCGGCCGCCGAGAAGGCCACGGAAGTGAACGCCGCCCTGAAGGAAGCCGCCGGCAAGGCCCTCCCGCAGGAAGTCATTGACCGCTCGCTGAAGAACATCGTGTTTACGGTGGACCCGCTGGCCGGGGCGTTCAAGAAGCTGCTGCAGGACGGCGTGGATGCCGGCACCACCAAGCAGGCCGACATCAACGGCATCTTCGACCTGGCGAAGCTGAATGAAGTCACCGGTGAAAAGACCTCTGCCGCAGGGCTGGGCAAGGAATAACGGCGAAGATATACCAAAAGGATCCGGCGGGAACATTCCCGCCGGATCCTTTTGGTTTAGGCCGCGTTTACAGGACCGCGGAATAGTCCGCAGAGTACTCCGGCACTGCGGAATACTCAGGCACTGCGTACGGGTCCTCTGCGTTTTTCAGGGCGTAGTGAAAGATCTTGCCGTCCGGGCCCTCCTGGCTTCCGACATATTCGGCGGCAACCCATTCCCCGCCGGCCACGGCGCCGGCCCAGGCGTGGGCCTCCTCCCAGTGGACGGCGGAGGCCATCCGGCCGGGCTGCAGGCTCATGGACACGGCGACGCGCACCGAGGGGGCGCCGTCGGAGGAACGGGGGCAGGTGAAGCCGACGATGTCAACGGACACGCCCGGGGTGGCAAGGCACGGCCGGCGGGCCATGGTGGTGGCCGCCGCATCCAGGCCTCCGGAACCGATGTCCTGCCGCGCCAGTGCGTGCACCTGGCTGCGGAAGGTGTTCAGTTCCGCCCCGCATTGCGTCCGGATTCTGTGAACCAAAGCTGTGATCATGTCCCCCTCGATTCAGGGAGGGCGTTGCGCCGCCCCGTCGTGATTATGGACTTACACAACCACCCGGTAACTTGCTTCACAATGCCCGGCGACACCCGCCGTCGCGCAACGAAACAGTGCTTCATCTTCCGCAGTTGGGCGTAACAAACGGGTGTGCCGACGGCACGGTTCCGGGTGTGCCGGCAGCACGTTTCCGGGCGTTCCGCCCAAGGGCCAGCACCGTCCCTAGACGTGCATCCGCGCCACGAAGCGGAACCGGTCGCCCCGGAACACCGATTCGGTCCACTCCACGGGCCGCCCGTCGGGGGTGAAGCCAAGCCGGTGGACCAGCAGCATGGGGGCGCCCATTTCGACGTCGAGGAGCTGCACCTCCGCCGGTCCGGCCAGCTTGGTCTCCACGGTGTCCTCCACCTCGACGATCCGGATTCCGTAGTCCTCGCGCAGCGCAGCATACAAGGAGCCGCGCTCGGCCACGGTCCGCGCCAGGTCCGGGAGCGGCCCGGCAAGGAACGCAATCTCGTGCGCAAGAGGCTCGCCGTCCACCAGCCTGATCCGCTCCACCCGGTGGATGTCCGTCCCCGGCTCCACCGCCAGGCGCCGCGCCGTGGCCGGATCCGCGGGAAGCACGCTTACATCCACGATCCGGGCCGCAGCAGTGAGGCCCTGGCTCGCGGCGTCGTCGGAAAAGGAGGTCAGCTGGCGGACGTGCGTCACCTTGGGCGGCGCCACAAAAGTCCCGCGCCCCTGCGTCCGGTCGAGGCGGCCCTCGGCCACCAGCTCACCGATCGCCTGCCGGACGGTGGTACGGGAGGTTCCGTACTGCTCCGCGAGCGCGCGTTCGGTGGGGATCAGGGTTCCGGGCACCGCGTCCTCGATGAGGGTGAGGATCTGCTCCTTGAGTACGTAGTACTTGGGCAGGGCAGCGGCCGCGGAGGTTTCCATAAATCTGATGGTACCTATTGACACAAAAATTGGTCTAGGCCAAAATAATGGAAATTGGTTTACACCAATTCCGGTTCGTACCGTTTCCCGGACCCCCAATCCCCCATCCCCGCTTCCAAGGACCCAAAGATGTCGTTCCTGCAAGACCTGCGCCAGACGCCCCGCCTCGGCCTTCTGGTCGGCGGCACCGCCGCCACCATCGGCATAATCTACGGCTACGATCTGTCGAATATCGCCGGCGCCCTGCTGTTCATCACCAAGGAGTTCCAGCTCTCCACCAGCCAACAGGAGCTGGTGACCACCGCCGTCGTCATCGGTGAAGTCCTGGGCGCCGTCCTCGGCGGCTGGCTCGCCAACAAACTGGGCCGCAAGGCCTGCATGGTGGGCGTCGCCGGCGCGTATGCCGCCTTTGCGGTGCTCAGCGCCCTCGCGGCTGACGTGCCCATGCTGCTCGTGGCCCGCCTGCTCCTGGGCCTGACCATCGGCATCTCCGTGGTGGTGGTGCCCGTCTTCGTGGCCGAGTCAGCGCCGCCCAAGGTACGCGGCGCCCTGCTCGTGGCGTACCAGGTGGCCACGGTCATCGGCATCATCATCGGCTACCTGGCCGCTTACGTATTGTCGGCCTCCGAAAACTGGCGGCTGATGCTGGGCCTCGCCGCCGTTCCGGCCCTCGCGGTCCTCGCCGTCACCCTCCGCCTCCCCGACACCGCCCGCTGGTACATGATGCGCGGACGCACCGAAGACGCCCGCCGCACGCTCAGCTCGATCGAGCCGGATGCCGACGTCGACGCCGAACTGGCGGACATGCGCCGCGCCATCAGCGAAGAGCGGGGCGGGGGCCTGCGCGAGATGCTCCGCTCGCCGTACCTGAAGGCGACTGTGTTCGTCGTCGGGCTCGGCTTCTTTATTCAGATCACCGGCATCAACGCCGTGGTCTACTACAGCCCGCGGATCTTCGAGGCGATGGGCTTCACCGGCAACGCCGCTCTGCTCCTGCTGCCCGCACTGGTCCAGGCGGCTGCCCTGGTTGCCGTCTTCGTGTCGCTGTCCCTCGTGGACCGGGTGGGCCGGCGTCCGATCCTGCTCGGCGGCATCGGCATGATGATTGTCGCCAACATCATCCTCGTCGCCGTCTTCATGGTGGGCCGCGACTTCGGTGGAATCCTGACCGTGGTCGGCTTCCTCGGGGTCCTGCTGTTCACTGTGGGCTTCACTTTCGGTTTCGGCGCGCTGGTCTGGGTCTACGCCGGGGAGTCGTTCCCCGCCCGGCTGCGTTCCCTGGGCGCCAGCGCCATGCTGACCTCGGACCTCGTGGCCAACGTGATCGTCGCGGCGTTCTTCCTGACCATGCTCCAGCGGCTCGGCGGTGCCGGCACGTTCGCAGTGTTCGGGGCGCTGGCCGTCGCCGGCTTTGTCTTCGTCCACCGTCTCGCCCCCGAGACCAAGGGCCGGAACCTCGAGGAAATCCGCCACTACTGGGAAAACGGTGCCCGCTGGCCCGAGGCCACCGGCACCACCGGCAGCAGCACCAAGCCGGCGGCCAAGTGATGCGGCCCGTCCCCGGCCTGGACCGTGTCCTCGGTTTAGACATTGGCGGCTCCAAGACCCACGCCATCCTGGCGGACGTTGAGCGGTCCGCTGAGTTCGGACGGTTCACTGAATGCACGGTGGGCAGCGCGAACATCGCCTCCGTCGGTCCGGACGAAGCCGCCGCGGCGGTGGATGACCTCGCTGCCCGGCTGGGCATCGCCGATCCTGCAGGCCACGGAATCGGCGCCGTGTTTGCCGGTGCTGCGGGGGCGGACACCCCGGCAGCCCGGGAACAGCTGGCCGGCCTGCTCTCCCGTCGGTTCCCCGGTTCCCGGATCCACGTGGACCACGACACCCGCATCATCCTTGCGGCCGGCGGCCTCACGGCAGGCACCGTCCTCATCTCCGGCACCGGTTCCGCCGCGTGGGCGAAGGCCGTCGACGGCCGCGAAGCCCGGGCCGGCGGCTGGGGCTATCTGCTCGGCGACGAGGGCAGCGGTTACGCCGTGGCCCTCAGCGGGGTCCGCAACGCCCTGCGGGAATCCGACGACGGACTGGCCGCCGGGCCGTTGACCGTCCACCTCCTGGCGCAGACCGGAGTCACAGAACCCGGCGACCTGCTGGACCTGTTCTACCGCCGGCCGGAGCGCCGGTACTGGGCCGGGCTGGCCGGCACCGTGTTCGACCTCGCCGCCTCGGACGCCGCGAGCGCAGCCATCGCCGAGGACGCCGCGCAGCACCTTGCAGTCCTGGCCCTGACGGTGAACCGGCGGCTGGGCACCATTCCTGAAGGAGCCCCGGTCCTGCTGGCGGGCGGAATGCTGGTCAACCAGCCGTCGCTGGCCGGCAGGGTGCGTGAGTTGCTGGCCGTCAGCGGCCTCACGGACGTCCGCGTGCTGGACCGCGCACCCGCTTGGGGCGCCGTGGAGCTGGCCAGCCAGCTTGCGGGCGCACCGCCAGCCGCCAAGATCCCCGCCTGATCGGCCCCCTTTTATCCCTGCCCCACTGATCCCCACCCAAGGAGACCCATGACCTCGCAAAACACGCTCGCCCCTGCCGCCGCAACCCCGCTTCCCGGTTCCCTGATGGCCGCTGAAATCCTGGAACAGCCGGAGGCACTCGCCCGCCAGCTTGAACAGGGGCGTCCCGCCATCACCCGTCTGGCCGCCACCCTCCGGGACGCCGACATCAGGTACGTCCTGCTGGCCGCGCGCGGCACCAGCGACCATGCGGCCCTGTACGCGAAGTACCTCATCGAGACGGTGCTGGGACTGCCGGCCGGGCTGGCGTCGCCGTCGAGCCTTACCGTCTATGGCGCGGAACCGAAGATGGACGGCGTGCTGTGGCTGGCGGTCAGCCAGTCCGGCGGCTCCCCGGACCTGGTGGACTCCACCGCCGCTGCTGCCCGGGGCGGCGCCCTCACCGTAGCCGTCACGAACGCGCCCTCATCTCCGCTGGCCGCTGCCGCCCGGCACCACCTGGACATTCTGGCCGGGCCGGAGCGTGCCGTGGCCGCAACCAAGAGCTACACGTCGCAGCTGCTGGCGCTGTGGCAGCTGATCGACGCCTGGGCCGGAGGAAACGGGGCGGAAGCCGCGGACCTGCCGCGTCTCGCCGCCGATGTGCTGGCCCGGCCGGAGATACTGGAGGTTGCAGACCGCTACCGCTTCGTAAACCACATCATCACCACGGGACGCGGCTTTTCCTACCCCACCGCACGGGAGGCGGCGCTGAAACTGATGGAAACGTCTTACCTGGCTGCGCACGCCTTCTCCGGCGCCGACCTGCTGCACGGGCCCTTCGCCATGATCGACGCCGACCGGCCAGTCATCGCCGTCGCCTCGCCCGGCGCCGGCGGCCGTGCCCTGCACCCCGTGCTGGACCGCCTCGCCGAACGGGGAGCGGATGTCTGCCTGGTGGGTGATGCCGGGGCCGCCCGCCCGCTGAACCACGTGGTGCCGCTGCCGGCCGTCCACGAACAGCTCTCGCCGATCCTGGAGATCATGCCCCTGCAGCGGCTGGCCCACGCGATGGCGGCCGCGCGCCACCGGGACCCGGACGCTCCCCGCGGCCTTCGCAAGATCACGGAAACCTGGTGAGTCCCACGCTCATTTCCGCGTCACGGGTCATCCTGCCTGATGCCGTGCTGGAGCCCGGCTGGGTGGAGACCGACGGCGGCCGGATCACCGCGGCGGGTCCCGGGCTGCCCGCCCGGGAGCCCGACGCGCACTTTCCGGACGCCATCCTCGCGCCGGGCTTCGTAGACGCCCACATCCACGGCGGCGGCGGCTTCAGCTTCAACGACGCCGATCCCGCTGCCGCCGGGGTCCGGATCGCCGGCGTGCACCGCTCGCACGGCACCACCACGCTGATGGCCAGCCTGGTCACCGCCCCGCTCACGCAGCTCGAGAAGGCGGTGGCCGCGCTGGCGGCCCTGGTGGAGCAGGGGGTGCTGGCCGGCATTCATCTCGAGGGCCCGTGGCTCAGCCCCGACCACCGGGGCGCCCACGCGGCGGAACTTCTGCTCGCGCCGGAAGCGTCGGCCATCGACCGGCTGATGCTGGCCGGGCGGGGCACCGTGCGGATGGTCACGATCGCGCCTGAACTGGAAGGCGGGCTGGCCGCCATCCGGCAGATCACGGGCTACGGCGCTGTCGCGGCCATCGGCCACACCGGGGCTGGATACGACGTGGCCCGCGAGGCGATTGCCGCAGGAGCCACCGCCGGGACGCACGTGTTCAACGCGATGCGGCCCCTGCACCACCGGGAACCCGGGCCGGCCTTGGCGTTGCTGGAGGACCCCGCCGTTTTCGCGGAGGTCATTGCCGACGGAGTCCACCTCCACCCGTCGCTGGTCCGCTTCATTGCCGCCAGCCCGGCCCGCGCTGTCTTCGTCACCGACGCCATGGCCGCGGCCTGCGCGCAGGAAGGCACGTACCAGCTCGGCGGGCTGGACGTCCGGGTGTCCGACGGCGAGGCGCGCCTCGTCAGCGACGGCACCATCGCCGGCAGCATCCTCACGCTGGACGCCGCGGTACGGCACGCAGTCCACGACGCCGGCATCCCGCTCGCTGACGCCGTCCGGGCGGCCAGCCAGAACCCGGCGGACATGCTGGGGCTCTCCGACGTCGGCCGGATTGAGGCCGGACGCAAGGCGGACCTGGTGGTGCTCAGCCCCGAACTCGAGGTGGCCGCCGTGATGAAGGCAGGCCGCTGGTTGACCCCGTCGACTTAGCGTCGTGGCGCCGCTGACCCGCAACTGTAGTGCTCAGCCAGCCTCGCCAGTCCCTCGTCAAGCGAGACAGCGGGCGTCCAGTTGAGGAGTTCACGGGTCTGGCGCTGATCGAACCAGTGGGCGGTGGAGAGCTGCTCAGCCAGGAACCTGGTCATCGGCGGCTCCTCTTTCCGTCCTGCCCAGGTCCAGAGCTTTTCCACCACCGCTCCCGCCGCCCGCGCCACCCCGCCCGGCACAGTCCACGACGGCGCAGGCACGCCCCCTGCAGCACATATGCCCGCCAGCAGCTCACCGACCGGGCGGGGCTCGCCGTTGCTGACGACCACGGCGCGGCCATGGACGTGTTCCATGCGGTGCAGCGCGGCAACGATGGCCGAGGCGGCATTGTCCACGTAGGTGGTGTCGATCAGGGCCGCACCCGCGTCGAGCAGCGGCAGACGGCTGCGGCTGGCGCGTGCCAGGACCCGTTCCACCAGTTGGGTGTCGCCGGGGCCCCAGACGATGTGGGGCCGCACCGCTGCGACGCGGCATTCCGGAGCATCCGCCGCCAGTGCCAGCAGCTCCGCCTCGGCCTTGGTGCGGGAGTAGTCGCCGTGCGCGTGCTGCGGGTCAGCCGGTTCCGCGCCCACCCCAACGATGGCGGCGCCGGAGTTGGCGACGGACGGGGAGGAGACGAACACCACGTCCCGCACCCCGGCCGCACGGGCAGAATGGAGCAGACGGCGGGTTCCTTCGACGTTCACCTCGTCGAACTCCACGGCACGGCCCGTAAAAGAGACTTTGGCGGCCAGGTGGATGATTCCGTCAGACCCTTCGATTGCTCGCCTGAGCGCTGCATCGTCCGTCAGGGACCCGCAGAAGTCTGCTGCGCCGTCGATTCCTGAGGGACGGCGCTGGAACGTGGCCACGGCATGGCCCTGGCGGACCAGCAGCCGGGCCACTTCCCGCCCGAGCAGCCCGCTTGCGCCGGTGACGAGGACCCTCATGGCTCTCCCGGACGGCCGCCGGCCAGCACCCGTGAAGCCCAGCGGGACAGGCGGGTCCTGTCGATCTTGGCGTTGTGCCGGATGTCGGTGGGCAGAGCGGGGACTGCGAGCACGGCGGAGACATTCACGCCAGCCTCACGGGCCGCCCTGCGGACGCGCCCGGAGAGTTCCGGCGCAGCAGGGCCGGCTTTCCGGGCGGGAGGTACGGTCTCGACGACGGCGACGACGGCCTGGGTCCCCGCCGGCCCGACCCCGGCGATGGCGGCCAGCCGGACGCAGTCCAGGCGTTCGATGGCCTGTTCGGCGCCCACGGGCGTCACCGCGGCCCCGGGCGCCGTCACGACATGGTCGAGACGTCCTTCCACCCAGAGCCGGCCGGCGGCGTCGAAGTGCCCCACATCGCCGGTACGGTGCCATCCGGGCAGACTGGTGCTTGCCCGCTGGGTCAGCCAGAGCCGGTCGTAAGCTTCCTTGACGTGCGCGGCGCTGACCAGAATCTCGCCCGTCACGCCAGCCTCCGTCACGAGGTGGGACCCGGGTGCAGTGCCATCGGCAGCCAGTGGGACGACGGCCACGCGGGCGCCGTGCACAGGCCTCCCCACGCACACGCCGTTGCCTGCTCCCGCCACGGTGCCGGCAGCCGTTTCGGCATCGGCGGCCTGGATTTGCTCGAGGCTGATGTCGGTGACCGGCAGCGCCTCAGTCATCCCGTACGGGGTATGCAGCGAGGCCCGGGGCATCAGCCGCTGCACCTCCGCCAGGAGCGGTTCCGGGACAGGTGCGCCGGCAGAAAGAAGCAACTCGATGCTTTCCAGGGCTTTATGCCCTGCTCCACCCACGGCATCACGGGTGGCAAGGACGTTGCGCAACGCCGCCGGCGAGGCGAAGACCACGGTTGCCTCTATGGCCGCGGCGGCGTCCGCCAGCGCGCGGGCCGTCAAGGTGCGGGGCGCAGTAACGTCCATGGCCGGCGTCACCGAAACCGTTCCGAGCGCCGGCCCCAGCAAGGCGAACGGGGCAAAGCCCGCCACGAGCCGGGCACCGGGACGGATCCCGAAAGTTTCGGCCACTGTATCCCGCATCGCGGCAAGCTGCCGGTGCGTATAGAGCACACCTTTGGCAGGGCCGGTGGAGCCGGATGTGAAGAGTACGGCGGCTGGGGCAGCTGGGTCCACGGTGTGCGTTGGCCGCCGTGCACCGCGTCCGGCACCGCGCCCGGCCAAGGCGGCGAGGGAGGTTTCGACACCCACGATGCGGCGGCGGGCGGCCGGAAGGTCCTGCACGCTGATTCGCCGTCCCGGCCAGCCGAGCACCGAGGCCGCCGCCAGCGCCTTGTCGATTCCGATGAGGAAATCGGCGGTGGCACCCTTCACGGCGCGGCTCAGGCCGCTGGTACCCAGTCCGGCGTCGGCCACAACCACCACGGCGCCCAGCCTCAGGCAGGCGTAGAGGGCTACGGTCAGGTCCACACCGGGCGGAACCATCAGGCTCACCCGGCTGCCGCTCCGCACTCCGGCTTCCCGCAGCCCCGCGGCGAGGTCCAGGATGTTTCCGTCCAGCTGCTGCCAGCTGAGCGAGCGGCTGACTCTGCCGTCCGGCCCCATTTCCGCAACGGCGGTAGCTCCCTTCGCAGGCCCGGCCGCCAGTTCGCCGAGCAGCTCCCAAAGGGGCCGGAATCCCGCGCGCCCCCGTTCCTCCGCACCCTTCAGCCCCTGGCCACCGGTCGCTGCGGCTTCGGCTGCCGGGGAACCGGCTCCACTGGTACCGCGGTGCCCGGCAAGCCATTGGAAGACAGGCGCGGCAATGTTTCGGTCTTCAGCCACGAGATGTCCGGCACCTTCGAAGCGGTGAACGTCCGCGTGCGGAAGCCGGCTGATGAGGTCCTTGAGGTACCGGTCGGAAAAGATGGGATCCCGGGGACCCCAGAGCATCAGGGCCGGAACCTTGAGCCCGCGAAGCCCTTCCGCGACGCGGCTAAGCGCCGGGAAGCTGGGATGGGAAGCGTCTGCGGGAATGTCCGCAACAAAATTCCCCACCCCGGCCCGGCGGGGGGCTCCGCGGTAGGGGACCATGTAGGCCTTTCGGATGTCGGCGGGCAGCGGCGGGTTGGCCAGCGAGTGTGTCACCCGCAGAAAGGTGTCCGACGTCGTCGTGCCCCACCGGTGCACGGCGGGGTGCAGGGCAAGCCGGAGGGCCGGCGGGATTGCCGCACCGGAGGGCTGGTGGACGGCTGTGTTGGTCAGAACCACCCCGGAGACGTGCTGCGGGTGCGCCAAGGCCCAGCCGAGGCTGATCACGCCGCCCCAGTCGTGACCGACCGTGACGACCGGCCCGTCCAGGCCCAGCGCGTCGGTAAGGTCGCCGAGGTCGTTGATTCGGTCCGCCAGGCGCCGGAACCTGCCGGTGCGCTCGGAGAAGCCCATATCCAGCTGGTCCACCGCCACCACGCGCCACGGATGTGCGGGATCGGACCCGGCGGCCAGCAAGGTCCGCCACAGGTAGGACCACGTCGGGTTGCCGTGGACGCACAGCAGGGTGCCGGCGGGAGCCAGGCCACGGCGGGAGAGCTCGGCGCCGTTGTCGAGCAGGTGCCAGCGGCGCACGGTTCCGGGCTCATCCGCGGCAGAGGTGGAAGCCACCGCGATTTCGCGCGACCATGCGGGGTCGACGCCGTGCCAGTCGGCGGTTACCAAACGATTTCCACCATGGCGGTGTTGAGACCGGAACCGACGCCCATGCACAGCACGCGGTCCCCGGTTCCGAGGGTCTGGGCTTCAGCCGCGAGGGTCATGGGGAGGGAGGCCGGGCCCACATTGCCCCAGTGCGGGAACGTGATTGGCACCCTGTCCGGGTCCAGGTCGATGGCGCCGATGATGGCCTGGGTATAAGCAGTGCTCACCTGGTGCGTGATGTAACGGTCCATCGACGCCCAGTCCCATTCCGGCTGGGCCTCATTCCAGGCGTCGACCACGAGCCGCAGGCCGCCGTCGAGCAGGCCCTTGGTGTCGGTGGCCATCCCGTCGATGCCGCCCACGCACAGTTCATGGTGCTCCGTGCCGGCGCGCATCACGCCGCCGAGGATCCGGTGCGCTCCTGGGTGCTGGTCTGCCGGGCCAAGGACGGCCGCAGCGGCTCCGGAGCCGAGGGTAAGGGTGGCAAATTCGCGGTTGAAGTCCTCGCGGGTGGTCTCGGGCCGCTGCAACCGGGCCAGGGTCGCCTCCTGCGTTGCCTGGGCATCCTCGCCGTTGACGATCATCGCGTACTTGATCTGGCCGGAGTCGATCATGTTGGCCGCCAGCGTCATGCCGTTGACGAATCCGAGGCAGGCGTTGGCCAGATCGAAGTTCATGGCCGATGACGGCAGGCTCAGTCCGTGGTGGATCTTCACCGCCACGGACGGTTCGAGGTTGCGCCGCGTGACCGAAGTATTGATCAGCAGGCCGATGTCGGACGCTTCGACGCCGGCCTCTGCCAGGGCCTTGGCGCCCGCTTCAACCGCGGCATCATCGAACGAGGTCCCCGCGGCCCACCAGCGGCGGTGCGTGATGCCGGCGACGCGCTCAAGCAGCCGCGGCGGGAACTTCAGCCGCTGCAGGGTCGAAGCCAACCTGCGGTCGAAATCCGTGGAACTCACGATCCTCGGAGCCTCGACACTGCTCACCGAAAGCAGCGCGGTGTTGCTGTGCCTGAAGGTTGCATTTCCTGCCAAGTCAAGCCCCTGTTCGTTCCCGTCCTGCATTCATGCGGTGACTGTACCCATAAATGCAAGCCCAAAAGCTTAACTATGCCGATACGGGTCCGGACCCCTTCATATTTCTCGCCCGTGGCTGCGCAGTAGATCCTCGCCGCGGCTGCGATGCATCCACGAATGGGGAACGCGGAGACATTGCAACCCAAAATATCGTCAGTAGGCTTAGTTTTCAAATCATCCCGCCGCCGTGACTACGCATGCCGCCCGGGGATTGCCCTGGATTTGTTCACCTCAGGGGTTGTTGCGCGGAGTCAGCCTGGCTGCGAGGCCGGAGAGCAGAATGTCCAGGCCCTGGTCCAGTTCGGCCGCTCCGTCGTAGTCAGCCAGAACCGGGGCCAACGCGCGGAGCCGGGGAAACTCCCGCGCGGGAAGACGGTGCAGCCCAAGACGGAGCAACGCCTCATTCTCTTCCGGATCGACGATGAATTCCTGCAACTCATTGAGGATGTGCCCGTACAGGAACCCGTAATAGGCCCTGTACACATGGAGCGCATCGCCGGGCCCGAATCCGGCGTCGATCAGCAGGGACAGGATCTGCTCCAGAGGGCGCAGCGTGCCCAGCGGGCGCAGGCCCAGGGGAGTGGAGAGTGGGCGCGTCACCAGCAGCGGCACAACATTGGGGTGCCGGAGCGCCAGGAGCCGCAGGTCATGGGCTATCCGCCGCAACTGCGCCTGCCAGTCCCGATCGTCACCGATGATCGCCAGTTCGTTCAGGACCAGCTCGGTCACTCCGTCCAGCAGCGCGGCCCGGTTGGCAGCATAACGGTACAGGCTCATTGGATCCCGGCCGAGCTCCTGCCCCAGCCGGCGCATTGTCAGGGCGTCCAGCCCTTCGGCGTCCAGCAGCTTCAACGCCGCAGTGAGCACAAGGTCACGGCTGAGGCGGCTCTTCGTGCCCGCAGTCGTGGCGGTCAACGGCTTATCCACGGGCGACACGGCTCCTTTGGGCGGTCCAGGGGACCCACCTCCTCTGTGGTCAGCGCGGTTGCTTATTAGGTAGTCTACGCGTAAAGTCTACAGCGTAGAGAAGTTGTTATCGCCGGTTTCAGAAGCGGGACCCTGGTGGCATGACCGTTCCGGTCGCTCACACCACCCAGGAGTACCCATGTCAGCTCACACGCAGTTCAGCCAAGCAGGTAACCGGAGCCACGCTCACTCCTAAACCGAGCTATGGGG
>NZ_BAEG01000094.1 GCF_000238915.1 Arthrobacter globiformis NBRC 12137 | reverse complement strand
CTCGGAGCGGTGCGTGTTGAACACCGGGTGCTGCAGGTAGTCGGAGGTGCGCAGCACTGCCTCGGGAAGTTCAAAGCCCGCTGCGTCCCCTACCGGTCCGGCGCCGAAAGCGACGGCTACAGCGGAAAGTGTTGCCGCCGTCGTCGTCTCATCAATGGAGACGCCCACGGTGTCCGCGTCGATGAGGCGCAGGTTGATGCCGCGGGCCTCTGCCGCCGTGATGACCTTGGTGGCCTTGCCCGGCACGCGGACGGTGAGGGTATCGAAGAAGGAATCGCTGACGAGTTCGCGTCCTGCCGCCCTGAGCGCGGTGGCGAGGACACGGGCGTTGTTGTGAACGGTCTCGGCGATTGCCTTCAGGCCGTCGGGGCCGTGGTAGACGGCGTAGAAGGACGACACGATGGCCAGCAGCGCCTGCGCCGTGCAGATGTTGGACGTGGCCTTCTCGCGGCGGATGTGCTGCTCGCGGGTCTGCAGCGCCAGGCGGTAGGCGGAGGCGCCGGCGTTGTCCTTGGAGACGCCAACGATGCGGCCCGGAAGCGTGCGCTCCATGCCGGTGCGCACCGCCATGTAGGCAGCGTGCGGGCCGCCGAAGAACAGCGGCACCCCGAAGCGCTGGGCGGTTCCGACGGCGATGTCCGCACCCTGCTCGCCCGGAGGCGTGATCAGCGTCAGGGCAAGCAGGTCAGCGGCCACCGTGACCAGCGCGCCGCGCTCCTTGGCGGCGGCGATAACGCCGGACTGGTCCCACACGCGGCCCGAAACGCCGGGCTGCTGGAGGACGACGCCGTTGATGTCGCCGTCGGGAAGTCCCTGGGACAGGTCCGCAATTTCAATCTCGAAGCCGAGCGCTTCGGCCCGGCCCTGCACGATGGCGATGGTCTGGGGAAGGCAGTCGGCATCCAGAACGGTCTTGCCGTCGTTCTTCTTGTTGGCCCGGCGCATCAGCAGCACGGCCTCCGCCACGGCCGTGGCCTCATCCAGCAGGGAAGCGTTGGCGACCGGCAGCGCAGTCAGGTCCTGCACCATGGTCTGGAAGTTCAGCAGCGCTTCCAGCCGGCCCTGCGAGATCTCCGGCTGGTACGGGGTGTACGCGGTGTACCAGGCGGGGGCTTCGAGGACGTTGCGGCGGATCACCGGGGGAGTCACGGTGTCGTAGTAGCCCTGGCCGATCATCTGGACGGCGGTCTTGTTCTTGGCGGCCAGGCGGCGAAGCTCGGCCAAGACCTCAACTTCGCTCAATGCAGCGGTGAGCAGCAGGGGGTTCTCTTGGCGGATGGACGCCGGGACGGCGGTATCAACGAGGCCATCGACCGAGTCATAGCCGATGTTCTTGAGCATGGTGTCGATATCGGCCTGGCGGCGGGCGCCGATATGCCGGTCGGCAAAGGTTGATGGAAGCGATTGAATCGTCATGAGGAACTCCAGGTTTGGCCTGCCACGTGTGGCACGGCATGGTTTGGGTTCCTCCCCGCTCTGTATTGGACCTGAGAGATTCCGCGGACGTGGTTCTCCGCTTGCACCGTCGGTGAGCCAAACAAGGTTTGGCTGCTTTCCAGAGTTGCCTAGCCGCGGCGGTACGGGGGCCTGAGAGATTCCTGGGGAGGATTTGCTCCTACGGCGCCTGCCCGGTGAATGACTGGGAGGACTCTCCCGCCACGGTTCGAAAGGCTATGAAGATGTGGGTGATTCGGATCACAAGATACCGGACAATCCGGCCCAGACCAAATCGGAGCCATCCGTGGGTGTCCCCACGTTTCCCTCTGCGGCCCGGCAAGGCGGCCGGGCAAGCCGCCGTTTGACATTTCTTCGTGACCGAGACCACACTGAACCGGTGGCCGGCGGGGCTGCGCTGACCGGCATGTGCCGGCAAGACGGCCGCTGCCGGTACGCATACATTTTTTCTCGACATAATTGAAAATGCTTACGATCTGCGGCGGGAGAGCCCTGCCGGTACGTTCAGCAGGCGCCGTAGGAGCAAACCCTCCCCAGGAAACTCTCAGGCCCACGTACCGCCGCGGCGAGGCAACTCTGGAAAGCAGGCAGGCGCGTCCTGTCTCACCGACGGTGCAAGCGGAAGACCATGTCCGCGGAATCTCTCAGGTCCCATACAGAGCGGGGAGGAACCGAATCAGTGTGGCCATTCAGGGCCACTTGAACGATGGAGTTACTAATGACGATTCATCCTCCTGCCTCCGCGGCCGGTGAGGCTCCCCGCCTGGAGCGGCAGCTGAGCAACCGGCACATCCAGCTCATCGCCATCGGCGGCGCCATTGGCACGGGCCTGTTCATGGGCTCCGGCAAGACCATTTCCGCGGCCGGGCCGTCCGTGATCTTCGTATACATGATCATCGGCTTCATGCTGTTTTTCGTCATGCGGGCCATGGGCGAGCTGCTGCTGAGCAACCTGAACTACAAGTCCTTCAGCGATTTCGCCGCCGACCTGCTGGGCCCGTGGGCGGGGTTCTTCACGGGATGGACCTACTGGTTCTGCTGGGTGATTACCGGAATCGCGGACGTTATCGCCATCGCCGGCTACTCGAAGGAACTCTGGCCGGGACTGCCCCTCTGGATCCCGGGCCTGGCCACCGTTGCCATCCTGCTGCTGCTGAACCTCACCACAGTCAAGGCATTCGGTGAAACCGAATTCTGGTTCGCGCTGATCAAGATCATCGCCATCGCCGCGCTGATCGTCGTGGGCCTGTTCATGATCTTCACCGGTTTCCAGTCCGACGCCGGGCCCGCCACCTTTACGAACCTGTGGAGCCATGGCGGCTTCTTCCCCAACGAGTTCATGGGATTTGTGGCCGGTTTCCAGATCGCCGTGTTCGCCTTTGTGGGCATTGAACTGGTGGGCACCACGGCTGCGGAGGCCAAGAACCCGGAAAAGAACCTTCCCAAAGCCATCAACTCCATCCCGGTGCGCGTGCTGCTTTTCTACGTGGGTGCCCTCATCATCCTGATGTCCGTCACGCCGTGGACCCAGTTCGCCGCCGGCCACAGCCCGTTCATTGCGATGTTCTCGCTGGCCGGACTCGGGGCCGCCGCCACGGTGGTTAACCTCGTGGTGCTGACCTCGGCCATGTCCTCGGCCAACTCCGGCATCTACTCCACCTCGCGCATGGTCTACGGCCTGGCGCAGGAAGGCGACGCGCCGGCCGTCTTCGGCAGCCTGTCCCGCCGCAAGGTACCCAATAACGCCCTGTTCCTGTCCTGTGTACTGCTGCTCTCCGGAGTGGTGCTCATGTACGCGGGCCAGGACATCGGCAAGGCGTTCGACATGGTCACCACCGTTTCGGCTGTCTGCTTCGTCTTCGTCTGGTCGATCATCCTCGCCAGCTACATCGCCTTCCGACGCCGTCGCCCGCACCTGCACACCGCCTCCAGGTTCAAGATGCCTGGCGGCATCCCCATGGTGTGGGTGGTCTTCGCCTTCTTCGCCTTCGTGCTGTGGACCCTGACCACCCAGCCCGACACCCTGACCGCGCTGCTGGTCACACCCGTCTGGTTCGTCCTGCTCGGTGCGGCCTGGCTGGTTCTGCGCCGCCGGCCCGCGCACCTGGCCCGCTATGCAGCCTTCCAGGATGAACTGCAGTCCGAGGAGACCGCCGCCCGCGACCATGCGGGCCGGCGTCTCGAGGAGAAGGAGAGCGTCAAGGGATGATCAGGACAGAGGACAAGCCCTCATTGGCGGATCAGGCGCCCGGAGCCGGCGGGGAGTTTGTGCTGACCTTCCATTGCCCCGATTCCCTGGGAATCGTCCAGTCGGTGGCGGACTTTCTGCTCAAGCAGGAGTGCTACATCGTTGACCTCAAACAGTTCGGCGACCGGAACGCGGGGCACTTCTTCATGAGGGTCCACTTCGCCTCGACGGGTGACGCCGCCGCCGTCGAACAGCTCCGGGACCGCTTCGCGCCGCTGGCCGGACAATGGACCATGGACTGGCGCCTCGAGCGCCATGACCGCAAGCAGCGGATCCTGGTGATGGTGTCCAAATATGATCACTGCCTCAACGACCTGTTGGTCCGCGCCCGCAGCGGCGAACTGCCGGTCGAGATAGCGGCGGTGGTGTCCAACCACCCGGACCTCGAAGGGCTCGCGGCCTGGCACGGTGTCCCGTTCCACCACGTCCCCGTAACCCCGGAGTCCAAGGCAGAGGCGGAGGCCGGGCTCCTGGAACTGGTGGACGCGTATGAGGTTGAACTGGTGGTTCTGGCCCGTTACATGCAGGTCCTCAGCGACTCCGCCACCGCCCGGCTCACCGGCAAGGCCATCAATATCCACCATTCGTTCCTGCCAAGCTTCAAGGGCGCGAAGCCGTACCACCAGGCGCATGAGCGCGGAGTGAAGACAGTCGGCGCCACGGCCCATTACGTGAACTCAGAGCTTGACGAGGGGCCGATCATTGCGCAGCAGGTGATTGAGGTCGACCACACGTACACTCCCGCGGACCTGGTGTCCGTGGGCAAGGATGCGGAATGCAAGGCCCTGACGAATGCCGTGCGCTGGCATGCAGAAGGAAGAATCATCCTGTCGGGAAACCGCACGGTCATCCTCCGCTGACAAGCCCATCCAACCAGACCTGGAGTTGCTCATGACTAACCAAATGCCTTTGCGCCTGGAGATCATCCCCACGGACAGCATCATTCCCAAAGTCCAGGCCCACGTTCCGGCCGGATCAACGCTGACCGTGACGTGCCTGCCGCACCATGGGGTTGGGACCACGGTGCGGGCCTCGGTTCAGCTTGCCCAGCTTGGCTACAAGGTGATTCCCCATCTCGCCGCACGAAGCATCGAAAGCCGGGTCCAGCTGGCGGGCATGCTCCGCGACTGCGAGGCTGCGGGGATCACTGAAGTTTTCGCGATCGGGGGCGACGCACCGGAGGCTGCCGGTCCCTACGGCACCAGCAGCCGCCTCATGGAGGACATTGCCGACCTGACCGGCGGGACCATGGCCATCGGCGTCGCCGGCTATCCGGAAGGCCACCCAAAACACAACGAGCTGACGATGCTCGACGCACTGCTGGAGAAACAGCATCTGGCCTCGAACGTGGTGACGCAGATGTGCTTCTCGGCACCCAGGATCGGCTGGTACGCCGAACTGCTGCGCCGCGAAGGTGTTGACCTTCCAGTCTGGGCGGGAGTGGCCGGGGCCGTCCCGCGGGCCAAGCTCGTTTCGCTGGCAGCCAAGATCGGGGTAGGGCCCTCGCTGAAGTTCCTGAGCCGCAAGGGGCCCCTCGCCCGCAGGCTCCTGAACGCCGGCAGCTATTCATCCCGGTTCCTGGTTTCCGAACTGGCCGCCATGGAACCTGCTCTTGCGGGCATCCACCTCTACACGTTCAACAACGTGGAAACCCAGCCGGCCACGAACTGGAGGGCAGGGGAAGGCGCGAAGGCTTCCTGAGCTAAATCCGTACCCATAGCGCGAACGTACAGTTGCGGCCCCTTTTCCGCCGGGAAATGGGGCCACAACTGTACGTTCGCGCTTTTTCTTGCCCGAAACATCTTGCATTGTGAGCTGAAACCCATAATATGGGAACAGTGAATGTGTCGCTCCTCACGACCGACCCCTGCTCCCAAGCCTTCAGTGCGGAAGGCCCAACGATCGGATTCCCCCACATGCAAGACATCGCTGTCCTGATCAACACAGCCGTCGCGGTTCTCGCCGCCGTGCTGCTGATTGTCCGTTTCAGAGTCAACCCGGTTATCGCCCTGGTGGTCAGCTCTGTGTACCTCGGCCTCGCCGTCGGCCTCGGCGTCGAAAAGACCGTCAAAACCATCACCGCCGGATTCGGCGACATCATGGTGGACGTCGGCCTGCTCATCGCCTTCGGCGTCCTCATGGGCTCCATCCTCAACCAGAGCGGGGCCATCCGGCGCCTCGTGGAGCATCTGCTGAACACGTTCGGGCCCAAGCGCCTGCCGTACACCATGGGCCTGGCCATCGGAACGGTGCTTCAGTCCATCTTCCTGGACGTCCTGCTCGTCATCTCCGCCCCGCTCGCCCGCAAGCTGGCACCCAAAATCGGCAAACTCGGCACGGCACGCATGGCCACCGCCATGGCCATCGCCCTTGAATGCGGCATCGTCTTCACGGTTCCCGGCGTCGCGTCCCTTGCCCTGGCAGGCCTCCTGAACGTGCCGCTCGGCAAAATGATGCTCTTCGGCCTGCTGCTGGTCATCCCCACCATCATCATCGCCATCGCCATCATGACGTTCCTCTTCCGCCGCGGCTTCTGGAACGAAGCCAAGGATGAGGACCACACCTTCGTCGCCGAGGAGGACCGTGAGGGTGAAGAGGAAGAGTACGACGGCGGTGCTGGCCGCCCCGTTGCCGCCGGCACCGCCGCCAGGGGGCCCGGAACCAACGGAACCGCCGCCCAGGTCACTGGTAGCGTCGCCGTCGCCGAACGCGAACCCAAGCAGTTCCCGCTGATCGTCCTGTTTGCACCCCTCCTGACCTCGCTGCTCCTCATCGGCGCGGGAGCCATCCTGCAGATCCTGAAGATCGACCTGCCCTGGCTGCAGCTCCTGGGCGAACCGGTCATCGCCCTGCTGATTGGCCTGATCGGCACCTGCCTCGTCACCCGCTCCGCCATCGGGCAGAAGCGCGTCGAGGAGGCCATCGCCGTCGGCTTCAAGGAAAGCGGCCAGATCCTGATCCTGACCGGCGTGGGCGGCTCACTCGCCGCAACCGTCGCAGCAGCAGGCCTCGGCCACATCCTCGGCGGCTTCTTCTCCGCAAGCACCGTTGCCCCGCTCTTGGTGGTCTGGGCCATCGCCGCCGTGCTGCACATCGCCGTCGGCTCCGTCACGCTCTCCGCCATCACCGCCGCAGGCCTGCTGGCCCCGATCGCACCCGTCATCGGACTGGACCCCGTGCTGCTGGCGCTGTCGGCCGGCGCCGGATCACTGTTCATGGTCCACGTCACCAGCAACACCTTCTGGCTCCTGCAGTCTCTCCTCGGCCAAAGCGTGCGGGGTGCACTGAAATCGGTGACCGTCGGGGTTTCGGTGGCCTCCGTCGTCGCCATCCTGCTGATCCTGCCCATGAGCCTGCTGTTCTAATCGAACCCGAGACCCTGTGCGTTCCCGGCCTACGCCAACGAAAGAAGAAGACACCATGACACCACCACGCATCGCGCCCCTGGAAGGCATCCGCGTCCTGGAACTCGGAAACTACATCGCCGCACCGACGGCTGGAAGGCTCCTTGCAGACTTCGGCGCCGAGGTCATCAAGGTGGAGCGGCCGGGAACCGGTGACGAGCTGCGCAACTGGCGCCTGCACAAGGGCGACACCTCCATGCTGTACCGGACCATCAACCGCAACAAGAAGTCCGTGGTGCTGGACCTGCGGACCGAGGCCGGAAAGCAGGCGGTGCTGAAGCTCGCCGCCAAGTCGGACATCCTGCTGGAAAACTTCCGTCCGGGCACGCTGGAGAAGTGGGGCCTCGGGCCGGAGGTCCTCAATCAGGCCAACCCGGACCTCATCATCACGCGGATCTCAGCCTTCGGGCAGACAGGCCCGCTGTCCCAGCGTCCGGGCTTCGCCGCCGTCGCCGAAGCGTACGGGGGGTTCCGGAACCTAGTCGGCGACCCGGACCGCGCACCTGTCCGGGTGGGCGTTTCGATCGGGGACTCGATCGCCGGACTCTATGCCGCCTTCGGGTCCATGATGAGCCTGTACCAAAGGGAAGCACGACGGCGGGACACGGCCGGCGCTGTGCCGCTCACCGAGCGGATCATCGACGTGGCGCTCAACGAGGCCATGTTCTCCATGATGGAATCCCTGATCCCCGACTACCAGGCGTACGGAGTTGACCGGCAGCGTGTGGGTGGCCGAATGGAGGGGATTGCGCCTTCAAATGCCTACATCTGCAGGGACGGCGCCAGCATCGTGGTCGCCGGCAACGGGGACTCCATCTACCAGCGGTACATGCAGACCATCGGCCGCCCCGACCTGGCAGAGGACCCTGCGCTGCAGAGCAACGCCGGCCGGTGGTCCCGGCGCGAGGAACTGGACCAGGCCATCGGTGCCTGGACCGCGGAACTGGATGCCGCCGACGCCCTGGCAGCCCTGGACGCTGCCGGCGTCCCGGCGGGCCCCATCTACACAGCGGCGGACATCAGCACCGACAGCCAGTACGCTGCCCGCAACATGGTCCAGAAATTCGACGTCTCCACCGGCGAGGAGATCCTGCCCGGCGTCGGATTCCCGGGCATTGTTCCGGTGATCGGCGGCGAATCGCTCCCCATCCGGAACCTCGGCCCGGACCTGGGCGAAAACACGGCAGAAATCCTCGCCGGGCTCCTCGGCATGGACCCGGCAGAGATCAGCGCGGCATCGGGCCGCGAGGAGGCACTCCAGGCATGAACCAGCACGGAAACACGCTCGCCTCGACCCTGTCCGGCGCCATCCTGCGCGATGTCACGCTGCGGGACGGGCTGCAGCTCACCGGGAAAGTCCTGTCCACCGAACGGAAGCTGGAGACGGTCCGGGAATTGCTCCGCCTCGGCGTCCCGGCCATCGAGCTGGGCTCCATGGCCCGTCCGGACCTGGTCCCCACCATGGCCAACACGCTGGAGGTGGTCCAGAACCTCACGCCCGAAGAGCTGGAGCGATGCTGGATCTGGGTGGCCACCCCCGGCCACGTAGCCAAGGCCGCGGCCGCCGGTGCCCGCAACTTCCAGTACTGCCTCTCGGCGTCGGACTCGCACAACAAGGCGAACATCGGCCGCACCACTGACGAAAGCCTCGCTGCCCTGCCCCAGGCCGTGGAGTACGCGCAGGCGGTCAACGGGCAGATCCAGCTCTGCATCGCCACGTCCTTCACCTGCCCGTTCGAGGGAACCGTGCCTGAGGAGCGGGTCCTGGCGATCGCCAACGACCCCCGTGCTGAGGGAACCACGGACATCGTCCTCTGCGACACGCTGGGCCAGGCCATCCCCGCCCAGGTGTCGGGCCTCATCCAGCGGGTCCGGACGGAATCCCCGGCGCGCCGGATCGTCTACCACGGGCACGACACCTGGGGCCTGGGCGTGGCCAACACCCTCGCCGCGATCCAGGCAGGAGCCGCCATGGTGGACGGCGCGCTTGGCGGACTTGGCGGCTGCCCCTTCGCTCCGGGGGCCAGCGGCAACACCTCCAGTGAAGACATCCTGTTCGCCACCCGGCCCGGCTGGGTGACTCCGGGAACTTTCGCGGACCTCGTTGTCCTGTCCGAGAAGCTGCTCGCCGAACTGGGCGAACCCAACCGCTCCAAGGCGGCACAGGGTGCCCGGTCCAAAGCCCCGGCGTTCGGCTGGGTGATCCCGTCGGACAGTCCCGCTTCCGCGACATCCTGCGCGACGGGAGGTGAGTAGGCGTGGGCAGCAGCTTCCTGGTCACCACCGCCATCCCGGACCCCGGGCTGCAGCTACTTTCCGATGCCGGGACGGTCACCGTGCTGCCGTCACCTCCCGACTATGAAACGCTGGCGGCGCTGTGCGCCTCGGGAGAGTACGACGTCGTCCTCACCCAGCTGCGCGACGTCGTCGACGCCCCGTTGTTGGGCAGCGCGCGGGTGAAGGGTGTGTCCAACTTCGCGGTCGGCTACAACAACATCGACGTGGACGCCGCCACCCGCCACGGCATCCTGGTGGGCAACACCCCCGGGGTGCTGACGGATGCGACGGCGGACATCGCCATGCTGCTCATCCTCGGCACCGCCCGCCGCGTGGTGGAAGCGGACCGGCTGGTCCGCGATGGAGAATTCCACGGCTGGGAACCCGAGCTGCTGCTTGGCCGGGACGTTTCGGGCGCGGTGCTTGGCCTGGCCGGGTTCGGACGGATCGCCCGCGCCACCGCCCGCCGCGCCCTGGGCTTCGGGATGGAAATCCTCTTCGCGCCGCGGCCTCCCGGGCACCGGCTGGTCAGTGACGAGGAGCTGGGCGAATTCGCGGGGAAGGTGCGGCAGGTTTTCTGGGATGAGCTGGTGGAACGCAGCGACTTCCTGTCCCTGCACGTCCCGCTCAATGAGCAGACCAGGCACCTGGTGGACCGGGCGGTGCTCGAGCGGATGAAGCCCGATGCCATTCTGATCAACACCGCCCGCGGCCCGGTGGTGGACGAAGCCGCCCTGGTCGAGGCGCTCCGGGACCGGGTCATCGCCGGTGCCGGGTTGGACGTGTTCGAGGACGAGCCGCGGCTCGCACCCGGACTCGCCGAGCTGCCCAACACCGTGCTGCTGCCGCACGTGGGCAGTGCCACCGTCCCGGTCCGCAGCGAGATGGCCCGCCTCAGCGCGCTGAACGCCGTCGCGATCGCCGAGGGACGCACCCCGCCGCACGCCGTCAACACCCTCACCGGCACATGACCGTCCTGGTTGCCCCGGACAGCTTCAAGGGGACGTACGCGGCAGCGGACGTGGCCGCGGCCATCGCCGCCGGCATCCGTGACGCAGGCGGGACGGCGACGGAACTGCCCGTCGCCGACGGCGGGGAGGGAACGTTCGACGCGCTGTGCAGCAGCCTGCAGGCGTCGGCTGTTTCCGTCGTCGCGCAGAACCCCTGGGGTGAGCCGCTCGCGGCGGCCATCGGGCTGGCAGCGGACGGAACCGCCGTCGTCGAGCTTGCGCAGGCCAGCGGCCTGACGGTGCCGAGCAGCGGACCGCGTGATGCGGTGTCGGCCAGCACCTACGGCACGGGCATGATGGTTTCCGCCGCGGTGGACGCCGGCGCCACGCACGTCATGGTGGCAGCGGGCGGCTCCGCCACCACCGACGGGGGTGCCGGTGCCGTCCAGGCGATCAATGACGGCGGCGGCCTCCGGGGTGCCCGGCTCACTGTGCTCTCCGATGTCACGTCGACTTTCCTGGAGGCGCCGCGGATTTTCGGGCCGCAGAAGGGCGCCGGCCCTGCCGAGATCGGACTGCTGGAACAGCGGCTCAGGCAACTCGCGGAGTCGTATCCCCGCAACCCCGTTGGCGTGCCGCGCACCGGCGCGGCGGGCGGCCTGTCCGGCGGATTGTGGGCCCACTTCGGCGCCGAGCTGGTGTCAGGGGCCGACGCCGTCCTGGATGCCGCGCACTTCGACCGGTACTTGGCTGCCGCGGACGCCATCGTGGTGGGTGAGGGGCGGCTCGATTCGCAGACCGGGGAAGGCAAGATCATCTCGGCCATCCTGGAAAGGGTTCGCAGATCGGGGCGGACCATCCCCGTGGTGGCCGTGGTGGGGTCCGTCGCGGCGGACCTCGGCGGGTACGCCCGGAACTTCAGCGAACTACTCGTGGCCTCCGACGCCGCGGCGATGTACGCGGCGGGGAAGTCGCTGGCCTGGTACTCCAGAGCTGAAGCGGGACGACTTAAGGGTTGAAGTGCGGACACGAGGGGAAGGGCCCCGTTCGTTAGAACGGTGCCCTTCCCCTCGGGTGAAGCAGTACCTTTACGGACGGCGCCTCGCTGCGTCCCGTGCCTGGGGGGCGCTGACCACCACGGCGGCGTAAGCAGGTTCCTGGGAGGGAGCGCCGTCAGCCGGCTGCAGGTCCGCTTCGAGGGTGGAGTTCTTGGAGGGGTCCTTGACCATGATGGCGGCGACGAGTGTAAGTGCGATGCAGGCTGTGACGTACCAGAAGAATGTTGATTCGACGCCGGCCTGCTTCAGGGCGAGGGCGATGGGTTCGGCCGTGCCTCCGAACGTTGCTGCCACCAGGGCATGCGGGAGGCCGACGCCCAGTGCACGCACTCGGGTGGGGAACATTTCTGCTTTGACGATGGCGGCGCAGGCGGTGTAGCCGGACACGAAGACCAGGCCGAGCATCATCATCCCGAATGCTGCGAAAACGTTGGTTGTCTCGGCGAGCAGGGTCAGGATGGGCACGGTAACAATGGTGCCGCCGATGGAGAAGAAGAGCATGATCTTCCGCCGCCCGATGCGGTCGGACAGGCCGCCGGCGATGGGCTGCAGGAACATGAAGAGCAGCAGTGCAACGAAGCTGATGACGGAGGCGTCTTCCTTGGCGATGCCCGAGGTGTTGACCATGTATTTCTGCATGTACGTCGTGTACACATAGAACGACACGGTACCGCCGATGGCGAGGGCGAAGACGGCTGCGAGCTGCTTCGGGTACTGCATGAGAGCCCTCAACGACCCGACCGGCTTGGTCCCGTTCTCCAGTCCTGCCGCTTCGCGTGCCTTCTCCATCTTGTAGTGTTCGGATTCATCCATGGTGCGCCGGAGGATCATGACGCCAAGGCCGGCGACAGCGCCGATGATGAACGGTACCCGCCAGCCCCATTCGCCCATCTGTTCGGGGGTCAGGAGGCGCTGCAGCAGGATCATGACCAGGAGCGCGGAGAGCTGGCCGATGATGATGGAGACGTACTGGAAGCTGGAGAAGAATCCGCGCTTACCGGGGGTAGCGACCTCGGACAGGTAGGTCGCGCTGGACCCGAACTCCCCGCCGACGCTGAGGCCCTGCAGGAGGCGGGCGATGACGAGGATGACCGGGGCCATCATGCCGATCGTGTCAAAGGAGGGCGTGAGGCCGATGGCCAGCGATCCTGCACTCATGAGCAGTACCGAAACTGCGAGGGCGTTGCGGCGGCCGTGCCGGTCGGCGTACATGCCCAGCAGCCAGCCGCCCAGAGGCCGCATCAGGAAGCCGACGGCGAAGACGGCGGCCGTCGACAGCAGCTGCACTGTCGCGTTTCCGGCGGGGAAGAATTCGGCGGCGAAGTAGATGCTGAAGGATGCGTAGACGAACCAGTCGTACCATTCGATCAGGTTGCCCAGGCATCCCTTGACCACATTGCTGACGACCCGGGGCTTCGCCGCCGGGATCGAGGCTTGCTGCATGCTCATTTGAACTCCTTTGTTCTTGGCCGATGCCACCGGCGTTCTGCTGCGGTTGGCATCCTGGTCGGGTTGTGCGCCCGTGAACTAGTTCAAATGTGTCTCACATCACCGCGTTCGGAAATGGAAACGGCGAATTCTTAGGACTCCCTTAAGGTTGTTGTGACCCCGCCTACACCCGGGCAAGCCCTTGGGCCTGGTCGGGCGCCTCATCGGACCCTTCGGAAGCAGCCACCCGCTCGTCGAAGTGGGCGGCGAGCAGCTCCCCTGAGTGCATGATGTGCTCTTCCATTTCCTGCCGCGCCGTAGCGGCGTCCTTGGAACGGATAGCCTCGAGCAGTTTGGAGTGGTCATCCACGGTGGCCTGGGGCCAGCCCTGGATGTTCGAGTAGAAGCGCCGCGGCACGTAGCGGGTAACCAGGCCCATCACCCAGATGATTTTGCGGGAGTCGGCCAGCATGTTTATCTCGCGGTGGAAGGCATGGTTCTTCTCCTCAAGGAGCACCTCGTCGTGCCTGGCCGCGGCGGCAATGAGTTCGTGGTGCAGGGCCTCAAGCTCGGCGATGTCGCCCTCGGACGCGTTCAGGGTTGCCCGGGCGGCCAGTTCACCGCCGATGAGGGCCTGGACCCGGAAAATATCCCGGATGTCCTTCCCGGTCAGCGGCGCCACCTGGAATCCCTTGCGGGGAACCAGTTCCAGGAAGCCCTCAACGCGGAGGGACTGCAGGGCTTCCCTGACGGGGGTAGTGGAGATTTGCAGGGCTTCACCCAGCACCTCGGGACGAACCTGTGCACCGGGGCGGAGGCTGCCGGACATGATCAGGGCGCGGATGTAGGAGGATGCTTCGTCGCTCAGTTGCGGACGAACTCGTTTGCGCTCAGTCATGGTTCTTTCTTTCTCTGGTCCTGTACATCCAAATTACGGCATCCGTGCCGGGGCTACCTGTGGTGGCGGCGGTATGCCGCGGCGGCCCCGGGGTGGAGGGGTACGCCGGATGTGTAGATCAGGGACCTGGTGTCGAGATACTGGACGCCCAGGGTGCCTGGGGGAACCAGCTCGGAGGATCTGTCGATCAGGACATCAACGATCCGGCCCACGACTTCATCCGGGAGGTCGGCCCGGGCCAGCAGGAGGCTGGCGATGCCGATGGACCCGATCTCTTCACTCGCCCCGTAGAGGCCCACGGGCAACCTGACCTGCTGGTACACCGGACCGTATTTGGCCTGCAGGGCAGGCAGGTAGCGTGAAAGATCGATCAGGCGTATCCCCTGGGCCGGACCACGTCCGCCGCTGGCATCCATCTCAGGGTGCGGGACGCCGCCGGCGAACAGGGCAGCCTCCACTTCCCCGCTTGCGAGGGCGTCCAGGATTGCCGTCACGGGAACGGCCCGGACCTGTACATCGACTTCGGTGAGACCGGCGGCCTTCAGCAGCAGCCCTCCTGCCCTGGTGGTCGCGGAGCTTGCGCCTAGGCTGATGGTGCGGCCGCGCAGGTCAGCAAGTGTCCGGACCGGGGAATCGGCCGGGACCGCGAACTGGAGATAGTTCAGGTAGACGCGGCCGACCGCCCGCAGGTTGTCCCGTTCTGTGGCGGCGACGTCTGCTAAAGCAAGGGCCAGGTCCAGCCGCCCTGCCATGATGTCCGGTACATTCTCGACGGAGCCCCCGGTTATGAGCGGGTTCAGGGTGAACCCGGTGTTGGCCCGGGCTACGGCCGCGGTCAGTGATTGCCCGAAGTCGAAGAAGAAGCCGCGGTTTTCGGCGGTGCCCAGGCTGTACGTACGCGCATCCTGCCGGCACCCGCCGAGCGAAATGCCCGCGGCGACCGTCGCGATGCCGGCGAGGAGCCGCCGTCGGGACAGCAGGGGGTCCGTGTGGAAGGGGGCGGCCATCAGCCGGCCTCCTCGGGCGCGGGGGCGGCGAACGACATCACGACTGTCAGGCCGCCGCCCGGAGTTTCCCGGAGCAGCAGCTCGCCGCCGTTGCTTTCCACCAGGGCCTCCACGATGGACAGACCCAGGCCTGTGCCGTCGGGGCGGTTACCGTCTCTGGGCGTACCTTCGCGGGGACTGCCGCGGTAGAACCTCCGGGTGACCAGTTCCAGCTCTCCGTCAGCCACGCCCGCGCCGTCGTCGGCTACGGTGACCACGGTCCGCCGGCCGGTTTCAGGGTCCCGGCCTGTGCCCGCGCCGACTGAAATGCGCACGGTGGTGCCCGGACCGGCGTATTTGCAGGTGTTGTCCAACAGCACGTCCAGGATTTGTTCCAGATCGCCGGTCCCGATGTGTGCCTCCAGCCCGGCGGGATCGTCGTCCACGAGGATGATGACGCCGGATTCGGCGGCGGTGTCGTGCCAGAAACCGGCCCGTTCGACGGCGGCGAGGTACGGCACACAGGTGTGGTCGCCATCGCTGCCGCCGGCCCGTGGCGCTTCGGCAACCGACAGGGCCAGCAGGTCACCGAGGATCTCCTCAAGCCGGATGGCCTCGCCCATGGCGCGTTCGTGGCTTTTCTTGCCGTCTTCCATCACCCTCGGCCCGAGTGTTTCCAGCCTCAGCTGCAACGCTGCAAGCGGGTTCCGGAGTTGGTGGGCTGTGTCCGCCACCAGCCGCCGCTGGGCATCCGCAGACGTGTGGACTGCGCTGTCCATCGTCTCGAAGGCGGCCGAGAGAGTCCGCAATTCAGGCGGGCCCGTCCTGCCTGCCGCTGAGGGGGCATCCGAGGTTCCGCCGCCAAGGGCAACAAAGGGGAGACTTTTCGTTAGCCGTTGCATGCGCGTGCTGACTTCTTCAAGTGGCCGAAGCACCCACCTGCTCACCGATAGCGCGAGGACGCCAAATCCGATCACGGCGGCCAGCGAGCCTGCTGTGATGATTACCCACGCCAGCAGGATGTCTTCACGTGCGGATGCGGTAGATGCAACGATCACCACGGCCCCGTTGACCTGCGCACCTGTGCCAATCGGTTTGGTAAAGACCACGGTGCCCGGGCTCCACGGGGTCAACAGCTCCACCGCGGATGACCGTTCGTTCCTTAGGGCACGGCCGATGGCGGACGAGACCGAGGGCTCGTCGAGGTTGGTTCCCACAGCGCGCGGCGCTGCACCCCTGGTGGAGACCACAGCCAGGGCTTCCCCGTACAGGCTGTAGTAAGCGCCGGCTTCTTCAAAGAGGAGCCCGGGGTTTCCATTCCTGGCATAGCCGTCTGCGAGGTCCGCGAAGCGCTGGAGGTCAGCGTCCCTGCTGAGGACGAATTCGCGGGTCCGCGCATCAGCCGTGGACGCTGCCAGCGGGAAGGCAAAGGCCGCCACGACGACGGCACCCAGGATCGCCAGGACCAGGAGGAGACGGCTGCGCAAGCGTTATCCGATCCAGCGGTAGCCGAAGCCCCGGATCGTTTCGATCCGGGCGGGACGGCCCAGCTTGGCCCGGAGCGCCGTCATGTGCACATCCAGGGACTTTGAAACCGCGACAAAGGCGTCTCCCCAGACCTGGTCCATCAACTGCTGCCTGCTGACCGCCGTGCCCGGGTTGTCCACCAACGTGGCGAGCAGCTCGAATTCCTTGGTGGTCAACGGGACGGCTTTGCCCGCAACGGTTAGCTCCCGCCCGGCAAGGTCAACCGCCAGGTCGCCGAACTGGCGGACGCTGGACGTCGACTCCCGTGCCCTGTTGGCCCGCCGGCGGATCGCTTCAATCCGGGCCAGCAGCTCGGTCATCCGCGCCGGCTTGACCAGGTAGTCGTCGGCTCCGTTCCGCAGCCCTCTGACCACCGACCGTTCGTCGTCGCGGGCGGTGAGGATGATGACCGGCACGGCCGAGACCTGGCGGAGGTTTCGAAGGACCTCGATCCCGTCCATGTCCGGCAGGCCGAGGTCCAGGAGAATAAGGTCGAATTCCGGGTGTCGTGTGAGGACGTCCCCGCCGCGGGACATGCGGTCCGCGGGGATGCGGTGGGAAGCCAGCGCATCGAGCAGCGCGCCGGCCACGCCGTCATCATCCTCGACGACTCCTATGCGCATTCCCTTGACTCCTCTCACTGCGCGGGGCGGTGCAGGCAAGCCTGCACCGCCCCGCGTCTGTCCGTTACTCTAGGCCCCGCTTCAGCTGATGCGGAAGTCCACTTCGCCGGCCTGGGCCGCCGTGTCGAGAAGACGCTCCTGCGCCGCCTTGTGCTGGGCCGAGTAGCCTTCGGCGGGAGAGGCAGCTTCGGGCCTGCCGACGTACCCCAGATTGAAACGGCCCAGCCCCAGCTTCAGGAGTTTGGGAAGCACGTACGTCCACGCGCCCATGTTTTCCGGTTCCTCCTGCAGCCACACGATCTCTTCGAGGTTGGCCGCTGCGGCCACTTCCTGCAGAATCTCCTCCTGCGGGAACGGGTAGAGACCTTCGAGCCGCAGGAGCCGCACACCGTCTCCGAGACGGTCCTTGATTTCGACGCCGACCTTGCCCGAGCAGAGGAGCAGCCTGCGGGTCTGGTCGCTGGAGGCTCCGTTGGAAAGGACGGGGTTAAAGCGGACCGGTGAGAAGTCGGCCACGGGTGACTTGGCCGACTCTGCCCGGAGGAGCGACTTGGGGGTGAAGATCACGTACGGCCGCGGATCATCTGCCGCCGCTGCTCCGACCAGGGCCGCAAAGTACTGGGCCGCTGTTGTGGGGATCAGGATGCGCGAGTTGTTCCGCGCGGCAAGCTGGAGGAACCTCTCCAGCCGCGCCGAGGAGTGCTCGGGCCCGGCGCCTTCCCAGCCGTGGGGGAGGAGGATAACCAGCCTGCTGTCGCGGCCCCATTTGTCGTGTCCGGCCATGATGAACTGGTCGAACATCACCTGGGCAACGTTGACGAAGTCGCCGAACTGGGCCTCCCAGATCTGCAGGGAGTTCGTGTTGGTCCGGCCGTAGCCGTACTCGAATCCAACGGTGGCGACCTCGGTCAGGGGTGTGTTTGCCACCAGGAACGGAGCTTTGTCGAAGGCCAGGCGCTCGGCCTTGTCACCGGTGGTGGCATCGTGGACAACGATGTGCCGGTGGCTGAAGGTCCCACGCTCAACGTCTTCGCCCGTCAGCCGGACAGGCACGCCTGCCTCGTTGATCAGTTTCAACGCGAGCAATTCTGCCTGCCCCCAGTCAACCATTGCATCCTGGGCCCGCGTGTTCAGCCGCTTTGAGAACTGGCGCATGAGCTTCGGGTGGATCGCGAAGCCATCCCGGTCCTGCTCGGCCAAGTCGAGGACCTGGACGGCCCAGTCGGCCGGTGCGGTTTCCAGCGCAGCCCGCACGGCCGGCCGGGGCGGCAACTGCTGGTTGACCACCGTTTCCAGGTCGAAGGTCCGGGCCTTCTCCAAGGATTCCACCAGGGCAGCCCGCGCCGCGGTCTTGGTAGTTTCCACATAGCCGGAGGGGACGAGGCCGGAGGCCTCGAGGCGGGCAGCGTAGATTTCGTGCACGGGAGGGTGTTCATCGATATCGGCGTAGTAGACAGGCTGCGTATAGCGCGGCTCGTCCGTCTCGTTGTGGCCATGCCGGCGGTAGCCGAGCACGTGGATGATGATGTCCTTGCCGAACCGCTCGCGGTAGTCGAAAGCGATCTTTGCGGCGACCAGGTTGGCGTCGATGTCGTCGGCGTCGGTGTGGATGACTGGCACGTCGAAGCCCTTGACGACGTCGGAAGGCCACAACGTGGAGCGGAGCTGGAAGGGGGTGGCCGTGAAGCCGAGGCGGTTGTCCTGGACGATGTGGATGCTTCCGCCCACATCGTAGGGTGCCAGGTTCTGCAGGTTCAGCGTCTCGTACACCACGCCCTGGCCGGTGAAGGCGGCGTCGCCGTGGAGGAGAACGGGAAGGACACGGCGACGGGCCTGCTCCCTGCTTTCTCCGCCGGCCACCAGCTGATCCTGCTTCGCGCGGACCGCGCCGAGTGCCACGGGGGACACAAACTCCAGGTGGCTGGGGTTCTGTTCGAGGGTGACGTTGATGGAGGCACCGTCGACGTCGTCGAACCTTCCTTCGCCCCCGAGGTGCTGGCGGACGTCGCCCACGGGGGCGTTCGCTGTGGCGCGCGCTGTAGGCAGGAATTCCGCGAGGATGCGCTCGGCCGGCCAATTCAGGACATGGGCCATGATGCTCAGCCGGCCACGGTGCGCCATGCCCAGGACCGCGTCGGAATAGCCTGCCTCCGCGGCGTGCCCGGCCATCTCAGCAAGGGCGAGGACCGTCGCTTCCAAGCCCTGGACAGACAGCGTCTTCTGGCCCAGGAACTGGGTCTGCAGATAGGCCTCGAAGACATCGAGTTCGGTGGCCAGCCGCAGTGCCTGGAGGCGGCGGGAGGAAGCGGGCGACGGCGTACCGTTCCGCAGGAGCTCAGCGAGCCACTGGCGGGATTCGGGATCGGAGAGGTGGCTGAATTCCACTTCCACGCCCTCGGGAAGCCAGGATCCTTCGTTGCGTGCACGCACCGGTTCAAGCCTGGCGACGGCGGTGCTGGCGGAGCTTTCGTACTCGGCCAGCCTGATGTCGTCGTGTTCGGATCCCGGCTGGGCGGGAATGCCGAGCAAGACCTCGCCGGCGGATGTACCGCGGAGCTCGCCTTCGAGCTCTGCGAGGAATTCCGGGGAGCGCAGAAGTTTCTCGACGGTCCCCAGGAAGAGCCCGGAATCCGCGCCCTGGATGGCGCGGTGGTCGTAGGTCGAGGACAGCGTGAGCACGGGATCCACATGCTGGGTGCGGGCCAGCGTCTCAAGCCCGGCCGGGATGCCGATGGCTCCCGCTGCAACGATGATTCCGGGGCCCGGCGGCAGCAGTGGGACGCCGGTGGTGGACCCGAACCGGCCGGTGCTTGTCAGGATCAGGGTGGCGCCGCGAAGATCCGAGACTGCGACCGACCCTGCCCGGCAGGCCTCGGACAGTTCACCGAGGCGGCTGACGAAGGTAGGGAAGGAAAGGCTGGCGGCGTTACGGATAACGGGGACCATGATCGAATGGCCGGCCGCAGTCTCTACGTCCACGGCCACGCCGAGGTTCACCGTTGCTTCTTCGACCAGGACCAGGTCCTTGTCTGCGGCTTCAATCCTGCGCCTGGCTGCGGGCACAGGACCCTGTGCCGCCCGAGCCATTGCCGTGGCAAGGACTGCGGCGATGGGGACGTTGAAGCCTTCCTCCCGCAGCTTCTCGCGCCACTGCATCAGCGCCGACACCTCGAACGTCCGGATGGTTGACGCTGTGGGGATTGCCAGGCTGGCCTCCATGTTCCGGGCCATCGCTGCAGACCGGCCGCGGAGCGGGCGCCGAACGTCGGTGCCCGTCGTGTTGCCGGTGCCGGAAGCGGACCCGGCGGAATTGGAATCGGGGGTGGTTACGTTGTGAAGCATCATCTTCGACTTTCGCGGGGGACAGGGTCTCAGGTGCCATGAGGAGGGAAGGCTGCGGCGGCACCCCAAACGGGATGCATTCCATACTCCTTGTTATGGATAGCGGCCACCAATACTTTTCTGTGATGGGTGTATGTCATAGTGTGATCGTGCGACTTCAGCTGGGTCGAGTACGGCATGGCCCAGTCAGGGACGGAGAAAACATGGAAATGAGGCAGCTCCAGGCACTGCTGGCCGTCGCGGACACGGGTAGTGTCACGCGAGCCTCCGAGCTCCTGCATGTTGTGCAGCCTGCCGTCACGCGGCAAATCCACAACCTGGAAACCGAGCTCGGGGCAATCCTTTTTGACCGGAGCCGGGCGGGGATGCGCCCGACGGACATCGGCATGCAGGTCATCGAACGCGCCCGCCGGGCACTCAGTGAGCTGGACCGTGCCCGGGAAGAGGCGCGATCATCGGGGGCGGGCCTGTACGGCATCGTCACTGTCGGTCTTCTCGCGAGCACTGCCGCGTTGCTCGCCGTGCCCGTGGTTTCTGCAGTGATGGAGCGGCATCCCGGCGTACGGCTGCGGGTGGTGACCGGATACGGAGGCCACCTCAGCCGCTGGCTTGAGGCCGGGGACCTGGACGTTGCCCTCACATACAACCAGCCGCCGGCAGCCGCCCTGGACGTGAAACCGCTTTTGGAGGAGGACCTCTGGGCAGTTGCGCCCCCGTCCGCAGGACATGTCGCGGCTGAGGGTGTGGACTTCCGCGAGCTGTTGCAGCGTCCCTTGGTCATGCCCAGTGCGCCGCATGGCATCCGCACGCTCGTTGATGGCGCCGCGGCGCGTGTCGGGCTCCAGCTGGACATTGCCGTGGAAACGAACGACGCGGGCGTCCAGAAACAGCTCGTGCGGGGCGGCCTTGGATGGACAGTGCTGCCAGGCATTATGGTGGCGCAGGAAGCAGCGGGCGGCGTCCTCAACGCGGCTCCCATCGTCAATCCGGTCATCCCGCGAAGGATCGTCCTCGCCAAGCCGACCAGCGTCCGGTCTACGAGCGCTGTCCGGATGGTTGCTGGGATTTTGGAGGAAGCTGTTCTTGGCCTGATTGATGCCGGACGGTGGCCATCCGCCCGCCTCGTCCAATAATGGGCTGGCCTTGAGTGCGCCGACGCGTCCCCAGCTGACGGCGTATCAGTAGGAGCGGGGCAGGCCCAACACCTTGGTGGCCACGAAGGACTTGATCATGTTGTTGTTGACCGGGGCCACCTGGAACATGCGCGTTTCGCGGAACTTCCGCTCGACGTCGTACTCATCCACGAAGCCGTACCCGCCATGGGTGTCCAGGCAGGCGTTGGCGGCCGCCCAACTGGCTTCAGACGCGAGGTGCTTGGCCATGTTGGCCTCGGCGCCACAGGGTTCGCCGGCGTCGAAGAGCCGTGCTGCCTCGTAACGCATCATGTCGGCTGCCCGGACCTTCATGTAGGCGTCGGTGATGGGGAACTGCACTCCCTGGTTGGTGCCGATCGTGCGGCCGAAGACGGTGCGGCTGTTGGCGTACTCGACTGCCCGGCTGGTGAACCAGTAGCCATCACCGATTGCCTCGGATGCCAGGAGGATGCGTTCCGCGTTCCATCCGTCGATGACGTAGCGGAAACCCTTGCCGACTTCGCCGATGACGGCAGATTGCGGCACGCGCATGCCTTTGTAGAAAATCTGGTTGGTGGCGTAGTTGAACATCGTGCGCACCTTGACGACTTCGAGGGTTTCCGGCTGTTCGGCGCGTACCTGGCGCAGATCCACCAGGAAGAGGGTCAACCCGTGCGTCCGGTCGGCTCCCTTGTCGCCGGGCTTGTCGGACGTGCGGGCAAGAACAAACGCCAGGTCCGATTCGTCGATCCGGCTGGTCCAGCTCTTGTGGCCGGTAATCACATAATCATCGCCGTCCTTGACCGCGGCGGTTTCGATGCTGGTTGTGTCCGAACCGGCCGCGTCCTCCGTGATCGAGAACGCCTGCAGGCGGAGCTCGCCCGAAGCAATCGCCGGAAGGTAGGCGTTCTTCTGCTGCTCGTTGCCGTGCCGGAGGAGGGCGCCCATGGTGTACATCTGCGCGTGGCACGCCGCGGAGTGTCCGCCGGACTTGTTGATCTCCTCCATGATCACACTGGCCTCGGTGAGCCCGACGCCGAGGCCGCCGTACTCGGCGGGGATAAGCGCCGCCAGGAGCCCTTCCTTGGTCAGCCTGTCCACGAACTCCTGCGGGTACCGACGGTTACGGTCCGTTTCGCGCCAGTACTCGTCCGGAAACAAGGCGCAGAGGGTGCGCGTCTTCTCCCGCAGCTGCTCAACAGAGGTTTCAAGTGTCATTGGGTGCTCCTTCGGATGTGTGGCTAGTGCGCCTTTGGTAGCCCGATGTCCACAATACAAAATATATTTGCGATGGCGCAAGGGCTGGTTTTGCTCTTCTGCTGAACCGCTCGGCTCTAGAAACCCTTGACAGTCCCGTGTTGAACCGGGAATTCTTGGTCTAGTACAAAATATATTCACGATTCATGAAGTCGTGAAACTGGTCGAAGGAGACGACAAAGCATGACTGAAACAATGCCGCAGCCCACCGCGGGCCAGACGCGGATAGTGCCGGGATGGACCGGACGGCTCTTTGAAGACTTCGCAGTAGGGGACCTCTACTACCATCCGTTCGGCAAGACCGTCACCGAAGCTGATAACCACAGCTTTACCCTGATGACGCAGAACGTCGCCAAGACCCATGTGGACAGGAACTTTGCAAAGGCCACCGAGTTTGGCCTGCCGCTCGTGAACTCGACGCTGACGCTGGCACTGGTCACCGGACAATCCACCATCGATCTGTCAATGAACGTGTTTGCGAACATGGGCTGGGATGAGGTCAGGATGCCCAACCCGGTCTTTGAAGGCGACACCATTTACTCACGGTCCAAGGTGCTGGCTGTTCGGGAGTCCAAGTCCCGCCCCAACCTGGGCCTGGTGACGGTGGCCACCGAGGGATACAACCAGGATGGGAAGATCGTGATCAGCTACCGGCGCACGTTCATGGTGTACCGGCATGGCCACCTTCCGGGCGTGGAGTCTGCTCGCCCGGACGAATCAAGCCTTCCTCAGACCGGGGATTTCCAGTGACGGCGGGGGAGACGACGGCACCTGCCGCAATGTCGGCCACGGCTACCGGGGCGGAGCTCGTTTCGGCAGCTGTGACCGCTCTGTTTGTTCCGGGTGACCGCCCCGAGAGGTTTGCCAAGGCAGCTGCCTCAGGTGCCGACGTCGTGATCATCGATCTTGAGGACGCCGTGGCTCCGGCGGACAAGCCGATGGCCCTGGCGTCAACTGTGGACGCGTTGGCGCGCGGCGGCATGCGCGCCCTGGTGCGGGTGAATCCCGTTGGAACGGCCAGCCATGACGCCGAGGTCTCGGCGTTGCTGGCACTCACTGAATGGCCGCATCACGGACTGCTGGGAATTGTGCTTCCCAAAGCTGAGCGGGCCGCCGCGCTGAACGGGCTGCGCGTCTCGCTCCCGGCGGATCTTGCGCTGGTGCCACTTGTCGAATCGGCGCTGGGACTCGTTCACGCCCTGGATCTGGCTGGCGTGCCCGGCGTGACCCGGCTGGCGTTCGGTGCCATCGATTTCTCCCTCGACATCAACGCTGACAGCGCCGACCGATTCCTTGACCACGCCCGCTCGGGGCTGGTCGTTGCTTCAAGAGCCGCGGGCATAGCGGCGCCGCTGGACACTCCGTCTACTGAGATCCGCGACGAAGGTGCCGTTGCGGCTTCGGCCAAACTCGCCCGCAACTTCGGGTTCGGCGGGAAGCTGTGCATTCACCCTGCCCAGATCGGTGCGGTGGATGCAGCTTTCCTTCCTTCCGACACGGAAATCGAGTGGGCCCACGGCGTGGTGGGTGCCGAGGGCGGCGCCACCCAGGTGGACGGTCAGATGATCGACCGCCCCGTCACGGAGCGCGCCAAGCGGATACTGGAGCAAGCGCGGAAGGAGCCCTCACGTGGCTAAACTTCCCCTGGCGGGTCTCACCGTAGTCTCGCTCGAACAGGCGGTCGCGGCCCCGTTCGCCACCCGGCAGCTCGCAGACCTGGGGGCGAGGGTCATCAAAGTGGAACGGGATACCGGCGACTTCGCCCGCGGATACGACCGCAAAGTCAACGGGATGTCGAGTTACTTCGTGTGGCTGAACCGCGGCAAGGAAAGCATCGTCCTGGACCTCAAATCCGACGAAGGCCTCCGAGCGCTCAAGGAACTGGTGTTGCGCGCCGATGTTTTGGTGCAGAATCTCGCGCCGGGAGCCGTCGAACGGCTGGGGCTCGGACCGGACGATGCCCTGGCACTGAATCCGCGGCTGGTGCATGTGTCCATTTCCGGGTATGGACGGGGCGGATCACACGAACAGAAGAAGGCCTACGACCTCCTGATCCAATGCGAGGCCGGGCTGTTGAGTGTCACGGGAACTCCGGACTCACCGGCGAAGGTCGGCGTATCCATCGCCGACATTTGCGCCGGCATGTACGCCTATTCGGGTGTCCTCACTTCCTTGCTGCAGCGTGCCACCACCGGACGGGGCGACGTGCTGGAAGTGTCCATGCTGGAAGCGCTTGGCGAATGGATGAGCCAGCCCTACTTTTATGCCGAGTACGGCGGTGCACCGCCTGTCAGCAGCGGGGCGCAGCACGCAAGCATTGCACCCTACGGTCCGTTTGCCACGGCCGACGGAACGGTGTTCTTCGGGATCCAGAACGAGCGTGAATGGGCGATTTTCTGTGCGGAGGTCCTGGGACAGCCCGGCCTCGCGGCGGACCCCCGGTTCAGCACCAACACGCTCCGGGTGGAGAACCGTGCCGAGTTGCATGCCTCGATCCACGAAGTCCTCGGCAGCCAAACCACAGATGACGCCGTCGCCCGGCTGGACGCTGCCAACATCGCCAATGCGCAACTGCGCGACATGCACGGCTTCTCGGCGCACCCCCAGCTCGAGGAACGGAACCGCTGGCGCGAGGTCGAATCACCTGTGGGGCCACTGCGAAGTCTGATCCCGCCGGTCACGTCCCGGGAGGCAGGTTTCCGCATGGGCCCCGTTCCGGAACTCGGAGAGCACACGGCGAAGATCCTGGCAGAGCTGGGGGTGACGGCCCGGTGACATCCCTTCGATGCCCTGGTGCCGGGTGCCGCGCGCCCAGAGGCAGGGTAATACGGTGCCGCACGTGCCGATGAACCGGGAAGACTGGGCCCACCTGGTAGGCGGCATTGTCGAAGTGCGGCTGAATGGCACCCTTATCCGCGTGGGCAGGGTAATCCAGGCCACTGCCGATTCCTCGATGCTCTGGACCGAGGCCGACGCCGTGGAGCAGCGGACGCTTTACTCCAAGGCTTGCGGGTACGAGGTGAGGCCCCGTTACGCCCTTGGTGGGGTGGGCCGGTACTGAATTTGGGCTCGTTTCGTCCCCGGAGGCACCCTACGCCTCGCCCGGAAACCGACCGCCGATCAGCCTGGTCATGTGCTCGGCGGTCGCAAGCAGCGGCTCCACCCAGGCCTCACAGGTCTCCAGGGGCATGCGCAGGGTAGGTCCGCTGATGGTCACCGCGCCCACCAGTCCGGCCGCGGAGTCGAAAACCGGTGCGGAAAGCCCCGAAGCCCCGTGTTCGCGCTCAGCCACCGTGATCGCAAAGCCGTCCGTCCGGGTCTGCTTCACCACGCTTTCCAGGTCTTCGGAACTGGTAATCGTGGACTCGGTTATCGGCTCCAGCGGATCCTTGAGGACGGCGTCCATGAGCTCGGGATCCCACGCCAGCAGGACCCGGCCCGCGGAGCCGGCGTAGAGTGGAAGCACCTTGCCAAGATGCATCTCCCGGCGCAGTGCGTGGCGGGTCTCAGCCATGGCGACACACACCCGGTAATGCTGCTCGGCCTTGAAGAAGCAGGCCGTCTCGCCAGTGGTGTCCCGCAGGGTCTTCAACAGGGGGCTGAGAACGTCGATGACTTCCATGCCCCGCGTGGCCGGAGCCGCCCAGTATGCCATCCGCATGCCGATGCGGTAGGCATCCTCCTCCCGGTCCAGGAAGCCCTGGGAGGTGAGGTTGGTGACCAGCCGCTGGACGGTGGAAGTGGGCATCCCGGTGTACTCCCGAATGTCGCTCAGCGAGAGCACCGGCCGGGAGAGCGAGAAGGCATCCAGGATCGACGTGATCTTCCCCAGGACGAGCAGGGGGTTGCTGCTGGATTTGGCTGAAGCATCGGCTGCCGACATAGGACTCACGCTAGACCGTGGCTTCACCACGGTCCAATTTCGCTGGCCAACCCCACAGCCCATTCTTCGCCCAGTCTGCAGTCCGGCCCTCTGCAGGTAAATTGAACGGGTGATGTTGAAAAGGGCCGTCGCTCCCGACGGGGCCGAGCTTGCCTGGGCTGAGGAAGGCCAAGGCGAACCGCTGCTGCTGGTGGCGGGCCAGGCCACAGGAATGGCCGGCTGGAACCCGGTGGTGCCCGGCCTGGCCCGGTCGTTCCGGGTCATCCGCTTCGACCACCGCGGCATCGGCGCCAGCACCGAAGGCTGTGCGGAAAACTACGGCACGCGGGCATTTGCTGCGGACGCGGTTGCGGTTCTCGACGCGGCCGGCGTCGGCAAGGCGCACGTCTACGGGCACTCGATGGGCGGCCGGGTCGCCCAGTGGTTGGCCGTGGACTTCCCATCCCGGGTGGTTTCGCTCGTCCTGGCGGCGACGAGCGCTGGCGACGCCGGGGGAGTAGGACGCGACCCCTCCGCGACCGCCGCCCTCATCAGCGGAGACCCCGCGCAGATGGCACCCTTGTTTTTCAGTCCTGACTGGACCCGCGCAAACCCGGCGGCCGTTGCCGCGTTTTTCCGGGTCCAGGCATCGGCCGCCGTGAAAAGCCGGCACTTCAGGGCAAGCCGGCTGCACGACGCCTGGGACGTTCTTGCCTCAATCCAGGCCCCGACCCTGATCATCCACGGCAGCGAAGATGCCCTCGCGCCAGTTGCCAACGCCGTCATGATGGCGGAGCGGATTCCAAACTCGCAGCTGATCCAGGTCGACGGCGGCCGGCACGGACTTCATCTGGACGAGGCCCGGGTCCAGACGTGGATCGAGGACTTCCTGTCACTGGCGGTCCCCGCGGGAGCCGCGCACTGAATTCAGCGCCGGGGCATCCGGAAGCGGATCCTGTCGCCAATGCGAAATGATGCTGTTTCCGGATCTACACAACGGGCCGGAACTGTTCCGATCACGAGGTCGTAGGTTGCTGTTCCCGCTGCCGTCACCGCGAAGCCCTCGCTGGATATGGTGAGCGTCCCGGGCAGTACCAGCCGTGCCACTTCCCGGGGCCGGTAACCAGCGGACAGTCCCCGGAAGTCCCTCCTGAAGAGCTGTGGCGAGATCCCCGGCGTCGCGAAATCCTGGACGATGTGCGTTCTGCGGGTAAGGCGGGCAACGAAGGCCTCGGGCGTGAGTTCGCTGGCGGCGGCAGCGAGCTGCAGGTCTGCATCCTCTGCTTCCAACGACAACGGCCACTCGAAGAGCTGGGCAGGCGGGGACTCCAGGGGTTGGGCGACAGTGGATTCAAGGGCGATCAGTGCTGCCTTGATGGAAGCGTGGCTCCACAGCAGGGGGTCGTAGTCCACCACCAAGGAGCGGCCCGCCGTCGTAACTTCCCCGATACCCGGCAATCCATACAATTCGATGGCTTTTTCCAGGGATATGATTTTGCGCCGGACGGCGAGGGCGTCTGTCCCGCTGATGATGGCGGAAGCTTGATTTTGTCCGGAGTTGATCACCGTGAACGTCGGTGAGAATCTCATGGTTCTTGCTTTCCTGACTTGCGTTGAACGGGGGCTTCAGACGACTGTGGCCAGCTTGGTTCCGGTCTGGACATCGTCGCCGGCCGCGACCGTGAGTTCTTCGACGGTTCCTGAGCGGGGAGCTGGGACCTGGGATTCCATCTTCATTGATTCGAGTACCAGCAGTGGCTGGCCCTGGGCCACTTCGTCTCCTTCATCGACCAGCCATTTGACGACTTTGCCGAACATGGGTGATTGAACCGTTCCGTCCGCCTCTCCAGAGTCAGCCTCGCGGCCGTTATGATCGCCGGGGGCGCCAATGCCTGGGGTCAGCAGCGCGAGGAGCTGTTCCGGCAGGCCGACGAGGTGGCGTCGCCCGTCGATCTCCAGCGGGAGTTGGCGGAGGGCCTGGTCGAGTGTGGGCTGCGGGGCGTAGGCGGGATCGGGCAGGATCCCGGCCTGGAATTCTGTTTCGATCCAGCGGGTGTGCACTTTGAAGGATGTGGACTCACAGAACTGTGGTGACTGGACCACAGCCTGGTGGAACGGCAGGACCGTGGGAACGCCGGTAATGGACAGTTCCGTGAGCGCGCGGCGTGCCCGCCGGAGTGCCTGCTGCCGGTCCGAGCCGGTCACAATCAGTTTGGCGATGAGGGAGTCGAACTGGGGTGGGACGTCGGAACCGCTGGTGACACCGGAATCGAACCGAACCCCTGGACCGGTAGGTATCTGGAGGGTGTCAACTGTTCCGGGTGTGGGCAGGAAGCCGCGGCCGACGTCTTCGGCATTGATGCGGAATTCAAAGGAGTGCTTCAGCGGGCGCAACCCGTCCTGTACTTCGAGCGGTTTGCCCTGCGCGATGTGCAGCTGCTCCATAACGAGGTCCACACCATAGGTTTCTTCGGTGACCGGATGCTCTACCTGCAGGCGGGTATTTACTTCCAGGAAAGCGATGTCCCCGGCCTCGGAGACAAGGAATTCAACTGTTCCGGCACCACGGTAGCCGGCTTCCCGGCAGATCGAGCGCGCGGCGTCATGGATGGTCTCTTCCTGTGCAGCGGTCAGGAAAGGCGCCGGGGCTTCTTCTACCAGCTTCTGGTTCCGCCGCTGCAGCGTGCAATCACGGGTCCCGATGACGACAACGCGGCCGGAGTTGTCTGCCAGGACCTGGGCTTCGACGTGCCGGGGCCGGTCCAGGTACTTTTCGACAAAGCATTCGCCTCGGCCGAAGGCCGCTTCGGCTTCCCTGACGGCGGAATCAAAGGACTCCTCGACGGTGTCGATGTCCCTGACGACCTTCAGCCCACGTCCGCCGCCTCCGAAGGCGGCTTTGACGGCCATCGGCAGCCCGTGTTGTTCGGCAAAAGCCTTTGCCTCGGCTGCGGAGCGTACCGGGCCGTCGCTGCCCACGACGAGGGGTACTCCGGCGCGGACGGCCAATTGTCGGGCCGTGACCTTATTGCCCAGTTCACGGATGGTTGCCGGCGGGGGTCCGATCCACACCAGGCCCGCGTCGAGCACGGCCTGGGCAAAGTCTGCATTCTCGGAGAGGAAGCCGTAGCCGGGGTGGACGGCGTCGGCGCCTGCGCGCCGGGCAGCGTCGATGAGTTTGTCGATGTTGAGGTAGGTCTCCGCGGGGGAGTTGCCGCCCAGGCCGTATGCCTTATCGGCGGTGCGGACGTGAAGGGCGTCGATGTCCACGTCGGCATAGACGGCAACAGATTCCAGACCGGCATCATTACAGGCGCGGGCGATGCGCACAGCAATTTCGCCGCGGTTCGCGATCAGGACTTTATGCATCGGTGGTCTCTTTCTGCGGTGAAGATATTCGGAGGCGCACGGAGCTTCCGGGGCGGATCTGGGCTGCCTTTTCCAGCTGGTTCTCGGCCAGGACGGCGATGACCGGGTAACCGCCGGTTGTGGGATGGTCGGACAGGAACACGACCGGCTGTCCGCTGGGCGGTACCTGGATACTGCCTGCAATGGTGCCCTCGCTGGGCAGTTCCCCGGTCCGTCCCCATTGCAGGACCGGACCTTCGAGCCGCATGCCCACACGGTTCAGGTCGTTGCTGACTTCCCAGCTGGTGCTGCCCAGCAGAGCAAGTGCTTCGTCGGTAAACCAGTCATGCCGGGGGCCAAGGGTGACATCGAGGACCGTCGCGTCAGGATCTGAGAAGTCCGGCTGTGGCTCCGGCCATCCCACGCAATGAAGACCTTTTACCGGGGCCACGGAAAGAAGCTGTCCCGGGGCAACGGGGGCAGGGCCAAGTCCGGACATGGTGTCCGTGGAACGGCTGCCCAGTACCTTGGGGGTGTCAAAGCCGCCTCGAGCGGCCAGATAGCAGCGGAAACCGCTGGTGGGCTTACCCAGGGTAAGAACCTCACCCGTGAGCAGCGCGAACGGATGTGCCATCGGAACGGTCCTCGCCCCGTGGGGGGATGTGATCCGGAGTTCGACCGGGGCGCCCGTAACGGCCAGGACCTGATCACCAGCGGCTTCCACGCTGAGCCCGCCGTCGACGATTTCCAGGCCCGCCGCACCTGGTGGGTTTCCGACGACGCGGTTCGCGCGCTTCAGGGAGGGACGGTCCATGGCTCCGGAGGTGGAGACGCCGACAGCTGCGTGCCCGGTCCGGCCGAGATCCTCGATCAGGGTCAGCGGAAGGGACTGGATGACGCGCAGCCCCTCCCCGGTCCCATCCTTCTTCTCTTCGGCGCGGGAGTCGGCGGAAATGGTGGAGGCCAACGCCCGGACGGGCTGGAACGCGACTCTCGTGCCGGGCATGACCAGGGCGGGGTTTTCCCGCCCGAGGTCCCACATGGTCGCATGGGTGCGGCCGATGATCTGCCAGCCGCCGGGTGACTGGCGCGGGTAGACCGTGGAGTAGTGTCCTGCCAGTGCGACCGATCCTGCAGGGACGGACGTGCGGGGGCTTGACCGCCGCGGGACGTCCAGGATGTTGTTTTCCCCGACCATGTACGCAAGTCCGGGGGAGAACCCGGTGAACGCGGCAGTCCAGGTCTGCGCCGAGTGGACGTTCACGACTGCTTCCGGCGTCAGGCCGCAGCGGTCTGCGACGTCACGCAGGTCTTCTCCGTCGTAGACGACGTCGATTGGTACCAGTTCACTGTCGCCCTGTTGGCGGGGCGGGAAGACCAAGCCAAGCAATGCTTTGCGGATGCGATGCGCGGCTTCGGGGTTGGCGCAGGTGATCAGGACGGTTTCAGCTGCGCTGATGACCTCGAGTTGGTCCGCCATGGGGTTGCGGGTGAGGTGTTCCTGGAGTGCCAGGACGTCGTCGGTGCGCTCGAGTTCTGCCAGGAGCGCCCGTTGGCCGACGAACCTGACTTCGCGGACCCGGCTTGCGCCGGCGTCAGGGGTGGCAGGTTGGGCGTCATACGTGGGCTTCATCGACCAGCCTCAGGTCTTCTTCGGGGCGCGGATCGCGGCCCAGGGCCATGCCGATGACGGTGATGATGGCCATGGCGCCGAGGTAGATCGGGATCAGGTTCCAGCTGCCGCCGCTGGCTGCGGTCAGTGCCGTGAAGACCAGGGGTGCGATGGCTCCACCGACGACGCCGGCGAGGGTGTAGGCCAGTGAGCTGCCGACGTAGCGGAGGCGGGCGGGGAATTGTTCGGTGATGTAGGCGGCCTGCGGGCCGTACATGAGGCCCTGGATGGACAGAGCAACGGCCACGCCAACGATGAGGGTCACCGGTGATTTGTCCTGGGTCATCATGAAGAACAGAGGGATGTAGATCGCGGCAGCGATGGTGCTGAGGGTGTAGACGAGTCGACGGTTGAAAATGTCCGTGAGGATGCCGGCCAGCGGGATGACGCACATCTGGCAGGCGGATCCGATGAGGATGGCGGCGAGGACGTTGCTGGCGGTCAGGCCGAGTTGGCTGGTTGCATAGACGGCGACGTAGACGGTGAAGAGGGAGTACATGACGTCCGGGAACAGCCGTGACAGGGCTGCCGAGATCAGGGCCCGGGGCTGGGTCTTGAAGACCTCGGACACCGGTGCCTTGGACCGTTCGTCCTTGGCGACGAGGGCCTGGAAGACGGGTGTTTCTTCGAGCTTGAGGCGGATGACGAGCCCGAAGACCACCAGCAGGGCGGAGGCAAGGAATGCTACGCGCCATCCCCAGCCCAGGAAGTCAGTGGTGCTGAGGCTTGCCGCCAGCAGGGCGAGGACGCCGTTTGCCATGAGGTTGCCGGCGGGCGGGCCGATTTGGGCCGCGGAGGACCAGAAGCCGCGGCGTCGGGGGTTGCCGAATTCGCTGGAGAGCAGGACGGCTCCGCCCCATTCGCCGCCGACGCCGATGCCCTGGGCCAGGCGCAGGAGTACCAGGAGGGTGGGCGCCCAGATGCCGAGGACTGAGTAGTCGGGCAGGACACCGATCAGGACTGTTGCGATGCCGATGAGCAGAAGGGTGATGACCAGGACGTGGCGGCGTCCGATCTTGTCACCGAGCCGGCCGAAGAAGATACCTCCAAGGGGGCGGGCAAGGTACCCGACGGCAAACGTGGAAAAGGACAGCAGTAGCCCGACGAATTCGTCATTTCCCGGGAAGAAGATTTTCGGGAAGACGAGGGCGGAGGCAACGGAGTAGATGGCGAAGTCGTAGTACTCCAAAGACGTCCCGCTAAGGCTGGCGACGTAGGCTTTGACCGCACTGCGGGTTTTGCGGCGCCTGAAGTCTGCGGTGGTCAGGTCTTGCTCTGGCATTGTTGCTCCCATGATGTGCTCCAAATGATGAGGGGGAGTGGGTTGATGTGCGAGAGGTGTTTCGGCTGTTAGACGAAACTCCTGATGACGATTCCTGCTGATTCGAGCGCTTTACGGACACGGCTGGCCATGGTGACGGCCCCTGCTGTGTCGCCGTGGACGCAGATACTCTCGGGGGAGACGTCGATGTCCACGCCGTCGAGAGTGGTGATCTTTCCTTCTGTGACCATGCGGACGACGCGTTCTGCGACCTCGTCGGCATCGTGCAGTACGGACCCGGGAAGGGACCGGGGCGCCAGGCGGCCGTCGGCGGTGTAGGCACGGTCGGCGAACGCCTCGGGGACACCCCGGAGGCCGGCGGCCTCTGCCCGTGTCAGGATCTCTGAGTTGGGCATGGCCAGGATGGGCAGCGTGGCGTCGACGGCCTTCACGGCGTCTACAACGGCCTGCGCATGCGCGGCGTGGTGGACGATTGCGTTGCCCAGTGCACCGTGCGGTTTGACGTAGGTGACGCTGGTTCCGGCCGTCTTGGCGATGGCCTGGAGGGCGCCGACCTGGTAGATGATCTCATCCGTCAGCTGGATCGGATCAACATCCAGGAAGCGCCGTCCAAAGTTGGCCAGGTCGCGGTATCCGGGGTGGGCGCCGACCTGGACGCCGCTGGCTGCGGCGGCGGCGCAGGTGGCGCGCAGGACGGAAGGGTCCCCGGCGTGGAAGCCACAGGCGACGTTGGCGCTTGAAACGGAACGGAACATTGCGGCGTCATCGCCGAGTTCCCACCGGCCGAAGGATTCGCCGACGTCGCTGTTCAAATCGATGGTGTTCATGGCTGTGATCCCTATCTCACGAGGTGTTCACACAATCATGCCCCAAAAACCAGAATCGTTCTACGATTTTTTCCAGATTTCTTAAATTCGTTCAACGATTGATGGACGCTGGCGGCGAGGAAGTGTAGATTCTGGGTATGGAATTGCTGAAGACCGCGGAAGTCGACCCTGGGGCGGAACCGGGTGCGGGCGTACCCGAAAAGACAGCCAGCACCGCCGTTGCAGCGAAAGTGGCAGCAGAGCTTCGGCGGCAGCTCACGAAGGGCCGGCTCAAGCCGGGGGAGCGCCTTAGCGAACCAGGGTTGACCAAGAGCCTCGGGGTGTCCCGGAATACCCTCCGAGAAGCATTTGCTGAGTTGAGCTCGGAGCGTCTGGTGGTTCGGCTTCCCAGTCGCGGGGTCTTCGTCGCATCTCCTGGCCCGGCAGATCTGCGGGACTTTTACGTCGTGCGGCGCACTGTCGAGGTCAGCGCGGCACGCAACGGGGGAACAGCGGAAAGAATTGCCGCTGTCGGCCAGGCAGTCGAAGAGGGCCGGGCAGCAGCAGCATCCGGGGATCTCAACGCCCTCGCAACCGCCAACCAGCGGTTCCATGGGGCCATTGTGGAAATGGCCGAAAGCGACCGGCTGAACAGCCTGATGCAGCAGGTCCTGGCCGAAATGCGCCTGTTCTTCCACAAGGAAACCGTGGACGTTGCCTTCTATACGCGGTACTTGCAGGAGAACGAATTGATTGCCGAAGCCCTGTCGGCGGGGGATTTCCGCGGAGCCGGTGACATGCTGTTGGAGTATCTGCGCCGGTCTGAAGACCACCTGATGTCCATTTACCTCTACGGCGAAGGGCGCAGGGACTGACGCTTTAAAACTGCACGGGGACGGGCGGCTGGTTGGCTGCCCGTCCCCGTGCATACGGCCGGGAATTTACAGGGTTATTGGCCCTAGCGTTCCGGCTGGTTTGTCACCACCGGGAAGCTGCCGGTGTAGCCCTGCCGTTCCCGGGCAGCGGCGTGGATCCCCTTGCGCGCGGAAAACCAGCCCGCGATCAGGAGCGGAATCACGATCAGAAGCGATGCCAGGACCCACCGGCCGGTTTCGGAGAACCCCATCGATGCCAGGACGAAGCCCAAAAAGGCCAGGGTCAGCCAGGCTGTGAACGGGGTGCCGAAGAGCCGGAAGGCTGGCCGGACCAGCCTGCCTTCCCGGGCCTGCCGGTGCAGCTTCATCTGGCACAGGATGATGGTGGCCCAGCAGCCGATGATGCCGAGCGCGGATACTTCCAGGACGATTTCAAAAGCCTGCGACGGGGCCAGTGCGTTGAGTCCTACACCGAGCAGGGTCAGCACGGTGGTGAGGAGAATTCCCCCGTAGGGGACACCGTTGGCGCTCATCCGGGCGGTGAAGCCAGGGGCCGAACCGTTCAGCGCCATGGACCGCAGGATCCGCCCGGTGGAGTACAGCCCTGCATTGAGGCTTGAAAGCGCGGCGGTCAGGACGACGAAGTTCATCACCGACGCGGACGCGACACCGGCGTCGGGGTTGCCCAGGTGGGAGAAGAACGTCACGAACGGCGATTCACCGGCCTTGTAGGAAGTGAAGGGTAGAAGCAGGGAGAGCAGGAGGACCGACCCGACGTAGAACACAGCGATCCGCAGCACCACGGTGTTAATGGCTTTTGGCATGGTCTCGGCGGGTTTTGCGGTTTCGCCGGCGGCCGTGCCGATCAGTTCGATGCCGGCGTAGGCGAAGATCACGCCGCTTGCCGCCAGGAGCGGTGCGATGCCTCCGGCCGGAAAAATCCCGCCGTTGTCGGCGATGACGCTGAATCCGGCCGGGCCGGCATCGGTGGCCGAACCAGTGAGGATGAAGACGACGCCGATGACCAGAAACCCTACGAGGGCGAGGATTTTGACCAGCGCGAACCAGAACTCCATCTCACCGAAGAGCTTGACGGACACCAGGTTCAGGGCGAGCACGACGACCAGCGCGATCAGGGCAAGGGCCCATTGCGGAACTGCCTGCAGGGGTTCCCAGTACTGTGCCCAGAACTTCAGGTAGAGGGCGGCCGCAGTGACGTCGACGATGGAGGTCATGGCCCAGTTCAGGAAATACAGCCACCCCGCGGCGAACGCCATCTTCTCCCCGTAGAACTCGCGCGCGTAGGAGACGAAGGAACCGGACGAGGGCCGGTGAAGGACGAGTTCGCCGAGGGCGCGGAGGATCAGGAAGCCAAAGAACCCGCAGACCGCGTAGACAAGGATGAGCGCCGGGCCGCTGTTGTGGAGCCGGGCGCCGGCTCCCATGAACAGGCCGGTGCCGATGGCGCCGCCGATGGCAATCATTTGAATTTGCCGGGGTTTGAGTGTCTTGTGGTAACCCTGCTCTTCGCTGGCAAAGTCGCGCACGGCGCTGCTGACGTCGCCGGTGAGTTCCCGCTCGTTTTCCAGTTCGTCGGCGCGGTCGTGTTGGGGTGCTTTCATTCAGTTTTCTCCGAAGGGTTTGGGCCGGCACATCCTTGTGCCGGAAGGGGTAGGGTCAGGCGCGCGCGGTCTCCGTTGCAGGTGCGGGTTCATGGCCCGTGCCTGGAAGGCGGCAATCCTGCGCCACATTTCCGGGGCGTTGGAGTACATCGGGAAGTGTCCGCTGTTGGGGATTTCGGCCAGCTCCACGCCGTTGGCGGCCAGGTGCGGCAGGTAACTCAGAGTGTTGTTCTGCTCGCCGTACATGAACATCCGCGGGAACGGCAGGGAGAGGAACTTCTCCATCAGGTCTGCGTTGTCTGAGAGGTCCACCATGGATTCAAAGATTCCCCGGACGGCCCGGGCGCGTACCTTGTAGCGGACACTCGTGGCATACAGTGGGCTGGAGTAGAACGGCGCTGCCCAGTTCCGGGCGATGAAGTCCTCCAGGAACTGCTCCGGGTCCTCATGCGGGTGCAGGAAAATCTGGCGGCTCAGGAAGCAGTCCTCCGGTGCGACGTTTCCCTCGATGTCGGTGAAGCTTGCCACGCGTTCCGGGTGTTGATGGGCGAGCATCAGGGAGGTCAGTCCGCCCATCGAGTGACCCACCAGGTCGAACCGGTCGATGCCCTGCTCGGCGAGTGCCGCCAGGGCCGTTTTGACCAGGAAGGGGATGGAGATCCTGTCCAGGTCGGCGCATTCTGACTCACCGCAGCCCGGCGCGTCATAGGCGAAGACGGGCCGGCCGGCGAAGGCAGGATGCAGTGCGACGTCGGCGTAATCCTCCTTGGTGGAGCCGAAGCCGTGCAGGAACACGATCGGGAGCCCGGTGCCTTCGCGGCTGATGCAGGACAGGCGCACCCCGGTCCCGTCGATGCTCAGCGGCAGCCAGTGCCGGGTCAGGCCTGCGTGGATGGTCAAGGTATTCCTTTCAGTTGGTTCGCGCGTCCGCGCGCGTCATGTCCCGGACTGTCGACGCGAAACGCACGAGCCCTTCTTTGAGGCTGTCGACGTCGGTGGCGAAGGAGATGCGTATGTGGCCCTCGCCGGAGGGCCCGAACTCGCTGCCGGACCGGACCAGGACGCCGGCCTCGGCAAAACGCGCGGCCATCTCGTCAGAGGTCAGGGATGAGGTGATCCTGGGGAAGGCGTAGAACGCGCCCTGGGGCGTGAGCATTTCGACGCCGGCCAGCCCGGTAAGGAACTCGACCACGATGTCCCGCCGCTGCTGGTAGGACAGTGCAGCGGCCTGAAGGTCGGCGTCGGGAATCTGAAGGGCAGTGAATGCCGCGTCCTGGATGAACGTGCTCAGGGGACCGTTGAGGGTGCGGTGAATGGTGTTGATCCGGCTGGCCAGTTCCGCGGGGGCCACCACATGCCCCAGCCGCCAGCCGGTCATGGCGTAGGTCTTGGAGAACGTGCTGCAGCAGACCACCTGGTCCCGGACGTTTGCCAGCGTCATGGCTGAGGTGAAGGCACCGCCGTCAAAGGTGATGTCCGCATAGGCTTCATCGGCCAGCAGCAGCAAGTTGGGGTTGTCCTGGAGGAGCTGCTCGAGCCGATGGAGGTCGCTGTCGGGGTAGACGCGGCCGGTTGGGTTTCCGGGATTGCAGAGGATGATCATCCTGGCCGTGGCTGCCTCGTGGCGGAGGGTGTCCAGGTCCAGTGAGCCGTCGGCGAGGTTGGGGACCCAGATGACCTCGGCCCCGATCATGGCTGCATGGTCGGCGTAGAGGGAGTAGGTCGGTTCGGGGATCAGAATCCTGTCCCCGGGGTTGACCAGGGCAAGCATGGTTGCTGCGAGCCCGCCGCTGCCGCCATGGGTGAGCACGATCTCCTCGGACATTGTGGGCCGGCCGTATTTGGCGGTTGTGTGCCTGGCGAGGGCGTGCTGCAGTTCGGGGGAGCCGGCCATCGGTGCGTAGCGGGTCCGGCCCCGGGACAGGGCGGTGATGGCCGCTTCGACGACGGCTGCCGGGGTGCCGGAGTCCGGTTCGCCCATGGCCAGGGAGATGGCGCCGGGTTTGCCGGCACCGAGGGTCTTGGGCCGGCGGCTGCTGCTGATGATGCGTTCCACGGCATGGCTGGCGGACATCACCAGCTCCCCTCAGTCTTCAGGCCGTACAGTTCGAGCGTGGTTTTGCCGGCCCTGATGTCGGCGATGATCCGTTGCTCGTCGGCGACGCGCTGGTCGGCGCGGCTGATGATGGCGGCTGCGGAGTCCTGGGGCAGGACGACGACTCCGTCCGCATCACCGACGACCAGGTCGCCGGTGTGGACCACGACGCCGCCCACGCGGACGGGGGAGCGCATGTCGCCTGGGTAGTCCTTGACGGTCCCGACGACGGTGACGTGCCGGGAGAAGACGGGAAAGTTCATGGCGGCCATTTCCTCGGAGTCGCGGACGCCGCCGTCGACTACCAGCCCAAGAATTCCACGGTGCTGCGCGGCGACTGCGAGCACTTCACCCCAGTGGCCGTAGGCCGCACCCTGCAGGTCGACAACGAGGACGCTGCCGGCGGGTGCGGCCAGGACGGCGTTGTGGAGGGCGAGGTTGTCCCCGCCGATGCCCCGGACGGTGAACGCGGGCCCGGCGACTTTTGCCCCGGCCCAGGCGGCGCGGAGGCCCGGATCGCAGGCGCAGGGCAGCTTGGCGGCTTCGTACAGTGTGGCCGCGGAGTGTCCGCCGGCTGCGGCGCTCATGCTTTCCTCCACTGGAGGTCGTGGTAGCCGAGGTCTGCGCGGGCCTGGACCAGGGTGGATCCTGCCTTGACGGCCTCGATGATCCTGGCCTCGACGCCTTCGATGCGTTCGGCGATCTCAGCGATCTCTTCGGCACGTGACGCCGGAACCGCCAGGGCGCCGTCGGCATCTCCGCAAATAATGTCCAGCGGGGAGATTTCGACGTCGTTGATGGTCACCGGGGCGTTGACGGCGACGAGCCGCACGCGGTCCTTGCCGGTGCGCATGAACCGGCCGCGGCTGAACAGCGGATAGTTCTGCCGGAGGGCAGCGTTCAGGTCGCGGCAGACGCCGTTGATGACAGTGCCGCCGATGCCGCGGGCGGCCGCGATTTCGGTCATGATGCCGCCCCAGACGGTGACGTCGGTGCGGGCGTGGTTGTCGATGAGCACGACGGCGCCCGGCGGGACGTCGTCCAGGAAGTCGCCGACGCTGCCGCGTTCGGAGCCTGCGGGTTCGTACTGGACGGTGAAGGCCGGCCCGCCGATGCGGAAGTCGTAGGTCAGCGGAGCGAGGCCGTGCAGGGTGCCGTGGATGCCGAGGGAATCCATGGCATCTGAAATGGACGCGGTGGGGATCGCCTTGAGGCGTGCGGCGATGTCTGAGGTGGTGGTGTTCATCAGTGTCCTTCGGTGGTTCCGGCCAGGCGCGCGTCACGCATGGCTTCATGGAGTGCGACGCCGGCGCGCAGGTCCGCGGCGATGCCGCGCTCCCGCTCGGCCACGGCCTGGGCCTTTTCCAGCACTTCTTCGGCGTAGGCGCGGGGCACGACGACGACGCCGGTCTCGTCGGCGAACACGACATCGCCGGGGGTAACGGTGACGCTGCCGAGCTGGACCGGTTCGCCGGTGGAGCGCTGCTGCAGCCGGCCCCGGGCGGTGGCCGGGATGCGTCCCTTGGCGAAGACAGGAAAGCTCATTTCGCGGGCTTCGTTGACATCGCGGCAGGCGCCGTCGGCTACTACGCCGCGGACGCCGTTCAGGGCTGCGCCCAGGCTCAGGAGCCCGCCCCAGCAGGAGACGTCGGTGCGCCCTTCGTTGTTCACCACGATGACGTTCTCATCGGACGCGGCGGCGACCGCGGCTGAGCCGATGTGGGCGCCGGAAGGGCCGGGCACATACGGCTCGAGCTGGACGGTCACAGCGAAGCCGACGATCTTGGGATGGCCCCAGACCGGCAGAAAGCCGGCCTGCCCGGGCGGCAGGCCGAGGGCATCGAGCGCGTCGGAGACGGCGGCGGAATCAAGCTCCGCGTAACCGCTGAGGAGCTGGGTGTTTTGGGAAGTCATGCATCCAGTACAGGCCATCCCGTTGATATAGTGAAGGTCTAGTTTTGACTCGCTGTGAGACGAAGGGCGACTTGATTTGATGGTGGAGGTACGCCAGGCCCGGTACTTCATTGCCGTGGCCGAGGAGCTCCACTTCGGCCGTGCCGCGGACCGGCTTAAGATGTCGCAGCCGCCATTGAGCCAGGCCATACTCCAGCTGGAGCGCCAGCTGGGCGCCACACTGCTCAACCGCTCCAGCCGCAGCGTGCTGCTCACGGAAGCCGGTCATGTGTTCCTCGAGCAGTGCCGGATCCTGGTGGGTGCCTCTGAGCGTGCCCGGGAAGTTGCTGAGCTGGCGAGCTCCGGCAGGTCCGGGACCCTCCGGCTGGGTGCCGTCACCTCGGCGTTCAGCGAACTGCTGCCTGATGTTCTGCGCCGGTTCCGGGAGTCACGGCCGCAGGTGGACCTGCAGGTTTCGGAGATCGACTCCCACCACGGCCGGGATGCGTTGATGCGCCGCGAATTGGATGTGGCGGTGATCCGGCAGTCGGTCACCGGGCGGCAGCTGAAATCGCTGCCGCTCCGCCGGGACCACTTCGTGGTGGCCATGCCGAAGGACCACCGGCTGGCCGGTGGCGGGAAATCCGGCCCGGAACCCGTCAGCCTGGCTGACTTCCGGGACGACCCGTGGGTGTGGCTGCCGCGGCACATCTCGCCCGACTATCACGACGAGCTCGTGGCGGCGTGCCGCCAGGCAGGGTTCAGCCCCGAGGCACACCACTATGCCAACTCCATCCATTCGCAGCTCGCGATGGTCGAGTGCGGGCTGGGCGTGACCCTGGTGCCGGAGAGCTCAGCCAGGCAGCATCCGGGCAGCAGCATTGTCTGGCGGGAACTGCGCAGACGGGTGGATCTTGTTGAGCTGTCCGTGGTCAGCCGCGCCGGCGGGGGTGAGCAACTGGTGGAACACTTCATCGAGTGCTTCCGTCCGGAGGGCTGACGCAATCACAAAAACTCTCATCGGTTGCTCCGTAGGTGCCCTTTCGGAGGGTGAAAAGGGCACCTACGGAGCAACCGACCGGGTTAAAGGAGCTGCTCCCCGACGGTCAGCTGGAGCCGGACCGTGTCGGCGTCCTGCCGGACCGGCGTGGCCAGGCCGAGGTTCTCCCGCAGCGTGGCTCCGGCGTACTCCGTCGGATAGACGCCACGTTCCTGCAGCGCCGGGACGAGGTGGTTGACGATGTCGTCCAGGCCGGTGGGGATCAGCCACGGCGAGATGTTGAAGCCGTCCACGGCGCCGGTGTGGGCATACTCCGCCAGGCGGTCCGCCACCTCGGTGTAGGAACCCGTGAAGCTGGAGTCCCCGCGGCTGGTCCGGGCGGAGACGAACTGCCGGATGCTGAGGCCCTTGTCCATTGCTTCGGCGCGCCACTGGTCCGCCAGCTGCTTGGCCTTGGCGCCGTGGAAACCGCTGCCGCGGGTCTCGGAGGTCTCCTCCACCACGGGGTCGATGTCCGGCAGGGGCCCGTCGGGATCGAAGCCCTGAAGCTCGCGGCCCCAGAACTGTTCGAGATACGCGATGGCCTGCTCGGGGCCGATCTGCAGGCTCCGCACCCAGTCCTTCTTCTCGAGTGCTTCCTGCGGGGTGGCGGCGAGGATGAATTCGCTCGCGGGCATGATCTTGACGTCGTTCGCGCCGCGGCCGGCCCTGACCGTGCGCCCGACGATGTCGCGGCGGAAGTCGAGGGCATCGTCGAGCCTCGGGTGGGCGGAGAAGATGACGTCGGCCTGCCGGGCAGCGAAGTCGCGTCCCTCCGGCGAGTCGCCCGCCTGGAACAGCACCGGCCGGTACTGGGCGCTGCGCGGCAGCCGGGGCACGTAGTCCACCGTGTAGTGCTTGCCCTGGTGGTGCACCGGCCGGGCTGAACCGGGTGCGGCCCAGGCGGGGGCGGCGGGCGTTTCAGCGATGGCGCCGTCCTCCCAAGAGTCCCAGATCCGCTTGGCCGTGGTGACGAACGCTTCGGCGTGGACGTACCGGTCGGCGTGGTCCAGGTAGCCGCCCCGGCGGAAGTTCGCGCCGGTCCAGGCGTTGTCCGTGGTGACCACGTTCCAGGCCGCACGGCCGCCGGAGAGCAGGTCCAGGCTGGACAGCCGGTGTGCCAGATCAGCGGGGTCGTTGTACGTGGTGTTCTGCGTGGCCACCAGGCCGATGCGGGTGGTCACGGCAGCCAGGGCGGCCAGCATGGTCTGCGCGTCAGGCCGGCCTACGACGTCCAGCGCGTGCGGGCGGCCGAGGTGCTCGCGGAGCCGCAGTCCCTCACCGAGGAAGAACGCGGCGAACAGGCCCCGCTCCGCGGTCTGGGCGATGCGGCGGAAGGACTCGAAGTCGGTCTGTGATCCGGATTCCGGCGACTTCCAGACCGTACCCGAGTTCACGCCCTGGAAGAAGATGCCGAGCTGGAGCTTGCCGGAGGGCACGAAGCCGTTGCCGATGTGTGTGTCTGTCATGGGTTTCTCCCTAGTTCTCGGCCGCGGCGGGCGCGGATACGGCGGCATACCGGCTGGTGGGCCGCGGCAGGCCCAGCAGGTCCCGGAAGGTGGCACCGGGCTGCTGCGGTGCCAGCACGCCGCGGCGCCGGAGGGCAGGAAGCACCAGCTGGGCCAGCTCCTCCAGGTCCACGTCCAGGACCGCGGGGTGGAGGCGCACGCCGTCGGCAGTCTCCAAAACAGAGGCCAGCAGTTCAGTGAGCTCCGCTGCGGTGCCAATGAAACGGGCGCGGCTGCTCTGCCAGGGAGTATGTGCATCCAGCTCGGCGAGGCGCCCGGCGGCGCTTTGCCCGCGTGCGTCAAGGACGACGTCGAGCTCGGCGATGACGGCCGCGGCGGGAGCGGCAGCGCGGGCCTCGGCGATCTCGCCGGCAAGCAGCCCGGGCGTGGGCGCTGAGACGAGCACGGCGTCCGCCGCCCCGGCGGACAGCTGGTCGGCGCCCAGCAGGCCGGCCGGTGCGAGGACCGGCAGCTGGCCCTGCAGGGGACGGGGGATGATGGACGGCCCTTTGACCGAGTAGCCGGCGCCGCCTTCAAAATCGACGTAGTGCAGCTTGTCGGCGTCGATGTACCGGCCGGTGGCGACGTCGCGGATCACGGCGTCGTCCTCCCAGGAATCCCAGAGCCGGCGGCCGACCTCGATCGAATCGGCGGCCTCCCGGCCCAGCCCGTCAGCAGGGACTAAAGAACGTCCGACGGCGGCAGCGTCAGCCGCCTGGTCCGAGGCAGCCACCAGCCAGCCGGCGCGGCCGCCGGACACGTAGTCCAGGCTGGCCAGCTGCGTTGAGATGTGGAACGGCTCCGTGTAGACGGTGTCCACCTCGGGGACCAGCACGATGGAAGCGGTGACCGGGCCGGCAAATGCCGCGCGCTGGAGGGCGTTCAGCCGGCCAGGGATATCGCGGCCGTCCGCCGAATCGGCCGCAGGCGTCAGCGGTCCGTCCGCGAACGTGGCCACGTGGAACCCGGCCGATTCGGCGGCCAGCACGGTGGCGCGGACCCGCGTTCCGTCCAGCAGCTCGGCGGGGGTGTGCCGGGCCTTGCGCCAGGCGGCGGGGTGCCCGCCGTCGCCGTCCAGTTCGAGCGCGAGGAAACCAGTAGAGGGGGTGGCTGCAGTGCTCACTGTCCGGCCTGCCTTTCGTGGGGGATCTGTTCGCCCGCTTCGATGGCCACCGGCAGGCGGTTTTCGGCCGGCGGCAGCGGGCAGGTGGCGAGGTCGGTGTAGGCGCACGGAAGGTTCACGGCGCGGTTGAAGTCCAGGGTCACGCGGCCGTCCGCGTCCGGTGCGCCCACCGTGAGCGAGCGGTTCGCCGCGTACGTGGTCTTGCCGGACGTCGCGTCCGTGAACAGCACGGACAGGGTGCCCGGCGCGTGGCCGTTGAAAGCCGTGAGGGTGAGGTTCCGGCCGTCCAGCTCGAACCGGATCTCGCCGGGTGCCTCGTACACGTGCACGATGCCCTCGACCGCGGCCCCTACTGTGGTGGGCCGGGGCGACTCGAACGGCACGTACACGCCCTCGACGGCGAAGCGCTGGTCCGGCGCGTAGGCCGGCGTGCCGCGGTACTCGTTGAGCAGCGGGTTTTCCGGGTGCCGCGGCCGGACGATGTATTCCCCGCCGCGCTTGGCGAGTTCGACGACGGCGGGACCCGCAGTGAGGATGATGCCCTCACGCTCGGCGATGGGATCGAAGACGACGGCGGTGACGCCGTCGGCTGTCAGCTCCCGGCCGTCCCGCAGCAAGCTTTCGCCGGCCTCCAAAACTACGGTGACGGCGTCGTCCTGCACGCTCCAGATGCCCGGAACGCCCTCGAGCCGGGAGGGTTCCGCACCCAGCCAGTGCAGGTGGGTGACGGCGAGGAAGCCGTGGGGGTCGGCGCGGCGGCGCTCGTGCGCGGCGTGCCACTGCTCCCATGCGGCGGCGAAGGCGGCCGCATCCTGTTGATCGGGCCTGTCGAGATCCGGTTCAGTGTGCGTAGACGTAGGCAATGTCGCTCCTGTGGTTGTCGTGGTCGGTGGTGACGGCGGAGGCGGCGTCCGGTTGGGTGGCTCCCGCAAAACCGGGACGGCCGCCAAAGGGATCCGCGGACTCCCAGAGGGTGGTGGGGGCTGATGCGCGCACGGCCGGGACCACCTCGAGCGCGAACCGTTCCAGGATGTCCAGCTGCTGCTCGAAGGGCAGGGTGGTGGGCAGCGAGATGGACTGCAGGCTGTGCCCGTACAGCTCGTGGTAGCTGAGGATCTTGTCGATCACCTGTTCCGGGCTTCCGACGAGTGCCGGGCCCTCCGCCACCGCGTGGTCGATGTCCCGGAACGGCGAGTTGTTGCCGGGAACATTGCGTGCAGCCGCGAGGCCCTCGTACACCGGACCGTACTGGCGCTTTGCCTCCTGCGTGGTGTCGGCAATGAAGACACCGCCGGCCCCGCTGCCTGAACCCACGTAGCGGTGCCGCGGATCGTGGCCGTGCCGCTCGTACTCCGCCACGTAGTGGTCGATGAGCACCTTGTAGTTTTCCCGCGGCTGGATGGCGTTCGCGGTGAACAGCGGGTCGCCCCAGCGCGCGGCCAGCGCCGCCGACGTCAGCGTTGTAGCAGACCCGTGCCAAATCCGCGGAGAACCGGCGTAGGGGCGGGGCGTGGTGGTGGTTTTGTCGGGCAGCGCCGGACGGAAGCGGCCGGACCACGTGACGTCCTCCTCGCGCCAGAGCCGGCGTAGCAGGGCGTACTTCTCCTCCAGCAGGCCCCACTGGTCCGCCAGGTCCAGGCCGAAGAGCGGGTACTGCAGCACCTCGTTGCCCTTGCCGATCACCAGTTCCAGCCGTCCGCGGCTGAGCTGGTCGATCGTGGCGTAGTCCTCGGCCACGCGCACCGGATCCAGGACGGACAGGACGGTGACCCCGCTCTGCAGCCGGATCCGGGAGGTGACGGCGGCGATGGCGGCAAGCACCGTGGTGGGGGAGGACGAGATGAACTCCCCGGCGTGCCGCTCACCGACGGAGAAGCTGTCATAGCCGAGCTCCTCGGCGCGCCGTGCGGTCTGCACCACCTGGTTCAGCCGGTCGGCGGTGGAGACGATCTCCCCGGTGACCGGGTTCTTCAGGTGCGGAATGATGTCCAGGACCTGGAACTTCATTTCGCAGCACCCGCCTGTGTGCCCGCGAAGTTGGCCTCGGTCACGGTCTTGGATTCCGGCAAGGCCTCCTCGGACAGCCCCCAGCGGGCCAGCACCCTGGCGTAGGAGCCGTCCTTGATGGCGGAGTTCAGTGCCTCGGTGATCACCGGTGCCAGGCCGTTGCCCTTAAGCGTGGTGGCGGCCACCAGGGTCTCGGACGGCCAGCCGGCGTTGACCTTGCCGACGATCTTGAGGTCGTCGCGGGTGTTTTCCCGGTAGACCGTCGAGGGGTAGGGTGCGATGTTCAGGTCGGTCCGGCCGGAGGACAGCGCCAGGATGGTGTCGGCGTCGGAGGAGTAGTACTGCAGGCTGGCGGGCTCCTTGCCCCTGGCCTCAAGCTCCTTGTTCCAGGCCAGCAGGATCTTCTCCTGGTTGGTGCCCGAGCCCACGGAAACCTTCAGGCCGGAGATGTCGTCGGCGCCCTCGATGTTGTAGGACGATGACTTCTTCGCCTCGAAGCCCATGTACGCCGCCCGGTAGCTGGCGAAGTCGAACAGCTTCACCCGGTCCTTGTTGATGCCCACGTTGGAAAACACGGCCTCGAAGTCGCCGGACTGGGTTTTCAGCGGCCAGTTCTCCCAGGAGGTGACCTGGACGTCGAGCTCCAGGCCCAGCTTGTCTGCCACCAGCTGGGCGATGTCCAGCTCGGAGCCGATGGGCGTCTTGTCGTCCGTGGCATGGAAGGACAGCGGGATGGAGGCGGCAGTGGTGGCCACCGTGAGCTTGCCGTCCTTGCCGATCAGCGCCGGTACCTTCGCGGCCAGCGCGGCGTCCTTTTCGGCGTGGATCCGCTGCTGGGCCGGTGACGTGTTGTAGACGACGCCGTTGCGGGCCGCCGTCGTCGCCGCACCCGATGCGGCGCCGGCTGAACCGCCGGAGGCGGCGGCGCCGGGATCGGAGCAGGCGGACAGGGCCCCGGTGCTCAGCAGCGTACCGAGAAGAACGACGGCGGGCAGCTGCCGCCGGGAGAAGCGAGACATGCGGTTTTTCCTTAGATATTGAAGGCGGGCTCGATCACCTTGGAGAAGAAGCTCCTGGTGCGTTCTTCCTGCGGGTTGGTGAAAATGTCCTGGGGTTTGCCCTGTTCAACGATCTGGCCCTGGTCCATGAACACCACGGTGTCGGCCACGTCGCGGGCAAAGCCCATCTCGTGGGTGACGATGATCAGGGTGGTGCCCGATTTGGCCAGCTCGCGGATCACGTCCAGCACCTCGTTGACCAGCTCGGGGTCAAGGGCGGAGGTGGGCTCGTCGAAGAGCAGGATCTTCGGGTCCAGTGCCAGGGCCCGGGCAATGGCGACGCGCTGCTGCTGGCCGCCGGAGAGCTGGCGGGGGTAAGCATCGGCGCGGTCCCGCAGGCCGACCCGGTCCAGGAGTTCCAGGCCGCGCGCGCGGGCCTCGGCCTGGGACCGTCGAGGTTTTCCGGGGCGCGGGGCGACGACGGGTGCCTCGGTCACGTTCTCCAGCGCCGTGAGGTGCGGGAACAGGTTGAAGTTCTGGAACACCATGCCGATTTCGGTGCGCTGCTTCAGGATGTCCCTCTCGGGAAGCTCGTGCAGCTTGTTCCCTTTGACCCGGTAGCCCACCAGCTCGCCGTCGATGGCGATGAACCCGGCATCCACCTTTTCCAGGTGGTTGATGGTCCGCAGCAGGGTGGACTTCCCGGAACCCGAGGGGCCGACGATGACGGCCACACCGCCGGGCTCCACCGTCAGGGAAATGCCCTTCAGGACTTCGGTGGGGCCAAAGGTCTTCCGGACCTTGGTGATTTCCACCAGCCCGCGCGTGGCGGCGGGGGCCTCAAGTGTTGTGCTCATCCGAATCATTTCCTTCCTGCGGTGTTAACCGGGGCGTGGGTGGCCAAGAACTTCCGGGCCTTCTGCAGCGGCGTGAGGGGCAGGGTGCGCACGGCGCCCTTGGAGTAGTGGCGTTCGATGTAGTACTGGAACACGCTGAGCACGGAGGTGATCACCACGTACCAGAGCGTGGCCACGAGCAGCAGCGGCAGGACCTGCTGGGTGCGGTTGTAGATGACCTGTACGGTGTAGAAGAGCTCCGAGTAGGCCAGGACGTAGACGATCGAGGTGCCCTTGACCAGTCCGATGATCTCGTTGAAGGCCGTGGGCAGGATGGCGCGCATGGCCTGCGGCAGCACGATCCGGGTGGACCTGCGCCAGGCGGGGATGCCCAGGGCGGCTGCCGCCTCGAGCTGGCCCTGGTCCACGGACAGAATGCCGCCGCGGATGATCTCGGCAGAGTAGGCGGCCTGGTTCAGCGTCAGGCCGAGCACGGCGGCCGCGAACTGGCTGATCAGGGTGGTGGTCTGCGCCTCGAAGAACCGGATGTCCGTGAACGGGATGCCGAGGCTGATCTTCTCGTAGAGGTAGCCCAGGTTGTACCAGAGGAGCATCTGGACCAGCAGCGGCGTGGACCGGAAGATCCACGAGAACGTCCAGGACACGGAAACCAGCAGCGGCGAGGCGGACAGCCGCATCAGGGCGAGGATGAAGCCCAGGATGAAGCCGAGGACCCCGGAGATTGCCGTGAGCTTGAGGGTCTCCACCAGGCCGTTCACCACGGACTTGGCGGTGAACCACTGGGCCACCACGCCCCATTCCCAACGCGGGTTCGTTGCCAGGGACCACGCCACGGCAGCCACCCCGAGTGCCACCAGCACGGTGCCCACCCAGCGCCACGGGCGGCGGGCAGGGACCAGCCGGTAGTCGGCGTAGTCGACGGCGGCACGCAGCCCGGCGGGACGGACCGGCTCCGTTGGAGACGGTGTCCCGGCAGCCGGAGTGTCGGGGGCGGCCGGCGCATCAGACAGGGCCGGCGCATCAGACGGGGACGGTGCGTCGCGTGTGGACTGTGCCTCAGGTGTGGATTGTGACGTCCTGGTTGCTGCTGAACTCATGCGCCATCTCGCTTCTTCCGGTCGGTCATTCGGGGTAGTTGGCTGCAAATCTAGGTGCGCCCGGGAGGTCCGGCAAAGCGCTCCGTTGCAATCGTTCACGCGGCTTAGCGGGGCGTCATGAGACGAATTCTTGCGCTGATTTACCCGCCGTTACGCGGGGTGAACGGGCGTGACAGGGCCCTCGACCGGGGGTTTGTCCAGACCTTAGATTGAGGGCCCAACCCCTTTCTAAGCGGCCCTTTCTCACCAGGAGTTCCGATGCCAGCGCAGCACCCATCCGTAGTCTTCATCGGCGGTGGCCCGCGCACGGCCGGCATCCTCGAACGGCTCGCGGCCAACAGGCCCCGGCTCACGGACGGCCCGGTGCAGATCCACATCGTGGAGCCGCACGAACCCGGTTCCGGCAGGATCTGGCGCTTCGACCAGGAGCCCGGCCTCATGATGAATTCCACCGCGGCGGACGTCACGATGTTCACCGACTCCTCGGTGCTGTGCGACGGGCCCCCCATCGACGGGCCAGGACTGGCCGCGTGGGCTGCAGGAGTCCGGGACGGTTCCATCACCGACGTGCCCGCCATCCCGCCGCACCTGCAGGAACAGCTGCGCTCGCTGACAGACAGCTCCTTTGCCACGCGGCAGTTGCAGGGCAAGTACCTTGAGTGGTTCTTCCGCCGCGCCGTCCGGGCCCTGGGCAGCGACGTCCGCGTCACCGTCCACCGCGACACCGCGCTCAGCGTCGAACCGCGCGACGGTGGCAATTACGTGGACCGGAAGTCCGACGACGGGGGGTACAGCGTGCGGCTGGCCGGCGGCGGCACGCTGCACGCCGACGTCGTGGTTACCGCCCTGGGGCACACCGACGCGGAGCCGGACCCCCGCTCCGCCGCCTGGACCGATTTCGCGGCCCGGCACGGCGGGTTCCATGCAGCACCCAGCTACACCACCGACGTCGACTATTCCCCCATCGCCCCCGGACAGGACGTCATCGTCTCCGGCATGGGACTGGCCTTCGTGGACCTGCTGGTGCTGCTCACCGAAGGCCGCGGCGGGCGCTTTGAAGAGACGTCCGACGGCGGGCTGCGCTACCTTCCGTCCGGGGCCGAACCCAGGCTCTGGGCCGGGTCGCGCCGCGGTGTGCCGTTCCACTCCAAAATCTCCGTGGCACTGCGCGGCGAGCAGGCGGGCGCGCCCCGCTTCTTCACCGCCGACACCGTCGGCGCGCTCTTGGCGGAGCACGCTGAACTGGATTTCCGCGCCCACCTCTGGCCCCTGATCGCGAAGGACGCCGGCTACGGCTACTACCGGGAGCTGTTCACCGGCAGCCCGGAACGCGTTGCGCTCGGCTGGGACGAGTTTGCCGTGCGGTTTGCAGCCCTGGACTGGTACAGCAGCGCGCGGCATGAGCTCGTCGCCGCGGCAGTGCCGGACGCCGGGCTGCACCTGGACCTCGAACGGCTGGACCGGCCGTTCGGCGGGCAGATCTTTTCCGGCCACGATGACGTACAGGAGGCGGTGGCCGCCTACATCGAGCGTGACCTCGAACTGCGGACGGGACCGGACCACCCGGAAACGCTGGCACTGTTCATGGCACTGCTGAAGGTGTACATGGAACTGGGTAGGATTGTCCCGCCCGAACGGCTGAACGCGCGCTCGCAGGAGGAAGTGCACGGCTGGTGGCACGGGTTCTTCAGCTTCGTGGATTCCGGTCCGCCGCCCCGCCGGCTGCGTGAGATGCTGGCCGTCCACCGCGCCGGGCTGCTGCACTTCCTGGGACCGGGACTGTCAGTGGCCGCCGACGACGCCACCGGCGAGTTCGTGGCGACGTCGGCGCAGTCACCAGTGAGCGTGCGGGCGAAGGCCTTCATCGAGGCGCGGCTGCCCGGTCCCGCCGTGGCCCGTTCCGCCAACCCGCTGCTCCGTTCGCTGCACGGCGCGGGCCTGGGAGCGGAGCAGCACCTGCTCACGTCGGACGGCGCCCACTCCACCGGCCGCCTCCTCGTCACCTCGGGCCACCGGATCGTGGGCCGCAGCGGTGACACCCGGAGCCGCCTGTTCGGCATCGGCCCGGGGACCTCCGGCTGGGGAGCGGGCGCGTTTGCCCGTCCCGGCACCAACGCGGCGCCGTTCCGGGAGAACGACGCCCTGGCCAGAAGGATCCTTACTGCCGTGTCTATTCCAGCTCTCACCGTCCTCGAACTGCCCATGCACGATCCCCGGGTCCGCCCGCTCCTGGACGAGCTCGCCGTCGAGTATGACACCCGCTACGGCGACCTGTTCGGCCGGGGCGCGGCGGCGGAGGAACTGAACAGGTATCCGGCCGAGGAATTCGAAGCACCGGGTGGCGCCCTGCTGATCATCCAGGAGAACGGCGAGTCCGTGGCCGGCGGGGCTTACCGCCGCTACGACGCGGAAACCGCCGAGTTCAAGCGGATCTGGACGCACTCGGCGCACCGGCGGCGGGGCCTGGCGCGGCGGGTGCTGGCGGAACTGGAGCGGCTGGCCGCGGAGCGCGGGTACCGCAGCGTGTACCTCACCACGGGCCCGCGCCAGCCGGAGGCCAAGCACCTGTACCTGAACACCGGGTACACGGCGCAGTTCGACCTCGCCGCCGACCCCGAAACCATAGGTCCGCTGGCGTTCACGAAGGACCTGGCTGTCCTTGCCGGGGGACCGGCTCAGGACCGGGGCGCGGAGCCAAGGTTCACGGGATCTTCGTCCGTCAGGTAGGCGAACTCGGAGTGGGCGGCGATGTCGATGCCGCGCAGTTCGTCCTCTTCGTGGATGCGCAGGCCCATGGCCATGTCCACCACCTTGGCGATCACCCAGGTCAGGCCGAAGGAGTAGACCAGCACGGCAACGGTGGCGAGCGACTGGATGCCCAACTGCGTCAGACCGCCGCCGTACAGCAGGCCGCTGACGCCGTTGGGCGCGCTGTCCGTGGCGAAGATGCCAATCAGGAGCGTGCCGATGATGCCGCCCACGAGGTGCACGCCCACCACGTCGAGTGAGTCATCGAAGCCGAGGCGGAACTTCCATTCGATCGCCAGCGAGCAGACAGCACCGGCGATGGCGCCGATGGCCACGGCACCGAGCGGGCTGACCGCACCGCAGGCCGGGGTGATGGCCACGAGCGCGGAAACCAGCCCCGAGGCTGCGCCCAGACTGGTGGTGGCGCCGTGCCGGATCCGTTCCACGAGAGCCCAGGCGAGCAGGCCAGCGGCGGCCGCCACGGCCGTGTTGAGGAACACCACCGACGCCGAATGGCCGGCGGTCAGCGCGGAGCCGGCGTTGAAGCCGAACCAGCCGACCCACAGCAGGCCGGCGCCCACCAGCACCAAGGGACGGCTGTGGGGCTTGGAATGCTCCATCTTGGGCCAGCCGGAGCTGCGGCCCAGGACCAGCGCCAGGGCGAGCGCGGCGGCACCGGCGTTCATATGCACCGCTGTTCCGCCGGCGAAGTCGATGGCCTTGATGCCGTTGGCAATCCACCCGCCGGTCACCGAGCCGTCCGCCGAATTGAACGCGAACACCCAGTGCGCGATGGGGAAGTAGACCAGCGTGGCCCATATCCCGGCGAACACCATCCAGGCGCCAAACTTCATCCGCCCGGCGGCCGCGCCGGCAACGAGCGCGGTGGTGACACAGGCGAAGAACAGCTGGAAGGCCGTGAACAGCGCCGCGGGCAGGGAGGCATCGGGGTTGTCTGTCAGCATCGGCTCGAGGCCTGCATACTGCGTGATGTCCCCGATCAGGCCCAGGCCGTTCACTGAGTTGCCAAAGGCCATCGAGTATCCAAAGAGTGCCCACAGCACGGCCACGAGGCTGGCCCCGCCGAAGCACATCATCATCATGTTCAGGATCCGGCGCGACCCCACCATGCCTCCGTAGAAGAGGGCCAGGGCGGGAATCATCATGCATACCAGTGCAGAACTTGCGAGGATCCAGGCAACATCTCCAGCGTTCATTTCGAACTCCACTCAAGAAATCGGTGGTGGCATTTTGCTGAGACCCGGACGAATGCCGTTTGTCCCCAAAACATAGGGCACCGCCATCTGCGGTGGGTTTCAGGAATGTAAATTTCTTGTTACCGGGACTGTTTGCCGCAACAGCGACGGCGGCCCCACACCGGGGACCGCCGTCGTCGGGCATTGAGTTGAAGAGTGCTCCTAATGCGTGCTGCTGTGGGTGACGTCCCCTGAGCTTGGCAGTTCACCCAACCAGCCTGGTACCGCTCCGGCCACGCCCAGGAAGCCAACGGCGATTGCCCCCACCACGGCCAGTGCGCGGAGGTGGGCCGACGTCGCCGTCCGACCTGCCCGCCGGACGGTACCCCCGCGCCTGGCGCGGAGCAGGACGACGGCGATCACCAGGGTGCCCAGCTCGAGGAGGCCCGCGGCCACATCGGCCAGGCCCACAGGCTCGGGCACGTTGGAGTTGGGGCCGAACGGCAGCCCGGACGTGCGGGACCAGACCCAGAGTGCCAGCGGAACCACGGCGGCGGCCGCGACGGCAACAAGGACGCTAAGCCCCGCCCGTCCCAGCAGCAGGACACCGCAGGCTATCTCCGCCATCGCCAGTGCAAGGAAGAAGGCGCTGGCGACCGGCCAATGATCCATGTGGTCCGGTATGACTGCGAGGTGGATGGCGGCGCAGCCGAACAGTGCCACCGCCGCCAGCATCTGTCTGAGGTCCATGGCGCTGAGGTCCGTGGCGCCTGTCCGGGCACGGCGTGCCCGCACCCGGCGCATGGTGCGCCCGGGCGTCGCCTTCTGCTGCCGGCTGACGTCCAGTCGCCCGCCCCGGATGGCCACCGTCCACCCGGTTACCACGAGGTTGGTGACCACGAGCAGGCAGACGCCATAGCCAAAGGCGGCTAGCTGCAACCCCAGCGACGCCTGGTCGAGCTGCTCCGCCGACTGGATGGAGGACGCATGGTGCAGGGTGCCCATGAGGTCGTGCTGCAGGGCATAGTCCCAGGCTTCACTGGCGGCCAGCGTGACCGTCCCGGCCAGGGTTCCGGCCGCTGCAACCAGCAGGGCCGTAGCGAGGAAGGCCTTCCTGCCCGCCAGCACCGGCCCGAACCACCGCAGCGCCAGGGTCACGGCCGCGATCACAGCCACGACAAACACCGGGAGCAGCACGGTTGACTCCCGGAGCCAGCTCGCAAAGGGCTCCTGGGTGCGCTCGATGGCACCCACGGCGCCCCTGAGCGACACCATCCAGAAGCCGTCGGCGTAGGCCATCATCGCCGCCAGCGGGATGACCGTGAGCCACGGGACCGCGGGGCGGGCCGGCGCCAAGGCGCCGGTCGCGCTGCCGCTCCAGCTGGCGGTGCCCGCGGGTACCGCAGTCATGGCGTGATTTCCCAGCCGAACATCATGGCGTGGTCCTCGTGCGCCAGGTTGTGGCAGTGCGCCACATACGGTCCCACGAAGTCCCGGAACCCGCGGTAGATGATCACCGACTCCCCGGGATCCAGGGCCACCAGATCCTCACGTGACACATCGTCCGGATGGCCCTTGTCGCCGCCGCGCGTCACGTCCCGGCCGTTGCGCATGACCGTCCGGTGTTCCTCCATGTGCAGGTGGAAGGGGTGGACCCAGCCGCCGCCGCCGTTGCGGATTTCCCAAAGGTTGTAGCTGCCCTTCTTCTGCTGGGCGAGCGGTGACCGTCCTGCGCGGTTCTTGAGGCTGGTGGCCACCGTATTGGGGATGAAGGGCTTGCCGTTGATGAGCCATTCGGTTTCGCCCCCGCCGGAACCGCGCTCCACCTCGAAGATCAGCCGGTTGTCCAGCATGGTCTGCCAGTTGCCGGGCAACGGCGGAAGGTCGCGCATTTTCACGGGGATCTGGCTGTCGTCCGGAGCGTCGTCGCCGATGACGAACTTCAGGACCGGGACTTTGTAGGCGGGGTCGGGCGAGAACCGGGACGAGTTGGTCCACATCCGGCCGTTGGGCATCTTCATCACGTTGGTCAGGTAGATGACGTCGCCCTTGGTGGTGGGCGTGCCGTCCTGGTACCGGCTGAAGTCGACAACCACCTCGCGGCGCTTGGCCGGCCACAGCTCGAAGGAATCACGCTTGATCGGGAATGGCAGCAGCCCGCCGTCGGACGCGATCTGGGTGAACTGCATGCACTGCTGGGCGTCCGGGATGCGGTACTGGCCCTCCAGCTCGTCGCCTGTGTAGCCCAGGGACACGGCTGTCTTGGGACCTTTTGTCGAACTCATCAGCTTGAACTCGTAGATCCTGGCAATGGACGCGTCCAGGAAGCGGAAGCGGTACTTGCGCCGCTTCACCTCCAACACAGGGTTGGCGGTGCCGTTCACAGTGAAGATGTCGCCCACGAACCCGTGGTTGGGGAAGTGCTTGTAGAACGTCTTGCCCCACCATTCGGGGTGCTTGGCGGGGTTTTTGGAGTCCGGGAACTCCTTCTGTATGTCGTGGATGTCCTGATGCGTCGTGACACCGTCATCTAGGCGGCAGTCGTAGAAGGCCAGCGGGATATCGTAGTCGACGTCGAAGGACCCGTCCGGGTTGTCCTTGCGGACACCCGGGAGCCGCAGGCCCTGGCGCTCATCGCCCATGTCCATGCCGTTCTTCGGGTCATAGATGGGGTACAGGCCCACCATGCCCTTGTAAACGTTGGACCCCGTGTGGTCCATCCGGTGGTCGTGGAACCAGAAGAAGCTCTGCTTTTCCCGGTCGTCATTGCCGGCCGGCCAGTTCAGGTACAGGTTGTCGCAGAAGGTCTGCGGCAAATACCCCTCGTATTTAGGTCCGCTCACCATGGTGTAGTGCGGGTTGCCGTCGCTCTCCGGAGCAGTGTGGCCGTTATGCAGGTGGGTCAGGAAGGACCAGTCGGGCGAGCCGAAGTCCTGGCGGTCCAGGTTCAGCGGATTCTCATCCAGATGGTTCTCGAACCGGACCAGCACAGGCTTGCCGTACTCGGCGTTGATCATTGGGCCGGGGAAGGTTCCGTTGAAACCGTAGATCGTGCTCAGGGGAAGGGTCCGCTTGGTGCCGGCAGGGTACGTCTTGCGCTTTTCGTCAAAGGAGATCGTGGGGCGGCCGTTGGCGTCGATGGGCAGCACCTGGGAAGTCGTGAACGCGTGCTGCCGAAGCAGCAGATCGATCTTGTACACCAGCGGGTCGGACGAGCCGATCTGGTTTGGCCAGATCTGGTGCCGTTCATTCTTGAAGGAACTCTGCTGGCCCTCGCCAGGGCCGGGCGGATCGTTCCACTCGGTATAGCCCTTGAAGAATTCGTCGCCCACGGCCGGCGTAGGGGCAAGGGCCTTGGGGACGGGCAGCTGGTCCTTGAACGGCGTCAGGATCAGCGGGCTGGTGGGAAATTTCTCGATGTAGAACAGCAGATCACCGAGGGCGGTGGACGAAGCGGCGAACGCCCCGTCGGGCGAAAGGAGTCCTTTCTGCGCGAGCAGCGGTCCAGCCCAGCCCTGGGCGGCGACGAGGGCGGCGCCCGCGCCTCCGGCCGCACTGAGCCGCAAGATATTGCGGCGGGACACTGTGTTTGTCGGCACTTCGTTTGTGGTTGCAGTTTCATCTGGCATGGGTACGCGCCTCCTTCGGGGCAAAAAAGTATGGCCTGCTGGCCCCGTATTCGAGCTTTCCCAGGGTCTTCCCCCGCGGTTTCTGCACCGCGAATCCTGGCCTTGCGGAAGCTGGCTGCGCTTGTCGTTGCCCCGCGCAACTACAGTGCGGGCCGGGGCTTGGGAAAACATTGGGCGGGTGCGGTGCATACCCCTCAATGAGATGGGTATAAGGGGGTGGCCGTCATAGGGCGGAGATCAGGCGCGGAAGCGGCGCTGGCCGGAGCCGTGCTGCTTGGAACCGTCCTGCTGGAACCGTGATGCTTAGAACAGCGGCGCGAGCCCGTTCCAGCCCGCGCTGATACGGACGCGGGAGGCGAACTGCCCCGTGCCCAGCCCGGGATAGAGCCAGAGGACCCCGGCCGCATCGCGCGCCAGCAGGTCCGGGTTGCGGTCGCCATTGAAGTCGCCGGGGCTTACGACGGCGGTCATGGAGTTCCAGCCGGCGCCCACCCGGACGCGGGGGAGCCAGCCGCCGGTGCCGCTGCCGCGGTAGAGCCACAGGACACCGGTGGCTGTTTCCCGCGCGAGGATGTCGGCAGCGCCGTCGCCGTTCATGTCGCCCGGACCCACCAGGGCATTGAAGCTGTTCCAGCCGGAGCCCACGCGGATCCGCGGCAGGAACGCCCCGGTGCCGTTGCCGCGGTACAGCCAGAGGAAGCCGGTGGAAGTCTCGCGGGCGAGGATGTCCACACGCTGGTCGCCGTTGAAATCACCCGGACCGATGATCGCGCTGAAGCTGTTCCAGCCAGTGCCCAGCCGGATCCGGGGCAGGAACCCGCCGGTGCCGTTGCCGCGGTACATCCACAGGTATCCGGTGGCGGCTTCCCTGGCAAAGACGTCCTGCGGGCCGTCACCGTTGAAATCTCCTGGTGTTTCAAGGGCGCTGAACCCGTTCCAGCCGGTGCCGATGCGCACGCCGGGCAGCCGGCCCCCGCGGCCGTTCCCCGGGTACAGCCGCAGCTCGGCCGTCGCCGTCACCCGGGCCAGGATGTCCGTGTTCCAGTCACCGTTGAAGTCAGCAGTGGACCGGGACAGCGTGGACGCCGGAACAGGCAGGGGAGTGAAGGCGTAGGGGTCGCAGGTCAGATCGTAATCCCGGACGTCGTCGTACCACTGGGAAAGGTACACGCGGCCACCGGAGAAGCTGGGGGAACGGCAGAGATTGAGGGCTTCGCCGGGGAAATCCAGCCGGCCGGCGGTGGCCCACACAGGAACGCCGGACAGCCGCCAGGAGCCGGTGATGCTGGCCCAGCCCGAAGCAAACGAGTACAGGCCGTAGGAATAGCCGGCATCGCGCAGCCCGCGCATGAGGCCCTCGACGATGTACCGGTTTTCACGCTGCTGCGCGGCGCTCGCGGTGGGCCACGGCTGGGCGGGGCGGGGCTCGACGTCGATCCACACCACGCGTGGCGCGAACCCGACCCGCGCCAGGCTGGCAACCGCAAAACGTGCTTCCGCATAGCCGACGTTGGAGAGCTGTCCCGCCCGGGTGGCGGCGGACCACGGTCCCTGGGACCGGTAGGTGGTGAGCTGGGCGGCCGTGGGGAAGGCCGCCATGGTGTAGGCCTGCGCCGGCTTGCGGTTGCCGGACGCCCAGGCGACCTGGCTGGCCAGGCACGGGTTCTCGGTGAAGGGCAGCCCCTTCGTCAGACCGATGACCACGAACTGGGACGACGCCGGCGGAAGCGGCAGGCCAAAGCCGCCCACCGCCGTCGGGCATTGGGGCCAGGAGATGTCGTGGCCGTTGAGCGATACGGCGCGAGCGGTGGTGGCGCCGGGCAGGTAGCCAAGGAGGAGGGCGAACAGGAGCAGCAAGCCCGTCAGCATGTGCCGTGCGGAAGGTCCGGCCCCAGAATGATGAACTTTTCCGTCCATCGCCAGCGCTCCTTTTGTTCCCATCAGTTTACGTCCGGCCGCGGCCATTCGTGCCGGGGGCGCCGCGCCTATTCGTGCTGAAGGCTATGGGTCACGCACAATTACCCCATGGCAAAAAGCAATGCCCGGCTACCCCGGCTTGAGGATGTGGCGGAGCGCGCGGGAGTCTCGCACCAGACTGTGTCCCGGGTGATCAACAACCATCCCAACGTCAGCAAGGCCACGCGCGAGCGCGTCGAGGCCGCCATTGCCGAGCTGGGCTACCGGCGCAACACCGCGGCGCGGAGCCTGGTCACGCGGAAGTCGCAGACCATCGGTGTGTTGGGCAGCGAGCTGTCCCAGTACGGCCCCGCCAACACGCTGCTGGGCGTGGAGCAGGCCGCGCGCGACGCCGGCTATTTCGTGAGCATCGCGGCGCTGAGGTCGGTGAGCCGGGAGGCGATTTTCGATGCCATCAGGCACTTCCTGGACCAGTCCGTGGACGGCATCGTGGTGATCGTGCCGCATTCGGAGACGCTTCTTGCCCTGGCCGAGCTGAAGCCCGGCGTGCCGGTGGTGGCCGTGGGCTCCCTCGGCAGTGAGGGAGTGAGCGGCGCCATGGTTGACCAGAAGCGGGGGGCTGAGCTCGCCGTCGGGCATTTGATTGAGCAGGGCCACCGTCGGATTGGCCACGTTGCCGGTCCGCAGGACTGGATTGATGCGGCGGAACGCGCCGCGGGCTGGAGCGCGGCACTGCGCTCGGCCGGGCTGGATGACAGCCTGGTGGTCGAGGGGGACTGGAGCGCGGGCAGCGGCTACGAGATCGGCCGGAAGCTGGCCGCCGAACGGACTGCCACCGCGCTGTTCGTGGGTAACGACCAGATGTCCCTGGGCCTGCTCCGCGCCTTCAACGAAGCCGGCGTCCGGGTTCCCGAGGATGTCTCCGTGGTGGGCTTCGACGACCAGCCGGAGTCGGGCTACTTCACGCCGCCGCTCACCACCGTGCGGCAGGACTTCGAGGAGCTGGGCAGGCGCTGCATGGACCTGATGCTGAGCGCCATCGCGAACGGCGACACCGTGAGCACCACCGTGGTGGCGCCCGAGCTGGTCGTCCGCCGGAGCACGTCAGCCCCGGCCTGAGGGCCTGACATCTGGCGCATGCCCCGGCGCGCAGGAGCGGCTGGCCGCAGACACCTGTCGGTGCCCGCGGCCAGCCGCTCTGGTTGTCTGGCGCCTACTTCCTGACGGTGGTGGGTGTGCCTGTGGTGAATTTGGCGAGGGTCACGGTGTCGATGTTCGGGGCGTAGGCCCGGGCGTTGCCCAGAACCAATGTGCCGCCGTCGGTGTCCAGGCTGAGCGGGATGGTCTTGTCCCAATAACTGTTCCACGCGTAGTTGTGCCGCATGGCACCGCGCACCGTCGATCCGCCCTGTTCGGTCACGTCGACGAAGCGGCTGATCACCTGCGGGTTGTAGTTGATGGCGGCCGACTTGTCCGCGTTCGCGGCGCCGAGCACCAGCTGGTACTCGCCTGCGCCGAAGCCCGCCGGCCGGGGGACGCTAAGGGTGTTGCCGGCCCCGTTCCCGATGTATCCGACGTCGCGGACCACCCCGGCTGCGTCAGCGGAACCGTTGGATCCGGGTCCTGCCGTCTGTACTGCTGCGGCGCCGGCGCGTGGCAGCGCCTCCGCCTCCGAGCGGAACACGTTGGACGCGTCCGAATCGGCGTTCTTCTGGTCGGCGCCGCGCAGGGTGGTGATGTCGTGGACGAGGGCGCCGGATGGCGCGCTGACGGTCAGTTCGTTGATCCCCTGTGGCAGGAACACGCGGACCGCCGAGTCCCAGGTGCCGGAGCGGGTGGCTGCCGGAAGCGTGACCGGGCGGCCGTTCACGGCGAGCTTCAGTGCGGATGCGCCGCTGGTCGTGTAGTGCGTGGTGATGTCGTAGTAGCCGGGTTCCGCCGTCGATGCGAAGAAGGTGGCGGTACCGTTGCCGGAGAGCTGGGCCGTCCCGGCCGTGTCTTTCTTCGCATACGACAGCTGGGCGCCGCCGGCAAGCCTGGCCTCGTCAGCCGGGTAGACGGCCTGCTCTCCGCCGGTGATGTCGAAGAGGTCAAAGCGGTCCAGCGTGATGTCCGCCCCCGGAAGCAGGGTGGACCCGTCCTTGCTCGCCCGCAGCGACAGGGTGTGGGTGCCTGCGGTCAGCGCGACCGTTGCTTCGGTGGTGCCCCGGTAGGTCCAGGACAGGCCGGCGGAATATTTGATGAGCTGGTTGAAGGTTCCGTCGACCAGCAGGGCGTGCTGGCCGGGTCGCTGGTTGGCACCCGCAAGAACGGAGAGCCGGTACGTTCCGTTTCGTGGAACGGTCACTTCCCACGTGGCAGCAGAGGTGGACCTGTTAAAGGAGCCCACGTCCTTGCCGGCCGAGGCCATGAAGGACCACTCACGGGAGGGATCCTGGTTATAAACGGTGGCGTCCGTCAGGTTCGTGTTTTCGGCCTCGGTGCTGTTGACCAGGTCGCTCGCGACGGGCTGCTGTTCGGCCTGTGCCGGGGTGATCTCCAGCCGGTAGGCGGAGTAGCGGTCGTTGTTGGGGACGGTGACTGCGATCTTGCCGTCCTTGACCCTGGCCTGGGTGGAGACGATGACCGGTGGCTGCAGCGAGGCACCCTCCGCGCCGTTGAGGCGGTCGGCCCGGACACGCACGTCCACGGAGTTGCCGAAGACATTCTTGTCTATGCCCGCGACGGAGACGTTCACGTCGCTGGAGCCGCCGCCCAGGAGCACGGTGGCTTTCTTCTTGGCGGTGTCGACGGCGGCGATGCCTTGAAGCGTGTCCGGGGCGTTCAGCTGGGGCGGAGTGACCTTTACCGTCGTCGAGCCGGTGAGGTCGCCGTACCACTTGAACATCCACCAGCCGCCGTTGGCGCCATTGTTGCGGGAGGAATTGTCGGAGAGGTTGCCGGCGTAGTTCCAGTAGGCGGTCTGGGCATCCACCTTCGCGTCTTCGAACATCGACATCCACTGGACCAGCTGTCCGGGCACGCCCATGTCGCGGAGCATGCCGTATTCGGTGATGTTGACGGGGATATCCGGAAGGCCCTGGGCGCTCAGGATCTGCTTGTATTCAGCGAAGTGGCCGCGGAACGTGGCCAGGTTGCTGGTGCCCAGCTCATGCCAGATGAAGACGTCGGGCAGCTGGTTCTTCTCCTTGGCGAAGGCCAGGAAATCGGTGCTGCGGTCCTGGTGCCACCAGGCGTCCCCGGGGCCGCCGATCTTCGCCTTGGGAAGCCCGTGGGCAGCGTACACATCCTGGATCGCCTGATAGGCGGCGCTCCAGTCGGCCAAAAACTGATCCTTCTGGTTCGCCCAGTCAGGATACCAGTTCCCGGCATCGGGCTCATTGAAGGGAATGAAGATGTAGTTCTCAGGGTGCTCGGACTGCGTCGCGATCTTTTCTGCCACGGAGCGGATGATCGGCAGGTAGTCCCACTCGCCGTCGCTGTTGGCATCGCTGGGACGCTTCCCGCCGTTGTAGGCCCAATCCGGGTATTCATCCTGGATGTAGACGTAGAGGTCCTTTCCTCCGGCCGCGAAGAAGGAGGACTCAACATCCAATGCGTCCCCGTTCGGATGCTGCGCGCCCTGGGGCGGCTTTTGCGAGGTGTTGGTGATGCGGGCGCCGTTCAGGACTGACTGGCTGGGAACGCCGTCGTCGCCGAGTCCGTACAGGGTGCCGGTAGCCCCGCCGCGGAAATCACCGGTGGATTGACCGAGATCGACGGACAGAGTCTCGGTGGGCGCCGCAGCCGCCGGCTGGGCGGCCAGGCCGCCGACGGTCAGGGAAAGTGCGGCCGCCGTTGCCGCCGCCGGGCCTGCCAGCTTGAGTCGCCGGCGCGGCCGTTTCAGGTTGCTGCTCAATTCGTACTCCTTTGTACCGGGCTTAGAGCCGGTGTCAGTTCATAGAACATGGCGTGGAAGGCACCTGGGCGGAACCCTTGTTAGCGCCAACAAATAGGAGCCTACTGTGGTTGACATCACTTTTGAAGACGTTATCATGAAAACGTCTTCAAAAATCTAGCGGCCCTCTTGAGGGGTGAGGAGAACGTTTTGTCCAGCCCTGTCCTGTCCTTCGGGCACGATGCACTGAAGGTCGAAATCCGTCAGGACCCAGCCGGAGCCCCCTACCTTGCGGCCCTGGCATTTGACGGCAACAAAGTCGAGATGCTTCCCGGCCAGCCCCTGGTCGAGATCCTTACGGTCGAGGAGGGGCGGTACCACCCGTCGGAGCGCCTGGGGCTCTCCTCGGTGGGGCGGCGTCTCCGGCACGTGGCGCACGAGGTACAGGAGGGGCCGCGCGGCGTCGAAGCGCGGCTGGCGATGGCGGACGCCGAATCCGGTTTGGAAGTTGAACTGCGGCTGTCGTCTCCCGCCGGCACCGCGGCCTTGAACGCCGTCGCAAGCGTGTCCAACGCCGGGGCGGAGCGGCAGACCCTGCTGGCCGTCACCACCTTGAGCGCCAGGATCGGCACCGGCTCCGCGGAGAAGTTCGAGCTCGCGTCGGGCGCCAATGACTGGCTGGGCGAGAACAGGTGGCACGTCCGGGCGCTGCGTTCGGCCGCGCCCGACCTGGCGCTGGCGGTCCATGGCGGTCAGGAGGCCCGCAGCGGCTACGTTGCCCGCTCCAAGGGAACCTGGTCCACCGGGCGCGACCTGCCTGCGGCCGTCCTGGCCAACGGGGAGGATGGCTTTGCCGTCGCCTGGCAGGTGGAGCACAACGGCGGCTGGCGGTGGGAGGTGACCGAGAGCCTTGAGGGTGTAGCCCTGGGGCTGAGCGGCCCCACCGACATCGACCACCAGTGGCAGCAGATTCTGAACCCCGGGGAAACGTTCACCACGGTTCCGGCCACCATCGCCTTGGGGCCGGACCTGCAGGGCGCTGTAGCGCACCTCTCCGGTTACCGACGTGCGGCCCGGCGGCCCCATGCGGACAACCAAAAGCTGCACGTTATCTACAACGACTACATGAACACGCTCATGGGGGACCCGACGACGGACAAGCTTCTTCCGCTGATTGACGGCGCCGCTGACGCCGGTGCCGAGGTGTTTTGCATCGATGCTGGCTGGTACGACGACGGCGGCGACTGGTGGGACAGTGTGGGGGAATGGGTGCCGTCGGCACGGCGGTTCCCCGGGGGGCTCGGAACGGTCATTGACCGGATCAGGGACCGGGGCATGATCCCCGGCCTGTGGCTGGAGCCCGAAGTCATCGGCGTCCGCAGCCCCATGGCGTCCGTCCTGCCGGCCGGGGCCTTTCTCAGCAGGGACGGCGTCCGGGTCAGGGAGGCGGGCCGCTACCACCTCGACCTCAGCCATCCGGCCGCCGTGAGGCATGTTGATGCCGTGGTGGACCGCCTGGTCGAGGAATTCGGCGTCGGATTTTTTAAGATCGACTACAACATCAACCCCGGTTCGGGCACGGACTGGGACGCCCACAGCGCCGGGGAAGGCCTGCTGCGCCACAATCGCGCCCATCTCGCCTGGCTCGATTCGGTGCTGGACCGGCACCCGGACCTGATCATCGAAAACTGCGGCTCCGGTGCGATGAGGATGGACTTCGCCCTGCTCTCACGCCTGCAGCTGCAGTCAACCTCGGACCAGCAGGACCCGATGAAGTACCCGCCTATCGCTGCCGCGGCCCCGATGCTGGTGCTGCCCGAACAGGCCGGAAACTGGGCGTATCCCAACGAGGTCATGGACGAGGAGTCCATCGCCTTCAACATGGCCACCGGGCTCCTGGGCAGACTCTACCTCTCCGGCCACCTGGACCGGCTGTCCGAGGCCCAGCAATACGTTGTGCACGAGGCCGTGGACGTCCACAAGGAGCTGCGTCCCTCAATTGCGGCAAGCACGCCGTCATGGCCCCTGGGGCTTCCCCAATGGGACGACGCGGCGGTGGCGCTGGCCCTGGACTCCGGCGCAGAAAGCTTCGTCACCGTCTGGCGGCGCCCCGGGGCACCTGAACTCCTGGACCTGCGCTTTCCGGCCCTCGCCGGCAAGGCTGTCTCGGTCCAGACCGTCTTCCCGAGCCATCTGACCGAATGGAAGACGGAATGGAACCCGGCAGCAGGGCTCCTGCACGTGCACTCCGCCTCACCCGCACCCTCGGCCCGGACGTTCCGGCTCACCGTGGAGCAGTAACCATCCGATTTTCTTAGCCATCCCCAATGACCCACACTTTCAAGTGACAAGGAGCACTTCAATGAAGAATTTCCTCAAGGCCACGGCGCTGCTTGCCGCAGGGCTCATCGCCCTGAGCGGTTGCAGCGATCCTGGCAGCGCCCCGGCCAACACTGCGCCGGCCGCCTGGCCTGACGCGGGCACCAAGCTGGACGGGGTCAACCTGACCATCTGGGCAGCGCAGAATTCCAACAGTGTGCCCAAGAGTGTTGTGACTGCATTCGAGGCCAAGACCGGTGCCAAGGTCAACGTCGTCACGATCCCGGACCCGTACGAGCAGGGTGTCCAGACCAAGATCGCTACCGGCGACAAGCCGGACCTGGCTTTCTGGCAGCCCACCGCCTCGATGCTGACCGCGATCAATGCCACGACCAACCTGCAGTCCCTCGACGGTGCCCCTTGGGTGGAGAAGCTCAAGCCCGCGGTCAAGGACATCACCGGAATCCTGGACAACACCCGCTACGCCGCGCTGATCACCAGCCCGGCAGTTGAGGGCGTGTACTACAACAAGGACGTTTTCACCAAGGCCGGAATCACCGAAACACCCAAGAACTGGGACGACTTCCTGGCCGCCGCAAGGACCATCAAGAAAGCCGGCACGGTGCCGTTCTTCGAGATGGGCGGTGACAAGTGGGCCACCCAGTGGTGGGTCCAGGTCCAGCTGGCCGACGCCGCGAAGAACGGACTCTGGGACAAGGTGAACCAAAACCAGGAAAAGTTCACCGATTCCACCATTCTCACCGCGGTGCAGAACTACAAGGGCCTGATAGATGAGGGCCTGTTCAACCCGAACATCAAGACGGCCACGTTCGCGGACCAGGCCGACGCGCTGCTCTCCGGCAAGGCCGGCATGGCCGTCCAGGTCAACTCCTTCTTCGGCCAGCTCCAGGCCAAGGCGGACACCGCCGAGCTGAACAAGAAGATCGGCTTCTTCCCGATCTCCCCGGCCGGGAACGTCGCAACCGTGATTCCGGACCAGTCCAACGCCCTGATCGCCTTCAAGACCGGCGACTCCGCGCGGGAAGCCGCCGCTCGCCAGCTCCTCAGCTACTGGATGGGCGAGGGATACCAAGACTTTGTGTCCGCCCAGAAGACCGTTTCCCTGGAAACGGATGCAAAGGACTCCGCCGACGTCCCGCAGGCGCTCCTCGACGCAGCCGCATCACTGTCCGACTCTGTCGGCTCCATGCAGTCGCTGGCCGTGGCCAACCCCGACCTCTACCTGAACCTGGCTGACATGATCCAGGGCACCAAGACCCCGCAGCAGGTCACCCAGGAAACCCAGACCCAGTTCGCCCAGCTCGCCAAAGCGCAGGGCGCGGCGGGCTTCTGACCGCCCAGATTCCTGGCTGGCACTGGCTTCGGCCGGTGTCAGCCTGAAAGGCCTCACCATGGCGCTCCATACCACCGTCCGCCCCGCCAGCAGGCGCCAAGGACAACCGGCAGTTCCGGCCCAACCCGGCCGGCAGCACCGCGACAGGTCGTCCCACCCAATGTGGTTCCTCCTGCCGGCCTTCGCGGTGCTGTTCGTCTTCTTCTTCCTTCCCACCCTCTTCAACTTCATCTATGCCTTCACCGACTGGTCCAGCTTCAAGTCCGCGATCAACTTCGCCGGCGTCAGCAACTTCGTCGATCTCCTGGGCCGCGGCACACTGATCAATTCGCTGTGGATAACGCTCCTGTACGCGGCAATGGTTGCCGTGTTCCAGAACGTGTTCGGGCTGGGGCTGGCGGTGTTGCTGGAGCGGGACACCAGGGTCAACCGCTTCTCCCGGGTGATGTTCTTCATTCCTGTGATCATGTCCGCGCTTGCCGTGGGCTACATCTTCCGCGCCCTCCTCAAGCCCGAGGGAGCCCTCAACGGGATCCTTTCCGTCCTGTTCCAGCAGGACGTGAGCATCGCCTGGCTGGGCTCCACGAGCTGGACAATCGTCGTCGTCGCACTGATCCACGCGTGGAAGTGGATGGGCCTGTCCATGCTGATCTACCTCGCCGGGCTCAAGACCATCAGCGGCGACGTCCTGGAGGCAGCCCGCCTGGACGGCTCCACCCCGTGGCAGACATTCTGGCGGATCAAGTTCCCGCTTATTGCTCCGGCCGTCACCTTCAACGTGGCCACCGCGCTGCTGGGTTCGATGAACGGCTTCGACATTGTCCAGGCAACAACGGAAGGCGGCCCGGCGAAAAGCACCGAGCTGCTCAATATTTTCATTTTCCGCACCTTCGGCCAGGGCCTTTTCGCCCAGTCCACCGCGATGAGCCTGGTGCTCTTCCTGACGGTGGCGATCCTTGCCTTCCCGGTGGTCCGGATGCTCCGCAAGCGTGAGGAAGTCCTGTGAGCGCTCCAACTGTCCTTCGTCCGGCCGGCCGCGGCCGCCGCGACGGCCGTGCCAATCAGCGCCGCCGGCCCGCCGGCTACATCCAGCCCGCGGCCGCGCTGCTCTCAGTCCTGGTCCTCCTCGGCATTCCGCTCTGGATGGTCGTTGTGACCGCGGGCAAGACCCAGGCCGAGGCGCTGAATCCGAACCTGCAGCTGCCCACCGAGTGGCACCTGATGGAGAACTTCGGCCAAGTGTTCGGTCAGGGGAAGATACCGACGGCGCTCCTGGGGAGCGTGGCGATCATGGTCCCCACCGTGGCTGTGGTCCTTTTCCTCGGCTCCCTGGCCGCTTGGATCCTCGCGCGCCGGAAATCACGCCTGAACTCGGTGCTGTACGCCCTGGCCATCAGTGGCATTGTCCTTCCGCCGGCTGTCGTCACCATCGTCCTGCTGCTCCGGCAGCTTGGACTGGCCGGAACCGGAGCCGGCATGGTCGGCGTCTACGTAGGAATGTACCTGTCCACGGTCATCTTCTTCGTCACTGGTTTCGTCCGGACCATACCGCTGGAGTTGGAAGAGGCGGCGCGGATGGACGGTGCCGGGCCGGTCAAGGTCTTCCTCACCATCATCCTGCCGCTGCTGGTTCCGGTGTTGTCGACGGCGACCATTCTGATCTGTCTCTACGTCTGGAACGACGTCTTCTACGCGCTGTTCGTTGTAGGAGGCCGGATCGACACCCTGCCATTGAACCTTTACCAGGTGGCCAGCTCCGGACTCTACCTGCAGAACTGGCACCTGATCTTTGCCTATATCGTCCTGATGAGCCTGCCGCTGCTTATCGTGTTCATTCTGGCCCAGCGGAAAATCATCGCCGGCGTCACCAGCGGCGCGGTGAAGTAAGCCGAAAGGCCATAACCCTAAGCTGGTGGTAGCACCGCAGTACCAACTCAACAACCAGGAAACGGAACCCAAACTGATGTCGATCCATTCCGAGGTGCGTCCGCCCTCCATTGGCGACGTGGCCCGTGTGGCCGGAGTTTCTGTGCCCACCGTCTCCCGTGTCCTGACCGGAAAGCAGCGGGTCAGCTCCGAGAAGACCAAGCGCGTCCATGACGCCATTGCCCAGCTCGGATACCGCCCGAACAGCGCTGCGCGCGCCCTGGTCTCCGGCCGCGGGTCAATCGTCGGGGTCATCGCCGGTAACACGTCCCGGTATGGGTACGCCTCGGCCATCCAGGGGGTTGAAGAGGCAGCCCGCGCCGCCGGCTATACCGTGGTCATCACGGTGGTGGAGAGCACCGAGGAGGCCGAGGTTCAGCGCGCTGTTGACTTGCTGCTGGGCCAGCAGGTTGCGGGAATAGTGGTGCTGAAATTCGACCCGGCCGGAGTCGCGGCTTTGAACGCGCTTCCGGTAGGCATCCCGGTGGCGGTCATGTCCGGAACCCGGGAGGCCCGGCACTCGCAGGCCGTGTTCGAGGAGGCCAAGGCGGCGGCCGCGGCCACACGATATCTACTGGACCTTGGCCATGAGACGGTGCACCACGTGGCCATACCCTCGTCCCGGCGTGAGGACGGCCGAACACAGGGCTGGCGGAAGGCTCTCAAGGACGCAGGTGCCCGGGTCCCGCCCGTGATGCGGGCGACCTGGGAACCGGCCAGCGCCCATACCCTGGGCCTGGCGATAGCCAACAGGGAGGACATCACCGCACTGTTCTGCGGCAATGATGACCTGGCGATCGGTCTCATCAGCGGACTGGCTACGCAGGGCAAGGTGGTTCCGCGCGATTTCAGTGTGGTGGGCTTTGACGACCACCCGCTCGCCCGCTTTTGGCTGCCACCCCTGACCACGGTGAGCCAAGACTTTGTCCGGCTCGGCCATGACGCGTTCAGCCTGCTGGAGCAGAAAATCGCCGGTACCGCCGCCAACAAGCTCGAGCGGCGCCTCCCCGAACTCATCATCCGGCAGACCGCTGCCGCCCCGCGTACGGGCGCGCACGGGCGGGTCGAGCCCCATTCATCAGGGGCCATTGCAGGAATCTGAATATCTGCCGGCCACGGCACTTGACGCAGTAAGTTGTTAGCGCTCACAATAGTTTCAGCCCGACAAGCAGCGGGCCTTTATCTGGAGGATTCATGGACGTCACAGCAGACGGCAGCGAAAACTATGTCATCGGGGTGGACTATGGCACCCTGTCCGGCCGGGCCGTGGTTGTGCGGGTCCGGGACGGCAAGGAACTCGGCAGTGGCGTGTTCGACTACCCCCATGCGGTAGTCACGGAAGCGCTTCCGGCGGATGTGGCAGGGGTGGCTGATGGAACAGCCGCCCGGCTTCCCGGTGAATGGGCGCTGCAGGTGCCCAACGATTACCGGGACGTGCTCCGGCACGCTGTTCCCGCCGCGATCGCGGACGCCGGGATCGACCCGGCTGCCGTCGTCGGAATTGCCACGGACTTCACGGCCTGCACGATGGTGCCTGTCAAAGCGGACGGCACCCCGCTGAACGAACTGCCGGGCTACGCGAACCGTCCGCACGCCTATGTGAAGCTGTGGCGCCACCATGCCGCGCAAGGCCAGGCGGACCGCATCAACGCTCTCGCCGCCGAGCTGGGCGAATCCTGGCTGCCGCGGTACGGCGGACTGATCTCGTCCGAATGGGAGTTCGCCAAGGGGCTGCAGCTGCTGGAGGAGGACCCTGAAGCCTACGCCGAAATGGACCACTGGGTGGAAGCCGCCGACTGGATCGTCTGGCAGCTCTGCGGCAACTACGTCCGCAACGCCTGCACTGCCGGCTACAAGGGCATCTATCAGGATGGCCACTACCCGTCCGATGACTTCCTCGCCGCCCTGAACCCGCAGTTCAAGGACTTCGTCAGCGCCAAACTGGACCACACCATCGGCCGCCTGGGCGACGCCGCCGGCTACCTGACCGCCGAGGCCGCCGCCTGGACCGGGCTCCCGGAGGGCATCGCCGTCGCCGTCGGCAACGTGGACGCCCACGTCACCGCCCCCGCAGCGAAGGCCGTGGAACCCGGCCAGCTCGTGGCCATCATGGGCACCTCCACCTGCCACGTCATGAACGGTGCCGAACTCCATGAGGTACCCGGCATGTGCGGCGTGGTGGACGGCGGCATTGTCGACGGGCTCTGGGGCTACGAGGCCGGCCAGTCCGGCGTGGGTGACATCTTCGGCTGGTTCACCAAGTACGGGGTCCCCCCGGAATACCACCAGGCCGCGGCTGCGGCAGGGCAGGGCATCCATGAATACCTGACGGACCTCGCCGCCGGGCAGGCGATCGGCCAGCACGGCCTGATTGCCCTGGACTGGCATTCGGGCAACCGCTCCGTGCTGGTGGACCACGAGCTCTCCGGCGTGGTGGTCGGCCAGACCCTGGCCACCCGGCCGGAGGACATCTACCGGGCGCTGCTGGAGGCCACGGCCTTCGGTACCCGCACCATCGTGGAGGCCTTCCGGGATTCCGGCGTGCCGGTGAAGGAATTCATCGTGGCCGGGGGCCTGCTGAAAAACCGGCTCCTGATGCAGATCTACTCGGACGTGACCGGCCTGCAGCTCTCCACCATCGGCTCCACGCAGGGACCGGCCCTGGGTTCGGCCATCCACGCGGCCGTTGCCGCCGGCAAGTACGCCGATGTCCGTGCCGCATCCGAAGCGATGGGCGCCGCACCCGGGGCCGTCTACACCCCCATCCCGGAAAACGTCGCAGCGTACAACGAACTGTTCCGCGAGTACCGGACCCTGCACGACTACTTCGGCAGGGGAACCAACGACGTCATGCACCGGCTCAAGGCCATCCAGCGCAGCGCCGCCCAGCCGGCTAACGTCCAGTCCCTGCTTACCGAGTCCTTCAACGCCGAGGAGGTTTCGGCATGAGCGCCCTGCTGGAAACCATTGCCCGCATCCGCCGCGAGGTCTGCGACCTGCACGCCGAGCTGACCCGCTACGGCCTGGTGGTCTGGACCGCCGGCAACGTGTCCGGCCGGATCCCCGGCTACGACCTCATGGTCATCAAGCCCTCAGGCCTCTCCTACGACGACCTGACCCCCGAAACCATGGTGGTCACCGACCTTTACGGCACCCCGGTCAGCGGTACCTCCACCGGCGGGGACGGCACGATTCTTGAGTGGGGCAACCCGGCCCTCACCCCGTCGTCGGATACGGCCGCGCACGCCTACGTCTACCGGAACATGCCCGACGTCGGGGGCGTGGTCCACACCCACTCCACCTACGCCACGGCCTGGGCCGCGCGGGGCGAGGAGATCCCGTGTGTGCTGACCATGATGGGCGATGAATTCGGCGGGCCCATCCCGGTGGGTCCGTTCGCCCTGATCGGCGACGATTCGATCGGCCAGGGCATCGTGGAGACGCTCAAGAACTCCAACTCCCCGGCGGTGCTGATGCAGAACCACGGCCCGTTCACCATCGGCAAGGACGCCCGCTCGGCGGTCAAGGCCGCCGTGATGTGCGAGGAAGTGGCCCGCACGGTCCACGTCTCCCGCCAGCTCGGCGAACCGCTGCCCATCGACCAGGGGCAGATCGAGTCGCTCTACGACCGCTACCAGAACGTATACGGACGCTAGGTCCGCCCCCGCCGCCGCCGCGGCCCCGCACACCCAAGACTTTCAAAGGAGACACCAATGTCCAGCGCCAACAACACCTCGCTCGAGCACTACGAGGTCTGGTTCCTCACCGGCAGCCAGCACCTGTACGGCGAGGACGTGCTGAAGCAGGTGGCGGCCCAGTCGCAGGAGATCGCCGCCGCCCTGAATGAGTCCTCGGAGGTTCCGGTCAAGCTCGTCTGGAAGCCCGTGCTGACGGACTCGGATGCGATCCGCCGCACCGCGCTGGAAGCCAACTCGGACGATTCGGTGATCGGCGTGACGGCGTGGATGCACACGTTCTCCCCGGCCAAAATGTGGATCCAGGGCCTGGACCTGCTCCGCAAGCCCCTGCTGCACCTGCACACCCAGGCCAACGTGGAACTGCCCTGGGCGGACATCGACTTTGACTTCATGAACCTGAACCAGGCCGCGCACGGCGACCGCGAGTTCGGCTACATCCAGTCCCGTCTGGGCGTTCCGCGCAAGACCGTCGTGGGCCACGTGTCCAACCCGCAGGTGGCCCGCCAGGTGGGTGTCTGGCAGCGCGCCTCCGCCGGCTGGGCCGCCGTCCGGAACCTGAAGCTGACCCGGTTCGGGGACAACATGCGCAACGTCGCCGTCACCGAAGGCGACAAGACCGAGGCGGAGCTGCGCTTCGGTGTCTCGGTCAACACCTGGTCCGTCAACGAACTCGCCGACGCCGTGCACGGCGCCGCGGAGTCCGACGTCGACACCCTGGTGGCCGAGTACGAGCGGCTTTACGACGTGGCGCCGGAGCTGCGCTCCGGCGGAGCCCGCCATGAGTCCCTCCGCTACAGCGCCCGCATCGAGCTCGGGCTGCGCAGCTTCCTCGAAGCCAACGGCTCCGCCGCCTTCACCACCTCCTTCGAGGACCTCGGCGAGCTGCGGCAGCTGCCGGGCATGGCCGTCCAGCGGCTCATGGCCGACGGTTACGGTTTCGGCGCCGAGGGTGACTGGAAGACGGCCATCCTGATCCGTGCGGCCAAAGTGATGGGCGCCGGACTGCCCGGTGGCGCCTCCCTCATGGAGGACTACACCTACCACCTGGTGCCCGGCCAGGAGAGGATCCTCGGCGCCCACATGCTGGAGGTCTGCCCCTCCCTGACTGCCACCAAGCCGCGCGTCGAAATCCACCCGCTGGGCATCGGCGGCAAGGAGGACCCGGTCCGCATGGTCTTCGACACCGACGCCGGCCCCGGCGTCGTGGTCGCCCTGTCCGACATGCGCGACCGCTTCCGCCTCGTGGCGAACGCCGTCGACGTCGTCGACCTCGACGAGCCGCTGCCCAACCTGCCGGTCGCACGCGCCCTGTGGGAACCGAAGCCCGACTTCGCCACGTCCGCGGCCGCCTGGCTCACCGCCGGGGCCGCGCACCACACGGTTCTTTCCACCCAGGTGGGCGTGGACGTGTTCGAGGACTTCGCCGAAATCGCCCAGACCGAGCTGCTCACCATCGACGAAGGCACCACCCTCAAGCAGTTCAAGAAGGAACTGGCGTGGAACGCCGCCTACTACAGGCTGGCCGGCAGGCTGTGACCGAACAGAGGGCCGGAACCGAATTCAACATCCGGGCGGGGGAGTACACCGCCGTCATCACGGCACGGGCGGGTGCCCTGCGCGAGCTGCGCCACCGGGGACGGGACCTCATCGTTCCGTTCCCGGCGGGCGGGCCCATCCCCGACTACCGCGGCATCGTCGCGGCGCCCTGGCCCAACCGGATCGCCGACGGCAGGTACACGTTTGACGGCGCCGAGTTCGAGGTGCCGGTCAACGAACCCGACCGCGGCTGCGCCCTGCATGGACTGGTGTTCCCCCTGGACTGGGACCTTGAATCGCAGAACGAGTCCTCAGTGACGCTTTCCTGCACCGCCGGCCCGACGCCGGGCTACCCGCACACTGTGCGGATCGTCGTCGAATACCGGCTGTCCGGGGAGGGCCTGTCCAGCCAGGTCACGGCGGTGAACGTCGGCGGTACCGCCGCGCCCTACGGGGTCTGCCCCCACCCCTACCTGGTCGCCGGTCCGTCGCCCCTCGATGAATGGACCCTCGAAATCCCCGCCGGGGAATTCCTCGAGGTCACCCCGGACAGGCTGCTGCCGAAGGAAGCGCGCAGCGTGGAAGGCCATGAGTTCGACTTCCGCGCGCCGCGCGCCATCGGCGCCACGGAGATCGACCACGCCTTCACGGATATAGCGTTCGACGGCGGCGGGCAGGCCCGCGTGCTGGTCCGGGATCCGGGCGGAACCGGCGTCGGAATGTCCTGGGACCGCACCTGCCAGTGGCTCCAGATCCACACCGCCGACAAGCAGCCCCCGGCCCCAAACCGGCTGGGCCTCGCCGTGGAACCCATGACCTGCCCGCCCGATGCCTTCAACAGCGGCGTGGACCTGATCCGGCTGGAGCCGGGCGCCACCCACGAGGCCTCCTGGAGCATCTTCGCCAGATGACCAATTCGACGCAGTGAGCGCAAACACCACGCCACGTCCTCCCGTCATGGAGGACGTGGCGCGCCTCGCGGGCGTGTCCCACCAGACCGTCTCGCGCGTGCTGAACACGCACCCGAACGTCAGCGCCCGGACCCGCAAGCGCGTGGAACGCGCGATCGCCGAGCTGGGATACCGCCGCAACACCGCAGCCCGCAGCCTGGTCACCCGGCGTTCGCAGGCCATCGGGGTCCTGGGCGCCGGCACGGCACACTACGGCCCTGCCAACACGCTGCTGGGCGTCCAGCAGGCGGCCCGGAACGAGGGCTATGCCGTGAGCATGGCCAGCCTCAGCGAGGTCACCACTGCCGGCATCCACGACGCCCTCGAACACTTCCTGCTGCAGTCCGTCGACGGGATCGTGGTGATCGTCCCGCACGAGACGATGCTGACATCACTGCACGCCATCGCACTGTCCGTCCCGCTGGTTGCCGTGGGCTTCGGCGCGGATGAACACCTGACGGTCGCTGCCGTGAACCAGCGCGTTGGCGCGGCCCTCGCCGTGCAGCACCTGGTGAACCTCGGCCACACGTCAATTGCCCACGTCTCGGGCCCGCAGGACTGGATTGACGCCGCGGCCCGGACCGAGGGCTGGCGGCGCTCCCTTGAACAGGCCGGGTTGCCGGAAGGCGTGCTGGTCCAGGGCGACTGGAGCGCCGAAAGCGGCTACCGCGCGGGACTCGAACTGGCGGCTGCCCGCAACGTCACCGCCCTGTTCGCGGCGAACGACCAGATGGCCCTGGGGGCACTGCGCGCGTTCAGCGAGGCCGGCCTGCGCGTGCCGGAGGACATCAGCGTGGTGGGCTTCGACGACCAGCCGGAGGCCGGCTATTTCGTCCCGCCGCTGACCACGGTGAACCAGGGTTTCAAGGAGCTCGGTGCGCGGTGTATCCGGATGCTCCTGTCCGACATGGCCAACGGCCCTTCGGCGGCGGCCTCGGTCCTCAACCCTAAGCTCGTAGTACGGGGCTCCACGGCACCGCCGGCCCAATAGAGCACCACTCGCTCTCTTAACCAGCAAAGCCCCCCGCGGTTATCGACCGCGAGGGGCTTTGCTGTGTTGCTTGGTCGGCGCGAAGCGCGTCAGTGAATCACTTCGCGCGTCATGCCGAACGGGACCTGATCGGAAAGCGCGGCCGTGTAGTTTCCCGGCCTGTGGCGCGTGACCAGGATGCCGTGAGTGCCCGTGAGCATCGCCAGTTCCTGCAGGTCTCTGACTGCTGCTTCGAGGTGCTCGTCCAGGGCGTGCCGGCTCGTGACGTGGATGTCGATGGAATCGAGGAGGGCTGTCATGGCGTGTCCTTTCTGCTGGCTGCGGGCCCGGTGCTTATGCGTCGCCGGAGTCGCGGCTGCCGGCTGCCACCGGCTCGGCCGGGGCCTTGGCTGACTTGGGTGCCACGGCCGGTGCCTTGGTTTCGGTGGCGGGTGGGGTGGTCCTGAGCTTGAAGCGCTTGGCGATGGAGGATCCGCCGCCGGCACGGTTCTTGTTGAAGATGTCGAAGCCGACGGCGAGCAGGAGCACCAGGCCCTTGATCAGCTGCTGGTAGTCGGTGCCGAGGCCGAGGATCGACATTCCGTTGTTGAGCACGCCCATGATCAGGCCGCCGATCATGGCTCCGGCCACGGTTCCGATGCCGCCCTGGACCGCTGCTCCGCCAATGAAGGCGGCGGCGATGGAATCCAGTTCGAAGCCGGTGCCGCCTGCGGGCTGGGCGGAGTTCAGCCGGGCCGTGAAGATGAGGCCGGCCAGTGCCGCGAGGACGCCCATGTTCACGAAGAGCCGGAAGGTTACGGCCTTGGTCTTGATGCCGGAGAGTTCGGCGGCGTGCAGGTTCCCGCCGATGGCGTAGGTGTGCCGGCCGAAGATGCTGTTGTTCATCAGCGCGGAGTAGGCGATAACCAGGGCCGCGAGGACGAGCAGCACGATCGGGGTGCCGCGGTAGCTGGCGAGCAGGAACGTGATGATGAGCATCAGCAGGGCGATGAACGCGGTCTTCACGGCGAACCAGGCCATGGGCTCGTTTTCCAGGTTGAACCTGCGGCGGACACGGCGTTCCTTGATGGACTGGAACAGCAGAGCCGCAGTGCCGCCGACGCCGAGGATTACGGTGAGCCATTCGAGCACGGAGGTGCCGCCCGAGATGTCCGGCAGGAAGCCGCCGCCGAGGGCACGGAGCTCGTCCGGGAACGGGGTGATCTGCTGGTTCTTGAGGGTGATCAGGGTCAGGCCGCGGAAGATGAGCATGCCGGCCAGGGTGACGATGAAGGCCGGGATGCCGACGTAGGCGATCCAGTACCCTTGCCACGCGCCGACCAGAGCACCGACGAGGAGGCAGGCCGGGATCGCTGCCCACCAGGCCCAGCCCCAGTGCACGATCATGACGCCGGCGACGGCTCCGATGAAGCCGGCGATGGAACCGACGGAGAGGTCGATGTGGCCGGCGATGATGACCATGACCATGCCGATGGCCAGAATGAGGATGTAGCTGTTCTGGACGACGAGGTTGGTGACGTTCTGCGGCTCGAGCAGGATCCCGTCGGTGAGGACCTGGAACAGCAGGACGATCAGGATCAGGGCGACGAAGATGCCTACCTGGCGGAGGCGGCTTGCCAGGAAGCCGAGGGATTCTCGTAGGGCGGACATGGCTCGTTATTCCTTCTCTTGGGTCATGTAGTGCATAAGGGTTTCCTGGGAGGCCTCGGCGATCGGGACTTCACCCGTGACGTGGCCGGCGGACAGGGTGTAGATCCGGTCGCAGATGCCCAGGAGCTCGGGGAGCTCGGAGGAGATCACGATGACGGCCTTACCCTGGGCGGCAAGCTCGGCGATGATCGTGTAGATCTCGAACTTGGCGCCG
>NZ_BAEG01000095.1 GCF_000238915.1 Arthrobacter globiformis NBRC 12137 | reverse complement strand
CCCCGGACTCCGTCACCACGGTGGTGATGCGGTCCTGCCCGTCCCAGCCATAGCTCAGGTCCGCACCCTCCGGGGTCACGGTCCGGACCCTCCGGCCCCGCCCGTCATAGCCGTGCACCGTGACCGCCCCGTCACGCTCGGTGAAGGACACCAGGTTCCCGTGCGCGTCATACGCCATCGACTGGCGCAGATCATGACTGTCCAGCACCCCGACCAGGCGCCCCTTCGCATCCGCGATCCACGAGTTGGACCGGGTACCGTCCTCGTCCGACACCACCGTCACCCGGCCCGGCAGGTACGCGAACCTGGTCCGCCGCCCATGCTGGGTCACCTGCAGGACCACCCTGCCGTGTTCGTCGTAACTGTTCTCCGCCTCAACAACACCCGCAGCCGAGACCACAGCATCAACCAGGCCCTGCCCGTTCCACCGGTACGTCCGCGCACCCAGGTCCGTCGCCACCCGGATCAGCCTGCCGGCCTCGTCATAGCCGTACTCCACCCGGCGCCCGTCCGAGGCCCTGACCAGCACCACCCGGCCGTCCACGTACCCGACCTCGAGGAAACGGCCCCGCACATGCTCCAGCCTCGCCACCGCACCCGCGCTGCCGCCGCCGGCCGCC
>NZ_BAEG01000096.1 GCF_000238915.1 Arthrobacter globiformis NBRC 12137 | reverse complement strand
GGCATCGCCATAGAATGGACAGATGACCTCAAGCGTTGCGCTCGGCCCTGACACCCAGGAGAGCATCCAGACCGGAACGGCGGTGTCCACCGACGCCCTGACCGCCCCGGACGTCCCTTGGAACCTTGTCATCTGGAATGACCCCGTCAATCTCATGAGCTACGTCAGCTACGTCTTCCAGAGCTACTTCGGCTACTCGGAGACCAAGGCCAACAAGCTGATGCTCGAGGTGCACAGGAAGGGCCGGTCCATCGTTGCCCACGGCAGCAAGGAACAGGTGGAGCAGCACGCGGTCGCGATGCACGGGTTCGGCCTGTGGGCCACCGTGGAGAAGGCCACCGGCGGAGACAGCGGGGGCGGCAAAAGCGGCGGCCCGGGCAAGGGCAAGGGAAAACGTGGCTAAGGCTTTCAAATACGGACTCAAGGGCATCACCGGTTTCCTGGAACCGGCCGAAAGGGAGCTGCTGCGCAGCCTGTTCGCCGACGTCATCTCCATGCTGGAGCCGGCCGACCGCGGCTCCGAGGATCCGCTCGCCGCGATGATCGGACTGGACATGGAAGTCCGGGAACCGTCGGACCGTGCTCTCCGCCGGCTGCTGCCCAACGCAGTGAAGGACGACGCCGCGGCCGCCCTTGAGTTCCGCCAGCTCACCGAACGCTCGCTGCGGGAAAGCAAGATCGGCGCGCTGCGCGCCGCCGCGCTCGGCCTGGACAAGGACGAGCTCCTCCTGACCCCGTCGGATGCACGGCACTGGTCCACGGCGCTCAACGATGTGCGGCTGGTGCTCGCCGAGCGGCTCGACATCCGGGACGAGGCGGACGCCGACCACGTCCACCAGATGCAGGACTGGTCCCAGGCCGAGGACGTGGAAAGCTACCTTGCCCTCGTCTACAACTTCACCACGTGGCTGCAGGAGTCGCTTGTGCAGGCGATGCTGCAGTCGCTGGACGCGCGGCCCTGAGCGGTTCCGCCCACTGCGCTCCGGCTCCACGGGCTTCCGGCGGCGGGGATTCCGGCCGCCGGATGTGACAAATTCGACATGAGTCGCTCGCCACAAGTGATGGCCGCACCTCACGGGAAGACCTATCCTCAAATAATCATGACTTCAGCATCGAGCATGGATCCGGCAGCAGGAGCTGCAGCGGAGTCCGCACCGGCCGACGGCGTTAATGTGGGATCGCTGCCGATCGGCGTCTTCGACTCCGGGGTCGGCGGCCTCACGGTGGCGCGGTCGATCATCGACCAGCTGCCGAACGAATCCATCCTCTACGTCGGCGACACCGCCCACGGCCCGTACGGGCCGCTGCCCATCGCGGAGGTGCGCGCCAACGCCCTCGGCGTCATGGACGAACTCGTGGACTCCGGCGTCAAGCTGCTCACCATCGCCTGCAACTCGGCGTCGGCCGCGGTGCTCCGGGACGCCCGCGAACGCTACACGGCGCGTTACGGCATTCCCGTCATCGAAGTGATCCAGCCGGCCGTGCGCCGCGCCGTCGCGGCGACCCGCACCGGCAGGGTAGGCGTGATCGGCACCTCCGCCACCGTGGGATCCCGGGCCTACGAGGACACGTTCGCCGCGGCGCCCGACCTGCACATCACGTCCGTGGCCTGTCCGGCGTTCGTGCCGTATGTGGAGGCCGGCATCACCACGGGGCCGGAACTGCTTGACATCGCCCGCGAATACCTGGAGCCGCTGAAAGCAGCGGGCGTGGACACCGTGGTGCTGGGCTGCACGCACTATCCGCTACTGACCGGTGTGATCTCCTACGTCATGGGCGAGGACGTCACCCTGGTCTCCAGTGCCGAGGAAACCGCCAAGGACGTCTACCGTGCCCTGGCCAGCAACGGCCTCGAACGGACGGACCCAGCACCGCCGGAGCACAGCTTCATCGCCACCGGGGACCCGGGCCAGTTCGAAGCCCTGGCCCGCAGGTTCCTCGGGCCCGAGGTGCTCAGCGTCAAGCACGTGGACCACGTTGCGGCGCAGTACCCCACGGGCAGCCTGGCACGGATAACCCCTGAAATGATTGCCGCCGCGCGGAACGCGGCAGCACGCCCGCGCATCTCCAACTTCGTCGGGCAGGCCGCCGGCAGCGGAGCAGCGCCCGGGGGGTCTTTCCTGTGAGGCTCACCATCGTCGGCTGCACCGGCTCATTCCCCGGCCCCGGATCACCCGCCTCCTGCTATCTGCTGACCGCCAACGACGGCGAACGGGTCTGGAAGGTCGTCATGGACCTCGGCAGCGGGGCCCTGGGCGCCATCCAGCGGTACACCGACCTCGAGGACATCGACGCGATTTTCCTCACGCATCTGCACCCCGACCACTGCATGGACCTGTGCGGCCTGCACGTGGCGGTGCGCTGGAAGCCGGGCGGCTGGGACCGGGGAAGGATCCCCGTCTGGGGCCCCGCCGCCACCGCCGACAGGATGGCAACCGCCTACGGGCTGGACCTTGATCCGGGGATGCACGAGGAGTTCGACTTCACCAACTGGACCGAGCGCCAGGCCGTCTCCGTCGGCCCTTTCACGGTGACGCCGTTCGCCGTGAACCACCCCGTGGAGGAGGCCTACGCGCTGCGCGTGGAGGTGGCCGAGCCGGATGCCGCCGGGAATGCCGTGACCCGCGTGCTGACCTATTCGGGCGACACCGATTCGTGCCGCGGGCTGGAAGAGGCGGCCAAGGACGCCGACCTCTTCCTCTGCGAGGCGGCCTTCGAGGAAGGCCGCGACGACGGCATCAAGGACGTCCACCTGACCGGCAAGCGGGCCGGGGAGGCAGCCACCGCCGCCGGTGCCCGCCGCCTCCTCCTGACCCATATTCCGGTGTGGACGTCACAGACCAAGGTCATGGCCGAGGCGCGTCCCGCCTTTGCCGGTGACGTGGCCGTGGCCGTGGCGGGCGTGCACTACAGCGTCTGACCCGGCAGAGTCTGATGTGGCACTGACTGATGTGGCGCCGACATGACGTGGCTCCGTCCCGCCTGCGGCCTCGATAAGCTAAAGGCATGACTTCCGAAGCAACCACTGCCCCCGTCATCCGTGCCGACGGCCGCACCCCGGACCAGCTCCGGCCCATCAGCATCACCCGCGGCTGGTCCAAGCAGGCCGAGGGGTCGGCCCTCATCGAGTTCGGCAACACCCGGGTCCTGTGCACCGCTTCCCTCACCGAAGGCGTTCCGCGCTGGCTCAAGGGGGAAGGCCGTGGCTGGGTGACCGCCGAATACGCCATGCTCCCGCGTGCCACGAACACCCGGTCCGACCGCGAGTCCGTCAAGGGGAAGATCGGCGGCCGCACGCACGAGATCTCCCGCCTGATCGGGCGCTCGCTGCGTTCGATCATCGACACCAAGGCCCTGGGCGAGAACACCATCGTGCTGGACTGCGATGTCCTGCAGGCCGACGGCGGCACCCGGACGGCCGCCATCACCGGCGCCTACGTTGCGCTCGCCGAGGCCATCCGCTTTGCCCGCGAGAACAAGATGATCGCGCGCAACGCCCAGCCCCTGATCGACACCATTGCCGCTGTGTCCGTGGGGATCATCGACGGTATCCCCATGCTGGACCTGCCCTACATTGAGGACGTGCGGGCCGAAACCGACATGAACGTCGTGGTGACCGGCTCCGGCAAGTTCGTGGAGGTCCAGGGCACGGCCGAAGGGGCACCCTTTGACCGCGACGAACTCAACAAGCTGCTGGACCTGGCCCTGCTGGGGACGGAGCAGCTGGCGGCCATCCAGCGCGAGACGCTGGCCGAAGCGCCGTGAGCGGGGACAACGCTGTGAGCGGCGGACCGGCACCCCGGCTGGTGCTGGCGACACGCAACGCCGGCAAACTGCGTGAGCTGCGTGAGCTGCTGCGCGGGCAGATCCCGGGGCTCGACGTCGACACGCAGGTGGTGGACGCGGCCGCCGTCGGAGCCCCCGACGTCGCCGAAACCGGGGTGACCTTTGCCGAAAACGCGCTGCTGAAGGCGCGGGCGGTGGCCGAGGCCACCGGGCTGGTGGCCATCGCCGATGACTCCGGGCTGTCCGTGGACGTCCTCGGCGGCGCGCCGGGGATATTCTCCGCGCGCTGGGCCGGCCGCCACGGTGACGACGACGCCAACCTGCATCTGCTGCTGGCCCAGCTGGCGGACGTGCCGGACGGCCACCGCGGCGCCGCCTTCGTGTGCGCGGCGGCCCTTGCCGTGCCGGCGTCGGCATCCGGGGACGGGGCCCGGGAAGTGGTGGAGTACGGGCAGCTTGCCGGCACGCTGCTGCGTGAACCGCGGGGCGAAGGCGGGTTCGGCTACGACCCCGTCCTGGAGCCCCTGGGCCTGGACCGCAGCTGTGCTGAGCTCAGCCCCGAGGAGAAAAACGCCATCAGCCACCGAGGCCTGGCGTTCCGTGCGCTGCTCCCCTCGATTGTTGAGGCCCTGCGGTAGTTTCCGCAGACAGTTAGTAGCCGCAGACAGGCGCTGGCTGCGGACAGCCGATAGCCACAAACAGGAAAGGCACCTCAGTTCTGAGGTGCCTTTCCGCAATGGGGGTGCCTGTCTCCGTGGTGACGCCCGCCGGTCAGTCGAGGTTTGTTTTGCGCTCAGCCTCGGGCTCGTGCTCCTCGATGAACTCCTCCACCGGATCTGTCCCGAAGGCCGCGGCCTCGCGCTTGGCGGCCATGCCGCGGAGGACTTCAACCCCCACCGGGATCACCGAGAGGAGGACGATGACGATGAAGATGATGTCGAGGTTGTCCCGCACCCACGGGACCCTGTCGCCCAGCAGATAGCCGAGAAGCGTCACACCGCCGCCCCACAGGACAGCGCCGATGACGTTGAACAGGAAGAACTTCCGCTTGTCCATCGCGGCGACGCCCACGATGACGGGAACGAACGTGCGGATGATGGGTACAAAGCGTGCAAGGATCAGGGCCTTGCCGCCGTGCTTTTCGAAGAACTTGTGCGCACTTTCGACATTCTCATGCTTGAAAAGCCTTGAGTCCGGCTTGTTGAAGATGGCAGGGCCGGCCTTGGACCCGATGAGATAGCCGGTCTGGTTGCCGATGATGGCGGACACGATGATCAGCGCGGCAAAGAGCCAGATGTTGAATTTGATCGTGTCCGTGGCCACGAGCAGGCCCGCCGTAAACAGCATGGAATCGCCGGGCAGGAAGAATCCGATCAGCAGCCCGGTTTCGGCGAAGATGATCCCGCAGACCAGCAGGACAACCCACGGGGCAAGGGCCGGGTCGGCGAGGAAGACCTGGGGGTTGAGCCAATCGGGCAGGAATGATGCCAGATGCGGCTGGACGGGGCCGGCGCCACCCAGCGCGGGCACGGCAAAGTCGCTCAATGCATTAAAGTTCACGTTTCAAGGGTACTTGACGGGTTCCGCGCCACCGCCGGGCTACAGTTGTCCCCGTGGGTTTGGACTTTACGGCGATCGACTTCGAGACTGCCAACGGCTTCCGCGGTTCGCCGTGCGCCGTTGGCCTCACCAAGGTCCGTGGCGGCGTCATCGTCGAGGAGGCCTCGTGGCTGATGCGGCCGCCGGAAAACCACGACACCTTTGACTACCACAACGTCCGCGTCCACGGCATCAAGCCCGAACAGGTGGCAGGCAGGCCCCGTTTCGGGGAGCTCTTCCCGGAGATCGGCGCGTTCATCGGCGGCGACATCCTTGCGGCGCACAACGCCGCCTTCGACCTCGGAGTGATCCGCTCCGGGCTTGAGGTCTCCGGGCTTCCCGGCCCCGCCTACGACTACGTGTGCACTGTGATGCTGTCCCGGCGCTGCTACTCCCTGGTTTCCAATTCCCTGCCCTTCGCCGCCGAGGAGGCGGGCGTGCCCCTCGTGAACCACCACGACGCGGCCGAGGACGCCCGGGCATGCGCCGGCATCCTCATCGACATCGCGGGGCGCAACCGGGCCAACAGCATCGCCGAGCTCTACCTTTCGCTGGGGCTGTCCATACCGCAGCAGCCGGCGTTCGACCCTTCCAGCGGTGGGCTGTCCAAAGCGACCGCCGCAGCACTCGCCGCAGCGTCCGGCGGCAGTGCGGCCCGGCCGTTCCGCAGCGAGTGGCCCGAGGAAGGGCCCAACCCTGAGCCCAATCCCGACGCCGAACCCGGGAATCCGCTGTTCGGCCAGACCGTCGTGTTCACCGGCTCACTCGCGATGCCGCGGCCGGAAGCGAAGATGCGGTCCGCAGAACTGGGGGCGCGCCCCGAAAGCCGGGTCACGGCGCGGACCAGCGTCCTGGTGGTGGGGGACGGCTTCGTGGCCGGCGACCTGCGTTCCGGCCGGCTCACCGGCAAGGCAAAACGTGTCCTGGAGCTGCACGACCGCGGCCAGGCCATCGAGGTGATTTCCGAGGGGGAGTTCCTGCAGATGGTCGGCGGCGTGCCGGTACACGTGGCGCAATAAAGCTTCCCCCGCCGCCGTCCCTCTCCTAGCCTTGCCGCATGGCCAAACCACGCAAGCTGGACGAACCGCGCAGACCGGGCGGACTGGGTGCTGCGTTCGCCTTTCCCAACCCGGTCAATGAATACGCAGCCCGCATCACCGCCGGGCTGGTGGTCCTGCTGGCCGTCACGACCCTGCTCACCGGACTCGGCTGGGGACTCGGGGCCATCGCGTTGGGCTTCTGGCTCCGGGTGCTGTTCGGACCGAGGATTTCCCCACTGGCCCTGCTTTCGGTCAGGGTCCTCGCCCCGCGGCTGGGACGGGTCAAGCTGGTGCCCGGGCCGCCCAAGCGTTTCGCCCAGGGCATCGGCGCCGCAATGTCCACGGCGGCCGCCCTCCTGCTGGCCGCCGGCCTGGCGCCCGCCGCGTGGCTCTTGCTGGCCGTGCTGATCGTTGCCGCCTCGCTGGAGTCCTTCGCCGGGTTCTGCCTCGGCTGTGCCATTTTCGGCCTGCTGCAGCGCCGCGGCTTCATCCCCGAGAATATCTGCGAGGCCTGCAACAACATTCCGCTCAGGCAGATGTGACGGAAACCAGCTGCCCGGCCATGCCACGGATCACCTCGGGGGCCTCGAGTGCCTCCAGCCAGTCCGCGGGCAGGCACGCCGTGCCGTAATACGCGCCCAGGATGTTGCCCGCGATGGACCCCGTGGAATCGCTGTCGCCGCTGTGGTTGATGGCCACGGCGATGGCGGCCTTGAAATGGGCCACCGGATCAGGCGCGCCATCTCCCCCTGGCGCAATGGCAGTGGCCAGCACCGCATAGAGCCCGACGGCGAGAGCCTCCTCTGCCACCCAGCCCTCACCGAGTTCACGGACCAGCTCCTCAGGGCTGAGCACCGTGCCGGGTCCGGCTTGGCCGGAGAGCCGGATTGCGGCCTCCAGCCGCTCGCGGAGTTCGGGCGCCGCCTCGTCATCGGCCAGCACACGGGCCAGCGCAGCCTGCGCTGCTTCGGCGAGGCCGCTGCCCTGCACCAACGAATAGATGAGCAGGCTGAAAACGCCCGCGCTCTGCCTGGCGGAGGGATGTCCGTGGGTGAGCGAGGCCGCATCGGCGCTCAACTTGTACACGGCCTCCGCCGGGATGTGCGGAACCAGTCCGAATGGCGCCGAGCGCATCACGGTTCCGCAGCCCTTCGAATCAGGGTTGACCGGGCGGAAGAGCGTTCCCATTTCGCCGGTGGCCAGCCCGCTCAGGCACGCATTGCCGGGAGCCCGCCGGTGCCGCAGCACGTCCTGTGCGTCAATCCAGCGGGGCTGGGGCCGCGGCGCCGATTCGGGGACCGGAACGCCCTGTGTACCGAGCCATCGCAGGTATGCAAGCCATACGCAGGCGTTGGCATCGGCGCCGACACCCGAGTTGGCCCATTCCAGCGCCTCGACGATACCGTCGACCGTGTACAGCGTCATCTGGGTGTCGTCCGAGAAGTGGGTCCCGCCGTCGAGCGCGGAGAAATCCCGGAGACCGGCGGCGCCGAAACGGCGCCGGATCTCCTCTATCGGATCGAACTCGACGACGTAGCCGAGCGAGTCTCCCAGGGCGCCGCCGAGCAGGCAGCCGTGGATACGGGACTCGGGGGACGGCGCTGTGCCGGGAAAAACACTGGTGCCGGGATCATTGCTCATGCAGGCAAATTTACCTGCCCGCCGGCCTTGCCCCGACTCTGTGATTCCAGTCGCACTAAACCGGGACATTCCACTCTGCGTGCCGGGTGTCCGGCCACCGGACGATAAGCTCGGATTCAGCAACCGTCCAGACTTTGCTGCCAGACTGCTGGGGCCGGCTCCCGAAGCGAGCGGCATTCCCCGCTGACCGAAACAAAGGAATCCCCTGCCATGAGCACCCCTGTGTCCGTCCCCCCGACCGAAAACCGGAGGCCTTCTGCCGGTGACGACGGATTCCGGCCGGGACTCCTGTCCAGGCTCGGAGCGGAGGCGTTCGGAACGCTCTTTCTGGTGGTCGCCGGGCTGGGCGTGCCCCTCTTCACCCTCCCGCAGTCCAACCCGCTGCCCGGCGCCCTCGCCGGAGGCCTTGCCGTGACAGCGGCGATGCTGGCCTTTGCGTACATCTCGGGCGGGCACTTCAACCCGGCCATCACCCTGGGCAACCTGGTGGCGGGCCGCATCGGCATCGCTGCCGCAGCGGCCTACGTCGGCGCGCAGCTGGTCGGCGCAGCGGCGGGCGGGCTCGCCCTGTTTGGCATCCTCCGCACAGTGCCCAACATCGCCGACGCCCGCACCGCGTTCGATACCGTCACCGCCGGATTCGGCGAGCACTCCGTGATCCAGACGTCGATGGCCGGCGTGCTGCTCGCCGAGGTGATGGGATCAGCCATCCTGGTCGCCGTGTTCCTTGGCATGACGGCCCGCCGCAACAACAACGCGGCCGCAGCCCCCTTCGCCGTCGGGCTTGCATTTGCCGTACTCCTGCAGCTGGGCCAGGCCCTGGGCAACGCGCCCTTCAACCCGGCCCGCGCCACCGCCTCTGCGCTTTTCAGCAGCAGCTGGGCGCTGGGGCAGCTGTGGCTGTTCTGGGTGGCCCCGATCGTCGGTGCCGGTATTGCCGGCCTTGTTTTCCGGGGGTTTGCCGACGCCCGGGACCCGAGGGCCGCTACCGCCGCGGATGCGGACCTCGCCGCGGTCGAGGCGGATCATGGGTCTGACCTCACGGACGACTTCGACGACGACCCGGACGAGCAGCCCGCGGCCGCACCGGCTGATGCCGGCAGCGACGAGGCGCGCGACTTCTTCGACGGGCCGCGCAGCAAGGAGTCCTGACGCGCCGAAGCGCGGGGTCGGCTATTTTGTCAGTGCCCGCGTCTAGCTTATGAATATGCGGTTATTGCACACATCCGACTGGCATCTGGGCCGGTCTTTCCACGGCGTCGGCATGCTGGACGCCCAGCGCGCCTTTGTCGACCAGCTGGTTGTCCGGGTCAGGGAACTCTCCGTCGACGTCGTGCTGATCGCCGGCGACGTCTACGACAGGGCACTGCCCGGCGTCGATGTCGTCAACCTCCTGGATGACGCCCTGGTCCGGCTGACCGGGGCTGGCGCCCAGGTGGTGCTGACCAGCGGAAACCACGACTCCGCCATCCGGCTGGGCTTCGCTTCCCGGCTTCTGGAGAAGGGCGGCGTTCATCTGCGCACCCGCCTCCAGGAGCTGGACGTCCCCGTGATTCTGCCGCTCCGCGGGGCAAGGACTGACCAGCACGGCGAGGATGGCCCGGTACTGGCGATCTACGGCATCCCCTGGCTCGAACCCCGGCTGGTGGCCGAGCAGCTGGGGGTGGACACTGCGAGCCACTTCGAAGTCACGCGTGCCGCCACGGAACGCATCAGGGCCGACGTCGCCGCGCGGGCCGAGTCCCGGACGGTCCATTCGGTTGTGCTGGCACATACCTTCGCCAGCGGGGGCATCAGCTCGGACAGCGAACGCGACCTGAGCATCGGGGGAGTGGGGGCCGTGCCGCTGGACCTGTTCGACGGCTTCAGCTACACGGCCCTCGGCCACCTGCACGGCCGGCAGTCCCTGTCCACGCAGGTGCGGTACTCGGGTTCGCCGCTGGCTTACTCCTTCTCGGAAGCGAAGCACCAGAAGGGCGGCTGGCTCGTGGACGTCGACGAGTCCGGGGTCACCGCCGTCGAGGAGATCCTCTGGGACGCCCCGCGGAAACTTGCCGTCCTCCGGGGGACGCTCGACGGGCTGCTGGAGTCATCTGAGCACGCCTGGGCTGAGCAAGCGTACTGCCAGGTGACGCTGACGGACGCCCAGCGGCCGGCCCAGGCCATGGAGCGGCTCCGTGCCAGGTTTCCGGACACGCTCGTTCTGGGTTTCGAGCCGGAAGGGGCAGCCGTCGCCTCCGGCGCGAGCTACAGCAGCCGGCTCGCGAAGGCAGAGGATGACCTTGCCGTGTGCTGCGGTTTCCTGGAACACGTCCGCGGCCGGGAACCGGACACCGCGGAACAGGCCGCCCTCACCGCAGCTTTGGAGAACGTGCGTCTGCAGGAGGCATCACTGTGAGGATCCACCGTCTGGAAATCTCCGCATTCGGGCCGTTTGCCGGAACCGAGGAAATCGATTTTGACCGGCTGAGCGCCCACGGGCTGTTCCTGCTCAACGGCCCCACCGGCGCCGGCAAGACCAGCGTGCTGGACGCCATCTGCTATGCCCTCTACGGGTCCGTTCCCGGGGCGCGGCAGGACGGCAAGCGGCTGCGCAGCGACCACGCGGACCTGGCCGCCGAACCCCGCGTGACCTGCGAATTTACAGCCCGGGGCAGGCGTTTTGAGGTTTCCCGGACGCCGGCCTGGGACAAGCCCAGCGCCCGCGGCCGGAACGGGTTCACCACGCAGCAGGCCAAGACCCTCCTGCGCGAACGTGTGGCAGGCGCGTGGGTGGAAAAGTCCGGCCGGAACGACGAAGCCGGGGCGGAAATCACCGCGCTCCTTGGCATGGACCGGGAGCAGTTCACCCGCGTGGTGCTGCTTCCCCAGGGGGACTTCGCCGCGTTCCTCCGGTCCAAGGCTTCTGACCGCCTCGAACTGCTGCAGAAGCTCTTCGGAACCGAACGTTTCGAGGCAGTGGAGCGGGAACTCGCGGTGCAGGCCGCCGGGGCCGTGCGGGAAGTAGCCGACCTTGAGGGCAGGCTGGGCCTGCTGGTGGCGAGGGCCAAGACGGAGGCCACGGCTCTCGACGTCGATCCCGACGCAGCACCGGAATCGGCCGCCGGTCCCGGCCTCCTGTCGTGGCTGGAGGCTGCAGCCCTGGAACGTGCCGCGGCACTGGACGGGGTTGCAGAATCCTGCGAGGCGCAGCGCCGCGGGTGCGCGGAGCGGCTCGAGGCGGAGCTGGCCAGGGAAGGGCGGCGCGTGAAGCTTGCTGCAGCCCTGCGCCGGCGCGCAGACGCCGAGGCCGCCGCCCCAGGACTGGCCAGCGCGGGGGCAGCGCTTGACCTGCACCGGAAAGCCGAGCTCCTCGGCGGCCAGCTGAAGGCCGTGACTGCCGCCGAGTCCTTGTTTGCCCGGGCGGAAGGGGCCATGCACCTCGCCTCTGCTGGCGTGCGGGAGGCCGCGGGCCACAGTTCCGAGCTGGCCAGTATGGAACACGGCGCTGCCGTGGAACATGCTGTCGTCGACGTGGCCGCGGAGCTTTCACGCCTGCGGGCACTTGCCGCCGTCATCGGCGAACGGCTTGCCGATGAGGACCGGCTGGGTGGTCTGCAGGCACGGGCCGCAGGGCTAGCGCAGCGGCGGCAGGAACTCATCCGTGCCGGCGATGACCACGCCGTCCGGCTGCTTTCCCTCCGCACCGAGATGGAGAAGCTGCGGGCTGCCCTGCAGCCGCTGGAGCAGCTGGCAGGGGAATCCGTGCTGCGCACCAAGGAGGCGGCAGCCGCCGACGAGCTGGTGGACGTTGTTCGGCGCCATGGAATTGCTGCGGCAGGGTGCGCCGCCGTCACCGAGCGGCACCTCAAAGGCAGGGAACACCACCAGGAACTGCGCCGGCAATGGCTGGACGTCCGCGAGGAACGCCTGTCCAATGCGGCGGCCGAACTGGCGTCGCGCCTGGCAGACGGGGCGCCCTGTCCCGTCTGCGGCAGCCCGGAGCACCCCGAGCCGGTTCCCGCCGGGGACTCCGTCCTGGGGCTCGCCGAGAAAGAGGAACGAGCCAAGGAGCGGAGTGAGGCGGCCGAGAGGGCGCTGTCTGCACTGGAAACCGAGCTCTCGGAGGCCAGGCAGCTGGTAGCCGTTCTCGCCAGCCAGGGCGGCGACACCGATCCCGCCGAAGCGGAGGAAGCCGCCCAGGCCGCCAGGGAAACAGCTGCCGAGGCGGCCGCGGCCGTAGCCGACCTTGCGGCCAGCAGGAGCCGGCAGGAGGAACTGGCCGAACGCATCGACGCCACGGAGCAGGTGCGCGTGGACATGCTGTCGCAGTTGGCGCAGACGGAATCCGCCCTGACCGAGATCGAAGGGCAGTCCGCCGCCCTGGAATCGTCGCTCGAAGACCTTCGTGCCGGCCACGCCAGCCTCGGTCTGCGCAGCGACGCCATCGGCCAGGTGGTCAGCATTCTCGAACAGGCCGACGCCGCCCAGTCGCAGCTGGACCAGGCTGCGGCCCGCCTGGCTGAGGCACGGAGCGAGCTGGACCGCGCCCTTCCCGAGGCCGGATTTGGATCGGACGCCGAGGCCCGCCAGGCCCTGCTGCCCGGGGCGGAGGCGGCGAGGCTGGAGTCGGCTGTCAAGGCCGGGCGGGACGAGGAGGTACGGCTGGAGGAACTGTTCGCCAGTGAAGAGCTCGTTGCCGCAGCACAGGAACAGGCAGCCAGGGAACACCACAACGGCTCCGCGGCTGCCGCAGCGGACCTGGACCTGCTGCGCACCGAAGCCGAGCAGGCCGCCCTGGCAGCAAAGGACGTCGAATTGGCGGCGGGCATGGCGCGGCAGGCTGCCAGAACAATGGGACGCCTCCGCGTGGAGTATGAGGAACTCGCCGAATCCGGCCGGGCGCCCCGGGAACGCGCTGAAGTCCTGAAAGGCCTCGCCGAAGCAGCCCGCGGCTCCGGCGACAACAGCTACCGCATGAGCCTGAACGCGTACGTCCTTGCGGCACGGCTCGAGCAGGTTGCCATTGCCGCATCGGAAAGGCTCGTCGCCATGAGCGACGGCCGCTACACGCTGCAGCACTCGGACGCGAGGGCAGCCCGGAACGCCAAATCCGGGCTGGGGCTGGAAGTCGTGGACGAGTGGACCGGGCGCCGCCGCGACACCTCGACGCTCTCCGGCGGGGAATCCTTCATGGCCTCGCTGTCGCTTGCCCTGGGACTCGCGGACGTGGTGCAGCAGGAGGCCGGCGGTGTAGACATTGAAACGCTGTTCGTCGACGAGGGCTTCGGCAGCCTCGACGAGCAGGCACTTGAGCAGGTCATGGACGCACTGGAGGGCCTCCGTGACGGCGGCCGCGTGGTCGGCCTGGTGAGCCACGTCGCGGAGATGAAGCAGCGCATCGGCAGCCAGCTCCAGGTGGTGAAGCAGCGCAACGGCTCCACGGTCCACATCGTTGATGCACCCGTGACGGTCTGAACAGGGAGCATCCCGCCGCCAGGACTTCCGGGTCCGGCCTTCCGTGTCCACTATCATGGGACTGTTACCGGGTTCGGCGCATCGGGAGGAGGGACGATGCGCACGACTGAACGAGCCCGCATACATGAGCACTTCAACGGCGCCCCAACCCCCCGCCGACCCCCGTCCCATCGACCCGGCCACCAACACCAAAGCGCCCACACCGCGGTTCGGCGGCCGTTTCGCGCGCCTGCCCGCGCTGGCGGGCAGGGGATTCCTGCCTGTGGGCCTGTTGGCCCGCCTGCCCCTCGCGATGCTGACGCTGGGAACCCTGACCCTTGCCACGTCCGTCACCGGCTCGTATGCCGTTGGCGGAGCCGCTGCCGGTGCCGTCGGTATCGGCTCGGCCGTCGGCGCGCCGATCCTCGGCTGGCTGGCCGACCGGCTCGGCCAGCGCCCGGTCCTGCTGATCTCGGCCGTCCTGAACGTTGCGGCCGTGCTGGCCGTCATCGCCACCGCATATTTGATTCCCGGGGTGCACGACGTCGGCGCCGCGTGGAGCGTCATCGCAGCCGCGTTGGCGGCGGGCCTCAGCTGCCCCCAGGTGGGCCCGCTGGCCCGCGTCCGGTGGATGGCCCTCACAGCCGAACGCCGGCGGGCAGGGGACAGCACCGATCTGGACGTCGCGCTGTCCTATGAGAGCACGGCCGACGAACTGACCTTCGTACTCGGTCCGGCCCTCGTGGGCGTCCTGGCCAGCCTCGTCGCACCATGGCTGCCGCTTGCCCTGGCCGCGGCGCTCACGCTCACGTGCGTTCCAGCCTTCGCCGTCCACCGTACCCACACGGCTGTTCCGCGGCGGCCCGCCGTCGGTACCCGAGCGGGCGCTGGCAGTACGGGCACAGGAAAGACGGGCCGCGGGAGTGCTGAAACCCGGCCCGGCAGCCGGATTGCCGGCCCAAGCCGGGTGGCACTTCCGGTCCTGGCCATGGTCTGCATGGGCACGTTCTTCGGCTCCACACAGGCAGCATTGAGCGCGTTTGCCGCGGGCTTCGCAACATCGGAGGCGGCCGGACTCCTGTACGCCGTCATGGGCATCAGCTCGGCCGCGGCCGCGATCTCGGTGGCCTACTGGCCGGCCGGCTTCCCGGTGACCGCGCGCTGGGTGACCGGGGCGGCAGCCATGGCCGGGTTGTCGGCCCTGCTGTTCCTTCCAACCGACGGCTGGGGCATGGTGCTGGTACTGCTCGCACTGGGCCTGCCGGTGGGGCCGGTCATGGTCACGGTCTTTGCCATCGGCGGGCTCGTGGCACCGGCGGGCCGGCTGGCCACCGTGATGACGGCGCTCGCCAGCGGCATCGTCGCGGGCACCGCCCTTGGTTCGTCCATCGGCGGCCAGCTGGCGCAGGAAGGGGGCCACCACGCCGCCTTCCTCGTCTCGGCAGCCGCCGCGGCGGCGCTGTTCGCTCTCGGAGCGGCGGCCGCCGTCGTCGTCCGTTCCCGGAAGAGGTCAGCTCAGGCGAGCTGACCTTCGATCCGGGCCGCGCTGGCGGTCAGGGCCGCGGCCACCTCGGACGGATCCTGCGAGGAGCGGATGTAGACGACGGCGACCGCCGCCGGTCGTCCGCCGGGCACCCGGACCGGTGCGGCAAGCGAGGAAACCCCGGCGATAACCTCGTCATGGCTTGCCGCGTATCCGCGCTTGCGCGCCTCGGCAGCTTCGGGGCGGTAGGGCACAGCGGGAGCCAGCTGGCTCCACTCATGCTCCGTCAGGGCGGACTGGATGGCGATGCCGGGTGCACCAGAGCTGATCGGATGGCGTGACCCCGGATGCTGGACCACTGTCGCGGCCGAATGCCGGGGTTCCACGGTCACCAGCGTCACGCAGTCCTGGTGGTCCCACACGGCCACGAAAGCCGTCATGTTGAGTGTATTGGCCAGCTGGGTCAGTTCCGGAAGGGCAGCGGTCTGCAGGTTCCGCGAAACGCCGCGCGCCAGCACCGCGAGGCCGGGGCCGGGCTGGACCCGGCCGGCGTCGTCGCGTACCAGCAGGGAATGGTCCTCGAGGGTCCGCAGAATCCGGTAGGCGACGGAGCGGTGGACGCCCATGGCCTCCGAAAGCTCGGCAATGGTCAGCGGGCGGTCCGCTTCGGCAAGGATTTCCAGTGCCCGGATGCCCCGGGAGAGGGTCTGCGACGGGGAGGCCTGGGCGGGCGCAACCTGCGCTGCGGCACCGGCGTTGGGAGTCATGCTGTCCATCCTAGGCAGATATGCGGGCCGGGTAGCGGCAAGGGCTTGTGTGGCCCGTCACGTTGGGCTACCGTTCCATATAGGAATTGCCTGTTCAACTATAGAACAGTCTATCTACGGAACAGTTTAGAGCGACTGCGGCACGGTGCGCCAGAGACAGGAAATGCGCAGCCAGAGGATCAATGAAGATGGCCAATCCAGCAGCGGGCCCCGGTATTCCGGGCAGGACCTCGGTGCCGCGTGCCCACCGCTTCCGCGGCAGCCTGGGCCGGTTCGCCACCGGTGTCGCCATCGTCACTTTCGACGGCGCCACCAAGCGGCACGGCATCACCGTCAATTCCTTCACGTCTGTCTCCATGGACCCGCCCCTGGTTCTCGCCAGCATCGCCCGCACCGCCAAGGCCCACGACGAGCTGGCCGGCAGGCCCTTCACCGTCAATATCCTGGGGGCGGAGCAGCGGCAGCTGGCCATGCACTTTGCGGGGCGTCCGGGTCCGGAACCCAAATGGGTGGAAGGGGCGACGGCGCCCCGGCTCTCCGGCGTTCTCGCCTATTTCGAGTGCCGGCCCTGGGCGGCCTACGACGGCGGCGACCACACCCTCTATCTCGGTGAGGTGGTGGACTTCAACCACCGCAGCGGCGATGCACTTGCGTTCGCCAACAGCGCCTTCACCACCATCCCGGAGAGCCAGCTGGGGATAGAGGACCTGCTGTAGGCGGCACTATTTCACCACCAATGGACAGTTCAACGACGAATGGAGGCAGCCATGGGCATCAGAACCGGCCAGCAGTACCTGGACAAACTCAATGCGATGACCCCGCACATCGTGATCGACGGTGAAATGGTCAGCGAAAAAGTTGCCGAGCACCCGTCCTTCCGCAGCGTTGCCCGGCAGTACGCAAAGCTGTTCGACATGCAGCACGATCCCCGGCACCAGGGGGCGCTGACCTATGCCTCGCCGACCACGGGGGACCTCGTCAACGCGTCCTTCCTGGTGCCCCGGACCATCGGGGACCTGCAGCACCGGCGCCAGGCGACCTCCACGTGGGCGGAGGCGACCAACGGATTCCTCGGCCGCACGGGTGACTACATGAACTCCGCGCTCACCGCCCTGGGCACGGCCGGGAAGTGGTTCGCCCAGGCGGATCCCAAGTTTGCCGAGAACGTCGGCAACTACTACGAGTGGGCCCGCGAAAACGACATGCTGGCAACCCATACGCTGATCCCGCCGCAGGTGAACCGGTCGGTGTCCGGTTCGGAGCAGCTGGGCGGACAGCTTACGGCCCATATCGTGGAGGAGCGCGACGACGGCATCGTGGTCCGCGGCGCGCGCATGCTCGCCACGATCGCACCCATCGCCGATGAGCTGCTGGTCTTCCCGTCCACGGTGCTGCGCGGCACTCCGGAGGATGCCCCTTATTCCTTCGCCTTTGCCATTCCCAACGACACGCCGGGGCTCCGGTACCTCTGCAGGACCTCGCTGTACAACGGCGGCAGCATCCATGATGAACCGCTGGCGTCCCGCTATGAGGAAATGGACGCGGTGGCCGTCTTTGACGACGTCTTTGTTCCCAGCGACCGCATCTTCATGCTCGGCAATCCGCAGCTCTGCAACTCGTTCTACGCCGAGACCGGTGCCGGTGCCCTCATGACCCACCAGGTGGTCACCCGGACCATCGCCAAGAGCGAGTTCTTCCTCGGCCTGGCCTCCGAACTCGCCGATTCGATCGGCATCGACGGATTCCAGCACATCCAGGAGGACATCGCCGAACTGATCATCGACGTCGAAATCGGCAAGGCGCTGGTCCGCGCGTCGGAGGCCGACGCCGAGCTCAACGAGGCCGGCATGATGCTGCCCAAGTGGACCACCCTCAACGCCGCCCGCAACTGGTATCCGAAGGTGGCACAGCGCTTCCCGCAGATTATCCGGAAGTTCTCCGCGTCGGGGCTGATGGCCCTGCCCGGCGAAGCGGACGTCAACAGTGATGCCAGGGCGGACATCGACCTGTACCTGCAGGGGAAGACGCTGACCGGGCCCGAGCGGGTCCGGCTGTTCAAGCTTGCGTTCGACGCCTCGATCTCGGGTTTCTCCGGCCGGCAGTCCCTCTACGAGTACTTCTTCTTCGGCGATCCGGTCCGGATGGCCGGGGCACTCGTCAACACCTACGACCGCGAACCGGCCAGGGCACGGCTGCGGGAGTTCCTGCACAGGTCCGACTGAAATGGTGCGCCAGATCACACTTTCGTAGTATCCTTCACACTAACTGACCGTTCGATCAGTAAATCGGACAGCCCTTCACCACCTCCGGCAGTAGCACTGCCCCCAGCCACGGAGTTTCAATGACCGCAACTTCACCCGTAGATTCAGAGGCAGGACCGAGCAGCAAGCGCGAGGAACGCAAAGTCCTTGCCGGCACGCTGGTGGGCACCACCATCGAGTGGTACGACTTCTTCATCTTTGCCCAGCTGACGGCAACGCTGCTGTCCCCGCTGTTTTTGGCCCCGCTGAACGAATCCAACCCGGGCCTGGCGCAGATTCTCTCCTTCGCACTGATCGGCATCAGCTTCCTCTTCCGCCCGCTCGGCGCCATCGTTGCCGGACACCTGGGTGACCGCCTTGGCCGCAAGGCCATGCTGGTGTTCACCCTCATCATGATGGGTGCCGCAACCGCGCTGATCGGCATGCTCCCCACGTACGGCCAGATCGGTGCCTGGGCTCCGATCCTGCTCATCCTCCTCCGCGTCCTGCAGGGCTTCTCCGCCGGCGGCGAATGGGGCGGCGCGGCCCTGATGGCAGTGGAACACGCCCCGAAGAGCAAGCGCGGCCTGTTCGGTGCGTACCCGCAAATCGGCGTTCCGGTGGGCATGATCCTGGCCACCGGGTTGCTGTTCTTCCTCACCTCCGGGATGCCGAAGGAAGACTTCGCCGCCTGGGGCTGGCGGGTTCCGTTCCTGCTCTCCATCGTCCTGATCGTGGTGGGCTACGTGATCCGGCGGGCAGTCGGCGAAAGCCCCGTCTTCAAGGAGATGGCTGCGCGCAAGGAAGAAAGTAAAGCCCCGCTCGGTGAACTCATCCGGAGCCACAAGAAGGCCGTCCTTTACTCGACCATGATCTTCATCGGCAACAACGCCGCCGGCTACCTCCTGATTGCCTTCTTCATTGCCTATGCCACCAGGACGCTGAAGATGCCCACGCCGCAGATTCTGCTGGCCACCACGCTGGCATCCTTTGGCTGGCTGATCTTCACCCTGGTGGGCGGCTGGCTCTCGGACCGGATCGGCCGGGTCAAGACCTTCCTGACCGGCTACGCGATCATCTTCGCGTGGATGATCCCCATGTTCGCCCTCATCGACACAAAGAACATCTGGCTCTATGGCGTGGCGCTGTTCGTCCTCACGGTGGGCCTGGGCCTGTCCTACGGCCCCATGTCCGCCATGTACGCGGAGATGTTCCCGGCCAACGTCCGGTACTCGGGCATCTCGATCGGTTACGCCTTCGGTGCCATTCTGGGCGGTGCGTTCGCCGCCACCATCGCCGAGTCACTCCTGCAGAGCACCAAATGGACGGGCTCCATCGGCATCTACATCATGATTCTGTGCGTTATCTCCGGCATCGGCGTGATCCTGGCCAAGGAGACGAGGGGCCGGCCGCTCGGCGTCAGCCGGCACTGACTCTGCCGTCAGCCGGCACTAGATGCGGGCCCCGTGCAGCAGGGCAATGGCGTCCTCATCGCTCAGCTGATCAAAGTGCCGGTAAAAGGCTCCCACGGCCCGGAATCTTCCTGGCAGGTGGAGGCACAGGACGTTGCAGACCCGGGACAGTGACTTCTCTGCCTCGAGCGAGCCGACCGGCGCTGCGGCCACTACCGCTGCAGCGCCGGCCATCCGGACCGCCTCGACCGCTGCCCGCATGGTGGCCCCCGTCGCCAGGCCGTCGTCCACGAGCAGGGCCGTCTTGCCATGCACATCGGGGTCCACTGCCGGATAGCTGTCGGCGCGGCGCATCAGTTCGGAGCGCTCCCGGTGCTCCACTTGGTCGAGCCACTGCTGCCGTACGCCGTCGTCAAGAAGCCGCTCCACGAGCGGCCTGTTGAGAAGACGGACGATCCGTCCGCCTGAGTAGGCGAGCGCGCCGAATGCGGTCTCGTCATGGCCCGGGATGCCAAGCTTGCGGACCAGCAGGGCCCCGAAGGGAAGGTGGAGGACCTCGGCTGTGGCGGCGGCCACCGGGATACCGCCCCTGGCCAGGCCCAGCACCAGGGTGTCCGGGCGCTCGCGGAATTGCGGAAGGGCGGCCGCAAGTTGCCGTCCTGCATCTTCCCGGTCTTCAAAAACCATGGCCATGGGTTCCTTTTCCGGTGTTTCCGCCCCCAAGGTCCAGCCTACGCCCGTGGGCCCCGGCGGGAGCCCCTAGCTGCCGAGGAACGCGATGGCCGCCTGCTTGAAGGCGCGGCTGGTGATGGCGTTGGTGTGCGTGCGCCCGGGCAGGATGAGCTGCTCGGCCGCGGAGCCGGCCTTCCGGGCGAGTTCGGCAAGCTGCGGCATGGACGCGGCGCGTTCATCGTTTTCACCGGCCACCAGCAGCACGGGCATGTGCGGCACGGCCTCGGCCGGGTCGTACGGTTCACCCTTGATCGCCTCAACCAGGGACAGCAGGGCGAAGATGTTGTTGCTCGGCAGCGCCTGGGCCATGCTGAGGAGTCCGGCCGTGGACGCGTCAGCAATGGGGGTGCCGTCCGCCAGGTACCGCTGCGCGGCCACGAGGTCGAAGTCCGCCAGGGGGTCGGCCATGTTCGGGCCGCCCAGGACCAGCCGGTGCACCAGCTCCGCCTGGGTGGCGCCAAACTCCCAGGCGAGCCGGGAACCGAGGGAATAGCCGATCACATCCAGCCCGCTGGCGGGGTCGCCGTCGCGCAAGGGCCGGGCGCCGGAGTCGAACGCGATCTGCAGGAGGTCCGCCCTGATCCGGCTGGGGGAGTAGGAGTCCATGTCCTCCGGCGCGCCGCTCCGGCCGTGGCCGGGCAGATCGACGGCGATGACGCGGCGGCCTGCCTCCAGGAGCGCCGGAATCCAGCCGGTGTCCTCCCAGTTCAGCTTGCTGGATGCAGAGAAACCGTGGATGAGGAGGATGGGGCGGAGGCCGGCGTCGTTCGCGGGGTCGTGCACCTCGACGTATAGCTGCGGGTCGGTGCCCTCGACCGTGTGGGAGTGCTGTTCGCCGGTGTGTCTGCCGCTCATCGCCTCAGTCCTCGTCAAGTCTCAGTCCTTGTCAGGTGCAGGGCTCGCCGGGACTGCTTCGTCGCCGGTCCGCCGTGGATGGGCACCACTCTACCTGCCTGCGGACCGGGGAAATCCACGGCTTACCAACTGGGTGGCAGCACAGGGGGTTCCCAGCCGTGAGAACCCCCTGTGCTGCTACCTGGTTGGGCGCGAAGCCGCGAACCGGGCGCCTGCCCAGCAGGCGGCGGCAATTCCGGCAATGAGCAGCAGCGTGCTGATCAGCTGGATGCGGCTGCTCTCTGCGCTGAAGCCCACGGCAAACACCAGCCCCAGCAGCACCAGGCCGAACACGGTGAGCCCGGGGAAGCCCGTCATCCGCAGCGGCAGGTGCGTGCCGTCACGGTCCGCCCGGCGGCGCAGGATGAGCTGGGAGACCAGCGCCGAACCCCAGACCACGAGGCAGGTGGACCCAACCAGCTGGAACAGGGCGGGCAGGATGCGCTCGGGAAACAGCAGTTCCAGGACCGTGGCGATAAAGCCGAACGCTACGGAAACGCCGACGGCGACCATCGGCACGCCTGCGCGGCTGAGCCTGGACAGGAAGCCGGGAGCCTCGCCGCGCTCTGCGAGCGAGAACACCATGCGGGACGCCCCGTAGAGGTTGGCGTTGAGGGCGGACAGCAGGGCGACGACGGCCACCAGGGTGATGGCGGTGGCGGCGCCCGGGATGCGGGCGGCGTCCAGGACGCCCGCGAACGGCGAGGACAGGGCCTCCGAGGTGGCCGGAAGGACGGCCGCGATCACAAAGACGGAGCCGATGTAGAAGACGAGGATCCGCCACACCACCGTGCGGATGGCCTTGGTGACGCTGTGCTCGGGGTCTTCGGTCTCAGCGGCTGCGACGCTCACGATCTCCGTGCCGCCAAACGCGAAGATCACCACGAACAGGGCCGTGGCGATACCGCCCAGGCCCGAGGGCGCGAAGTCTGCCGTGATGTTGGCCAGGCCCGGCGATGCCACGTCCGGCAGGAGCCCCAGGAGCAGCGCGGCGCCGATGGCGAGGAACAGGACGATGGCGGTCACCTTGAGGATGGCAAACCAGAACTCGAACTCGCCGAAGTTCTTCACACCGGCGAGGTTGATGCCCGTGAACACCACCATGAACACCAGGGAGAGTGCCCACACCGGCACCACCGGCCAGACCGAAAACAGCAGCCCCGCGGCACCGAGCGCTTCGGCGGCGATGACCACTACCAGCTGCAGCCACCAGAGCCAGCCCACGGTTGCCCCGGCGGTCTTGCCCATGGCGCGCTCGGCGTACACGGAGAAGGCGCCGCTGTTGGGGTTCGCTGCCGCCATCTCGCCGAGCGCCCACATGACCAGAATGATGAGCGTGCCGGCCGCAAGGTAGGAAACCAGGACGGCGGGACCTGCTGCCTGGACGCCCGCGCCGGAACCCAGGAAGAGCCCGGCGCCGATGGCGCTGCCCAGGCCCATCATGGTGAGCTGGCGGGGCTTCATGCTGTGGCGGAGCTGAACCGCGGGTCGCTCTGCTGTGGACTTCATCGTCATGCTGCGCACCTTCTTGGGGTTGGGGACTGGTCCTTTTGGGACCTTTCGAATTTACACCCAACATCGGGTGAAACATTTTGCATCCCGGGCCAGCGGCCGTAGAATCAGTTTGAGTCAACTTGACCATAACTAATCCAGGGCCGGCCCGGACGGGCCGGCCGATCGCAGCGAAGCGGGTGATTACCGTGTACACCACCTCAGCCAACGTGGCCGAGCGGCAGTCCGCGCCGCCGTCGCTTGCCATTTCCACGGTGATTTTCGCGCTCCGGCCCAGCGAGTCTTCCGGCCGCCCCACGCTGTGGCTCCCGCTGGTCCGCCGGATCCGGGAACCGTTCAAAGGCCTGTGGGCCCTTCCGGGCGGTCCGCTGACCCACGCTGAATCCCTGCAGGACGCCGCTTCGCGGAACCTGCGGGAAACCACGGGGCTGGCACCCAGCTACCTCGAACAGCTCTACGCCTTCGGCGGCATGCACCGCTCACCCACGCAGCGCGTGGTGTCCATCGTCTACTGGGCGCTGGTCCAGCCCACCGAAGCCGCGCTCGCGGACGAATCCGAGAACGTCAGGTGGTTCCGCGCCGACAAGCTCGGAAGCCTGGCCTTCGACCACAACGCGATTGTGGACTACGCCCTCTGGCGCCTGCGGAACAAGCTGGCCTACGGCTCCATCGCCTACCACTTCCTGGGGGAGTACTTCACCCTCGCCCAGGTCCGCGAGGTCTACGAGGCCGTGCTGGACACGCAGCTGGATCCCGCCAACTTCCGCCGGCAGATCAAGTCGACGCCGGAAATCGAAGAAACCGGTGAATACCTCCAGGGCGGAAAGCACCGCCCGCCGCGTCTTTACCGATTTACCGGCCGCCCCGGCCTCGACCCAGATAACAGGAGCATCCCATGAGCAGCGTCAACACTGCCATCCAGCTGATCACGCGTGAACAGGCCGAGAAGGCCACGGCAGCCGGCACCGGCGGCACCTGCAGCCCGGCGCTTGCCAAGGGGCCCTGGGAGTATGACCTCGCGGAAACGCTCGCCGGTGTTCCGGCCTACGGTCCCGGAGCCTCCAGCGCGGACGTCGCACCTGCCTCCACCCCGCGCCAGGGCCAGCTTCCCGAGGAGTACAAGCTGGCCGGCGAAGCGGAGCTCGATGCCCGGATCCGGGCTGCCAAGGCGGCGCTGGGTGACCGGGCCGTCATCCTGGGCCACTTCTACCAGCGCGACGAGGTGGTCCAGTACGCAGACTTCGTCGGCGACTCCTTCCAGCTGGCCAACGCTGCCCTGACCCGCCCGGACGCCGAAGCGATCGTGTTTTGCGGCGTGCACTTCATGGCCGAAACCGCTGACACCCTCTCCCGGCCGGAACAGGCAGTCATCCTGCCCAACCTCGCCGCCGGATGCTCGATGGCGGACATGGCCGACGCCGATTCCGTGGAGGACTGCTGGGAGCAGCTCGAGGAGATTTTCGGCACCGAGCCCGACGCCGAGGGCCGGGTTCCGGTCATCCCCGTCACCTACATGAATTCCTCCGCGGCGCTGAAGGCGTTCTGCGGCCGGAACGGCGGCATCGTCTGCACGTCCTCCAACGCCAGGACGGTCCTCGAATGGGCCTTCGAGCGCGGCCAGCGCGTCCTGTTCTTCCCGGACCAGCACCTCGGACGGAACACGGCCAAGGCACTGGGCGTTCCGCTCGAGCAGATGCCGATGTGGAACCCGCGCAAGGAACTCGGCGGCAACGACGAACAGGCCCTGCTGGACTCCCGCGTCATCCTCTGGCACGGATTCTGCTCGGTCCACAAGCGCTTCAGCGTGGCCCAGATCGAGAAGGCACGCGCCGACTTCCCGGGCGTCAATGTCATTGTGCACCCCGAATGCCCCATGGAAGTGGTGGACGCAGCCGATTCCGCAGGGTCCACGGACTTCATCCAGAAGGCCATCGCGGCAGCCACCGAGCCCACCGTGTTCGCCATCGGCACCGAGATCAACATGGTGAACCGGCTCGCGGCCCAGTACCCGCAGCACACCATCTTCTGCCTGGACCCGGTCATCTGCCCCTGCAGCACCATGTACCGGATCCACCCCGGCTACCTGGCCTGGGTTCTCGAAGAGCTCGTCGCCGGTCGCGTGGTCAACCGCATCACCGTGGACGATGACGTGCAGCAGGACGCCAGGACAGCACTCGAGCGCATGCTCGCCGCCAAGCCCCAATAGGGAGCCCACCATGACCAGCGAAAACGGAACGGCCGGCCGCCGGCGGCTCGCCGTCGTCGGCAGCGGCATCGCCGGCCTCTATGCCGCGCTGCTCGCGGCTGAGGCAGGCGCCGACGTCATGCTGCTGACCAAGGGCGCGCTCGCGGACAGCAACACGTACTTCGCCCAGGGCGGCATTTCCGCCGTCCTCGATGAGCCGTCGCCCGGCGACACCGTGGCCGCCCACATCGCCGACACCCTGAAGGCCGGCGCCGGGCACTGCAACCCGGCGGCTGTCCGGGTGCTCTGCACCGAGGCGCGCCGGGACATCGCCGGGCTCGGACGCTTCGGCGTCCGCTTCGACCTGGACGACGACGGCGACCCCGCCTTGGGGCTCGAAGCCGCCCACTCCGCGCCGCGGATCCTGCACGCCGGCGGCGACGCCACCGGCGCCGGGATCGCCAACGCCCTGATCTGCCCCGTGCTGGCCGCGCAGGCCTCGGGCAGGATCCGGCTGCTGGGCCACGCCAGCGTCACGGCTCTATTGCAGGAGGGCCGGCGGGTCACGGGCGTTGAGTTCCTGCAGGCCGGCCGGCTGGGCAAGATCCAGGCCGACGCCGTGCTGCTGGCCACCGGCGGGGCGGGGCAGCTGTTTGCGCAGACCACCAACCCTTCCGTTGCCACCGCGGACGGCCTGGCCCTGGCCTGGCGCGCCGGCGCGGCGGTCGCGGACCTGGAGTTCTTCCAGTTCCACCCCACCTGCCTGGTGCGCCCGGACGGGGGAGCGGCAGCCGGGTCGGCAGGCAACGACGACGGCCAGGATCCGCTGCTGATCTCCGAGGCAGTGCGCGGCGAGGGTGCCATCCTTGTTGATGCGCACGGCCGCCGCTTCCTGCACGGATACCACCCCGACGCCGAACTCGCCCCGCGCGATGTCGTGTCCCGCAGCATCGCTTTGCACCTGGCCGCACTCGGAGACCCCAACGGTCACGTCTACCTCGACGCCCGGGTCATCGAGGACGCCAGGGGAGCAGGATTCCTGGAGCGCCGCTTTCCCACCATCACGCGGCGCACCCGCGAGGCCGGCCTCGACTGGACCCGGGAACCCGTCCCCGTCGCACCGGCCGCACACTACTGGATGGGCGGCATTTCCACCGACCTGCACGGCCGCACCAGCGTCCCCGGGCTCTTCGCAGCCGGCGAAGTCGCCTGCACCGGAGTCCAGGGCGCCAACCGCCTGGCCAGCAACTCGCTCCTCGAAGGATTGGTTTTCGGGCGGCGGGCTGTTGAGGCGTTTCTTGGTGAGCCGTCGGCTCCGTCTCCCAACGGCACCCCTCCGCATGCTAGCTCGGCCGCTGACGGCCTCCCTTTGACGCACGCTTCCGGGGCACCGTTAGTCGACTCCGGGGACGGTGACCGAACCCTTGTGCCCTACCCCGAGGGAAAAATGGGGGAGGAGTTCTCACGTGGCGCCTTGCGGCGGGTGATGACTGCCAAGGCGGGAGTGCTTCGCAGTGGCGAGCTATTGCGGGAGGCGGGGGCCGTGCTTGCCGGGTGGGCCGCCGTCGTCCGTCCTGAAGCGGTGCCGCAGGCAGCGGACCCGCGGACCCATGAGGACGCCAACCTGCTGCTCGCCGCGCAGCTGCTGGTCCACGCGGCGAGGGAGCGGCAGGAACCGCTCGGCGCACACTACCGCGACGACGGCCTGCCGGTGCCGGTCATCAGCCTGGAGGACCAGGCGCGCGACCTAGACGAAGAATTCAGAATGAGCCCGAAAGCGAGCCTTGTCCATGACTAGCCTGACCCTCCCCGCAGCACCCGTCCGCGAGATCCTGGAGCGGGCCTTCGCGGAGGATGCGCCCAGCGGCGACATCACCTCGCAGCTGCTGATCCCGGCCGAGGCCCGCGCCGCCGCTGTGCTTAACGCCCGCGTCCCGGGGGTCTTCAGCGGCGGCAGCGTGTTCCGTGACGCCATGCTGATGGTGGACCCGGACACGCAGGTGGAGCTGCTCGTGGCCGACGGCGAGGCCTTCGCGGCCGGAACAAAACTCGCGCGGGTCACCGGCCGGGCGCGCAGCGTGCTGCTGGCCGAGCGGGTCGGCCTGAACCTGGCGCAGCGGATGAGCGCCATCGCCACCAAGACGGCGGAATTCGTGGCCCTGGCCGCCGGCACCAAGGCACGCATCACGGACACCCGGAAGACCACCCCCGGACTGCGGGTCCTGGAACGGTACGCCGTCCGCTGCGGCGGCGGCGCCAACCACCGCTACAGCCTTTCCGACGCCGTCCTGGCCAAGGACAACCACCTGGCGGTCATGACCGGGGGAGACCCGGCACGGCTGACCGCGCTGCTGGCCGACGCGAAGGCCCAGCTGGGACACACCACGCACTTCGAGGTGGAGGTGGACAGTGCCGACCAGATCGAACCCGTCCTGGCCGCCGGGGTGGACACCATCATGCTGGACAACTTCAGCCTTGAAGAACTCCGCGCCGGCGTCCGGCAGGTCGCCGGGCGGGCCGTGGTGGAGGCCAGCGGCAACGTCAACCTCCGCACCGTGGCGGACATCGCCGCCGCGGGCGTGGACGTCATCTCCGTCGGTGCCCTGACGCACAGCGTCACGGCTCTGGACCTCGGCCTGGACGTCGAACTGACAGTGGGGTGAACACACCATGATCTTCCTGGACGCAGCAGCCACAACACCCGTCCGCCGCGAAGTACTGGAGGCGATGTGGCCCTACCTCACCGGCGACTTCGGCAACCCGTCAAGCCGCCACTCGCTCGGTGACTCCGCCGCGCGGGCCCTCGCGGATGCCCGCAAGACTGTGGCCGCCGTGCTGGGCTGCAGGCCGGGAGAGATCACCTTCACGTCCGGCGGCACGGAGGCGGACAACCTCGCAGTCAAGGGCATTGCCCTGGCGCGGCAGGCCGCGGACCCGGCCCTGAACCGGGTGGCGATCAGCGCCGTCGAGCATCCCGCCGTGGAGGAGTCGGCGCGGTACCTCGAACGCTTCCACGGCTTCACCGTGGACGTCGTGCCTGTCGACGGGAACGGGACGGTGACACCGGAGGCGCTCGCTGCGGTTTTGCGGGACGAAACCGCGCTGGTCAGCATCATGTACGCCAACAACGAGGTGGGCACCGTCCAGCCGGTGGCCGAACTGGCGGCCCTGGCGAAAGGGCGGGGGATCCCCTTCCACACCGACGCCGTGCAGGCTGCGGGCTGGCTGCCGCTGGACGTGAAGGCGCTCGGGGTGGATGCGCTGACCATCTCCGGGCACAAACTCGGGGCGCCCAAAGGCAACGGAGTCCTGTTCGTCCGGGGCCGGACCCGCACCGAGCCGCTCCTGCATGGCGGCGGGCAGGAACGCGGCCGGCGATCCGGCACCGAAAATGTTGCGGGGGCCGTGGCCCTGGCCACCGCACTCACCCTGGCGCATGCCGACCGGCCCGCGCTCGCGGCGCGCGTCACGGGCCTTCGCGACCGTTTTGTGGCTGCCGTGCTGGACAGCGTTCCGGGAGCGCTGCTGACCGGCCACCCGTCCGAACGGCTGCCCTCGGTAGCGTCCTTCTGCTTCCCGGGCACCAGCGGCGAATCCGTCCTCCTGGAACTCGAGCGCCAGGGCGTGGTGTGCTCGAGCGGCTCGGCGTGCGCGGCCGGATCGGACGCTCCGTCACCGGTGCTGGTGGCACTCGGCATCGAAGCGGAGGTGGCACAGACCGCTGTGAGATTCAGCTTTGATTCGTCGGTGACCGCCGCCGACCTGGAGGCTGCCGCCGCGGCGGTGACGGCCGCCGTCGGAAGCGTCCGGAACCTGGGCCTGGTCGCAGGGTAGCGTGCCGGTCAGCTGGCGGCCGTGACGGGATTGGAGAGCTCTCCGATGCCGCCCACCCGGCAGGTGACGGTGTCGCCCGGCTGGATGCCGGTGCTCGCCGCCGGGAACCCGGTGAGCACCAGGTCGCCGGGGTGCAGGGTCATGATCGAGGTCAGGTAGACGAGGATCTCGTCCACCTTCCAGCCCAGGTTGGCGGTACTTGCCGTGGGCAGTTCGGCGCCGTTGTGGACGACGCCGATGGTCTGGTCCGTATGGTCCAGTCCGGTGACGATCCAGGGGCCGGCCGGCGTGAAGGTGTCTTGGCTTTTGGCGCTCAGCCAGAGCTCATCGGACTTTTGCAGCCTGCGGGCGGTGACGTCGTTGCCAATGGTGTAGCCCAGAACCGCGCTCCGTGCATTGTCGAGGGTCAGGTTTTTCACGGTCCTGCCGACGACGACGGCCAGCTCCGCCTCCGGCTCCACCAGCCCGATTCCGGCCGGCAGTTGAATCGCCTCGCCCGGGCCGATCACGCTGGTGGCTGCCTTGTGGAAGGCCTGCGCCGGAAGGTCCCGGCCGGCCTGCCCGGTGTTGTGGGCCATCCCCAGGACATTGGCCGGCACGCTCGGCGCCAGGAACGCGAAGCTGTCCTCGGAGACCTCGGCGCCGGGTTCCCAGCCACCTCGGTGGCCGCTTCCGGCGTTGGCGCGCGAACCGGGGAACGGGGACTGCACCACCGTCCATGTCCGCCCCGCGGTGCTCGCGAAGTCCGCGGCGTCATTGGCCACGAAGAACTGTTCAGGAAGCTGTGCTGTGTCTGCATCCGGGGACGCGGCTGGGGACGAGACATACGCCGGGGCAGGGGCGAGGGGACGGACGCGGGCGATCCGCCGCGGGAGAGCTGGGGTCATTCAGCCATCGTAGGGGGTTCCGGCGAGCTGACCGGAACTACAGTGCCGTCCGGAACTGCGTGACGTCAGTACAGCTCGCCGACCGGAATCTCCACAGCCAGCCGGTTGGCCGGGCCGGCGAGCGGGCAGGCCCAGGCCTCGTTGTAGGCGCACGACGGGTTGTAGGCAAAGTTGAAGTCGAGCACATACTGGACTTCCGGCCCCGGGCCGCGGACGACGCCATGGAATGCGCCCTTGATGGTGTCCAGGAGGTAGCGGCCCGCGCCGTAGCTTCCGCCGGGCTGGCCGGCGGTGGCGTCCCGGAACGGGACGAAGATCCCGCCCCCGTAGCCCATCAGCTTCCAGACGGCCAGTTGTCCCAGTTCCGGGAGGTCGAAGGTTCCCAGCCGGACAAACCGGACCACACCGTCTGTCCCTGTTTCGACGTTCATTTCCCGCCCGGCACCCTGGTTGGTCAGGGGGACGTAGAAGCGGTAGATGGGATCGTAGTCGGCCGTCTTGAGGCCGTAAAAGGACGCCTTGGCTTCATCTGTCAGGGCCGACGCCGGATGGGTTCCGAACATGCGGTCGCGCTCCTGGCGCCAGTAGGCGTGGGCCTCCTCAGGGCTGTCGGCGGCGATCTTGCGCACGGTGTCGTAGAGGGCGAAGGTCCGCAGCCGCCAGTCTGCAATGTCGAGCGCGGACATGTTCGCCAGGGTCTGCTCCGCTGCGTCCAGTTCATGTTCGGCCATGACCTCAGCCTAGACCCTTTGTGGTGCCCGTCCGCCCAGGGCACCGGGGGACCGCGAAACGCTGGCCCGCAGCCTCCGGATGGGGGCCAGCGTCCCGGTTAGGCTGGAGCCATGACAGGGATCACGGCTTCTGGACGTAAGGGGATCGCCGCCGTCGTACTGTTGACGGCGGGACTGATGGCCGGCTGCAGCAGCGACGGCAAGGGGGCGCCCGCCTGGACCGCGGAGCCGGGCACCGGCCCGGCGACCGGTGCGGCATCGGGTTCCGCGGCCCCTTCCGCAACCGCCTCGGCCAGTGCCACCGCGACGGCCGGGGCCACGGCGGCTGCCTGGAAGGTCTTCACCGACCCTGCCAAGACCGTGAGTTTCGAGCTGCCGCAGGATTGGATTGCCCAGTCCGTTGACCCCGATAAGGGAACCCGCCCCGGCGCCGTGAAGATCGAGGTCAAGGACGCCGAAGGCGCCTACCTGGCCACCCTGCAAACGGGCCTGCCCGAGTCCAGCCCGGCGAGTTGCGCCGCTTCCGCCCGCAAGCCCTACGTCGTCGTCAGCAGTGTTCCGGTGGAGCTGCCGCATAGCGGCGGGCAGGGGACCATCGACCCGCACGTGGTGTTCAGGGTGATCCAGGGCTACCGCTACTTCGGCTCCTACGGCATCACCAATCTGGTGGGCGGCGCCGACTCCAAGGCGTGCCAGCTGCAGAACGTGGTACAGGGCCTGGCGGGCAAGGGGAACTACTCGTTCAGCGACGTGCGCTCGCTGAAGTCGTTCGCACCGGATGAAAAAGTGGCACCGGCCAAGGCCTTCGACACCCTTGACCAGGCAGCCGGCTATGTCAACAAGGGCTCCGAATTCGCCAACGTTCAGCGGATGCTAATGTCTCTGGAGATCAAGAGCTAGTCCCGCTGCCTCCGGCACACCCCAGCCCGCAGCCGCGACTGACTGACGCCGCCTCACACCCCGGAGACCAATGGAACGAACTGTTGCTGCCCGCCTGGTATTTAAGACCGTGGCCGACACAAAGGTGGCGATGGCCATCTCCGTGGCGAGGAATGCCGGGTACACGTCGTTTGACGAGAACCTCAGCGTGACGGCCGGTGGGGAACAGGTTCCTCTGACGGAGCTGTCGGACCACCACGGGGGCAGATTCCATTACATGGAGTTTGCTGACCCCACTGAGGTCATCGTGGATTACTCGGCCAGTGTTGCGGGCCTTGCGGAACCTGAGGAGCCCTCTCTGATGGAGCTGATCCGCTATGTCCGGCCCAGCCGTTATGCCGAGTCAGACCGGCTGCTTCCAACGTCCTATGCCGAGTTCGGCGGACTCCAGGGCGGGGAACTCCTGCACGCCGTACGCAACTGGGTGTTCAACGAACTGCGCTATGTCAGCGGCTCCTCCCGGGGGACGGACGGCGCCGTGGAGACCCTCCTGAACCGGCGGGGCGTGTGCCGCGACTATGCGCACCTGGCGATCTCGCTGCTGCGTGCCAAGAACGTGCCTGCGCGGCTCGCGGCTGTTTATGCGCCGGGCCTTTCCCCGATGGATTTCCATGCTGTGGCCGAGGCCCACATCAACGGGGCCTGGCACGTGATCGACCCCACCGGCCTGGCGCCCAGGGATGCCATGCTGCGCATCACCGCCGGACGCGACTCCTCGGACACGGCCTTCCTGTCCACCGTGGGCGGAAGCCTCTCCCTGCGGGAGATCAGGGTCTTCGCCACGGTGAACGGGGACCTGCCTGCGGAGGATCCGGACAAGCTGGCCGTCATCCGCTGACTGCAGGGCGGGAGAGGCGAGCGACGACGGGTCCGGTGTCCCGCCGTCGGCCGTCCGACGGCGGTGCCCCTCCGGTGCCGTCCCGCTAACGGGACGGCAGTGACGCGCGCAGCTTCTCGGTGAGGCGCAGCAGTTCCCGCTGTTCCGCCGCCGTCAGCGCCGGGGCAACGAGTTCGGCGATGTCCCGCACGTGCTCCCGGCCGATTTCCTTCTGCAGCGCGGCGCCCTCCTCCGTGAGTTTGAGCAAGACGCCCCGGCCGTCGTCCGGGGCCGGCATGCGCGCCACCAGACCGCGTTTCTCCAGCCGGTCCACCAGCCTGCTCAGGCTGGACTGGCTCAGGAGCACGTTGTCGTTCAGTTCGTTCAGCCGCAGCCAGCCGGACGGGCACCGTGACAGCGTGAACAATACGTCGTACTCGTTCACCGCCAGGTTCCGGAAGGCGGGGCCGGACTGCAGCCTGCGCATCACGGCCACCTGCGCGCGGAACAGCGACTCCCAGGTTTCGGCGGCCAGCCGGACGGCGGAAGTCGCCGGCGCCTTCCGGGGTGCCATCACGCCTCCGTCGGGGAGGGAACGGCTGCCGTGTCCTGGCCGATCCCGGCACCAGCGCCCTCACCTGCAGCGCCGCTGGCGGCGATCCGTGCGGCTACGCGTCCGGCGTGCGTGGGCGGAGCCGGGATGTGAGCGGGCGTGCGTTCGGCGTACTCCTTGCGCAGGACGGGCAGGACCTCCTCGCCGAACAGGTCCAGCTGCTCCAGGACGGTCTTCAGCGGCAGGCCGGCGTGGTCGATCAGGAACAGCTGGCGCTGGTAGTCGCCGAAGAACTCGCGGAACGTGAGGGTCTTCTCGATGACCTCCTGCGGGCTGCCGACAGTCAGCGGAGTCTGGGAGGTGAAGTCCTCCAGTGACGGGCCGTGGCCGTAGACGGGGGCGTTGTCGAAGTACGGCCGGAATTCCCGGACGGCATCCTGGGAGTTTTTCCGCATGAAGAACTGTCCGCCCAGCCCCACGATGGCCTGGTCCGCCTTGCCGTGGCCGTAGTGCTCGTAGCGCTCGCGGTACAGGCTGATCAGCTGCTGGTAGTGCTCCTTGGGCCAGAAGATGTTGTTCGCGAAGAACCCGTCGCCGTAGTAGGCCGCCACTTCCGCGATCTGCGGGCTGCGGATGGAGCCGTGCCACACAAAGGGGGACACGCCGTCGAGCGGGCGCGGTGTGGAGGTGAAGTTCTGCAGCGGGGTGCGGAACTTTCCGGACCAGTTGACGGTGTCCTCGTCCCACAGCTTGCGCAGCAGGCTGTAGTTCTCGATGGCGAGCTCGATCCCGTCCTGGATGTTCTTGCCGAACCAGGGGTAGACCGGGGCCGTGTTGCCGCGGCCCAGCACCAGGTCCACGCGGCCGTCAGACAGGTGCTGCAGCATGGCGAAGTCCTCGGCGATCTTGACCGGATCGTTCGTGGTGATCAGCGTGGTCGCGGTGGACAGCGTGATGCGCTCGGTCTGGGCGGCGATGTACGCGAGCGTCGTGGTGGGGGAGGAGGAGAAGAACGGCCGGTTGTGGTGCTCACCGAGGGCGTAGACGTCCATGCCGATCTCTTCGACCTTCTTGGCGATCGCCACGGATGCCTTGATGCGCTCGTGCTCGGTGGGGGTCCGGCCCGTGGTGGGGTCCTGGGTGATGTCGCTGACGCTGAATACGCCGATCTGCATGATGAGCCTTCCGTTCGCCGAAGTTGTTGTTCGGACCTGTACTGACAGTGTACCCGATTTACATGCATTTGCATGTACTGCCCTCAACGTCCCCGGCGCCAGGATATTCCCGCCCTCCCAACTGGGTCGCAGCTCAGGGCCTTCCCACGGCTAGGAAGGCCCTGAACTGCTACTCAGACGGGGACCATCCGCGCGCCAGAAGCGCCAAGCGGACCTTGCGGACAGCCGCCCGCGCGTCGTTCTCCATGTGGGTCTTGCCGATCCGCACCAGGATCCAGTCCGCGGCGGCGAAATCCTCGTCGCGGCTGATGTCCTTTAGCACCTGCGCCGGATCCGAATGGCCCTCTCCGTCGTACTCCACCGCAACACGGAACTCCGGGTAGGAAAGGTCGGGCTGGCGCACGGCGCCACCGGCCAGCGACACCGGCACGTTGACGTCTGCACCGGGAAAGCCCCGGCGCGCCAGCGCAAGCCGGAGCCGTGTTTCGGGCGCCGAGTCTGCGCCGGCACGCGCCTGGTCCAGCGCCAAACGCGCTTTCCTGATCCCGGGTGTTCCCTTGTGTCTGTCCAGCATGTCGGCGAGTTCGTCGCGGGTGGCATGGGCTGCGGACCTCCCCTCGAACTCAGGACGCGGACGGCGCAGGAGATGGTCCGCCACCACTGTCAGCTCATCGACACTCATCCGCCGCGCGATGTCCAGCCACGTCCTGGTCCTGCTGGTCACGAACACCCCGCCGAGTTCCACGATCTCATCGGGAAAGAACTGCCCGCGGTGGCCCACCACACTCCGCCGCCGGGCGATGGCAACCGCGTCCGGGCGGGATATGTGGATGCCCGGGCGATCAGCGCCGGGGAGGAAACCGGGAAACTCCCACAGCAGGAAGGCGGTTGCATGCGACGCCGCCGAAAGGCCGGTGACCAGCGTGTGGGGCCGGGCCAGGTGCGCCAGCTGCTGCGTCGACGGTTGGGTTTCGGAGGGCGAAGGCATCCGGATGCCCCGGCTGGGGGTCACGAGGCCGCCGATCTTCAGCCGGTCCCGGCCAACCCCGGCGTCGAGTGCCTCCTTCACGGTGAAGGGAATGGCCGAGAGATGGTCCGGCAACGCGCTCGGATATTTCATGGCCCCATCGTTCCAAAAACCGGAGCCTGGAATTGAGTTATCCACAGGCAACCCGGCAGTCACCCCAACTAGGTAGCAGCTGAGGGCGTTCCCAGCGCTGGGAAGGCCCCCTGCTGCTACCTAGTTGGGTGGGGAGGAAGGGATGAGGCGGGGTCAGTCGGGGAGGAAGGGATGAGGAGGGGTCAGTCGGGGGAGCCGGGGGCGGCGCGGCGGCCGCTGAGCTTGGGCACCATGCCGGTGGTCCAGTCAGCGAACTCGGCATCGACGTCGTCCTCGGCGGCGGAGAAGTCGGGCCGTTCCTTGAGCTGGCGCATGAGCTCCTTCTTCTCCTTCCGCCCCTCCACCAGCCGGTACAGCACCGGGACGAGCACCAGCGTGAGCGCCGTGGACGAGACCAGCCCGCCGATCACCACGATGGCCAGCGGCTGCGATATGAACCCGCCGCCGCCCGTCATGCCGAGGGCCATGGGGGTCAGCGCGAAGACCGTGGCCAGTGCGGTCATCAGGATGGGGCGGAGCCGCTGCCGGGCACCGTGGGTGATGGCGTCGGCCACGCTCATCCCCGGTTTGCCGCCGCGCGGTTTCCGGTACTGGTTGATGAGGTCGATCAGCACGATCGCGTTGGTGACCACAATGCCCACGAGCATCAGCATGCCGATCAGCGACGGCAGTCCCAGCGGCACCTGCGTGACCAGAAGCAGGGCAACCGCTCCGGTGGCGGCGAACGGCACCGAAACGAGGAGGATCAGCGGCTGGACCAGGGACTTGAACGTCGCCACCATGATCACATAGACGATGGCGATGGCGGCCAGCAGTGCAAGGCCGAGCTGCCGGAACGATTCTGCCTGCTGGGTGGTGGCACCGCCGATCTCCGCGGTCACCCCGGCCGGCAGGTCCACGGCTTTGAGGCGCTGCTGCACCTCGGCGCTGACGGCGCCCAGGTTGGATCCCGACGGCGTGACGGACACCTGCGCGGTCCGCTGGCCGTTGCTGGAGGTGATGGAAAGGGGGACATCGACCTGTTCGACGGCGGCAATCCGGCTGAGCGGGACCGGGCCGGAGGCGGTTGGGAGCGGGATGTCGCGGACGGCGGCGATACTGGTGAAGCGTTTCCCTTCACCGATCTGGACGGGGAAATCGTCCGTGTCGATGCGCACCGTGCCCGCGGGGACGGGGCTGATGGTCGAGGCCAGGACACCGGCCACCTGCTCTTCGGTCAGGCCCGCGGCAACGGCCTCGGCCCGGTCCACCTTGACCTGCACCACAGGCTGGCTGGAGGCGAGGTTTGTGGTCACCTCGCTGCTTCCGGGAACTCCCGTCATGGCCTTCACCATGGCGTCGCTGGCCTTCCTCAGGTCTTCGGAGGTCGCTGCCTTCAGGGTGATGTCCACCGTGGAGGACGTCCCGAAGCCGCCCTGCTGGGAGCCGACGGAGATTTTGCCCGCAGCACCTGCCGTCGCCAGTTCGCTGCGGACGGTCTCCTGCAGCTTGCCCTGGTTCGTTTTTTCGTCGGTGACAACCGTGAACGAGGAATTGGAGGCACCGGAGGACGTCAGCGCGGTGAAGCCCGCCTGCGCATTGCCGGAGGTCACCTGGACGTCCCTGATTCCGTCGATGCCAAGGAGCACGTCCTCGACCTTCCGGGCCGCGGCGCTGGTGTCTTCAAGGCTCGTGCCGGCCGGAAGTTCCTGCTTCACCGTCATGCTGTTCTCGCCTGAGCGTCCCAGAAGGTCGGTGGCGAGAAGCGGCGTCATGGCGGCGGTCCCGCCGAGGACCAGGACAGCGGCGACCAGGGTGAGCACCGGGTGCTTCTGGGTCTTGTTCAGCACGGGCAGGTAGCCGCGCTGGAGGATGCTGCGCTGCTCGGCCTCGTGCGCCTGCGCCTGGACCTCCGCGGCGGACAGCGGGGCCTCGGCGCCGCCTCCGGTTGCGGGGCTCTTCAGGAACCAGTACGCGAGCACGGGAACGATGGTCAGGGACACCAGGAGCGAGGAGAGCAGCGCAATGGTGACCGTCAGGGCGAACGGACGGAACAGTTCGCCTGCGAGCTCGCCCACGAAGGCGATCGGGAGGAAGACGGCCACGGTGGTCAGTGTGGATGCCGTGATGGCACCCGCAACTTCACGGATAGAGGTGAGGATGGCGGTGAGCTTGGCTTCGCCGTAGCTCAGATGCCGCTTGATGTTCTCGATCACCACGATCGAGTCGTCCACCACCCGGCCGATGGCGATGGTCAGCGCCCCGAGTGTGAGGATGTTCAGCGAATATCCCGTACCGGAGAGGCCGATGAAGGTGATGAGCAGCGACAGCGGAATGGAGACGGCGGTGACCAGGGTGGAGCGGACGGACATGAGGAAGAGGAGAATGACGGCCACCGCGAAACCGAGTCCCAGGAGGCCTTCCGTGGTGAGGTCCTTGATGGACTTCTCGATGAAGGGTGCCTGGTCGAAGACGGCGGTGAACTTGGCGTCCGAGCCGAGCTCCGCCTCGAGCTGCGGAAGCAATTCCTTCACCGCGTGCGAGATCGCGACGGTGTCGCCCTCGGGCTTCTTCGTCACGGAAATGGCAAGCGTTTCGCGGCCGTTTGTCCTGGTGATGGACGTCCGGGCGTCATCCTTGATGCTGACGTCGGCCACGGAGCCGATGGTGGTGCCGGCGTTGGCCCCGCTGAGCGGCAGCGCCTTGACGGCGGCTACAGAGTCGACCGGGCTGCCGATCTGCAGGGAGAGGCTCTGGCCCTTTTCCTCGATGGTGCCCGCCGGGACAAGATCACCGTTGTTGGTCAGGGCGTTCCGCAGGGACTGGACGCTGGCACCGCCGGCGGCCATCCTGGCCGCCTTCGGCTGGATGAGGATGTGCCGGCTGGCGCCGCCCGTCACGTCGGCGCCGCGGACGCCGTCGAGCTTTTGCAGCCTCGGTACCGACAGGCGCTGGAGGTCCGTGTTCAGCTCACTGAGCGGCTTGTCGGAGGAGACGGCGAGGAAGACGATCGGGAAGTCGCTGATGCTGCCCGCCATGGCCTGGGGCTGGACTTCGTCGGGCAGCGTGCGCTTGGCGTTGGAGATCGCCCGGTCGATCTGGTTCCGGGCCCGGTCCAGGTTGGAACCGTAGGTGAACACCAGGCTGATCTGCGAGACCCCATTGCGGGACGTGGACGACGTCGACTCCAGGCCTTCGACGCCGTTCAGCGCGGTCTCCAGCGGCCGGCTGACCTGCTTGTCCACCACCTCGGGCGACGCCCCGGGCATCGACGTGATCACCGTGATCCGCGGGAACTCAATCGAGGGAATGAGTTCCTGCTTCAGCGAGGACATGGTGATCACGCCGAACACCGAGGCGAAGATGGTGATCAGCGCGATGAGTGCGCGGTTCCCGAGGGATAGGTGGGCCAGCCGGAACATCGCTTGATCTCCTGGGTCGACGGACTGTGTGCCTTCGGTGGTGCCTGCCGCAACCCGCGCCGGGTCAGCGCTGGACGGTCATCGCTGGACTGCGGGCGATGCTTCCAGCTGGAGGCTCTTGGCGGTGGCCTTCTCGAGTTCCGCCGCCAGCTCCGGATTTTCGTTGAGCTTGACGCCGTAGCCCGGCATCATTTCCTTGAGCTTGGACTGCCAGCCCTTGAAGTTCTTGGGGAAGGACTTCTGCAGGAGCTCGATCATGATGGGCACGGCCGTGGAGGCTCCCGGTGAAGCGCCGAGGAGCGCGCCGATGGAACCGTCGCGGGCGGCAATCACCTCGGTTCCGAACTGCAGCACACCGCCCTTCTTCGGATCCTTCTTGATGATCTGCACACGCTGGCCGGCGGTGATGAGTTCCCAGTCGCCGTCCTTGGCCTCGGGGTAGTACTCGCGCAGCGCCTCCACCTTGTCACCGTGGCGCTTGGCCACCTCTTTGACCAGGTAGGCGGTCAGGTCCATGTTGTCCTTGGCCACGGCGAGCATCGGGATGATGTTGCTCGGCCGGATGGACAGCGGGAGATCCAGGTAGCTGCCGTTCTTCAGGAAGTTCGTGGAGAAGCCGGCGTACGGGCCGAACAGCAGGGAGCGCTTGCCGTTGACGTAGCGGGTGTCCAGGTGCGGCACCGACATGGGCGGCGCGCCGACGGAAGCCTGGCCGTAGACCTTGGCGTTGTGCTGGGATGCGAGGGACGGATCCGTGCAGCGGAAGAACTGGCCGGAGACCGGGAACCCGCCGAAGCCCTTGCTCTCCGGGATGCCGGAAGCCTGCAGCAGGTGCAGCGCTCCGCCGCCCGCGCCGACGAAGACGAACTTGGCCCGGATGCTGCCGCGCTCACCGGAAGCGGGGTGCTTGAGCGAAAGGTCCCAGCCGCCGTCGGACGCCCTGCGGACATCGGTGACGTTGTGGCCGTAGTTGATTTCGACGCCGTTGTTGGCCAGGTAGCCGGTGAGCTCACGGGTCAGGGCACCGAAGTCGACGTCGGTACCTTCGGCGGCGCGGGTGGCGGCGACGCGCTGCTTGGTGTCGCGGCCCTTGACGATCAGCGGCGCCCACTTGGCGATCTGCGCGAAGTCCTCGGAGTACTCCATGCTCCGGAACAGGGTGTGCTCCTTGAGCGCGTTGTACCGGGTCTTGAGGAAGTTCGAGTTGTCATCGCCGATGACGAAGCTCATGTGCGGAACGGTGTTGATGAAACCCTTGGGGGAGCCGATCAGGGAGTTGTCCACCAGATGGGACCAGAACTGGCGGGACAGCTGGTACTGCTCGTTGATGTGCAGTGCCTTGGCAGGATTGACCGAGCCGTCTTTGGCTGCGGGGGAGTAGTTAAGCTCACACAGCGCGGCGTGTCCGGTGCCGGCGTTGTTCCACGGTCCTGAGCTCTCCAGGCCGGCCTCGTCGAGCCGCTCGAACAGGGAAATGGTCCAGTTGGGTTCGAGCTGCTTGATGAAAGCACCCAGCGTGGCGCTCATGATGCCGCCGCCAATGAGGACGACGTCGGCATGTTGGGTCTTGGAAATGAAGGTCACAATCAGTCTCCCGTAGGCGGCTCTGGCTGTCACAGAATATCCCTGCACCGCCCTCTAACTGAAATTGCGCCCCGGCGTCAAGGCCTCAGCTGGACCTTCGTGAAAACTTCATTTAATACCGGCGAGGCGGGATAGCTGATCACCCGGTCGGACAGGGCCAGGGCGGAGATCGGGAAAGCAATGGGCACGGCGGGCAGCGACTCCGCGATCTGGGCGTTGATTGTCTGGTACTGCTGCGTGCGCTCCTGGCCGTCCGGGAGTCCGCGGGCGCGGTCGATCTTGGAGAACACCTGCGGGTCCTGGTAGCCGAACTCGCCGTTCTTCTCGCCGAAGAGCGGCGCCAGGAAGTTGTCCGCGTCGGCGTAGGAGCCGTTCCAGCCGAGCAGGTGCAGGGCATGGTCGCCGGGGTTCTTAACCTTCTGCAGGTAGCCGTCCGTCCAGTCCACGGGGACGGGCTGGATGTTCAGTCCGACTGCCGTGAGCTGGCGGCTGAGCTCCGCGTAGACCTTCTCCGGCGTGGGCAGGTAGGGCCGCGTGACATTCATGGGGTAGTAGAACTTCAGGGCCTGGCCCTTGTAGCCGGCCTCTGCCAGGAGTTCCTTCGCTTTGCTTGGATCGTGGCCCAGCGCGGGTGCGTTGTTGTTGAAGCCGCTCAGCTTGGGCGGAACGAACTGTGAGGCCTGGGCCGTGTTGTCGATGAAGAAGCGCCTGATCAGCGTGTCTTTGTCGATGGCCAGTTCGATGGCCTGGCGGACCTTGAGGTCCTTCAGCACGGGAATTTCCTGGTTCATGCCCAGATACATCACAGAGAAGGGGTCCCGCTGGATGATCTGCTTGCCGCGTTTGACGAGCTGGTCGAAGTTCCCCACCGTCACGGCGTCATAGCCGTCGATCCTGCCGTCCAGCAGGGCCTGCAGCCGCGTCTGCGGGTGGTCGTAGGTCACGAACTGGAGGGTGGCAATCTGTCCCCGGGTGCCCCAGTAGTCCTTGTTGTCCGTAAGGGTGACGCCCGCGCTGTTCCACGCGGAGAAGCGGAAGGGGCCGGTGCCCACAGGGTGGGTGGCGTAGGCGGAAAGTGCCTGGCTCCCGCGCCTAAGGCTGAGCTGGTCGGCCTTACCCGCGGCGAGTGCCTTGGGGGAGGACATGGCAAACGCGGGAAGTGTCAGGGCCTGGAGGAAGCCTGTGAAGCGCTCGGTGAGGCGGATCCGCACCCGCAGGGCCGACAGGGCGGTGCAGGATTTGAAGACGGACAGCTCGGCATGGTCGGCGTGTTCCTTGAACACTCCCTTGAAGGTGGCTCCCGGAGCCTGCTTCCGCAGCGCCTCGGAAAAGTTGAACCAGCGGTCGAAATTGGTGCAGACGGCGTCGGCGTTGAACGGGGAGCCATCGTGAAACCTGACGCCGGGGCGAAGGGTGAATGTGTAGGACAGGCCGTCGGCTGCTTCCGCCCATGCCGTTGCCAGCAGCGGCGTGGGCTCGCCCGTTGTCTGGTCGACGCCCACCAGGCCCTCCAGCACCTGCCGGGTGACCCGCTGCGACTCGACGTCGTTGGCCAGGGCGGGATCCAGGCTCAGAGGCTGCGAGGCCGTGCCGAACGTAAAGGTCTCGGAAGGGGCTGCGGCGGCCGTTGTGGTGCTCGCCGCAGCGGACGACGGCGTGGGCTCGGCTTCGCTCGTACAGGAAGTGAGGGACAGGCCCAGAAGGACGGCGCCGGTCTTGAGGGCCGTACGGCGCGGGATACTGCTGCTGGGCACTCGATTACCACCTCTGGACTGCTGGGGTGCGCGTGGGCGGCTGCTTGCCCGCCACCCAGTCTAATTGACGGATTGCGGACCCTTGGCTTATGCGTGAGCCAGGACACGCCGGCGCGGTTGGCGTCCGGACGGAGCGCGGGGCGGCACCGGGCGGCGCAGGAGGCCCGCACAGCAAAGGACCGCGGTCCGCACCCTCGGGTGCGGACCGCGGTCTTGGCCCGGGACGGGTCCCGGGCCAGGGTCAGTATCTACTTCGGCATCAGCACCGAGTCCACGAGGTAAACGGTGGCATTCGCCGTCTGGACGCCGCCGCAGATCACGTTGGCGCCGTCCACCTTGAGGGCATCCTTGGTGCCGGTCACGGTTACCGATCCGCCCTGCACGGTCTTGTGCGTGCCAACGATCTTGTCCGGAGTGACCTGGCCCGGGACCACGTGGTAGGTGAGGATCTTGCTCAACAGGGCGTCGTCCTTCTTGAGGGTCTCGATCGTTGCCGCATCGACCTTGGCGAAAGCGTCGTCAACCGGCGCGAACACCGTGAACTCGCTGCCGTTCAGCGTGTCAACGAGATCGACTTTCGGGTTCAGCTTGCCGGAGACCGCGGCGGTCAGCGTCTTCAGCAACGGGTTGTTCGAGGCGGCGACGGCCACGGGATCCAGGGCCATGCCTGCGACGGAACCCTTGCCGCTGGGAACCTGCTTGGCGTAGTCGGCACAGCCGGGCCCGGCAAGGTTGGCGGCCGGATCCATAGCCGCCGCCGATGTCTCAGACGGTGATGGCGCCATGCTGGAGGCGGACGGCTCGGCGGCGGCCGACGAACTGCTGGACGTGCCGGCGGAGCCGCCGCAGGCGGTGAGGCTCAGCAGAGCGGCGGCTGCAACGCCTGCGACGGTGAAGGTTGAGCGCTTGAAAGACTGCATTTCGGTTCTCCTTAGTTGTGCCGATGAACGGGACCGCAGGGGGTATGGCGTCTCCCGGCGATCCTTTCCGACTGTGGGGCACCGGCCGGGTTGTTGGACAGGTGGCCGGTGTCTCACTGGGTATTCGCCTGGTCGGCGGCAGCGGATGGGTGAACCTGGAAAGATTTTTCGGCGGCCTCGTGGGCGCCCGTTGGCAGTGGCCGGTTAAATGGGGAAATCCCGGGCCGTAGCCCGGGATTTCCCCATTCATTTGCTGTTGTGCGCAAGGGGGGACTTGAACCCCCACGCCCGAAGGCACAGGAACCTAAATCCTGCGTGTCTGCCAATTTCACCACTCGCGCCCGGCCCCGCCTGGTGCGCCCTGCGTGCTGTCAGCAGCAGGAAACGTACGACGGCGGATGCCAGCCTCAATTGTACCGTCACCTGTGCGGTCCTTGCGGCAGGTGCGGCCAGTCTGTCAGGCGCAGGGTTATCCAACCTCTTCGAGCTTGAGGTCCTTGCGCAGCTTGGCGACATGCCCGGTAGCCCGGACGTTGTACTGGGCTACGGCAACTTTGCCGTCCGGGTCCACCACCACGGTGGAACGGATGAGGCCCTCGTAGGTCCGGCCATAGTTCTTCTTCTCGCCCCACGCGGCGTAGGCCTCGGCAACTGCATGGTCCTCGTCCGACAGGAGCGGGAAGGTGAGGCCCTGGGCGTCGGCGAAACTGGCCAGCTTGCCCACCGGGTCAGGCGAAATCCCCAGCACTTCGTAGCCGGCAGCCTGAAGGGATGCCAGGCTGTCCCGGAAGTCGCAGGCCTGCTTGGTGCATCCGGGCGTGGCGGCGGCCGGATAGAAATAAACTATGGTGTTCCGGCCGCGGTAATCGCTGAGGCTCACGTCCGCTCCCGTAGCGTCCTTCAGTGTGAAGGCGGGGGCGGTGTCGCCGGGCGTAAGTTTTTCAGCCAACGTTGTCTCCTTGTTTTGGTGCGGGACATGACAGCTTAGTAAGGCTTCGTGTCGGGTACTAATCAGGCTTAGTTATACTTGGTGCTATGCCTGATATGGATCGCTGGCCCACAGGGCGTCTCTTGTCCACGGCGGCCCGCCTTGTTGAGCACTCATGGAACGAGAAGCTGGGCGCCATCGGCCTGACCCATGCCGGCGTTATCGCCATCGAGGTGCTCTACAACAGTGGCCCCATGACGCAGGCGCAGCTGGCCCAGCTTGTCCGGGTGCAGGCCCAGACCATGGGCAAAACGCTGAGCCGCCTCGAGTCGCACGGGCATATTGTGCGCCAGCGCAGCACGTCGGACCGGCGCAGCCACGTCGTATCGCTCACGGAGCGGGGCACTGAAGCCGTCATGGCTGCAGCAGACATGGAACGGTCGGTCCTCGCCGCAGCGTCCATTGACCCGGATCTGCTCCGCCAGGAACTTCAGGCTGTGGTCCGGGAGCTGGCTAAGCGCTTCGCGTCGCCGGAGACCAACGCCATCGTTGCCAGCGCCGACACCGGGCTGGCCGTCGAGGCCAATTCCTAGCCCGAGGCCCATTCCCGGTATCGGCGGCTACCCGCCGGCAGGGGGAGCTGCAGTGGTCCTGCGTGCCACCAGATGCGGGGTCCGCACGACATGCCCGGCCGACTGGGTTCCTTCAATCCGCGCCACGGCGCGGTCCACGGCCGCGGCGGCAAGCTGTGGCGCGTCCTGGCTGATCGAGGACAGCTGGACATAGCTGAGCCGTGCGAACTGGCTGTCGTCGTAGCCCAGCACTGACACATCTGCCGGGACCCGTTGCCCCTGTGCCCGGAGGCTCTCGATGACCCCGAGGGCTGACCTGTCGTTGAAGGCGATGACGGCGGTCGGCATGACCGGGCCCAGGGAATTGCCAGCGGTCATCCCGTCTTCCTCCATCGCGCCCCCGGCAATGATGGCCGGCTCCAGGCCACGGCGTTCCATCTCCGCCCGGAAGGCAGACCGGCGCGGTTCGGCGGAGACCGCGGAACCGCCGTCGATATGGACGATCCTCCGGTGCCCCAGGGACACCAGGTGCTCCACCGCCATCCGGATGCCCGCGTAATCATCACTGCTCACGGAATCGGTGGCGTCGCCGACGTCGTTCCGGAGGAGGCTCACCACCGGCACCTGACTGGCATACCGTGCCAGTTCGTCGCTGCTGAGTGTTGGCGAGATCAGGATCAGCGCCTCGGACCCGAAATCCAACAGGGCCTCGATGGTCCGGGCCTCGGGCCTGCCACTGGTGACGCCGCCCAGTGCGAGTTCGTAGCCTTTAGCGCCGGCCTCAGCGTATGCCGCGTCCACAATTTCGGCGTGGAACGCGTGGGCTGTGGAGAAACTGAGGCCCAGGAGTTTGGTCCGGGTACTGCGCAGCAGCCGCGCACGGCTGTCCGGCCGGTAGCCGAGTTCGCGTGCGGCGTCGAGCACTTTCTGTCTCGTGGCTTCTGCCGCGCCGGGCGCGCCACGCATCACGATGGAAACCAGTGCCCGTGAAACGCCGGCCGCTTCGGCGACGTCCATCAGGGTGGGGCGCCGTTGCTGTTCAGTCATGTTCCTCCCTCCTGCCAGCAGTCTATAGAACGATCTAGACAGAAGCTAAAAGCTGTGCCACGATCAGTTCACTAGAACGATCTAGAAGCCTGAGAAGAAGGATGATTCATGACCTATATTCAGCAGCCCGCCGCCGGCAGCCGCCCCGTCCGGCTCGGCCTGATCGGAGCCGGCTGGATCGGTGCCTTCCACGCCGAGTCAGTGGCCCTCCGAATTCCGCATGCGCGGCTGGATGCCGTCGCTGACCCCGCGCTTCCCGCCGCCAAGGCGTTGGCGGGCAAGCTCGGCGTCGCCAGAATCACGGCAGATCCAGCGGACGTGATCAACGACCCCGACATTGATGGGGTCCTGGTGGCATCGCCGGCAAGATTCCATTCCGGCCTGATCGCGGCTGCGGCCCGGGCCGGGAAAGACGTATTCTGCGAAAAGCCGGGCGGCCGCACTGTTGAAGAACTGGACGAGGCGCTGGCCGCTGCAGAGGCCGCCGGGGTTAATGTCCAGTTTGGCTTCAACCGGCGCTTCGCTGCAGACTTCGCCGCCGCGAGGAAACTTATCGACGAGGGCGCAGTAGGTACTCCGCAGCTCCTGCGGTCCCTCACCCGGGACCCGGGCACCGCGGCCGGAATCGCCGTCCCGGAGCGGATTGCGCCCGGAACGATCTTCCTGGAAACGCTGATCCATGATTTCGACACCCTGAACTGGCTGAACCCGGGCGCGGTTCCGCTGAAGGTGCATGCAGTGGCTGACGCCCTCGTCGCCCCCGAAGCGAAAGCCGGAGGCCTGCTGGATACGGCGGTGGTCACGGTCACCTACAGCAACGGGGCCATCGCGGTGGCCGAAGCCAACTTTAATGCCCTGTATGGCTACGACGTGCGGGGCGAAGTCTTCGGATCGGCCGGCATGGTCAGTGCAGGCGGGCCGCGGGCATCAAACGCCGTGAGCTACACAGCCGCGGGCATTGCCTCGGACACCGTGCGGCTGAACATCGATCTCTTCCATGACGCATATACCGCGGAGCTCGCCCGGTTCGTCGACGGCATTGCGGCCCGGCGGGCCGGACGCGCACCGGGCGGAAAGGCGGTTCCGGGCGGCGTCGATGCCCGCAACGCGCTCGCCGTGGCTCTAGCGGCCATCCGGTCGCACGAGACCGGCCTGCCGGTGGACGTTTCGGCTGTGGCACATCTGCAGGCGGCCGAGCCGGAGCTGCAGCTGGCGGGACAGCACTTCACGGGTCAGGGCGCATGAGCTTCCGGCTGGCAGCATGCGCCGAGATGATCTACGGCGAGTTGCCCCTCATCGAGCGGGTGCGGCGCATTCATGAGCAGGGGTTCGAGGTGGAACTCTGGGACACGCGGAACCGGGACATTGCAGCACTGGCCGCAACAGGCGCCCGTTTTTCCTCCATGAGCGGCTACTTTGGCGGCAGCCTCATTGATCCGGCCAACGCGGACCGGGTTGTTGAATCGGCGGAGAACCTCATCCCGGCGGCGCTGGAGCTGGGTATCGAGCGAATGGTGGTGCATCCGGCGGAACTTGGCGACGGCGGGGCCGCCGTGCGGCCGCTCCACCGCTCCACCGGGCAAATGTGGCTAACCGGCCTCCGCACCCTGGAGAGGCTGGGCCGGCTCGGTGAACGGCACGGCGTCGTCTTTGCGCTGGAAAACCTCAATACGGCCCTGGATCACCCGGGCATACCGCTGGCCCGCGCCAAGGACACCCTGGCGCTGGTGTCCGCCGTCGGCCACCCGCACGTACGGATGATGCTGGATCTCTATCATGCCCAGATTGGCGAAGGAAACCTGATTGAGCTGGTCCGTGCAGCTCTGCCGTGGATCGGGGAAATCCAGGTAGCCGACGTCCCGGGCCGGTTCGAGCCTGGAACGGGGGAGATCAACTACAGCGCCGTAGCAGGGGCGCTCGCCGACGTCGGCTACGCGGGCGTCATTGGACTGGAAGCGGGTGCCTCGGGTGGGCCGGGACTGGCGGCGGGGGATCAGTCGCTGTCGGCGTTCCGGGAGGCCTTCCTGGTGGGATAGCCAGGGGATAAAACTATTATCGTCCTAATGTTAGGACAAACATTGACAAGAGTGATCCGAGTCACGATGATCGGAGATATCAACATTTCGGCCGCTGCGACGTGGCGCGGCCGGAGTCCGGATCAAAGGAGATTTTCGGTGAAGAAATTTTCATGGCGGAAGGCGGCGCTGGTTGCCGCCGTCGTGCCGATGATGGCTCTCAGCGCTTGCTCAAGCAGCGGAGGCAGGCCAGCGGAGAACGCAGATGCCGGGGCCGGCGGCCAGGCCGCGTCGACGCCGCGTATCAAGGTCGCCCTCATCACGCACGCCGCTCCCGGAGACACCTTCTGGGACATTGTCCGCAAGGGCGCTGAGGAAGCCGCGGCCAAAGATAACGTTGAGCTGCTGTACACCTCGGACCCTGAAGGCGGCCGTCAGGCCCAGCTGATCCAGCAGGCCGTGGACCAGAAGGTGGACGGCATCGCAGTGACCCTGGCCAAGCCGGACGCCCTGAAGGACGCCCTGAGGAAAGCTACAGATGCCGGCATTCCTGTGGTGAGCCTCAATGCCGGCGAGTCTGTCTTCGCGCAGCTGGGCGCCTTCACGCACTTTGGTTCCAATGAGAAACTCGCCGGTGAAGCGGTGGGCGACAAACTCAACTCCCTCGGACTCAAGCACCCCGTCTGCGTCATCCAGGAACAGGGCCACGTCGGTCTTGAAGCCCGCTGCGCAGGTGTGAAGTCGAAGGTTCCGGCAACCGAGATCCTGTACGTGCAGGGTACGGACATGACCCAGGTGTCCTCCACCGTGACGGCCAAACTGCAGGCCACCGCCGATGCAGACGTCATCATCGGGCTGGGTGCGCCGTACACCCTGACCATCCTCAAGGCGGTGACCACGGCCGGCAGCAAGGCCAAGGTGGCCTCCTTTGACATGAACGCCGAGCTGGCCCAGAAGATTGCCGACGGCGCCGTCGAGTTCACCGTCGACCAGCAGCCATGGCTGCAGGGGTACGGCTCGGTGGACGCGCTGTGGCAGGCCAAGCGCGGCGGCTTCAAACTCGGCGGCGGCCAGCCCGTCCTGACCGGCCCCACCATCGTGGACAAGGCCGGAGCAGCCAACGCCCTCACTTTCGCCCAGCAGGGTATCCGCTAGCAGCCCGCCAGCCCGGTCCGGCGGAGACGCCGGACCGGGCAGCAAGGAGCATTCCAATGACCATGACCCCGACCATTACCAAGCCGGCGGTGACCGACGAACGTGTCGGCCGGCGCAATCCGCTGCAGAAGCTGCTTGGCCGTCCCGAAGTGGGCGCCCTTGTCGGCGCGATCGTGCTGTTCGTGTTTTTCGCATCCGTGTCCCAGACTTTCATCCAGCCGAATGCGTTCGCCACGGTGCTGTATGGTTCCTCGACCATCGGCATCATGGCGGTGGGCGTGTCACTGCTGATGATCGGCGGCGAGTTTGACCTGTCCACCGGTGTCGCGGTGATCAGTTCTGCCCTGACGGCGTCCCTGTTCAGCTGGTACTTCAGCACCAATGTGTGGGTCGGCGTCGGCCTGGCCCTGGTCGTTTCGCTGGGCATCGGCTTCATTAACGGCTGGATCCTGATCAAGACCAAGCTGCCCAGCTTCATCGTCACCCTTGCCACGTTCCTGATGCTGACCGGCCTGAATCTGGGCCTGACCCGGCTTATCGGCGGGTCCGTATCCTCGCCGTCGATCTCCAACATGGACGGCTTCTCTTCGGCCCAGGCCATTTTCGCCTCCTCGGTGACGCTGGGCGGGGTGGAGGTCAAAATCACGGTGTTCATCTGGATCGCGCTGGTGGCGGTGGCCTCGTGGGTGCTGCTGCGCACCCGGATGGGCAACTGGATCTTCGCGGCCGGCGGCGACGCGAACGCCGCCCGCGCGGTGGGTGTGCCGGTGACCAGGACCAAGATCGGGCTGTTCATGGCCGTGGGGTTCTGCGGCTGGATCCTGGGCATGCACAACCTTTTCGCGTTCGACGCCGTGCAGTCCGGTGAGGGT
>NZ_BAEG01000097.1 GCF_000238915.1 Arthrobacter globiformis NBRC 12137 | reverse complement strand
AAAACACCCTCTCAGCTGGTCCTGACGCTCGCTGTTGCTGTCCCGCCTGCGCTTGATTCGGCCTTGACAGCGGTGACCTGCTTGGCAGGTCCGGGCTTGACCGCCAGCGTCCAGTTCCCGAGGGAGTTTGCCTTTACAGTTCCCAAGCGGGCGGCAGCTCGCCCTGGTGTCACGTCGTACAGCACGATGGTGGCCGAGGTTGCTGCCGTCGACCCGGCGTACCTGGAAGTACCGCTGAAGGTCATGTCCTTCCTCAGCCGGTGCCGGGCACTGGTAATGGTCACCACGTCTTTCTGTCCCACAGGTGCCGCAGCCGGGGCTGGTGCCGGTGGTGATGCCACCGGTGATGTGGCCGGCGTGGTCGTCACCGGTGTGGCCACCTCTGCTGCCTCGGTGGTCTGTGGTGCCGGCGCTTCCGTCCCTTGTGCCGGTGCAGTCTGGTTGATCAGGTGCGGCTTTACGGCCTCCACTGGATGATTGGGATCTGGGTCGTTCGTGTCGATGCCGACGCTGAACTGGGCCATCATGTCGTGGTCCTCGTGGGGCAGGTTGTGGCAGTGGATCATGTACCTGCCGCGGTGGTGTTCGAATTTCATGAGCAGCCGGACCGTCTCGCCCTCGCCCACGTAGACAACGTCCTTGGGCCCACGCTCGTGGGCGAAGGGTGCCTGCCCGTTGCGGCTGAGGACCTGGAAGTCCACCAGATGGATGTGGACCGGATGGAACCATCCTCCCGAGCTGTTTTCTATTTCCCAGATTTCCACGTCGTCGAGGTCGGGATTTGCGAGAACCTTTCTGTAGCCACTCTCAACCACCTCGTCCCACGTCATGCCGCCGATTGTCCAGACGTCCAGGTCCCGCTTTACGCGCATGCGCCTGGTCTTTACAGAGTCCGACGTCTTAAGGCTCATGGCCGTGCTCGGGGCGAGAAGCGTCGGCAGCACCCTGGCGCCGGGACCGGACGTGTCTACCGGCTCGTCCGTTACGTCGAAGGCCATGACCCTGTTGGTGAAGTCGTAGTCCACATTGTTCTTGTTGGACAGGTTGCGCAATTCGACCCGCTTGCCAACGGGATACTTCGAAAAGTCGATGAGGACTTCGTAGCGCTCGGCGCCGCCGTGACGCCAGTTGGTCACCTGCTGGGCGGCCGGCATCAGGCCGCCGTCCGTTGCGACGATAGTCATTGCGTCTCCTGTGCTCAGGGAGAAGCGGTAGGAACGCGCAATGGAGGCATTGAGAATACGGAAGCGGTAGATCCTGCGCTGGACCTTCATCACCGGCCAAGGCGCTCCGTTGACAAGGATGACGTCGCCCCACAGGCCGGAATGGGTGTTGTCGTTGTAGCCGAGGGAGCCGTTGGCTGCGAACATGGCGTCGGATACCGTGAGCGGCACGTCAAACCTTCCCTGCGGAAGAATGCTGCCCTCCACTTCGTCGTGCAGGTGGTACTGGGCAGCGAGGCCGGAGTAGACGCTCTGGGCCGTATTGTGGACGGCGTGGTCGTGGTACCACAGCGTCCGTGCCGGCTGGAAGTTGGGGTATTCATAATCCTTGCAGTAGCCCAGGCCGGTGAGGTCGTTGGCGTAGCCGTCGAACTGCGGCAGCGACGCCGACCCGTGCAGGTGGGTGGAGGTGTCAAGCCGGTACCCCCACTGCGGGTGGAACAGGGGCAACACGTTGTCCATCTCCAGTGTGATGCGTTCGCCCTGATTCACCTTGATGGTCGGCCCCGGAAATGTCCCGTTGTAGCCGAGGATCGGTGTGCTGAGGCCAGGCACGATGTTGGCCAGGGCGGCTTTCTGCTCAATCTTGTACAGGTGCCGCTTGTGGCCGTCAGGGTCCACGACCGTGCTGCTGGGCCTGAGTACCTCCGGAATGGGAAGTGTCCGTTGAAAGGGCTTCGGCATGTTGCGGGACGCCAGCTGGCTTGCTGACTTGGCGTTGACGGAGGTCAAGGGGACGGCCAGTCCAAACGCGCCGATGATCCCCACTCCACCTATTTGCAATGCCTGACGGCGTGTAACTGACACGACTACCTCCGAGGTCGTAAAGAAAGTCCAATTGATTTAGTTGAAGGGTGTATTACCTACCCTGCGGAAACCTTGAGGGAGGCAGTGCTGGCGGTGGCCTTCTTTGGGTGGAAGCCACCCAAGGGGGCCGCGTGGGGGCGAAGCCCATTAGGGCTCAGAAGACATCACCAGATTGTGGTCGCGCTCAGTACCGGAACGGTGCCGTGCGACCGGATCGCGGCGCTGGCGGGACGTGGACAGCACAGCCGCCGCCGCGCCAAGAAGCGTGCCGGCCGCGATGATCCACATGGCCATGCCCGCCGGCTCGACCACCGCCAAAACCGGTTGGTCCCAAGGCTGGCCCACCGTGATCAGCCACTCCTGCCGCCGCGAGTCCGGCAGCTGGTCTGCTTGTTGGGCGAGGGCCCAGCCGTGCGCTGTATAGAGCGCAGCCACGGCACCTAAGGTCGCCAGCCTGGAGGGCAGTGACGATCCAGGGCCGCCGTGGGTGGTGCGGGCAAGGGAAGCTGTGAACAGGCAGCCGGAGAGCAACGCCAACATGGCCATTGCCTGGTACCCGAACTGGGTGCGCGACGAGTACTCCAATAAAGGCGTGTAGTACAGGGCAGCCAGCACCGCGGCCAAGCCAGCTGCCGCCATATATGGCGCCGACGTTGCACTCATAACAGGACGCAGGATTAACAGGAGAGCTTCCGCACCGCCTATGGTCCCGTCCTGCCTCGGCGCAGCGCCGAGCCTGGCCAATGTCAGCGGCGCACCCGGAACCAGCAGGAGCGGAACGACGGCGATAAGAAGCATCTGGGTGGTGACGTGGGCACTGATCAGGTACTCCTGGTAAACGCGGAGTCCTCCGTTGGTGACCAGGAACAGCAGCGCGACTCCAGCCACCCAGAGACCCGCGCGGTAACCGGGCCAGTGCCCGCCACCGTTCCTGACGCGCCGCACGCCGGCTGCATACAAGAACAGAGCGCCGGCACACAGGAAGATCCACAGGGCGTCCGGCTTCCAGCTGCTGAGGAGATCCACAAAACCCGGAAGACGGAGGGACACCGGGGCGGGTGCTGCCTGCGAGACCGTTGGCGGCGGGGTGCGCGCCAGCGCAGCGGCCAGCCCAGTGGCGGCTGCCATGACGGCAAGTTCGGCCACCGCCAGGACAGAGAAGGTGGTCCGTGCCCGGCCCGGGACCAACGCCAGCTTGGCAAGGATCCACTTTCGGTGCAGGGAACCGAATACGCCCAGAACCCCCAGAGCTACGGTCTTGGCCATGAGGATCAGGCCGTACGGTGTGGCCAGCCCTTCAAGCGTGCCGATGCCTGTCACTCCCGCCGCCACGCCCGAGATTGCCAAGGCAAGGAAGGACAGCAGCGCCAGCGTCGAGTAACGCCGGACCGCGGTCAGCAGCTCCGTTTCCAGCGTCCGCCGCAGCAGGACGAGCGCCGCCAGACCGCCGAACCAGATGGCTGCGGCGAGCATGTGCATCACCACCGAAACCGTACTGTCGGCGTGGCTGGCACCTCCGGCGGCATGGGAGTTTAGAGCCAGCGGTATCAGTCCCGCGGAAGCCAGCACAGCCGTGACGGCTACAGCCCGCTGGCTCTGAACTCCGAAGCACAGGAGCGCCACGGCTGCCGTAATCACGACGGTCAAAGCATTTCTCCGCCCAGCGTCGACGTCCGTCAGGAAGCTCACAAGGATGGCGCCGGATCCTTCCGAAAACAGCGGCAGATTAGCCAGCGAGTGGAAGGTGAGGACGCTGATCGCGGCTGAGGCGGCTGTCCACAGCACAGCCGATATACCGGCAAGGACGAGTGCCTTCGAGAACGCTTTTCCTTTTGGGGGAAGGGCAAAGAGCGCCAGGACAAGAGGTCCGACAGTCCCGGCAGCCGCGACGTTGAAAGCAAGCTTGGCAACAGGAAGCCCCCAGATCACCGCTGCGCCGGTCCGGTCAAGGAGTGCTGCTTCCTGGCCGGCCTCGGTCGAGTAGGCAACGAACAGTGCCAGTAGCCCGCAACCCAGGATCATGGCTGCAGCGGCCTCCGGCTTCGTCCGGAAATTCTTCATGGTTCCCCCTCGGCGGATGCTGTAGGGCCCAGTCTTGCCACGCCTCCTTGGATTTTTCCTGTGGGATGATGCGCTCCGCCGGACGCCCCGAAGCACGAATAAACGGGCGGGCCCGCAACTGACCGAGTAGCCCACGCTGTGAGGATGCACACGCCGGCCCGTGGACGGCCCTCGCCGTTAGTGGCTGGCACCGCCTCTCACCTAGAATTGCTAGAGATATGCGGACACCGAATGCTTCACCCCGGGTCGCGCAAGACAACCAAACACGGACAAGAGCGGCTGCACATCGCGCCAGTGGTCGGCTCACTACAGGAGGAATCCACTATGGCTGAGCACAAGGGCGGCGGTTACCGCGGCGGAAATGACCGGGGGGACTCGGGAAGCAACCGGGGACGGCAGGGGGGCCCGTTTAGGGGGACCAATAACTCCGGCGGGGATCCGCGGGGCTTCCGCTCCCGTGAGGGCGACGGCGATCGTCGCAGTTTCGGTGGCGGTGAGCGTAAGCCGTTTGGTGACCGTCCGCGCCGTGAGGGTGAGGGTGACCGCCGCGGTTTTGGT
>NZ_BAEG01000098.1 GCF_000238915.1 Arthrobacter globiformis NBRC 12137 | reverse complement strand
GCGGTTGGCCCCCAGAGCCGGCCGCGGGACTTTTTTGTGCCGTCAGACGAAATCCATCTCCACCTGGAGGAAACGCTCGGCCTCGGCTACGGCGGCTTCAAACGCCTCCCTCTCCGTGGGGGACTTCCGCGGTTCCCGGGGGTGCCACTCGTGGGGCGAGGAGTGCACGCGCGTGAAGCCGCCGTCGGGCGGGGCGTAGAAGATGCCGAACCGCTGGACGGGCCATTCGGGGGACGTTTCGGGGGCCACCAGCAGGGCAGCGTTGAAAGCCGGGTTGAACCACTGGGCTATGGGCCGGCGCCGGTCCTCAGTGAAAAGTCCCGCCGCATAGAGCGCTGCCGACTGCGCACTGGTCTGGGTGCACAGCCGGTCCCACCACAACGGCAGAATGCCGGAGTCGCACCGCTGCCACGTGGCCGGAAGTGGAGGATGGTCCTGCCAGTGGGGCACGTAACAACTTTATCGCTCAGGTACTCAGGCGAACAGATGGCCCGGCACCGGCCGCCTCCGGTCCGGAATCACGTCTGGAAGCACGTCCGGAGGCACGGCCTGGCCCAGGGGAAGCGGCGGTCAGGGCCTGTTCCAGGGTCCCGGATTGACGCGGTACAGCAGTGCAGAACCGACGACGGTGCCCACCAGGATGCCCAGTGCCGCGTTGCCCATCATCCGGCCGGCGAAGAAACCGGCCACGGCGCCCAGGATGGCTCCGAGGAACAGCCCTCGGCCGTTGCGGTGGGGTTTGCGGGTCATGGTGCCAGCCTACCCGCGGCGGGGAACCGGCCGGGCCGTCAGTGGATGGATGGCACGGTCCGGGGCCGGACCACAAGCCACAGCGCCGCCGCGGCGAGGAAGATGCAGCACGCCTGCACCGCGCCCATGGGAGTGGCGGAATTGCCTCCCAGCCAACCCACGACGGGGGAGATGATGCCCGCCATCAGGAAGGTGGACGCCCCGAGCAGCGACGCCGCCGTGCCAGCCTGCGCCCCGTGGCTGGCCAGCGCCAGGACCTGCACACAGGGGAAGGTGAACCCGGTGCCCAGGATGTAGAACCACAGCGGGACCATGACGCCCCAGAGCCCGAACCCCAGCTGGTCGAACACGACGATCAGCACGGCCATCAGGAACATCCAGGCGGTGGAGCAGGCCAGGATCCACTGCGGCGGGACCCGCTTGATCAGCCGGGAACTTGTCTGGACCCCCGCGACGATACCCAGCGAGTTGATGCCGAAGAGCAGGCCGTACTGCTGGGGTGAGAATCCGAAGACGTCCTGGAACAGGAACGGGGAAGCCGAGAGGTAGGTAAACAGGCCACCGAAGTTCATTCCGCCCAGCATCAGCAGGCCCACGAAGATGCGGTCGGAGAAGAGCACACCGTACCGTTGCCGAGCCGTCAGGCCGGACTGGCCCCGTTTCTCCCGCGGCAGGGTCTCCCGGACCAGTACGACGGCGGCAAGGATTACCGCCGCGCCGTAGCAGGCCAGGAACACGAAGATGCCCGGCCACGGCATGACCAGGAGAAGCTGGGACCCAATGACGGGCGCCAGGATGGGCGCGAGCCCGTTGACCAGCGCCATTCGGGAAAACATCCGGACCATGGCGTACCCACTGAACAGATCCCTGACCATGGCCATCGCCACCACGCCGCCGCCGGCCGCGCCGATGCCCATGAGGACCCGGAACACGCCAAGGGTCGCGATGTCGGTGGAGAGCGCGGCGCCCAGCGAGGCGGCGATGTGCAGCGCGGTGGCCAGGATCAGCGGGAGCCGCCGCCCGAACTTGTCGCTGAAAGGACCCACCACCAGTTGCCCCAGGGCAAAGCCGACAGTGGTGCCGGTCAGGGTGAGCTGGACGGCAGCTTCTGAGACGTTGAGGCTCGCTTCCAGGGCGGGGAAGGCCGGCAGGTAGAGGTCCACCGTGAACGGCCCGAGGGCGGTCAAGGCGCCGAGTAGGAGGATGTAGAGGAATTTCTGCCGGCGGCTGAGCGCATCGCCCGGGTTGGTGGTGGTCACAGAGAACCATCCTAGGGCTGACAGATCAGACTTTTACAGCGTTGGAGGGCTCGCCGGGGCTAATTCCAGAAGTTCCGGCTGACCCTGAATGGTAGTTTTGTCAGCGGGGGCGCGCGGGCTCACCGGAAACCCCCGAAGCAGCGAAGAAACATCGACGACGGAACCAGTTAGGCGGAACCTATGAGCGGGCGTCACAGCGGGCGGACCAACCAAGGACTGCGTATCACTGCGCTGCCAAAAACGTTGAGGCTCGCCATCAAACTGGCGCCGCGCCAGCTCAACGATGAGATCGCGCTGGCCAAGATTGAGGCAAAGCGCAAAGGCAAGCAGCTTGGCGTCGCCGGCGCCTTCTTCGGGGTGGCCGCCGTCTTCCTGGCGCTGCTGGTTACGGGACTCATCGTTGCGGCCATCATGGGGCTGGCCACCATCATGCCGGCCTGGCTGGCGGCCCTGCTCGTCAGCGCGGTCTTCCTGCTCATTGCCCTGATTGGCGGGCTCATCGGCCTCCGGAAGTTCAAGCAGGCCATGCCGCTGATTCCCGAGGACACTGTCCGTGGCCTCAAACACGACCTGGGCATCGCGAAGGAGGGCTCGGACTTCGACGCCGCCGTGCTTGATCCCAACTCGCCCCAGGCCAAGGCCGCCGCGGAAGCAAAGGCCGCCGAGAAGGCCAAGGAGAAGGCCGACAAGGAAGCCAAGAAGGCTGCCGAGGCAGTGGACGTTCCCGTGCCCACCGAGTCTGAACTCCGCCGCCGGCTGAAGCAGCGCCGTGAACACCTGACCGGTGTGCGGGATGAGCTTGGTGAGGAACTGGACGTCAAGACCCAGGCCCAGGCTCTCCTCGGTGTCGCGAGGCACCGCGCGGCGGAAGGCAACGAGAAGCTCCAGGAGACCCGCCAACGCGCGGCTGAACGCTTCGCCGCCATGTCGGCGTCGGCCCGCTCCGGGGCCTCGGAGGCTTCGCTGCCCGGCCAGCTGGAGGCGCGGTGGAAGCCGCTCCTTGCCCTCGCAGCCTCCGCTGCCGTCCTGCTCACCCTGCTGCGGAAACTCTTCAAGAGCTGAGCTTTGCCCTGAACGAAGACTGTACGAGGCCGCCGGCCGTGGAGAGGAAGGCCTGATGAAATTCATCGGCGCTGGTTCCCGTCCCGGCCAGCCGCATGTCGATCGCGATCTGGTCTATACCGTCCCCAATCTCCTCACGGTGCTGCGCTTCATGGGCGTGCCGATCTTCATCTGGCTGGTGCTGGCCCAGAAAGAATACGGACTTGCCGTGCTGGTGCTGGCCATCATGGGCAGCACCGACTGGGTGGACGGCTACATCGCCCGGCGGTTCAACCAGACCTCCAAACTGGGGCGCGTCCTGGATCCCATCGCCGACCGGCTGGCCCTGATAGCCGTCGCGGTCACCCTGGTGATCGCCGGCGTCGTCCAGTGGTGGTATCTGGCGGCGCTCGTGGTTCCCGACGCCGTCCTGCTGGGCATGTCGCTGTTCTACTTCCGCGGACACCCGGACCTGCCCGTAAGTCTCGTAGGCAAGGCCCGCACCGGCCTGCTGCTGCTGGGAACTCCGCTCCTGGTGCTGTCCAAGCTGTCCACTCCATTCGCCGGAGCATGGTTCGTCGCGGCCTGGGTGGTCCTGGGGCTGGGGCTCGTCGGCCACTGGATTGCTGCCTACAACTATTTCTGGGCGATCAAACGCAAAGGAAAAATGCTGACGGCCGACGACGGCGGGAACGGCTGATGGTCTGGGTTGCGGTTTTGCTCGCGGTCATGGGCGCCTTTTGCCTCGCCTTTGGTGCCCAGCGCCAGGGCAGCGCCGTTAAGCGGGACACCGGCGGCCTGGCGCTGAGCTCCAACGGTTTCCTGCGCCTCCTGCGAAACCCGCGGTGGGTCTTTGGCCTCCTCCTGCTTTGCATGGGGATGGCCCTGAACTCCGTAGCACTGGTCACGGCACCCCTCACCGTGGTGCAGCCCATCGGCGCCATCGCCCTGGTGATCACCACCGTGGTCAACAGCAAGGACCAGGGGCTGAGCATCAACCGCGCCACTGTGGTGGCCATCACCGCGTGCGTGACGGGATCGGCGCTGTTCGTCCTGCTTGCAGTGTTTGTCACGCAGGAAAGCCACCACGTCACGCCTGAAGACGAGCTCACTATTGTGCTGCTGCTTGCTCTTGCGGTGGGCATCTTCGGCAGCCTCGCCGCCATGTTCAAGCACCGCATGAGTGCGTTCATATACATCCTGGGCGCCGGCATCCTGTTCGGTTTCGTGGCCGTGCTGACGCGGATCATCGGCAAACACCTGCTTGATCCAAACGGCCTGTTCCTGCTGAACGTGCCGTGGTATTCGGTGGTGGCCATCGCAGCGGCCGGGGGACTGGGGTCCTGGTTCGTCCAGAGTGCGTACTCCACCGGTCCGCCGGACCTGGTGATCGCCGGCCTCACCGTGGTGGACCCCATTGTGGGCATCGCGATCGGCATCACGATCCTTGGCGAGCTGCGCCCCGATGTCCACGCCGTCCTGGCGATTGCCATGGGTACGGCGGCAACCCTTGCTATCGTGGGGGTAATCGCCCTTTCACGACACCATCCCGAGGTCACCAAACGGAAGAAGGACGTTCGGAAGGCCACGGGCAGGGCGTCCCACTAGCCGAGTTTTACTGCGGACCAGGCAAGAATGTGCCGGTGCACGACGTGCCGGCACCGGCCAGTGTGGTCAGCCGCAGCCGACCACCATGACCACCAGGAGCTTTCTACGTGACCATGCCCGACGCCCAGCGCCCACTGACCATCCTCATCGCGGCGGACACCTATCCGCCCCACGTTAACGGAGCCGCCCAGTTCGGCTACCGGCTGGCCAAGGGCATGACGGCGCGCGGACACGACGTCCACGTGCTGGCGTGCCGTCAGGACAAGGGCAAGAGCTTCACGGAGTTCCGCGCCGAAGCCACTGTCCACCGCCTCCGCTCGCACAGCGTGTTCACGCACGAATACTTCAGGGTCTGTTTCCCGTGGGAGATCAAGAAGGAAATCAGCCTGCTGTTCGACAAGGTCCAGCCGGACGTGGTGCACATCCAAAGCCACTACATGATCGGCGAACACGTCCTGTACGAGGCGGTGAAGCGCGGCGTCCGCGTCGTGGCCACCAACCATTTCATGCCGGAGAACCTCAACCCCTTCCTGCCGTTCCCGCAGTGGTTCAAGGACATCATCGGGAAGATCTCCTGGAAGGACATGGGGAAGGTGATGGGACAGGCGGACGTCGTCACCACGCCCACGCCGCTGGCCGCCAAAGCGATGCACCAGCACGCCTTCCTGCGGAAGGTGCTGCCCCTGTCCAACGGCATCGACTCGGCAGCATACGAGCCCAAGCCGGACGAGGTCATTGAACCGCACGAACACCCCACCGTGCTGTTTGCCGGGCGGTTGGCTGAGGAGAAGCACGTTGACGTGCTGATCAAGGCGGTGGCCGACACCCCTGCCGACCTGAACGTCCATCTGGAAATCGTCGGCGGTGGCGAGGTGCGCCCGTCGCTGGAGGCCCTGGTGGAACGGCTCGGACTGCAGAACCGGGTGAAGTTCCTGGGCCTGGCCAGCGATGACGAACTACGGGAGGCCTACATCAGGGCCGACCTGTTCTGCATGCCCGGTACCGCGGAGCTGCAGTCGCTGGTCACGCTGGAGGCCATGTCCGCATCGACGCCCGTCCTCCTGGCGGACGCCATGGCCCTTCCGCACCTGGTGCGCGACGGGGAAAACGGCTACCTGTTCAGGCCGAACGACAGTGCAGACCTCGCGGAGAAAATCACCCGGATTTTCCGCCTGCCGGCCGAGGAACGCAAAGCCATGGGCAACGCCAGCCGGTGCATGGTGGAACCGCACAGCATCCAGGGGACCCTGCAGACATTTGAGGACCTGTACTACGGGGCGAACTACGAGGACAAGGTCGTCTAAGGTCCTGCCCGTCAGCGGGCCAGCGGCGTGTGAAGTGGTCTGAAGCGCTTCGCCGGTTTGCTAGAGTAAGTCTGCCCAGCCGACGACGGGCACCTTCCGGGCCGGCGCTGGCCGGGCGCACCTTGCGGTAAACAGCGCAGGTGCATGGGGCTATAGCTCAGCTGGTTAGAGCGCGGGACTCATAATCCTAAGGTCCTCGGTTCAAGTCCGAGTAGCCCTACCTCCAGAGCCCTGATCTGCGTCTCCGCGGATCAGGGCTCTTTTCATTTTCCGCCGGCCTGGGATATGTTACTGACCAGTAACTATCCCGCCGGCGTCGTGATGTTCCACCACGGACGCTGGCCTGTGCGAAGGAGCGCCATGTCCGCTGCTGCAACTGACATCAACAGCCTGCCCTACGCCGACGGCGACTTCTTCTCGTTCGAACAGCTGCTCAGTTCCAAGGAGCAGGACAGGCTGGCCGAGGTCCGTTCCTTCCTGGCCCGGGAAGTAAAGCCGATCGCGGTGGACTGTTGGAACCGCGGCGAATTTCCCCTGGACCTGGTTCCCAAGCTGGCCGAGCTGGACCTGGTCAGCCCGGTGCGACGGCAGGGCCATTCCAATCTGTTCGCCGGCATCGTGCACGCGGAAGTTACCCGCGCGGACACGTCCATCGCCACCTTCATGGGTGTGCACGACGGCCTTTTCACCGGTTCCATCGAGGCCCTGGCCTCCCGGGAGCAGCAGGATGCCTGGCTACCGGACATCTACTCGCTGCGCAAGATCGGCGCCTTCGGGCTGACGGAACCCCTGGGCGGTTCGGACGTAGCCGGCGGCACGCGCACCACAGCCAGGCGGGACGGCGACCGCTGGATCCTTAACGGCGCCAAGCGCTGGATCGGCAATGCAACCTTTTCCGACTGGGTGGTGGTCTACGCGCGCGATGTGGCCGACAACCAGGTCAAGGCTTTCCTCGTGGATACTGGACTGCCGGGATTCAGCGCAACGAAGATCGAGAACAAGATTTCGCTGCGGACAGTGCAGAACGCCGACATCACCCTCGAAAATGTGGCGGTGCCGGACTTCTTCAAGCTGGCCAACGCCAACAGCTTCCGCGACACCAACAAGGTCCTGAAGGTCACCCGCCTCGCCGTTGCCTGGCAGGCGGTGGGCCAGCAGCTGGCCGCCTTCGACGTGGCCCGGCGTTACGCCGTGGAGCGGCACCAGTTCGGGCGCCCGCTGGCCTCGTTCCAGCTGGTGCAGAGCCAGCTGGTCCAGATCCTGGGGAACGCGGTCAGCTCCATGGGCATGATGGTGCGGCTCTCCCAGCTCGAGGATGCCGGCCAGGCCAAGGATGAGCAGTCAGCCCTCGCCAAGGCGTTCACCACAGCGCGGATGCGGGAGAGCGTGGCCATCGGCCGCAGCCTCCTTGGCGGAAACGGCATTGTGACGGACTTTGAGATGGCAAAGATCTTCGCCGACGCCGAAGCGATCTACTCCTACGAGGGCACCCACGAAGTAAACACGCTGGTGGCCGGCCGGGCCATTACCGGCGTCTCAGCGATCGTCTAACAGGCGCTATCGCCTGGCAGGCGAGATCCCTGCGTCAGTTCAGCGGCAGCAGCACCGAGGGGCGCAGGTCCAGGATGAAGGACAGCGGATTGAGGTACTCCTCCCCGCGGCGGACGCCCCAGTGCACGCACGGCCGGGGACCGCAATGGCCGGCCAGCAGGGTGCCCACCATGGCACCCTTGGCCACGGAAGCGCCCTTCCTGAGTGTGCTCCGCACCGGTTCGAAGCTGCTGCGGAGGCCATTGCCATGATCGATGGTGATGACGGGCCGGTCCACCACCACACCCACAAAACTGACGGTTCCGGACTCCGGGGCGGTGACCGGGCCGCCGTCGGACGCTGATCCGAGGTCCACGCCCCGGTGCCCGCTCAGCCATGGTTTGGCCGGGGGATCGAACGGACGCAGGACCGGCGGCCGCGGCGCAAGTGGCCAGCGCCAGCCCGCCGGCGCCGGCGTGGTGGCCCGGGACGAAACCCCTGCGGGGGAAAAGACCGGGACGCCGGGGTCTGTTCCCGCAGCCGGCGGTGCGGGCGCGGCGGAAGGTGCGGCAGCCGCCGTCGTGAGCAGGAGCACCGCCGCCATCACGTGAGCTTTCATGCCGCCAGCATGGTCGCCCGATCCGCCTGCCGGAACGGGGCCTTCGGCCTATGTGGAAAACGCCGCCTGGTGCGGCCGAACCGGTGCATTTGCCGCGGTCCGCTGTAGTACACTTGGTGGAGCAGTTTGCTGTGCCCTCAACGCATTCCATTTCGTGGCTAGCGTCAGCACGCCCCATTCAGGAGTGCGGGGGAGCAGTAGCTGACTACGCGTATCCAGCCCTCCACAACCGGTAAGCAGTTGCTTGCTGCTGCGGAGGATTGTGCCTCTTGCGGTCAGGTCCGGCAACGGTCCTGATGAGATGTGCAATGGATGCCAGGAGCCTGTGCCCGCCCGGGCAGGGCTAAATAACCGTCAACTATTGGCAGGGTAAGAGCGGCCGCGGCCGCTCTCATGAATGACCTGCCGGAAGGAGCGTCGGCATGCCCGTCGTAACCATGCGCCAGCTGCTTGACAGCGGCGTCCACTTTGGACACCAGACCCGCCGTTGGAACCCGAAGATGAAGCGCTTCATCTTCACCGAGCGCAACGGCATCTACATCATTGACCTCCAGCAGTCGCTGTCCTACATCGACCGTGCCTACGAGTTCGTCAAGGCCACCGTTGCCCACGGCGGCACCGTGCTCTTCGTCGGCACCAAGAAGCAGGCCCAGGAAGCCATTGCCGAGCAGGCCACCCGCGTTGGCCAGCCGTACGTCAACCAGCGTTGGCTCGGCGGCATGCTCACCAACTTCCAGACTGTTGCCAAGCGTATCCAGCGCATGAAGGAACTCGAAGAGATCGACTTCGACGACGTCGCCGGTTCCGCTTACACCAAGAAGGAACTGCTGCTCCTGCGCCGCGAGCTGACCAAGCTCGAGTCCAACCTCGGTGGTATCCGCAACCTGACCAAGGCACCGTCCGTGCTCTGGGTTGTTGACACCAAGAAGGAGCACCTGGCTGTTGACGAGGCCAAGAAGCTCAACATCCCGGTTGTGGCCATCCTGGACACCAACTGCGATCCGGACGAGGTCGACTTCCCGATCCCGGGCAACGACGACGCCATCCGCTCCGTGAACCTCCTGACCCGCGTTGTTGCTGACGCCGTTGCCGAGGGTTTGATCGCCCGCAACCAGCGCGCAACCGGCACCACCGAGACTCCGGAAGAGCCGCTGGCTGAATGGGAGCGCGAGCTCCTCGAAGGCAGCAAGGCCGAGGAAGCTCCGGCTGCCGAGGCTGCTCCCGCCGCTGAGGAAGCCCCGGCTGAGGCCGAGGGCACCGACTCCGCGAAGTAACAACTTCATCGGGATTTCCGGGCGCTGTCCGCAGCGTCCGGGCAACTGACAGGATGGCCGCTCACCCAGTGAGCTGCCGTCCTGTCGGTCCGTACACACAAAAATTTTCTAGACAGAGGGGTTCACATGGCGAACTACACTGCCGCTGATATCAAGGCTCTGCGCGAGCGCACCGGCGCCGGCATGATGGATGTCAAGAAGGCTCTCGACGAAGCCAACGGCGACGCCGAGAAGGCGATCGAGATCATCCGCATCAAGGGCCTGAAGGGCGCCACCAAGCGCGAAGGCCGCTCCACCGCTGAAGGCCTGGTTGCTGCCAAGGTCCAGGGCGGCGTCGGCGTAATGATCGAGGTCAACTGCGAGACCGACTTCGTCGCCAAGGCTGACAAGTTCATCCAGCTGGCTGACAAGGTCCTGGCCATCGCCGTCGAGTCCGGCGCTGCCGACCTCGAGACCCTGCTCGCCACCGATGTCGACGGCAAGCCGCTGTCCGAGGTTGTCGTCGAAGAAGGCGCAATTCTCGGCGAAAAGGTTGTTGTCCGCCGCATCGCCCGCATCGAGGGTGCCACGGTCGACGCTTACCTGCACAAGACCTCCAAGGACCTCCCGGCCCAGGTCGGCGTCCTGTTCGCTGTTGACGGCGAAGGCGAAGCAGCTGCAACCGCAGCCCACGACGTCGCCGTGCACATCGCGGCAATGGCCCCGAACTACCTCTCCCGCGAGGACGTTCCGGCGGACCTGGTCGAGTCCGAGCGCCGCATCGCCGAGGAAACCGCAAAGGCCGAGGGCAAGCCCGAAGCTGCGATGACCAAGATCGTCGAAGGCCGCGTTACCGGCTTCTACAAGGGTGAGGTCCTGGTTGACCAGGCTTTCGCCAAGGACGCCAAGAAGTCTGTGGCGCAGGTCCTCGAAGAGGCCGGCGTCAAGGGAACCGCGTTCACGCGTTTCCGCGTCGGCTCCTAGTCTGACACGCAAGGGGGTGGCCACTTCGGTGGCCGCCCCTTTTGCATGCACCGGCCACATAAGAATGTGAGCGCTGGCCGGATGCGCGATAACCTAGCTCAGAGTTCACCAAACGGAAGGCACCATGGAAGCCGTCAATACTCCCGTCCAGTCAGAGAAGAGCAGGCGCCGGGTTCTCCTGAAGCTGTCCGGTGAAGTCTTCGGCGGCGGCAAGCTGGGCGTCGACCCGGAGACCGTCCGCGCCGTAGCCAAGGAGATCGCCGCAGCCGTACCCGACGTCGAGGTGGCCATCGTGGTTGGCGGTGGCAACTTCTTCCGGGGTGCCGAACTGTCCCAGAGCGGCATGGACCGTTCGCGTGCCGACTACATGGGCATGCTGGGAACCGTCATGAACTGCCTCGCTCTGCAGGACTTCCTGGAGCAGGCCGGCGTTGAGACCCGGGTCCAGACCGCCATCACCATGGGACAGGTGGCCGAGGCCTACATTCCCCGCCGCGCCATCCGCCACATGGAAAAGAACCGTGTGGTCATCTTCGGCGCCGGCGCAGGCCTGCCGTACTTCTCCACGGATACCGTGGCTGCCCAGCGCGCACTCGAGGTGCACGCCGACGTGGTGCTGATGGCCAAGAGCGGCGTGGACGGTGTGTACACCGCCGACCCGAAGAAGGACCCGGCGGCGGAGAAGCTGGAAAACCTCAGCTACGACGACGCCCTGCGCCGCGACATCCGCGTCATGGACCAGACCGCAATGACCATGTGCAAGGACAACAAGCTCTCCATGGTGGTGTTCGGCATGGAAGGCGAAGGCAATGTCACGCGCGCCATCCGCGGCGAAAAGCTGGGAACGCTGGTCACACCCTAGTTACAGCTAGGATATTTCTAGGACGGTTCCGCCCATGGGGCGGGACCAGGATTATGAAATGCCCGGTTGGCCGGGAACCAATTTCTGAGGAGAGATCGTGATCGAAGAAACCTTGCTCGAAGCCGGGGACAAGATGGACAAGGCTGTTGAGGTAGCCAAGGAAGACTTCGCCTCGATCCGCACCGGCCGTGCCACCCCCGGCCTGTACAACAAGGTCATGGTGGAGTACTACGGAACCCCTACACCGCTGCAGCAGTTGGCGTCCTTCGCGGTTCCCGACGCCCGCACCATCCTCATCACGCCCTACGACAAGACCGCCCTGCGCGACATCGAGCGTGCGCTGAGCGATTCCGAGGTCGGCGCCAACCCGTCCAACGACGGCAACGTCATCCGCATCACCATCCCGGAGCTGACGAAGGAACGCCGCAAGGAATACGTCAAGATCGTCAAGTCCAAGGGTGAGGACGCCAAGGTGTCCATCCGCAACATCCGGCGCAAGGCCAAGGAAACCCTTGACCGGCTCGTCAAGGACGGCGAAGCCGGCGAAGACGAGGGCGCCCGCGGCGAAAAGGAACTCGACGTGATCACGAAGCAGCACGTCGACGGCATCGACGAGCTCCTCAAGCGCAAGGAAGCTGAGCTGCTCGAGGTCTGATGGGCCAGGCACAGCAGGCCCCCGGTGCGCGGGCCCGAACCCGGACCCGCCAGCCAAGACCCAACCCCACCCCCGGGGCGGGGCGCAACCTGCCGGCGGCTATCGCCGTGGGCCTGGCCATGCTCCTTGCGGTGCTCGGCGGGCTGCTCTTCCTGCCGCTCGGCTTTGTTGCCGTCGTCACCACCTTCGCGGCCTTCGGCGTGTGGGAGATTTTCCGTGCGCTCGAAGCGAACGGCACACGCCTGCCCATCGTGCCGGTCATGGTGGGCACGCTGGCGATGCCCGTCTCGGCCTACTTCGGCGGTCTGGAAAGCCTGCTGTTCGCGATGCTTGCCAGCAGCGTGGCGGCGCTGCTCTGGCGGTCGGTGGAAAGTGCAACGGGTTCGGCCCGCAGCATTTTCGCCGGGGTGTTCACCCTCGCCTGGGTGCCCTTCCTGATCAGCTTCGCCGCGCTGCCGCTGCACGTCGAAGGCGGCGCCTCCCCGGTGGGACCGTGGCCCGGCGGAACTGTGCCGGAGGGCGCCTGGCAGATTGTCATCCTGCTGCTCCTGGTGGTTTCCAACGACACGTTCGGTTACCTCGTGGGCGCCCGGTTGGGTAAGCACCCCATGGCGCCAAAGATCAGCCCGAAGAAGTCCTGGGAGGGATTCGCCGGATCCATCGCGGGAGCCATGCTCGTCGGTATCCTGGCCAGCATCTTCCTGCTGGACAAGCCCTGGTGGGTGGGGGTTGTGCTGGCAATCGGCATGGTCGCTTCCGCCACTGCCGGCGACCTCGCCGAATCGATGGTCAAACGCGAACTCGGCGTCAAGGACATGAGCAGCATCCTGCCAGGACACGGCGGGGTGATGGACCGGCTGGACTCGATCGTGTTCGCCTCGCCGGTGGCCTTTATGCTGTTCGTCCTGTTCTCCGGGGCCTGAGTGGTTCCCGGCCAGAGTTTACCGGCCCGGGTTTTCCGGCAGGGGCTCTGGCATCCGGCCCTCCGCAACGCCCTAGAATAATGCGGTTACGACCCGCCGAAGAAGTATCGAAGGAAACATGGTGAGAGTGGACAGCAAGCGTCAGATTCCCGCGTCGTTCGAACGCGTCGCGCGGACCGACTACGGCTACAACGCCAAGCAGGTGGACCAGTTCCTCCAGCAGGCCCGCGTATCACTGGAGACGCCCGAGGCTGCCGCCCGCCTCATCAAGAGCGCTGATGTCCGGTCCGTGTCCTTCGACCCCGTGAAGGGCGGGTACTCGGCCATCGCCGTGGACGCCGCGCTGGACCGGCTTGAAGACGCCTTCGCCCGCCGGGAACGGGACGACCTCATCGCCGAACGGGGCGAGGATGCCTGGCTTCGCCAGATCGGACAGCTTTCCGGGACGCTCCGCGGCCGCCTTCACCGGCCCGACGGCGAGAGGTTCCGCCGCCCGGCCAAGAAAAAGGCGCGCAGCTACAACACCAAAGACGTGGACACCCTGTGCCGGGACCTGATCGGTTACCTGGAGCAGGACAAGCCCCTCAGCGTCGATAACGTGCGCCGGGCCGTCTTCCGGCCCGCCGTTGGCACGGACGGCTACGAGGAGACCCAGGTGGACGCCTTCCTCGACCGGGTGGTCGAGCTGATGGCCGCCATCGATTGACGGCCTGACTGACTGGCGGCCCGGCAGCTCACTGACGGCACGGCAGCCCGGCGACCCCCCCGGCCGCTCAGCGTTCCGTGGCCAGCGGCCGCTCGGGTGTGTGCAGCCTGGTCATCACCCGCGTGATGGTCCGCGGCACCCGGGAACTGGTGGCACGCGATGTCAGGACCATTACGGTGAAGGCAGCCGGCACCGTCCAGGCCGCGGGCTGCGCCAGCCACGGCGGCGTTCCCGCCACACCGAGCACCGTCCCCGCCACCATGGCGCCGCCACAGAGGAGGCCGCCGGTCACCATGCCGGCGATGGCGCCGGCGTCGGTCAGGCCCCGCCACCAGATGCCGAGCAGCAGGACCGGGCAGATGGTTGACGCCGTGAAGGCGAAGACCAGGCCCACGCTGCCGGCGAGTGCCAGCGAGTCCGTCATGAGCGCCAGGCCCAGCGGAACGGTAATCGAGACCAGCGCCGCCACCCTGAAGCCGCGCACACTGCCACCCAGGACGTCCTGGCTGATCACGCCGGCCAGTGACACGACGAGCCCCGACGTTGTGGACAGGAACGCCGCGAAGGCCCCCGCCACGACGAGGGCAGACAACAATTCGCCCGCCGGGCCCCCGACGAGGCGGCCCGGAAGCAGCAGCACCAGGGCATCCGCCTGCCCCGTCCTGGCCAGATCCGGGGCGAACAGCCTGCCGGCCAGGCCGTACGCCGTGGGAAAGAGATAGAACACGGACAACAGGCCCAGTACGATCAGCGTGGTCCGCCGCGCCGAGTGCCCGTCAGGGTTGGTGTAGAAACGGACCAAAACGTGCGGCAGGCCCAGCGTGCCGAACAGCAGGGCAACAAGGAGCGAGATGCTCTGGTAGGGGCTGGCCGGACCCGCTCCGCCCGGATTCGTGGCCGCAGCCTCCAGCGCCGGGGAGCCGTCGTCTGCCAGCACCAGCAGGATGAAAATCAGGGGCACGGCCAGCGCCGTGAGCTTCAGCCAATACTGGAAGGCCTGGACGAAGGTGATCGAACGCATGCCGCCGGCCACCACGGTGAGGCACACCACCACCACGACGGCGGTTGAACCGGTCCAGGCCGGAAGGCCGGTAGTGGTCCGGATCGTCAGGGCAGCGCCATGCAGTTGCGGGACGATGTAGAGCCAGCCCACAATGACCACAGCCACGCTGGTGACACGGCGCACGGCCCGCGACTCGAGCCTGGCCTCGGTGAAATCGGGGATTGTGTAGGCCCCGGAACGCCGCAGCGGCGCGGCCACGAACAACAGCAGCATCAGGTAGCCGGCGGTGTAGCCCACCGGATACCACAGGGCATCCGTGCCGGACAGCAGGATCAAGCCAGCCACGCCCAGGAAGCTGGCGGCGGACAGGTACTCGCCGCCGATTGCCGACGCGTTCCACCACGGCGGCACGGTCCGGGAGGCGACATAGAAGTCGCCGGTGGTGCGGGAGATCCGCAGGCCGAAGAAGCCGATCACCGCCGTCGCCACGGAAACGGCCGCCACCGCCGCGATGCCCACTGCCGGGTTCACCGGAGCATCACTTTGTCCCCGGCGAGGTCGCGGTAGCGGGCTTCGTTCCGTGCGGCGCTGCGGATGTACAGCCAGGCGCTGATTCCGGTCACAGGGTAGATCCCGGCGCCCAGGAGGATCCAGTCGAACGGAATGCCGGCAAACCGGGTCTGCGCCAGTCCAGGTATCGCGCCAAGCAGCAGCGGAAAGGCACCGAGGATCAGCAGGAACCCGCCGGCCACCACCAGGGCAAGCCTGAGCTGGGAGCGGATCAGCGAGCGGACGAACACCTGGCCGACGGCCGACTCCTCGGCGGAGTCCCGCGGTTCAGCCGTCGGCCGCGCCGCTGAACGGGGTGCCGTGACCCTGACGCGCGTCATGCCTGCGGCCGGATCCTGGTGGCCTCAAGCTTCTCGCGGACGGCCGGCAGGTGCCGGCGGCTGATCGGCAGTTCAGCGTCCTCGACTGACACGCTGGGGCGTCCGGCGGCGAGCTTGAGGTGGGAGACGTGGGCGAGTGACACCAGGTAGGAGCGGTGGGTGCGGATGAAGCCGGCGTCCGCCCACTGCTGTTCCAGGTCGGCCAGGGGAACCCGGATCAGGTAGCTGGCATCGGCGGTGTGGAGCCGGGCGTAGTCACCCTGCGCCTGGACGTACGTGACGTCGTCGCGCCGGATCATCCTGGTGGTGCCGCCCTGGTCCACCGTGATCATCTCGGGCGCGGCACCGCCGTCGCGGATCAGTTCACTGATCCGGCCCACGGAGCGGGCCAGCCGCTCGGCCCGAACGGGCTTCAGCAGGTAGTCCACGGCCGCGAGCTCGAACGCCTCCAGGGCACAGTCCTCATCCGCTGTCACGAAGACGACGGCGGGCGGCCGGCTGCTGCGGGATATGGCCCGTGCGATGTCCAGGCCGGATACCGCCGGCATGTGGATGTCGAGGAAGACGGCGTCCACCGCCTCGGCTTCGAGGACACGAAGCGCCTCGGCACCGGATGAGGCGCGGAGGATCGTGCCGATCCTCTCGTCACTGCCCAGGAGGAAGGCGAGCTCCTCAATCGCGGGCAGCTCGTCGTCGGCGACGAGAACGTTAATCATGCTCCTAGGGTATCTTTCGGCTCCGCAGCTTCGGGCCCGGGAACGTCCGGTGCCGGCAATTTCATGCGTCGTGGTCCGGCTGGGACTTGGGGACGCGCATGGTGATGAGTGTGCCTTCTCCGGGAGCCGTCTCGATCACCAGGCCGTGCTCGTCGCCGTACACCTGCCGGAGCCGGGCATCGACGTTCCGCAGGCCCACGTGCTCACCGTCCAGGTGGCCGGCCAGCATGGACTGCAGCTGAACCGGGTCCATTCCCACGCCGTCGTCCTCGATCGTGACCTCGGCGAACGCGCCTGAATCGTTGGCGGAGATGGTGATGTGGCCCGGCCCCTCCTTCGCCTCCAGGCCGTGCCGGACCGCATTCTCCACGAGCGGCTGCAGGCTCAGGAAGGGGATCACCGTGCTCAGCACCTCCGGCGCAATCCGCAGGCTGACCTGCACCCGCTCGCCGAACCTGGCCCGCTCTAGCAGCAGGTACCTGTCGATGCAGCGCAGCTCCTCGGCCAGCGTGGTGAAGTCCCCGTGCCGCCGGAACGAGTAGCGGGTGAAGTCCGCAAACTCCACCACCAGTTCCCGCGCCCGGGCCGGATCGGTGTTGATGAAGGAGGCAATCGCGTTCAGCGAGTTGTAGATGAAGTGCGGGCTGATCTGGGCGCGGAGGGCCCGCACCTCCGCCTCCATCAGGAGCGTCCGGGAGGCATCCAGCTCGGCCAGCTCCACCTGCGCGGCCACCCAGTCGGCCACTTCGGTGGTGGCCCGCACCAGTCCTGCCCCCGCCTGCGGGGCGAAGGCGGCAATCGCTCCTACCACGCGAGAGCCGGCCCGGACGGGAGCCACGACGGCGGCCGCGACTGATCCGGACTTGGGGGACCGTAGCTGGAGGTCGGCGGCGTTGAAAACCTGTGTCCTGCCGTTGGAGAGCACATCCGCGGCGAGCTCCATGAGCCCGGGACGCAGTTCCTCCGCGGTACCGTCCCAGGCCAGCACGCCGGAAACATCCAGGATGGCCAGCGCGTCACAGCCAAGCAGGGTGCGCAGCTGGCGGCTGGCCTTGGCGGCGCCCGCGGGGTTCAGGCCGGTCCGCAGGTGCCGTCCCGCTTTCGATGCGGCGTGGAGGGTGTTGTAGGTGGCCCGCTCGGCATCGGTGCCCAGCTCGCGGAAGGAGCGCAGCACCTTGAGCCCGACGGCGACGACGACGGCCACCGCGAGCGCGATGACGGCCACGGCGGCTGCGGAATAGAGAGGGGAATCCGGCATGCTGCCCAGCGTAGCGCGTGCCGTTTGGCGCAGCATCGCCGCCGTTGGCCGACCGGCTGCGCGCAACCACTGGCTTATCATTCCGGCCGCGACGCACAGTGATGGCAGTCACATTGGCTGGTGGGGTGCGGCCGTGTGGAAACCAGTCTCGATGAGGAGGAATGATGGGTAACGATGCCCGAACCCAGGACGCGGCGGCGTCCGTGGACTTCGAGGAAGTCCAGGCCACGCAGCAGTTCAAGGACCTGCGCAAGCGCCACCGCAGCTTTGTGTTCCCGATGGCCATCGGGTTTCTGCTCTGGTACTTCGCGTACGTCATCCTTGCCGCCTACGCCGTGGACTTCATGTCCACCAAGGTGTGGGGCAACATCAACGTGGGCATCATCATGGGGCTGCTGCAGTTCGTGACCACGTTCGCCATCACCGGCTGGTACGTCAGCTACTCGAACCGGCGCCTGGACCCGATCGCCGCGGAGATCCGGCACGGCATAGAAGGCCACGATTACGACAAATCCGGCAACAGCGCATTGGGCGGCGGTGCAAAGTGATCACCATTCCCGCAGCGGTTGACGTCGCCGCACTCAAAGACACCACTCTGCTCAACATGGGCATCTTTGCCCTGTTCGTCGCCGTCACCATGGTCATCGTGCTCCGGGCCAGCCGGAACAACAAGACGGCCGCCGACTACTACGCCGCCGGCCGTTCCTTCACCGGCTCGCAGAACGGCACCGCCATCGCGGGCGACTACCTGTCCGCGGCCTCCTTCCTGGGCATCACCGGCGCCATCGCCGTCAACGGCTACGACGGTTTCATGTACTCCATCGGCTTCCTGGTCGCCTGGCTGGTGGCGCTCCTGCTGGTGGCGGAACTGCTCCGGAACACCGGCAAGTTCACCATGGCCGACGTCCTTTCGTTCCGTCTTCGGCAGCGTCCGGTGCGCATCGCAGCCGCCATCTCCACGCTGGCCGTCTGCTTCTTCTACCTTCTGGCCCAGATGGCCGGCGCCGGAAGCCTGATCTCGCTCCTGCTCGGCATCAGCGACTGGGGCGGGCAGGCACTGGTGATTATCGTCGTCGGGGCGCTGATGATCATGTACGTCCTGATCGGCGGCATGAAGGGCACAACCTGGGTTCAGATCATCAAGGCCATCCTGCTCATCGCCGGTGCCGCCGTCATGACGCTCTGGGTTTTGGCCATCTACGGGTTCAACCTGTCCAGCCTTCTGGGCGGGGCGGTTGACGCGGCCAACAACCCGGCTGTGCTCAACCCCGGCCTGCAGTACGGAAAGACCGAAACTTCCAAGCTGGACTTCATGTCCCTGGGCCTTGCCCTGGTGCTGGGCACGGCCGCACTGCCGCACGTGCTGATGCGCTTTTACACGGTGCCCACCGCCAAGGAAGCCCGCAAATCGGTTGTGTGGTCCATCTGGCTGATCGGGCTGTTCTACATCTTCACGCTAGTCCTCGGCTACGGCGCCGCCGCCCTGGTGGGGGCGGACACCATCAAGGGTGCCCCGGGCGGCGTCAACTCCGCGGCGCCGCTGCTGGCCTTCCACCTGGGCGGCCCGCTGCTCCTGGGCTTCATCTCGGCGGTGGCTTTCGCCACGATCCTTGCCGTGGTGGCCGGCCTCACGATCACTGCCGCCGCCTCGTTCGCCCATGACATCTATGCCAACGTCATCGCGAAGGGAAGGGCCGACGCCGACACGGAAGTTAAGGTGGCACGCCGCACTGTTGTTGTGATTGGCATCCTCGCCATCCTGGGCGGGATCCTGGCCAACGGCCAGAACGTGGCGTTCCTGGTGGCCCTGGCGTTCGCCGTGGCGGCCTCCGCCAACCTGCCCACCATCATCTACTCCCTGTTCTGGCGCCGGTTCACCACGCAGGGCGCCACATGGAGCATGTACGGCGGGCTCGCGTCGGCCGTCATCCTGATCGCGCTCTCCCCGGTGGTGTCGGGTACTGCGACCTCCATGATCAAGGGCGCCAACTTCGCGGTCTTCCCGCTCAGCAACCCTGGCATCGTGTCCATCCCGCTGGCCTTCCTGCTGGGCTGGCTCGGCACGGTGCTGGACAAGAGGCAGGAGGACCGGGGCAAGCAGGCCGAAATGGAGGTCCGGTCACTGACCGGTGTCGGCGCCGAGAAGGCGGTGGAGCACTGACCGCTTCCGGTTCGCGCAACCTCCGTCCCCGGGTAAGAAACGTCCCCTTAGTGACCCCGGCTTAGCAAGCCCGACGAATGCAGCCAGGAGCCCCCGCACACCGTGCGGGGGCTCCTGGCGTGTTTGCCGCCGCCGGACTGGCGGCCGAGGGACCGGCCGCCGCCGGGGTAAGCCTGCGACTCAAGGCGAGTGGTGCCCGCCGATGTGTTCACCGTGCGGCACAGCGAACTGGCCCGCCGTCGATGCGGCGAGACCCGGCGTCGTGATGGCGGCAACCAGCAGCGCTCCGGTGAAGGCGGCGGCGAGCAGCGTTCCGGCGCCCATGCGGCCCGATGCGTTCTGGTCCGATCCGTTCTGGCCCGATCGGCCGGGAAGACTGGGGGATCTGTGGCCGAGCGAGAACGTGGCAGCGAGGGTCATGAGGGTCAGCAGCAGGGCGGCGAGGTGGCTGATGCCCAGGCCCGCCATGCCGCTCCTTGCGCCCAGCACAATGGCCGCCATGTGCACCGCGGCGGCGGCGGGCAGCAGGAGGGCGGAGGTCCGCGGAAGCGGGAAGCGGTTCCTGCTCAGTCCGGCAATTGTCCACCCCAGCAGGGCCGTTCCCCAGAGCAGGGCGGCCGCGCCGCCGGCTGCCCTCGCTGGGAGGACAGGGCCGGCGGCGGCAAACAGGCTGGAGGCGACGGCGAGGTTGACCGCTGCGGCGCCGAGGCCGGCAAAGCCGGCGAAGAGCCGCACTGCGTCGGAACGGAACGTTGCCTGCGATGCCGGGGTTTCCTGGGTTCTCTGGGTTGCCACGGTGGCCCGGCCGGCCATCGTCTTTGGGCGCGGGGTCATCTAGGCACGGGCCGTGGCGGGGACCTTGTCCAGGGACAGGCCGACGCCGAGCAGAAGGACGGCGCTCGCCAGGTGGAGAACGTTGTCCGCGCCGTTGAGGGCAATGATGTTGAGCGGCGAGCTGAGCAGGAACAGCCCGAGGATACCGACCAGAAGGTATACCGCGCCCACCGCCGTGTTGACGGTGCGTGCAAGCTGGATGTCCTTGACCCCCGCGTAGAGCAGTGCGGCGCCGATGGCCAGGTGGATCACGTTGTGCAGCGGGTTGACCTCGAAGATGATCAGGTTGGCGCCTTCGGTGGAGAAGAAGCTGACGCCCGAAGTCACGGCGAAGCCGACGAGGCCCACCAAGAGGTAGACGGCTCCGAAGACCGTGGCGATAAGACGGTTCGGTGAGTTGCGCATGGCCCAAATTCCTTCCGGTTGCTGGCCGGGTCAGACGCCCTGGCCAGATTTTCGGAGCCCCGGTCGGGACTCTCGGAAGCAATTCGGGTCCGATGTGCGCTTGGATGGGTGACGGTCAGATAAGAGTCAGGCCTTTGGCCGGAGCCGGATGGTGACCATCTTGAGCTCGTCCTTGCCGGCGAAGCGGTACACGAGTTCTATGTCCTTGCCCGGGCATTTGATGAGCCCGGCGATATCCGCGATGTTGTTGTCGCCCTCGTTGCTGACTTTGAGGTCGTCATAAGCCGTGGTGCAGGAGGGATCCAGTTGGAGGCTCTTGACGCCTGAGTCGAACTCCTCCCGTGACAGTTGCTCCTTCAGGCTCGGGTCCATGTAGTCGTTGTACGCCTTGTTCGTGTCACCGGCGATGACCAGCTGGGTGAAGCTGTCCGCGAGGTCCCCGGCCTGCCGCGTGGCTCCGCCGACAAGGTTGACCAGGAGCAGCACTCCGACGGCCACCAGCAGCAGCACGCCTGCCACAATGCCCACGACGATCCAGAGGCCCTTGCGGCTATTGGCCGGAGGCATGCCGGGCAAGCCGAACGGGGCAGGCGGAAGCCGCCGCCGGCCAAGGGGCTGCTGCGGACCTGCCGGGTAGGGGCCGGGCTGCTGCGCGCCTGCTTGCTGCGGACCTGCCGGGTGGGGGCCGGGCTGCTGCGCGCCTGGTTGCTGCGGGGGGAGCGGGGGATTGCTCAAGGGTGGGCCTTTCCTGCACCGCACCAGCGGCGCTCCAACAAACGGGGCACAGCCGGCGCCCGGTCACTTTTGTGGAATAGCCTATAGCGCCGGCGGCCCGGAACAGCGATGTTGTCCCGTGGTTACGGCCGGCTGTTGCGGTCAGGCTTCCGCTGAGTTGCGCTCAAGCAATGGCTGGATCCGGAAAGGTATCAGTTCACCCATGGCCAGGGCAGTATCGGTTCTCTCGACGCCGTCGCAGGCCAGGATCTTCCCGTTGATCCGGAAGAGGTCTTCGGCGTCCAGTGCCACCACGCGCAGCAGCAGGTCGGCCGAGCCGGTCAGGCCGTAGCCCTCGAGGATTTCCGGCACGGCTGCCAGTTCCTCGGCAAGGGAGCCGAGCTTTTGCTGCTGGACATGCACCGAGATGAAAGCCATCAGCGGATAGCCCAGTGACACTGGATTGATCCGCCGCTCGAACGACAGGAAGGCGTGCTTCTTCTCGAGCTGGGCCATCCGTGCCTGGACGGTGTTGCGGGAGAGGCCGAGCTTCTGGGCGAGGGCCACCACAGTGCGGCGCGGGTCCTGTGCCAGGGCGGAGAGCAGCCGGGTGTCTGTGCCATCCAAAGCTTGCATAATGCGCAAGGCTAGCACGGTCCCACGCCACCAAACAGTGCATTGTGCTCAGTTTTAACCGCAGTGGTTGTACCACCTGAACATTGTGAGTATGGTCACAATTAACCGGGGCAAAGGCGCCCGGGAAGCCGGAATGCGGCGGTATCACGAGTCCTGCCGCGGGATGGTTACACGACGTCAGAAGGTTGCGGCAACAGTGGTGACAGACGATGCGGGCCAGGGCGGAACAGCCGCCGGCCGGGACAACAAGACAGGGCACCAGGGTGGCGCAGGCCACAGCATGGTCCAGCTGATCACCCCCGCGGGGGAACGCGTCAGCCATCCGGAGTACGACCCCTGGCTCAAGGACGTATCAGACGAGCAGCTGTGCTCGCTCTACGAGGACCTGGTGGTGATCCGGCGGATCGACAAAGAGGCAACCGCGCTGCAGCGCCAGGGTGAACTTGGCCTTTGGCCGCCTCTGCTGGGCCAGGAAGCCTCACAGGTGGGATCCGTGCGGGCGCTGCGGGATGACGACTTCATTTTTCCCAGCTACCGCGAGAACGGCGTCGCCTACTGCCGCGGGGTGGACCTGGCGGACATCCTGCGTGTCTGGCGCGGAGCTGCTTCCGGCGGCTGGGACCCGTACACGGTCAACATGGCCATTCCGCAGATCGTCATCGGCGCGCAGACGCTGCATGCCACCGGGTACGCCATGGGAATCCAGAACGACGGTGCCGACTCCGCAGCGATTGTGTACTTCGGCGACGGCGCCACCAGCGAGGGCGATGTCAACGAAGCAATGGTCTTTGCCGCCAGCTTCCAGGTGCCGCTGGTGTTCTTCTGCCAAAACAACCACTGGGCCATCTCCGAGCCGGTGCGGGTCCAGTCCCATACCCAGCTCGTGGACCGCGGGACAGGCTTTGGCATCCCCAGCATGCGCGTCGACGGCAACGACGTGCTGGCTGTCATGGCAGCCACCCGGGTCGCCCTCGACCGTGCCCGACGGGGCGGCGGTCCCACCTTCATCGAGGCCGTCACCTACCGGATGGGCCCGCATACGACGGCGGATGATCCCACCCGGTACCGCGACGCCAATGAGCTGGAGGACTGGGCGGCCAAGGATCCGATCGGCCGGGTCCACGCGCTGCTTGACCGCAAGGGCCTGTTCACCGAGGAGTTCGAAACCGGCGTGCGGACCAAGGCAGACGCCGTTGCCCGTGAACTGCGTGCGGGCTGCATTGGCATGCCGGACCCCGAACCGCTCGACGTCTTCAAGCACGTCTACAGCACCCCCAATTCCTGGCTGGACCGCCAGCAGGACCACTACTCCCGTTACCTTGCCACCTTCGGCGATCCCGAAGTGGCAACACAAGAAGAAGGTGCACGCTGATGACGCAGATGACCTTTGCGCGGGCAATCAACTCCGGCCTCCGCAGATCCCTCGACAACGATCCCAAAGTGGTCCTCATGGGCGAGGACATCGGCGCCCTGGGCGGCGTCTTCCGCGTGACCGACGGGCTGCAGAAAGACTTCGGCAAGCACCGCGTCGTGGACACGCCCCTGGCGGAGTCCGGCATTGTGGGCACGGCTGTTGGCCTGGCTTACCGCGGCTACCGGCCGGTGGTGGAAATCCAGTTCGACGGCTTCGTCTATCCCGCGTTCGACCAGATCGTGTCCCAGGTGGCGAAGATGCACTACCGTAGCCGCGGCACCGTGAAAATGCCCATCACCATCCGCATCCCGTTCGGCGGCGGCATCGGGTCGCCGGAGCACCACTCCGAGTCGCCGGAGGCCTACTTCGCCCACACGGCAGGCCTGCGGGTGGTCACCCCGGCCAGCCCGCAGGACGCCCACACCATGATCCAGCAGGCTATTTCATGCGATGACCCCGTGGTGTTCTTCGAGCCCAAGCGCCGCTACCACGACAAAGGCGAGGTGGACGAGTCGCTGGATCCCAACTCAGCCCCGCCGATGGGCCGGGCCAGCGTGGTGACGGACGGCAGCGACGTCACGCTCGTGGCATACGGGCCACTGGTGAAGACGGCCCGCGATGCCGCCACGGCGGCCGCGGACGAGGGCGTCTCGGTTGAGGTCATTGACCTGCGGTCGTTGGCTCCGGTGGACTTCGCCACCGTTGAAGCCTCGGTCCGCAAGACGGGCAGGCTTGTGATCACCCATGAGGCCGGGCAGTCGAACGGGCTCGGCGCGGAGGTTGCGGCCAGCATCACGGAGCGCTGCTTCTACCATCTGGAGGCGGCACCGGTCCGCGTCACCGGGTTTGACGTGCCGTACCCCTATTCGAAGGTGGAGATGCACCACCTTCCGAATCTTGACCGGATCCTCGACGGCGTCGATCGCGCGCTGGGCCGGCCGAATTCGCTGAGCGGGCTGGAAGGATGACCGCCACCATGATCAAGGAATTCCGGCTCCCGGATCTCGGCGAAGGACTGACCGAATCCGAAATCGTCAGCTGGAAGGTGGGGGTTGGGGATACCGTCAGCCTGAACCAAATCATCGCCGAGGTGGAGACCGCCAAAGCAGTGGTGGAGCTGCCCTCGCCTTTCGCGGGCGTGATCACGGCCCTGCATGAACAGCCGGGAACCGTGGTGGAGGTGGGCAAACCGATTGTCTCGTTCGAGGTAAAGGACGACGCCGGTATCCAGCCCGGCCCTGCCGCCCCGGCTGAGGCGCCGCTCCCCAAGAGGGAACCCAACTTGGTCGGGTACGGCGCCGTCGTCGAAAGCACCGGCCGGCCCGTCCGCCGGCAGCGCACGCTCCTCACGCCAGCCGAAACCAAGGCCCCGGTGGTTGAGCCTGTCGACACCAAGCCTGCCGGCACCAACCCCGCCGAGCGGCCCCGTTCCACGCCGCCTGTCCGGAAGCTGGCCAGGGACCTCGGCGTAGATCTGGAGAAGGTGGCGGGAACCGGCCCCGGCGGGCTGATTTCCCGTGACGATGTGCGCAATTTCGTGGGCGGCGGGGATCTTCCCGCGGCCGCCCAGGAGCTGGCGGCACCGCAGTCCGCGGCGGCCCGGGGAGACCGTGAGGTGCGTACGCCTATCAAGGGTGTCCGCAAATTCACGGCCGCCGCCATGGTCAGCAGTGCCTTCACGGCGCCGCACGTGACGGAGTTCCTGACGGTCGATGTCACTCCGGCCATGGAACTGCTGGCAAGGCTCAAGGAAAGCAAGCCCTTTGCCGGCCACAAGCTCACGCCTCTGACCCTCGTGGCCAAGGCCGTCCTGATCGCGCTGCGGCGCAATCCCGGCCTGAATGCCAGGTGGGATGAGGCCAACCAGGAGATCGTGCAGTTCAACTACGTGAACCTCGGCATCGCGGCCGCAACCCCGCGCGGCCTCACCGTTCCCAACATCAAGGACGCCGACCGCCTGACGCTCGTCGACTTGTCCGCGGCGCTCGCGGATCTGACGGACACCGCCAGGGCCGGCAAGAGCAGCCCGGAGGATTTCTCCGGCGGCACCATCTCCATCACTAACATCGGTGTCTTCGGGATTGACGCCGGCACGCCCATCCTCAACCCGGGGGAGGCGGCGATCCTGGCCATGGGCGCCGTCCGCAAGGCCCCGTGGGAGTACCAGGACCAGGTAGCGCTGAGGCAGGTCATGACGCTGAGCCTGTCCTTCGACCACCGGCTGGTGGACGGCGAGCAGGGATCCAGGTTCCTGGCCGACGTCGGCGCCCTCCTCGCGGATCCCGCCATGGCCTTCGCGATGGCCTAGCCGCAGGCCGCCTGCCGCTCGGGCTCGTGCGGCAGGCAGGCCCTGCACCCAAAACGGGGCACTTTGAAGCCGAAACAGGGCACATATCGCCCAAACTCCGGCGTGTCCGTGTCAAAGTGCCCCGTTTTGGCGCGGACCTCGGCGCAGGAACTGGCCGGCAGGGTTAGTCGGCCAGCGGGCTGGATGTCACCAGCAGGGCCGCCAGCGCCATGTTCTCCAGGAGCGGCCGCGCCGACTTGACGGCCATCCGCCGGCCGTGGTTCCGGACTGAGTGCGGCGTGGAGTTGATCAGGCCGAACGTCGCGTGGGCGCGCATGCGGAGGTCCGCCGTATCCGTTGTGCCGTGGATGCCAGCCAGCACGTCCACCCACACTTCCACGTAGCTGCGCTGCAGGGCCCGCACCTGGGACTGGTCCTCGCCGGTCAGGTTGCTGAAATCCCTGTCCTGCACCCGGATCACGTCGGGGTTGCTGAGGGCAAAGTCCACGTGGAACTGCACCAGCCGGGCCAGTGCAGCGGCGGGGTCGGCGGCGGCGGCCACCACGTGGCGGCCGCCGTCGAGCAGGTCCTGGCTGACGGTGAGCAGCAGCGCGCCCAGCACGGCCTGTTTTCCGGGGAAATGGCGGTACACGGCGGGTCCGCTCACACCTGCTGCGGCGCCGAGGTCCTCAAGGGAGACCCGGTTGAACCCGTTGACGGCGAAGAGCGTCGCCGCTGCGGACAGGAGCGCCTGCCGGCGGGACTCCTTCGCCCGGCTGCGCTGCGTGGGGCCGGATGCCTCATGGCCGGCTGTGGTCTGGCCGGCAGCGGTGAGGTCTCCGTGATCTGTGGTGGGCACTTTTCCTCCTCGGAACCCAAGAACTCTACCAACATCCTGTGTTGGACATCACAGTTACTAGAGACTAACCTAAACTCAGTTACGAGGCACTAACCGAAATGCGGCAGGACTGCCGCCGGGAGTGCCCGGGAATGGAAGCGGTCAATGGAGACACTCGCCAGCCGGCTGGATACCGCCGGCAGCGCATTCGAGGTCAACAGCCTTGCGCAGCGCGCGCTCGCCGAAGAGCTGCGGAAACGGCTTGCGACGGCCGCCGTGGGCGGGCCGGAGAAATCCCGCCAGCGGCACATGGCCCGCGGCAAGCTGCTTCCCCGGGAGCGGATCGACCGCCTTCTCGACGACGGCAGCCCCTTCCTCGAGATCGCCCCGCTGGCCGCGAACGGCATGTACAACGACGATTCACCCGGCGCCGGCATCATTGCGGGCATCGGACTGGTGCACGGCCGCCACGTCCTGGTGATTTCCAACGACGCCACCGTCAAGGGCGGCACCTACTATCCCATGACGGTGAAGAAGCACCTCCGTGCCCAGGAGATCGCGATTGAGAACCGGCTCCCGTGCATCTATCTCGTGGATTCCGGCGGCGCCTTCCTCCCCAAGCAGGACGAGGTCTTTCCGGACCGGGACCACTTCGGCCGGATCTTCTACAACCAGGCCCGGATGTCCGCTGCCGGCATTCCCCAGATCGCTTCCGTCATGGGCTCCTGCACGGCAGGCGGCGCCTATGTACCCGCGATGAGCGATGAAACGGTGATCGTCCGCAACCAGGGCACCATCTTCCTGGGCGGCCCGCCCCTCGTGAAGGCCGCCATCGGCGAGATCGTCAGCGCGGAGGAGCTCGGTGGCGGCGACGTCCACTCCAGGATCTCCGGCGTTACGGACCATCTCGCCGAAAACGACGAACACGCCCTGCAGATCGTCCGCGACATCGTTGCCACGCTGCCCCGGCCCGCCGGGCCGGCCTGGGATGTGGACACCGCCATCGATCCTGTTGCCGAGCCCGGCCAGCTCTACGGTGCCGTTCCCACGGACGTCAACGCGCAGTACGACGTCCGCGAAGTGATCGCCCGGCTGGTGGACGGCAGCCGCTTCCACGAGTTCAAGAAGAACTACGGTGCCACCCTCGTGACGGGATTCGCCAGGCTTCACGGACACCCGGTCGGCATCGTGGCCAACAACGGCGTGCTGTTCAGCGAATCGGCACTCAAGGGCGCCCACTTCATTGAACTGTGCGACCAGCGAGGCATTCCGCTGCTCTTCCTGCAGAACATCTCCGGCTTCATGGTGGGGAAGGACTACGAGCAGGGCGGCATTGCCAAGAACGGCGCCAAGATGGTCACCGCCGTGGCCACCACGCGCGTCCCCAAGCTGACAGTGGTGATCGGCGGGTCCTTCGGTGCCGGCAACTACTCGATGTGCGGGCGGGCATATTCACCGCGCTTCCTGTGGATGTGGCCCGCCAGCCGGATCTCCGTCATGGGCGGCAACCAGGCCTCCAGCGTCCTGGCGACCGTCAAGCGCGACCAGTTCGAGGCGGCCGGGCAGGAGTGGTCCGCAGCGGACGAGGAAGCCTTCAAGGCACCTATCCGGCAGCAGTATGAGGACCAAGGCAGCCCCTACTACTCAACGGCCCGCCTGTGGGACGACGGCGTGATCGACCCCGCGGACACCCGCACCGTTCTGGGCCTGGCGCTCGACGTCGTGTCCCGCGTTCCGCTGCCGGAGACCTCCTTCGGCCTCTTCCGAATGTGAGCCCGGGATGACTACCGACAACATGTTCCGCACGGTCCTGGTGGCCAACCGCGGCGAGATTGCCTGCAGGGTGATCAGGACCCTGCGCGCCATGGGCATCCGTTCGGTTGCGGTCTACAGCGATGCCGACGCCGGTGCCCGCCACGTGCGCGAAGCCGACACCGCCGTCCGGATCGGCCCCGCTGCGGCGGCCCAGAGTTACCTCAGCATCGAGGCGATCATCAGGGCCTGCCAGGACACCGGCGCCCAGGCGGTGCACCCCGGCTACGGATTCCTCAGCGAGAATGCGGACTTCGCCCGGGCACTGGACGCCGCCGGCATCGCCTTCATCGGCCCCGGGGCCGAAGCCCTGGATGTCATGGGGGACAAGATCCGATCGAAAAACCACGTGGCAGGGTACGGCGTTCCGGTGGTCCCGGGCATCGCCGAGCCCGGCATGACCGATGACGAACTCATCGCCGCCGCCCCGGCCGTGGGTTTTCCCCTGCTGATCAAGCCCTCGGCGGGCGGCGGCGGCAAGGGAATGCAAGCTGTCGAGCGGCCGGAGGACCTGCCGGCCGCCCTGGCAACCGCACGGCGCGTGGCGGCGAGCGCGTTTGGAGACGGCACCCTCTTCCTGGAACGCCTGGTGAGGTCCCCGCGGCACATCGAAGTGCAGGTCCTGGCCGACGCGCACGGCAACGTGATCCATCTCGGAGAGCGCGAATGCTCCCTGCAGCGGCGGCACCAGAAGGTCATCGAGGAGGCCCCGTCACCGCTGCTGGAATCTCTGTCCGACGGCGAGGCAGTCCGTGCGAAGATCGGCGAGGCCGCCTGCCAGGCTGCGCGCAGCGTCCTCTACACCGGCGCCGGCACGGTGGAGTTCCTCGTCTCGGACGACTCCCCGGAGGAGTTCTTCTTCATGGAAATGAACACCCGGCTCCAGGTGGAACATCCGGTGACGGAAATGGTCACCGGCATCGACCTCGTCGAATGGCAGGTGCGCATCGCCGCCGGTGAGCTGCTCACCGTCGGACAGGACGACGTCGTACTTAATGGCCACGCCGCGGAGGCCCGCATCTACGCCGAGACCCCGCACCGGAACTTCCTGCCGTCCTCGGGCGAGGTGGTGCTCCTTGACGAAGACGGCGGCCTCTTCACACCCGTGGGGCAGCCCGGCCCCCAAAGGACTGCGGTTTCCGGCGGTGGTTTCCAAAGCCAGGACGTCCGGATCGACTCATCGCTGCTGCCGGGGCTGGAAATCTCCAGCGATTACGACCCCATGCTGTCCAAGGTCATCGCCTGGGGAACGGACCGCAAGGCTGCCCTGGACAAACTGGACGCGGCGCTGGAGCGGTACACCGTCCTCGGCATCGACACCAATGTGGAGTATCTGCGGCTCCTGATTAATGACGACGACGTCCGTGCCGGCCGCCTCGACACCACGCTGATCGACCGCAAAATGCCGGAGCTGGCCTTCCGGGACATCGGAGACACGGAGCTCATGGCGGCCGCCCTGCGGTTCTGGCCTGGCGACGCCGAACCTGCGGAAACCGGCGGGGAACAGGGCGGGGGACAGACAGGTCCCCGGTCCCCGTGGGACAACGCCCGGGGCTGGCGCCTCGGAGCGCCGGCGCCATGGCGGGTGAGCTTCGGCCTTCCCGGCGGTGCCATGGCCACAGTGGCCATCACCCGGCAGGGCGAGGCCGGCCACGCCCTGGTCCGCATCGACGACGGGCCGGAGCACGAGGTGCGGGTCCTGGATAGCGGGACCGACGGCACCCGCCCCGACGTCATCAGATTCGAAGTGGGGGACCAGCAGCACACCTTCGCCACTGGTCTGTCACGGCCAGCACATGCCGGCGGCGGCCGTCACAGGGCAATGCGGGCGGGGCATGTCTACGTGGGCAGCGGCGGCTGGTCCTGCGGGCTCGAAGTCCTCACCCGCGAATCCCGCCTGGAACGGGTGCTGGCCGCCGTCGAACGCGAAGAGGGCGCCGCCGATCCGGAGGTCCGGTCACCCATGCCCGGGACCGTCGTCTCCGTTGCGGTGCGCGACCGCGACCCGGTGACAGCGGGCCAAGTGCTGCTGTCCGTGGAGGCCATGAAGATGGAACACCAGCTCGTGGCCGAAGTCTCCGGCACCGTCCACATCACCGTCGCCACCGGTGACCTGGTCAAGGCCGACCAGGTCGTAGCCACCATTCACGCGGCCGGCACCGCAGCACAGGATCCAGCAGAAGAACGTAAGGAGGCCTAGCCATGGCCGATTTTGACCTCAGCGAGGAATACCAGGACCTCAGCAAGACTGTCCGCGAATTCGCCGACGAGGTGGTGGCCCCCGTCTCCACCAAGCACGACGAGGAACACAGCTTCCCCTACGAAGTGGTGTCGCAAATGGCGGATATGGGGCTGTTCGGCCTGCCGTTCCCGGAGGAGTACGGCGGCATGGGCGGCGACTACTTCGCGCTGGCCCTCGCACTGGAACAGCTGGGGCGGGTGGATCAGTCCGTCGCCATCACGCTGGAGGCAGGGGTGTCCCTTGGCGCCATGCCCGTATACCGTTTCGGCACCGAGGCCCAGAAACAGGAATGGCTTCCGCTGCTCGCCTCCGGAAAGGCGCTCGCCGGCTTCGGTCTGACCGAGCCGGAGGCCGGCTCGGACGCAGGTGGCACGAAGACCACGGCCCGGCTCGAAGGCGGCGAAGACGCAAAACACTGGGTCATCAACGGCAACAAGGAGTTCATCACCAACTCGGGAACCGACATCAGCAAACTGGTGACCGTCACCGCCGTCACAGGCCAGCATGAGCGCAAGGACGGCAGCATCAAGAAAGAAATCTCCACCATCCTGGTGCCCACCGACACGCCCGGCTTCAAAGCGGAAAAGGCCTACAACAAGGTGGGCTGGAACGCCTCGGACACGCACCCCCTGACGCTGCGTGACGTCAAGGTCCCCGAGGCGAACCTGCTGGGGGAGCGCGGCCGCGGCTACGCCAACTTCCTGTCCATCCTGGACGAGGGCAGGATCGCCATCGCCGCCCTGGCCACCGGCGCGGCGCAGGGCTGCGTGGACCTGTCCGTGAAATACGCCAAGGACCGCAGGGCCTTCGGGACCAACATCGGCAAGCACCAGGCGATCTCCTTCAAGATCGCCCGCATGCAGGCACGCGCCCACACGGCCCGTCTTGCGTACTACGATGCGGCCGCCCGGATGCTCGCCGGCAAGCCGTTCAAGACCCAGGCGGCCATAGCTAAGATGGTCGCAGGCGAGGCGGCCATGGACAATGCGCGGGATGCCACCCAGGTATTCGGCGGCTATGGCTTCATCAACGAGTTCACCGTGGCGCGGCACTACCGGGACTCCAAGATTCTGGAGGTCGGCGAGGGCACCACGGAGGTCCAGCTGATGCTGATCGCCCGGGAACTCGGGCTGTAGCAGGCCCGGTGGCCGTGTCTGTCGAAGTCTGTGGAGACGCCGAAAGGATCAACGATGATTGACAAGGTTGTTGCCAGCGCTGACGAAGCGGTCGCCGACATTCCCGACGGCGCGTCGCTCGCCGTCGGGGGTTTTGGACTGTGCGGGATCCCGGTGGCGCTCATCGATGCCCTTCACCGCCATGGCACCAAGGACCTGGAGACCGTCAGCAACAACTGCGGCGTGGACGACTGGGGCCTGGGAATCCTCCTCAGGGACGGCAGGATCCGCCGGACTGTCAGCTCTTACGTGGGGGAGAACAAGGAATTCGCCCGGCAGTACCTCGCCGGCGAACTGGAGGTGGTCCTGACCCCGCAGGGCACCCTGGCCGAGAAGCTGCGCGCCGGCGGCGCCGGCATACCCGCCTTCTACACCAAGGCGGGGGTGGGGACCCAGGTGTCCGACGGCGGCCTGCCCCAGAAATACGACGCCAACGGAGGCATCGCCATCGCGTCACCGCCCAAGGAGGTGCGGAGCTTCGACGGCGTCGACTACGTGCTGGAGGAGTCGCTGACCCCCGACTACGGCCTGGTCCATGCCTGGAAGGGCGACCGCCACGGGAACCTTGTCTTCCACGCCACCGCCATGAACTTCAACCCCCTTTGCGCCATGGCGGGGCGGATCACCATCGCGGAGGTGGAAGAACTCGTGGAGCCGGGCGAGCTGGATCCCGAACACGTCCACCTGCCCGGTATCTTCGTGCAGCGGGTGGTCGTGGTGCCCGAGTCCGAGAAACGGATCGAGAAGCGGACCGTCGCACTGTCAGCCGCGTCGGCGGGCCAGCCGGGCACTGCCGGCACCGCAGGAACCACAGCCGCGGCGGGAACCACCGGCACCACCGAACAGGCAGGAGCGTAGCCATGGATCTCAACAGCGCACAGGGGGAGCCGCCCCGCCCCGAGGCCGTCCGTCACGAGTACCGCCGGGCCGCATCCTCCCACCCCGAGGGGAAGGGCTGGACCCGCAATGAGCTCGCCGCCCGGGTGGCCCAGGAGCTCAGCAACGGCCAGTACGTCAACCTCGGCATCGGCATGCCCACCCTGATCCCCAACTACATCCCGGCCGGCGTCGAGGTGGTCCTGCACTCCGAGAACGGCATCCTCGGCGTCGGGCCCTACCCAGGCGAGGACGAGGTGGATCCGGACCTGATCAACGCCGGCAAGGAGACCGTCACCGTCAACAAGGGCGCGGCGTTCTTCGACTCCGCGCAGTCTTTCGGCATGATCCGCGGCGGCCATGTGGACGTGGCCGTGCTCGGCGCCATGGAGGTGGCCGCCAACGGCGACCTCGCCAACTGGATGATCCCCGGAAAGATGGTCAAGGGGATGGGCGGCGCCATGGACCTGGTGTTCGGCGCCAAAAAAGTAATTGTCATGATGGAGCACGTGGACCGCAGCGGGAAACCGAAGATCGTGGACCGCTGCTCGCTGCCGCTGACGGGCAAGGCCTGTGTGGACCGGATCATCACCGACCTCGCCGTCCTCGACGTGACCCCTGACGGCCTGGTCCTGCGCGAACTCGCCCCCAATGTCTCGGCGGAGGATGTTGCCGCGGCCACCGGCGCGGAACTGTACGAGGAAGACCAGGAACTCACCGTATGACGCAGAACCCTGAGCAGAGTGCAACCGGGGTTTCGAGAGGCTCAGCCACCGGTGGCGCCCGCGTCGTCGAGCAGCGGGGACTCTACTTTGAGGAACTCGAGGAAGGCGTCGTTTACGCCCACCGTCCAGGCCGGACCGTCACGGAAACGGACAATGTCCTGTTCACCACCATGACCATGAACACGCAGGGGCTGCACCTGGACGCGGCATGGAGCGCCGGCCAGCCCTTTGGCCAGCGGCTGGTCAACTCCATGTTCACGCTGGCGACGGTGGTGGGTCAGTCCGTCGGCCAGCTGACCCAAGGCACCATCGTCGCGCAGCTGGGGCTGACCGACGTCTTTTTCCCTCACCCGCTCTATCACGGTGACACGCTCTATACGGAGACCGTTATCACCGGCAAACGGCTGTCCGGGTCACGGCCGGGGCAGGGCGTCGTCACCATGCAGCACACCGGCCGCAACCAGGACGGAACCGTGGTGGCACTGGCCACGCGCAGCTGCCTGATGTGGACGCGCGAGGCGCATATAGAGGCGCAGCGGGGCAAATAATCGGACAATGGCTGTATGACTTTTGTGATGGGCCCCGCCCTGCTGTTCTGCCCTGCCGACCGCCCCGAACGCTTCCAAAAGGCCGCCGAGCGTGCCGACGCCGTCATCCTTGACCTTGAGGATGCCGTGGCGGCACCGGACAAACAGCGGGCACGGGGCGCCATCCTGGCCCAGCTCGGCAGCTCCGGCGAGGGGCCGGAGCTAGACCCCAGCCGGACCATCATCAGAATCAACCCGGCCGGCACCGAGGACTTCGAGAAGGACCTGCACTGCCTGGCCCATACGCCCTACCGCACCGTCATGCTCGCCAAGGCGGAGAGTGCGAACCAGCTCCGGGCCCTGCCGGACTTCCACGTGGTTGCCCTGTGCGAAACGGCCGCGGGCGTGGTCCACGCGCCCGCCATCGCCGCCGAACCCAACGTGGTGGCCATGATGTGGGGGGCGGAGGACCTGCTTGCCTCCCTCGGCGGCACCTCCAGCAGGAACGACGACGGCGGCTACCGCGCTGTTGCCCTGCATGCCCGCTCCTCCGTGCTCCTGGCAGCGGGTGCGGCCGGCAAGCAGGCCATCGACGCCGTCTACGTGAACATCCCCGACCTTGACGGGCTCGCAGTCGAGGCGCGGGACGCCGCCGCGTCCGGGTTCGGCTCCAAGGCCTGCATCCACCCCAGCCAGGTGGCCGCCGTCCGGGCCGCCTACGCGCCGTCCAACGCGGACGTGGCCGCTGCCACGCAGCTGCTGGAGGCAGCCAAGGAAGCCGGAACCGGCGTGTTCCAATACCAGGGCCGGATGATCGACGGTCCCATCCTTCGGCACGCAGAGTCGGTGCTCCGCAGGGCCCGGTAGGTTCCGCAGAGCCCGGCAGCCCGCCGTCGGCCCCGCTAAATTCCGGACGCCATCATTTCCCTGCCCGCAGGGAAATGGGCGGGATCGCCTCGTAGAGAGGCGTCCGGATCCAGCGCTGGCCGGTCTCCCGGAACTCCGCCCGGGTGGCGAAACGGTACAGATAGGTGCGGGCGCGCACCCAACGGGGGCGTTCGCCGTCGAACGGGTCATGGCGCAGCAGCCGCAGCATGGCTGAGTCCGCCTCGAGCAGCTTACCGAGGAAGGCGTAGAACCATTCCTCGTGGACCGTGCGCAGGGGCAGGAACCACATGAGCCAGTCCAGCCGCAGGTGATAGGGAGCCCACTGGCGGGGGAGCCGGTGCACCTCGCCGGGTTTTCCCTTGAATCCGTACTCGCGCCAGTCGGCCGCCTCGTCCGGCTCCTCGTCCAGGGTGCCCTCCACCGCCACCTCGATGCGCTGCTTCGTTACGGTGCCGAACGCGCCGTAGGTGTTCACCAGCTGCCAGCGGTTGAAGCTGGCGTTCATCAGCTGGTACTGGGAGAACAGGTTGAGGATGGGCCAGTAGCTAAGGACCACCAGGAGCAGGGATGCGGCCAGCGTGATGATGAGCCACCACAGCGGCGTCTGCCCGGTGGTGTGCCAGTCCAACGGAATGACCGGCAGCACCGCGTGCGCCACGGGATCGCTGACGCCGGCGAAGGCCAGCACGATCGCTATCCAGTTCAGCCACGCAAAGTTGCCGCTGGCGACCAGCCACAGCTGGGTAAAGATGATGATGCCCGCCGCGATGCTGCCCAGCGGCTGGGGTGCGAAAAGGAAGAACGGCACCACCAGCTGGGCGAAGTGGTTGCCCACCACCTCCAGCCGGTGGAAGGGCTTCGGCAACAGATGCGCCTGCCGGCTTAGGGGGCCCGGCATGGGCTGGGTCTCGTGGTGGTAGTACAGGGCGGTCAGGTCGCGCCACTCCCGGCCGCCGCGGATCTTGATCATGCCGGCCCCGAATTCCAGCCGGAACACCAGCCAGGCCACGAGGATCAGGACGGTCCGGGGCGGATCGGTCTGGTCGGATCCCAGGAAGGCCACGGTGAAGCCCGCCTCCAGGAGCAGCATTTCCCAGCCGAACCCGTAGAACGTCTGCCCAACATTGACCACCGACATGTACAGCAGCCACAGCGCCAGGAACGCGACCAGCGGCAGCCAGGGCGGACCCAGTTGGGGAAGGCCGAGGACCAGGACTCCGGAGATGACCAGACCCGCAGCGCAGACAGCCCGGAACAGCCGGTCCGAATAGCGCCAGCGGAACAGCGTGGGACGGCGCATCCGGCTGAAGGACTTCAGGTAATCCGGAACCGGCAGGAGTCCGCGCTCGCCGAGAAGGGCGGGGAACTGGTTGAGGGAGGAGAGGAACGCAACCAGGTAGAGTGCGGCAACACCGCGCTGCAGCACCTGCCGGGCGAATTCATAGTCCGGCGCATCGAACCATGCGGCCCAGTCCACGGGCACCACGTTACCCCGGCGCGGAAGCGCGTCAAGGTGCGCGCAAAAGCGCCCTTAGACGGTATTCTCATGCTCCCGCCGCGGGTGGTGTGCGCCCGGACGCCGTTCATCCAATTGCCAAAAGTGGCCGCTCAACGAATCCCTCAAGCGGCCGTTTGTGGCAACAGGATGAACACCCCAGCTCAGCGGGCCGCGGCAGCCCGCCCGCGCCGATCCCCGCAAGTCCGTCGGCCACCGGCGGTGCGGGATACTTAAGCCATGCAGACTTCCGGCTCCAGCCGTCCAGCCAGCCAGCCGCGCACCATCGTCATCCTCGGATCCACCGGTTCCATCGGCACCCAGGCGATTGACGTCGTCGACGGCGCCCCCCATCTTTTTGAGGTTGTGGCGCTGAGCGCCGGCGGCGGCAACCTCGAACTCCTCGCCCGGCAGGCCGTGCACACCCGGGCCGCGGCCGTCGGCATCGCCGAAGGCGATCCCGGGCGACTCCGGGACCTGATCAACGACGCCGCCCGCGAGGCAGGGCTCGGGCAGTACCGACCCGAGATCATCGCCGGCCCCGACGCCTCAACCACGATCGCCGCCGTGAAGGCGGACGTGGTGCTCAACGGCATCACGGGCTCGATCGGGCTGGCGCCTACGCTCGCCGCGCTGGAATCCGGCGCCACCCTGGCGCTCGCCAACAAGGAATCCCTGATCGTTGGCGGTTCGCTGGTCAAATCCGCCGCCGCGGACGGACAGATCGTGCCGGTTGACTCCGAGCACTCCGCCATCGCCCAGTGCCTGCGCTCGGGTACCGCAGCGGAGGTGGACAAGCTCATTCTGACGGCCTCGGGAGGGCCCTTCCGCGGCCGTACCCGGGAAGAGCTCTTCGCCGTGACGCCGGAGGAGGCGCTGGCCCACCCCACCTGGGACATGGGCCTGATGGTCACCACCAACTCAGCCAGCCTCGTGAACAAGGGCCTTGAAGTCATTGAGGCGCACCTGCTGTTCGACATCCCGCTGGACCGGATCGACGTGGTGGTCCACCCGCAGTCCGTGATCCACTCGATGGTGCAGTTCGTGGACGGTTCCACCATCGCCCAGGCGTCGCCGCCGGACATGCGCCTGCCGATTGCGCTTGGACTTGGCTGGCCGGACCGGGTGCCCGGCGCCGCAACCCCCTGCGACTGGACCCGCGCCGCCAGCTGGACGTTCGAGCCGCTGGACTCCGCCGCGTTCCCCGCCGTCCGGCTGGCCAAGGACGCGGCGAGGCAGGGAAGCACCTACCCCGCGGTGTTTAACGCCGCCAATGAAGAAGCCGTGATGGCTTTCCACGCCGGACATATCCGGTTCACGAGCATCGTGGACACCATCGAAGCCGTCCTCAGCGAACACTCGGGTTCCTCCGGGCTAACGGTCGGATCCGTACTCGATGCTGAGAAATGGGCACGTGCGCGCACCCACGAACGTTTAGCAGTGAGCAGTCTCTAGGAAGCAGCAGATCTGAAGCATGAGTCCCGTCATCCTTTTTATTCTTGGTGTCGTCTTTGTGGCGGTCGGCATCGCGGTATCGATTGCGCTGCATGAGGTGGGCCACCTGGTGCCCGCCAAGCTGTTCAAGGTGCGCGTCACCAAGTACATGATCGGCTTCGGCCCCACCCTCTGGTCGACCAAAAAGGGTGAGACCGAGTACGGCTTCAAGGCGTTGCCCCTTGGCGGCTATGTGTCGATGATCGGCATGTACCCGCCCAACAAGGACGACGGCTCGGTGCGCCCGTCCAGTACCGGCATGTTCCAGACGCTGGCCAGCGAGGCCCGCTCCATGGCCCACGAAGATGTGGGTCCCGGCGACGAGAACCGCGTGTTCTACCGGCTCCCGGTCTGGAAGAAGATCATCGTCATGCTCGGCGGGCCGGCAATGAACCTGCTGATCGGCCTCGTCCTCACAGCGGTGCTGCTCATGGGCTTCGGCATCTCCGAGCCCACCACCACCATCGCCGACGTCTCCAAGTGCCAGGTGAAGGCGGGGGAGACCGTCGACCCGGACTCCGCCGACTGCAAGCCGACACCGGCAGCTGCAGCCCAACTCAAGCCCAACGACGTCATCACCTCCTTCGACGGAAAGCCCGTCACCAGCTGGGACCAGCTCACGGGCTGGATCCGCGCTTCCGCCGGCAAGGAAGTGTCCATCACCGTGGAGCGCAACGGCTCACCGGTGACCAGCACCGTCACCCCCGTCCTGTCCGCACGCCCTGTGGTCGGAGCCGACGGACGCCAGGCAAAGGACGACGCCGGAAAGCTCCTGTACCAGGACGTCGGCTTCCTGGGCATCGGTGCGCAGACCGCCCTGGTTCCCCAGCCGGCGTCGTCCGTCCTGCCCATGGCAGGGGAGAACATCAAGCAGGTGGCCGGAGTGGTGCTTAATCTGCCGGCCAGGGTTGCCGGCGTCGCCAAGGCGGCGTTCAGCGAAGAACCCCGCGACCCCAACGGCCCCATCAGTGTGGTGGGCGTTGGCCGCGTGGCCGGCGAGGTGGCCGCCATGGAGGAAGTGCCTGTCCAGGCCCGGCTTGCCGCCTTGGTGGGACTCCTCGCCGGACTGAACTTTGCCCTGGCCGTTTTCAACCTGATCCCGCTGCTCCCGCTCGACGGCGGCCACGTCGCCGGTGCACTCTACGAGGCGGTGCGGCGGCGGGTGGCTAAGCTGCTCGGCAAACCTGACCCGGGCGCCTTCGACATCGCGAAGCTGCTGCCTGTGACTTACGTTGTGGCCGCGCTGCTCATGGGAATGGGCGCGCTGCTGATCTATGCCGACATCGTGAAGCCGGTGAATCTCTTCGGCTGATCTTTGAATCTCACCCCCGATCGGCTGATTCCGAGAAATCAGCCCTAAATGATTGATTCGGAGATATAAGCCGGATACGGTTTAGCCATGTACGTTCTGACCATCGACCAGCGCGGCAGCACCAATGACGCGGACCGCGTGCCCGAGCTCCTTGGAGCACTCGGCGGCCATTCTGGTGTCCGCTTTGAACGCTCCGTCGGCGACGAAGTGCAGGGGGTTCTGCAGGACCCTGACCTCGTGGTCGAAGTGGCGCTGCATGCGCTGCGAAGCGGGCACTGGTACGTGGGAATAGGCATCGGCCCGGGGGAGTTGGCGCCGGACGCCAGCCCCCGCGAAGGGTCCGGGCCTGCCTTTGTTGCCGCGCGCCGGGCGGTGGAGCGGGCCAAGTCAGCGGCGAGCCATGTCCCCGCGGCCGTGGTGGCGGGGACACGCGAGCACGAGGCCGTCGTGGCGTGCGCCAACGCGGAAGCGGTGCTGCGCCTGGTCGGAAGGCTGGTGCAGGACCGGACCGAGGCCCAGTGGCGCGTGGTGGATGCCCTCCGCGCGAAAAGCGGAGCCACGCGGGAGCAGGGCCCCGGACGCCACGGGCTCCAGAAACAGGTTGCCCGTGACTTGGGAATCAGCGAACAGTCGGTGAGCCGGACCGTCCTCCGGTCGGGCTGGCAGGAAGAATGGGCCGCAAGGCCGGCAGTGGAAATGCTGCTGGCGACCGCCCACCGCCTCGTCCTGAAGAACCTCGCCCCCGGGGCCCAGGGCGGCGGCGACAACAACCGAGGAGAACCGTGAACGCTGTCTGGATCGCAGCCGCCCTGCTGGCGGCCGGATTCGTGGGCTGGCCTGTCACGGCCCTGGTTTTCCGGCTGGCCCGTACCATCGACGACAAAGCCGATGCCGCCGCCGCTGGCGCCGGCCGGGACAGCGCCGACGATCCTTCGGCGGATGTGACGGTGGACAACCCTGCAACGGCGGACAGCCCGGCCCCGGGGGACCGGGCCGCAGGGGACGGAGCCAATACAGTCAACGGCGACATTACGGTGGGCGCCGGCACGGCTGCCGCGCCGGCATCTGGCGGCGACGCCCCGGCCACACGGATTCTCCGGGGCGGGGCCATCATCGGCGTGCTCGAGCGGCTGGCCGTCTGCCTTGCCATCCTGGCCGGGCAGCCCGTGGCCATCGCCTACGTGGTGGCCATCAAGGGCCTGGGCCGGTTTGCGGAACTCAAGGAAACGCCCGTGGCGGCGGAGCGGTTCATCATCGGCACCCTGGCCTCCATGCTGTGGGCAGCGGGAGTCGCAGCCTTCACGAAGGTCGTGCTCCTCGGCTAGCCCGGCCGCGGGATAGGGTATCTCTATGACTGTTTTTGCTGTTGAGTACGTATACGACGCCGAGTCCTCCGAAACGCGCGCGGCCACCCGCCCCGCCCACCGTGAATGGACTGCAGGACTCGCGCAGGACGGCACGCTTCTTGCCAGCGGACCCTACGGCGACGGTGCGGGCGCCCTGCTCATTTTCAAGGCGGCCGACGAAGCTGCACTCAACGAGGTCCTGCGGCAGGATCCCTTCGCTGCTGCGGGCGTCATTTCCGGCACCCGAACCACCGAATGGGCACCCGTGACCGGCCTCCTGGCTGAGCACGCAGCCTAGCCGCCCCGCATCACCGATTTTCGAATTCAAGGAGTCCACGTGACCTCGGTCAGCCTGGGAATGCCATCCGCACCGCCGCCCGTCCTTGCCCCCCGCCGCAAGACGCGCCAGATCAAAGTGGGCTCTGTCGGCGTCGGTTCCGATTTCCCCATCAGCGTGCAGTCGATGACCACCACGCCCACCACGGACATCAACGCCACACTGCAGCAGATCGCCGAGCTGACCGCCTCCGGCTGCGACATCGTCCGAGTGGCGTGCCCGTCGGCCGATGACGCTGAAGCGCTGCCGATCATCGCCCGGAAGTCGCAGATCCCGGTCATCGCTGACATCCACTTCCAGCCGAAATACGTCTTCGCGGCCATCGAGGCCGGCTGCGCGGCAGTGCGCGTCAACCCGGGCAACATCCGCAAGTTCGACGACCAGGTCAAGGAGATCGCCAAGGCGGCCAAGGACCACGGCACGTCCATCCGCATTGGCGTGAACGCCGGATCGCTGGAACCGGGCATCCTGAAGAAGTACGGCAAGGCCACCCCGGAGGCCCTGGTCGAATCGGCAGTCTGGGAAGCCTCGCTGTTCGAGGAGCACGGCTTCCACGACTTCAAGATCTCCGTCAAGCACAATGACCCGGTGGTCATGGTGGCTGCCTACGAAATGCTCGCCGAGAAGGGCGACTGGCCCTTGCACCTCGGCGTAACCGAGGCCGGTCCCGCCTTCCAGGGAACCATCAAGTCGGCCACGGCCTTCGGCGCCCTCCTCTCGCGCGGCATCGGGGACACCATCCGCGTGTCCCTCTCCGCCCCTCCCGTCGAGGAGATCAAGGTGGGCAACCAGATCCTGCAGTCGCTGAACCTGCGGCCCCGCAAGCTGGAAATCGTCTCGTGCCCCTCGTGCGGGCGCGCCCAGGTGGACGTCTACACCCTCGCCGAGCAGGTCACCGCCGGGCTCGAGGGAATGGAGATCCCGCTGCGCGTCGCCGTCATGGGCTGCGTCGTCAACGGTCCGGGCGAAGCACGGGAAGCGGACCTCGGCGTCGCCTCAGGCAACGGCAAGGGCCAGATATTTGTGAAGGGCGAGGTCATCAAGACTGTCCCCGAGAGCCAGATTGTTGAGACACTGATCGAAGAGGCCATGCGTATCGCGGAAGAGATGGGGGAGGCCGATGGCGAAGATGCTGTCAAGGGTAGCCCCGTGGTTAGCGTCTCATAAGGACGGCCCCGCGCCGGACGGTGCCACCGTCCGGGTACTTGGTGTTGCGGACACCCGTCAACTGCGCGAACTGGCAGAGAACGATCCCGTAGCCAACGTGTTCATTTTGGCGCACCTGGAGTCCACGGACTCCGCCGCGCCCACCCCGGGCGGAGCCAACGTCCTGGGCGTATTCGACGACGACGTGCTGGTTGGCGCCTGCTGGGCGGGCGCCAACCTGGTCCCCGTCCAGCTCGACCCCGAGCTGGCCGGACCGGTTGCTGCTGCGGCCCACCGCTCCGGGCGCCGGTACGCGTCGATCTTCGGACCGGCCGCCACGGTCCTTGCCCTCCACCGCCACCTGGAGGAGCTGGGCCACCTGGCGCACGAGGTGCGGGCCGACCAGCCGCTCATGACCATCACCGGGCCTCCCGCCGTCGAGCCGAACTGGCAGCTGGGATTTGGGCAGTACGCAGACTTTGACGCCATTCTCCCGGCCTGCGCGGCGATGTTCGAGGAGGAGGTTGGCTACTCGCCCTACCTCGGCGGCCGCGACTTCTACAGCCGCCGGGTGGCAGGCCTCATCCGCCAGGGCCACTCCCTTGTCCACCTGAAGGACGGCGAAGTCGTGTTCAAAGCTGAACTCGGCGCTGTCACGGCCGAGGTCACCCAGGTGCAGGGGGTATGGATGAATCCCACCCACCGGGGGCTCGGGCTGAGCGCCGGCTACATGGCGGCCGTGGTGCTGCTGGCCCAGAAGATGGCACCCGTCACCAGCCTCTACGTCAATGACTACAACTCCCGGGCGCGGGCAACGTACGAACGCGTTGGCTTCCGCCAGGTGGGGACCTTCGCTACAGTTCTCTTCTAGCCTGCGGCCCAACCTCGGCCCGCCAAAGCGGATTTGGAATCGGTGACGGCTATCACATAGGTTCTTTGTAACCGCGTTTACGGACTCGGGTGGTCTCAGAGAATTAGCGGCATGACCGGCCGCGAAGCCACGCCACCGCAGGGATGACCAGCCGGAAACGGCCAGGGGCTTCTCCTGTGGGGCGTGGCTTTCCTGTTCGGCTACCACAGGACCCGGAATCCTGTACTGCTGCCCAGCCGGTAGATTAGTACCCAGACAATCAGCACTTCCCCCAGAAACGGACACCTACCCGTGGTTCTTCGACTCTCCAAGCTTTTCCTGCGCACACTGCGTGAAGACCCCGCCGACGCCGAGGTGGCCAGCCACCGCCTGCTCGTGCGCGCGGGATACATCCGCCGCGCGGCTCCGGGCATCTACACCTGGCTGCCGCTGGGACTGAGCGTCCTGCGCAAGGTGGAACAGATCATCCGGGAAGAGATGGCCGCCATCGGCGCCCAGGAAGTTCACTTCCCCGCGCTGCTCCCGAAGGAGCCCTACGAGGCGACCAACCGCTGGACCGAGTATGGCGAAGGGCTGTTCCGGCTGAAGGACCGCAAGGGCGGCGACTACCTGCTGGCCCCCACGCATGAGGAGATGTTCACCCTCCTGGTGAAGGACCTGTACTCCTCGTACAAGGACCTGCCGCTGAGCATCTACCAGATCCAGAACAAGTACCGCGACGAGGCGCGTCCCCGCGCCGGACTCCTCCGGGGCCGCGAATTCATCATGAAGGACTCCTACTCGTTCGACGTCGACGACGCCGGGTTGGACGCCAGCTACTCCGCCCACCGGGCGGCTTACCTGAAGATCTTCGAGCGGCTGGGCCTGGAAGTCATTCCCGTGACGGCCACGGCCGGCGCCATGGGCGGCTCCAGGAGCGAGGAATTCCTGCACCCCACCGACGTCGGCGAGGACACCTTTGTGCGCTCGGCCGGCGGCTACGCCGCCAACGTCGAAGCCGTGACCACTGTGGTTCCCGCCGAGATCGACTTCACCAACGCTCCGGCCGCGCAGATCCGGGACACCCCGAACACTCCCACGATCGACACGCTCGTGGCTGCCTCCAACGATCTCGCGCCGCGCAGCGAGGCCGACGGCGGCCCCTGGACTGCCGCTGACACCCTCAAGAACGTTGTCCTCGCCGTCACCCTGCCCACCGGGGAACGCCAGATCGTGGTCCTCGGCGTCCCCGGAGACCGGGGCGTGGACCTCAAGCGCGTCGAGGCCAACATCGGTGCCTACCTCCCGGTGGCCGGCGAGATCGCCGTGGAAGCCGCGGGCGAGGAGGACCTGGCCCGCAACCCGCTCATCGTGCGTGGTTACCTCGGCCCGGGCATGTCGCTGGACGCACCCCTCCTTGGCCTGGAGGGTGCGGCCAAGCTCCTCTACCTGGTGGATCCGCGCGTCGTCAGCGGCACGGCATGGATCACCGGTGCCAACATGGCCGGCAAGCACGTCTACGGGCTCGTCGCGGGACGCGACTTCACGTGGGACGGCGTCATTGAATGCACCGAAGTGCGCGCCGGCGATGAAGCCCCTGACGGGTCCGGACCGCTCGAAACGGCCCGCGGCATCGAGATGGGGCACATCTTCGCGCTGGGTCGCAAGTACGCCGAAGCGCTGGAACTGAAGGTCCTGGACCAGAACGGCAAGCAGGTCGTGGTCACCATGGGTTCCTACGGCGTGGGTGTCACCCGTGCCGTGGCCGCCCTGGCGGAATCCAACCACGACGCCAAGGGCCTCGTCTGGCCCCGCTCCGTGGCTCCGGCTGATGTGCATGTGGTGGCGGTCGGCCGCGGCGAGGAGATCTTCGCTGCCGCGGAGCAGCTCGCCCTCGAGCTGGAAAACGCGGGCCTGGAGGTCATCTACGATGACCGGCCCAAGGTTTCCCCCGGCGTCAAGTTCGGCGACGCCGAGCTTGTTGGCGTACCCACCATCCTTGCCGTCGGCCGCGGACTGGCGGACGGCGTCGTCGAAATCAAGGACCGCCGCAGCGGCGAGGCTGAAAACGTGGCCGTGGACAAGGCAGTTGACTACGTGGTCAACGCCGTCCGCAGCAACTGACCGCCGATCCACTAAGTGGTTTCAGGGTTCGAGTCGATCCAGCTCGCCACTATTGTCCTGATAGTGGTGGCTGGCTTCTCCGCCGGCTGGGTGGACGCCGTCGTGGGCGGCGGCGGCCTGCTGCAGCTGCCGGCGCTGCTGCTCGTGCCGGGGATCACCCCGGTGCAGGCACTGGCCACCAACAAGATGGGCTCTATCTTCGGCACCACCACCAGCGCCGTGACCTACTACGGCCGTGTCCGGCCAGATCTGGGGACGGCCGTACCCATGGCCGCGATCGCGCTGGCGGGCAGCTTCGGCGGGGCGCTGCTGGCCACCCGGCTGCCGGCAGAGGTGTTCAAGCCGATCATCGTGGTGGCGCTGGTCGCCGTCGCGCTGTTCACCGCCCTTAAGCCCGACGCCGGACACCTCACCGAGCTCAGGCACGACGGCCGAACACACTACGTGGTGGCCTGCGCCATCGGGGCCGTGATCGGGTTCTATGACGGCCTGATCGGGCCCGGCACCGGATCATTCCTGGTCATCGCACTGGTTTCGGCGATGGGGTACGCCTTCCTGGAGGCCAGCGCCAAGGCGAAGATCGTCAACATGGCGACGAACGCCGGGGCACTCATATTTTTCCTCCCGCACGGGTCCCTGCTCTGGGGAGTCGGCCTGCTGCTGGGCGCCGCGAACATGGCCGGGGGCTATCTCGGCGCGCGCACCGCCGTAAAGCAGGGGAGCAAGTTCGTGCGTGTGGTGTTCCTCGTGGTGGTTTCCGCCCTGATCGTCAAACTCGCCTTCGACGTATGGCAGGAGAACTTCGCCTGAGCCTGGCTCCCGGGCGGGGCTGCCGTCCGCCACGCCATGCGCTGGCTAGAAGCTAGCCCAGTCGGCGGGTAGGTCCGCAACAGGCATGAGGCAGTTCTAATATGCCCGCCAGAC
>NZ_BAEG01000099.1 GCF_000238915.1 Arthrobacter globiformis NBRC 12137 | reverse complement strand
CAGAGGCTACAAAGAGCTGTATCCAAATGCTGCCTAGTGAATTTGCAGCACTGCTAGCGGTGCAACACATACTTTTCAGCAAGCTACGACTAGTAGAAAACATCAGACTGGCAGTGACTTCCCTCAGCACTCTTGGAGCTTAACAGTGAGGCCGGAACGCACCGTGGTTGGCAACGGCTGTGATTGCTGTAATCACTGCAGGAGCTAGCTTACAAGTAGAATTTAGACAGCAAGTTTGCCATCAAAATTCAACATGATCTGATCTTGTGATTGCACCTGAACATCCTCACTGTGAATGTACACCAGCTGCAACCTCTGATCCAAACTACAAATCAAAACTTCTACATTCTAGACTCACCCAGCCAGCCTATGCCACTTCCCTCCACAATTCTTGCACACAAAAAAACCAAGATGCTGACACATTTCATTCCAGAGACAGAGGCAGATTATCACCCTCATGACGCGTGCAGCTGTCAGAGATGTACAAGACCCAGAGAGACCTGA
>NZ_BAEG01000100.1 GCF_000238915.1 Arthrobacter globiformis NBRC 12137 | reverse complement strand
GACCGAGCGTGCGTCCCGCCGGATAGCGGCAGCCCGGGCGGCGGCGATGACGGCCCGGGTCCCGGCGCCATTGAAGGTCCCGGTATCGGCCGCCAGTTCCTCATCGACCGCGGCCCGGTCTTCCACGCTCAGGCACGCTGTTTCCTTCACGACGTGGATGGTGCGTTCTTCGTTGAGCTGGCCAGTGTCCAGGGCGGCCAGGGTGTGGGGCATCTCGGTGACCAGGGCCTTGGCCATGCCGAGGAACCGGCCGCCGCGGTGCGGGGACTCGCCCCGGGCCAGGGCGATCTGCTCGGCCGCACCCAGGGTCTGTGCCTTGGGACGTTTCTTGCCCAGGTCCCCGGCCGCCAGGGTGCCGGGCTTGGCCTGCCCGGCGTTGTCCGCCTGTGGTTCGCCGTTGGCGTGTTCCTCACGGTGGCGGAGCTCGAAGGCGACGGCTAGCCGGGCCTGCTGGCCGTCGGCCCAGCATTTGAGGTTCTCCAGCGCCCGGGTCTGGTCGATCAGTCCCGCACTGTCGGCGCTGAGGTCGGCCCGCACCAGGACAGCAGCGGCCGCGACCCGGTCCTCCACGCCCGCCCGCGGCGCTCCGTTCCCGCGCCCATCAGTGCCGGTGGCGGCGCCCCCG
>NZ_BAEG01000101.1 GCF_000238915.1 Arthrobacter globiformis NBRC 12137 | reverse complement strand
CCGCCGCTACCCGGCGGGACGCACGCTCGGTCACCCAGCGCGCCAGCCACGCCGCCACAGAACGGTCGGTCACACTGCGCCCGGCCCCGGACTGCATGACCTATTTGACGGCGCTGCTGCCCGCCCATGAGGGCGTCGCAGTCTACGCGGCCCTGACCCGGCACGCGGACACCCTCACGTCCGTCGGCGACCCCCGCAGCCTGGGACAAATCAGGGCCGACACCCTCGTCGAACGGACCACCGGGACCCCCGGCGGCATCACCGGGATCGACATCAGCCTCGTCATGACCGACCGCACCCTACTCCAAGCCGACACCGAACCCGCCCGCCTCGCCGGCTATGGTGTTGTCCCCGCCCAGTGGGCACGGGAGCTCCTCAACCCGGAACGCGCACAGGGACGCGGCGAAGGACAGGGGCGGCGCCCGAAGGGTTCGGGCCTGCAGGATTACACCCGGGCAACCGCTGGCGGCGCTGCCGACTCAAGCGCTTCCGGCTCAAATGCGTCGGAATCAAACGTGTGCGGCTCAACCACCGGCCCAAAGGACGCGGTGAAGGAACTGAAGATCTGGCTCCGGCGGCTCTACACCGCCCCGAACACCGGCGACCTGGTAGCCATGGACTCGCGCAGGCGCCTCTTCCCGCCAAAGCTGCGCCGCTTCATCCAGGTCCGCGACGACACCTGCCGCACCCCCTACTGCGACGCCCCCATCCGCCACCACGACCACATCATCCCCTGGCACAACGACGGCCCCACCACCCTGGCCAACGGCGCCGGGCTCTGCGAAGCCTGCAACCACACCAAAGAACTCCCCGGCTGGACAACCCAACCCAGACCCGGCCCCAGGCACACCATCGAACTCACCACACCCACAGGCCACACCTACCACTCCACGGCACCGCCACTGCCGGGAACGCCACTGCCCGGATCTGGACTGGCTGGAACGCCCGCTGGCGCCCCGATTCTGCCAGGCGTCGTGGGCTAAGGCTCTGCGAGCGCTGATGCCTGCGCGCGCCGCGCCTGTGAGACACTCGGTGTCATGCGCGAACTCGTCGTCCTTGGAACCGCATCGCAGGTGCCGACGCGGACGCGCAACCACAATGGATACCTGCTGAGGTGGGATGGCGAGGGCCTCCTCTTCGACCCCGGCGAGGGCACCCAGCGGCAGATGATCCATGCGGGTGTTTCCGCCAACCAGATCACCCGCATCTGCCTGACCCATGTTCACGGTGACCATTGCTACGGGCTTCCCGGCGTGCTCTCCCGCATGGCCCTGGACGGCGTGAAGCACCCGGTTCACCTGCACTATCCGGCTTCCGGAGAGGACGTTGTCCGGGCGCTCGTCTCCGTGGCCTCGCCCGGCATCGATCTTCGCCTGCAACCCCACTCCGACGCCGGGGAGATTGCCCCGGGGCTCGAAGTGCGGCCCTTGCGCCACCGCATTGAGACCTATGGCTACCGGCTGACCGAGCCGGACGGCCGGACCATGATGCCGGAGCGGCTGGCGGCGGCGGGGATCACGGGCCCGGACGCGGGCCGCCTGCAGCGGGAAGGAGTCCTGCGCGGTGTGCGGCTTGAGGACGTCAGCATTCCGCGTGCCGGCCAGGGCTTCGCCTTCATCATGGACACCGCCCCGTGCGAGGGGGCCGAGGACCTGGCCGACGGCGTCGACCTCCTCGTCACGGAATCCACCTTCAGTGATGACGACGCCGCTTTGGCGGCGCAGTATGCGCACCTGACTGCCGGGCAGGCCGGGGATCTCGCCGCCAACAGCGGAGCCGGAACGCTGGTCCTCACCCACTTTTCCTCCCGGTACGGCGACGTGGAAATCCTGGCCCAACAGGCACGGGCCCGCTCAGGAGGGACCGCCGTCGTACCTGCCAATGACCTGGACCGGATCAGCCTTCCCAAGCGGCAGCGGACTCCGTCCTGACCCGCGGCCGGAAGACGCCTGCAGAAAAAGTAGAATTAACCGGACATGCAATGTTCCTACTTTGATGCCGCCCGCTGCCTCTCCTGCACCCATATGGGCAGGCCCTACGACGAGCAGCTGGCCGGCAAGCAGCTGCACTGCCAGACGCTCCTCTCCGGCCACTCGTCCCTAGAGTGGCTGCCGCCTGCGGCGAGCCGCGAGTCCGGCTTCCGCAACAAGGCCAAAATGGTGGTGGGCGGAACGGCCAAAAACCCCACCATCGGGATCCTTGATGCCGAGGGCCGCGGCGTGGACCTGCGCGAATGCGGCGTCTGCTCACCCGGGCTCCTCGCCTGCTTCCCTGTCCTCGCGGCCTTCATCAGCCAGGCCCACCTGACGCCGTACGATGTCCCGCGGCGCAGCGGCGAGCTCAAGCACCTCATCATCACGGAGTCGCCCGACGGCGAGATCATGCTGCGTCTGGTCCTGCGTTCGGAAAAACTGGTGCCGCGCATCCGGCAGCACCTCCCCACCCTTCTGGCCGCCCTGCCGCAGGTGAAGGTTGTCTCGGTCAACCTGCATCCGGAACACAAGGCTGTCCTGGAAGGCGACCGCGAGATTCTGCTGACCGGGCAGTCCACGCTGCGGATGCGCGTCAATGACCTCGACCTCCACCTCCGGCCGCAGAGCTTCTTCCAGACGAACAGCGACATGGCAGCGGCGCTGTACCGGCAGGGAAGCGAGTGGGTCAACGAACTGGCGCCGGCGTCGGTGTGGGATCTTTATTGCGGTGTCGGCGGTTTTGCCCTGCACTGCGCCGACCCGTCCCGCGACGTCACCGGCATTGAAACCAGCCGCGAAGCCATCGTTTCGGCCAGGCTCAGCAGTGACGAGGCGGGCCTGCAGCGCGTGGACTTCCAGGCGGGCGACGCCACCGCCTTTGCGGTCGCCGCGGACCAGGCGCCCGAACTGGTTATCGTCAACCCGCCGCGGCGCGGCATCGGCAAGGAACTGTGCGGCTGGCTGGAATCGTCGTCCGTGCGGCATGTGGTGTACTCCAGCTGCAATGCGCAGTCACTGGCCCGTGACCTGGCGGCACTCCCCTCGTTTACGGCCCGACGGGCACGGGTGCTGGACATGTTCCCGCAAACCACGCACTACGAAGTGATGGTGCTGCTCGAGCGGTCCTGACCGGTCCGCATTTCTTGATCCGAACATCGGCAAAAGTTTCTCCGGTCTTGAGGTCCCCGCGGGAAAGTGTCCGGTAAGCCGCACAGCAAGGTCGCGGCACGGACAGACGGGCGGGGCATGCAGGGGACAGCAGCAGGCGGTGGGAAGTGACCGGCCCGGACGACATCCCTGTCCTGGACGCCGGTCCGCTGCAGGTCCTTGCCGCCGAGGTGGGCTCCGCTTTCGCGGAGGCCTTCATCGATGACTACCTGCAGATGTTGCCGGAGCGGGCGTCGAAGATCCTCCGTGCCCTGGCCGGCGGTGACCCGCGGATGGCGGCTGACGCCGTCGTGAGCCTGCGGGCGACGTCCGCCATGGCGGGCGCGCTGCGGCTGGAGCGGTGCTGCAAGGAACTGGAATCGCGCATCCGGCGCGGGCAGCGGCTGGAGCCCGATGCTGTCAGGGCAGTGCTGTACGCGAATATCCGGCTGCTCGTGCGTGAGGCCGGACGCCAGGGGTACCTCCCGCAGTCCAGGCCCAAGGGCCAGGGCTAAGGCCCAGGGCTGAGGACGACGGCGGGTACCCGGCGGACGGACCAAAATCCCCGAATCCCCGGTCTCCCGCGGACGTAGAATCGTCGGACAAGATCGCCTGAAGAGCAGCCGGCAGGCTGAACCGTTTACAGGAGGATTCCCATGAGCCGCACGAGTACCAGTCCGCTTGCCCCAGTCGCCGCCACAGCAGCACAGACCATCTTCCGCGTGGGCCTGGGCGGCGTCCTCATTGCCCACGGCACCCAGAAGCTCTTCGGCTGGTTCGGCGGCGGCGGGATCGAGGGCACCAGCAAGGGCATGCACGCCATGGGGTTCCGGCCCGCGAAGCCCAGTGCGGTCCTCGCTGGCCTCGGCGAAGCGGGCGCCGGCCTGGCTCTGGCGCTGGGACTTGGCACTCCGGCCGCCGGGGCAGCTGCCGCCACCACCATGGGTGTTGCGGCCAGCGTGCACGCCCCCAACGGGTTCTTCGCCACGGAAGGAGGCCTTGAATACCCGGCCGTCCTGGGACTTGCGGCGTCATCCTTCACGATTGGCGGGCCGGGCAGCTTCTCCCTTGACTCCGTCACCGGCCATGTCCTGGACCGCCCCTGGATGCGGGCCGTGGCCCTGGCCGTCATTCCGACGGCCATTGCCATCCAGGTGTACCGCCGGCAAAAGGCCCTGGCCCACGACGCGTCCGGACCCGACGCCGGGGAGATCGCGGACGCCGTGAGCTAGCCGACCGTTAGACGTACTTCTTGAACCACGCCAGTGTGTCGTTCCAGGCGGCAGTTGCCTGCTGCTCGTTGTAGCGTTCACCGGTGTCGTTGTGGAAGGCGTGGTCGACGCCGGGATAAACCTTGAGCTGGTTGGGCACGCTCGTGGCCGCCAGGGCATCCCTGAGTTGCGGCATGGGGCCGGTGATCCGGTCGTCCAGTTCTGCGTAGACACCCAACACCGCAGGCTTAATGGACGGCACCTTGTCCAGATCAGGGGCCGGACCGTAGAAGGCCGACGTCGCCTTGAGGCCGGTCATCTCCACCGCCGACTGCCAGGTGATACCCCCGCCAAAGCAGTAGCCGGTCATGGCAATGCGTCCCTGCTCCACGAAGGCCTGCTTCTGCAGGTAGTCGAATCCCGCGCCAAAGTCCGCAACGTGCCGCTGAGCGCCGGCCTGCGTCAAGGCTCCCGGAACGGCATCGCGGTCCAGGCTCGCGGTGCCGCCTTCCCTGCTCAGGAGGTCGATTGCCAGGGCCGCGTAGCCTTCCTTCGCGAAGCGCCGGGCCACGTCCTGGATATGGGGTGTCAGTCCCCGGTTCTCGTGGCAGACCAGCACGGCGGGGCCGGGCTTCCCGCCTTCTGGCCGGGCGAGGTACGCACTGATCTCGGTGCCGCCGGACGGGAACTTCACTGTCGACGTCGTAATTCCGGCTGCCCCCTCGGGGACGGACAGCGGGCTCTTCGCCCCCGGGACGGCGCCTCCGGTGGCGGTGCCGGTGGCGGTGCCGGTGGCGGTGCCGGTGGCGGAGCCCGACGTCGGGGTGGGGGTGGGCATGGGATCGGTGCTGCGCGGGACCTCCTGGGGTGTGCAGCCAACGAGGAGCATCGCGGCGGACGCGGCAGCCATGCTGCCGGTGATGAACGCGACCCGGCGTGTGAAGGTGTGTTGGCTCATGGCCCCGGCACGGTAGTCGTCGAAAAATTCCTCGATCAGGTACTTCTCAAACCTGCCAAGCTGGGTCATCACGGCCTCCTGGAGTTTTTGCCGCTATCCTCCTCCGAACGCCAAGGCCAGACAAGCCGCCAGATGGCGACCCAATGCCTGCTATTTCTGCGCACTGCCTTTCAGGCCCTTGGCATAGGCGGCCTGCCCCGCGTGCTGAAGGCAGTCCGCAATTGTGCTGACTAGCCGGACGCCGAAGGTGACCGGCGGGTCCCAGCGGGTATCGACGACGCGGTCAAGGTCGTCGTCGCCGAGCGTGGTTAGAACGTCCGCGGTCTGCCGGTGGACCGCCTCGTAGTACTCAGCGAGCAGCTCCCGCGGGGCCCTCACGGCGTCGACCTGGTCCGACGAGTGTCCGTAGCCGGTGTCCCGTTCTGGAAGCGGCAGGCCGAACCTGGCGGCAAAGCCCTGCGAGGTCCAGACCTGTGGCAGCCCGGCCGCCGAGGCCACCTGCACGTCCTCTATCCGGCTGAGGTGCCAGACGAGCCAGGCAATGGAGTTGCCGCTGCCCGCGGGCCGGCCGACCAGGCTCGCGTCGTCGAGCCCTTCAAGCGTGGCATCCACGATTTCGCGGATGCGGCCAAAGGCGTCCAGCAACAGGTCGTTGGTTTTCAAGGGGTCCCCTTACATTTGGCTGTGGGCGGCGACGGCGGGATCAGAACCGATGCGGGCACCCTAAGGGTGAGCGGGCCACCTGGACCATTGGTATGACTTCGGGAAGCCATGCGCCCAACACGGCCAGCGCAATAGCCCAGGTTGTTCCCTGCCGTTTCGGGCCCGCTCACTGATAGTGGCCCCGGGACCATTTCACATCACGACGCGGGCCGGGCGCCAGCGGTTTTGCGCGCGGGACACTTTGACCTCTCGGAAGCCGGGCTGACGGCGCCTTCCGGCGTGAGCCCGCCGGGGCTACGATTTTGCCTGTCGTACCCGCCAACCGGCACCGGTCCGGCAGGCCAGAGCACAGAAGGGGAAGCGCGGTGAGCAGGGAGACCAGGCAGAGCGGACCGCACTGGCGGCGGGTGATGGCGGCTCTCGCCAACCGTGACGCGCGGACCGCCTACGCGCAAATAGTGCTGGGAGCCGGTCCCACCGGCGTTCCTTCGGCTCCGGGCGGGCAACGGCGCGACCGGGCCATCGCCGCCCTGCTCGACGCAGGCCTTGTGGAACGGACCGCCGGCAATGAACTCGAGGCCTCCGAGTCGATCTTCCGCGACCTCCTCACGCAGCAGCCCAAACGCCAGCCGCAGACTGGGGTGGCCCGGTTCATGCGTCTTGGCCGGATCGACAGGTATCCGGCCAACCAGGCGGAGCGGCGGGAACTCCTGGCCTGGATCGCCGGCGAGACCTTCGAGCCGGGCGAGGAGCTCACCGAACGGAAGGTCAACGAACGGCTCCTGAGCTACACCGACGATGTGGTGCTGCTGCGCCGGTACATGATCGATTTCGGCGTGCTGGAGCGGACGCCGTCGGGATCCTCCTACGTTCGCCCCAAAGCCGGATAGGCTCAGTTGCCCCGCGCCTTGCGGGTGGCGGCATCATTGGCCTTCTGGAGCGCCTCGACAAGTTCGTCCTTGTCCATCTTCGAACGTCCTTCGACGTTCAGCTCCTGGGCCAGCTTGTACAGGTGCTCCTTGGAGGCGTTCGCGTCCACGCCTCCCGCGGAGGGCGCCGATGAATCCAGTCCCTCGGCCGCATGCTGGTCGGAGGGGCCGCGCTTCTCCTTCGGTTCCCAGTGGTCGCCCACCTTTTCGTAGCTGTGCTTGAGGGAAGCGAAGGCTGTCCGGGCAGCCCGGCTCTCGTCATTGTCATAGGACTCCAGCGCCGAATCGTAGGTCTTGGCGAAGGTATCCTGGGCTTTCTGCTCCGAACGCTGCAGGGTCGAGGGAAGCTCTTCCTTGCGGGCGTGATCGTTCTTGCCAGTCTTGGGCATGCCACCCACGCTCCTTCATCAACAGACATTCGTGCAGATGAAACCAGCTTGGCACCGATGCCGGGCTTTCGCATCGGTCTTCCCCTTAGAGCTCCGCATCAGTGCCTGGTACTGGGCATCCGCAGAGTACTAGGCATCCTCGGAATCCAGATCAAGGTCCGGGATGTCCAACAGGCCCAGGTCCTCCAGCACCGTTGCGTCCCCGTAGGTGTTCGCAACGCACCGGACCAGGGCAGGCGGCACGCGGAAATGCGTGTCGATCGTCAGGATCCCCTGCTCGGCAAGTGCTTCCAGTTGGTGCATGGCCGCGGCCTTCAGTGACTCGACCGTGGCCCTTTCCTCTGGCGATGCACCCGTCCGGGGGTCCAGCACGGAGTCCGTCCGCGGAGGATCCTCCGAGGAGGCCGCCAGCAGAATCGAGGCCACCGTTGCGGCAACGAGGACTTCCCACGGCTGCTCAGGGTCGTAACCGAGCACGGAGGCCGCGAGGAACTGGTCGACGAAGAACACCAGTTCCTCCAGCCGGTCCGAGGTGTTGCCGGCCTGGAAGACGGCGGAGGCCGGCGAGGGCACCGCCTTCGTTGGGCTGATCTTGATGAGTTCGGTGCGGGCCAGCGCCTCCCACGCCTGCGCCAGCAGCGGCACTTCATACATGCTGCGGACTGTCGGGACGGGCTGTTCCGAACGGCCCTTTCCGGCCTGCGGGGCGCCGGCCTGTTTGGGCCCGCCTCTGACTGTCAGTCCGAAACATGCCGCCGCCGCTTCGATGTCTTTCGTCCGGAGCGCCCCGGTTGCAGTCACCGGCTTTGCGTCGCCGATCCACTGAAGCAGGGCCGTCGTCCGCTGGACCAGCGGCAGTTCCGAGAAGACCTGGAGCGCGTCATCGTCGGAAACGACCGGCACGTCTACGAGGCTAAAATCATCAGCCTCCCCCAGAAGGCCGTTGAGCAGGTCAATGACGTCGGCGAGCTGTTCCGTTGAACCTGACCACCGGTCAGTGTCCCCGAGAAAGTCTACGAACCCGTGCACGGCGGCGATGACAAACTCACCGCGGTCATCCTCTTCGTCTACCGCAGGCGAGGCGAGGTCGGCAGCGAGAGCATCCGCCAGGATCACAGGATCAAGGCGTGTCAGGTCAGCAGCGGCCACACGGTCCATGTAACGGCCCATAACGCTTTCTATGACTGCCAGGCACTCGAGGGCGGTGGCAGCAGCACCCGGAGTACCGTCGTCGAACCACCGGACAAATGCCGGCGCGAGCGAGTCGACTGCCCGCCCGGCCCGGAAAGAGCTCAGCGAAGCGGGCGAAGAGCCGCGTGCGGCGGAACGTCCCGGGCCAGCGGGGCCCTTGCGCTTGTTCCGGTTCCTGCCGTTCTTGCTCATGCTGCCCCTGACTGATTGTGCGGTGGTTCTTACGACGACGGTACTGACCATTCGCGCGGCGTGCCACCAGGCGCGCTGCACCCAGGGGCGTGCTTCTGGCCACTAGGACCCCAGCGTCAGGCTGCGGTTCCGTCCCTGGTAGAGGCGGCGGTAGCTGGAGGGCGTGGTGTTGAGTTCGCGCATGAAGTGGAGCCGGAAGTTGGCTGCCGTTCCCAGACCCGACCTGGCCGCGACTGCCTGCACGGTCAGGTCGGTCGTTTCGAGCAGGCGGCAGGCCTCGGCAATGCGCTGGCTGGTCAGCCAGCGCAGCGGTGTTGTTCCCGCCTCTGCCAGGAATTTGCGCGCGAAGCTGCTGGGCGCCCAGCCTGCATGGACGGCCATATCGATGACGGTCAGCGGCTCAGCCAGATGCTGCCTTGCCCAGACGCAGGTCTCGGCGAAGTGGGTCAGCGGCGCGGCAACGGCTCGTTCAATGAATTGCGCCTGACCGCCCTCGCGGTGGGGAGCCACGACCATCCGCCGGGCGATGCGGTTCGCTGCCTCGGTGCCGTGGTCTTTGCGGACCAGATGCAGGCACAGGTCGATCCCGGCCGCCACACCGGCGCTGGTACTGACGCCGCCCTCGTCGATGTACAGCACCCCGGCGTCGACGGCGACCGCCGGGTGCAGAGTCTGGAGGCGCTGGGCGTTTCTCCAATGCGTTGTGGCGCGTTTCCCGTCAAGGAGTCCGGCAGCCGCGAGCGCGAATGCCCCGGTACAGACGGACACCATCCGGGCCCCGTTTCCCGCAGCCTCGCGGAGCGCCTCGCAGACCCCGGCCGGAGGGTCGTTGAGAGGGCTGAACCCGGGCACAACAATGGTGTCGGCTGACAGAAGGGCCTCGAGCCCCGCAGCCGCGTGGATGGCATACCCGGTTGTGGTCGGGACCAGGCCAGGTTCGGCGGCGCAGACACTGAACGAGTACAGTTTCCGCTCGTCCTCATGGCCGAAAATCTGCGCTGGAATCGCAAGGTCAAAGGCGACGACGTCCGGCAGTGCCAGCGCAACGACACGGTGCATGAGGCCACTGTACCCACGCAGCCGCGGGTCGGACCCCTGACGGCAGGATCCTTTTCATGCTGGCAATTTTTACCACTCCCCCGGGCTGGTTCCGAGGGGCAGTCTTAACCCGTGATCAACTTTCGACCCTCCCCGGCGCCGCTGCCCGCCATGACCGCTCCCGCAGATGCACGAAGCACAACGCCGCGCCGCAGGCTTCGCACCCTGGGTATTGCGGTCGCCACTGTGGCAGGCCTCCTTCTGACGTCCACGGCCACCAACCTCGCCATGAACCAGGCGGAGCGGTCCGCAACCGTGCCGTACGGGCAAAGGGTCCAGACAAGCCACGGAGCCCTCAACGTCGTGCACACACCAGGGAACGGCCGGACCGGACAATCCATCGTGCTGCTCAGCGGCCTCGGTACTCCGGCTCCGGCGGTGGACTTTGCACCGCTCATCCGGGAGCTCGGGGACTACGACGTCGTCGTCGTGGAAGGCTTCGGCTACGGGTACAGCGACCAGCCCCCGCTGGAGCGTAGTGTCGAAAACATCACCTCCGAGCTGCATGAGGCCCTGGCAAAAGCGGAAGTGCCCAGACCCTACGTTATCGGCGGCCATTCCATCGCCGGCTTCTACACGCTCGCCTACGCCAACCGGTACCCGACCGACGTCGTGGCCGTCATCGGCATCGACCCCACAGTTCCCGCCGCCGGGAAAATCCACACGGACCAGACCAGCGTCCCCGCGGGCGGCATCAACTGGGAAGGCCTGGTCGCTGCCAGCGGCCTGCTCCGCTGGGCCACCATGCTTGCACCAGGCCTCGTGGAACCGGACGGCACCGCCTACACGTCCGGTGAGCGGGATCTGATCCGCAAGATGGCCAACTGGAACTTCGGCAACGCATCCGTCCTCGACGAGACCAGCCGGATCGCCGACAACGCCCGCAAGGTGCAGGCAATGCGCTACCCGGACGATGTCCCCGTGCTAACGTTCCTCGCGACGGCGAAGGAGCCCGCTCCGGACGCCGCGCTGCACGAGAGCCGGCTGCAGAACGTCCGGCACCACGAAATTGTGCTGGTCCCCGGCGGACACTACCTGCACTGGACCCACGCGCCGGCCGTGGCCAGCAAGATCAAAGCCTTCCTGACCGCCACTGCGCCCGGAATGCGCTGACGCGTCGTTCCAATCCCGCCAGCGTCCCGCACGTGCCTAGCTGGATTTCTTAGCTGAGCGCCTGCTGCCCGTGGCCAGAAATGTCGCGACTCCGAGGATGAATGCTGTAGAGAGGGCCGCCGCATTGGAGGGCAAGGCGCCGGCGCACCGTTCCCCTCATTTTGGGGGGTGAGACCAAAGTTCCTGCGGGTCGGCCCCCACTTTTTCCTAGGGCTCGACACAGACAGTGGGATCGTCCTGAAGCTGAAGGTTGGGGAGACCTCACTCAGGGCAACCGGCCCGATGCATTCCCCAGCTGCAGCGGTCACACGCCTAGTCCAGCCACGGTCTGAAGCAGGTCTCAAACATGCGCGATCAACAAAGAACTGGGGCGTTGACTCGCGCCAGGGCTACCAAGCTGTCCTCCCGGCGCCCGGTGCGGAAACGCCGCCGCGCCTGGAGTGGCCTTCTGTCAGCAGTCCTTGCATTCGCCGGGCTGTCCGTCAGCGGAGTCGCCGCCGCGGACGTCGGGACGATTGGCCACGATACGCTTCGAACCGGATGGGACAGCAACGAAAGCACACTCTCGCCGTCGTCCGTCTCGTCCTCGAACTTCGGCAAACTGTTCTCCACGCCGGTGGACGGGCAGGTCTACGCCCAGCCGCTCGTTGTAGGCGGCACCGTGATTGCCGCGACGGAGAACAACGCGGTTTACGGGCTGGACAGTATCACGGGGGCGACGAAGTGGCAGCGTTCTGTCGGGCCGGCCTGGCCGGCGTCGACCGTGAGCTGCGGCGATCTGACGCCCAATATCGGCATCACGTCCACGCCGGTCTTCGACCCGGCGACCAACAGCGTCTTCCTGCTGGCGAAGACGAACGACGGAGCCACCCCGCAACTCCCGCACTGGTACATGCACTCCCTCGATCCGTCGACCGGGGCAGAGCGGGCCGGGTTCCCCGTCCTCATCAGCGGCGCCCCCACCAACGATCCGACCCGCCCGTTCAACGCGATGACCGCCATGCAGCGGCCCGGACTGCTGCTGATGGACGGGGTGGTGTACGCGGGCTTCGCCAGCCACTGCGACTACACCCCCTTCGTCGGGTACGTCATCGGCGTGTCCACCAGCGGACGGCAGACCACGATGTGGGCCACAGAGTCAGGCAACGCCAATGCGGAGGGCGGGATCTGGCAGTCCGGCGGAGGCCTGGTCTCCGACGGTCCCGGTCAAATCCTGTTCGCCACCGGGAACGGCATCTCCCCGAAGGCTGGCCCGGGCAAGACCCCGCCCAGCACCCTGGCGGAATCGGTTGTCAGGGTCCAGGTAGGAAGTGACGGCAACCTGAGCCCAACCGACTTCTTCAGCCCAGCCAACAACCTCAAGCTGGACCAGAACGACACCGACCTGGGTTCCGGAGCGCCGGTTGCCATTCCTGACGGCTACGGCACGCCCGAACACCCGCACCTGCTGGTTCAGGTCGGCAAGGACGGCCACGTATATCTGCTGGACCGGGACAACCTGGGCGGCATGGGGCAGGGGCCGGACGGAACGGACGCAGTCCTCGACGCGGCCGGACCTTACAACGGGGTGTGGGGACGGCCCGCGTTTCTCGGGACGGGCGACGGCGGGTATATCTACACGGTCGAGAACAGGGGGTTTCTGCGCGCCTTCAAGCTTGTGCCGGACAGCACGGGCGGGATCAGGCTCGCATCCGTCGGCACGTCAACGGGCACGTTCGGGTATACGTCCGGCGCGCCAGGGGTGACCTCTTCCGGCACGGACGGGTCCTCCGCCCTTGTCTGGGCGGTCTACTCCACAGGAGGAACCGGGGTCAGTGCGGAACTGCGGGCCTACCGAGCCCTCCCGGACAGCACCGGCTCCCTCCAGCAGGTGTTCAGCGCCCCGATAGGTACGGCCGCTAAGTTCTCCTCGGTGGCCACGGACAACGGTCGGGTGTACGTCGGCTCCCGCGACGGCCACGTGCATGGCTTTGGCGCCCCGACAACCGCAGCTGTAGGCGCGACGGACACTGACCTGGGCACGGCCGAAGTGGGCGCCTCCCAAACCGGCAACGTCACCGTCACCGCCACCCGGGCGGTGACGGTCAGCTCGGTCACAACAGGGGCGCCGTTCGGGATCGGAACTACCGGCAGCCCGACCGGGACGCTGCAAAGTGGCGAGAGCCTGACCGTTCCGATGACCTTCTCGCCGACAGCTCCCGGGCAGGCTGACGGCACACTGACGGTAAAGACGGCCGACGGCGAGACCGTGCTCCTGGGCATCCACGGCGTGGGCACAAAGGACGGACTGGGCGCCACCCCGGCCGCACTCCAGTTCACCAACGTGCCGACTCTGACCAGCAGCCGCCAAACCGTCAACATCGTCAACACCGGTACCACCGTCATCGAGATCACCGGCGTAACCCTGCCGGCCAGCGCTGAGCTTACCGCCGACGCGGCCATGCTGCCGGTGGTGGGCCAGCAGATCCAGCCCCTCGCTTCGGTTCCGGTGTCGGTGACGTTCAGTCCGACGACGGCGGACCCGGTGACCGACTCGCTGGTCATCACCAGCGACCGGGGATCCGTGACCGTGCCGCTGACTGCAACCGCCGTTTCCGGCGCGGCGCACCTGGAGATGCCGCCGTCACTGGACTTCGGGGACGTCCCGGTGGGAACATCGGCCACGGCGGACTTCACCATACAAAACGACGGCAACATCCCAATGACGATCACCAAGGCGAAGGCGCCGCAGGGTGTCTTCTCGACTACCGCCCCCATCTCCGAGGGCATCACCATTCCACCCGGTGAGTCCGCCTTCCAAAGCGTGACCTTCACGCCGGCGGCCCTCGGGCAGGCCGGCACGCAGGACACCTTCTACCTGATCACCGCCGATGACGGCCAGGGCGAGCTGAAGGTGATGCTGACCGGCAACGGCACCGACGATCCGATCGCTGTCAAGGCATACCAGATCGGCGCCGGCCGCCCGTCGTCGTCCCTAGGGCGGGCTCTCACTGATCAGTACGCCGTTGCGGATGGAAAGTGCCAGGACTTCGTCACCGGGATAATCTGCTGGTCGCCGGCGACAGGTGCACATGAGGTCCATGCCGCGGTCTACACCAGCTACAAGGCCGCGGGCGGCGCCGCTGGCATGCTCGGATTCCCGACCACCGACGTGAGGATTACGCCGGATGGGGTGGGGCGGTACAGCCACTTCTCCGGTTCGGATGGGGCCTCGATCTACTGGTCCCCCAAGACCGGCGCGCACGAGGTCCACGGTGCGGTCCGGGCCAAATGGGCATCCCTGGGTTGGGAGAAAGGCCCGCTCGGCTACCCCCTGACTGACGTGACGGTCACAGCGGATGGCGTAGG
>NZ_BAEG01000102.1 GCF_000238915.1 Arthrobacter globiformis NBRC 12137 | reverse complement strand
GTGCCTTGAGACCTTGTTGAACATAACTTCAAGACAAATGCTTGAACATCCGGACTGAGGATCCTGCAATGCCCCTCTCTGAGAATGCTACGAAGATTGCTTGCCAACCTGCAAAACCATTCCGAAATGGTACTGTACTGTATGCAAGTGGAGATTCCACCGGAA
>NZ_BAEG01000103.1 GCF_000238915.1 Arthrobacter globiformis NBRC 12137 | reverse complement strand
CTCTCCTTCGTAACCCAAGTCAGCTGAGGGATGTCCTGTTGGCCAATTTATGCAAGCCTCCTTTCAACAGTGACAAGCAGTGACGCTCTGACCGTTGTGAGCTAGGTCGGCCAAGTGATGT
>NZ_BAEG01000104.1 GCF_000238915.1 Arthrobacter globiformis NBRC 12137 | reverse complement strand
AGACGTGCCACGACCGCCGCCCATGCCAGGGCCGCCAACAAATGCTGGAAACATAGGCACACCTAGAAGGCCACCACAGACGGCTGTGTGCAAGTTCCCAGGCGCAGC
>NZ_BAEG01000105.1 GCF_000238915.1 Arthrobacter globiformis NBRC 12137 | reverse complement strand
TGGATAGCCGAGCGGGCCTTTCTCCCAGCCCAGTGCCGCCCATTTGGCCCGGATCGCACCGTGGACCTCGTGCGCGCCGGTCTTGGGGGACCAGTAGATTGAGGCCCCGCCCGAACCGGAGAAGTGGCTGTACGCG
>NZ_BAEG01000106.1 GCF_000238915.1 Arthrobacter globiformis NBRC 12137 | reverse complement strand
AGCGCTCCACAGGCATGCTGGGCCATGCTGCGACATTGCCATGCCTCCCAGGCAGCCTGTGCCAGCTCCACCGCCTTGCAGGAGGGCTGACCTGCCCTTTGTGGTACGCAGGACAAAGCCCCGTCCGGGCCGAGACGTGCCTCGTCCGCCGCCCGTGCCTGGGCCGCCAGAAAATGCTGGTAAAATAGGGAGGCCGAGAAGGGGACCACAGACGGCTGTGTGCAAATTCTCAGGCGCAGCAGCCTTCGGGAAGGCCTCCAACGTGCAAGCACAAAACGGAGGTTTCTGAGCCTCTGCGCAGGGGAGCACGGGGGCATCCCCAAGGGCGGAGGTCGCTCCTGAGCGTGCGAG
>NZ_BAEG01000107.1 GCF_000238915.1 Arthrobacter globiformis NBRC 12137 | reverse complement strand
CCATCGCACTGCATGCAGCCCGGCAGGACTTCGCCATCACGCTGATCCCGGTCACGGCCCCCACCCAGGCCGGAATCCAGGGCGCATTCTCCCGGATGGGCGAACTCGCCGTTGACGCCGTGATCGCCATCATGGAAGTCCACCTCCTCGATGCAGCGACAGTGACGCTGCCCCCGGGAGTCAAGGTCGTCGTCGTCGATTCCGACGCCGGCGAGCAGTACAGCGTGGTGGACACCGACCAGGCCGACGGCGCCCAAAAAGCCGTCCAACACCTCCTGGACCTCGGCCACCAGACCGTCTGGCACGTCGCCGGCCCCGAAGAGTCCTACGCCAGCGAACGCCGCGCCGCCGCCTGGCGCACCACCCTCACCGCCGCCGGCAAGCCCGTCCCGCCCGTGCTCCGCGGCGACTGGTCAGCCGACTCCGGCTACGCCGCCGGACTCCGGCTCGCCGACGAACCCGGCTGCACCGCCGTCTTCGCCGCCAACGACCACATGGCCCTCGGCCTGCTCCGCGCCTTCCGCGAAAAAGGCCTGTCCGTCCCCGGGGACATCAGCCTGGTCGGCTTCGACGACGTCCCCGAAGCCTCCTCCTACGCTCCCCCGCTCACCACCGTCCACCAGAACTTCGCCGACGTCGGCAACCGATGCGTCGACAACGTCCTGCAGCAGATCCGCACCAACACCACCCAACCCGGCGTCACCCTCGTCCCCACCCAACTCGTGA
>NZ_BAEG01000108.1 GCF_000238915.1 Arthrobacter globiformis NBRC 12137 | reverse complement strand
GTGGAGCGTCCGGTGATCAACCGTGCCTCGCTCTCGGAAATGGTCGTCCCGTACGGTGACACCGCCCCGGTGCAGGCGAAGAAGAACGCGTTCGATTCCGGTGAGTACAACATCGGCAACATGGCCAACTCCCTGACCCTGGGCTGTGACTGCCTGGGCGAGATCCAGTACTTCGACGGGCACAGCGTGGACAGCCACGGCAACCCGTGGACGATCGAGAACGCGATCTGCATGCACGAGGAAGACGACTCGATCCTGTGGAAGCACTTCGACTTCCGTGAGGGCACCGCCGAGACCCGCCGCAGCCGCAAGCTCGTGATCTCCTTCATCGCCACGGTCGCGAACTACGAGTACGCGTTCTACTGGCACCTGTTCCTCGATGGGTCCATCGAGTTCCTGGTCAAGGCCACCGGCATCCTCTCCACCGCCGGGCAGCAGCCCGGTGCGAAGAGCCCGTACGGCCAGTCCCTGAACAACGACGGGCTCTACGCCCCGATCCACCAGCACATGTTCAACGTCCGGATGGACTTCGAGGTCGATGGCCCGAACAACGCCGTCTACGAAGTGGACATGGAATACCCCGAGCACAACCCCACCCACACCGCGTTCAAGGCAGTGGACCGGCTCCTGGAAACCGAACAGGCCGCGATCCGCAAGACCGACGGCGCCAAGCACCGGTTCTGGAAGATCGCCAACCACGAGAAGAAGAACATCGTGGACGAACCCGTCGCCTACCGGCTGATCCCCACCAACGGCATCCAGCTCGCCGCCGGGGACGAGTCCTACGTCTCCAAACGCGCCCAGTTCGCCCGGAACAACCTCTGGGTCACCGCCTACGACCGGACCGAACGCTTCGCCGCCGGCGAGTACCCGAACCAGGCCACCGGCGCCGATGACGGCCTGCACATCTGGACCCAGAAAGACCGGAACATCGTCGATCAGGACCTCGTGGTCTGGTACACCTTCGGCATGCACCACGTCGTCCGCCTCGAAGACTGGCCCGTGATGCCCCGCCAGAACATCGGCTTCATGCTCGAACCCCACGGCTTCTTCAACCAAAACCCCACCCTGAACCTCCCCACCGAAACCCGCACCACCAAC
>NZ_BAEG01000109.1 GCF_000238915.1 Arthrobacter globiformis NBRC 12137 | reverse complement strand
GCACCCCAACACCCGGCACCTCAACCGGCACCGACGCGACCGGGGCCGGGGAACAGGGCGGCCCGGCCGGCTGGGACACCCCGGACCTCCCGGAAATCCCGCTGGACCACCGGTCCCAGGGCCAGAAGAGACTCGACGGACTCGTCGGCGCCTGCCAAACCGCCCTCACCACCGACACCCTGCCCGCCAACGGCGGACACCGGCCCCAGATCCTGGTCACCATCAACTACCGCGACCTCCTCGCCGAACTCCACCAACGGCACAACGCACAGTGGGCCGCACCA
>NZ_BAEG01000110.1 GCF_000238915.1 Arthrobacter globiformis NBRC 12137 | reverse complement strand
AAAGCGATCCACACCCCGGGCCACTCACCCGGGTCCACCTGCTTCCACCTCGAGGCCGGGAACACCGTGTTCACCGGGGACACCCTGTTCAACGGCGGACCCGGCGCGACCGGCCGGTCCTACAGTGACTACCCCACCATCCTGGCCTCCATCCGCGAACGCCTCCTCCCCCTCCCCGCGGACACGGTCGTTCGGACCGGGCACGGGGACAACACCACCATCGCCGCCGAACGCGAAACCCTCGCCAAAGTGGCACAGTAAGAAGAAAGACAAGATCGCCACACGCAAGGCGCGCCGGGAATGCCTGGCGCGCCTTAGTGGCGATCAGAACAGGCACGAAAACAGCGGTTAGGAAGTTGGAACAATGAAGTTCGGGAAGCAGCCCGCCCCCGTCGCGGACATTAACGAGGACGAGCTCGAAGTCCATAAGCCGAAGACCGAAGCGGCCGGCGTCAAGGCCGTGATGGTGGCGCTGGAACGTGCGGTGGCGCAGGCCGGCGTGACCCGCACGGCGCAGTCGCTGCTGCGGCTCAACCAGCGCGGCGGTTTTGACTGCCCGGGTTGTGCGTGGCCGGAGTCGGACAAGAAGCGCAAGGCCGCCGAGTTCTGCGAGAACGGCGCCAAAGCTGTTGCCGAGGAGAACACCCTGCGGACCGTGGGGGCTGAGTTCTGGGCGAAGCATTCCATCGCCGAGCTGTCCGAAAAGACCGAGTACTGGCTGGGCAACCAGGGCAGGCTCAGCGAACCGGTGGTCATCCGGGAAGGGGAGACGCACTACTCGCCGATCTCCTGGGCGGATGCGTTCGAACTGATCGGCGAGCACATCCGCGCCAGCACGCCCGACCGCTGCGTCTTCTACACATCCGGGCGCACGGCCAACGAGACAGCGTTCATGTACCAGCTGTTCGCCCGCTCGCTGGGCACCAACAACCTGCCGGACTGCTCCAACATGTGCCACGAGTCCTCCGGTTCTGCGCTGAACCCGACCATCGGCATCGGCAAGGGCACGGTATCGCTGGATGACATCCACGATGCCGAGCTGATCTTCGTGGTGGGGCAGAACCCGGGCACGAACCACCCCCGCATGCTGTCCGCGCTGAAGGAGTGCAAGGACAAAGGCGGCAAGGTGGTGGCGGTCAACCCGCTGCCCGAGGCCGGCCTGTTCAACTTCCGCGACCCGCAGACGCTCTCGGGCGTGGTGGGCGGCGGCACGCCGCTGGCCGACGAATACCTGCAGATCAAGGTGGGCGGCGACCTCGCATTGTTCCAGGCCCTCGGCCACCTGCTGCTGCAGGCCGAAGAGCGAAACCCGGGGACCGTCGTCGACCGTTCCTTCATTGACGCGCAGACCGACGGCTTCGACGCGTACGCCGAAGCCCGCCGGGAACTGGACTGGGAAGAGACGGAGAAGGCCACGGGCCTGACCCGGCAGCAGATCGAGGATGTGGCCGGGATGCTGGTTGCATCCAAGGCCAGCATCTTCTGCTGGGCGCTCGGCGTTACCCAGCAGCCGCACTCGGTGGACACCATCAAGGAGATGGTCAACGTCCTGCTGCTGCAGGGCAACTTCGGAAAGCCCGGCGCCGGTGCGTGCCCGGTGCGCGGACACTCCAACGTCCAGGGTGACAGAACCATGGGCATCTGGGAGAAGCCGAAGGAATGGCTGCTCGAAGCGCTGGACAAGGAGTTCGGTATCCAGTCGCCGCGGCACCACGGCCACGACGCCGTGGAGTCCATGGAGGCGTTTGAACGCGACGAGGTGGACGTGTTCGTGTCCATGGGCGGAAACTTCTCGCTGGCGTGTTCGGACACGGAGACGCTGGAAGCCGGGATGCAGCGGATCGGGCTCACCGTCCATATCTCCACCAAGCCCAACCGGTCCCACATTGTGCACGGCCGCACCTCGCTGATCCTTCCCACGCTGGGACGGACGGACAAGGACGACAAGCACCCCAAGGGTGCCCAGTTCCTGTCCGTGGAGGACTCCATGTCCGTGGTCCACTCCACCCAGGGCAGGCTTACCCCGGTCTCCGATCACCTGCTCGCCGAGCCGGTGATCGTGGCACGGATGGCCGAGGCCACGTTCGGGCCGGATCATTCGGTGGACTGGAAGGCCATGGCCGAGGACTACGACGTGGTCCGCGACCACATCTCCCGGGTCCTGCCGGGCTTTGAGGACTTCAACGCCAGGGTCCGGACCAGGAACGGCTTCGTGCTGCCCAACCCGCCGCGGGACACCCGTTCGTTCGCGACGGACATCGGCCGGGGCCGCTTTACGGTCAGCCCGCTGGAGTACCTGACGCCGCCGGAGGGCCACCTGGTGCTGCAGACCATCCGCAGCCACGACCAGTACAACACCACCTTCTACGGCCTGGATGACCGCTACCGGGGCATCTCCGACGGCCGCCGCGTGATCCTGGTGCACCCGGAGGACCTGGCCGAGCAGGGCTTCAAGGACCGCGACCTTGTGGACGTGGTGAGCACCTTCCAGGGCACGGACCGGCGCGCCGAGAAGTTCCGCCTGGTGGCCTACCCGACGGCCAAGGGCTGCGCCGCGGCGTACTTCCCCGAAGCGAACGCCCTGGTCCACAAGGAAAACGTGGCCCGCGTGTCCAACACCCCCGGCTTCAAGGCCATGTTCGTGCGCTTCGAACCGCACGCAGGCGGGGTCGCGACGACGGAGGCTGGTGCAGCAGCCGACCTTGACGCTGCAGTGGCTCGCTAACAGTCCTAAACGGAACGGCCCCGCTTCCTTTCGGAAGCGGGGCCGTTCTGGGTCAGGGCCTCAAGCCCGGTATGTGTCAGATTGGGTTCTTAGATCTACGCGCCGTCGTGTCAGAAAAGACTGAACTGGACCCTATTCCGAAGGTCTTTTCGATGTTTTCCTGACGTCAGGTTTGGGTGTGGTCCCAGCTGACATGCGGCAAGTCTGGCGGCGGTAGGTGAAGATTCTTGTGTCAGCGGGCAGGAGCAGGCGGATATGGGTCTTGATGTCGTGCAGCCAATAAGGTAATGCCCGGCTGGATGCTCCAGCCGGGCGTTATTTCTTAGCCACCACCTGTTTGAGGTGCCTACTCATGCCGGCGGTTCGGGACCAGGTTCCGCTCGGCTTGCCGGCATTCCTCGCCCTAGTTGCGGAGGTCGCCCGGGGTCATAAGGCAACTTTCCGGATGTTCTTAGCGGTTGATGATGGGCAGGACGAGCCGGCTGGGGTGTTCAGGTCCGTGGATGATTCGGTTGGTCGCGACGACCGACTGAGCAATCGATTCCTGAGCTATGAAGCCGCCGGTGTTCGTATTCCGGTCGTAGCGGGGGAAGTTGCTGCTTGAAATGTCGAGCCGGATGCGGTGTCCGGGCAGGAATACGTTGGAAGTCACCGCCATCGGTACGGTCACCTCGTACACCTCTCCGGGGGTCAGCGGTGCGGGGTTGGACAGGTCGTTGCGGTAACGCAGACGCAGGATGCCGTCGCAGAGGTTGATCGCCCGGCCGTCGGGGAAAACGTCGACGAGCTTAGCCGTAATGTCGGTGTCCACAGCGTTGGAAGAGACGAAGACCTTGAGCTCAACATGCCCGGTGACCTCAACGGGCTCTTCGAGGACAGGACCCGTGAAGCAGAGGACATCGGATCGGCCGTCCACCACCCGCTGATCGACTGGCCCGACCAGGCCCGGCACGCTTGGGAGAAGGGCACCGCCAGCGGTGCGCACCGGATCGCGGGGATCGTACCGGAACTCGTCGTGGGCCTTCGTCGAGGACGGCCCGGGTTGGAGCGTGCCATCACCGTGGCGGGTATTGGCCGACCCGCCGCTGTGAAGGTGGTAGTCGGTGTAGGACGTGTCCGGGAGCGGCCAGTCCTGCTCATCTCGCCACTGGTCAATGCCCATAACGAAGATCCGTACCCTAGGTGCGGGGGAGTCGGGTGTTACGCCACGGAGCGTCTGGTCGAAGAAAGCGATGTGCGCTTCGGTGAAGTCGCCGGAGCCAAGGATCCCGAAGTGACGGTCTGCAAACTGTCCGGAGGTGCTTACGTGTTCCCATGGCCCGATTATCAGGCGCGAGTTCTCGCGGGCTGCCTCGGACGCGCCCTGGGTGCGGACACGAACAAAGTCGGCCACTGTTCCGTTGATCTTAATGTCGTACCACCCGCCGGTAGCAAGTACCGGAACCGTCACCGAGCTGGCCAAGGGGGACCAGTCCTGGGCGGCCCAGTAACCGTCGAAGTTGGGGTGTGCCAGCCAATCGTCGAACCACCGCCCCTTCCCGATTACCGGCAGATCGGCGACGGGCGTTGCATCGTTAAGCGAAAGCGGGTTCAGCAGTGAGCCGCCGAGCCTTATCAGCGCGGTGGAGTCAGTCGTCTTGCCGTTTGCCAGGTCCCGTTGTTCTTCACCGGCATACATCATGGCGTTCCACATCGTGCAAAGGCTCAGGGAGAGAGCCCCACCCTCGGAGTACCAGAGCTCTGAGTACCAATCCGTAGCGGCCATTGCGGGGGCGATGGCTTTGAGGCCGGGCGTGTCCTTGATCGCCACGGCCCACTGGTTCATTCCCGAGTACGATGCCCCGTACATACCGATCGTGCCGTCTGACCAGTCTTGCCTGGTGATCCACGCCACCGTGTCCTGGCCATCAGCGATCTCGTTGATCTTGGGCTCGAACTCACCTTCAGAAGCGTAGGTTCCGCGTGTGTCCTGAAGGACAACCGCATACCCGGCGTTCACAAGCGCCATCAGGGTCGGAACAGTTGTTGCCGGCCCCCCATACGTGATCGGGTTCCGCTTGCTGTATGGCAGCCGCAGGAGCAGCGTCGGCGCCGCTCCCTCGAGTGGGCGCCAGACGTCAGCAACCAGTGCGACTCCGTCCCTCATTGTCATGGTGACGTTGGGCTCATAAACGTGCTTCATTAGTCTCTCCTTTGAGAACTCGAATGTTTAACGGCCGGCGGATGCCAACGCCGCGTCGTACGTGGTCGAAGTAGTTACTGCGGTCTGTATGTGTTGAGGCAGTGCACCCCGGAGAGTGAAATGCGGAAGGAGATGCGCGTCAGAAGAAACGTGCGACATTTTCCGCACCTCTCAACGCAACGCGGCAACTTACTGGCGAAACGGCTCCTCCCGTCGGCGATACCGATGCACCGGATGGTGATTTTTTCGATGTGCCCCGAACCGCCCCGGGCCCAGGCCCGGACTACCTCATCAACTGTTACGCAGTTCGAGCTCCTCGTGCCTGTGATGGAGCAGCAACTCATGCCTGTAATGCAGCCCTATCCAGGGTGATGCAACGACATCGTCGATATTGATTTCCCGCCGCACGGCCATCGAATCGTCGTGTCCAGGAGCGCGGCCCGGACCAGGCTTTGGTAAGGCTGGGCGGATTGGTTTGCTGGTGGGAACATCGCTGGTCATTTTTCCGTCTCCTCCTAATGAATGGTCAGTGCTACAGCGCAATCCCAGCCGGCCTCGACTGAGATCAATGAAAATGCTGCCGGGACAATGGATCCTGATGTGGCCCGCCCTCAGGGCCGTGTTGTTAGAACGCTTTGAGGATGTCTTCGACGCGTTGTTTGGCGTCGCCGAAGAGCATTTGCGAGTTGTCGCGATAGAACAGGGGGTTTTGGACTCCTGCGTAGCCGGCGGCCATGGAGCGTTTGAATACGATGACGTTTTCGGCTTCCCAGACTTTGAGGACGGGCATGCCGGCGATGGGGCTGCCGGGGTCTTCGGCCGCGGCGGGGTTGACGGTGTCGTTGGCGCCGATGACCAGGACCACGGAGGTGTCGCCGAGGTCGTCGTTGATTTCGTCCATTTCCAGGACGATGTCGTAGGGGACTTTGGCTTCGGCGAGGAGGACGTTCATGTGCCCGGGGAGGCGTCCGGCGACGGGGTGGATACCGAACCTGACGTTTACACCCTTTTCACGGAGCTGGTGGGCGAGTTCAGCGACGGGGTACTGGGCTTGGGCGACGGCCATTCCGTAGCCGGGGGTGATGACGACGGACGAGGCGTTGGTGAGCATTTCCGCTGTCGCTTCGGCTGTGATTTCGCGGTGTTCGCCGTGGTCCGTGTCTCCTTTGCTGGCGGGGGCGGCGATGCCGAAGCCGCCGGCGATCACGGAGATGAAGGACCGGTTCATGGCCTTGCACATGATGTAGGACAGGTAGGCGCCGGAGGAGCCGACCAGGGCGCCGGTGATGATGAGCAGGTCGTTGTTGAGCAGGAAGCCCGCGGCGGCGGCGGCCCAGCCGGAGTAGCTGTTGAGCATGGACACGACGACGGGCATGTCGCCGCCGCCGATGGAGGCGACCAGGTGCCAGCCCAGCCCCAGGGCAAGGAGCGTGACGACGATGAGGAGCCAGAGCTGGGAGTCGTTGACGTACCAGACGGTGAGGGCGATGAATGCGGCGAGGGCGCCGAGGTTGATGGCGTTTTTGCCGGGCAGCATCAGGGGTGAGGATTTCATCCGTGCCGAGAGTTTGAGGAACGCCACGATGGAGCCGGTGAAGGTCACCGCGCCGATGAACACGCCGATGAAGACCTCGGCGTGGTGGATCGCCATAAGGTCCGAGGACAACTCGGGAGCTTCGAGGTGTCCGTTCCAGCCCACCAGGACTGCGGCGAGGCCCACGAAGCTGTGCAGCAGGGCGATGAGCTCGGGCATGCCGGTCATCTCGACCACCCGTGCGCGCCAAAGACCGATGGCACCGCCAATGACAACGGCGGCTACCAGCAGTCCTAGGCCGGTGAGGGCGTGGCCGGTGCCCCAGGCGTCCTGCAGTGTCAGCCAGATGGTGGCGGAGAGGGCGACGACCATGCCGGTGATGCCGTAGATGACGCCGGCGCGGGCTTTCTCGTGTTTGCTTAGCCCGGCGAGGCTGAGGATGAACAGCAGGGCCGCGACGATGTAGGCCGCCCCCGCGATGGAGTCGGCGGTCAACGGACCGGAGACGGTGTCAGTCACGGTGGAGCTCCTCGTAAGTGTTGCTGCTGCTGTTGCGGTGACGGCGCTCATGAACGTGCCTTCCCGGCCGAGAACATGGCGAGCATGCGGCGGGTGACGGCGAAGCCGCCGAAAATGTTGATGCTGGCCAGCAGCACCGCGATGGCGGCGAGGACCTGCATAACGATGTTGTCGGAGGTGACCTGCAGTAGGGCTCCGACGACGATGATTCCGGAGATGGCATTCGTGACGGACATCAGGGGCGTGTGTAGGGCGTGGTGGACTTTCCCGATCACGTAGAACCCGACCACGATCGAGAGCATGAGGACCGTGAAGTGCTGGGGCAACGGTGCCGGGGCCACCGCGTTGATCCCGAACAGCATCGCGATGCCCGCGGCGAAGAGTCCGGCCTTGCCGGCAGCGCTAAGGCCCTGTTTCTTCTTCGGTGCCGTACTTTCGGCGACCGTCCCGGGGTCGGTCTTCACTGCGGGTGCGGCGGAGACCTGGACCGGGGGCGGCGGCCAGGTCTTCTCGCCCTCGCGCACCACAGTAACCGACCGCTGCACCACGTCATCAAAGTCAATCCGCAGCTGGCCGTCCTTGTCCTTGGTGAGGAGCTTGAGCAGGTTCAGCATGTTCGTTCCGTACAGCTGGGACGCCTGCGCCGGAAGACGCGCCGGTAGATCCGTGTAGCCCAGGATCACCACGCCGTTATCAGTCACGATCCGTTCCCCCGCGACGGATCCCTCGACGTTCCCGCCCTGCCCTGCAGCCATATCCACGATGACACTGCCGGGTTTCATCGCTGCCACATCGTCTGCCGTGAGGAGTTTCGGTGCGGGCCGGCCGGGGATCAGGGCCGTGGTGATGATGATGTCAACGTCACGGGCCTGCTCTGTGTAGATTTCGGCTGCGCGTCTGTTGTAAGCCTCCGACGTTGCTTTTGCGTACCCGTCAGAAGACTTCATCTCCTCCTCTACCTCAACCTTGAGGTAAGTACCACCAATTGACTTCACCTGATCCGCCACCTCGGGCCGGGGATCCGTCGCACGAACGATCGCACCCAGACTGCTCGCCGCACCGATCGCTGCCAAGCCAGCGACTCCCGCGCCCGCAACGAGGACCTTCGCCGGCGGGACCTTGCCCGCCGCCGTGACCTGCCCGGTGAAAAACCTGCCGAATTCGTGCGCGGCCTCAATCACGGCACGGTACCCAGCGATGTTCGCCATGGAACTCAAAACGTCCATCGACTGCGCCCGCGAAATCCGCGGCACGGCATCCAGAGCCAGCGCGGTGATTGGACGCGCCGCCAACGCTTCCACCAATTCCGGCCTCAGGCCCGGGCTCAGCGACCCAATCAGCGTCGCACCCTCGGCCAGACGGCCGATCTCATCCACGGTTGGCGGGTTGACACGCAGCACAACGTCGCTGCCCCACGCTTCATCAGCCCCAACAATCAGGGCGCCCGCGGCAGAGTAGTCCTCATCACGGAAGGAGGCGGCCTCGCCTGCGCCTTTCTCGACCACAACGTCGTAGCCCAAACCCAACAACTGCTTCACGGTGGCAGGCGTTGCCGCCACCCTGGTCTCGCGGCCCAACTCGGCCACAATTCCGATACTCTTCGCCATTTTCTTCTTTCTTCTACATCTAAAGGTTGCTTGCCGCCGGGGAGGTTCCCGCTGACTCTGGAAAACGTTCCTCGCTCACGCTTGGGTCCCAATTAGTTGGGGAACTGCGGATAGTCCAGTCCGCAACCCTGGATGGAATGCAGTGCCTACCTCCCTGTCAAGCAGCGGCGTAAGCCCACCCGTGTGAAATGGGTAGTTGGCCCCCAGGATCATGCAGAGATCTACCTGTTCTGGCCCTGCCACCACGCCTTCCCCGAGCATGGCCGAAACCTCTTCTGCCAGGCCGATGAGGATACGGGAACGGACTGCTTCCGGGTCAGTAGTCTGAGACGCAGGAAGCATAGCCGCAGCCTCAGGAGATATCGTTCCTTCCTCAGTGAGATACCCCGGGAGTCTTGCCGCGACGAGAGCTTTCAGGCTGCTGCTCAGTAGGAAACGTTCTGGATATGTCTGGTGCATCATCTCGCAGATGTGCAGCTGGACTGCGGGGCCGATGAACTGCAGGAGTTGCAGTGGTGTCATGGGTAGGCCTAGGGGGTCGAGTGCGTAGTTGACACATTCCGGGTCAGCGCCGTGATCGAGCAGGTCGAGGACCTCGCTGAACAGACGGGTCAGAATCCGGTTGACGACGAAACCGGCCGTGTTTTCCACGAGCACCGCAGTCTTTCGCAACCGCTTGGCCAGTTCGAAGGCTGTAGCCAGGGTGGTTTCATCTGTACTAGGGGCCCTTATGATTTCAACCAGCGGCAGCACAGCAACCGGGTTGAAGAAGTGAAAACCGACAAGTCTTTCGGGATGTTTCAAAGCATTTCCCATAGCCTCAACGGAGAGGGATGAGGTGTTGGTGAGCAGCAGCGCATCCGGACGTATCAGAGGCTCAACTTCGGCCAGGACACCACGTTTGACATCCAACTCCTCAAACACAGCCTCGATGACTACGTCGCAGTCCGACAAGATTGATTTGTCCGTGCTACCCGATACCAGCGCGCAGATAGTAGCCGCGTCCGTTGAATTCAAACGTCCTCGGTTGAGAAGTTTTTCTACCTGCCCCTGGATCCACTTTTGCGCAGCATCGAGCCGTTCCTGAGACAAGTCCGTGATTCGGATGGGGACACGCAAATGAAAGGCAAATACAAGAGCCAACTGGCTGGCCATCAGGCCTGCCCCGATGACACCCACTGAATCCACAGGCCGTGGACCAGTTTCGGGGCGGCCCGCCGGCTCTTTGGAGAGTGACTGAACTAGCTGAAAGGCATAGATGCTGGCGCGGGCCTCGTCCGAAAGCAGGAGTTCGCCGAAAGCGTGGATTTCTGCCGCTGGTTCGGAAGATTCGGGGAAGGCCGCAGCCGCCGCGATCAACTCTAACGCCCGATATGGAGCCGGGGCGGCCCCGTGGAACCGGCTATCGAGCTTCTTTCGGATCTCCGCTAAGTTGGGCGACCATGGCTCCTCAGACAACTCCGGTTTCTGACTGATACCTGCAGCGGTGGACGGTGAGTCCGAAGCTGAGAGTATCCCGGCAGCGTAGTCCAATGACGCCGTGAGGAATCCGTTCGGAGGGAACACTGCATCGATTAGGCCCATCGCGGCCGCAGCCTGCACCGACAGGTTCTTTCCTGCCAGCGAATCGGTCACGACCAGGCGGGCAGCAACAACGGGCCCCAGTAGCCGAACCGTTCTTGGAATGCCGCCCCATCCCGGGACAAGTCCCAAACGGACCTCAGGAAAGCCAATGGCGCGTGCCGTGGACGAGGCCGTACGGTACTGCGCATGAAGTGCCAGTTCGAGACCTCCTCCAAGGGCTGCACCATTAATAAAGGCAAACGTGGGGATCCTGAGCTCCTCCAGCCGGCCCAGCGCCGTAAGTCCTTTCCTGGCGACATCCTTGGCCTCTTCAAGGACTCTGGACTCCGTCATCTTTTTCAGGTCGGCGCCTGCACAGAAGACGGAGCCTGAGCTGGTCAAGGCAACAGCATCCACGTTTGTTGGATCGATTGCCCGCAAAGCAGCTTCGAAGTTTGAAAGGGATTGGGGGCCCAAAGTAATCGGACGATTGCCCTCGTTTTTCAATCGCAGGAGGGCAAATCTGAAACCACCATGATAGAGGTACTCAGTATCGACTTCAGTGACGCATTCCGTATTCGCCGCTGACGGTTGGGCGGATTCTCGGGTTGCGAGGTTCGGCGGCACAAGAGGTGGCTGTGACGTCATGCGTTGATCCCGGCCTTCTCCGCATCGGGGACTACATCGCCGTCGATCCGCCGGTTCAGGTGCCAGGGGTTGGCGTCCTGCAGCGCCGCTGGGAGCAGTTCCTGGGGGAGGTTCTGGTAGGCGACCGGGCGGAGGAAGCGGTTGATGGCGAGGGTGCCGACGGAGGTGGTGCGGTTGTCGGAGGTGGCGGGGAATGGGCCGCCGTGGACCATGGCGTGGCCGACTTCGACGCCGGTGGGCCAGCCGTTGACGATGATGCGGCCTACCTTCTGTTCGAGGACGGGCAGGAGGCGTGCCGCCGTCGGGTAGTCCTCTTCGGTGAGCTGCAGCGAGGCGGTGAGCTGGCCTTCGATGCGGCGGGTGGCCTGGAGGAGGTCCTCGACGGAGGAATAGCGGATCACCAGGGATGCGGCGCCGAAGATTTCCTCGTGCAGGACCGGGTTGCTGGTGAATTCGGTGACGCCGGCGCCGAAGATGGTAGGTGCCGGTGCGTTTTCGGTGGGGCCGGGGGAGCCCTGCCCGATGAGCTGGACGCCTTCAGCGCCGCCGAGGTTTTGGGTGCCGGCGTTCCAGGACCTGGCGATCCCTTCGGTCAGCATGGTCTGCCCCGCGCACGCCGAAACGGCGCGCCCGACGGCGGCAGCGAGTTTGTCCCCTGCCGCGCCTGCGGGGGCGAAGAGCAGGCCGGGGGAGGTACAGAGCTGGCCGGAGCTGCCGGTGACCGAGGCGACGTACTGCTGGGCCAGCGCATCAACGTCACCCTTGAGCGCGCCTCTAAAGACGAAGACCGGGTTCAGGGAGGACATTTCCGCGTAGACCGGGATGGGCTCGGGACGGTTCGCGGCGGTGCGCATCAGGGCGACGCCGGCGGCCTGGGAGCCGGTGAAGCCGACGGCCTTGATGGCGGGGTCGGCCACGAGAGCCTGGCCTATGCTGGAGCCGGGGCCGTAGACCAGGGAGAACACGCCGGGGTGCAGGCCACAGTCCTTCACGGCCTCAGCGATGGCCTGGCCAACCAGTTCGCTGGTTCCGGGGTGGGCGTTGTGGGCTTTGAAGACGACGGGGCAGCCGGCGGCGAGGGCGGAGGCGGTGTCTCCGCCCGCCGTCGAAAAGGCCAGCGGGAAGTTGCTGGCGCCGAACACGGCGACCGGGCCGAGCGGAATCTGGCGCTGCCTTAGGTCCGCGCGGGGCAGGGGAATGCGGTCCGGGATGGCGGGGTCGATGCGGACACCGCGGAAGTCGCCCTGCCGAACCACGGCCGCGAAGAGGCGCAGCTGCCCGGTGGTGCGGGCCCGCTCGCCCTGGAGCCGGGCGGCGGGGAGACCGGTTTCCTGGCCGGCGCGGGTGATGAGTTCATCGCCGATCGCCTCAATGTTGTCCGCGATCGCGTCCAGGAACCAGGCGTGGGTTTCCGGGTCCAGTGTGGAGAAGGACGGGTACGCGTCAGCTGCCGCTGAGGTAGCGAGCTTGAGCTGGTTCTGAATGATCAGGGAGTACGCGGGATCGAGTTGTTCATTGGTGGCCGGGTTGAAACCGAAGGCAGTCTTGCCGTCGCCGACGACGGTCTGTCCGGCGATCAGTGAATGTCCGGTGAGGGGCACGATGGTTCCTCCTGGGAAACGATGGATCAGAAAAAGGGTCAGGAAACGGGGGCGATCAGGGCCCTGAGGTCTGCAAGGTCCTGCTCGGCGGGTCTCTACAGCGGCGTCGGAGCCTGTTTGGAAGTCATGACACCCGCTGAACCATGGAGATTATTTGTCCGGCGCGGGGGATTCGTGGTTCGCATCAGTCTTCCTCCTGCTTTCACAGTGGCAGGAGTGCTGCCCCGCTGGATCGTGAATATAGCACCGGACGGACGCGCCGGCAGTCACCCAAGTTCCGCTGGGTGGGAGTGGCCAAGCGTCAGCGTGGGATGACATCAGCCTGCCTGAACGCGAAGCTGCCATTGGCCTGTCCCTAGCTAGGAGAGCAAGCTGCAGCTGGCTGAATCAAAAAGTGGGCCCTGGGGGCGTACAGGCACTCGTCCAGGTTCTCGTCTACGGATTCCAGTGGGCGGGACGAGGCTCTCGGAGCTGACTGGAGTTGCATCTAGCGTGGTCTTGTCGCCAGCAACACTGCATGGCACACAGGCGTGTCTTATGCGATGGCGCACTCAGCACGCAGCATGTACCCTGCGAAAGGATATTCAGTGGTTCCGACAGGCACCTCCACCAACTCGCTTCCGATGCCGCTATCGGGCATACGTGTGGCGGACTTTTCCCGCGTTTTGGCCGGTCCGCTGTGCACCATGATGTTGGCTGACTATGGTGCAGAAGTCATCAAGATTGAAAGCCCGGCCGGGGATGACACCCGGGCTTGGCTTCCGCCCGTGGCACCGGATGGCACAAGCACCTATTTCGCGAGTGTCAACCGCAATAAGAAGTCGGTCGTGGCGGACCTTAAAGCAGCCGACGGCTTGGAGTATGCGCGTGCCCTGGTGGCTGGTTGTGACGTAGTGATTGAAAACTTTCGTCCAGGTGTCATGGCGAAGTTTGGCTTGGATTATCAGAGCCTCGCGGTGGAGCGGCCGGACATTGTGTATTGCTCCATCTCAGGGTTCGGCTCAGGCGCCGGTGCTGAGCTGCCCGGTTACGATTTGCTCGTTCAGGCACTGGGCGGACTGATGAGCATCACTGGGTCGCCGGAGACTGAACCAAGTAAGGCCGGCGTTGCTTTGGTTGACGTGCTCACCGGGCAGAATGCCTTGGCCGGCATCTTGATGGCCTTGCGTGTTCGCGATGCCACCGGCATCGGGCAGGAGGTGCAGGTCAACCTGCTCTCCTCGTTGCTGGCGGCACTGGTAAATCAGGGTACAGCCACTCTTGTCACCGGGAAGTCTCCCGCACGCCTCGGTAACGCCCATCCCAGTATCGCCCCCTATGAAACCTTCTCGACCGGAAACGGCACGTTGGCCATCGCTGTCGGAAACAACCGTCAGTTTGCGGCTCTGACCGAGGTTTTGGGACTGGAGGGGCTTGCTGTGGAGCCTAAGTTCCGTGATAACGAATCTCGTGTCGCTTCACGGGCGGAGCTGCGCATGACCCTTGAGAGGGCACTGCTCTTGGACACTGCTGCGGCATGGCAAGAGAAGCTGCTGGCGGCCGGAGTGCCTGCCGGCAAGGTGAACAGCGTTGGTGAAGCTCTTGAGCTGGCTGACAGCCTCGGCTTGAGCCCCTCCGTTGCCATATCCGACCCCGCCACCGGGCGCGCATCCCAACAGCTTGCCAATCCAATCAGGCTCTCAGCAGCCACGCCCGGCTACCGGATGGTTCCTCCGGCTCTGGGCGAACATCAAGGGACTCTATATCCTCTCGAATTCTCGACCACAGTGAAAGGCCGATAAATGTCCGATATCAGCGATTTGATTGATTTTGACTCCCTACTCACCGCAGACGAAATTTCGCTGCGTGATTCTGTGCGGTCATTCGTGGACAGTGAAATTAAGCCGAACATCGCGGGCTGGTATGAAAAGGCCGTCTTCCCGCTGGAAATTGTCCCGCAGTTGGCAAAGCTGGGCCTCTTGGGTATGCATCTCAAGGGATACGGTTGTGCCGGCCGCTCTGCTGTTGACTACGGGCTGGCCGGTGCGGAGTTGGAGGCCGGGGACTCGGGGCTGCGTACTTTCGTCTCCGTGCAGGGGTCGCTGGCCATGAGCGCAATCTACAAGCACGGCTCCGAAGACCAGAAACTGGAGTGGCTGCCCGCCATGGCCAGGGGTGAGGCAATTGGATGCTTTGGTTTGACCGAACCAACCGCTGGGTCCGATCCGTCCAGCATGACCACGTTTGCACGTAGGGATGGCGGTGACTGGGTGCTCAACGGCGCCAAGCGCTGGATCGGTCTGGCCTCGGTGGCCCAGGTTGCAGTTATCTGGGCGCAGACAGACGAGGGTATCCGCGGCTTCGTGGTTCCGACCTCGACCCCAGGATTTACGGCAACCCCGATCGAACCGAAACTATCAATGCGTGCGTCCATCCAGTGCGACATCGAACTGACGGACGTTCGTCTTCCCGAATCTGCCGTTTTGCCGAATGTCGTTGGGCTCAAAGGTCCCTTTTCCTGCCTCAACGAGGCACGCTACGGAATCGTTTGGGGTGCTATGGGCGCTGCACGCGACGCTTTCGAAGCAGCCCTTGACTACTCCAAAGGACGCATGCAGTTCGAGAAGCCGCTTGCCGGATACCAACTGACGCAGCAAAAACTTGTGGATATGGCACTGGAGATCAATAAGGGATTCCTGCTCGCACTCCATCTGGGGCGCAAGAAGGATGCGGGCACCTTGCTGCCCGACCACATCTCCGTTGGCAAGTTGAACAACTGCCGTGAGGCGATCAAGATCGCCAGGGAAGCCAGGACGATCCTTGGGGGCAACGGGATCACCCTTGATCACTCACCACTGCGTCATGCGAACAACCTGGAATCTGTACGCACGTATGAGGGCACGGATGAGGTTCACACTCTCATCCTGGGCAGGAAGCTAACGGGCCTGCCGGCATTCCGGTAGATCCAGACATTAGAACCACTCTAGGAGCGGACATGACTTCTATATTAACGCAAATGCACACAATCTCGGGCCCCACGCCGACTGACGCAAACTACCATGCAGCTGGCCTTCTCGTAGCCCCTTTCAGGGCGGCGGAAAAAACGTCTGTGCCAGCAAATTACGCACGCGGCGCAGAAATTTCGCGGGGAGTCGTCTCGCCGTGAAAACCTTGATTGCCGGATATGCCCGAACACCCTTTTCTCGCTTCAACGGCCGCTTTTCGAGCGTTTCGGCCGCCCAGCTGGGAGCACATGCCATTCGCGCTGCTCTTGAGCGTGCGGGGATTCAACCCTCAGCGGTCCAATTCGTCGTTGGGGGCCAGGTCCTGCAAGGCGGGGCGGGTCAAAACCCGGTACGGCAGTCAGCTGTCGCCGCAGGCATTCCGCTTGGAGTCCCGGCATTGACCCTCAATGCCGTGTGCCTGTCCGGGGTGGAAGCAGTAGTGGCGGCCCGGCGAATGATTCTGACTGGCGAGGCGGACATCGTCGTGGCCGTAGGACAAGAGTCGATGTCCAATGCCCCGCACGTATGGACCGGATCCCGAGCAGGACAAAAATTTGGGGCCGCTAAACTGCTGGACACACTCGAGCACGACGGTCTAACGGATGCCTTTGAACGCCAGTCAATGGGTAGCTCCACAGAAGCAGGTAACGCCGACTTAGGCCTGGAACGAGGTCCCCAGGATGAATGGGCGGCGGAGTCCCACCGGAGGGCAGCCGCCGCGGCCTCCTTCCACGCACAAGAAATCGAACCCTACACGCTCTCGTCCCGCACTGGAGAAACGGTTGTGGACTCGGACGATGGCATCCGTCCGGACACGACGGTGGAAAAACTGGCCCGCCTGCGGCCCGCCTTCGCCGAGAATGGCACCATCACCGCAGGCAACTCCTCACAGGTTACTGATGGTGCTGCGGCAATTGTTTTGGTCAGCGATGCCGCTGCAAAATCCCTGCAACTGGAGCCCATGGCGGTAATCGAGTCCCACGCACTCGTATCGGGGCCTGATGTCCGGCTCCACGATCAACCGTCACGGGCCATCCAAGCTGCCTTGGAGAAAATCGGTGCATCTTCCAGTGAACTGGCCACCGTTGAAATCAATGAAGCATTCGCCGCTGTATCGGTTCAATCCATCCGCACTTTGGGGATTGACTCGGCAATTGTTAACGCCCGCGGTGGGGCAATCGCCCTCGGGCATCCCATTGGGGCCTCCGGGGCCCGGATCGTCGGGACTCTTGCACGTCAACTGTCAGAGCTGGGCCCTGGTGCGCTGGGAGCTGCCGGCATCTGCGGCGGCGGAGGCCAAGGCTCGGCAATCATCCTGCGGAGCCTCTAAACGCCAGGATCGGCGCTGCACGAATGACGATCGCGAGAACTTACGCAAAGGCTTGATCGTCCCGTCGGCGGCGTAGAAGCAATGTCCTTATTGGGTGCCCTGTCGGATCAAAGTCAGCGCCACAGGAAGAAAGAAGGAGGTACGAGTGAAATGACACTGGCATTAAGCACAGAAACGGCAGATGGTGGAAAAACAGAAACACGAAAATCCGCTGGCCACATAATTGTTGACTCCCTCGTAGCGCATGGAGTCAAACGAGCGCATGTAGTCCCTGGTGAGAGTTTCCTTGACGTGCTGGATGGCCTGCACGCGAGCGTGATCGAAACCATAGTCTGCCGCCATGAAGGTGGTGCAACATACATGGCAGAGGCTGACGGCAAGATGAAACAGTTGCCCGGCATAGCCATGGTCACCCGAGGTCCGGGGGCAGCCAACGCCCACGTCGGACTGCACACGGCGTGGCAGGACTCCACTCCCATGGTGCTGTTCGTGGGCCTCATTCCCTTCGCCCACCGGGACCGCGAGGCCTTCCAGGAATTCGACATAAAGGCCTGGTTCGACACCGGTGCCAAGCGCGTAATGGTCCTTGACCACGCGGAGCGGGCTTCCGAGATCGTGGCTGAGGCCATGTTCGCCGCGATGAGCGGACGGCCGGGCCCGGTGGTGGTCGGGTTGCCTGAGGACGTCATTCGCCAGCAGATCCCGGCCGGTCTTCATCCACCGATCCCCGTTGCCACAGGGGGCATGACGACAACTGATGCTGATGCATTGGCGACGGCATTGGCTGCTTCGAGCAAACCGTTGTTCGTCACGGGAGGCAACGACTGGACCCAGGACGGCGCTGACGAACTAACCCGTTGGCTGGAGACGCATCACATTCCTGCTGCTGCCGAATGGCGTACAGAAGGCACCGTGCCGTTCGGCTCACCGTCATATGTGGGCCCTATCGGCTATGGCCGTCCACGGCCAACTTACGATTTGCTCGAGGAGACCGACCTGCTGGTCTTCGTCGGTACGGTGCCCGGTGACGTCATTACTGACGGTTTCCTGTGCCGGCAGGACTGGAGCAAAAAGAACTTCCTTGTCACCATTGATCCTTCCCTGCGCGGCCGGTCCGGGCCTGTTTCCTACCAAATCGTAGCCAAGCCGGATGTGTTTGTGCGGGATCTGGCCAAAATCAGCCTCCCGGTCAAGGATGAGTGGAGAAGCTGGACTGCCAGGATGCGGGCCGAGCAAGAAGCATTCGCAACACTCCCCCCATCAACGCCGTCTGAGGGGCCAGCTCGGATGGACACCCTGATGGCCAACCTCGTCCCGGCGTTGCCAACCGATGCCATGGTGACACTGGGGGCGGGGGAGCACACCAACTGGGCCCACCGTTACTTCCCTACCCAGCGCTATGCCTCCATGATCAGTGCCCGGAACGGCTCAATGGGATACTCGGTTCCTTCAGCCATCGCAGCAAGCCTGGAATACCCAGGCCGTTGCGTTCTCACGATTGCCGGTGATGGCGAATTCCTTATGAATGGCCAGGAGCTCGCAACTGCTGCCCAATACGGCGCAACACCACTGGTGGTAGTGATGGACAACCAGGAATACGGAACCATCCGCACTCACCAGGAGCGCCACTATCCGGGCAGGGTTTCCGGAACTCAGTTGAGGAATCCGAATTTTGCGCTCATGGCCCAAGCCTTCGGCGGCTTCGGCATCAAAGTCGAACACGACCGGGACGTTCCTGCAGCCGTTCAGGCCGCATTGAAGGCCATCGAAGATGACGGCGTCTTTGCACTCATTCACCTCGTCGTCGAACAAAGAGTCAAGGCCTACTGACCACTGACTACACGGCACCAGACGGGCGCAGGAATGTCCAATTCCTGCGCCATCCGCTGTTACCAACATCAACAGGAAGAAAAAAGATGTCTGTTCCCGCCATGAAAGAATCTGACCTCCTGGATTCCGTTCCCACCGGCCTCCTTATCAACGGTAAATGGACTCCGGCAGCATCGGGCAAAACATTCGATGTAGAGGACCCGGCAACGGGCAAGGTCCTCATGAGTATTGCCGACGCGGGTACCGAGGACGGCGCCGCGGCGCTTAACGCCGCCGCTGCCGCGCAGGAGTCCTAGGCAAAAGTTCCGCCCCGGGAACGGGGAGAGACTCTGCGCCGCGCATTTGAACTTGTCACCGAGCGCGCAGAGGATTTTGCGCTTTTGATGACCATGGAAATGGGCAAGCCGCTGGCCGAAGCCCGCGGCGAGGTTGCGTACGCCGCTGAGTATCTCCGGTGGTTCTCCGAGGAAGCCGTCCGTGCCTTCGGCCGCTATTCCTTGTCCCCGGATGGCAAGTCCCGGCTGTTGGTCACCAAGAAGCCGGTTGGTCCCTGCCTGCTGATCACCCCGTGGAACTTCCCGCTGGCCATGGCCACCCGCAAGATCGCCCCCGCGGTCGCTGCAGGCTGCACCATGATCCTCAAACCGGCCAAGCTGACCCCGCTGACTTCACAATTGTTCGCCGAAGTTATGCAGGAGGCCGGGCTGCCTGCCGGCGTCCTGAACGTCATCGCTTCCACCAGTGCCGGCGCCACCACCGGGCCGTTGATCAAAGACTCCCGGCTCCGCAAGCTCTCCTTCACCGGTTCCACCGAGGTGGGCCGCCGCCTGCTCTCCGACGCGTCCGAGACCGTGCTACGCACCTCCATGGAACTTGGCGGCAACGCCCCGTTCGTCGTCTTTGAAGACGCCGACCTGGACGCCGCCGTCGCCGGCGCCATGCTCGCGAAGCTGCGGAACATGGGCGAGGCCTGCACCGCGGCCAACCGCTTCATCGTCCACGAGTCCGTCGCTGCGGAGTTCGCGGAGAAGTTCGCCGCGAAAATGAAAGAGATGACCACCGCCCGGGGCACTGAGCCGGAGTCCAAGGTGGGCCCGCTGATCGATGCCAAGAGCCGGGATAAGGTCCACGAGCTGGTCTCCGACGCCGTCGCGTCCGGCGCCACGGCCGTCGTGGGCGGCGGACCGGTGGAAGGACCGGGCTACTTCTACCAGCCCACCATCCTCTCCGGAGTCACCGAAGGCACTCGGATCCTGTCCGAGGAAATCTTCGGACCTGTGGCCCCGATCACCACGTTCAGCAGCGAAGACGACGCGGTCCGGCTGGCCAACAACACCGAATACGGGCTCGTGGCCTACGTCTTCACCAAGGACCTGAACCGCGGCATCCGGATGGGCGAAAAACTCGAGACCGGCATGCTCGGCCTGAACGCCGGCGTCATCTCCAACGCGGCAGCACCCTTCGGCGGCGTCAAGCAGTCCGGCCTGGGCCGCGAGGGCGGCCTCGAAGGCATCGAGGAATACCTTTACACCCAGTACATCGGCATCGCCGACCCCTACGCCACGTAAAAACGTCCGTGGCAGCAGCACAGCAATTAGGGCCCGGAGCCGCCGTGTGTTTGTACCCAGAAACACGGCGGCTCCGCCGCGGAAACAGTCGATTCTGCCCCTGACCTCAACATTCGCATACCGGCTCACCTAGTCGGACACTCGCGAAGGCTCCAGCTACGCTAGAGCTGCCCGGTGGAACTGAGTCGACATCGAGCTGATGACGTTAGCACGGGTGCCCAAAGCGGGGGGAGTGGGCACCCCAGGAGTAAAAGGGGGCTCCTTCAGCGCCGCCGCCCCGGGCCAACCCGGTTCCCGGCTTAGTCCTAACGGAGCCCTCCTAATCTTGAAGCGGCCCTAATTCGAAGTGTTTGAGAACCTTGAATGCGAACCGCCGTCTTCCTACTAAAGAGGAACGCGCTTTAGAACGTCGACCGCCGTGCGCAGATGTTGGCGCGTTGCCTGTTCCGCAGCATTGGCATCTCCGGCCAATACTGCTCGGCCTATCGTCCGGTAGTCAGCGAAGCGGGTTTGCTCGACATCGGAATCGGGCACCTGCAGCCGGATGATCCTCAGCTGCATCATTGGGAAGACCCGGTTGAGCTCGAGACTTCCGCTTAACCTCATGAGCGTGCTGAAGAAGTCGTCACGAGCTTGGATCGCCGCTTTGAAGCTAGAGCCTTCTTCTTGGGCAAGGAGTTCTCCAAGGCTGGCCTGGAAGGAGGTCCGACATCCGGGCATGTGGATCCGTGATGCGACGAGACGAGCCGCGAGGCCCGCCATCGCCTCGATGACCTGAAGAACGTCAATCATTTCTTCACGCGAGAACTCCCGTATTGCCGCTCCCCTATTCCTACTCAGTGACAGAACGCCTTCCGCATGGAGCCGTTGAATGGCTTCGCGAGTGGGACCTCGACTGACACCATAGCGGCGCATCAGATCTGGTTCGGGCAGCCTTTGCCCAGGCTTAAGACGCCCGGAACGCAAACCTTGCTGAATGTCAGCAACGATCTTGTCGGCGGTCGAAATGGAGCGATGTATGTTCATTGCCTGCGCCGACCTCCTCAGAAAGATAGGACAACTTAAACCACCTAAGGGGCGCGCCAGCTGCAATGCGATAACCGCCCCGAGTTCCTCTGGCTTTTCCTGCACGCTTCATCACACTCCAGGGCGGTCGAGCAAAAAGTCTAGGGCGGGGTCATCTGACTGCCTGCGCCGCAGAGCAGACAGCGACTCCGTTGTGTGCGGACATGCCGAGAACGAGGAGTCATAGACCGGAACGGAACGCGGGCAGCTATGGCTTACTTACTGGTCACCGGATACTTTGAGCTCTTTCTGACCGGCATCCCTGGAGAAGAGCACGAAGACCAAACACAGCAATGCGATAACCGCCCCATACACCGCGGGAAGGAGAACGATACCGGTCGCAACCAGCGCCGTCATTATCAGCGGCGTAGGTCCGCCGAAAAGGCTCGTTGCCACTTGCCAACCCACCGACGCGCCAGTGGTGCGAGTGTCTGTCGCAAACATCTCCATCAGGGCAGTCGCCGCAGCTGTCATGTTCAGCGAAGCGAGCACCAGAGCGATGACCACGGCGAGGATTGCAAGGGCCAGGCTTCCTGATTTGAACATCATGAACGCCGGAACAAACCAAATGGCGATCGCGCCGGAAGTGAAAAGCAGTAACGTGCGGCGTGAGAAACGGTCCACTGCAAGCCCAAGCGGCACGGTGACTACACAGAACGTACTCAGGCCTATCAAAGCGACGATCTGGGAATCACCGGAGTTAAAACCCTGCACAACTGTGAGATATGAAGTTGCATAAACAGCGAAAACCCCGAGCGAGAGGGTCTGCACCCCAGCGAGGCCAACTCCGATCAGTAGATTCTTCCGGTCACGCCGGAACGCGGTGGCCAACGGAGTCTTTTTGATCTGGCCTTGCGCCGCTAGTTCCTGGAAGTGTGGAGTCTCTTCAATTTTGGAACGAATGTACAGACCAATGAGTCCCACCGGCAACGCCACCAGGAACGGGATCCTCCAACCCCAGCTTTCGAAAATGTCAGAAGGCATGACTTTGGTACAGAGGGTCGCCACAACGGAACCTCCGAGCATCCCCATGCCAATGGCCAGGGTCATGAAGCCGAGATAGAAACCACGACGCTGCGCGGGTGCGAATTCGGCAACCATGGAGGCAGCACTGCCATACTCGCCTCCCGCAGACAGGCCCTGGAGCAGGCGCATTACTGTCAAAAGAATGGGGGCCCAGACGCCGATCTGGCTATAGGTCGGGAGCAGCCCAATTCCGGCTGTTGCAAGGGTCATCAAGAGGATGACGGCAGCGAGCACCGGCCGCCTACCATACTTGTCGCTGAGTGGTGCGAGGATGACCGCTCCGAGCGGCCGAATGAGGTAGGACGCAAGGAAAGCACCGAAGGTCAGCAGCAGCGAGGCCATCGGATCACCAGTGGGGAAAAACTCGTGCGATATCGCGGCGGCCATAAAGCCGTAGATGATGAAATCGTAATACTCGACGAACGTGCCAACGCCAGCACCGACGACTGCGCGCCGAGCCCTGTTTGGAGGAGCTTCCATGGAAGTCGGAGCGGTCTGGCTCATTTCTTTTCCTTTTCTTGGAGTGTGTCGTTGTCATGCATCGCATGTTGACCAGGAGTTCATGATTCTCCGACGGCGAACGCGGCGGCCTTCTGCCAGCGAGCCGGCCGCAATCGAATCTCAGCCGCGGACAACGCGGAATTATTGCAATTCGACGGCGGCGACGACGGCTGCGGTCACTGCCGGGGCCACCCGCGGGTCCAGCGGGCTGGGCACGATGTAGTCCGCCGAGAGATGTTCTGCGGCGAGGTCGGCGATGGCGTAGGCGGCGGCCAGCTTCATGGCCGGGGTGATGCGGCGGGCACCGGCGTCCAGGGCGCCGCGGAAGATGCCGGGGAACGCCAGGACGTTGTTGATCTGGTTGGGGAAGTCGCTGCGGCCGGTGGCCACGACGGCGGCGTACTTCACGGCGACCTCGGGCAGGACCTCGGGGTCCGGGTTGGAGAGCGCGAAGACGATGGCGTCCTGGTTCATCAGGGCGAGGTGCTCTTCGGCCAGCTTGGAGGAGGAGACGCCGATGAAGACGTCGGCTCTGGCGAGGGCCTCGGCGGGGCCGCCTTCCACGCTGCGGGGGTTGCTGCGCCCGGCGATGCCTGCCTTCTTGCTGGCCGGGTCCGCGGCGAGGTCCTTGCGGCCGGAGTTGATGATGCCGCGGGAGTCCAGCAGGACCACGTCGGTGATGCCGGCGGCCAGCAGGATTTCGGCGACGGCGATGCCCGCCGCTCCTGCGCCGGAGACCACCACCCGCAGGCTGGCGAGTTCGCGGCCGGTCACCTTGGCGGCGTTGGTCAGGGCGGCGAGGGCAACGACGGCGGTGCCATGCTGGTCATCGTGCATCACAGGGCAGTCCAGCGCCTCGATGAGCTTTTCCTCAAGCTCGAAGCAGCGCGGCGCGGAGATGTCCTCGAGGTTGACGGCGCCGAAGCTGGGGCGCAGGCGGACCAGGGTTTCGACGATTTCGTCCACGTCCGTGGTGTTGAGCACCAGGGGGATGGAGTCGAGGTCACCGAAGGTCTTGAACAGGGCGGACTTGCCCTCCATCACGGGCAGCGAGGCACTGGCGCCGATGTTGCCCAGGCCCAGGACGGCGGTGCCGTCGCTGACCACGACCACCAGGCGCTCGGCCCAGGTCAGGGTGCGGGCAAGTTCCGGCTTGGCGTGGATGGCACGGCTGACCTCAGCCACACCCGGAGTGTAGGCGATGGACAGGTCGCGCTTGTTGGACAGCGGGACCGTGCTGGCGATGGAGAGCTTGCCGCCCTGGTGGGCGTCGAAGATCTCGGCTTCGGTCAGCGCGGTAGCTGCAGAGTTGTCGCTGGCTGTAACTGCATCAATGGACACGTCGTTGTCTCCTTGGGCTCGGGTGCATGGCACGGCTGTGATTCGAAGGGTCGGGCGAACTTCGGGTAAGGAGGTTGGTGCGACAGGAAGCCCAAAGGGTGGGTCCTTGAATATGTCCGGAGTTAGCCACGGCGTGCGCTGTCGCCCTTGATCTCGGCTCGTGACGCGTTTGCTGGAGTGCGAACCAATGTGCATGCCAGGTCAGCTGTGATGCGCCATCCGTGAATTAGATGGTCACCATGGGACGGAGAATCTATTGGTTCAGGTCCGCATCGCATTTCATTACGAATTCACCTTCACAGATGGCGCAACACATTTACTTGGCTCTTGGGGGAGTCGCCGTTTACTTACGGTTGGGGAGTAGCTGCAGGAATTGGGGTTGGCCGGTACCGGCGGTCAGTCCGCCGTCGACGGGAATGGTCGCGCCGGTGACGTAGGATGCTTCCTCGCTGAGGAGGAATGCGATGACTGAGGCGAGTTCCTCGGGTTTTCCTGCACGCTTCATGGGGATGCGGCGGTCGTATTCCGAAGCGATTTCCTCGGACTGTTGCATCCACTTGACACGGGGGGTGTCGGTGAGGCCGGGGCAGACGACGTTGGACCGCACCCCATCCATGGCGTGGTCGAGTGCCAAGGTTTTGGTCAGGTTGATCACGCCGGCCTTCGCGGCGTTGTACGCGGCGAATCCGTTGTCTGCGAACATGCCTGAGATCGAGGAGGTGTTCACGATGCTTCCCCGAGCCTTCTTCAGCAGGGGCATGGCTTCCTTTGCCATGTAGAAAACGGAATCGAGCGTGACGGCGATAACTGCGTGCCAGCGTTCGACTTCCAGGTTCTCCACCGAACCCCAGGAGCCGAGACCGGCATTATTTACGAGTCCATCAACTCCGTCGTAGTTGGTAGCAATGGTGCGGAAATAGTCCTGTATGGCGTTGTAGTCGGTGACATCGAGTTCATCGAGCCGGAGGCGCTCAGCCGGGACGTCGAGGTCCGCGAATGCTTCCTTCAGTGCCGTGACGTTCAGATCGGAGGCGAGCACGGTTGCTCCTTCGGCAAGCAACCGCTCGGTCGTGGCGCGACCGATACCGGAAGCGGCAGCGGTGACGACGATGACTTTGCCCGCGAGTCGATCCGTGGAAATTTTCAGGGTCATGATGGGTTCCTATCTCTGGCAGTAGTAAATGCCGGGTATCGCTGTTTCCCGGTTAGCCTGCAAATGGGCTGGTTTTAGCGGGGGATGTTTTCGTAATAGGGGACCATGATCTGCTGGGACTCGTCCTCGACTGTTCCCAACATGTTGATCAGTCCGGGGCTGACGACTTCCGGGTCGGTCATGACTTCAACCACTGCGGGGATTCCGGCTTCGAATGCGCGTTCCAGGGCGGGTTTTAGATCGTCGAATGACGTCACGCGTTCTGCATGACAGCCGAAGGCCCGGGCGATGGCAGCGTAATTGCGTCCGGGAAGTTCAGAAATGGCACTGTAGTCCTTGCCGTACATGATCTGTTGACCGTGAATGGACATTCCCCAGACCTCGTTGTTGAGGATCAAGGTCACGATCGGTAGGTTGCGGTTGACCATGATGTCCAGTTCCTGGAGGTGGAACCCGAAGCTGCCGTCGCCAGTGACCACTGCCACTCGACGCTCCGGTGCGGCGATCTGGGCGCCTATGGCATAACCGGGGCTGACACCCAGGCCTCCGAAGTAGCCGGTGGTGATGACACGGCCTGGTCCGCTGGTACGAGCCTGCTGCGCCGCCCACTGGCCGGCTTCGCCTCCGTCAATTGCGTACACAGCCTCCGGACCTGCCACTTCCGAGAGGGCAGCAGCTGCATGGAACGGGTGGATGCCTCGCTCATTTTCTGTTTCGGGGTAACTTGCCGCGTGATGGTGCTGAAGCGAAACCGCCAGGCTCCGCCATTCGTCCCATACCGGGTACTCGTCTTTCGCGATCGTCCCGTTCAGCCCTTCGAACACCGTGCGGACATCGGCGGCGATGGCCAAGTCAACATCCCTAATGCGGCCGATTTCTCCCGCGTCACTGTAGATCTGTACGATCTTCGCGTCCTCCGGTATGACACCGAAGCCGCTGCCGCCTAGGAACAGACCCAGGCGGGTGCCGGCAAGGACAACCAGGTCCGGGCCCGCAGATCCGTTAGCGCTAAGCCCCGCGAGGTTGGATGCCTCGTGACCCTCGCTACGGTGTCCGGAGGGAAGCAAGCCGAGACCGCGCTTGGAAGAAAAGACAGGAATGCCCGAGTTGTCGGCAAATTCGAGCAGTGCTGCCTCGCAGTTGGAGAAGCGGGCGTCGCCGCCGACAATGATGGCTGGGCGCTTCGCAGCGAGCAGCAGGTCCTTGAACTCGTTCAGTTCCCGGGGTGCAGCGGCCGGGCGCGGGCGGACAAGCAAACCTGTTGGCTTTTTGACACGATCCTCGGTGGTGATCATGTGCAGTACGTCGATCGGAAGTTCCACCACTACCGGCCCGCGGCGACCCGTGGTGGCATGCCGGATGGCGGCGGCCAGAAGGTCCGGGATGCGCTCAACATTGGTGATTGACACGGACCATTTGGCCATCGGCTTAGCAATGGCCATCTGATCAAAGCCGCCCTGCAGTTCATTGGTCTCTTTCTCCCGGAGGGGAGGGGCGCCAATGAGGAAGAGCGTGGGTGACCCGTCTACGTAGGCGTTAAGGATCGCCGGAACCGCGTTCGCAAATCCAGGGCCGGCCGTAATGGCACACACACCGAGCTCACCGGTGACTCGGGCGTAGCCTTCCGCTGCGTGTCCGGCTGAAGACTCGTGTCGGAAATCCACCAACTTCAAATCATGAGCACCACAAGCCCGGTAAAAACCCTCAAGGTGACCACCGTGAAGAGCAAAAATCTGCTCCACCCCAGCGGCACGCAAGGTACGCGCGACTAGCTCGCCACCTTCGACTTGTTTCTGATTGGCCATGATGAAATCCTTCGTCCTCGGGAGAATATCGGTCGGTCACATACGAATTCAGATTCGGCAGGTCAACCGTGCAAACGGAAACGCGGAAATTTATAGACCGGGTCACTCCTGCGGTATCACCGGTCAACGGAGCTGCACGGCCTGTCCGATTTCGAACGACGCTATCGTCCTACGATCACCCGGGACAATAGTCTGATCCCACACACTGGAACGCGGAAGGCTTTGTCTCGGTTACCGCAAAAGGCGCACTCCGAGCACGAAGTCATCGCTAAATCGTTCCCCAGGACACCTACGTGCTGGGTGATTGAGCCGGCGGGCGCCAAAGCCCTTATCCATTCCGTTCCGGGGCAGGACTGCGGACTACCGCCGGGGTTTGGGCGCCATTGCCGTATGCATGGCATTCCAGATTAACTTCGGATTGACCGCGGTTACGTCGCCGGCTCTTAATGACGGCAAGTGAAGCTGCCCATGGCGGCGACCTTAAAATCCCGCCCCATGGAACTGATGCCGTGCCAATCCGACAATTCCTGTATCTAGTAATACCGGGGTTGATTAGTCACGAGCTAGCTGCTCATGCTCGTAACGTCGTGCAGCAAAATGTTCACTTGCGCACGGCGGCGGCACCAACCACGGAGTCCTTGGTTGCTCCTGTCGGCACCATCTACCCCCCACCTTGAAGATTTCAGCAACCGCATCAGGAAGGAAGACGCATATGGCTGTCCAAGGCACCGCTCGTAACAGCATGCACTGCACGGACCAATGGCAAGCCCTGGCTGGGGAGTGGGTGGAGGTCAGGCTTGGCGGTCACCTGTATCGGACGGGAGTCGTCGACGACGTGATGCCAGACGCGTCAGGCTTATGGATTGCCCGCGATGGACTTCTTCCACGTAAGTTCATAGACGCCGCATCAGGCTTTGAGGTTTGGACCAGCCTTTATCCACGATCCGGATCCGATGGCTTCTAGCAGCTGTCCCGTGGAGTGCCAAAAGGCAATGCCTTCATAACTGCGCCGGAGCGTGGGGGGCCTGCGGGTAGAAGCCGATTTAGATCTAAAGACCTGGACTGCGACCAGCGCCAGTTCGCCATATCTGCAAGCGAAACAAGTGGAGGGTTCGGAACCAGATATGCTGGGGTTTCGCCCAGATGGCTGGTGGTACCAGCGACGGAACGATCACACGAAAATTGTTTTTCTGGTCTCTAACTGGAGTCAAAGTTGTCTTCAACACCGCAAGAAGTTCCCACAAGCGCAGAGACGTTTGAGGTTGATTCTGGTCCCTCCAGAGATCCTCTCGCCCAGCGCATCATGGCGATACTGGAGGCTTGTGCAGCCACATGGAAGCCCGTCACGCTCACCGAATTGGTCGAGTCAACGGGCCTGGCTAAGAGCACCGTGCACCGCATGTCCTGGAAGCTCGTGGAACTCGGAATGCTCCAGCACACGGAGGAGGGCTTTTTGATCGGGAACAAGATGCTCGCCCTCGCGAATGCCAACCCCGTTATGGCTGAGGTGCGTGCATTGGCTATGCCACGTCTGCTCGATCTACAACGCATCGCGGGGGCATCGCAGCTTGCCGTGCTTAGCGATGGGAGCGCACTCATAATTGACGGAATCTACACTTCCCAGATGCGGGCTCAACGACTCATCGGCCGGGCGCTGCCCCTTCATTCCACTGCCGTAGGTAAGGCCCTGCTAGCCAGCCTGCCGCCGAGTGAGCGGGAGCGGTACCTCAATCCGGCCCTGTTGGTGCCGAACACCGTCAAAACCATAGTGCAGCCCGCACTCCTGCGCAGGCACCTTGAGGGAATAGTGAACGCCGGGGTCGCAGTTTCAAACGAGGAACATCAATTGGGTGTCGTGGGTATAGCTGCTGCAGTTAGGGTTCGCGAAGGCACTACGGTTGCGATTGGATGTGTTGGCTCGTCCTCGAATCCCGCAATGCTGACTTCCCATCGTGCTGTACGTGAGAGCGCGGCCTATCTCAAACGTGCTTTCGAGGAGAACGAGGCAGCCCGGCGCCGGCTAACCGTCCGGGACTAGTTCCGATCAAAATCACGCGTACGCCCTGCCGGTGACCGTGTAACCGACGTACGATCCGTATCCAGAACGCCATTGCAACAGCCGCGGTTCTTCAATAAGGGCATTCGATCGGGGACCGGGCTCCCTTTCGGCCCTGGGAATCCGAAGCAAAGGTCTGTGTCTCGATCGTGTGGTGGCGCCCATTCGGTTAGTCAGGTGGGCGCCACCATAGCCGTATCGATGCTAACGCCGAATGTCCTTGTAGAAAGAAGGGTTCCAATCGGTGGGAGGATCGAGTGTCTCTGTCTCAGAAAAATCGGCGCGGTGTTCGATCATCCAGGTCGAAATTTCATTTGTTGTAGCTACCCAGATCCGGGGGTCCGCGGTGACCTGCCGTACGACTTCTTTCAAAGCTGCTGCCCGCGCTGGATCTGTTGCCTCCGGAGTGGGGGACAGGTAGAAGGGGTGCGACAACGTGGAGATGTACCCCCCATCGCTGACCACGTGTTCAATTTCTCGCAGCATTCCTTCGACATAGACATCCGGGGTGACCACGTGGTCGCCGGGTTCATGGTTGCGGTACTTCGCGAAGGCCGGCGCGTAATAGGAAACGTCTGCGGCTGCGTTCACCGATTCGAGCACAGCCAGTCCATTGTCTGTTACCCCTGTTTGCACCCCAACTAAGGAAATGTGGTTCAAACCCAAGTCCGGAAGCACGGTTTTTGAACTGGATGCAGCAATGCCGCCAGGGGGGCGGAGGCCCTTGATTTCGATGCCAAAACGCGCGTAGTCGTCGACGCAGCGTCGCAGGTGGTCGTATTCCTGGTCCGGCGTCAGATTGCACCAGATCTCGTGTCGCATACCGTGACTGCCAATTTCATGCCCTGCATCCACTATCGATTTGATCGCATCGGGATAGACGTGGAGGTTCCAGGCTTCCACAAAAAACGTCGCGCGAGTGCCGGCGATAGCTTCCAGGACGGCCGGCAGGTCCCTCACCACACTATGATGCCGTCCCACTGGGACGTGTGTTGGCCATCGGCCAAATTCGATGTCTGAAGCCTCTCCGAGGTTATCGAAGGTGATGCTCACCGCGGCTTGCTTGCCGTCGGGTCCCCATTTTCCCATTGCTGCCTTCCAAAGGTTGGGCCGATTCACAGTGCCCAACGACCATGTCTCAGTTTCGAATGTTGTCTTTACAGCCCGGCCTGCGTCGGACTGCAGATCCGCGTTCTGTTAGGAGTCGCCGTGAGGCGACCGATGTGCCCCGCGATCAGGCCGGTGACTGTCTGTGGTTGCTCAACGTTCACCAAGTGGGCGCCCGGGTCGATGACAACAAGCGTCGCCCCCCCGATCCCGTTCGCCAGGCTTTTGAGTGTCGATGGGGGTATACCCGGATCACTGGCTCCGCCGATGACCAGAGTTGGTGCGCTAATGGCGGCGATGTTCTCGCTGGAATCCCACTCGGCAAGCGCTTCGGCGCATGAGGCATACCCTTCGGGGACGGTGTCGGTAACCCAGCGTTGCGCGCGCAACAGGACATCCGGGTTTTGTCGCCCATAGTCCACGGTGAACCAGCGCCCGGCGATCCCCGCGCCGAGGCCGGTTGTCCCTTCAGCCCGGATGTTTGCCGCACGTTCGATCCATGCAGCCTTGTCTCCGAAACGGGTGGTCGTCGAAATTAAAGTAAGTGTGGCCACGCGTTCGGGTGCCTGCAGCGCCAACTGTTGCGCGACAGCACCACCTAGCGAAAGACCGACGAGATCTGCTGTGGCGATATCTAAATCATCAAGCAGAGATATCACGTCGTCTGCAAGGCCGCCCATCGTGTATGGCCCAGGCACGACTTCAGAGTCTCCCAACCCTCGAATGTCAGCCCTTATCCAATTAATACCTAATGCAGTGAAAGCGTCGACCTGGGGTGTCCACATTTCACGATGAGCTCCTAAAGCTCCAAGAAAAAGAAGAGCACGACCGGACTGGTTGATAATCCTAGAGTCGTAAGCCAAGCGTACGGACACGTTGCCCCTTTGTTTGTCTGTCAGAGACTTGCGAGCACCAGCAACTGCCACAGCTATCCGGCGTTAGCCGTGCGCTGCCGCTCCGCTTCCTCGCAAAGTTGAAACAGTGGATAGTCCGGCATCCAACGCACGTCGATAGTGTCCTCGCTGGCCCGCAGCTGCTCGATCGTGGTTGGCCTATTTGGATCCAGATAGTCAACAATCCGCTCGAAACCGCCCGGCGCTATGATGCCAATCTGTTTGCTGTTTGGTGCAGCAAATGCCCAGGCATGGATCCACCCGCGCGGAAGTGTACCGAACTCACCGGCGTGGACATCGTGGATGTAACGGTTGCCCTTCTGGTCATCGAGCCACACCCGAATGACTCCGGAAATCACGTAGAGCGCTTCGGAGGTCCGCTCATGGTAGTGCGGCATTGTGGGTGCGGATTCGTCGCCCTCACTGACGATGATGGACATGTCACCGTTGGTATCGACTGCGCGTGCCCAGAGGCTACGGCTACTGTTGTTAGCCTGTGAATGTTCACCTTCCCCCGGCGCGAGAACATAGGCCTTACCGAGGCCACGCTCATCCAGTGAGACTTGCTTCAGTGTGTCCTGATGATGCATTGGTTCCCCTTCTCTAAATCTGAAATCCGCATTTTGTTCGGCTGGCTCCACGCTAAAGCCGCAGAATCGGTTCCTCGCAGGAATGCGTCCCGTCCACTGGAATAACTCCAAATAATCCAATCCGCGTCCCGTGAAAATTGCTGCCGGCCAGCTGGTCGGGTGCCCAGACGGCTGAGCGTCCGCCGCGGTTCGGGTCCAAGTTCAGCGAAGCTGGGGTCTGGACACAGTGATTGGAGGACACGCTTCAGAAGCTGGACTTGCCCGGAAGCTAGGTCTTCGCGGCGGGAAGTTGTGGTTGGTAGTCCGGTTCGGTGTCCAGATCAAGGATCTGCGTCATGATCTCGCCCTGCATGTACCAGCAGAGTGTCATGGTCAGTTGAACCATTTGTTTGTGGTCAAGATGCTTCGCAGCTGCATCCCATTGCTCCTGTGTGACAGAACGGCCAAGACCAACACTGCGTCCTAGCTCAATCACGGCAGTTTGTAGCGCGCTGAACGCATAAGTCGGATCGCCCTGCTGACGAAGTACTGCCAGCTGTTCGGCTGTGATTCCAGCCTGTATCGCATCCTTTTCATGGTGGGCGGATATATACCCTCCGCCGCGCGCATAGGACATCGACAAGATTGCCAGCTCACGTAATTCTTTACCTAGTTCACCAGCCGCCCGCAGAGACTTGGCGTAAGTCAATAGACCATCAAGCTGGGCTGGCGCGTGCGCCAGCGCCAGGAAGATGTTCGGCGTTGGAATCTTACGTTCGCGCTCCAAGCGGTCGTAGATCGCGACATCATCGCGGGCGTCGGAACGTTGTCGATAAGGCACACGGGCCAATGTATTCTCCTGATCCAGTTGTGGGCGACGGGCAATCTCGCTCCATCCGCGACCCAGTGTGTTGATGCGAGGAAAGGACGCCCTGACCTCGTCTGGCAGTTAATCACCGTCAGAACCTGAATGACGACGGGGGAATCCCATCCTGCGGAACCGAGTCGTAATCGGTCGAAGAGCAGGGCTGCATGGCTGATTCCATTGGTCCCACACCGTGGGACCCACTGCTGGTCTTGTGGCCCACCAGCTGCTTCGATCTGAACACTTACGAAACATGTTTCGAACACGAAGAGATCCAGCAGGAAGGTCCACCATGAAGGTAGCCGTCTACGAGAGAGACAACGGGCAACGCGGTATTGGCGTGGTCGAGGGGGCAACGATACGGGACTTAACTCAATGGGTGGGACAGAGTCAGCAGTGCCTGCTGGGCGCCTACATCGAGAAGGCACAGGCTGAACGGCCGCCTATCGACGGCGAACAGCTTTCCATCGACGAAGTAAAAATGCTCCCGCCCTCCATCGGCGCCAATGCGATAATCTGCGTCGGCGTGAATTACGCAGAACACGCCCGATTGGTGGCCGAACGGACTGGCACTCCGCAAGCAACTGAAGACACAGCTCCCGCTCTGTTCCTCAAGGTGTGGAGCTCTTTGACCGGTCATAACCAGCCAGTGGTCCGACCTGCCGTGTCTGACTGGCTGGATTTCGAAGCCGAGTTGGCTGTCATTATCGGAAAGAAGTGCTTCGCAGTTCCCTTGGCTGAAGCCCTTGATGCGGTAGCCGGCTACTCCATCGGCCAGGACGGAAGCGTTCGCGACTGGCAGCGCAATTTGCCCACACCCACAGCAGGAAAAAACTTTAATCGTTCTGGAGCTCTCGGGCCTTGGATGGTGACTGCAGACGAAATTCCGGATCCGGCAACGCTACGAATCACCTCCAAGTTGAATGGTAAGACGATGCAGGACGCTCCCGTTTCGTCGATGATCCACGACGTCCCAGCATTGATTCACCACATCTCCCAGTTCATAGAGCTAACACCAGGGGATGTAATCTTCACCGGCACTCCGGCAGGATCGTACGCCGACCGCGGAAACTCCCAGTGGCTCGTTCCGGGAGACATAATCGATGTAGAGATACCCGGTATTGGCGTGCTTTCGAACCACGTTGTCAGCAGCTAAGACAGACTTTTTCCTACCGTGGCGACTACTGGAGGCCGGGGAGGAAAACTTGGCGGGGACATCAGTTATAGAGGAACAGGCTTTTAGCCTGCACAGATAGCCGGTCACCCTTTCCGCGTCTATACAAGAAACGTCCAGTCCCCTGACATCCCCCCTTTCCGGACTCCTGACGGAACAAACCAGAGGTGCTCTCCTTCGAGGAGGGGACTGTCAAGGCTGGCGGGACCGCAGTCCTAGACCAGGAGGGGATTCGCCCGGTGAAAGGCGCCAGGTTTCCAGTGCCATGACCTAGGCCAGGAAATGCAAGACGGACCGGAATGATGCCATCTGGTGGGAACCCGCTGGGGCCAGCTGCTGTTCTTGTCCGGTTTGATCGTGTGTCGACCATGTGGTGTTCGGTCGTCGCCGGGAGTGTTGTGACAGTCCCGGCGACGTTCCGGATTTTCCTGATTGTCAGGCCGCGGTGGCCCGTGGTTTGTGGTGGGGGTTTGTTATTTTGCCTTACTGGTCGGTGCGGCCGGCAAGGGCTCCGGCGGTTGAGCCGCTGAATGAGGAAACGCTGGAAGTCATGGCCATGTTATCGAGTGCCAGGATCTGTGTGAGCGCGGCTCTTAGCGTCTCTTCGGGTGCTTCTCCAGCGTGGTGGGAGCGCCATGCCACGTGGCGGTCCGGGCGGACGAGCAGCGCGCCGTCGTCGTCTATTTCGCGGAGATCTGTCCATGTTCCGTAAACGTCGTCGTATTCGGCTCGAAGGCCGATGCGGATTATGGGCAGCTCGATTCCAAGCTCTGCGCTGAGCGTATTTGCTGCGTCTTCCCATGCCTGTCCGTCGGCGCCGACGACGAGGCTGAAACGGGAGTGGCCGACCAGGTCAAGCGTGGAGACCAGGGTGTGGTCATGTTCTACCCAGGCGTGAGGGAGGTATGCTCCGGGCCGTGTCGTGGGTTCGTAGTAGAGTTCAGGATCGCGGCTCGGTTCAGGGGCAGGGGTGCCGTCGCTGACGACGGCACTGGAATTGTAGCGCTGGCCCAATTCGACGCCGAGAGCGTTGGCTCGGTAAGTCTCAAGATGAACTGCCTCTTTGAACTCTTTTCGCCTCTCGCGGCCACGGGCGGTGTTGTCGAAAATTTCGTTCATGGCCTTCAACGCTTCGTCTGCCGTCTGCCCTTCTTTAAGGCCCAGCGCTTGGACATAGTTTGAACTGTTGCGCCAACTCTTGATGGCTCGGCTTACCACCTGCGCACCAATGGGCTGACGTTCTTCTGTGTAACTGTCCAGGAGGCCTTGACCGGCTTTGCCCTGCAAGACCCAGGCCATTTTCCAGCTCAGGTTGTACGCATCCTGTACTGCGGTATTGGTCCCCAGTCCCCCGTAGGGCGGGTGGCGGTGCGCGGCGTCGCCTGCGAGGAACACGCGGCCGTTCTGGTAATTGGTTGCTACTACATTGTTGACATACCACCTGGTGACAGCCTTCAGCTCGATGTCAATATCCGGGTCACCGATCGCGCGTCGGGCGTTCTCCATGATCAGGCTCTCTGAGGGCAGTTCCTCGTCTTCCCACGGGAATACGAACATCCATTCGTCCCAGGGGCGCACGTTGTTGATGTTGCCAGGTCCGGATGCGCCGAAGAGTCCGGGCACCGACAGCGAATAGATGATGCCTGGCCGGTGCTCTACGTACTTTGTAAGATCCACGCCCAGCCAGCAGGTAGCCATCCCTTTGAGTCCGGCCTGTCCGGTGAATTCGAAGCCCAGCTGCTCGGCGATGGGAGAGCGCGCACCGTCGGCTGCAATCACATACTGTGCGCGGACGATGTATTCCTCCTTCGTCTCCCGATCTTGAATCCGGGCCGTTACGGACTCGGCGGTCTGCTCCAGATGAACGAGCTCCTGCGAGTACCGCACGTCCGCTCCCTGCTCCCGGGCACCTTGCAGCAGGACGGGCTCCATCTTGTGCTGCGGGCAGTTGATGGGCTCGAGCGGGCCTGCGGCGGCGTAGTCTGAAAGCCTTTCTTCGGAGGCCCCGTAGCTCTTAAAACGGGCAAGTTCCTTGCCGGCCAATGTAGTCGCGAACACGTTGTTGTGCAGCCAGGACAGGGGATACCCGGCTTCCCTGACTTTGGCTTCCACTCCAAGATCACGGAAAACTTCCATCGTCCGCTTATTTGTGATGTGCGCACGGGGTGTGGGAGCAGGCCCTGGGTAACGCGAAATCGTGATGGCGTTCACCCCCTGAGTGGCCAGGCTGAGTGCCGCCGTTAGTCCAGTGGGGCCAGCGCCCACGACTAGGACATCGGTCTCAATGGTACGGATGGTCATTTGCGTATCAACTCCAGGTCATCGTCAGAAATGCATACCGCTGAATGGGTTGCGCTTGCATTCAAACGGATAGCCTCCCCGAAAATCGCTATGTGAGGTCCACTACATGGGACACCGGCCCGGAATCCCGTTGGATGGAACAGCCCATGATGTTCCCTTCGATGGTGACTGACATCATATGACTATCCGTGGTGAGCATCACCCACGCGGGCAGGCACCAAGAGCCACTCTGCCCTCGTTCGCGACGTCCACCCGGCCCCGCCTGCGCGACGTCCACCCGGCCCCGCCTGCGCGACCTATGCGGTCATCGCTCCACTTACTTCAGGGCCGTCTCACTGCTTGTAAGTCCAATCACCTATCTTGTCCGGCGGGCAAACCCGGAGGCCCGGGGCTACGCTAGCCCTCCAATCACGTCCCACTGAACGGGACATACTCGTGGTTCAGCGTCACGAGCGAGTACTAACGTAGCCGCGATCGACAATATCGATTACCAGCGGCTGGCTTTCCCGAAAGGGCTAGCTCCGCAAACCCATGCAGTGAAATCGGCCTGTACGCCTATAGGAGTGAAAATGCCCACCAACAACATCCTCATCTTGGTCGGCAGCCTTCGAGCCAACTCCACAAACCAGCAGCTTGCCGAAGCAATCGCGCTGAACGCGCCGGTACAGGTTGACGTAATCATCCACGAGCCTCTTGGGAACATTCCCTTCTATAACGAGGACATCGACGTCGAGGGCCACGTTCCGGCCGCCGCAGCAGCCCTGCGCGCCGCTACCAAGAAAGCGGACACTCTGCTGCTTGTCACTCCTGAGCACAACGGCACCATCCCCGCAGTTTTGAAGAACGCCATTGACTGGCTGTCACGCCCCTACGGTGAAGGGGCGTTAAAGGGCAAGCCGACGGCCGTAATTGGAGCTGCATTCGGCCAATACGGAGGGATCTGGGCACAGGACGAAGTCCGCAAGGCCATCGGCATTGCTGGCGCAAGAGTCCTCAATGATGTCAGCCTGGCAGTCCCGGGTTCGCTCGCCCGCTTCGCTGAAGTCCACCCAAAAGACGACGCCGAGGTTGTGAAGCAGATCAAGGGGGTCCTCGACGCAATCGCCGAGGCCCGGTGCATGGCAGCGCCCTAGCCTCAGTAATGACTCGACGCGTCAAGATGCTACATGAAGAGTGAGTTTCCACTCCCGTCCCTTAAGAACTGATTGTTGATCCCCAGGCTATAACTCCGGCGGCGGCCGGGTGAGATGCGCGTGGTCTCAGCCGTACACCTTCGCCACCGGGCTCCGTTTTCCACGGTACGGCGCGAGATAATGGGCACACAAATAGCGGGTACCAACTCCCGGGAAGGCATTTGCCTGTCCGGTCCGCGTAAGCCCATGCGCTCGGGCCTATTGGCTGACAGACCGGAAGGGCGTTGCCCCTTCCTGCCCGTTGCTATTGCGGGCAAGCAAGGGGACGCGCCCCATTCGCTGAGAGTCCACTCGCCGTGGCCTGGTCAGTCCTTCTTGAAAGCGTCCTTGACCTGCTCGCCGGCCTGCTTCAGATCGCATTTGGCCTGGTTGGCTTCTAACAGGACGAGGTGCTTGCCGAAGTTACGGACCTGACCGGCCAAAAAGTCCTTGACCCCACACAATTACGCCGACAGGCCGGTCAGTGACAGATCCTTGTTCCCTTGCCAGCCGGACAGCTGCATTTGGTTCCACCGCATGGGACGGCGGCTTAGGTCACCGTCATGTGACGTGCTCTCCTGTAAAAGCAGATTTTGTGATTCACATCTCATCGAGCCAATCTCGGCTTGTGGAAGTAATGGATCAGTAAGAACTGAGACTTTCGACTGTTAGGAGCTTGGAATGGAACTGAGAGAGCGGATCAGGAACGGCTGTATGACGGGCCTTCAATTCCGTGTCGTATTAATTTGTTGCTTTTTAGCGGTCCTTGAAGGGTACGAGATCATAGTCATGGCGTTCGTTGCTCCGACCCTCGCCACCGAGTGGTCATTGAATAGCGCGGCCGTGGGGCTTCTTTTCAGTGCTGGATTGCTTGGCATGGCAATAGGCGCGACCTTTCTAGGCGGCCTTGCTGACCGGATCGGGCGTCGAAACCATATCCTTGGATGTCTACTATTCGGTAGCCTTGGGATGGCTTTAACCGGGATGGCCACCGACATGACGGCGCTTGTAGCGTTCCGTGCCTTCGCAGGCATCTGGCTAGGAGCCATTGTTCCAAGCCTGAACACTTTGGTTTCAGAATTCGCTCCGGACCGCCGCCGGGGGACTGTGATGGGTATCTTCGGCGTGGGGCTACCACTTGGTGGGCTGGTTGGAGGCCTCGCTACTGGCCTGTTAATTGAGACTTGGGGTTGGCATGGTCCTTTCTTCTTCACCGCGCTGCTTTCGATGATCATGTTTCTGGTGGTCTTCTTTTTCTTGCCTGAATCCGTTGAATTCTTGATAACCAAACGTCCGGCAGGAGCGCTGCATAAGTACAATAGGATTGCCGGGCAACTAGGGTTACCAATTTCCCGCGAGCTTCCCGAGATCGAGGTAGTTGACGAGGGACGAAGCGGCATCGGTGTCATCTTCTCCGGAGTCTATCTTCGACGCACCATTTTCCTCTGGGTGGGTTACGTTTTGCTTATTGCCACCTTCTATTTTGCTAACTCCTGGACGCCAACGTTGGTTGCCCAAGCTACCGGCAATGCCGCGGACGGACGACTGGTCGGATCCGTCACCGGAGTGGGTGGCATTCTGGGATCGTTGGGCTTCGCAGCTCTGTCCGCCCGAATCAATCCGCGTCTGGTGATTGCCGGGCTGATGGCCCTTGGGCTCCCGACGTTCTTTGCCTTCGCTGCCCTGTTCGACACTGGGTGGGCGATGCTCGCGACCATCTTCGTTGGCATGGTCACCGCGGGCGGCGTGGTGGCATTCAACGCAATAATCCCCCACACCTACCCGACCGCTGTTCGCGGTGCAGCTGTGGGGCTCATCACTGGATTGGGACGCATTGTGGCCATCCTCGTACCTCTCCTCATGGGCTATTGGTTCGCCGCTGGTGCGAGTCCAGTGCTTACATTCCAGCTTTACGGATTTGTCGTCCTGCTTGCAGGAATCTGTGTCTTCGTCCTGCACCGAACTTATCCTTCGCGGGACGCTGCTCCAGCCGAAGATTTCAGCTCCATAGAGCCAGAGCAGACGCAAGGCCTGAGAATCAAATCTTGAACGCAAGTCGTTAGGCGCAGACGATGGCTCCAGCGCTAACGAGTCGCCGAAGGCTTCCCTGACATGATGACTGGATCCAAGGCCGATTGAAGGGTTGTCAGGGGGCAGGGACAGGGCGCAGATACCCTGTCCCTAGTCTCCTATGGCCTGGATTCTTGTTGCCGAGGCTCTCTCGACCGTTTTGCTGGCTTGCCTCCGTTCTTCCGCGGCTCAATTGAAACCCAGATCGATGGCTCTTACTGGCATCCCGCCCATCGAACAACCGCACCGCATTGGCAAGAGCACAACATTATTGGAGCCTTTTGTGCGGCTGCGGCCAGTCGACGGCGAGACTCCCGATGACCTGCAGTGGCTCCCGAAACGGGAGTGTCTTGATCCGGACGACAGACCTGAGGAGGATCTCGCCCTCGAGCAGCTGTTCGCGCTGGGCTCCGCGGTGACACGCATAACAGGCTGCAAGGAGCCTCTTTACGGTTCTCCCCCACCTGATGTGGCGAGCCGATAATAATGATTCTGTAAAGCTGGGGGAGTGACCCGCATACCAACCCGATTGTTGCCGGTGCCCTTGCTCAAAATACCCTGCGGTCCGCCTTGGCTCATGCCTTGGCGAATCAGGGGCTTACCGGTCACTTTGAGAAAGTGAGATCGTCCTTACGCCCGTTGCTGATGTGGACGGCGGCCGGGGTGTGCGTGTCGGGCAGCGCAGCGGGTGGAAGCTTCTCTGACTTCTTGTCCGGCATGAGGGGTGCAAAGAATGCGCCCAGTTCCGCCGTTGCCGTGAGCGGCAGGACGTTTGCCACGTACTGGTCGGGACGGACCACCACTATGACGCCGCCGCGGTCCACGCCGCGCAGGTCGAAGATGTCCGAGACGGGATCCGTGGCGTAGACCTTCTCGTGGTCCGTGAGCCGGTACGGTCCTACTTGGGGTTTGAACACTGCGGGAACGGCGTTGATGTCGACGCTTATGTGGTCCTGCTGGTAGATCACCTTCAGATCGAACCATGCGTCGGGGTCGGCACCTTCCGGAGTGGCGGCGAGCGGCGATTCGGATGAGTTGGCAATCCACTCGGCGAATTCTTCGGCCGGTGAGGCGGTTCCGGTTCGCGGGGTTTGGGGTGTCGCGGGATCGGCGAAGACATAGATGCGCCAGCGGCCGTCGGCCGTTGCGTGGTGGCCGAGGTGCAGCGGGTTGCTGTCACCCACCCGTACGACAGGCGCGGACTTGAAGCGCTTGCCGATGGGGAAGCCTGTTGCCAGGTGCTGGTGTTCAGGGGCGGCCACCAATACTGAGGGAGCGTACTCGGTCATGAATCCGGCCGGGAACTCGGCGGTTCGGACGTAGAAGTCCTCAAGCTCCGAGGGGTCTTCTAACTCCTCCGGCTTTCGGGCCATGAGTGTGGACCATTCCTTGTCGAAGTCGATGAGGTTCTTTGCCACCACCTGCCGCTCTTCGGCGTAGGTAGACAGCAGGCTTTCAGGGCTGCGGCCCTCGAGAACGTGGCCGAGCTTCCAGGCGAGGTTGAAGCCGTCCTGCATGGAGACGTTCATGCCTTGGCCGGCCTTGGCGCTGTGCGTGTGGCAGGCGTCGCCGGTGATGAACACCCGGGGGGTCCGTGCCCCGCGGTCCTCGGGCAGGACATCGTCGAAGCGGTCCGTGAGCCGGTGGCCCACCTCGTACACACTGTGCCAGGCGATGTTGCGGACGTCGAGGGTGTAGGGGTGGAGGATCTCGTTGGCCTTGCGGATGATTTCATCGATGGACGTGCTGCGCACGGCGCCCTTGTTGTTGGGGTCCACCTCGCCTAGGTCAACGTACATTCGGAAGAGGTGGCCGCCTTCGCGTGGGATCAACAGGATGCTGCCGCCGGTTCCGGACTGGATGGCGCACTTGAGGCGAACATCTGGGAAGTCCGTGACTGCCAGGACATCCATGACGCCCCAGGCGTGATTGGCCTGGTCTCCGGCGAGGGTACAGCCGATGGACTCGCGGACCTTGCTGCGTGCACCGTCGGCGCCGATAACGTATTTGGCTTGGACAATGCGTTCCTGCCCTTCGTGGGGGCCGGAGGTGTGGACCAGGGTCACCGTGACGGGGTATTCTCCCTCCTCCGCGACGCTCAGGGAACGAAACTCAAAGCCATAGTCGGGGGACATCCGTGTGGGCGAATTGGCCATGAACTCGGCGAAGTAGTCCAGCACGCGGGCCTGGTTAACGACGAGGTGGGGGAATTCGCTGATGTCGGCGGGGTCATCCGGGGTTCGGGCAATGCGCGTGATGCGCGAGGGGTCCGTGGGGTCGGGCTTCCAGAATGCCGTCTCGGTGATCCGATATGCCTCGGCGATGATCCGCTCGGCGAATCCGAAGGCCTGGAACGTCTCTACTGTGCGGGTCTGAATGCCGTCGGCCTGGCCAATGGCGAGCCTCCCGGGACGGCGCTCCACGATGCGCGTGGTGACACCTGGGAATTGGGACAGTTGCGCGGCCGCGAGCATGCCGGCGGGCCCGGTTCCGACGATCAGCACGTCGACCTCGCTGGGAAGCTCAACTGGCCGGTTGATGCCGACTCCTGCTGCCGGCTGGATCCGGGGGTCCCCGGATACATAACCGTGATGGTGAAACTGCACGGGAAATTCCTCACTTCGTTGTAAGTCGGTTAGCGTCGAAGCTCTTCAGAACTAGACGCTGTATCTGAAATTTGACTCTCCGCATCTGGATGCCCCGCCCAATGCCTGTATTTCCTTGAGGTACTCGTCCAGCTGCGTTTGAATCAGCCACGGTCAGGGCGTGCGCGGGAAGTCAGCGGTAATCCGGATTCACGGCCCAGCGCGGGCGACAATGCTGCACGTTTAGCTTGTCCGTGAGGGCTGTTGCTCCATCGACGCAATGAGGCGGCGGCCGAATTCTTGGGCCAGTTGGAGGTGCTCGGGTTTCATGGCACAGGATCTCAGGACAGTGGTGTAGTCACTATCAACTACGACCCATGGATGGTTCCTCGCAAGCCACTTGCTGTCGACCCGATACATCGCCAAGTGCCAGCCGTCCTGGGCCATAGCCGCGAACGCATCTTCTGTTGCCGCAGATATTTGCCCGGTGGTAGGACGTCGAGGGAAGACGCAAACAATGTCAAGTTCGGGTTCGACCACGAGCTCAGCACCGTCGGCGGCTCTGACGATGTCAGCTATCTGTAGTGCGGCCCTTCGGCCGTCGGCGATAATCGATCCCATTCCCTCGCGTGACAATCCCAGAGCTTCAACCGTGGTCCAAAATGCAGCCGCCGATGCTCCCGCCCTGGAGCACTCCAGACTGATCTCCCCAAGATGGAGGTCAGACGAAGTGAAGTACGTGTAGGGGGAACTGTGCGAGTAGAGCTTGCCGACAGACGGGTCAGCGAAGAGCACAGATCCGCATCCGTACGGTTGAAGTCCGTGCTTGTGCGGATCCACGACGATTGAATCCGCCCGGCGTATGGCCAGGAATGGGGCAGAGTCAACGAGCGGTTCCGGACCAGTGGCCAGGAGAGTGTGAAATCCTCCATAAGCTGCATCGATGTGTAGCCGGGCTCCGAATTCGGCTGCCAGGTCCGCGGCCTCATGGACTTGGTCCAGTGCGCCAAGACCGGTCGTGCCCAGAGTCACGACAATGGTCCCGACTCCGCCTCGTGCCAGCCTAATCCTCAGATCCGCCATCGAAAGACGGCCCCAGTCATCTTCCGTGATGGTTTCGTGCGGGGTTCCGAGCAACCGGCACATACGCTCGTGGGTGTAGTGGGCGTTTGTTCCGGACAGTATGACCTTGCCTGGATGCAATTCCCTGGCAACCCAGAGCGCCTCAAGGTTAGCGATAGTACCGGACGAGGTCAGATGGCCCAAATGTTCCTCATAACCGAACATCGCCGCAAGTTTGGCCACGACTTCCTTTTCGAGGACCGCGGTGGCCGGGCCTCCGTCCATGGCATGGTTGTTCGGATTTATCAGTGCCGTGATGGCCTGCGCAACCCAAGCCACAGGGTGCGGGGGCTTAAGGAGTTGGCCGATGTACTTTGCGTCCCCGTACGGATACATGTTGGCCAGTCGTTCAACCAGGGAGGAAAGGGCAGCTGAGCCTGATGAGTCAATTGCTGGTCCTCCGGCCCATAAAGTGGAATACGCCTCCAAGTCTTTGGCGCGTTGCCGCAGCTCGTCGATCACGGCGTCGTCCAACCGGACGTCTTGAGCCCTCATGAGTATCTCCTACAGTTCTAGCTGGTTCGGGGAGCCGGGTGGTGCAGCAACAGCTTGCGCAGCAGTTCGGCGAGGATCGACGCTTCGGTTTCGGTGAGCCCCGCGGCCCAAGCTTGCTCGCGCTGGTTGTTGATCTGGAAGAGATCGGCCACCATTTGCTCGCCTTCGTCCGAAAGCTGCACCACGGTCTTGCGCTTGTCCTCTGGATCCGGCGCTCGGGTAACGAGCCCGCTCTTCGCCAATGTGTTGAGCAAGCTGGCTATGGAAGCCGTGGAAACGCTGGACAACCGGGCCAGCTCGTTTGGGTGAACCTGCCCCACCGACTTGATGGTGAACAGCAGGCGGTAGCCGGCAAAGCTGATGCCCATGGGGCGGTGCACCGAGACTTCCATGTCCGTGGTCATCCTGTTGGCGGCTCGGATGAGGTTGAAACACAACGCCATGGCGGACGAATTGACGTCCGGGTACAGCTCAATGGCAGCGGCACGGGCCAGTGATTCGTATTCAGAGGACCCTATGCGCTTCATCTTCTGGGCATTGGCAGTCATCCGGAACGGTTCCTCAGTGGTTGCAGATTCCTCTGCGTCTTCAGCCATCACACCATCTCCAATAACAATCAAAGGACAGTAGCCCGATTTAGCTAGAAGTCTAGCATAATTTCACTAGCTGCGCCAGCTGGAGCCGAAGAAAGGCGGGCAAGCCGGCCCGCCGTCCCGGCCCAATTGGCAGGAGAAGAAACGCCGAATTGACTGCCCGCACTGTGGACGGCTTTACCGCACTGGTGCTGGGAATCCCTTCAGAAATGAAGGTGCTCCGAGCGCGGCGCCTTCTCATCAAGCACTGGGCATAGGTGGCCTCCGGAGCACCCCAGAAAAGCTAGATGTCTAGTTAGTGACCGGGTAAGATCGGTGGTTCAGGAGCGCCACCCTTTGTTATCCCACTGGACACGCCCAGTCCGCGGCTGTTCAGAATCCGAAGTTGCCGAATGGAACTTCAATTTCCAAGCAATGGCGTGTCCTCGGCGATGCGTTACGACAAACTTGCTTTCATGTACCGCGGGGAGAAGTTCCCTGCGCAGCCAGCTTCTTCTCGGCCGGCGCCCATGGAAACCCGGAACGGCACCACTCACTGCAACCCCTAAACCATGGAAACATGCCTTAAATGCAGGAAACCTGTAGCTTCAGCGCTCAACGCCGCAAATCCGGACAGCATCACTGGGGGTTCGGCGTACGAAAAAACCCTATCTGACCCGCGAAAACGTCTAATACGCTAGAGGCCGGGAGTTCTCGCAGCTACTTCTACTCCAGTTGTTTCACCGCCGATAATGGAGATTCCGTCAACCTGGCGGGGCTCGGACGCGTGGCTTTCGGGAAGAACCCTGGGCGGCGACGGGCGGCGCCTGGTCCCAGATGAAGTTCTTGTTTCTGGGCCCAATTCCGACGCCAACTGCGTCAGGTTGGGGTGTGCCTCAAGTGGACGAGCGGACGATAGAGGCGAGGGATATGCGGCTTGGAGACGCTACGTAGTTGCAGCAGCACCAATCCGAAACTTGATGCAGAAAGCGGAGGAACCGTCGTGGTTCCTCCGCTTTCTGCAGCCTGTTAGAGATCAAGAATTTGGTTAGGAAGCTGTCAGGTGGATCAGTGATGCTGCGGAGATGACGGTGGTGACCCCGCCGATGCGCGTGGAAATTTGAGCAAAGGGCATGAGGTTCATGCGGTTGGAGGCGGAGAGGATGGCGACGTCGCCGGTCCCTCCGAGTCCGCTGTGGCAGACGGTGACGAGAGAGGCATCGACGGGGTACATGCCCAAGGCTTTGCCGACGTAGAAGCCAACGACTGCCATGGTGATCACGACGGCCATACAGGTGATGACGTAGCCGATCGAGAGGACGCTGATGACGTCGGCCATGGGCACGTAGAGCATGCCGAGTCCGATCATGGTGGGGTAGATCAGATGCTTGGAGATGATGACGTACACGGCCCGGGCGGAGCCTTCGACGCTGGCGGGGACGATGCCGGCGACTTTGAGGATGACGGAGAAGACGATGACCAGGATCGGGGCGGGCAGGTGCAGGAACGGTTCGGCCAGGCTGCCCAGGACGTACATGCCGCAGATCAGCAGGATGCCCATGGCGTAGTTGGGGTTGGCCGGGACGGCGTCGTGGTTGCTGTCGTGGACCTCTTCTGCCTTGGTGCCGGGCTTGGGCTTGACGAGCATTCCGCCGCCGTCGAGGTGGGCCTTGCGTTCGCCGAGTCGGCGGAGCAGGCCGGCGAGGATGATGGCGACGATGTTGCCGATGACTGCGGCCGGGATGAGCTGGGCGATGAAGTCTTTCGGGTCGCCGCCGAGGGCGTTGGCGTAGGCGGCGGAGAGGGGGATGACGCCTTCTCCGATGCCGCCGCCGATGATGGGGACGACGATGTAGAACAGGGCTCGCTCAAAGCTGTATCCGAAGAGCATGGCGACGCCGAGACCTGCGGCCACCGCCGCGACTGTTCCGGCGAGCAGGGGTGGGAAGATGCGGACAAGTGCCCGCAGCATGGTGCTCCGGTGCATGCCGAGGATGCTGCCCACCACAAGAGTGCAGATGACGAAGTAGAGGAAGTTGGCCTCTTTCATCAATGCGGTGGCGGCTTCGAGCATGTTGCTGTTGAACGCTCCGAAGTACACGAGCAGTGAGGGCACCAGGAGGCAAACCAGGGCGCCGCCGCCGATCTTGGAGATGACGGGGAGCCAGTTGCCCAGGGGTCCGAGCAGCATGCCGAATGCCGTGATGATGGCGAGTCCGCCGATCATGTTGGTGGGGATGGCTTCGAAGGCGCCGGCGGTGATGACGATTCCTGCCAGCAGGATCGGCACGATCAGCGGAACCCCGCCGAGGATGAACCGTGCGGATTTTACCGGGCCTGCTTCCTTGCGTTCTGTGGTGGTGCTCATGATGGTCTCTCGCTTCATTGGGAGGGGTGGGCGTCTTTGCCCCGGGCTTGGTATGGGTGGTATCTAGTGCGCGGCCGGCTGGGGCTGCAGTTTGCGGACATTGATCCGCGTGGCCAGTTTTTCCAGCAGCGGTCCGGCATTGCTGATGGCTGTGCGGACATCGGGTGCGATATCGGTGAGGGCGTGAACTGCGTCGAAGTCCGGATACCGCGGCTCGGCGGTGAGCAGACTGGAACCGCAGACGGCCACGGCGGGGATGTTGCGCCGGGCAGCTGCTGCCAGCACCCCTGTCGGCGCCTTCCCCTGGAAGCTCTGGTCGTCCAGCCGGCCTTCGCCGGTGATGACCAGGTCTGCTCCTGTCAGGTGCGTTTCGAAGTCCAGCATCTCCAGCACGAGCTCTATGCCCGGGCGGGCGGTGGCGCCGAGCACGGCCAGGGCGGCGAAACCGATGCCTCCGGCAGCGCCGGCTCCGGGCAAGTGTGCAGCCTCAAGGGAAATCTTGGACGCGAAATGGCTGAGGGCCCAGTCAAGTAGCCTGACGTCCTCTTTGTCCGCCCCCTTTTGGGGTCCGTAGACGGCGGCGGCGCCGTTGGGACCAAGGAGGGGATTGGTGACGTCTGTTGCCAGAATGATCTCGGTGTCGGGCATCCTGGGATCGAGTCCGGACAAGTCGACATGTTCCAGGTCCAGGAGGCTGATTCCTCCGGGGTAGAGGATGGCGCCTGCGCCGTCCTTCAATGAGACGCCGAGGGCCTGGAGCATGCCGGCGCCGCCGTCCGTGCAGGCGCTGCCGCCGAGGCCGATGATGATGCGGTTGGCGCCGGCATTGAGGGCTGCCAGGATGGCGTCGCCCACGCCCCGGCTGGTTGCTGCCAGCGGGTTGGGTGTTCGGTCCCCGCGCATCGCCAGACCGGATGTCAGGGCTGTTTCGATGACTGCCGTGCCGTCCTTGATCGCGATTGCCGAGCGCTGCAGGTCGTTGTCCGGGCCTGTCACCATGATTTCGCGTGCGGTGTAGCCGTTGGCGAGGAAGGCATCGAGTGTCCCGTCACCGCCGTCGGCTACGGGCAGCTCAATGGTGTGGATTCCGGGCTCTGCCTTCTGCAGTCCTTTGGCGATGCCGCGGGCGACCTCCGGCGCAGTTAACGAGCCTTTGAACTTATCTGGGGCGATGAGGACGGAGAGTCCTTCGGGGCCTCGGTCCCGGCCGGAAAGGTTTGTCCCGGACGGCACGGTGGTCAACTTACTTGCCTGCTTCGGTCAGGGCCACGGAGGTGATTTCCTCGGCAACGGTCTTTCCGAGGACTTCGGTGGTGGCTTCGCCGCCGAGGTCCGGGGTGAGGATGTGGCTGCCGCCGTGTGCGAGGACGTTTTCGAAGCCCTGCTGGACGGCTGCCGCGGCCTGGCGTTCACCGAGGTGGTCCAGCATCATGGCCGCGCTCCAGATCTGTCCGATGGGGTTGGCGATGCCCTTGCCGGCGATGTCCGGTGCGGAGCCGTGGACGGGTTCGAAGAGGCTGGGGAACTTGCGTTCCGGGTTGATGTTGCCACTGGGGGCGATGCCGATGGTGCCGGTGCAGGCAGGTCCCAGGTCGGAGAGGATGTCGCCGAACAGGTTGCTGGCGACAACGACGTCGAACCAGTCCGGGTGCATCACGAAGTTAGCTGTGAGGATGTCGATGTGGTATTTGTCCACGTTCACGTCGCTGAAACCCTTGGCCATTTCCTCTACGCGCTCGTCCCAGTACGGCATGGAGATGGAGATACCGTTGCTTTTGGTCGCCGAGGTGAGGTGCTTTTTGGGGCGGCTCTGTGCCAGGTCGAAGGCGTATTTCAGGATGCGGTCCACACCGGTGCGGGTCATGACAGTTTCCTGCATGACGGTTTCCCGCTCGGTGCCTTCGAAGATCTTTCCACCGATGCTGGAGTATTCGCCTTCGGTGTTTTCGCGGACCACGTAGAAGTCCACGTCACCGGGCACTCGGCCGGTCAAGGGGCTGTCCATGCCGGCCAGCAGCTTCACGGGGCGCAGGCTCACGTACTGGTCAAAGCCACGGCGGAACTGGAGGAGGCTGCCCCACAGGGAGACGTGATCGGGAACAATCTCAGGCCAGCCCACAGCGCCAAAGAAGATAGCGTCGTAGGTGCTCAGCTCCTCGAACCAGTTGTCGGGAAGCATCTTGCCGTGCCTGGTGTAATAGTCGGCATTTGCGTAATCGAACTGGGTTGTTTCGAGCTTGAAGTCGAATGCTTCCGAGGCCGCTTCCAGAGCGCGCAGCCCTTCAGGGATGACCTCCTGGCCGATGCCATCTCCGGCGATGACTGCGATGCGGTGCGTATTAGTCATGGTCTTGGTCTTTCGCTTGTATGAACGCCGTTGTCCCGGGTGCGGGTTGCCTACCTAAGGGCAATACCTTCGGCTGTGCTTCCAGTCACATAAGCGTAAGAGACAAGAAGCGGCTGATTAAGGGCGTGTGCGACAATGCATTGTTTCCCAAAACGAAAGAAGCAGGAAATGGACCTCACATCGATCGATGACCTGGAGTTTTTTGAGCAGATCTCCCGTTCGCAGAGCCTCACCGAAGCCGCACGGAACTGGGGGAAGTCCGTGTCTGCGGTAAGCAAACGCCTCGCTGCGCTTGAGTCACGGCTCGGGGTACCACTGGTCCGGCGCAGCACACGCCGCCTGACCCTCACAGAGGAAGGCCACCGGTACGCGGCGGGGGCGCTGTCGATTCTGCAGCAGAAAACAGACCTCGAAGACGCGCTGTCCGTTCAGCATGGCGAGCTAAAGGGGCGGATTACCGTGCATTCGACCCTGGGGATCGGCCGCAAGCACATTGCCCCGCTGCTGGGGGATTTCATCCGGCAGCACCCGTTGATCCAGATAGACCTGGAGCTTTCACCACTGCCTTTGAACATCTCGGGTACAAGTTTCGACATCGCCATCCGGGTCGGAGGCCTTTCCGACTCCAGGCTCAAGGCAAAACTCCTGGCGCGGAACCGAAGGATTGTTTGTGCGGCACCGAGCTACATTGGCAGCGCGCCGCCGCTGCGGACGATTAGGGACCTGGAACGGCACAACTGCATCGTCCTGCGGGAAAACAACGCCGACTACTCCCTGTGGCGCTTTGGCGAAAAAGAGCAGGAGTACGTCGACGTCAGGGGCAACATGATCAGCGACGACGGGGACGTTGTAACCGACTGGTGCGTCCAGGGCCTTGGCTTGATCATGCGCTCCACATGGCACGTCAACCCACTGATCCAGCAGGGAGTCCTGCAGCAGGTCCTCCCGGACACTCCGACGCCCAGCGCGGACATTTACGCTCTCTACCCCGCCACAACCAAGACTCCCCGCCGGATCAGCGCCGCCATTGAACATCTGCGGCAGGGCCTCGCGGCGAGGATAGGTTCTTAGCGACGGCAAGGAGCGCCCCCGTTGCTGATCGGTCGGATCGTTCCAGATCTGCGACTGCAAGCCGGCGTAACCGTCGACATCACGCAACAGGTCAATCTCCACTTCGGACTTAACAGCGGCATGGACCGTCTAATTACCGCCAATTACGGCCTCGTACTTACGTCCGCCCGCAAAGACTTGAACCAGCAATCACGAAAGCGCTACTGTCCTAGTTTCTTTATTTTTCCACGCCGATAATGGACCTTTCGTCAACCTAAGCTTCGGGTTACGGCCTAGCTCCTTCAAATGCACGGGGGCCTAGTGATCCGCTTCCTGCGGGCGGAGTTTCGGTGATCCCACGCCATGTGCCCTTAGAGTGGCAGCATGGATAGTAGTTTCCTTATTGGTTTAGCTGCAGTTGTAGCTGTCATCCTCGCATTCGTTGTCGCCGCAGCCCTGCGGCCACCCAGACCGGGCCGGCATAAAGGCGCCTATGTTCCTGCAAAGAGCCGCCCAGTTATCAGGAACGCCACCAACCACAGTGCAGTCACGGATGCCGTTGGACCCCGCTCAGAACGCTTCCCTGACCTGGAGCGGTAGAACGCAACCGAGGCTCGCCCTCCAGCTTGCCTGGGCGTCGTTGGCTGCGCAGTGGTTGAATGCACCTGCTGAATCACCATTTTCGATGAACCTGCTGTAGCGATACATGCGTGTTGTTCTCGTCAAATGAGCCTTCAAAGCAAACGCCGATAATCGCGATTCCGTCGACCTTGGTAGGCACGTGAAACAATGGCGATGCTGCTAGCAGGCGGGAGTGTCTAACGAGAGGGCGTGCTGTGAGCAACGATGAACGGCGGGGCCGCGGACTGACCCCGGATCGGCCAGCGCGCTGGGACGACCTTTATGGACCGCACGGGCAACCTCCTGGATACACCCCGCCGATGACCGCCATCAACTCAGTGCAAAGTCCCACGGGGCTTAGATTGCTGAGTGCGGTAATGGGGATTTTTGCTGCAGGTTTCATTTGGGCGCTGTACTACGGAAGCGCTACGGGAAGCTTCAAGATTGAGGCTTATGTCCTGTGCGCCGTCATGTCCCTGGTGTCCATCAGCATGATGATCTGGGGATTCCGTCTCGCGAACATGCGGACAAAATGGATACGGCAGAAGAAGCAGCAACAAAATGCTTAGCCCGCGTCCAGTAGTTTCGCCTGCGGCGGCAGCCTTCTTCTCCCGGCCGGTCGTCACTATTGGGTGAGGGTCAATCCACCCAGAGGCAGTGTTCTCTCGCGAGACGAGAATCTCTGAAGGACGCCGATAATGGTGATTCCGTCAACCTGGCGGGGCTCGGACGCGTGGCTTTCGGGAAGAACCCTTTCCGTCCACAGTTGGGGTCAATTCGGTTATCCACGGCTGGAAGTCGGGAGCCATTGGGTTAGCTCCCATCGCAGCACCAGCGGTGGATGACCAATAGGAATTGGCCCCGGCTGTGGGCGGCGACGGGCGGCGCCTGGTCCCAGATGAAGTTCTTGTTTCTGGGCCCAATTCCGACGCCAACTGCGTCAGGTTGGGGTGTGCCCTAACGGGACGCGCGAGCGAGCACATGTCGCAGCCAGTCATGTGATGTGCAGCTGCGATACTCGCCGCGGCCCACCGAATGGCTTCCGCGGAGGAGTGCAGCCCATCTTGGTGAGGAGCATCTCACATCCGCAGGTTTCGAGACGTGGCGGGTCCTATTGGTAAGTTGTGCCGTGCGTCGCTATGTGAGGATTTTGTGGATGATGGTTCTGTCGCCGTGAAAGATGAGGATTCTGCTTTGGCCGTCGATCCGGACCCAAAAGTATGAGGCGTCTAGGGCAATGTCATTGACGGTGCCGTGTTCGGGAGGGCAGCCGGCCCGTTTGACGATCACTTTGTCGCCCGGGTTGAGGTGGATCCAGTTGTGATAGTCCAGCAGGCGGGTTTGGGATCCGGGGAGTGTGTCGGTCACTGGCCAAGTGGCTGCTCCATTCATGGTGTTCCTTCAGGTGGATCTGGCGTCTTCTTCTAGCCGGGCTGGGTATATAAGGACGGGCGGGGGTGCATGGTGCACGCCCCGCCCTTGATCTTTTATTACTCCCAGATCAGTTTTGGGGTTCTACCGCGTGCCTGGGTACCAACTTTTCCTCGGCCGGGTTGTTGTTCATCTCTGCTGCGATCAGTTTCTTCTGCACCCTCTTTGCCCATGCTGACGTGACGATTGGGCAGAGCACTGCGGAGACGACGACCGAGGCTGCGACCAGGACGGTGGCGTGTTCTGCGGCGGGGGCGTAGACGGGGTTGGCTGTGGCGATGATGGCGGGAACGAGCGCGGCGTTGCCGGCTGTGGTTGCTGCTGCGAGGCCGGCAACGCCGTCGCCGCCGGTGAGTTTGTCAGCGAGGAGCAGTACTGCGCCGCCGACGAAGACCACGAACAGGCCAAGGGCGATGCCGAGCAGTCCGGCTTCGACGACGGCGTTGAGGTTGATGGTCAGGCCGAGGGCCAGGCCGAGGAACGGCACCATCGCGGGCACCAGCGGGGCCAGGAGGTGACGCATGTTCTTATCGAGGTTTCCCAGGAGCATGCCCAGTGCCAGCGGGAGGATGGCGCCGACGAGTGCCTGCCAGGGGAATGCGGCGAGACCGGCGATTCCCAGTGTGACCATGGTCAGGAAGGGGCCGGACTCGAGCGACAGGATGGAGTAAGCACCGGCATCGCGCTTACGCCCGAACTGTCCCATCAGGGAGATGTAGAGCCCGCCGTTGGTGTCGTTCAGGGCTGCGACGAGTGCCAGGGTCGACAGGCCGGCCAGTATCCCGGAGTCGATGGGGGCCTCGCCGAGGAAGCGGCCGGCGATGACGCCGATGAGGACGGCGAAGAGAATTTTGGAGCCGAGGAGCACGCCGCCCTTTTTGAGGATGTAGGGCGTTGATTTGACCTCGAGTGTTGCGCCGAGGCAGACAAAGAACACGGCCAGCAGCGGCGCCAGGCCGGTGAAGAAGGCCCCGGTGAAGGAACCGAAAAACTTGCCGGCGTCCGGGGCCAGGGTGTGGATGACGGCGCCGATGCCAAGGGGCACCAGCATCATCCCGCCGGGGACTCTTTCAAGGGCTTTCTTGATGGGAATCGTCATTGATTTCTCCTGTGAATAGCTGGGTGGTTGGGAGCTGCGCGGTTTGGACCGTCAGTTCCGTTGTTTTTTGGGGTTAGCCGAGGCCTGGGATGAGCAGGACTTTGCAGGCGTCTCCGGTGAGGAGTTCTACGGCTTCGTCGATCTCACTGAGCTTCTTGCGGTGGGTGATCAGCCAGTCGAGATCCAGCTTTCCGGAATCGAGGAGCAGCAGGCTTTGTTCCCAGGTTTCCCAGAGCCGGCGGCCGAAGATGCCGCGAAGGGTGATGCCTTTTTTGTTAATGTAGGCGGCGATATCGACCTCGGCCGGGCGGCTGGGGTGTCCGACGGTGATGACGGTCGCTTCCCGGCGCACGGCTTCGAAGAGTGTGGCCAGGGTACCGGGGGCGCCGGAGCATTCGAAGGCGACGTCGAATCCGCCGCGGCGGCCGGTCAATTCGCGGCAGCGCTCGACGATGCCGTCGTTCGGGTGCAGGGCAGTCGCACCGAGCTTTTCGGCTTGGGCCCTCCGGTAGGGGTTGGGGTCGACGGCGATGACGTGGGAGGCACCCATGAGCAGTGCCAGGTTCACAACGACGAGGCCGACCGGGCCTGCGCCGCTGACGAGCACGGCCCGGCCCGCGACGGAATAGTTGGCGCGCTGGATCGCGTGGACGGCGACGCCGGCCGCCTCGAGCAGGGCACCGGATTCGAGTGACAGGCCGGTGGGGAGCTTGACGCAGATGTCCTGGGGGACGGCGGCGTATTCGGCGAAGACGCCGTCGATGTGCATGCCCAGGATGCCGGTTCGTTCGCAGGTGTGTGCGTCCCCGGTGCGGCAGGGGAAGCACTGGCCGCAGGTCAGGTGGCTTTCGAGGGCGACCTGGTCGCCCACGTTCAGTCCCGTGACGCCGGGGCCGACCTCGACGATGGTGCCTGCGCCTTCGTGGCCGAGGATGACCGGGAGGTTGAGGTTGAACGCCTGGGCGGAGGGGGTCCATTCGTAGAGTTCCCGGTCTGTGCCGCACAGGGAGGCAGCGCCCACTTCGATGACGACCGAGCCTTCTGTGGCCTTGGGATCGCCGGCGTCGGTGACGTAAGTGACGCCTCGTTCGGCTGCGTTTTTGACTACTGCCCGCATGGGGGCCGCCTTTCGTTGGTTCTGGTGATGCTTGGAGGAATTGTCCGGAGTGCTAGCTGGGGTGCTGCCCGGCGAAGCGGGCCAGAATGTCGGTTGGGCCAACCTGTCCGCCCTTAAGCAGCAGCCGGGATCCGCCGACGGCGGAGCCGCTGTCGGCCCGCAGAATGGGGCCTGCGGTGACGAACTGGCCGGACACCCGGAGCTGGCGCACGCCCATGGCGATGAGTGCGTGGCTTGAGGTATCGCCCCCACATACGGCGATATCTCGGGTACGCCCGGCGTCGGCCATCCGGGCAGCAATGCCGCCGATCAACGTGCCGACGTAGCCGGCGTCCACTGGTGTGCTCGCGCCGTAGCGGGGATCCGCCGCGCCCCGGGTGGTGTGAACGACCACGTTGCGCCCTGCCCGAAGGGCGGCAGAAACGCGCTCATCGAGGGCGGCAACCAGTGCGGCGTCATCGCGCTGCAGCAACTCGGCAGGCACCGGGACGTCCTCCCAGCCATTCGAGATGGCGTCGTTGATCTGTTCCGCTGTGGTGCTCGAGGCCGAGGCGCTAACGGCCAGCACCGGTCCCGACGGCTTCTGCGGGCCGGATGTGCGTGCGGCCTGGTCCGAGATGGACCTGGCCAGCGCGGCCATGATGCCGCCTGAGCCGACCACGATCGAGGGACCATGACCGTGCTCTTCCCGGGTGAGTGCTTCTGCGACGGCGTCCATCTGGTGTTCGTCCACAGCGTCGACCACGAAGGCCTGCGTCCCGAGGTCTCGCCTCCGGGCCGCCCAGGCGTCCTTGAACGTGCCGTCGTCGTAGGCGGGCAGATGGATGGCCCCGGGTACCTCGGCGCCGCCGAGCTGTTCGGCCAGAACCTGACGCAGGTCCGCTTCAGACATCGGCGTGGAAGGATGACGGGACATGACCGGGTGACGGTCCAGCCGGTAAATCTGGCCGGCATAGGTTGCGTAGTGGTTGCTGAAGGCGGTGTATCGGCCAAAAGCGGGTTGGGCCGGGACTACCGGGATGGGTCCGTGCAGCGGGAACTGCTCGTGGAGCAGGTGGATCCCGCGGCCGATGCTCCCGATAGTCGTGGAACTGTCGAACGTGGAGCAGACCTTATAGAGCAGCACCTCCAGGTTCAGCGCTGCGATGCCTGCGAGGTCACGGGTGACCAGGCTGTCGAAGGCCGTGCCGGCCAGGGAACGGGCAGGCCCGGCGAACCCGACGACGTCGGTGTCAGTGGGCAGTGGGGCGTCCCCGATGACCAGCGCAGCTTCCAGCCCGTAGCGGTGGGCCTGGGCGAGGACGTCGGCGGCTCCGGTGAGGTCGTCGGCGACGAAACCGAAAGCGGGCATATCAGGCACCTTTCCCGAATGTCTGGACTGCGTGCAGGAGAGCCTCGTCCCCCGTTGAGGCGAGCTTGTCCGCTGCGCTCTGCAGCGGCACTTCGTCCACGGCTGCTTCCCAGGCCTGGCGGAGGCTCCGCACTCCGGCTCCGGGCCCGTCCGGGTGGGCAGCGACGCCCCCTCCGGCCAGCATCATCAGGTCGGTGGAACCCACAGCCTCGAATGTCGGGCCCGGGGTGGTGACGTTCTGCCCGGACGACAACACAGGAAGTGGTGCAATGGTGTGTCCGAGAGGTGCAAGCAGGCTGCGGATGTTCGCGGCGACCTCTTCATCGAGTTCGTAGAACTTGCTGCCCAGCCCGCTGGCGTGCAGGTGATCGGCGCCGGCGAGGCGGGCCATCTGCTGCCAGACCCGGTAATCCATGCCCAGGGCCTTGGACCGCATCGAGGCCGCGAGACCGGCACGATGCCCGTGGATAGGAACCTCGGCGAAGCTGCGCAGCAAGGCCAGGGCCGGGAGCCCCATCACCGGGACGTTCAGCATCACACAGCGGCCACCGGCTTCAACAACCAGGTCGTGGCGCTTTCGCAGACCAGCGAGGTCACCGGTGATGTTGAAGGCATACATGGTGGAGTGGCCCGTGACCTGCTCAGCGGCGCGGATCTCTTCGGTAGCGACCGCGACCCGGCGTTCCAACGGCAGATAGGCCGGATCAGTCATGAGCTCATCGTCCTTGATCAGGTCAATGGAGGCCATCGCCAGATCCCGGACCACCAGCCGGAACTCCTCTTCGGAAAGCCCGACATTGGGCTTGACGATGGTGCCGACCATCACGCCCTGAACGTCACTGATGAGCTTGCGCGTCCCCTCGATACCGAAGGCCGGCCCGGGGTGGGCGGCGACGAAGTCCTCAGGCAGCTGAATGTCCTGAAGCCGGCAGGCATACAAATCGCCCAGCTCGAAAAGATTGCCTGCGATGGCAGTCTGCAGGGTCGCCAGGTCGGTGCCCACGTTCTCCATCGGGAAGTCAGCGGTCACCAATGCAGCACGGACTTTTTCCGGGTTCGCCCGTGACGGCAGGGAAGGCCGGCAAAAGCCAAGCTCCTGAACATCCGAGATCCGGGCCGCGTGCCGCTCCCGGATCCGGGCGGATTCGCCCGGCACCGGCAGGAAGGTCCCGCTGGACTGTTCGCCGGCCATGATGGTCGCGGCCTTCTCCGGGTCAATTTCGGATTCTAGGTAGTAGGTGCAACGCACCGAGCGCGGGTCGCGCATGGACTCTCCAATTCGGGGGGATTTGAACTTACGTATCCGACTGTCATGTGCAGGTACGTTCACTTCGCTCAGGCGCCGACGCGGGCTCAAGCAGGTGACTCGCGCTTCGGGTCTGCGGCATCTTCTGTGATTCCCAGATTCCCAAAGTTGTACGTACCTTTGATACGTACAATAATAGGTGGCGCGGATCACGTCAAGACGTGTGATTCCTGTCCAAGGGCTATTGCTTCAGCGTGAGGGCTAAGATTTGCACAGCGGCAGAGGAGTTATCGTGAGTTTGGAACCAGCAGAAACAGCGTCGGAGCCTGCGGGACGCAGCAGTGGTTTGAACCGGGAAGCCGGCGGCCCTCTCCATGCCCAAATTCGGGACATCCTGCATAGGCAGATCGTGGACCTTGCGCTGTCCCCGGGGTCCTCTCTGCCCACGGAAGAGGAACTGCAAAGGCAGTTCGGGGTCTCCCGCAGCGTTGTGCGCCAGGCCCTGTCAGGTCTCGCTGACCTCGGCCTGATCCGACGTCAGCGCGGCCGCGGCAGCGTCGTCGCCGCAACACCGGTCCTCCGCCGGCACGTGCAGCGCGCGGGCGGCCTGGATGAACAGGCGGCCGCGCACGGCCAGCGCCTGCGCACGCATGTCCTCAGCGTGGAACCTTCCGAGCCGCCCCAGGCAGGCATCGAGGCCCTTAACACCACCAACACGTGGAAAATCGAACGGGTCCGCTACCTCGATGACCTTCCCGTGGCCTTCATGCGGACCTGGGTCCCGCGCGACTTCTTCCCCCACTTCACCGCGGAGCTGCTCGAAAACGCCTCACTCCTCAGCCTGATGCGCGACCATGGCTACCACCCCGCCGGCGGACCCCGCCAGGTACAGGCCGTCTCCGCAGATCCTGACCTGGCACGGAAACTGAACATCAACACCCGGGAACCCCTGCTCCTGCTCCAAGGCGTAACTCGGGACGCCCTCGGCCACGGCCTCGAATGGTTCAACGTCTGGCACAGCCCCAACACCGTCTTCGACGTTGATGCACAAGTCACCAGCCAGCCAGGGCGCGTCTCCCAAGAACACATCCGCCGCCTACGGAACCTGACCCAGCAACTTGAATCAGAACTGGCCGACCTCGAACGAGGTGCACACTAAAGCGGGCCCACGGACGACTCGTCCGATTGGGTGTGCCCTATACAGAGGAGCCTGGTCCGGTTCCAGCGTCGATGTGGTTTGACCGGCTTGCGGGAAGACTCTTGACGGCCCGTCACGACGTTTAGTTCCTAAAGGCTGGCCGGCTGAATGATTCGCTGAGCCGTTCAGGGTCTTCTTCCTGAGGAGTTGCGGAATATCTGTGTTGTCGTCATGCGGTAATTGAGGTCGCCGCTGAGTTCCTGCGGTGTGACCCACACCTGATGACCTTGGGCGGCTTCAAACAACTGACGAGGATGTACGGCGTCGGCTGCGAGCCAGAGGGCGGAGGAGTCGGGCATTGCGTCTTCCACGAACCCTGTTCGGATGACGTTGTCCTGGTGGCGGATTTCCACCAGCGCGTTGATCAGGGCTCCATTCGACATGCTTGCGTGGCGTGGCGCGGTTCAATGCCATTAGTTGGTTCTTTCTTGGCAGGCAGGAGTGGCAGCAGTCCCGCCGGGACTGCTGCCACTCCTGCGGGCGCTTTTAGGAGGCGACGGCTTCTTTAATGCGAGTCCGTATGCTGCGTTCGCTGTCCTCCTGGCCGGGAAGGGCCTGGAGGGTTTCGATGAGTTCGGCCTGGGGGATGACGACGATGCCGTCGGCGTCGCCGATGACGACGTCACCGGGGTTGCAGACGACGTTGCCGCAGGCGACGGGCTTGCCGACATAACCGGGGCCGTTCTTGGATGGGCCTGCCGGTACGGTGCCGCGGGCAAACACGGCCAGGCCCATGTCGTTCATTTCTTCGATGTCGCGGACGGCACCGTCGATGATGACTCCGGTGACGCCTTTGTGGAGGCATATTTCGGCGAGGATGCCGCCGAAGACGGACCGGTTGGTGGCGCCGTTGCCGGAGATGACGAGCACGTCGCCGGGTTTGGCTTCATCGAGGCCGCGGTGGATGGCGAGGTTGTCTCCTTCCCAGACCTGGATGGGCAGGACGCTGCCGGCTAGGCGGGTGCCGGGGGTGAGGCATCGGATGTCGGCGGACATCATGTCCATGCGTTTGCGTACGTCACCGATCAGTGCCGGGGGGTAGGCGGCCAGTGATTGGAGCAGGTCGCGGGACGGGCGGGGCCATTCGGGGTAGACGGTGATGTTCTCTGCCGGGGCGTTGATGTACACGTTTGGTTCCTTGGATTCTGGAGGCCGGATTAGGCGGGGACTTTGCGCAGGTCGTTGGCGTTGACCGGGAAGGCAGGGGGTTCGCCTGCCAGCACGGCCTGCACGTCTGACCAGGAACGGGCGCCGGCTTCCTGGAATGCTTCCTGGGTCTGGCCGGCGATATGGGGGGTGACCAGCAGAGTGGGCACTTCGTGCAGGGGCACCCTGTTCTTGGAAAGCGGGTCCTTCATGTTGATGGTTTCGGCCTCGAGGACATCCAGGGCCGCCCCGGCCAGGGTGCCGTTTGTCAGGGCGGCAACCAGGGCGTCCTCATCGATCAGGCCACCGCGGGAGGTGTTGATGACGACTGCGCCAGGCTTCATGAGGGCCAGTTCACGGGTGGAGATCATGTGGCGTGTGCTGGGCAGCAGTGGCGCGTGCAGCGTGATGATGTCCGCCCCGTCGTACAGGGTGTCCAGCTCGACAAGGTCGGCGCCCGCAGTTGCGGCGTCCGCTGCGGTTGCGGCCGGGTCGGAGGCCAAAACCCGCATGCCGAATCCTTTGGCCATCGCCGCGACGCGCTTGCCGATGGCCCCGAAGCCCACGATGCCGAGGGTGCGGCCGGAGAGTTCGTGGCCGATCAGGTCGCCGCGGCCCTCGGCCCAGGTTCCGGCCAGGACCCGGTTCGCGGCCGGCACGACCCGGCGGGTCAGGGAGAGCAGGAGAGCGAAGACGTGCTCGGCGACGGCGTTGCTGTTCGAGCCCGGGGTGCTGGTGACCCAGACCCCGTTTTGTGAAGCCGCTGGAATGTCGACGTTGTCGGTGCCGACCCCGTGACGGGCAATGATTTTGAGGTTAGGGGAGGCTTCGATCATCTCGCGGGTGAAGGTTTCTGCCCGCAGGATGACGGCGTCAATGTTCTCGCTGATGTCGAGGTAATTGACCTTGCCGGGGCCGTAGCCGACGTGCACGAGGGCGTTCTTGCGGATGTCGGCCATGACGTCCTCGTGGATGGCGTCGGAAATGTAGATCTCGGTCACGGTGCGGGGCCTAACGGTAGAGATGGGAGGAAAGATCGGTGTTGGCCCTGACCGTGAGACCGACAACCAGGAGTCCGAGGGCGCCTGCGCCGACCAGGATGAACGCTGGCACGAAGGTGTTGCCGGTCAGGTCGATGAGGTAGGTGGCCAGGTAGGGGCCGGCGCCGCCGCCGATGACGGCTCCGACGCTGTGGCCGAATGCGACACCTGTGTGCCGGACCCTGGTGGGGTAGAACTCAAGCATCGCGCCGTAGGTGCCGGCCTGGCAGAGGGCGTAAGGGATGATGCCAAGGCCAAGGCCCAGGAGCGCCAGGACAAAGGAGCCCTGGTTCATCATGGCGAAGGACGGGATGGTGATGGCGACGTAGGCGACGTAAGCCCAGAGCAGGACCTTCTTGCTGCCGATGCGGCTGCCGAGCTGGCCGGCCATGGGAATCAGGAGTGCCGCGAAGAGGACCGCCAGGAGAACGATGGTCGATGCTTCGCCCTTGGTGAAGCCGAGGACTTCACTGAAGTAGACGGCGACGAAGACGGTGCCGATGTAGGTGCCAAGGTTCTGCACGAGGGAGATGGTGGTGACCTTGGCCAGCGCCTTGGGGTACTTGGTCAGGACCTCCTTGAAGGGAGCCTTGGAGGTGCCTTCAGTGGTTTTGTTGATGGCCTGGAACTCCGGGCTGTCTTCAACCTTCAGTCGCATGACCAGGCACAGGATGCCCAGGGGAAGGGCGAGGAGGAACGGGATACGCCAGCCCCATGCTGCCAGGTCGGCGGCGGGCATCATTGCCGCTGCGAGGGCGGCGAGACCGGCGGCCAGGCCCTTGCCGAGTTGTGCGACGGACGGGATCAGGGAGACGAAGAGGGAACGCCGGTTCGGTGCAGCCCATTCATGTATATAGGCGGCGGCGCCGCCGATCTCACCACCTGTGGAGAAGCCCTGAAGCATGCGCAGCAGCACCAGCAGGATCGGCGCCAGAACGCCGATCTGCGCGTAGCCCGGCAGCAGGCCGGTCAGGGTGGCAGCGATACCCATGCACGTGATGCTCGCGATCAGGCTCGTCCGGCGGCCCTTGCGGTCACCGAGGCGGCCGAAGAACACCGCGCCGAGCGGGCGGACGATGAACGCTGAACCGAACACCAACAGGGTGTTCAGCAGGCCGATGACCGGATCATCACCGGGGAAGAACACGATCGCCAGCGTAGCGGCAACGTAGCCATAGACGCTGAAGTCGTAGTACTCGATGAAGGTACCGAAGGCTGCTACGCCGGTGGCTTTCTTGGCTTTGGTACGCCGGGCAGTGTCCGGGACCGCCAATGTGGGGATGGCCATCCGAAGACCTCTCTGTCTTTTGGTTTAGAAAAGTGGGACAGTGTCTCACTTGGGGGATTGATTCAAGAATGCCTGTGTTCCATGCCACTGTCAAGCGGCGGCGGGGAAGCCGGGTTCATGCAGGGAGGAGGGCGGAATGCCGTGGGATACTGCAAATATGGAGCAACTGGACCAGTCGGCACAGCGGGACGGCTCTAAAGAGGTCGTTGCCGTCCTCGAGGCTGTCATCGGCCGCGCCGGCTATGGATGGGGCGTTCGGGAGTTGGCCGAGGAGCTTGGCGCGAGCCGAAGCACTGTCAATCGGATCCTCAGCCGGCTCGTTGAGGAACGCCTGGTGTCCAGGGACGTCAGTGGCGCCTATATCGTCGGCCCACGGCTGAAGGTCCTGTCCGCTGCGCTTCAGGACGGCCATCCTCTCTTTGCCGAGGGGACGAAAATTTTGGCGCGCTTGAGCCGGGCGTCCGGGGCAACAGCTCTGATGGCCGTCGAAACCGGCAATCCGGAGCAGTGCTTCGTCCTGGCCTCCGTGGAACCTGACGCACCTGTCCGGTACACGCTTCCACCTGGTACCAACCTGCCAACCCATGCCGGTGCGCTCGGGCTCGCTATTCTTACCCGCCGGGGAACGGCAGGACTGCCCGAGGAACTCAAGAAGTACACGGAAGCCTCGATGGACAGCCGGACACGCATTGCGAATGCCCTGCAGAGCTATGCCACCGTAGGCGCGGTCGTCAGCATCGGCCAGCACATTCCCGACGCCGCAGGCATCGGCGTGCCGTTCACCGTCAACGACCGGCTGTTTGGGTCCCTGTCGCTGTCCCGGCCGCGGAACGAATTCAAGGAATCAGACATCGGGGCCGGCGCAGAACTGCTCAATGAAGCCGCCCGGGAACTCGAATCCCTGCTCACCGACAGCAGCAGGAACAAGGGGCACGACGTCTATGAAGCCGAATCGTCGGCACTTATTCAACGGATCGCGGCCATTATCACGGCATTCTGTTCCGAACCGTTGGCCCAACTATCGCTGCAAGGCCTTTCGAGCTTGTGGGGAACCCGGTCCGTGGCTACCCGCCGGCTCGCTGAATCCACCCGCGACGTGGGACTGATGACCACGCTGGACAACGGAGCCTGGACGGCTGGCCCGACGCTGCTGCGCTGGTCATCCTCGCTCGGCTCCGGCCATGATTTTTCGCAACTGGTGGACGAGGATCTGCGCGAACTTAGCGAAAAAACGGGGGAAACCACCACCCTTGCCCTTTACGATGCAGATAGCCACGTGGCCCACATCGGACGAACGATCGCCGGTGCCCGGAATGTCCGCTACGTTCTGGAAGAAGGTGAAGAAATTCCGCTGACTGCCGGTGCTGCGGGCAAAGCGATCCTCGCCCACTTGCCCGAACACGTTCGCACCCGAATAACAGATGAGGCGGGAGTATCCGCTGCGGAGCTTGGCATCATCCGCTCCCAGGGCTGGGCTGCCACCGACAGTGAACGAGTCCCTGACGCCCATGGCATCGCCGCACCATTCTTCGTCAACGGCATCATTCGAGGGTCGGTCGCCGTCACGGTCCCGAACCACCGTGTAGCTGGAACCCCGCCAACGGAGCTCACCAGCGCCGTAGTCGCCACGGCCCAGCGGCTCTCACACCTGCTCACCTTCAAAAGCGCGAGGGTCCCTGCCGCCCATGAAGGCAACCCCGGAGAGCTGGAATCTGAACGCGGCGTCGTCTTCGCTGCCGGGCACTAAAGCACCAGCGGCCTTCTGGTATCCGATTGAAAGTCGAGGCTGGGCGTTTGGAAACGGCACCGCCGCTACAGCGGCGACGGCACTTGGGACCAGATCCTGGCCGGGCTGCTCAGGGAGCCCGACGCCCGGGGCGAAGTCAGTGGTCAGTCTCGGTCGACTCGACGGTGAACCGCGTCCACCAGCATCGTGGCGGTCATCCCGCAACCATCCGATCAGATCGGTCACCGAAAACGACGCGGCCCCACCGGCGGCAGCCCGCCGGCCTACAAAGGCCGCAACGTCGTCGAACGCAACTTCAACATCTTCAAGCAGTGGCGCGCGCTACGACAAACTCGCACTCACCTCCCGCGGCGGAGCTGTTCTCCGGGCAGTTAGCATCGGGCTGACAGC
>NZ_BAEG01000111.1 GCF_000238915.1 Arthrobacter globiformis NBRC 12137 | reverse complement strand
AACCCCGCAGACCAAGGACCTGGTCGCTGACCTGAGCGATGACGCGATCTGGAACCTCAAGCGCGGCGGGCACGACTATCGCAAGGTCTACGCCGCGTACAAGGCCGCGACCGAATTCAAGGGCAAACCCACCGTGATCCTGGCCAAAACGGTCAAGGGCTACGGCCTGGGCCCGCACTTCGAAGGCCGCAACGCCACCCACCAGATGAAAAAACTCACCCTCGACGACCTGAAGAAGTTCCGCGACCACCTGCGGATTCCGGTCACGGATGAGCAGCTGGAGAAGGACCCCTACCGTCCGCCGTACTACCACCCGGGCACGGACGCGCCGGAAATCAAGTACCTGCTTGAGCGCCGGGCGGCCCTGGGCGGTTCGGTTCCGGAACGGCGTTCGAAGCACTCGGACATCGAGCTGCCCGAGGCGAAGACCTACGAGGTGGCCAAGCGCGGTTCGGGTAAGCAGCAGGCCGCGACCACTATGGCGTTCGTCCGCCTGCTGAAGGACCTGATGCGGGATAAGAACTTCGGCAAGCACATCGCGCCGATCATCCCGGATGAGGCCCGCACGTTCGGCATGGACGCGTTCTTCCCGACCGCGAAGATCTACAACCCTGGCGGCCAGAACTACCTGTCTGTGGACCGGGACCTGGTCCTGGCCTACAAGGAATCCGCGCAGGGACAGCTGATCCACCCCGGCATCAACGAAGCCGGCGCCGTGGCAGCCTTCACCGCCGCCGGCACCGCCTACGCCACCCACGGCGTACCGCTGGTCCCGGTCTACGTGTTCTACTCCATGTTCGGCTTCCAGCGCACCGGCGACGCCTTCTGGGCCGCCGCCGACCAGATGACCCGCGGCTTCATCATCGGCGCCACCGCAGGACGGACCACCCTCACCGGCGAAGGCCTCCAGCACGCCGACGGACACTCCCCGCTGCTGGCCTCCACCAACCCCGCCGTAGTCACCTACGACCCCGCCTACGGCTACGAAATGGGCCACATCGTCCGCAACGGCCTCGAACGCATGTACGGGCACGACTCCGCAGACCGGAACCTGATGTACTACCTCACGGTCTACAACGAGCCCATCACCCAGCCCGCCGAACCGGAGAACCTCGACGTCGAAGGCGTCCTGAAGGGCATCTACAAGCTCGCAGCCTCCCCCACCGAAGGCCCCAAGAGCCAGATCCTAGCCTCCGGCGTCTCCGTCCCCTGGGCCCTCGAAGCCCAGCGGATCCTCGCCGAAGACTGGGGCGTCTCCGCCGACGTCTGGTCCGTCACCTCCTGGAACGAACTGCGCCGCGACGGCCTCGCCGCCGAAGAGGAAGCCTTCCTCAACCCCGGCCAGGACGCCCGCGAACCCTTCGTCACCAGGCAGCTCGCCGGAGCCCAGGGCCCCGTCATCGCCGTCTCGGACTACATGAAGGCCGTCCCGGACCAGATCCGGCAGTTCATCCCGAACGACTTCGCCACCCTCGGCGCCGACGGCTTCGGCTTCTCCGACACCCGCGCCGCCGCCCGCCGCTACTTCAAAAACGACACCCACTCCGTCGTTGTGAAGACCCTCCAGCTGCTGGCAGCCAAGGGTGAGGTTGACGCACAGGCACCGGCGAAGGCGATCGAGAAGTACCGTCTGCTCAACGTCAACGCCGGCACCACAGGCAATGCCGGAGGCGAGTCCTAACCCGACTCCCTGAGCGCGAAACGAACGACGGCGGTCCCCACCCACGGTGGGGGCCGCCGTCGTCGTCTGCGGTACTTCAGCTGCACTTCCGGAGGCGCCGGACGGGCTGTGACGCAACACAACGGCAGTTGTAGCCTTTGCACAAAATGGAGCTTGCCCCGCAGGCACCGTATGCTCGAATCATGCCCGAGCCGTCCCCCTCCCCTGCAGCACGCAAACCGCCCTCCCGGACCATGACTCCGGAGAAGACGGAGACCCTGAAAAAGCTCAGGGCAAGCGTCGGTCAGCTGTCCACCACCACCATGCGCCAGCTGGAGAAATCCCTGCCGTGGTACAGCCGGCTCAGTTCGGACGAGCGCTCCGCGCTGGGCCTCGTGGCGCAGAACGGCATCGCAGCGTTCGTCACCTGGTATGAGCGCCCCAGTTCCCCGTCATGGATCCTGTCCGACGTTTTCGGCACCGCCCCGACGGAACTGACCCGGTCCATCAGCCTGCAGAAGGCGCTCCAGCTCATCCGGATCGTCGTGGAGGTGGTGGAGGACCAGGTGCCGGTCATCGCGCCTGAAGCGGACCAGCCCTCGCTGCGCGAAGCCGTCCTCCGGTACTCGCGGGAAGTGGCCTTTGCCGCCGCCGACGTATATGCCCGGGCCGCGGAATCCCGGGGATCCTGGGACACGCGGCTCGAAGCCCTGATTGTGGACGCCATCCTGCGCGGCGAAAACACTGACGCGTTGCGCTCCAGGATCGCCGCGCTCGGCTGGAAGGCGCAGGAGCGCTTCACCGTGATGGTGGGGAACTCACCGTCGGAACCCAGCGCCAGCTACGTCAGCGAACTGCGCCGCATGGCCGGCCGGTACGCGGAGGATGCCCTCGTGGGAATCCAGGGCGACCGCCTCATCCTGATCCTGGGCGGCGTGCACGACCGGGAAACCGCGTATGTGAAGCTCAGCGAGATGTTCGCGCCCGGTCCGGTGGTGTACGGAGCGGAAGCCAGCTCCCTGCTGGAAGCCAGCGGCTCGGCGCAGTCCGCCTTCGCCGGCCTCACAGCTGCCCGGGCGTGGCCCGCCGCTCCCCGCCCGGTGGCAGCCGACGATCTCCTCCCGGAACGGGTCATTTCCGGGGACGATGCCGCCCGGCGGTCGCTCGTGAAAAACATCTACCGGCCGCTCCTCGCGGCGTCGAACGGGCTGGTGGAAACGCTCGGCACGTACCTGGAACTGGGGCATTCACTCGAGGCGACGGCGCGGGAACTCTTCGTCCATGCCAACACGGTGCGGTACCGTCTCAAGCGTGTCTGTGATGTGACAGGCTGGGATCCGCTGCTCCCGCGCGAGGCTTTCGTGCTCCAGGCAGCCCTTGTGGTGGGGCGGCTTTCCACTCCGCCGAAGCCCGCCGTCGAGCGTGTTGCCGCGCGGAACACGAATTGAACCGTTGTAGACTTCCTACAACCTGACCCCGTGAGCTTGGTGTACGGAAACACCAATGGATCACCCGGTAATTTGGAAAGCTGGATACGTGCTTGCAATCGTCTGCCCTGGACAGGGCTCACAGACCCCCGGTTTCCTGGCCCCTTGGCTGGAGCTGCCCTCCGTAGCAGGCCATCTGGCCTCCCTGAGCGAAATTGCAGGCATTGACCTCACTGCGCACGGGACCACCTCTGACGAGGAAACCATCAAAGACACCGCCGTCGCACAGCCGCTCATTGTCGCGGCCGGGCTGGTGGCCGCCAAGTCGCTGTTCGACGTCGAACTCAGCACGCTGCCGGTCATCCTGGCCGGGCACTCGGTGGGCGAGATCACGGCGTCCGCGCTGGCCGGCGTGCTCACCGAAAAGGAAGCCATGACGTTCGTGCGCGAACGCGCCAACAGCATGGCCGCGGCAGCTGCCGTCACGCCCACCGGCATGAGCGCCGTGGTGGGTGGCGATCCCGCCGAGGTCCTGGCCGCCATCGAGGCCGCCGGCGCAACGCCCGCAAATGTCAACGGAGCAGGCCAGACCGTCGCCGCGGGCACCTTCGAACAGCTCAAGGCCCTGGCCGAGAATCCGCCGGCCAAGGCCCGCGTGATTCCACTTAAGGTTGCCGGGGCATTCCACACCTCACATATGGCTCCCGCCGTGAGCGCCCTCGAGGCGCTCCGCCCGGAACTGCAGCCACAGGCACCTGCCGTGCCGCTGCTGTCCAACTACGACGGCCAGGAGGTCACGGCGGGCACCGCCGCCGTCGACAGCCTGATCGCCCAGGTCTCGCGGCCGGTCCGCTGGGACCTCTGCATGGAGACCCTCGCGAACCGCGGCGTCACTGGCGTCATCGAACTCGCTCCGGCGGGCACCCTGGCCGGACTGGCCAAGCGCGGCATGCCGGGCGTCAAGACCGTTGCTGTCAAAACGCCGGACGACCTGTCCGCGGCCCTGGCACTCTTCGCAGAACTGGAAGGACAGGCATGAGCAGCACGCCGGTACTGAAGCAGACTCCGCTCAACGAGCACACCCGGGTCCTGGGCATCGGCGCTTACCGCCCCGACGTCCTGGTCACCAATGAGGACGTGTGCCAGTGGATCGATTCCTCCGACGAGTGGATCCGCCAGCGTACCGGCATCGTCACCCGCCACCGCGCACCCGCCGACGTCAGCGTGATCGACATGGCCGAGGGTGCCGCCCGCGAGGCCATGCAGAAGGCAGGCATCGAGGCATCCCAGCTCGGCGCCGTCATCGTCTCCACGGTGACCCACCCGTATGCCACGCCGTCGGCGGCCGCGAGCCTTGCCGACCGGCTGGGCGCCACTCCTGCCCCTGCCTTTGACATCTCCGCGGCCTGCGCCGGCTACTGCTACGGCGTAGCCCAAGGCGACGCGTTGGTCCGTTCGGGGGCCGCGCAGTACGTCCTTGTTGTCGGCGCGGAGAAGCTCTCCGACGTCATCGACAACCGCGAACGCACCATCTCGTTCCTGCTGGGCGACGGCGCTGGCGCTGTTGTCATCGGCCCGTCGGACACCCCCGGCATCGCACCGTCAGTGTGGGGATCGGATGGCAGCAAGTGGGACGCCATCGGCATGACCCGCTCCATGCTGGACGTCCGTGATCTCGGACTGGCGGCGCGCCGGTCCGACTCCACCGGCGACCTCGCGCTCCTCGAAGAGGCGCAGGAGCTCTACCCGACCCTCCGCCAGGACGGCCAGACGGTGTTCCGCTGGGCGGTCTGGGAGATGGCGAAGGTTGCCCAGCAGGCGCTGGACGCCGCCGGCATCCAGGCCGAGGACCTGGTGGCCTTCATTCCGCATCAGGCCAACATGCGGATCATCGATGAGATGGTCAAGAAGCTGAAGCTGCCCGAGACCGTCACCGTGGCCCGGGACATCGCCGATGCGGGCAACACCTCGGCGGCCTCGATCCCCCTGGCCACGCACCGCCTGCTCCAGGAAAACCCCGCGCTGAGCGGCGGACTGGCCCTGCAGATCGGCTTCGGCGCTGGGCTGGTCTTCGGTGCCCAGGTGATTGTGCTTCCGTAGCAATTCCGACAACCAAGCCGCAACCGCGGTTTGCCCATTTCCGGCATCCCCTGCCGGCAATAACAAGAAAAGGAGCCATCAATGGCTAGCAACGAAGAGATCCTGGCCGGACTGGCTGAAATCGTCAACGAAGAGACCGGCCTGGCCCCCGAGGCGGTCGAGCTGGACAAGTCCTTCACCGAGGACCTGGACATCGACTCCATCTCCATGATGACCATCGTGGTCAACGCCGAAGAGAAGTTCGGCGTCCGCATCCCGGACGAAGAGGTCAAGAACCTCAAGACCGTCGGCGACGCCGTGGACTTCATCTCCAACGCCCAGGCGTAAGTAAGACATCAGCCTTCACTGGCTTCAGCCTTTTACAGGCTTCAGCGTCACCGCTGAACCCGGCTGGCCGGGCCCGCACCTTCCGGGACCGGCCAGCCGATGCACCATCCCTGAATTTTTTTGAAGACTTCCCCCCGCACGCCACCCACTCAGGCCTCCGGCCAGCAGCACAGGACACGGCAGGCGCACCGACAGAGAGTGATCCCATGACACGCAAAGTAGTCATTACAGGTCTGGGTGCCACCACGCCCATCGGCGGCGACGTACCCACGATGTGGCAGAACGCGCTGAAGGGCGTTTCGGGAGCCCACACCCTTGAGGATGAGTGGGTTGCCAAATACGAACTGCCGGTCCACTTCGCCGCCCGGTGCTCCACGCCCGCACTCGACGTCCTGAGCCGTGTCGAGGCCAAGCGCATGGACCCGTCAACCCAGTTCGGCGTCATCGCCGCACGCGAAGCATGGGCCGACTCCGGCATCACCGAAATCGACCACGACCGGCTGGCCGTGGCCTTCGCCACCGGCATCGGCGGCGTCTGGACGCTCCTGGATGCGTGGGACACGCTGAAAGAGAAGGGTCCCCGCCGCGTCCTGCCCATGACGGTTCCGATGCTCATGCCCAACGGTGTGGCCGCCGCTGTCAGCCTGGACCTGGGCGCCCGCGCCGGTGCGCACACTCCGGTGTCCGCGTGCGCTTCGGGCACCGAAGCCCTGCACCTCGGACTGGACCTGATCCGCTCCGGCAAGGCCGACGTCGTCATGTGCGGCGGCGCCGAAGCCGCCATCCACCCGATGCCGCTGGCAGCGTTCTCATCGATGCAGGCGCTGTCCCGCCGCAACGACGACCCCGAGCGCGCTTCCCGCCCCTACGACCTGGACCGTGACGGTTTCGTCATGGGCGAAGGCGCCGGCGCACTGGTGCTGGAGGCCGAGGAGCACGCCCTCGCCCGCGGCGCACGGATCTACGGCGAACTCGCCGGCACCTCCGTGACCGCTGACGCGTACCACATCACAGCACCGGACCCCCAGGGCCTGGGCGCCACCCGGGCACTGAAGGCAGCCATGTTCGACGGCCGCATCCAGGCGGAAGACGTGGTCCACGTCAACGCCCACGCCACCTCGACGCCGGTCGGCGACAAGCCGGAGTACACGGCTCTGAAGGCGGCGCTCGGCAACCACGTCGAAAACGTAGCCGTCTCGGCCACCAAGTCGCAGATGGGCCACCTGCTCGGTGCCTCCGGCGCCGTCGAGGCCGTGCTCACCGTCCTGGCTGTCCACGAACGCAAGGCACCCGTCACGATCAACCTCGAGAACCAGGATCCCGAGATCCCGCTCGACGTCGTCACCTCCGCCCGCACCCTGCCGGCCGGCGACATCGTGGCGCTGAGCAACTCGTTCGGCTTCGGCGGCCACAACGCCGTCGTTGCCATCCGCAGCGTCTGATGCGCCCTGAATGAACACTGAAGAAGCCCCCGCCGGTTGGCGGGGGCTTCTCCGTTGCTATGGGGGGAACTGATGTGGCTGGCGGGTCAGCCGCCGCGGGCGTCAGCTGCCCGGCTCGTCAGCCGAGAAGGCGGCTCAGCCGGTCTTGCTCGTTAGCCGACCTGGTGCAGCCAGCGCACGGGTGCGCCTTCGGCGGCGTGCCTGAAGGGTTCCAGCTCCTCGTCCCACGCCTCGCCGAGGGCAAGCGAGAGCTCGTGGTAGACAGCGGAGGGGTCGCCGGCACCGGCCTCATAGGCGTAGCGGATGCGGTCCTCCGACACCATGATGTTGCCGTGCACATCCGTCACGGCATGGAAAATTCCCAGCTCAGGTGTGTGGGACCATCGTCCGCCGTCCACGCCCTGACTGGGTTCTTCGGTGACCTCGAAGCGCAGGTGTGCCCAGCCCCGGAGGGCAGAGGCGAGCTGCGCACCTGTCCCCTGAGCGCCGGTCCAGGACAGCTCCGAGCGGAACATTCCGGGCGCGGCGGGCTGAGGTGTCCATTCCAGATCCGTTCGCTTGTCCACGACAGATCCGATGGCCCACTCAACGTGAGGGCACAGTGCGGTAGGGGCCGAGTGAATAAACAGCACACCGCGGGTCATTGCAACAGACATTCCATCCTCCATAGCTGTAGGTACGTCTTCCCCAACGACCTGCATGGATGGATATTTGCTGCTCCGGGCGCCGCCTGGTGCCGGTGATTCCTGCCAATCTATGAAATTACTTGCCGGACTGACAAGGGGCGCCTGGAGACTGCTTCAAGCACAACTTGAAAGTTGCCGAACTTGGATCTTATTGTGCCGTACGCAATCTAATTACGCCAGTGCAATTCGGCGTGGTGTAGAAGACGCGCCGGAGAAAGGGCCTACGCCCGCGGGTGTGCCTGCTGGTAGCTCCTGCGCAGGCGGTCCACGGATACGTGGGTATAGATCTGGGTGGTGGCGAGGCTGCTGTGGCCGAGTATTTCCTGGACCGCACGAAGGTCTGCGCCGCCGTCCAGCAGATGCGTGGCGGCGGTGTGCCGCAGGGAGTGCGGGCCTGTGGCGGACGTATCACCCAGCGCTTCGAACAGTCCCTTCACCACACTGCGGACCTGCCGCTGGTCCACGCGGCGGCCGCGCGCACCGAGGAACAGGGCCGGCCCGCTGTCCGCGGCGGCGAGCTTTCCCCGTCCGCGGCGCAGCCAGTCGTCGACGGCGAGCGCAGCCGGGAGCCCGTAGGGCACTGTCCGTTCCTTGTTGCCTTTGCCGAGCACGCGCAGGGTTCTGCGGTCCGGATCGAGGTCGTCCACGTCCAGGCCCGCCAGCTCGCCGACGCGCACGCCGGTGGCGTAGAGCAGCTCAACCATGGCCCGGTTGCGCAGGGCCATGGGATCACCGTCTTTGGCCGCCTCGTTGAGGTCGGCCAGCAGCCGGGCGAGCTGCTGCTGCTGCAACACCCCCGGCAGGGAACCATCCCGTTTGGGGGCCTGCAGGCGCAGGGATGGATCTGTTTCGATCAGTTCTTCCCGCAGCGCCCACGAGGTGAAGGTCCGCGCTGTGGCGGCGCGGCGGGCAAGTGTGGAACGCGAAGCGCCGGCCTCGCTCTGGCTGCCGAGCCAGCGGCGGAGGGTGCCCAGTTCCAGCCCGGCAGGATCGGTGATTCCTTCACCGGCCGCGTAGGCCAGCAGGCTGGAGAGGTCGGACAGGTATGCGCGCACCGTGTGTTCGGACCGGGCCCGCTCACCCGTCAGGTACCGTTCGAACCCCGTGACTGCCTTGTCGAGGCCGGCCGGCAGTTCCTTTTTCTCCACTCCCCCACTGTCCCAGCATTTGTTCCGGAATCAAGGAACGGCACGGCCAAACGGGGGAACTACACGGTGAGCCGCCCGGCGAGGGGGACGTCGCCGGGCGGCAGCTCTATGTTGATTGCCTGGTGCGCTTCCAGCCTCCCTTTTCGGATGCTGCCAGTCCCAGCAGGGCCAGCCTGCCAAGCCCTGCGCGCACCGAGTCGGCGCCCAGGCCGGCAACGGTGCAGAGTTTTTCGACGGAACTGGCGGACCGCAAGGGAAGGGCGTCCAGCAGGATCAGGTCCTCAAGGGTCAGGCCGTCATGGTCAGCGGGCCGTCCGCTCTTTTCGTCGGCCAGCGACTGGCCGCAGGGCGACGCCAGCTCGGCGATCTCCCCCGCATCAGTGACGCAGACAGCACCGCCGTCGCGCAGGAGCCGGTGGCAGCCGGCCGAGTTGGCGCTGTGCACCGAACCGGGAACGGCTCCGACCGCACGGCCCAGGGTTTCCGCGTGATGGGCGGTATTCAGGGCTCCGGACCGCCACCGGGCCTCCACCACCACCGTGACGGAGGCGAGGGCAGCGATCAGCCGGTTCCGTTGAAGGAACCGGTACCGGGTGGGGGCAGATCCGGGCGGAACCTCGGCAAGCACGGCACCCTGGTTGGCTACGGCGCGCAAGAGGTCCTCGTTCCCGGACGGATAGAAGCGGTCCACGCCGCCCGCCATGACGGCGATGGTCGGCATGGCCCCGGAGCCCCCTGCCAGGGCTGCCCGGTGCGCGTGGGCATCAATCCCGTACGCGCCGCCTGACACCACTGTGAATCCCCGCTGGGCAAGCGAGTAGGCAAGGTCCCCGGTGACTGACGCGCCATAGCTGGTGCTGTCCCGCGAGCCCACCAGGGCCACCGCCCTGGCCGCCGGGGGAAGTTCGAGTTCAAGGCCCCGCCACCAAAGGCAGATCGGCTGGTGCAGGCCAAGGTCGTCCAGTTGCCGCGGCCACAGCCCGTCCGTGGGGACGAGAACGCGGCCGCCCAGGCGATGCATCGTGGCCAGGTCGCGCTCTGGGGCAAGGTCGGGGATTCTCGGTGCCCAGCGCTTCAGCGCGGCACCGAGGCCGGCCCAGGAATTCACCGAGCTGTGATCTGCCAGCAGCCCGGTGATGTCCTGTTCCAGCCCCGGCCCGTAGCTGACCTGGCCGGTGGCTATCCTCAGGGCGTCTTCAGCCCCGGCAACGTGCACCAGGGCCAGGCCCGCGACGTCCTGTGGTTCCATCAGCCTCGACAGGGCGGCGCGGGCAATTCTCTCGTTGTGCATGCGGGTTCCTTTCACGCTGCAGCCGAGGCGGTCTGGCGGAGGCTCAGGGCCTGTCCGATGTCGTTCCCGTCCGGCTGCTCCCGGCCACCAAGGTCGGCCAGAGTCCAGGCGAGGCGGAGGACGCGGTCATAGCCCCTGGCTGTGAGCACGCCCCGTTCCAGTGCATGGTCCAGGATCCGGGTGGTGGCGGCCGCCAGTTTCAGCTCGCTGCGCAGGATGCGCCCGGGCACCTGGGAATTCGTTTCCATGCCCCAGGGCTGCAGCCGCTGCAGCTGGCGGGCCCGGGCAGCCAGGACGCGGGCACCGACTGTTGCGCTGTCCTCCGCTCCCCCGGACTGGCCAAAGTCCGCCAGTGACACGCGGTCCACCTGCAGCTGGATGTCCACACGGTCCAGGAGCGGCCCGGACATGCGCGACATGTAGCGGCGGCGCATGAAGGGGGTGCAGGTGCATTCAATGCCCTTCCCCGAGGCCTTGCCGCACGGACACGGATTGGCTGCCAGCACCAACTGGAACCGCGCGGGGTAGGCCGCTGCACCGGCGGACCGGTGGATGACCAGCTCGCCACTCTCAAGAGGCTGCCTGAGTGCATCCAGGACCCTGCGTTCGTATTCGGGCGCCTCGTCAAGGAACAGGATTCCGCGATGCGCCCGCGATGCGGCACCGGGACGCGGCAACCCCGACCCGCCTCCGATGATCGCGGCGGCCGTGGCGGTGTGGTGGGGATTCTCAAAGGGCGGCCGCCGGACCAGCTGCACGCCGGATGCGGGAAGCTGGCACAGGGAATGGATGGCCGTCACCTCCATCGCCTCGGTGTCCCGCAGATCGGGCAGAAGGCCGGGAAGCCGCTCGGCCAGCATGGTCTTGCCGGCGCCGGGCGGGCCGGTCAGCAGCAGGTGGTGGGCACCAGCGGCCGCTACCTCAAGGGCGCGGCGTGCCTCTGCCTGGCCTGACACGTCGCACATGTCCGGGACGGACGCGTCCACGGAGACAGGTTCATTCCCGGCGGGTTCGTCCTCGGGTGCGAAGTCAAGGACAAGTTCCTGCGGGTCAGCGCCAAAATCGAACACCAGCCGTGCCAGGGTCTGGTAGCCGCGGACCCTGGCACCGGGGACGAGTTCGGCCTCTGCGGCATTCGCCTGGGCAACCACGATGTCCTGGAACCCTGCCTGCACCGCGGACATCACGGCCGGAAGTATGCCGCGGACAGGCCGGAGGCGTCCGTCCAGCCCCAGCTCGGCGATGAAGACCGTGCGGCCGGTGGGCCTGATGTCCTCCGCAGCCCGCAGCACCGACATTGCGATGGCAAGGTCGAAGCCGGAACCGCGCTTGGGCAGGGACGCGGGAATGAGGTTGGCGGTGATCTTCCGCCTGCTCAGCGGAATACCGGAGTTCTGCGCCGCCGAGCGGATGCGGTCCCTGGCTTCGTTAAGGGACGCGTCCGGGAGGCCGAGAAGCACAAAGGCGGGCAGCGTCTGGCCGATGTCGGCCTCGACCTCCACGATGTAGCCGTTGAGGCCGACGAGGGCCACTGAATAGGCTCGTCCCAGCGCCATCACAGCACCTCCTTGAGGTGCTCAACGGTGGGTTTGCGAACGCCGTCGTCCAGCACGGCGATGACGTCCACACGGCGCAGGGGTAAGTGCAGTCCGTGGTCCCGGCACCAGGCCGAACCCAGGCGGTGCAGCCGGGCGAGCTTGTCTGCGCCCACCGCCTCGAACGGGTGACCGTAGGCGAGCGAACGCCGCGTCTTCACCTCGGCAATGACGAGGGAATCACCGTCCAGGGCGACGATGTCGATTTCGCCGTCCGGGCAGCGCCAGTTGCGCTCCACGATCAGCATCCCCAGCGATTCCAGGTATTCCGCCGCGAGCTCTTCCCCGCGGCGGCCCAGCAAGTCCTTGGCTTTCATGTCCACCTCCGCAACAAGACTGCGGCGGCGGACTCACCCGGAACAGGGCACGGTCACGCTATGTGGGAAAACCCGTGGGTCACAGGGAAAGGAGCCCGCAAACAGCGGCTGTGGAGGAACAGTGACGCCCCGGGGAAGGCGCTGGAGAAACGCCGAAAAGCAATTACCTCAGTTGCCGAGGTCGACGTCCTTGGGCAGCGCGAGCTCCTCGTTGCGGGGCAGTTCCTCGACGTTGACGTCCTTGAACGTGATGACCCGGACGCTCTTCACGAACCGCGCCGAACGGTAGACGTCCCAGACCCAGGCATCCTGGAGCGTGAGATCGAAGTAGACCTCACCATCGGCGCTGCGCGCCTGGAGGTCCACGTGGTTGGCGAGGTAGAAGCGCCGCTCGGTCTCGACCACGTAGCTGAACAGACCCACGACGTCGCGGTACTCCCGGTAGAGCTGGAGCTCCATATCGGTTTCATAGTTCTCAAGGTCTTCGGCACTCATGGTTCCATCTTGCACCATGCGGGCGGGAACCAGCGCACCGCACGACGCAGCGCACTATTCCGTCAGCAGGTTCCAGCTGACCCGGTGGTAGGGGCTCGGGCCGCGGGTGCGGATCGCTTCCCGGTGCAATGCCGTGCCGTAGCCCTTGTTGACGTCCCAGCCGAAGTCCGGGTACTCGAGGTGGAGCTGCTGCATGTGCTGGTCACGCTCGACCTTGGCCAGGACACTGGCGGCGGCGACGCTGAGGCACTGCATGTCGGCCTTGACCAGGGTGTGGACGGGCGCGTCACAGCCCGGGTCGGCGATGACCTCGTCAAACAGGGAAGGCTGGACGGCGGGTGAGAGCCAGTTGTGGCTCCCGTCCAGCAGGACGACGTCGGGCGTGATGCCGGCACCGAGGATCTCGAACCAGGCCCTGTTTCCGGCGGCGCGGAGGGCACCCATGATGCCGAGTTCATCGATTTCGCGCGCACTGGCATGTCCCACGGCGGAGGCGACGCTCCAGGCCCGCACCAGCGGGTCAAGCCGTTCCCGGTCTGCTGCCTTGAGCAGCTTGCTGTCCCGGACATCTGCGAGCAGCTGCATGTTCTGCAGGTCCACGACGGCGATTCCCACGCTCACCGGCCCCGCGAGGGCACCGCGGCCTACCTCGTCGACGCCGGCCAGAAACCGCGCCCCGCGGGGAAGGAAGCGCTTCTCGTAGTCAAGGGTGGGTGCAACGGACATGGCTAACCTGCCGACGGCACATTCTTGAAGACATCCGGGTAATTGTCCAGGCCCGCCCAGCGGTTCATCGGCCAGGCGATGACCGCCGCCTTGCCTTCGATGTCGGCGATGTCCACGAAGCCTCCGTTCGTGTCGGTGTGGGCACGGGAGTCCGCCGAGTGGTTGCGGTTGTCACCCATCACCCAGACTTTGCCCTGCGGCACGACGACGTCGAAGGTTCGCACTGCCGGAACTTCGGCCGGATTGACGTATGTCTCGTCCAGCGCCGCACCGTTGACGGTAATCTTGCCGCCGGCGTCACAGCAGATGACGTGGTCCCCGGGGAGCCCAATGACACGCTTGACCAAGTGCTGCTCGGAGTTGTCCGGCAGCAGGCCTACGAAGGTCAGCCCGTCCTCCACAACGCTGAACGGGCCGTCGGCCTTTTGCGGGGTGGGCGGCAGCCAGCCCTTGGTGTCCTTGAAGACCACCACGTCGCCGCGCTCCAGGGCGAACGGCTCCGGCACAAGGAGGTTCACGAAGATGCGGTCGTTGATGTCCAGCGTGTTCACCATCGACTCGGACGGAATATAGAAAGCCCGGAACAGGAAGGTTTTGATGAGGAAGGACAGCACGACGGCGATCACCACCACCGTGGCGATCTCCTTCAGCCACAGCAGGAAAGGATTGCGGGCACGGGCTTTTTCCTGACGGCGCGGGCCGGCGGGAGCAGGTGACCCGGGTCCGGTTCCGCCGGAGGCGGACACCTCCGAAACGGGCTCCTGGGCGGCATGCCGTCCCGGCCTCGCAGCAGCCTGCCGCGGTTCGGAGCTCCCGGGATCGATTTCCGGCATCTATTGTCCGTCCTTTGTTGTTGAAGTTGCCGCCAATGGCAGCCGCGCCACTGACGCAAATCTATCAAGCGGCCAGAGAATCTGTACCGGGCTTCCGATCACCCTGTCCGCACGCACCATGCCGCCGCCCGGGGCCCCCAGCAGGCTGCGGGAGTCGGCCGAGACCGAGCGGTGGTCCCCGAGCAGCCACAGCCGCCCCTCTGGCACTGTCACGTCGAACTTCTGGGTGCTCGCAGCATCACCGGCATACAGGTAGGGTTCCACGAGCGGCTGACCGTTGACTGTGAGGCGTTGGCCGGCGTCGCAACAGACGACGTGGTCGCCGGGAAGCCCGATAACCCGCTTTACATATGTAGTATCACTGCCGGTCACTCCCAGCCAGTGGCCTGCCGCGGCCGCCGCTTCCTGCAGCCGACCTTCCCCGCTGTTCAGCGGGGCGAACGAACCCCGGCCGTCGAACACGACGACGTCACCGCGGCGGATCGGTTCGGACTGGAAAGCGGTGCGGGACACCAGGATCCTGTCGCCCGTGCCGAACAGCGGCTCCATCGAGGCGGACGGAATGTAATAGACGTCCAGCCACAGCGAGCGGATCAGCCCGCTGACCAGGACGGCAGCCAGTACGGCCAGCAACGCAAAACGCCAGCCCGGTCTCCCTGGCTGGCGTTTTGTCTGGTCCATAATCCGTATCCTGTGGCGCTGTTGCGGATGGCTCCGGCGTTGCCGGACACGGGTTGGGACCCGCCGTGAAAGTCGGTAAGGACTTACTTGGCGGTGCTGAAGTCGCGCTTTTCCTTGATCTTCGCAGCCTTGCCGCGCAGTGCACGCATGTAGTAAAGCTTGGCGCGGCGCACGTCACCCTTGGTGACGAGCTCGATCTTTTCGATGATCGGGGAGTGCACCGGGAAGGTACGCTCAACGCCGACGCCGAAGGAAACCTTGCGGACGGTGAAGGTTTCGCGGATGCCGTCACCCTGGCGGCCCAGGACGAAGCCCTGGAATACCTGGACACGGGAGTTCTTGCCTTCGATGATGTTCACGTGAACCTTGAGGGTGTCACCCGCGCGGAACTCGGGAACATCGGTGCGCAGCGAGGCTGCATCTACGGAATCGAGGATATGCATTGATCCACTCCTGGTGAACGCCACAGGTCATCCACTTTGGGTCACGGCAGCCAAGCCCGGATGCTTCCGGGAATCGCTGCCGAAGTGTTGAGGTCCGGTCCCGCCACCCTTTGGCGGCACCGGGGTGCCTTGCTGTTGGTTACGCTCCCCCTGTGGCAGGCGCGGACCCAGCAGACACAAGGACTAATTTTGCCACATATGGCACGAATTGGTTAATTCTGGAACGGCTCAGGCTTCGGGCCGGGGCCTGAGGTGGCCGTCGACGACGTCGTACCCCAGGTCCGCGAGGGCGGTGCGGTCCGCGCGGGGCAGCGTCCCGGCGTCGAACGCCTCGAGCAGGTCAGGGCGGCGTTCCGCCGTCCTGCGGTACTGTTCGTGCCGGCGCCACTGCGCGATCTTGCCGTGGTTGCCGCTGAGCAGGATGGCCGGGACTTCCCGGTCGCGCCAGACCGACGGTTTGGTGTAGACGGGATACTCGAGCAGGCCGTCCGAATGTGACTCCTCCACGAGGGACTCGGGGTTGCCCACCACTCCGGGGAGCAGCCGGCCGATGGCTTCCACCATGGCCAGGACGGCCACTTCCCCGCCGTTGAGGACATAGTCGCCGAGGCTGACCGGGCGGACCGTGAAGTGTTCCTCGGCCCATTCGATGACGCGCTCGTCAATGCCTTCGTACCGCCCGCAGGCGAATACCAGTTGCTCCTCCCCGGCAAGCTCGTAGGCCAGCGCCTGGTTGAAGCGCTCCCCCGCCGGGGACGGGACGATCAGCACGGGCTTTGCCGCACCGGCCGGCCGGGCAGCCGCCACGGACTCCAGGGCCTGGGCCCACGGCTCGGCCTTCATCACCATGCCGGCGCCGCCGCCGTAAGGGGTGTCGTCCACGGTGCGGTGGCGGTCGGTGGTGAAAGTGCGGAGGTCGTGCACGTTCAGGTTCAGCAGCCCGTCCTGGCGGGCCTTGCCGATAAGCGACAGCTCCAGCGGTGCCAGGTACTCGGGAAAAATACTGACGACGTCGATTCTCATCTAGGCTCTGGCCTCCGGCTCAGCCTCGTCCTCGGCGGAGTCAGAGCCCCTGGTCTCGGGGTCCTCCCCGCCCTCCTCGTTGATCTCGAACAGGCCCGCCGGCGGAGTGAGCAGGACGTAACCCTCTGCGATGTTCACCTCGGGGACGATCTGTTCCACGAACGGGATGAGGATTTCCTTGCCGTCCGGCGTTTCGACGACGAGCAGGTCCTGCACGGGCATGGTGTTCAGGGCGCTGATCTTCCCTACGGCCCGGGAGCCGACCCGGGCCTCAAGGCCGACGAGCTCGTGCTCATACCAGCCCTCGTCGTCATCCTCGTCGAGTTCTTCGGTTTCGATGAACAGCTTGGCGCCGCGCAGGGTCTCGGCGCGGTTCCGGTCGGCCACCTCGTCAAAACCGAGCAGGAGGATGTCCTTGTTCCAGCGGGCACTGCGCACGGTGAGCGGCCCGGCGGAGGCGGGTTCCACCACAAACTCGGTGCCGGGAACGAACCGGTCCTCCGGCGCGTCGGTGAGCACCTGGACGGTCACCTCGCCGCGGATTCCGTGGGGTTTGCCGATACGGGCCACCTGAAGCTGCATGTGTTCCTCTGTTTGGACTGCGTGTGTGCGTCGTTAAGACAATTGTGGGTGTCAGGGCCCAAAGCAGTCCGGCCCCTCCACCGTTAGCTGGTGGAGGGGCCGGACTTTAAGGCAAGTGTTGCAGGCGCGTTACCGGCGGCGGTCGGTGTCGACGACGTCGACCCTGACCTGCTCGCCTTCTGCCAGCGCTGCCACGACCGTGCGCAGTGCACGCGCGGTGCGGCCCTGGCGTCCGATTACCCGTCCGAGGTCTTCCTGGTGAACGCGCACCTCGAGGGTATCCCCGCGGCGGTTGTTCTTGGCACTGACCTTGACGTCCTCAGGGGAGTCGACAATGCCGCGGACGAGGTGTTCGAGCGCTTCTGCCAGCAACTTACTCAGCCTCGGTGGTCTCTGCTTCAGCCTCGGCGGGGGCTTCCGATGCCTTGGCCTTCTTGGTGATGGCTTCCGGGATGATCACGGAACCCTTCTCGGGAGCAACGAATGCTTCCTTGTCGGCCTTGGTCTTCAGGGTGCCTTCCTGGCCCGGCAGACCCTTGAACTTCTGCCAGTCACCGGTGATCTTCAGGATCGCGGCGACCTGCTCCGACGGCTGCGCGCCGACGGACAGCCAGTACTGTGCACGCTCGGAGTCGACCTCGATGTATGAGGGCTCCTCGGTGGGGTGGTACTTGCCGATCTCTTCGATGGCACGGCCATCACGCTTGGTGCGTGAATCGGCGACAACGATGCGGTAGTACGGTGCGCGCATCTTACCGAAGCGCTTAAGGCGAATCTTTACGGCCACTTTTGTGGTCACTCCTGTTTCTGAAACGGGGTTGAACCCGCGTTCTGCACCCGTGGGGCGGGCCGTACTTGGGGGTTCGAAAAGGACAGGATCCAGACGCGGAGAGAGGGGCCACGCAGATCGAGTACCTGTCTATTGTGCCAGATCGTCCGCGTTATTTCGACTTGACATGCGGACGGAGGCTTATTGCGCGCTAGGAAGACCAGACATAGAGGCCGGTCCTGCTGCCCTCGTCGACGGTGGCGGCGAGCCCTGCCAGCTGCTGGACGTAGGTCTTCGCTTCTCCCGCACCAAAGGGCATGTCATCCTCGGCGGCCCAGCGCTCGGCCACCTCATCCAGGACGTTGCCTTCACCCTCGGATTCGTAGGTGAGAAGCTCGGCCAGGGCCCGGACCATCGCCGCCGGCACGCCCAGAAGTGAATCGCTGGCCACGTCCACCATGGCCAGTTCATAGTCCGCGCCCGCGGCGTGCACCGCGGCACCGGCAAGGTCGCCGAGCTGTTCGATCTCAAAATCAGTGATGCCGGCGATCCGGATGCCGTCTCCGGCAGCGGCGCCGCCCTCCAGCGCCCCTGCCCGCTTGAGGGCGTCATTGTGGGTGGCAACAAACACTTCGGTGAAGCCCATGGATTCATTCTCATTCCGTCGGCGGTGGATGCCCCGGCGTCGGCGGTGCCGGGGCCCTTCGAATGTCAGCCTAACCCAACCGGGTCCGCCGGGCTTAGCGCACGGCCACGCGGAGGCGGTTGCGCCACGGATCCTCGAACCGGAGCTCGGAGCCGGTGTGGTGCGATTCGACTCCGGCGACTTTGAGGCGGTCGGCGAGGGCGCCGACGTCGTCCCCCGAGGGGACCTCGATGAGGACCTCGCCAAGGCCCAGGGTGTCCCGGCGCGGGCCTGCGCCCCGGCTGTTCCAGACGTTCATGGCCATGTGGTGGTGGTAGCCGCCGGCGGACACGAAGAGTGCCTGGCCGTGCCAGCCGGCCGTCTTTTCGAATCCCAGGGTGCCGACGTAGAAGTCGTGGGCGGACTGGACGTCACCCACCTGCAGGTGGACGTGCCCCACCCCCGCGCCGGTGCCGCGCTGGCCTTCCACGGACTCCTGCGTGAGGTGGTCCTGGAGGTACTTCTGCGGCGGCAGCGCCAGGCTGTCCATGACCACGTTGCTGCCGTCCCAGGACCAGGCCTCACGCGGCCGGTCCCAGTAGAGTTCGATCCCGTTGCCCTCCGGATCGGTGAAGTAAAACGCCTCGCTCACCAGGTGGTCGGCGCTGCCCACGAAGGACTGCGGTTCATACTGGGCGGCGCTGGCAACGGTGGCGGCCAGCGAGGACTGGCCTTCGAACAGGAGCGCCGTGTGGAAGAGGCCGGCTTCGCCCCGGCCGGGAATGTTGAGGCCGGGCGCGGGAGCAAGGTGCACCAGCGGCGTCGCGAGGCGGCCGAGGTAGAGGCCGCCGTCCTGCTCGGCGACGACGTCGAGGCCGAGGGCGCGCTGGTAGTAATCGGTCATGAGCTTCATGTCGCCCACTTTGAGCATGACGGTGCCCATGGTGAGGTCGGCAGGAAGCAAGTCCTGGCTGCTGTCTGCTGCTGTCATTGAATACTCCCGAAATGTCCGGACCACCGGATTTCGGCGGCCTCTACATCTCTAAATTACTTGAAGCTTCAATTTATTCCTAATGCACGATCTTTCCGCGGAGCACCACATTCGTGAGGCTGCGGATGGTCTCCGGCACGGCTCGGGGGTCCTCCCGGCAGACCACCACGTCCGCGGCCGCGCCTTCCGCCAGTCCCTCGGCCCCGAGCCAGCGGCGCGCGCGCCAGCAGGCCGCGTCAAGCGCCGCTGCCGCCGGAAGCCCGGCGGCGTGAAGTTCGAGGATTTCGTCCGCGATGCGGCCGTGGCGGATCACACTGCCGGCATCTGTTCCCGCGTAGATTTCGACGCCGGCCTCGTAGGCCTCCAGGACACGCTCGCGACGGCGGGCCCACAGTGCGCGCATGTGCTCCGCATACCGCGGGAACTTCGGCTCGGCCTGGGCGGCGATGTCCGGGAAGGTGGCGATGTTGATGAGCGTCGGCACGATCGGCACCTGCTGCTCGACGAACTGCGGAATGTGCCGGGGCAGCAGGCCCGTGGCGTGCTCGATGCAATCGATGCCGGCGTCCAGCATGTCATCCAGGGTGTCCTCGCCGAAGCAGTGCGCCGTGACCCTGGCCCCCTCGTCGTGGGCGGCGCGGACGGCGTCCCGCACGGCCGCGGCGGGGAACGAGGGCGTGAGGTCGCCGGCGGTCCGGTCGATCCAGTCACCCACCAGCTTGACCCAGCCGTCCCCTTCCCGCGCCTGCTTGCGCACCGCCTCCACAAGGCCCTCCGGCTCGACTTCCACCGCGAAGTTCCTCAGATACCGGCGGGACCGGGCCACATGCCGGCCCGCCCTGATGATCCGCGGCGTGTCGGACCGCTGCTGCAGCCAGCGGGTGTCGCTGGCGGCCCCGGCGTCCCGGACAAGGAGCGTGCCGGCGTTGCGGTCCGTCATGGCCTGGCGGTACGCCACGTCGTCGTCCACAGGACCGCCCGGGCCCAGGCCGATGTGGCAGTGGGCGTCCGCGAACCCGGGCAGGACCCAGCCGTCCAGGACGGCGTCCGGCCGTTGGCCCGGAGGATTGAACGTCAGCTTCCCGTCCACGGCCCAGAGCCCGCGGCGTTCCTCGTCCGCAGCAGTGAGCACGGGTCCGCTGAATTCGATGATGTGAGCCATGACTCCAGCCTAAGCCGAAGCTGTGGTAGCTTCGTCTACGACCACACGGGTGCCCCTGCAGGGGCTGAGATCAGGCTGGTGCAGCCTGCGACCGTTGAACCTGTCCGGGTAATGCCGGCGAAGGAAGTGAGCAGTACATTGAGCACCCAGAAATCACAGCTGAGCCCTGCCCAAAACAATGCAGCCCCAAACAATGCAGCCCAAAGTGAAGCCGCCGGTGATGCTGCCGGCAGTGTCACGCAGTCGCTGAAATCCCATTCACTGGCGTATCTGGAGGGGGACGGCCTGCGGGTTCCGGTAACGGAAATCGCCCTGGAGCCTTCACCGAACGGTGAGCAGAACGCCCCGCTGCGGGTTTACCGCACGGCGGGTCCGGGCAGCGACCCCGTGGTGGGCCTCGCGCCGTTCCGGGCGGAATGGATTGCGGCACGGGCAGACACGGAAACGTACGAGGGACGTGAACGGAACCTGCTCGACGACGGCAAATCAGCCGTGCGCCGCGGCGCGGCTTCCGCCGAGTGGAAGGGCGCCAGGCCGGTGCCCCGCCGTGCGGCGGAAGGCAAGACCGTGACGCAGATGCATTACGCGCGGCAGGGCATCATCACCCCCGAAATGCGCTTCGTGGCCCTCCGCGAAAACTGCGATGCGGAACTGGTCCGCAGCGAACTCGCCGCCGGACGGGCCATCATCCCCACCAACATCAACCACCCGGAGTCCGAGCCGATGATCATCGGCAAGGCGTTCCTGGTGAAGATCAACGCCAACATCGGCAACTCGGCTGTCACCAGCTCCATCGCGGAGGAAGTGGACAAGCTGCAGTGGGCCACCCAGTGGGGCGCGGACACGGTCATGGACCTGTCCACGGGCGACGACATCCACACCACGCGTGAGTGGATCATCCGCAACTCCCCCGTGCCGATCGGCACGGTGCCGATCTACCAGGCCCTGGAAAAGGTCAACGGCGAAGCGAACGCCCTCACCTGGGAAATCTTCCGTGACACCGTCATCGAACAGTGCGAACAGGGCGTGGACTACATGACCATCCACGCCGGCGTGCTGCTGCGATACGTGCCGCTCACGGCGAACCGCGTCACCGGCATCGTTTCCCGCGGCGGGTCGATCATGGCCGGCTGGTGTCTGGCCCACCACCAGGAAAACTTCCTGTACACCCACTTTGACGAGCTGTGCGAGATCTTCGCCAAGTACGACGTCGCCTTCTCGCTGGGCGACGGTCTCCGGCCCGGCTCGACGGCGGACGCCAACGACGCCGCGCAGTTCGCCGAACTGGACACCCTGGCTGAGCTGACCCAGCGGGCCTGGGAGTACGACGTGCAGGTCATGGTGGAAGGGCCGGGGCACATCCCGTTCCACCTGGTGCGTGAGAACGTTGAGCGCCAGCAGGAGCTTTGCAAGGGTGCGCCTTTCTACACGCTGGGCCCGCTGGTCACGGACGTGGCCCCCGGCTACGACCACATCACCTCGGCGATCGGCGCCACCGAAATCGCCCGGTACGGCACGGCGATGCTGTGCTACGTCACGCCCAAGGAACACCTGGGCCTGCCGAACAAGGACGACGTAAAGACCGGCGTCATCACCTACAAGATCGCCGCCCACGCGGCCGACCTTGCCAAGGGGCACCCCGGCGCGAACGAGCGGGACGATGCACTGTCCAAGGCCCGGTTCGAGTTCCGGTGGCGCGACCAGTTCGCGCTGTCGCTGGACCCGGTGACGGCCGAGTCCTTCCACGATGAGACGCTGCCGGCTGAACCGGCCAAGACAGCGCATTTCTGTTCGATGTGCGGGCCGAAGTTCTGCTCCATGAGGATCAGCCAGGACATCCGGAACGAGTACGGCTCAGCCGAGGCGCAGGCCGCACTCGCCGAGATGGCGGAGGGCATGCGCGAGAAGAGCCAGGAATTCCTCGCTGCGGGCGGAAAGGTGTACCTGCCCGAGCTGCGGCTTCCGGAGTCAGCCCGCAACTGACGGCTCCCGGAAATCCCTGTCCGGCTGGCATTGGGGGCTGGCCGGACGGGGGTCCGTCAGGACGAAGTGTTCATCAGGATGCTTGGGGATGCTGGCGCCGGCTGACCTCGGCGATGAACGACCTGATGTAACGGTCGCCCTCCGGTGAATCGTTGGGCCGGTGCCCGCCCGCAGCGATGCGGTGCAGGGCGCCCGTCTCCTGCAGGTAGCCGGCAATTTCCTCGTACAGCGGCTCCCAGCCCCCGGTGAGAACCAGGGTGGGAACACCCGGCACGATCTGCAGCGGCGCCTGCCACGGGGGCGCCTGCAGCCGCAGCCTGCGCGCAGCCCGCTTCGCCTCGGGGGTACTGGGCTCCGGGGTGTCCGCCGCGAAGGCGCGGCGCAAAAACTCACGTTCGTAGTCGTCGTCGCCGAGCTGGTGCCTGACCTCGAACAGCGGCTCCATCAGGGCGCGGTGCGCGGCCGTGGCGGGCAAGTCGGCGGTGAGCGACAGGCAGGCCGGTTCCACGAGCGTCAGAGAGAAGACCAGGTCCGGGCGTTCGACGGCGGCCATCATGGCGGCGATGGCGCCCTGCGAATGCGCCACCACGTGGCCCCCGGCAGCCCCGCGACCGTCGTCGGCCAGGGACCGCAGCACAATGCGGGCGTCCTCGGCGAAGTCGGTCTCCAGCGGTTCGGCCTCCGTGTCAAAGCCGTGGCGCCGCAGAAACAGGGCGTCGTACTGCAGGGCCATGCCGTGCTGGCGCGGCCACGCCGCGGAGCCGAAATTCCCGGCACCGTGGACGAACACTACCCGCTGCTTATACATGACCCAACCTTATGGCAGCGGTCTGACATCGGCGCCGGCCGACATGACCGTGCGCCCCTACTTGCCGCCCATGAACTTGTCGAAGCCCTTGGGCAGGTTCAGCTGGGACGGATCGAAGTCGCCCGACTGCTGGCCGAAGGCTGCTCCGGTGGGCACCGCCTTGGAAGCCCCCGCCCGCCTGGCCTCCGCTTCGCGAAGCTCCTGCGCCGCCTTGGCAGGGTTGCCGGAACGGGCCTTTTTCTTGGGCGCGTTCTTGCCGCCCTTGCGGGCACCGCCGGCACCCATGCCGGGCATCCCGGGCATCCCCGGCATGCCGCCGCCCTGGGCCATCTTCTTCATCATCTTCTGGGCCTGGGCGAAGCGTTCCAGCAGCCCGTTGACCTCGGACACGTGCACGCCCGAGCCGCGGGCGATGCGGGCCCGGCGGGAGCCGTTGATGATCTTGGGTGCCACCCGCTCGTGCGGGGTCATCGAGCGGACAATGGCCTCCACCCGGTCGATCTCGCGCTCGTCGAACTGCTCCAGCTGCTGCCGGATGTTCTGCGCGCCGGGCATCATCATGAGCATCTTCTTCATGGAGCCCATTTTGCGGATCTGCTGCATCTGCGCGAGGAAGTCGTCAAGCGTGAAGTCCTCCTGGTCGGCGAATTTCTTCGCCATCCGGGCTGCTTCATCCTTGTCCCAGGACTTTTCAGCCTGCTCAATGAGGGACAGGACGTCACCCATGTCCAGGATGCGCGAAGCCATCCGGTCCGGGTGGAACAGTTCGAAGTCGTCCAGGCTTTCACCGGTCGAGGCGAACATCACGGGTTTGCCGGTGACCGACGAAACGGACAGCGCGGCACCGCCGCGAGCGTCGCCGTCGAGCTTTGACAGCACGATGCCGGTGAAGTTCACGCCTTCGTCGAAGGCGGTCGCCGTGTTGACGGCGTCCTGGCCGATCATCGAGTCGATCACGAAGAGGACTTCGTTGGGGACAATGGCCCGGCGGATCTGGCGCGCCTGCTCCATCATGTCGGCGTCGACGCCGAGGCGGCCGGCGGTGTCCACGATGACGACGTCGTGCAGCTTCTGGCGCGCTTCCTCGACGCCGGAGCGTGCGACGGCGACGGGGTCGCCGGCCGGGTGGGCCAGTTCTGAGGTGGCGCCCGGGTGCGGCGCGAAGACGGGAACGCCCGCGCGCTGGCCCACAACCTGCAGCTGCGTCACGGCGTTGGGACGCTGGAGGTCACAGGCCACCAGGATGGGGCTGTGGCCCTGCGCCTTCATCCACTTGGCGAGCTTTCCGGCCAGGGTGGTCTTGCCGGCGCCCTGGAGGCCGGCGAGCATGATGATGGTGGGGCCGGTCTTGGCCATCCGGATGCGCCGCGTCTCGCCGCCGAGGATCTCGACAAGCTCCTCGTTGACGATCTTCACGATCTGCTGGCTGGGGTTCAGGGCCCCGGAGACTTCGGCGCCAAGCGCGCGCTCACGGACCTGCCCGGTGAATTCCCGGACCACGGGCACGGCAACATCCGCATCCAGCAGGGCGCGCCGGATCTCGCGGACTGTGGCGTCGACATCGGCCTCGGTGAGGCGGCCCTTGCCGCGAAGGTTCTTGAAGGTTGCTGTCAACCGGTCAGAGAGTGAATTGAACACGCGCCGTGCACTTCTTTCAGTGGATGAACGGGACTCGACTATCTAGGGTATCAAGTCACGCCTGCAAGGTGGCATGCTGGCAGGGTGACGAGCCAAACGACTGTAAAAACCCTGCTCATCCTCGGCGCCTCCGGTGATCTGACCGGCCGGCTCCTCCTGCCCGGCCTGGCCAGGCTGGTGGCCACCGGCCGCGCCACGGGCCTAAAGCTCGTGGGGGCCGGTTCGGATCCGTGGTCAGGGGACCAGTGGCGGGAACGCGTGCGCACCGCCTTCGATGCGGCCGCCGAAACAGCTGACGGCGCCGGCAAGGAGGCGCTGGCGGCCACGGCAAAGTCCACGGAGTACCATCAGGCCGACGTCACCGCGGACGGCCCGCTCGCGCAGCTCCTGGCCGACCTCGAGGGCCCGGTTGCTGTCTACTTCGCCCTGCCGCCGCAGGTCAGCCAGAAGGCCTGCGAAATCCTGCGGCCCGAGCAGGTCCCCGCCGGCACCCGCCTGGTGATGGAAAAGCCCTTCGGCTCCGGCGAGGAGTCCGCCCGTGAACTCAACAAGACGCTCCTGACCCTGGTCCCGGAGGACCATATCCACCGGGTGGACCATTTCCTGGGCAAGGCCACCGTCCTGAACATTCTGGGACTCCGGTTCGCCAACAATTTCCTGGAGCCGGTGTGGAACCGCGACCACATCGCCAAAGTGGAAATCATCTTCGAGGAGGACCTGGCGCTGGAGGGCCGGGCGCGCTACTACGACGGCGCGGGCGCACTGCGCGACATGATCCAGAGCCACCTGCTGCAGATCATGGCGCTGCTGGCCATTGAGCCGCCGGCCACCATCGGCGAGCGCGACCTCCGCGACGCCATAGCCGCCGTCCTGCGGGCCAGCAGCATCAAGCCGCCGTACACGGAGAGCACCCGGCGGGCGCGCTACCTGGCGGGAAGCCTGAACGGCAGGGACGTCCCCGATTACACCGCGGAGGAGGGGGTGGATCCGGACCGGAACACCGAGACCCTCGCCGAAGTGCACGTGGGCATCGCCAACTGGCGCTGGAAGGGCGTGCCGTTCATCCTCCGCTCCGGCAAGGCCCTCGGGGCCAAGCGCAAGGAGGCTGTGGTCACCTTCCGGCCGGTCCCGCACCTGCCCGCTGGCTTCACCGGCAGGGACACGCCCAACACGCTCCGGATCGGCTTCGGTCCCGACACATTGGAACTCGACGTCGACGTCAACGGTCCCGGGGATATCTTCAGCCTGGACCGCGCCGCGCTCGTGGCCGAACTCAACGCCTCCGAGCTGCTGCCCTACGGCGAAGTCCTGGAGGGCGTCCTGACCGGAGACCCGCTGCTCTCCGTGAGGGGCGACACCGCGGAGGAATGCTGGCGGATCGTCGAGCCGGTACTGGCTGCCTGGGCAGCAGGCAAAGTTCCGCTGGGGGAATACCGGGCAGGTTCCGGCGGGGCCGCCCCGAAAGAGGCTTAACTCGCAGAGGGCCGGTCACCGTTTCGGTGACCGGCCCTCGCGCTGCGTTGGGCTGGAGGTGCTGGCTAGATGGCGGCTACGCCGCGTTCACCCGTCCGCACCCGCACTGCTTCGAAAACATCGACAGTCCAGACCTTGCCGTCGCCGGCGCGGCCCGTGTTGGAGCTGGCGATGATGACATCCAGGATGTCGTCAGCCTGTTCGTCCGTGGCCAGCACCTCAACGCGGATCTTGGGCAGCAGGTCCACGTTGTATTCGGCGCCGCGGTAAACCTCGGTGTAACCGCGCTGCCGGCCGTAGCCGCTGGCCGCGCTGACCGTCAGGCCCTGGACGCCGTAGGCCTCCAGCCCTTCGCGGATCGATTCGAGCTTCTCCGGACGAACGATTGCTGTAATCAGTTTCATGCCCCCACGCTTTCCTTACCTGTTGCTGCTTCTGTCTTCTTGCCGTCGCTGCCTGCGGGTGCCGTGTCGGTGCCGCTGGTCTGGCCGGTGATCAGCTCATGCAGGGGCTGGAAGCTGCCGCCGTGGCCGCCGACGCCGAACTCGTAGGCGGTTTCTGCGTGCAGGCTGAGGTCCACACCGACGGCTTCCTGCTCCTGGGAGACCCGGAAGCCCATGGTCTTGTGGATGGCCACTGCGATGATCGCGGTCAGGATGGCCGAGTAAGCGATGGAGATTCCCGCTGCTGCCAGCTGGGCCCAGAGCTGGGTCAGGCCGCCGCCGTAGAAGAGGCCGCCGCCGACGCCGTCCGTGGGGAGGGCGATGAAGCCGAGGGCAACGGTGCCGATGATGCCGGAGACGAGGTGCACGCCGACGACGTCCAGCGAGTCATCGAAGCCCCAGCGGAACTTGAGCCCGACGGCGAGTGCGGAGGCCACACCGGCAACGACGCCGAGTCCAAGGGCGCCGACCGGGCTGACGTTTGCACAGGCCGGGGTGATGGCGACGAGGCCGGCGACCACACCGGAGGCAGCACCCAGCGAGGTGGGGTGGCCGTCACGGATGCGTTCGGTGACCAGCCAGCCGAGCATGGCAGCAGCCGGAGCGGCCAGGGTGTTGATCCAGATCAGGCCGCCCTGTTCCGCGGTGGTGGCGGCGCCGCCGTTGAAGCCGAACCAGCCGAACCACAGGATGGCGGCGCCGAGCATGACGAACGGGATGTTGTGCGGGCGGTGGTTCGGGTCCTTGCCGAAGCCCTTGCGGTTGCCGATGATGAGGACCAGGATCAGCGCGGCCACACCGGCGTTGATGTGGACAACGGTGCCGCCGGCGAAGTCGATCGCAGGGCCGAGGGCCTTGCCAACAGCGCCCTCGGGGCCGAAGAGGCCGCCGCCCCAGACCATGTAGGCGAGGGGGCAGTACACCAGTGTGACCCAGACGGGCACGAAGACGCTCCAGGCGCCGAACTTGGCACGGTCCGCGATGGCGCCGCTGATGAGGGCGACGGTGATGATCGCGAAGGTGGCCGCGTAGCCGACCTTGATGAGGCCGTCAGGGGTGGTGATGCCCTCGAGGCCGAAGGTCGCGAACGGGTTCCCGACAATCTGCAGGAACCCCTCGCCGGAGCTCATCGATGCGCCCCAAAGTACCCACACCACACCGACCATGCCGATGGAGATGAAGCTCATCATCATCATGTTCAGTGCTGCCTTGGCACGTGTCATGCCGCCGTAGAAAAATGCCAGACCTGGTGTCATGAACAGCACGAGTGCCGCCGCCACCATGAGCCATACGTGACCTGCGGTAAGTTCCATGGTGCACGTCCTCTCTGATCGAATGCTGCGGAGTGATCCGCCTGCCCAACGCCTTTTGCGTCCTGGATCAAGTTTTGCCGCGGTGTGTTTCGCTGGCGGAGGATTTAGATTGCGGGCCTGTTACAACAACCTCCCTGACGTAAATGGTGCATATCCTGCTTGTTACGGCTATGTTTCATCCGCCCCAAACGCCCGTCCCGACCGTTTCCCAAGGATTCCCAGCTTCATGACGCCACTCCCCCGTAACGCCGCGGGCAAACCCCGGTTCAGTGCGGTCCGCCGCGCCGACGGCGCTCCGCTGCCCCGTGACATCAAGGTGATGCTCGTCGCAGCCTTCCTGATCGCGCTGGGCTTCGGCCTCGTGGCACCGGTGCTGCCACAATTCGCCACCACGTTCGACGTCGGGGCGACGGCCGCCGCCGTCATCGTCAGCATCTTTGCGCTCATGCGGCTGTTGTTCGCTCCCGCCGGCGGGGCGCTCATCGGCAGGCTGGGCGAACGGCCGGTCTATGTCGCCGGCCTGCTCATCGTGGCGGCCTCCACTGCGGCGTGCGCCTTCGCGCAGAACTACTGGCAGCTGCTGGCGTTCCGCGGGCTGGGCGGTGCCGGATCGGTCATGTTCACGGTGGCCTCGATGGCGCTGGTCATCAGGCTGGCGCCCCCGGAAAGCCGCGGCCGGGTGTCCGGCGCGTACGCGTCCGCGTTCCTGATCGGCAACGTCTGCGGGCCCATCGTCGGCGGCCTGCTGGCCGGCTTCGGCCTGCGCATCCCGTTCCTCGCCTACGCCGGCGCTCTCGTCCTCGCCGCCCTGGTGGTGCAGACGCAGCTCAGCCATGTTCCCGGCTCAGCCCGCGGCGGGGCAGGCGGCGCACCGGCCATGAGGCTCGGCGAGGCCTTCCGCGACAGCGCTTACCGGGCAGCCATGCTCTCCAGCTTCGCCAACGGATGGGCGACGTTCGGGGTTCGCATGGCCACGGTGCCGCTGTTTGCCGTCACGGCCCTGGGCTCCGGGCCAGGGGCAGCGGGTTGGGCGCTGGCTGTCTTCGCTGCCGGGAACGCCCTCGCCCTGACCGTGTCTGGCCGGCTGGCGGACAGCCTGGGCAGGAAGCCGATGATGGTGGCCGGACTCGTGGTCACGGGCGCGGCGACGGCGGGGATCGGCCTGATGCAGGGGCTGGGGTGGTTCCTGGCCGCCTCGATGCTGGCGGGAGTGGGCGCGGGAATGCTCAATCCGGCGCAGCAGGCGGCGGTCGCCGACGTGATCGGCCGCGACAGGTCCGGCGGGCCTGTGCTGGCTGCCTACCAGATGACGTCCGACATCGGCGCCATCCTCGGCCCGGTGCTCGTCGGTCTGCTGGCCGACCGGCTGGGTTACAGCTGGGCCTTCGCCGCGACAGGCGCCGTGCTGCTGGTCGCCGCCCTGGGCTGGCTGGCCGCGCGGGAGACGGTGCAGCGCCAGCCTGACCCAACTGGGTAGCAGCAGGGGGCGTTCCCAAGGCTGGGAACGCCCCCTGCTGCTACCTACTTGGGATGCGGGCTAGTTCAGGAGCGCGTCGACGAAACCCTCGGCTTCGAATGGGGCGAGGTCGTCCGCGCCCTCGCCGAGGCCGATGAGCTTCACAGGCACGCCCAGGGTCTTCTGGATGGCGACGACGATGCCACCCTTCGCGGTTCCGTCCAGCTTGGTCAGGACGATGCCGGTGATGTTGACAACCTCGGAGAAGACCCGCGCCTGGTTGAGCCCGTTCTGACCGGTGGTGGCGTCCAGGACCAGGAGGACCTCGTCCACCTCTGCCAGCTTTTCCACGACGCGTTTGACCTTGCGGAGCTCGTCCATGAGGCCGACCTTGTTCTGCAGGCGGCCGGCGGTGTCGATCATGACGACGTCGACCTCCTGCTCAATGCCGGCCTTCACGGCCTCGTACGCCACGGACGCCGGGTCCGCGCCGTCGATGTCGGACTTCACGGTGAGAACCCCCACCCGCTGTCCCCAGGTGGCCAGCTGCTCGGCGGCGGCCGCGCGGAAGGTGTCGGCAGCGCCGAGCAGGACGTCCTTGTCCTCCGCCACGAGGACGCGGGCCAGCTTTCCCACCGTAGTGGTCTTGCCCACGCCGTTGACGCCGACCACCATCATGACGGCGGGCCTGTCCGCGTGCCGTTCAATCCGCAGGCTGCGGTCCATGGACGGGTCCACGATCTTGATGAGCTCTTCCCGAAGCAGTGCCTTGACGTGCTCGGGGTCGCGGGTGCCCAGGACCTTCACGCGTTCGCGGAGTGCGTCCACCAGCTCCATGGTGGGCTCAGTGCCCAGGTCGGCCAGGAGCAGGGTCTCCTCCACCTCATCCCAGACGTTCTCATCGATCTTGTCGCTGGAGAGCAGCGCCAGCAGGCCCTTGCCGAGCACGTTGTTGGATTTGACCAGGCGCTCCCGGAGGCGGGTCAGCCGCCCGGCCACAGGCAGCGGCGTCTCCACCGCGATGGTCTCCAGGCCGGCTGCGTCATCCGGGACGTCGGCTTCCAGCCCTTCAAGGTCGACGGCGTCTGGGTCCTTTCGGACTGCAGGCGCGGCAGGCGCGGACGGGCGGTCCTCGAGGAGTGTCCCCCCGCCTCCGAGCGGCTCAACGGGGTCGTTGGCGTCCCGGGTGCCGGGGTACGGGTTGCCGGATTTCCGGGCCTTCATCAGCACCGGGACCAGCCCGCCGATAACTACCAGGGCAGCAAGAATGGGCAGAAGAATCGGGATGATGTCATTCACACCCCTAGCTTCTCACAAGCGACAGGCGCTTCTCACAAGCCGCGGGCGGCACGGGCAGCCACCGCCGCGGTCGTCCTGGGCGGGTCCTAGACGTCCGCTCCCAGCCGCTGGCTGATAACGGTGGACACGCCGTCGCCCCGCATTGTCACGCCGTACAGCGCGTCGGCCACCTCCATGGTCCGCTTCTGGTGGGTGATCACGATCAGCTGGCTGGATTCCCGGAGCTCTTCAAAGATCGTAATGAGCCGGCCGAGGTTGGTGTCATCGAGGGCGGCTTCCACCTCGTCCATGACGTAGAACGGGGAGGGCCGGGCCTTGAAGATGGCCACGAGCAGGGCCACCGCGGTGAGTGACCGCTCGCCGCCGGACAGCAGGGACAGCCGCTTGATTTTCTTGCCTGCGGGCCGGGCCTCCACCTCGATGCCGGTGGTGAGCATGTCCGTGGGGTCGGTCAGGACCAGCCTGCCCTCGCCGCCGGGGAAGAGCCGGCCGAAGACCCGCACGAACTGGGCCGAGGTGTCCGCGAAGGCCTCCGAGAAGACCTTCTGTACGCGGTCATCCACTTCCTTGATGATGTCCAGCAGGTCCTTGCGGCTGGCTTTGAGGTCCTCCAGCTGGGTGCTGAGGAACTGGTGGCGTTCCTCCAGCGCGGCGAACTCCTCCAGCGCCAGGGGGTTGACCTTGCCCAGCGACGACAGGTCGCGTTCCGCCTTCCGGAGCCGCTTTTCCTGTTCCTCGCGGACGAACGGCACACCCTCCACCACCGGCTGGCCCGCAGCATCGACCGGCGCCCGCAGCGCGGCCCACTTGTCCTTGGAAGCGGCGGCGGCCATGGGCACCGGCTGGTCCGGCCCGTAGTCGGCCACGAGCTGGTCTGCGGTCAGACCCAGCTCCTCCACCGACTTCGTTTCCAGCGCCTCGATCCGCAGCCGTTGCTGGGCACGGGCCAGCTCGTCGCGGTGCACCGAGTCGGTCAGTTCCGCCAGTTCGCGGGCCAGTGCGTCGGTGGCAGTGCGGATATCGGCCAGTTCCCGGTCCCGCTGCTCCCGGACCTGCTCGGCGTGGTCCCGCTCCGCGCTGGCCAGCTCAACGGAAACGTCGCTGAACCGGATCAGCTGCTCCGCCGCGGCCGAGACAGCGGCCGCCCGCTTGGCCTGGATCCTTCGACGGCGCGCCCGTTCGGCCGCCTGCTCCCGCGCCCGGCGTTCCGAGGCTGCCGCCCGTTCCAGCGAAGTGGCCCTGTTGCGGATGGCCGTGAGCTGTTCTTCCCGGCTGCGCAGGGACAGGCGGGCTTCCATTTCGGCGGACCGTGCCTTCGATGCGGCCAGGGCCAGCGCGTCCCGCTGCTCCGTGGACGGTTCCTCCGCGGCAGGGGCGTCCTGGGCCGCCGCCAGCCGGGCGGTCACCGCCGTCAGCGCCTCCTGCTCGGCCACGATGTTTGCCTCGGCGCTGGCCAGTGACGCGGCCAGCCGTTCGCTTTCGCCGACGGCGCTGCGCAGGACCGAGTTGAGGTGGCCCAGCCGTTCGGCCACCGCTGCCAGCCGGGCATCCGATTCGTGCAGGCGCTCCAGGGCGGCGTCCGCCCGTTCCTGTGCCTCGGCGCGGCGGCCCTCTGCGCCAGCGAGCGCAAAGCGGCACTGTTCCAGCCCAGCGGTGACGGCCGCCAGGCGGGATGCGGCGTCGTCGACGGCGGCCTGCACCTCAAGCAGTGAGGGCGCCTTCGCGGAACCGCCGGTAACGGTCCAGGCTGTGAAAACATCGCCTGCCAGCGTCACGGCGGTAAGGTCGGGACGCTCGGCGACGAGGACCGCCGCCGTGTCATGGTCCTCGACGACGGCGGTGGCAGCGAGCAGTGTCCGCACGGCCGCCGCCGTGGTTCCGGAGGCCGTCACCAGGTCCACCGCCGGGCGGGCACCGGCGGGCAGGGCCCCGGCGGGCAGTGCACTCCCGGCGGCATCGCCAGCGGCCGGGGCCGCAGGCCCGGCCGCCTCGAGCAGCAGCGTGGCCCGGCCGGCGTCGTCCTCCCTGAGGAGGCGCACCAATGCTGCCGCCGTTCCGGCGTCCCGGACCACGATGGCATCCGAGGCGCTGCCCAGGGCTGCCGCAACGGCTGCCTCATAGCCCGGCTCAACGGACAGGGCCGCCGCCAGCGGACCGACAGTGCCTGCCACCCCGGCACCGAGGACGTGGTCGGAGCCGTCCTTGCGGTTGAGGCCCAGCTGCAGCGCCTCGTGCCGTGCCTTCAGCGCGTCCCGTTCGCGGACGGCGTCGCGTTCGGTGCTTTTCAGCGAATCGATCTCAGCGAGGATGCCGTCGAGGGCGGCGCTGGCGTCCTCGTATTCGGCATCAAGGGTTTCCTCGCCGTCCTCGACCCCTGCCACCTGTGATTCGAGCGCGGTGAACTCGGACTGGGCATGCCGGCGCCGCTCATCGCCGGCGGCCAGGGATTCGCGCAGCCTGCCGACTTCGGCCTGGGCAGATTCCACCTTTGACCGCGCCGCCCCCACCTGGCCGGCCAGCCGTGCCAGGCCCTCACGCCGGTCGGCAGCGGTCCGCAGCGCGGCGGTGAGCCGCTTCTCCTCGGCCGCGGCGGCATCCTCGGCCGCTGACTTGGCGGCGGTGGCAGCCTCCAGGGCGGCCCGCCCTTCGCGGATGTCCTTTTCCAGGTCCGCCTGCTCGCCGCGGACCCGTGCGGCCTGCCGCTCCAGCTGTTCCGGGTCCCGACCCGGCTCCGGCGCCGGGTCTGCGGAGCCGAGCAGGCGGCAGCGTTCCTGGGCCAGGGATGCGAGCGAACGCAGACGCTCCCGTCCGGCGGACAGCTGGTACCACGTATCCCTGGCGGCATTCAGCCTGGGGGTCGCCTCCGCAGCGAGCTGCTCCAGTGACGCCTGCCGCCGACGGCCCTCCTCAAGCTGGATTTCGACGGCGGCGCGCCGCGCCTTGAGCGCGGACTCGTCGGCAATGTCCTGTGCAAGGGTGTCCTGAAGCTGGACCAGGTCATCGGCCAGCAGCCTGGCCCGGGCATCACGGACCTCAAACTGGACCGTTTGCGCGCGCCGTGCCACCTCTGCCTGCTTGCCCAACGGTGTGAGCTGCCGGCGGATTTCCCCGGTCAGGTCACTGAGCCGCTGGAGGTTGGCCTGCATCGCCTCCAGCTTGCGGACGGTCTTTTCCTTGCGCCGCCGGTGTTTAAGGATGCCGGCGGCTTCTTCGATGAAGCCCCTGCGGTCCTCGGGGGTGGCGTGCAGGACCCGGTCCAGTTGTCCCTGTCCCACGATGACGTGCATTTCCCGGCCGAGTCCTGAGTCGGAGAGGAGCTCCTGGATGTCCAGGAGCCGGCAGGCTGAGCCGTTGATGGCGTATTCGGAACCGCCGGTGCGGAACAGCGTGCGGGAGATGGTGACTTCGCTGTACTCGATCGGCAGCGCGCCGTCGGTGTTGTCGATGGTGAGCGAGACGTGCGCGCGGCCCAGCGGCGGGCGCCCGGAGGTGCCGGCAAAGATGACGTCCTCCATCTTGCCGCCGCGGAGGGTTTTGGCGCCCTGCTCCCCCATGACCCAGGCGAGGGCGTCCACCACGTTGGATTTGCCCGAGCCGTTGGGCCCGACGACTGCCGTGACGCCGGGCTCAAAGTCGAACGTTGTTGCCGACGCAAACGACTTGAAGCCCCGGACGGTCAGACTTTTGAGGTGCAAGGTTTTTCAGATCTCCATAGGTGGCGGCAGCGGCTGCTTGTCCTCCACCAAATCTAGCGGCAAGCGGGCCGGGATCCCCGGATTTACGGCCCTCCGGCCCCTCCGGACAGGGTGGCAATTGTCACCAGCGGCCGTTGCGCGGCCGCGGCTGGCAGACGGGGCAGGTGTAGGAGGAACGGTTCATGAACTGTTCGCGCTTCAGGATGCTGCGGATCCCCGCGGCCGCGCAGCGCCGGCATTCCTCCCCCTCCCTGCCGTAGGCGTTGAGGGACCGCTCAAAGTAACCGGATGCCCCGTTGACGTTGACGTACAGGGAATCGAAGCTGGTGCCGCCGGCGGCCAGCGCATCGCTCATCACGTCGCGGGCAGCGGCGAGGACGCGCTCGGCGTCGGCCCGCCGGAGAGTGTCGGTGGGCCGGGCATAGTGCAGCTTGGCCCGCCACAGGGCCTCGTCGGCGTAGATGTTGCCGATCCCGGAGACGAGCCCCTGGTCCAGCAGCGCGCGTTTCAGCCCGGTCTTCCGCTTCCGGAGACGGCGGTAGAAGGTGTCAAAGGAAAAATGCGGGTCCAGGGGGTCCCGCGCGATGTGCGAGGCTTCCTCGGCGATGACCGGCACCGGGTCCTCCGCGGTCCCGCCGGGACCGCCGTCGTCCGTGGGAACGAGCGTGGTGATGAAGAGGCCGCCGAAGATCCGCTGGTCCACGAACCGCAGCTGCTCCGGCATGGTTCCCGCCGGGCTCAGCCGCAGGCGGATCTTCAGGTGTTTCTCGTCCGGAACGGAGCCGTCCTGCATCAGGAGCTGCCCGCTCATACCGAGGTGGGCCATGAGCGCGACGCCAGGCAAGCCGGAAGTGCCCGCATCTGTAGAGCGTGGCGCGCCGTCCTCCTGCAGTGGCATCCAGAGGAACTTGCCGCGGCGGACGACGTCGAGGACTGTGGCCCCCTCAAGGTTCCCGGCGAAATCCTCGGGCCCCAGGGCATGCCGGCGCACGGACCGTGGGTCGACCACGTCGACGCCGGTGATGGTCCGGCCGCGGACCCAGTTGACCAGGCCGCGGCGGACCACCTCGACTTCGGGAAGTTCAGGCACGGGGGCTTAGCTGCCCGCGGCGGGTTCCGACGGGGCCGCCGTTGCGTTCTCCGGTGCAGACTCCGCGCCGGAGACCTTCGCCTCCGCGCCCGAGAGCTTACGCCAGGCATCCGCTGCAGCTTCCTGCTCGGCTTCCTTCTTGGAGTGGCCGGAGCCCTTTCCGTAGGCGGTTCCGCCGATCTGGAGGACGGCGACGAAGGTGCGCGCGTGGTCCGGGCCGGAGCCCTCGACGGCGTAGTAGATGCTGCCCAGCTGCCGTCCCGCGGCCAGCTCCTGGATGCTGGTTTTCCAGTCCGTGCCGGCGCCCAGGGCCGCTGCGTCCTTCAGGAGTGGTCCGATGAGGCGCATCACCAGCTGGCGGGCGGTCTCGATGTCGTTGGACACGTATGTGGCGCCAATGAGGGCCTCCATGGTGTCAGCCAGAATCGAGGCCTTGTTCTTGCCTTCGGTGAGCTTTTCCCCCTGGCCGAGGTAAATGTAGTCCCCGATGCCAAGGCTGCGGCCGATGCCGGCGAGGGCCCGGGTACTCACCACGGCCGACCGGCGCTTGGCCAGGTCGCCCTCGGGAAGCGTCGGGTTGTCGCGGTACAGCGCATCGGTGACAGAGAAGCCCAGGATGGAGTCACCCAGGAACTCAAGGCGCTCGTTAGTGGGTATGCCGCCGTTTTCGTAGGCGTACGAACGGTGTGTCAGAGCAAGACGAAGCGTCCCGGCGTCAATGAAGACACCGAGACGCTTCAGAAGCTCTTCAGTTGAAGACATCCTGATCAGCTTGGAGGCCGATTAGACGTCCGCGACCTTGCGGCCCTTGTACTCAAGGAACAGCGCAGTGCCAGCCGAGTCGGTAACGACCTTTGCCTGGTGCGGCAGGCTGTAGGTGACCTGGCCGTTCTCGATGGTCTTCACCAGGTGGGGGGCGGTTGCCTTCCACTGGGAGCGGCGGGCGCGGGTATTCGAGCGAGACATTTTCCGCTTGGGAACAGCCACGGCTAACTCATTTCTCTCTAGAAAAACACTTACAAATCAATTTTGCCGGTCAGGCTTAGCCAGATCAGCTAGGGCAGCCCAGCGAGGATCTACGACCTCGTGGTGGTGCCCCGGCTCGTCTTCCAGGCGCGCTCCACATTCGGAACACAGGCCCTGGCAGTCTTCCCGGCACACCGGCTGGAACGGCAGCATGGTAACAACTGCGTCCCGCAACACCGGCTCAAGATCGATCAGATCGTGCTCGACTCGACGTTGCTCTTCATCGTCTTCCCCGTCAGAAAGCAGTACGCCTTCGTAGAGGAAAAGTTCTTGCACATTGACCTCAAGGTCATACGCAAGGGGATCCAGGCATCGGCCGCATTCACCTTTTACTTCGGTGAAGGCAGTTCCTGATACCAGAATTCCTTCGTGTACGGCCTCAAGCCTCAGGTCGAGCTCGATATCCGAGCCTTCCTGAACGCCAATGAGTGCCACGCCGAGATCCCCCGGCGCGGGTACATGTTCCGTCAGTGTACGCATGCTCCCCGGACTGCGTCCGAGGTCCTTGACATCGAACATCAAGGGCGAACTTGCATCTCGCTTAATGAGAACTCCTGTTGAACATATGACCGACGTACCATCTTAGCCTGAACTCCCTGACGGACTCAAACCGGATGCCACGCCGGGGCACGCGGCCGGCGTGCACCGGAAACGTACCGGATAAGCCTACCCCCTGGAGGGCCGGCCGGCCTAAGGCGCGCCCGCAAGAAGCCGTTTCAGCACCGATCTGGGAACGTACTCGGACACACTCCCGCCCAGGGTTGCCACTTCCTTGATCAGGGTGGATGACAGGTGGAGGTAGTGCGCCTCCGCCGGGAGAAACACGGTTTCCACTCCGCTCAGCTGACGGTTCATCGTCGCCATGGGAAGTTCATAGTCAAAGTCCGACGACGACCGCAGCCCCTTCACGATGGCGGACACGCCGCGCTGCCGGCAATACTCCGCCAGCAGCCCCTCCCCGACGGGTTCGACGACGATGCCCCGGAGGGAGGCCAGCGTCTCCCGTGCCATCTCGATCCGCTCCTCCAAAGGAAAGCGGTACTTCTTGGCATAGTTGGTGGACACGGCGACGATCACTTCATCAAAGAGGCTCGCGGCTCTGGCGATGACCTCGAGGTGTCCATTGTGGATGGGGTCGAAGGAGCCAGGGCATACGGCGCGTCTCATGCTCCGAACCTACCGTATTGGCGGGCCGGGATACCATGACTTGGGCACCGGCCGCCTCGGGGCAGGGGCTGAACAGACAGGCAGGAAACCAATGACACAAACACTTCCGGCGCCCTGGCAGCGTGCTGCCACCGGGGCAAACCTGCTGGCAAGTGACGGCGCTTTGGGCGTCACGATCTTCGAGGAGATGACCACGCTGGCCATGCAGACCGGCGCCATCAACCTGGGACAGGGTTTCCCCGACGAGGACGGCCCCGAGGAGATCAAGGCGGCCGCCCGGGCTGCCATCGCCGCTGGCTCCAACCAGTACGCTCCCGGCAAGGGGATCCCGCAGCTGCGGAAGGCCGTGTCCGCCCACCAGAGCCGGTTCTACGGACTGGATCCGGACCCGGACACTGAAATCATCGTCACCACCGGCGCCACCGAGGGCATCGCCGCATCCCTGCTGGCGTTCGTCGGCCCCGGCGATGAGGTCCTGACCTTCGAGCCGTTCTACGACTCCTACGGCGCGATCATCGGGCTCTCCGGCGCCACGCATGTCACTGCCCCTCTGCTGGCCCCCGGTTTCCTTCCTGACACCGCAGCCCTGGAAGCGGCGTTCACCGACCGCACCAAAGTCGTGCTGCTGAACAACCCGCACAACCCCACCGGCGCGGTCTTCCCGCGCGAGGTGCTTCAGCGCGTCGTCGACCTCGCCCGGAAACATGACGCGATCATCATCACCGACGAGGTGTACGAGCACCTCACGTTCGGCGTCCGCCACATACCGGTGGCCACGCTGCCGGGGGCCACCGACAGGACAGTCACCATCTCCTCGGCGGGCAAGACCTTCTCCTTCACCGGCTGGAAGGTCGGCTGGCTGAGTGGCCCGGAGCACCTGGTAGCGGCGATCCGGACGGTGAAGCAGTTCCTCACGTACAGTTCCGGCACCCCGTTCCAGAGTGCCATCGCTACGGCGCTGGCCCTGCCCGACGAGTTTTACGAGGGCATCTCCGCCACACTGCGTAAAAAGCGCGACATCCTCAGCGAGGGGCTTCGTGCAGCCGGCCTGGACGTGTTCACGCCCGATGGCACCTACTTTGTCAACGTGGACACCTCGCCGCTGGGCATCCGGGACTCAGTGGACCTGGCCCGGCGGCTGCCAGGGCTGGTGGGCGTGGCAGCGATCCCCGTGCCCGTGTTCTGCCACCCCGAGGGCGCGGAACGGACGCGCAGCCTGCTGCGGTTCGCGTTCTGCAAGCGCGACGAAGTCCTCGAGGAGGCCGCCGCTCGGCTGGCGACCCTCCGGGACAGGCTCTGACCATGGCCGACGGCGCCTCCCGGGCATCGCGCTTCCTGCGCGCCACCGGCCAGCACGCCGTCATCGAACCGGATACCTATACAGACGGCGGGTTCGTCCTCAGCATCGGCGGGGCCGAGCAGTCCCACGTGGACCTGGCCGACCCCGAGGACATCTTCTACGAATACCTGCGCCGCATCGGGCACATCGTGGACCTCGCCGCTCCGTGGGGTGAACCCATCCGTGCCCTTCATCTGGGGGCAGGCGCCCTGACCCTGGCGCGGTACATCCAGGCGACACGTCCCGGCTCCGTGCAGTACGCCGTGGAGCTGGAGCGGGAGCTGCTCGATTTCGTGCTGGATCGCCTGCCGCTGCCGGACGGTACCGACCTCCACACCATTATTGGCGACGCACGCGCTGCCCTGGCGGAACTGCCCACAGAGCTGCGTTTCGACGTCGTGATCCTGGACATCTTCTCCGGCCCGGAAGCGCCCGCGCACATCGCCTGCACCGGGTTCTACGAGGAAGCCGCTGCACTCCTCACGGAACGGGGCGTGCTGATCGTAAATGTCGGCGACGAGCCGGGCCTGACGCTGGTCCGGAGCCAGGTGGCCGCGCTGCGGATAGCCATGACCGACGTCGCCGCTTGCGCAGAGGCCGGCATGTTCACGGGAAAGTACCCGGGCAACATCATCCTCGCCGGCACCAGGAAGCCGTGGCCGCCGGAATGGACCGCCGCCCTCACGGCACGCGGCCCCCATCCGGCCAAGGTCCTGGCCGGCGTGGAACTGGACCGGTTATCGGAATAGTCGGGCTGCCGGACTAGCCCGGGTGTCGGCCGCGGCTGGCTGTCGGCCACGGCCGGCCGGCCGGACCAGGCGGCTCAGTCCTCGGCCTCCAGTGCGAGGTCCACGTCCTGGCCACTGGAGGGTTCGGCGTACCACAGCCGGGTCTCGCCGTACTTCTTGTCGGCAAACCGCTCCAGGCCCTCCGGCCATCCGGGTTCGGCAGCGCGGGACGACCGCTCGACCACCACCACCGCTCCGTCGTTGAGGTGCGGCGCCAGCTTTTCCAGGACAGACGCCAGCGCGGGCTCATCGAGGGGGTACGGCGGGTCCAGGAAGGCAACGTCCCATTTGGCCTCCCCGGCCGCGCGGTCGAGGAAGGACTCCACCTTGGAGCGGTGCACGGTGACGGCCTTGCGGCCCAGGACGCCGTTGATGAGGTCGGCGTTCCGCTGGCAGACGGCGCTGGCCTTGGCGTCGAATTCCACCAGATCGACGGCTTCCGCTCCCCTGCTGGCGCTCTCGACCCCCAGCGCCCCGGATCCGGCGTACAGGTCCAGGACCCGGGCGCCGCCGAGCACGTTGAACGCGTCGAGCCGGGAAAACAGCGCCTCCTTGACCCGGTCCGTCGTGGGCCGCGTCAGGGACCCCGAAACGTTGGCCAGCGGGGTTCCTCCCGCGGCACCGGCGACGATCCTGCTCATGCCCCGCCACCCTCCGGCGCCGGCTTGGCTGGGAAGGGGTTCGTGCTAGCCGCGTTCAAGGAACGCCTCCTTCTCGGGATTCAGGTACTCGTCAATGGCCTCGGCCAATGCCGCATAGCCGGTCAGCGCCGGGTCTGCGGCGACGATCTTCTGGGCGTCCAGCCGGGCTCGGGCAATGATGTCCTCGTGCTCCAGGACGCGAAGCAGCTTCAGGGTGGACCGGCCACCGGACTGCGAGGCGCCGAGGATGTCGCCCTCGCGGCGCAGCTTCAGGTCCTCCTGGGACAGCTCAAACCCGTCGGTGGTGGCCGCCACGGCATCCAGCCTGCGCCGGCTGGGGTGGCCCGGTTCGAGGGTGGTCACGAGCAGGCATGTGCCCGGCAGCCCGCCCCGGCCCACGCGGCCGCGGAGCTGGTGAAGCTGGGAGATGCCGAAGCGGTCCGCGTCCAGGATGACCATCAGGGTGGCGTTGTGCACGTCCACACCCACCTCGATCACGGTAGTGGAGACGAGAAGCTTTGTTTCGTTGGCGGTAAAAGAAGCCATGGTCTCCGATTTCAGCACCGGGTCCTGCCGCCCGTGGAGGGGTGCCAGCGCCACTCCCGCCAGGGCGGGCTCCTCCTTGAGGTGCTCGACGACGGCGGTCACCGAGGCCAGTTCGCGTGCCGCTCCGTCCCCCTCCAGTTCCCCGGGCTCGGGTTCCGCTTCACCGGGAGTGAAGTCGCCGTCGTCGTCCGCCCCGATCTTGGGGCACACGACGTAGACTTGGTGTCCGGCCTCGATCTCCTCACGGGAACGGGACCAGATGCGTGCCGCCCAGGCGGGATTTTCCGCGAGGCCCACCACATGAGTGGTGATGGGCGCACGGCCGGCCGGCAGTTCGTCAAGCACGGACGTCTCGAGGTCGCCGAACACCGTCATGGCCACGGTCCTGGGGATCGGCGTGGCGGTCATGACCAGCAGGTGCGGCGGTTTGCTGGCCTTGGCACGCAGGGCATCGCGCTGTTCCACGCCGAAGCGGTGCTGCTCATCCACCACGATGAGGCCCAGATCGAAGAAGGTGACGTTGTCGCTCAACAGCGCGTGCGTGCCGATGACAATCCCGGCCGCACCGGACGCGGCATCGAGCAGTGACTGCTTACGCGCGGCGGTCGGCATGGAGCCGGTGAGCAGGCTGACCTGCACCGAATGCTCACCCAGTCCGCCCAGGAGCCCGTCGCGGGCCAGCGGTCCGAGCGTACGCCGGATGGAGTCGAAGTGCTGGGCCGCCAACACTTCTGTTGGCGCCAGCAGCGCAGCCTGTCCCCCGGCGTCCACCACCTGGAGCATGGCCCTCAGCGCCACAATGGTTTTGCCGGAGCCGACCTCGCCCTGCAGCAGCCGGTTCATGGGCCCGTCCTGCGACAGCTCCGCCGCGAGCGTCTTGCCGACGGCGGACTGGCCCGCGGTCAGCGTGAACGGCAGCTGGCGGTCGAAGGCTGCGAGGAGTCCCTCCGGCACGGGGCGCCGGGCTGTGGCCTCCTCGGAAGCAAGCTGGGCACGGCGCCGGGCCAGTGCGGACTGGAGAACCAGCGCCTCCTGGTAACGGAACCGGTCCCTGGCCTTCCGCCAGTCCGCCGCGGTCTCCGGGGCGTGAATGAGCCGGTAGGCCTTCGGCAGCGGCAGGAATTTCTCGCGGGCCGCAATGGCCGCCGGCAGCGGATCCCGCAGGGCGTCCAGGTCCGCGGTCTCCAGCAGGGCAGTCATGACTTTCTGGATGGACCAGCTGGTGAGATGTGCAGTGGCGGGGTAAATCGGGATGGGCATGGCCGCGAGCTTCTCCGGGTCCATGCCGGGGACATCGGGGTCCTCGTCCAGCAGCTGGTAGTCCGGGTTGGTGAGTCCCAGCGAACCGGCATAGCGGGTCACCTTCCCTGAGAACATGGCCCGCCGGCCGGGCTGCAGCTCATTTTTGGCGCGGTGGCCGTTGAAGAAACTGATTTTCAGCGTGCCCGTTCCGGCGTCGTCGGTAATGACGACGTCGATGATGAAGCCCTTCCGGGCGCGCATCTGCCGCTTGCTGTTGGAGACGACGCGGGCGATGAGGGTGACGTCCTCATCGAACGGAAGTTCACTGATGGGCGTCAGTTCACCGCGGTTGAGGTAGCGGCGAGGATAGTAGTTGAGCAGGCCGCCCACCGTGGTGATGCCCAGGTGTTTCTCGATCACGGCCGCGGAGCGCTTGCCGATCCGGCGCTCCAGGCCGAGTTCCAGTTCGACGTTCATCTTCCTTCTGCGCTCACTTCTCCTGACGGATCCCGGGGCAGGGCGAGCTCACTGACGGACACTTCCGCCGGGTCGCCCAGCGACCTGATCACCGCAAGGGCGGGAGCCGGGTCCGGGACGTGCACGTGGACCCGCCACCGGTACCGGCCCCCGGCGTCAGCGGTAGGGCCAACCTGGCTCATGATCACGGAGTCCCCGAGTTCATCGAGGCGCTGCCGGAGCGTGGCGGCGTCCAGCGGGGACAGGCTGATGGTGCACATGACCTCCACGCCGTCGTCGTCCGGCATGTCGGTGTGGATGTGGGGGTCCTGGAGGTCGTACCCGTGCAGGCCGTCCAGCAGTTCACTGCGGAGCTCCTCGCCGAGCACCGCCGAACGGAGGCAATCCAGGATCAGCAGCATTCCCACGCCGCCGGCGTCCACCACGTGCGCGGCCTGCAGGACATTCAGCTGCCCCTCCGTGCGGACCACGGCCTCGAGGGCGGCCTCGACGGCCGCATCCAGGACCAGGCCCAGGGCATGGTTGCTGTCATTGCCGTTCTGGCCGGCGTCGACGGCGGCCGCGGCCCGGCCCGCTGCCTCCATCACGGACAGCATGGTGCCCGGCACGGGGTCGCTCAGCGCGGACCAGGCCCTGATCTGGGCCCGGTTGAGGGCGGCGGCGAGGAGCGAGGAGGTGAGCCTGGCATGCCCGGCCAGCGGTTCTGCCGCTGCGCAGAGGAAGACCGAGAAGAGCGTGCCGGAGTTCCCCTTGGCCTTTTCCATGGCTGCCTGGCCGGCGCGGGCCAGGACGGCGCCGACGTCATTGAGCTGTGCCTGCTGACGGAACTGTGCCTGCTGCCCTGCCGGTTCCGGACGCGCCTCCTGGCCGACTTCCGCCGGAGGCTGGCCGGCGCCCGCCGGGGCGGCATCCTGCAGCGCCCGGTGAGCGGCACGGACGGTGAGGTAGAGGTTGGTTCCGGTGTCGCCGTCGGCTACCGGGAAGATATTGATGGCATTGAGGCGGTCGCTGTGGTTGCCCAGTGCGGTTTCGGCCTTGCCCAACCACCGCTTCATCGCTTGCGCGTTCGCGGCAACCTTAGTCTGCAAAGTGATCCCATCCCACGGAGTCAGCGGGCCGTCCCGCGATCGTCACGCCGGGCGCCTTGTCGGCGCCGCAGGCCTGTACTGAGCCTATCCCAGTAAACCCGGGCGGCACCTGCATGCCCGCCGGGAAAGTGGCCAGAAGCCCGTGGTCTTCCCCGCCGCCGAGCACCCAGGCGCGCGGGTCGGCGCCCAGGAGGGTGGCGGCGGGGCGGAGGGGCTCGGCGAGCCGGCCAAGCTGCCCGGGGTCGAGGTCCAGCACAACGTGGCTGGCCACGGCCAGCCTGGTTCCGTCCCGCACCAGGCCGTCGGAAATGTCCATCATGGCTGTGGCGCCGGACATGCGCGCCAGCGGACCGGCCTCCAGGGGCGGCTCCGGCCGGCACTGTAGCTCAAGCATTGACAGCAGCTCCGGCGGCAGCGAACTCACGTGATGGCCGGACTCCAGCAGTGCCAGCCCGGCAGCGGCCCAGCCTGCCCGCCCGGCGATCGCCAGCGTGTCGCCTTCCTGGGCGCCGGACCGGAGGACCGGCTGGCCGCCGTCGAGCGTGCCGAGGACTGCAACGGTGACGGACAGCTCGCGGCCGCGACCAAGGTCGCCACCCGCGACAGAGCACGCGCCCGCCCCCAGCTTGCTGATGGCGGCGGTGAGACCGTCCGCCAGGTCCTCGGCCCACCCGACCGGAGTGTCCGGGGGCATGGTCAGGCTGACCACCATTGAGGTTGCCGACGCGCCCATGGCGTTGATGTCGCTAAGGTTCTGCGCTGCGGCCTTCCACCCGACGTCGTAGCCGGTGGTCCGGTAGCCGTTGTTCCACTCCAGCCGGAAATCCTGGTCCTGGACCTGGGTGTCGATGCTGATGACCGTCCTGCCGTCCGGAACCGCAACGATGGCGGCGTCATCACCCGGTCCGAGGACCACGGCGGCACTGTGCAGGGCACTGAGTTCCAGGCGCGGGAAAATCCGGGCCAGAAGCTCCGCTTCGGACAGTTGGGCGACAGTCAATGGTGTTTGGTGCACGCCACTACGCTACCGCCACGGACAGACATTTTCGGTTGGCCCGTTTCCGGGCCCGGCAGCCAAGGAGTGCGGGCACCCCTGCGGTCCGTCCGGCTCCCCGCGGAACGATAGGCTTGAAGGATGCACTACCCGCCGGCCCAGAAACCTGCCCACAAACCCGTCCGCAGGCTGAGGGTGGCAGTCGCCGCCGCGCTCACGGGACTGGCGCTGGGCGGCTGTTCACCCGCCGTCGACGTTGCCCCCGCCGCCGACGCCGCCAATCCGGCCTGCGCGCCGATGATGGTGGCGCTTCCGGATGCCATTGGCGACGCCCGGCTGCGGAAGACGAACAGCCAGGCCACCGCCGCCTGGGGCGACCCGTCCCGGGTGGTCCTGCGGTGCGGGGTCAACGTGCCCGGGCCCACCACTGACCGCTGCGTGAGCGTCAACGACGTCGACTGGGTGATCAAGGAGGGCGACCCCGTGTGGACGCTGACCACCTACGGCCGGGAACCGGCCACGGAAATCCTGATGGATCCGGACAAAATCAGCTCGGCCACTGTCCTGGCTGACCTTTCCGGCGCAGCTGCGAAGATCAAGGCCAGCCGCAAGTGCGTGGGCTAGCAGGAAGTCCAGGACCTGCCCACCAGCAAGTAGGCCAGGGTCCCGGTGGTGGGCCCACGCCGGCAGGGTTCCCTGGCCGAAGCGGAGCGAGGCTAGGGTCCCGGTGGTGGGCCCACGCCGGCAGGGTTCCCTGGCCGAAGCGGAGCGAGGCTAGGGTGCCGGTGGTGGGCCCACGCCGGCAGGGTTCCCTGGCCGAAGCGGAGCGAGGCTAGGGTGCCGGTGGGGACTAGCGCAGGCCGGTCTTGCGGGTCAGCGCCAGGTGGATCAGCTCGTCAATCAGTTCCGGATAGCTCAGTCCGGTAGCCGCCCACATCTGCGGGTACATGCTCTTCGGCGTGAACCCGGGCATGGTGTTGATCTCGTTGATGATGAGGTCCCCGTCCGGCGTATAGAAGAAGTCGACCCGGCTCAGGCCCTCCGCCCCCACAGAATCGAAGGCCGCGGCAGCAAGCTCGCGGACGCGCGCAATGGCCTCCTCAGGCATGTCCGCCGGGCAGCTCAGGGCTGCCGCGTCATCGACGTACTTGGCCTGGAAGTCGTAGAACTCGTGCTCGCCGGCTGCCACGGAGATCTCGCCGGGCAGGGACGTGCGCGGGGCGTCGCCGCCGCGGCCCTCGAGCACGGCACATTCGATTTCCCGGCCCACGATGCCGGCCTCAATCACCAGCTTCGGATCATGTTCGCGGGCCGCCTCGATCGCGGCGTCCAGGCCGTCAAGCGAGTCCACCTTGGAGATGCCCATCGAGGATCCGGCCCGGGCGGGCTTGACGAACACCGGGAAGCCCAGCAGGTCGACCTGCTTGCGGACAGACTCGGGGTCGTTTCGCCACTGCCGGTCGGTCACAGCGATGTACGGGCCCACCTTCAGGCCGGCGGCCTCGAAGACCACCTTCATGAAGTGCTTGTCCATGCCTACCGCCGAGGCCAGGACGCCGGCGCCGACGTAACGGGTGTCGGAGAGTTCCAGGAGCCCTTGGATGGTGCCGTCCTCGCCGAAGGGTCCGTGCAGCAGCGGGAACACCACATCCACGGTGCCAAGTTCCTGCGGCACCTCGTTGGGGGCCGTCACGATGAGCTGGTGCTCGCCGCCGATCTCCGTGAGGCTTACAGTCTGGGCCGACGGCGGAACCTCGGGAAGCGAGGTGGCGGACAGTGACCACTGGGCCGTGTCCCCGGACGCGAGCACCCACTGGCCGGACTTGACAATGCCGATGGGAACAACGTCGTATTTGTCCCGGTCGATGGCACCCAGCACCCCGGCCGCGGTCACGCAGCTAACGGCGTGCTCGCTCGAGCGGCCGCCAAAGAGGACGGCCACCCGCGGCTTGTCAGGTGATGTCTGGCTCTGGTTGGTCTTGTCCGCTGCGGTCAAGTTTTCTTCCGACACTGTCAGTAATCGCCTTCGGATTTGAGTTCCCGGGACAGCAGCAGCGGCCCGAGTTGGTCAACGGACAATTTTCCGGCGAGGACCGCGACGACGGCCGCCGTGATGGGCATTTCGACGCCGAGCTTGCCGGCCAGTTCGTGGACTGCCTGGCCGGACTTGATGCCTTCGGCCGTCTGGGTCATTTTCTGGGTGACTTCGTCCAGCGTGAGCCCCTGTCCCAGCAGGCGGCCGGCGGTGTGGTTCCGGGACAGCGGCGACGAGCACGTGGCCACCAGGTCCCCGAGGCCGGCCAGGCCGGCCATGGTGTTGGCTTTGCCGCCGAGTGCCAGGGCCAGCCGGGAGGTTTCAGCCAGGCCGCGGGTAATCACCGAAGCCTTGGTGTTGTCCCCCATCTGCTTTCCCTCGCAGATACCGACGGCCAGCGCGATGACGTTCTTGACGATGCCGCCGATCTCGACGCCAACGATGTCGGAGGTGGTGTAGGGCCGGAAGTACGGGGCGGTGCAGCTTCTGGCGATCCAGCCGGCGGCGGCGGCATCGGCACAGGCAACCACCGAGGCCGTGGGCTCCTCCCGGGCGATCTCCATGGCCAGGTTGGGGCCGGATACGACGGCGATGCGCTCGGCTGGGATGTCCAGTTCCTCGGCGATGACCTCGCTCATCCGTGCGTCCGAGCCCAGTTCGAGGCCCTTCATCAGGGACACCACGAGGGCGTCGGGCCCGATCAGGGGCTTCCACTTGCGCAACTGGAGGCGCAGCGACTGCGCGGGAACCGCCAGGACCACCAGGTCAGCTCCGGACAGCACGTCCGCAACGTCGGTGGACGCGGTGATGCTCGGCGGAAGGTCGATGTCGGCGAGGTACTGGGGGTTGCGGTGGTTGCCGTTGATCTCGGCGACGACTTCTTCCCGGCGTCCCCAGACCCGGATGCTGCGGTCAACGCCGGAGGCGGTGGCGGCGTCGGCGAGGGTTTTGGCGAACGTGGTCCCCCACGAACCGGCACCCAAAACTGCCACGGACACGGCGGAGCCGGGCCGGGCAGACACAGGGGTCATTTCCCGCCCCGCTCAACGTCACGGCCGTGCTTCGTTTGGTTGTGGGCGGCCGGGTCCCAGCGCCGGGCTGGCGGCTGCTCCCCGCGGAGTTCGGCCAGGAGTCCTGTCACGGCGTCCATGATGACCTCCGTGGCTTCCGCCAGGGTGGCCTTGTCCCGGGACCGGCCCGCGAAGCGCGAGAGGTCAACGGGGTCGCCGATCCGGATCCTGGACGTCTTGCGCGGGAACAGGTGGAACCGCTTGGCGTAGCGGGGAAAGACCTCGTGCGCTCCCCAGTGTGCCATCGGCACCACCGGGATGCCCGTCTCCAGGGCCAGCCGGGCGGCTCCGGTGTGGCCCTTCATCGGCCACAGGTCGGGGTCGCGGGTCAGCGTGCCCTCGGGGTAGATGATGATCGCCCCGCCCTCAGCCACAATCTCCTGGGCGAGCTGGAGCGAACGGTTGGCCCCCGCCGTCGAGCGTTCCACCGGAATCTGTTTGGTGGCATGCAGCACGGCACCCACCACCGGCACCTTGAAGAGGCCCGACTTCGCCAGGAAGTGCGGGGCCCGCTTGTTGCTGTACAGCATGTGCCCGATCACGAGGGGGTCGATCTCGGTGCAGTGGTTGGGCACGGCGATGAAACCGCCCGCGGGAAGCTTGTCCGTGCCCTCCCATTTCTTGTTCATGATCAGGTTCAGGACCGGCCGGACGATGCCGGCGATAATCACGAACGTCGTGTGGCTTTTGGCCGATTCTTTCACCGGGCCCCCGCTACTTCGCCGACGAGATGTCGAAGTCGGCGCCGAGCCCGGCCAGCTTTTCGGTGAACCGCTCGTAGCCGCGGTTGATGATGTCGATTCCCGTCACCCGCGAGGTGCCGGTGGCGGCCAGTGCGGCGATCAGGTGGCTGAAGCCGCCGCGGAGGTCCGGCACGTCGATGTCGGTTCCCTTGAGCTGCGTGGGGCCTGAGATGACCGCGGAGTGCAGGAAGTTCCGCTGCCCGAATCGGCACGGCACGCTGCCCAGGCACTCCCGGTGCACCTGGATGCTGGCGCCCATCCGGATGAGGGCGTCGGTGAAGCCGAAGCGGTTCTCGTAGACGGTCTCATGCACGATGGACACGCCTTCGGCCTGGGTCAGGGCCACCACGAGGGGCTGCTGCCAGTCGGTCATGAAGCCCGGGTGGACGTCGGTTTCGAGGACGAGCGGGCTGAGCTTGCCGCCGCGGTGGTAGAAACGGATGCCGTCCTCGCCGATGTCCATGCCGCGCCACCTTGCGGAAGGTGTTCAGGAAGGTCATCATGTCCCGCTGCGAGGCGCCCTCGACGAAGATATCGCCGCGCGTCACCAGCGCCGCGGATGCCCAGGAGGCCGACTCGTTGCGGTCCGACAGGGCACGGTGGTTGTAGCCGCCCAGGTCGCGGACGCCCTCGATACGGATGGTGCGGTCCGTCTGGACGCTGATGATGGCGCCCATCTTCTGCAGCACGGCGATGAGGTCGACGATTTCGGGTTCGGTGGCGGCACCGGAGAGTTCGGTGATGCCTTCGGCGCGGGTTGCGCTCAGGAGGACCTGTTCCGTGGCTCCGACGGAGGGGTACGGCAGGGAGATCTTGGCCCCGTGCAGCCCCTTGGGCGCGGAAATGTGGATGCCGCCCGGGCGCTTCTCGACGACGGCACCGAACTGCCGCAGCACGTCCAGGTGGTAGTCGATGGGCCGGTCACCGATCTTGCAGCCGCCCAGGTCCGGGATGAAGGCCTCGCCGATCGCGTGGATCAGGGGACCGCAGAGCAGAATGGGAATCCGGGAGTCACCGGCGTGCGCGTCGATGGCCGTGCTCGGCGCCGTCCTGGCCGCCTTGGGATCCAGGGTCAGGTCGCCGGTGACGGGGTCCTTCTCGACGGTCACGCCATGCAGCTGCAGCAGGCTGGTGACCACCTCGACGTCCTTGATCTCCGGAACGTTCCGCAGCACAGAGGGCTCGTTGCCCAGCAGGGCGGCCACCATGGCCTTGGGCACAAGGTTCTTGGCACCGCGGACGCTGACACGGCCAGTTAGCGGGACGCCTCCGCGGATTGTCAGAACACTACTCATTTACCGGTTTCCTCACGACTACTCGCCCCCCAAATCCTTACAAAGGCACCAGCTAAGCATATGAGTTCGCGTTACCGAACCGAAATACTGACGCGGGCGTGTGGGGCCCGGCCGCCGAACCGGGGGCAGCGGAAAGGCCCGCCGCGGCTGTGCACGGCGGGCCTTCTGGCAATACTTTTTGGTTGCCCGGTCAGGAGGTCCTGGCCGGCAGCGTAAGCGGCTTGAAGGACGGCCGCGTGGCTTCGTACGCCGTGATGTCCTCCTCGTGCTGCAGGGTCAGCCCGATGTCATCGAGGCCTTCGAGCAGGCGCCAGCGCGTGTAGTCGTCGATCTCAAATGGTGCAACCACGTTGCCGCAGGTCACAGTCTTGGAGGCGAGGTCAACGGTCACCTCGGTCCCCGGCGCGTTCTCGAGCGTCTTCCAGATGAGCTCGATGTCATCCTGGGCAACCTGGGCGGCAAGGAGTCCCTGCTTGCCCGAGTTGCCGCGGAAGATGTCAGCGAACCGGGAGGAGAGCACGGCGCGGAAACCGTAGTCCTTCAGCGCCCAGACGGCGTGCTCGCGGGACGAACCGGTGCCGAAGTCCGGGCCGGCCACCAGCACGGACCCGGCGTTGAACGGCTCCTGGTTCAGGATGAAGGACGGGTCCTTGCGCCACGCTGAGAACAGCGCGTCTTCAAAGCCGGTGCGGGTGATGCGCTTGAGGTACACGGCCGGGATGATCTGGTCCGTGTCAACGTTGCTCTGGCGCAGCGGAACGCCAATGCCGGTGTGGGTGGTGAACTTTTCCATGGCGTCTTCCTAGGCGGCGTCGGTGGTGAGGGCTGCGGATTCCGGTGCCGGGTCGAGGTCCGACGGCGAACTGAGCGTTCCGCGGACGGCCGTGGCGGCTGCAACTACCGGTGAAACGAGGTGCGTCCGGCCGCCCTTGCCCTGCCGGCCTTCGAAGTTGCGGTTGGAGGTGGAGGCGCACCGCTCCCCCGGCTCCAGCTGGTCCGGGTTCATGCCCAGGCACATGGAGCAGCCGGCGAAGCGCCACTCAGCACCAAAGTCCTTGAAGACCTTGTCCAGGCCCTCAGCCTCGGCCTCGAGGCGCACCCGGGCCGAGCCGGGGACCACCAGCATCCGGACCTTCGGGTCCTTCTCGCGGCCGCGGATGATGTCCGCCGCCGCCCGCAGGTCCTCGATGCGGGAGTTGGTGCACGAGCCCAGGAAGACGGTGTCCACCCGGATGTCCTTCATGGGCGTTCCGGCTTCCAGGCCCATGTACTGCAGGGCGCGTTCCGCCGCGGCCTTGGCGTTCTCGTCGCCGAAGTCTTCCGGGGACGGCACCTTGGCCGACAGTGAGACGCCCTGGCCCGGGTTCGTGCCCCAGGTGACGAACGGCTCCAGGGTGTTGGCGTCCAGATCGACCTGGGCGTCGAAGACGGCGTCGTCGTCGGTGCGCAGCGTGTTCCAGTATTCGACGGCGGCGTCCCACTCGGCGCCCTGCGGCGCGTGCGGCCGGCCGTTCATGTAGGCGTAGGTGGTCTCGTCCGGAGCCACCATGCCGGCACGGGCGCCTGCTTCGATGGACATGTTGCAGATGGTCATCCGGGCGTCCATGGACAGCGCCCGGATGGCCGAGCCACGGTACTCCAGGACATAACCCTGGCCGCCGCCGGTGCCGATCTTGGCGATGACGGCGAGGATAATGTCCTTGGCGGTCACGCCGGGGCGCAGCGTGCCCTCGACATTGATGGCCATGGTCTTGAAAGGCTTGAGCGACAGCGTCTGGGTGGCCATGACGTGCTCCACCTCGGACGTGCCGATGCCCATGGCCAGCGCACCGAACGCGCCGTGGGTGGAGGTGTGCGAGTCGCCGCAGACCACGGTCATGCCGGGCTGGGTCAGTCCCAGCTGCGGACCCACGACGTGCACGATGCCCTGCTCGGCGTCACCGAGCGGGTGCAGGCGGACGCCGAACTCCTCGCAGTTGTTGCGCAGGGTCTGGATCTGGGTCCGGCTGGTAAGGTCGGCAATCGGCTTGTCGATGTCCAGCGTCGGGGTGTTGTGGTCCTCGGTGGCGATGGTGAGGTCCGGGCGGCGCAGCTTGCGGCCGGCCAGGCGGAGACCCTCGAATGCCTGCGGGGAGGTCACCTCATGGACGAGGTGCAGGTCGATGTACAGAAGGTCAGGCTGGGCGTTGGCGCCTTCGCCGTCGCCTTTGCGCACCACGTGCGCATCCCAGACTTTCTCGGCCAATGTTTTGGCCATGGCCATCTCCCTTCGAAGCTGTTTGTTGTTGGTTCCACTGAAACAGCAGACCCCTGTAATAAGCCAGTCAAAAGATTTGCATCTCAGATAATGAGACGGCAATATCAGTACATGGACAATTCTAGTGGAGTCGGTGTCATTGATAAAGCAGCACAGGTGCTCGACGCACTCGAGGCCGGACCCACGACTCTGGCGCAGCTAGTTGCTGCCACGGGACTGGCGCGGCCAACAGTGCACAGGTTGGCGCTGGCCCTGGTCCACCACCGCCTGGTGAGCCGCGACATCCAGGGCCGCTTTGTCCTCGGCAGCCGCCTCGTTGAGCTGGCGTCCGCCGCCGGCGAGGACAGGCTGATCGCCTCCGCCGGGCCGGTCCTCATGCAGCTCCGCGATGCCACCGGCGAAAGCGCCCAGATCTTCCGCCGCCAGGGCGACTGGCGGGTCTGCGTTGCCTCCGCCGAACGGCCGATTGGCCTGCGCGACACCATTCCCGTGGGAACCCAGCTGTCCATGAAGGCCGGTTCTGCCGCCCAGGTGCTGCTCGCCTGGGAGGATCACGACCGCCTGCTGGAGGGCCTGCAGTCGGCGCGCTTCACGCCCACCGTTCTGGCGGGAGTACGACGGCGGGGCTGGGGACAGAGCCTCGGCGAACGCGAGCCTGGGGTTGCCTCAGTTTCCGCTCCGGTGCGCGGGCCGTCCGGCCGCGTCATTGCCGCTGTTTCCATTTCCGGCCCGATTGAGCGGCTCACCCGCCAGCCCGGCAGGCTGCACGCGGAGGTTGTCTGCAACGCGGCCCGCGTGCTGACCGAAGCCCTCCGCAAGAATAACGACTAGCGTCGCGTCGCCGGGCCCCGGCACCCAACTGGGTAGCAGATCAGGGCGTTCCCACGGGTGAGAACGCCGCTTGCTGCTACCTAGATTTCGTTCCAGGACCGAATCAAAGAGATTTTTGGATCACGCCCCATCTGGTGCCGGATCGGCCCTTTAATGTCGTACCCCCTTGGCAGACTGTGTTCATGGAAGGCATGGGGAATGCAGCACTGACAGCAGGAGCGCCGCATGGCGGCGTTCTGCTGGCTGCCGCAGTTCCTGACGCCCTTCTTTCCACCGCCGTCCTTACGGACGCAGTCCTTCCCGTTGACGCGGTACCCGAGGATGCATTCCTGGGCGGCGGGTTCCCGTTCGATCAGGTCGCCAACGGCGGGCTGCCGGCTGACGATGACCCGAACTTTTTATACCCGGACGACGTTTCTCCGGAGGACCCGTTCCGCGACGCCCTCCTTGCTGACGATGTTTTCCCGGAGGACCCTTTCCCCGAGCTTCTCTTTAAGGACGTCCTGTTCGCCGGTGACCTCTCCTCGGG
>NZ_BAEG01000112.1 GCF_000238915.1 Arthrobacter globiformis NBRC 12137 | reverse complement strand
CGAGCTGGACCCACTTTTCGACAGTGCCGGTCTCCAGATTCACAACCGCCTCGTACGACCGCGCCGCGGCCCGGTCCACCAAAACAGCGTCCGCCTCACGCCCCACCTGCACACCATTGCGCAGGTCCTCCTTGGCCGGCTCACGCAACTCAACGCTAATAAAACGGAACGACTCCGCCGCCGCCGGCCCCTCCTTCAAAACCGCCACCGCACGGGAAATCTCCTCCCGCGACAACGGATCCAACGGATGCGCCACCCCAACAGCGGCTGAAGTTTCAATGTCGAGAGTCATGCTTATCTCCTAGATAAATCCTTGAACAAAATGAGGATGCCTATGGCGTGGAAAGCCTGATGATGTTGCCGTTGGCGGGCGATAGGCAGAAAAAGGTTCCTTCGATTCCCAGAACTGTTCATCCTTGTCAGGTCTGTTCATCTCCGGCGCAGATGACTAGGTGTGATACCGGTCACCCGCGCTCCTTCCACAAGCAAAACTACGTCAGGGAATTCGTTTATGAAAGTTATTTATAAAGATTTACTTGAGAAATTCCGGTACGTAAATTCCCACCCCAGTTAACATGTTGGAAACATTCGGAAATACATCGAGTCCTGTCGCTGCTGACCGGACCGCTGACGTCCTGCCCCTCCGCCCCAAGGATCTACTGGCCTTAAAAGACGCGGTCCCCGATGCTGCTTGAGGCAACATCGGGGACCGCGTCAGGCTGGTCTTTCTCCAGCTCTACTTATGCTCTCGTAACCACATCCTTGGACGGCAGCACCATTTCGAGTAATGGTTCGGCGTAGCGCGCGGCCAACGGCCCCACAACAGCCATGACCAGCACATAGGCAGTGGCCATGGCCGCCAGTTCCTGGCTTACCGCGCCGGATGCGAGTGCCAACCCGGCGATAACGATCGAGAATTCCCCGCGGGCTATGAGCGCCGTTCCGGCCCGAAGGCGGCCAGTGCGGGCAATACCCGCACGCTTTGCAGCCCAGATGCCGGTGGCCATCTTGCTGGCTGCGGTAATCAGGGCGAGCACGAGTGCCCAGCCAAGCACGGGCGGGATGGAGGCAGGATCGGTGTTCAGCCCGAATGCGACGAAGAAGATCGCGGCAAAAAGATCCCGCAGTGGCGCCAGGACGAGCTTGGCATTGCGCGATGTGCCACCGGAGATTGCGATGCCGAGCAAGAAGGCGCCCACTGCCGCTGACACCTGCATGGCTGATGCCATGCCGGCTACCAGCAGCGCCGCCCCCAGGACCTTCAGGAGGAATACCTCTGAATTCTCGCTGTGAACGGCCTTGGAGACGTGGTGTCCGTGACGCAATGCAACCACGAGAACAACGCTCACTACAGTCAGCGCGATGCCCACCGTTGTGAGCCCTGCGAGGAAACTGACGCCGGCAATTACTGTAGTGAGGACGGGAAGATACACGGCCATGGTCAGGTCCTCAAACACCAGGATGGAGATCACCACACGGGTTTCGCGGTTGCCCAGCCAGCCCAAATCACTGATCACCTTCGCGGCGATGCCAGACGAGGAAATATAGGTGACACCGCCCATCACCATGGCACCCACAGGTCCCCAATCAAGGAAAAGGGCGAGTCCTGCCCCCGGCAGGAAGTTCAGAACCAGGTCAAGGATGCCGCCCTGCCATGACCTCCGCAGCCCGGTGAAAAGCTCGGACGCCGTGTATTCCAGACCAAGCATCAGCAGGAGCAGGATGACGCCGATCTCCCCGGCGAGGTGCGCGAATTCCTTCATGCCTGCAAGCTCGATGATTCCGCCCGTGCCAAAGGCGAGTCCACCCAAAAGGTAGAGCGGGATGGGTGAGACCCCGATTTGTCCGGCAAGCTTGGCCAGGAGGCCGAGGCAGAACACCACGGCCCCCAGTTCAATGAGGCTCAGGGCTAGCGTGTCCATGGCGTCTACCCCCGCTGCAGAATTATCGCCACAGGGGAGACTCCGCACCACCTGCCTGCGGGCTTGGCGCCAAGGGCAACTGACAGAATGCTGAAAGCGTTGGGCATGGTGGCTTCCTCTCTGAAGCACGAACAACTTTTGCTTAACTGGGTTCGGTCCCCGGCGCGACTGTCGAGTCGCGCCGGGGACCGCGTCTTTAGGGCTGCTCCTTCTCCAGCCCCAGTACCTCGATCGCCATGGGAATCAGGCTGACTGAAATGCTGCGAAAGGTACCGGCGGCTGAGGAGCCATGTACGTCACGGAGTCGGATCCAGAACCTTTTCGGTATCTGCGGCACGGTAGTCCGGAACGTCGGCCACCGCTGCTTTGCTGCCCGCGCGGCGCGACTCATGCTGGGAGTACAGCCAGATGGGTAGGTAAAGCGCCAGTACGAGGAAGCCGACCCAGGTTGAGGTCCAGCCGATCTCCAGGCTGTTCAGGTAGACAACGCCGACCACGCACAGCGGCACGTTGAACAGGCCGAAGGTCAGGGCTACATGCTTCCAGCCCTTCGGCGCCTTGAAAGGCCGCTCCAGGTTGGCGAAGGCCGGGTGCTTACTGGCTTTGACGTAGGCAAACAGGCTGATGCCGTTGGCAAGGGTGTAACCAATGGCGGAGGCTGCAAGAATTGCGGCGGCATTTCCCATGGAAATCAGCACCAGGTTGAAGGCGCCGATGATCAACATGGCAACAAAGGGGGTTCCTTGCCGGTTCGTCTTGCCGATGAATTTGGGAAGGTTGCCTTCGGCCGACATGGAGTGCATGGCCCGTGACGAACCCAGGTATGCCGTTTGGATGATCAAGATCATGGCGGCGACCAGCATGATGATCGTAATGATCGAACCGGCCTCGCCGAAGGTAGCCTGGGCGACAGGAATCAGGGGCGACACCGCTTCGGCCTGCACACCCTCAACCCCAAGTACACCGATCACCGCCGTTTGCAGCAGTACATACAGGACCAGGCATATGAGACCGCAGGCAAGCAGCGCCTTGGGGACGTCTTTCCCGGGATTCTTGTATTCAGGACCGTAGATGGCGGCCGTTTCCCAGGCACAGGCACTCCACTGGGCGATTCCAAAGATGCCAAACAGCATCAGGATGTGGTGCAAATCCCAGGCCCAGTCGGTCGGCCACCAGCTGCCGGTGATGTTGGCCATCTCAACGTGTCCGGTGGCAAAAGGCGCTACAGCAAGGATGACCAGGGGTATCAGGGAGACGGCCGCCAGGATGTAACCCAACATAGCGCCGTCCTTGAGGCCGAACCAGTTCACCACAAACAGCCCGCCGAAGATCACCACCCCTGCAATCAGTGCGAGCTGGTATTCGCTGAAGGTCTCCCCCAGCACTGGGAACAGCCCGTGCAGGTAACCGCCGACCAGGATGGCGAAGATCGCCAGAATTGGGTTCCAGCCAAACCAGTAACTCCAGGCCGTGAAGCCGCCGATCAGTTTGCCCTTGTCATACTTGCCCTTGTAGTTCTCGCTGCGAAACACAAGCTGCGCAAAACCCGGCAGACCGGAGGCTTTGGGAAAGGTGGTGGCCATTTCCGCATACGCAGCATTCTGCAGGAAACCCTGAAGGACCGATAACCCCCAGACGAGGATTGCTGCGGCAGACACGTACATCGGCAGGTAACCCAAGGATGGCAGAATCAGCAGCGGCACGCCCAGGGCGATGGCCATACCCTGCTTCCAGTCGATCGACCTTTTCAGATGATCGACACCATCCGAACGATTTTCACTCATAACATCTCCTTTGATGAACTGATCGTTTTGTTTCCTACGCTGCATCGATTCCCGTGGCCTGCGGCACGTACTAGACGGACCCGCGGACGGCAAATATCCGAGCACGTAGGTGGGTGCGGAGGATTAGTCGGCCCCAGTGGCGGGAGTGCGGGAGCGCCGCTGGCGAATAAACGAATGGGCTCCCGCGATCTCGACTTTGGACTAGTGGCCGTTGCTGGTGGAGCAGTGGCCGCC
>NZ_BAEG01000113.1 GCF_000238915.1 Arthrobacter globiformis NBRC 12137 | reverse complement strand
GCCGTCAACCAGATGCTCATTGCCTGAAGGACCGCTCCGCCGCGGTAGGTAAGGGCGAGTTTGTCGTAGCGGGTCGCCAGGGCTCGCCACTGTTTGAAGATGTTGAAGTTGCGTTCGACGACGTTGCGACCTTTGTAGTCCTCTTTGTCGAAGGCCGGGGGTCGGCCCCCGGTTGATCCTTTTCAACTTGGACGCCGATCACAGTTCCGAGATCGACGAGGTTCGCCGAGCGGACTTGGACGAATAGATCCGTCCCCAAATCATGGTTACCGGTCTGAACAGGGCCCCACTGGAGCCGCTGAAAGAACTCGCGGTATCGGTGATCTCAGCACGGGGGTATTCGTGTTACCTGCTTGGGCGCGATGTGAGACCCAGGGTAGAAGCGCAGAGCGGCCTACAGCAGCGTCTCGGCAATGAGTTCGCAGTAGATGTGGCCAGTGCGAAAGACTGTTGCCGTGAGCAACTCTCCCCGCACCGGTAGTCAGACCCGCCAGCGCACCGGCCTTGCCGTGGCAGGCCTCAGCCTGGGCACGTCGCTGAACCCGCTGAACTCGTCGATGATCGCCGTCGCCCTGGTGGTGCTGCGCGAGGACTTCCGGCTCGACGTCGCCACAGTCACCTGGGTGATCACCGCTTTCTACATCACCTCGGCAGCGGGCCAGCCCCTGATGGGGCGGCTGGCCGACCGGTTCGGGCCGCGGAAACTCTTCATGCTCGGCATGGGGCTGGTTGCGGTGTCCTGCGCGCTGGCGCCCTTCTCACCCAACTTCGTGTTCGTCTGCGTCGCCCGCGCGCTCATGGCATTGGGGACGGCGACGGCGTACCCGAGCGCCGTCGTCATGGTCGGCACCCTCGCCAAACTGGCCGACACGACTTCAACAAGGCCGCTGGGCCGCATCCAGATGGCCAACACCTCCGGGGCGGCGGTGGGCCCTGTGGTGGGCGGGCTGCTGGTGAGCCTGGTCGGCTGGCAGGCGCTGTTCCTAATCAACGTCCCGCTCGCACTGGCCGCACTGCTCATCGTGCGGAAGGCCGCCCCACCGGACGAGCGCAGGGAACAGGGAAAAATCGCCACCCTGCTGCGCGATTCCGACATCCCCGGCATCCTCGCGTTCACGGGCGGTATGGTGCTGCTGCTCATGGGCCTGCTGAATGCACTGCCCGGGTCCCGCTGGTGGCTGCTGGGAGGAGCCATGGTGCTCGCAGTGCTGTTTGCCTGGCGTGAGCTGCGCTTCGACCGCCCGTTCCTGGACCTGCGGCTGCTCGGCAGGAACCGCCCTCTGCTGATGGTCTATCTGGGCTTCACGGTGTTCAGCGGCGTCTACTACTTCGCGTTCTTCGGCCTGCCGCAGCTGCTGCAGGAGGCTGCGGGCTACAACCCGGGTGTGGTGGGAGTGCTGATGCTGCCGCTGGCGGCGATGTCCGTCGTCGTCACGCCGCTCGCCGTGCGGGCGATCGACCGGTTCGGTGTGCGGCGGGTGCTGATTGCCGGCGTCGTACTTTTGACCGTGGCGGCAGCGGCACTGTGGCTGCTGACGGCGTCATTCGCCGTCCTGCTGGTGCTGGTGCTGACGGCCCTGATGGGCGTGCCGTACGGGTCGGTCAGCATCGCCTCCAACCAGGGGCTGTACCTCTCGGCCGCGCCGGAGGACAGGGGAGTGGCCGCCGGGATTTTCCAGACCTGCCGGTACGTCGGCGCCATCAGCGCCACGGTGATGATCGGCATCTTCTACGGCACGGGCGTCACCCAGGAGAACTGGGGCCGGATGGTGCTGGTGATGCTGGGCCTATGCGCCGTGACGTTCGTGGTGTCGTTGATGTGGCGGGAGCGGAAGGCGGCGTAGGGAAACGACGGTGGCAGGTACCGTTTGCCCCGTCGATCTAGTCACCCGGCAGGCGGTCGAACCCGGCGTGGAAGTCCCGTATAACGACCGTGGCGTCGCCGAGGAGCCTCGCCTTGGCCTGAAGCTGTGAGACGAGATCCTCGGTCGGGCGGCCAAACACTTCGATGGACCGCATCTTGACGAACGGGGCAATGGGAGGGAATTTGGGCCCTGCCACCTGCATGTGAAACTCCAGTGACGCCACGTCCGGATGAAAGTGCAAGACGCTCATCGTCGAGCCATCCGCGGAGAAATAGACGCGGTAGGCGAGGATCCGCGGCTCATTCAGCTCTACGAACGCGGCCAGATCAGCCATGGCCACCTTGAGCTCCTCAAGCTTCCCGGCCTGGACCTCGGATGTGTCCAGATAGGCGATGAAGTCGTCCATGGCAGGCCCTTTAGTGCCCCAGACGCCGGATGCGGGCCAGCCGCGCCAGCCGGCTGAACGCAAGGATGAAGACCACCTCGACCAGCACCATCAGCCCGAGCATCAGCCAGTGCCCCTGGGCGATGAACACCACGGCACCGGTGAGGACCAATATGCTCCCCAGGATCAGGGCATATACCGCGAACCCGAAGGCCACCCGCACGCTGCGTACGCCGGTGCGGAAGCCAAAGCCCTCTGGCTGTCCGCCGGGCAGTCCCGCGACGCGGTCAGGACCTGCGGGCGGGAGCCGGTCGAACTCCTGCCACAGATCCCAGTCGTGTTCCCTTTCGGTCATGCCTCCATTATCCGCGCGCCGCCGGTGGCGCCTGCTGGCGTGGAGTGCGGGCCGCCGTCGGCGATGCGGAGGGTGGGCGCAATGAGGACTCTTGTCTCCCGGTGCCCGTCGAGCAGCTACTTCGGGCCGGCTATGGCCGTTGTGGCGGTGCGGGCGGCAACGGCCAGGGTGAAGGCTGTGGCGAGGCCGAGAACCGTCCAGGCGTAAATTTCCCGGCCGGGGAGGTCGGTCGCCGCAAGCCAGCGAATGGCATAGTTCGTGGTTGCACCGACGGGAAACGTGAACACCCAAAACATTTGCGTGAAGGGAAGCTTGCGGTACTCGGGAAGGAGCATGACCTGCAGCAGCACCATGATCAGCAGCACGCCTGTCAGACCCAGCTGGACTGCCCCCAGGGGTCCTGGATGTGACACCATCCAGGCGATGTTGGCCGTTGCGGGCGCAGCCAGATAGGCGGACAGTCCGGTCTTGGCGGCTGCTGGCAGCTCGCCGCCGGTCATCAGGCGGACGGTGACGACGGTTCCTACGACCAGCCAGAAGAACGCGCCAATGCCGAACGCGGCGATGGCCGCATCGTGGGCGTGGATGCTTGAGAATCCGATGCTGGCAACAAAAGAGCCGGCCACGACGGGCAGCAGGTAGCCGGGATGAATGGACTGCATGGACACGCCGCCGGTGACCCAGTGGGCGAGGAGCTGCGCGGCGACGAGAGCAAGGGCGGCAATGAAAGCCATGCACAGCCAGGCGCCCCATGGCGGCAGGTACTGGCTGTAGTGCGCCGAAAGCAGGATCCCCACTAACGGGATGAAGGACGCGAAGGGCCCTGCCAGTTCGTGTCGCAGGTCGGCCCGGAATGCTCCTTTCCGGCGAAGGCCCCGGAACACGTAGACGGCCGTCATGATCAGCCACAGAGAGCCGGCCGCTCCGTACAGGATCTCCTCCGGCCACGCCGGGGATCCGAGTGTGCTCCTCGCGGCGGACCAGCCGCCGCCAAGGCCGGCCAGCCCCAGGGGAACGCCGAAGCGGCTCAGCGCCGGCATTCCCGAAGGTGCGGCCGGGGGCAAGGTGCGGTCCTAGGCGGCAGGCGGCAAGGCAACAGGGGTGGCGGTGTCAGTCATGTTGTCGGTCCGCTCTGTTGGTGGGTGAAGATGAGCAGCGTGCTCGTCGCGGTGGCGAGGAGTTCTCCGCTGGCGGTGCTCAGGCGGCCTTCGGTGAAAACCACGCGCGGGCCGGCTTTCACGACGGACCCCTCCGCGCGAAGAGCGCCCGTCCGGAGCGTGATGGGCCGCAGGTACCTGACCGCCAGGTCGATGGAGGTGTATCCGACCCCTGCTTCCAAGGTGGTATGTGCTGCGCAGCCGAGTACCGTGTCGAGGAGTGTGCAGGCCAGGCCGCCGTGCACCATTCCGAGGGGGTTGTAGTGGGCTTCTCCCGGCGAGCACTGGAACTCGACGTGTCCGTATTTCGCATCGACGAGATCGAAATTCATCAGGGAAGCGATCGGCGGGGGCGGGATGCTGCCGTCGCGGAGGCCGGAAAAGTAGTCCAGCCCCGACAGCCGTGGCAGCTGTTCGAGCGCGATTGCCGGATCCATCCAGGTAAAGGTTTCCGAGCGTTCCGCCGAGGCGTTGGTTGACACCGGTGTTTCCTCCTCAGGCTCTCTGCAAGGGTTCGTCGCCGTCATGCCCGGGCATTGGATGCCAGGGCCGGGTACAGATCCGCGATCGGGCCGGACAGGCCGAGCTTCACGCCGGCGCTGATGTCGTCCACGATGACCTCGTAATCACCCTGCTCGAGGCCGTCGAACGACTTCCGTGCCACTTCCTTGGGGGAGGCCTTCGGGGCATCGACGCCCTTGGCCATGGCGGTGTCCATGTAGCCGACGTGCACACCCGTGACCTGTGTGCCCTGCGGGGCCAGTTCCACGCGGAAGGAGTTGGTGGCCGACCACAGCGCGGCCTTGGATGCGCTGTAGGCGCCGGTGAGCGCGATCCAGCTGAGCACCGAGTGGATGTTGAGGACCGCTGATGTCCCGCTGGCGGCGAGTACCGGTGCGAATGCCGTGGTCAGGGCGACCGGTCCGAAGAAGTTGGTCTCCATGACCTCACGCAACTGATCGTCGGAGAGCGACAGGAAAGCGTCCGATTCGACGCTCGTGCCGGCGTTATTGATCAGCACGGTGACGTCCTGGGCCTGGGCAGCGGCGGCCCGAATCGAGTCTGGGTTGGTGATGTCGAGGGCGAGGGGGACGATCCGGGAGTCGTTCCACTCTTGCGGGCGGCGGGCTGTCGCGTACACCTTCGCAGCACCCCGGGCGAGGGCCTGTTCCACGAGCTCGCGGCCCAGTCCTCCGTTCGCGCCGGTGACGAGGACTACGGCGCCAGATAGCAGTGGCATGGATTCTCCTGATGTCGGATCGGGCGGCGACGCGGTTGTCGCGGCCTCAGAGCATCAGATTAGCTGAGTCGGTTGGATTTTCCAACTGACCTGTATACTTGGGGAAGAGCAGCGAAAGCAGGTGAATGATGGATCGGCCGACGGATAAGGCACTAGATGCGCCGAGGGCGTGTTTCATCGCGGCGGGCCTGGACGTGTTGGGGGAGCGGTGGGCGCTGCTGGCGCTTCGCGAAATGTCGTTGGGTGTTCACCGGTTCGATCAGATCGCGCGCAATACAGGCGCGTCCCGCGACATCCTGACGGGCCGGCTCCGCACACTCGAAAGCCGCGGCGTGATCGAGCGCGTCCAGTACTCCGAACGCCCCGCGCGCTACGAATACCACCTCACAACTTCCGGAGCCGAAGTCGCGCCCATTCTCATTTCACTCGCGGCGTGGAGCAGTACATGGATGCGCGACGAGACGCCCCGTGCCTCCTACAAGCACAGTTGCGGGGCTGACCTGAAACCGCTGGTCTTGTGCGCGGAATGCGGTGAGGAGTTCAAGCCGGGAAGTTTGATGCTGGGACCGCTTGTGTCAACGGCCGGCACGGACCCGGCGTCCGCCGCCCAGTAACCAGAGAACAGACAGCGGACGACGGCGTTACGTCCCGCCGTCGACCGCCGCAGCCCGCTCACCCCACCGGCACCACAGGAGCACTCAGCCTGCCGTCCCGCATCGTGGCGACGGCGTCGGTGAGGGGCACGAACTCGGTGTCGTGGGTGACCATGACCGTCGCCACCCGGAACTGGTCCGTGACCCTGCGCAGCAGCCGGACGACCGATTCGCTGCGCTCGTGGTCCAGGGCCGCCGTCGGCTCATCCACCAGCAGCACACTGGGGTCGCCCATCAGGGCGCGCGCGATGTTGACGCGCTGGCGCTGGCCGCCGGACAGCTGGTGCGGGCGCTTGTCCGCGCTCGCGGCGAGCCCGACGACGTCGAGCAGCTCGGCCGCTTTCCGGCGTGCGGCCTTGAGGGGCTTCCGGCGCAGGTGGTCACCGATGATGAGCTGCTCGGCGGCGGTCAGGGACGCGAGCAGGTTGGGCTGCTGGAAGATGATGCCCACCCTGTCGCGGCGCAGCGCCGTTCGTTCCCTGTCCGGCAAACCGGCAACGTCGGTGCCGCCGATGGCCACGAGCCCGTCCGTGGGACGGGTCAGTGTGGCGGCGACGGCCAGCAGGCTCGACTTGCCGGACCCGGACGGTCCCACCAGCGAGACCATCTGGCCGGCCTGCACAGCGAGGCTGACGGAGTCCAGGGCTCTGACCGTGCCGTCGCCGTCGGGGTACTCAAGTGTGACGCTGGCCAGGTTCAGGGGGAGGGGACGGGAAGCGGAAGGTACGACGACGGCGGCCGGCAGGGCGGGGAACGTGGAGGACATGCTGTGGTTTCCTTTGTCGAGTTTGGGCTGGTCAGGAGTGCTAGTTGCCGCCGAGGGCGATCAGCGCGTCCACCTTGGTGACGCGCCGGACGGCCAGTGCGGCGCCGGCCAGGCCGAGGACGATAATTCCGAGCACCGGGAGCAGTGTCGTGGCGGGAGTCAGCAGGAACGGCGCGGCCTGGGCTGCGAAGGAACCGCCCAGGATGCCGAGTGCGCCGCCGGCGCCGGCGCCGGCCAGCAGGACGATGGCCGCCTGCGTGAGGGCGTCCCGCAGGACGTAGGAAACGGAGCCGCCCAGGGCCTTCAGGACCGCGACGTCGCGGGTGCGCTGGACGGTCCAGACGGTCAGGAAGGCCACGATCACCAGCGCGGAGATGCCGTATAGGAAGGCCTGCATCAGCATCAGTGAGCCGTTCTCGCTCTTGAAGGAGCCCAGCGCCTGGAAGGAGTCCGTGCGTGATGCGGTGACCGTGCGGGCTGCGGCGTTCGCCGCGGACTCGTCGACGCTGCTGCCGTCCCGGTAGCTGACGGCGAGGACCGTGCCCAGCTGCTGCGGATCCGTAATGTGCGCCAGACGGGACCAGTCGGGAAGGGCCGTCCACACCACGCTGGTGTGGGAATACCACTGGTCCTCAACCACGCCGCTGACGGTCAGATCGCTGCCGCCGACGCTGGCCGTGTCGCCCACTGTGAGTTCAAGGTCCCGGGCCACGGTACTGCCGACCACCACGGTGCCGGGCGCGACGGCGGCCGGCGCCAGCCCGCCGTCGGCCGCTACGCCGAACACCGCAACGTTCGCGGTGCCGCCCGCGGCGGACCCGGAGCCGCCGGCCTGCAGACGGGCCTGGCTGATCCCGACCGCCCCGGCGGCGTCCACGCCGGGGACGCGCTTCCACACGTCCAGCTGCGCCGCGGTGACCGCGCTCTCGGTGTAGGACGCCTTGGGTTCGCCGGCGCCGGGGGCGCCGAAAACGATGGTGTCCACCGGCTTGGATGCGCCGCCGGTGCCGGTGCCCAGTTTGGCGATGGCCGACGTCGACTGGTCGCCCAGCCCGGCAGTGAGCCCGGAGAGCATGACCAGGAGCAGCGTAATCAGGGCGACGACGCCGCCCATGAGGGCGAAACGGCCCTTGGCAAAGCGGATGTCGCGGAGAGCGAGGAACACGGTGACTCTTTCTTTCGGTGGGCGGCAGCGGGGCGAAGAGGCTGCTGCTTCCACTCTCCGGTGGGGGCAAGCCGCCGGCATGGGGGAGAAGGATGATCCGCGCGTGACGGGCGGTTGATTCCGGAGTCAACCGATCGGTTGATCCGGCCCGGTAGGCCGCGGCATATGCTGAAACAATGTCTGCCCCGCCGTCCGGTACCGCGATCCTGCTCTTCCTGCGGGTGACCCTCCACGTCGGCTTCGCCGTCCTGCTCGGGGTGGCCACCCTGGGGCTCCTGGCGGGCGGCGGCGGTCCCGGCGGCAGCCGGTACGGGTGGGTGGCAGCCGCCGCGGCGCTGGCGGGGGTTTACCTGGCCGGCACCCTGCTGGAGAAGCGCTTCGCCGCTGGCAGGTCCGGCTTCGACCCCCGTCGGTACGCGGTGCTGTGGCTGGGGATCGTCACGGTGCTGTGGGTGGTGCTGCTGGCCGGCAGCGCTGACTTCTCCTGGCTCGCGTTCCCGCTGTTCTTCCTGCACCTGCACGTTCTGCCGCGGCCTGTTGCACTGGTGACCATCGCGCTGCTGACGGCGGCGGTGATTGCATCCCAGTGGGCGGCGAGCGGCCAGGCCGCCCCGCACGTGGCCATGGTGCTGGGGCCGGTGGTCGGTGCGGCCTTCTCCGTGGTGACAGGGCTGGCGTACCGGGCGCTGTACCGGGACGCGGAGAACCAGCGCCGCGTCGCCGATGAGCTGCGGCGCACCCGCGCGGACCTGGCCAAAACCCAGCACGACGCCGGTGTGCTGGCTGAGCGTGAACGGCTCGCCCGGGAGATCCATGACACCCTGGCGCAGGGGTTGTCCAGCATCCTGCTGGTGGCCCGCGCCGCCGAGAAGTCACTGCGCGACGGCGACACTCCCGCAGCCGGGGACCGGCTGGCTTTGGTGCAGCAGACCGCTGCGGAGAACCTGGCGGAGGCGCGCCACTTCGTCCGCGGCCTCGCCTCACCGCAGCTGCAGGAATCCTCCTTGGTGGAGGCACTGCGCCGGCTCTGCAGCGAAACCGAGGCGCTCGCCGCCGCCCGGGGATCGGGACTGCGGTGCCGGCTGCAGGTGGAGGACGTCCCGGCGGAGCTGCCGCAGCCGTACACGGTGACGCTGCTGCGGGCGGCGCAGGCGAGCCTGGCCAACGTGAGGGAGCACGCCCACGCGGGTACCGCCGTGGTCACCCTGGCGTTCCTGGGTAACGAAGTCACGCTGGACATCTTTGACGATGGTGTCGGCTTCGACCCAACGGAAAAGCAGCCAGCGCAGGACGGGAGGACAGGCAGCCGGCCGGAGGGGCGGCCGGACGGGCGCGGATTCGGGCTGCGCTCGCTGCGGGAACGCGTGGCCATGCTGGGCGGCTCGCTCGACTTGGAGTCGGCGCCGGGTGAGGGAACAGTCGTGGCAGTCCGGCTGCCGCTGGATCCTGCTGGGACCGGTTCGGAGAAGCCGGCATGACGGGCGATATCCGGGTGCTGCTGGTGGACGACCACCCCGTGGTCCGCGCCGGCCTGCGGGCGATGCTCACGGAGTTCGACGGGATCTCGGTGGCGGCCGAGGCAGCCCACGGCGAGGCGGCGCTGAAGGAGCTCGCGCGCCTGCACGCCCACGGCGAGCGGGTGGACGTGGTGCTCATGGACCTGCAGATGGGCGCCGGCATGGACGGCGTGACGGCGACGTCGAGGATCCGGCTGCTCGATAAGGCGCCGCCGGTGCTCATTCTGACCACCTACGACACGGACGCCGACATCCTCGCTGCCGTTGAGGCCGGTGCCAGCGGCTACATGCTGAAGGACGCGCCGCCGGAGCAGATCCGGCAGGCGGTGATCGCCGCCGCGGCCGGGCAGACGGCCCTCGCCCCGAGGGTCGCCGCGCTGCTGATGGGCCGGATCAGTAGCCCCGCCCCCGCTCTCACGCCGCGGGAGGTGCAGCTGCTCGAGCGGCTGGCCACGGGGCTGTCCAACCGTGCCATCGCCAAGGAGATGTTCATTTCGGAGGCCACGGTGAAAACCCACCTGGTGCACATCTACGAGAAGCTCGGCGTGGACAACCGCACGGCAGCGATCGCCGTGGCAGCGGAGCGGCGGATCATCCGGGGACGGGGTTCGCGGTGACGTCGGTGGTTGAGCCTGCCGGAACCTGGCCGCGGTGCCAGCCCGTTCAGAAAGCCAGCCCGTTCAGAACGGCAGCGCCACCAGGGCTATCAGCGGAGGGACGGTCGAACCGAGCGTGCCGGGGATGCTGTCACCCTTCCTCGGGTAGTGGCCCAGCCAGTCCGCCAGCCCCATGGTGGCGCCGCTGAGCACCATGTTGGCGCAGCAGTACACCACCAGGGTGTAGCCCACCACCACGTGGCCCGTGTTCACTGCGACCACGCCGGCGATGTTCCCCAGCCCGATCAGGAGGTTGCGGAACCCGGTGGGGATGGCCCACATCATCACGGCGGGCACGTTCTGCGCGGGGGTGCTGAGGAATTTCTGCGCCGCCGGGTGCCGCAGGAAGAAGCTTTCCAGCGGGAACACCACGATGTAGATCAGGGCGGCCAGCACCGCGAAGAGCTGGGATACGGCGTTCATGGGGGAAGAGTACGACGGCGGCGCGCGCCGCCGCGATCCCCTCACCAGGGGTTCCGGGAGACTTCCTCAATCCCCGGTTTGGGGGATTGCGGTCCGGCCTACCGGCCGGATACTGGACGTATGTGGGAGGAACGCGCCGAGCGTGCCCGCCGCGAGATCGCGGACCTGGCCGGCGGCGGACTGGACCTGGCTGAGCTGTACGCCGCGGCGCTGGCGGTGGTACGGCGGTCGGTGCCGTTCGATCAGGGCTGCTGGGCCGGCGTCGACCCGGACACGCTGGGGATGACGTCCGTGACCAATTGGCGGCCGTGGCCGGTGACGGACGAGTATGCCGCCCGCTTCGCCGAGACCGAGTACACCGGTGCCGAGCCGAACACGTTCAGGGAGCTGCTGCGGCGGCCGCGGCCCGTGGCCAGGATTTCTGACGCCCCGCACCGGGACGTGGTCCGCAGCGTCCGGATCAACGACCTGCTGGCTCCCCAGGGTTTGCATCATGAGCTGCGCGCGGCGTTCCGGGTGGACGAGGCGTGCTGGGGTGTGGGAAGCATCTTCCGGCAGGCCGGGCAGGACTTCTCGGACCGTGAGGTGGAATTCCTGGATGCCGTCACCGCCACGTTGGCTGCTGCCACCCGGGTGGCGGTGCGGGTGCAGCGCGGGGCTCGCCCGGCGGCGGGTGGCCCGGTGATCGTGATCGCCGGGATCCATGGCGAGCTGCGGGCGGCCACCCCCGCTGCGGTCCTGTGGCTGGCGGAGGTGGAGGATGCGGCGCCGGGCGGTTTCACCATGGTGCTGTATTCCGTGGTGGCACAGGCCCACGCCTCCGTCTCCGGCACGGCCCGGGCCAGGATGCGTGACGCCACCGGAAACTGGGTGGTGCTGCAGGCCAGCCGTCTGATCGCGGGCGACGATCCGGAGCAGATGGTGGTCACCGTGGAGCCGGCCGGCTCGCACGACGTGGTCAGCCTCCTGCTGGCGGCCTACGGGGTCTCGGCCCGGGAGCGGGATGTCTGCCTGGAGGTCCTCTCCGGGAGTCCGACGGCGGACATCGCCCGGAATCTGTTCATCTCCCCGCACACGGTGCACGACCACCTGAAGGCTCTCTACGGAAAAGTGGGCGTCGGCAGCCGCGGGGAATTGGTGGCGAAGCTGCTGGTTTAGCCTTTTGTGGTTGAGCCGTCGGTGGTTGAGCCTGTCGAAACCCGAGAAGGGCAAACACCATTTACCGCGTCCCCCGGAAGAAATAGGATCGGGCCGTAACTTACGGCACCGAAGGAGACCGCCATGGAGTGCATCGTTTGGTCTGCCCCGGTTCTGCCCGGCAAGCTGGAGGCCTGGAAGGCATTCGCCCAGGGCACAAAGACGGGGGAGGACTATGACCGGCAGCGCAAGCGCATGGGAATAGTCCGGGAAGTTGTATCACTGATGCAAACCCCGGCGGGTGACGTCGCCTGCATCTTTCAAGAGGCCAAGGATCTCGCCAGGGCCTTCCAAGTGCTCGCCCAGTCGGACGATCCCTATGACGTGTGGTTTCGGGACCAAATTATGGAGCTCCATGGACTGACACCGGAAATGCTGCAGGCACCCCCGCCGGCGATCGTCGCCGTCGACTATCACAACGACGAGGGCTAACCGACGCTTAGGGCCCCAGGCGCCGGATGCGGGCCAGCCGCACCAGACGGCGGAACGCAAGAAGGAAGACCACCTCGATCAGCACCATCAGCCCGAGCATCAGCCAGTGCCCCTGGGCGATGAACACGACGGCTCCGGTGAGGACCAGCACGCTTCCCAGGATCAGGGCGTAGACCGCGAACCCGAGGGCCACCTTTGCGCTGCGCACGCCCGTGCGAAAGCCAAACCCCTGCGGCAGTCCGCCAGGCAGTCCCTGAACGCGGTCGGGCCCTGCGGGCGGGAGCCGGTCAAACTCCTGCCACAGATCCTCGTCGTGATCCCGATCGGTCATGCTTCCATTATCCCGCGCAGTAAGGGAGTCCGCTGCTCCGCGCGCAGGCCCAGCCGGCTGTTGGGCCGCGAGGGTGACGCCCCGCTTCCGGGGCATCTAGGCCCTCCCGCTTACGGCGCTTGCTTGGTCGGCCCGGCCGTATCGGACGGACCGGGCCAAGGATTGGATCGACTCCAATGAGTATTGGCGGCAGATGTACCCTCAGTGTCCGTATTCGACCCGCACCGTGTCGTTATCTGGCAGCACCACAACGGTCCCGTTCTGAACTGTCCACCCGTTGGGCAGGAAGAACAGGCGCCCGCCGCTGACATCCAGGAGGCGCAGCCCGTCGTAGCGGTAGACCGGCGCGGCGTCAGTGCCAAGCTTGGCTTCGGTAACGGCCGGCGCACCGATTGCCAGAGGCTTGAAGCTGTACAGTTCCACGCGCGGGAGAGCAGCGAGGTTTTGCTCGATATCCAGGGCAGCTCGCCGGCCGACAGCGTCGGCGTGGTCGCCCGCGCCCCAAAGCAGCAGCAGTGTTACCAGCCCGGTCAAGAGCGCGCCTTGGCCTACGCGATGTCCAATTGACAGAGCCTCTGGCTTGCCTGGATGGGCAAGCCAGTGCAGCCTCATTGCGCACGCGGCGAGCAGCACGCCGGCGGCGATCACGTAGGGGGCATACAGGACGGTCCGGCCGGGCTGGAGCACCACCACCAGCAGCGCGATGCCGGCTACCAGGACGCCGACGACGGCAACGGCGCCGGCTGCACGGCGCACGGTAGGGCCGTTGCCGGTCTCGATGCGGCGGCGCAGCCACCTGTCTAGCCCCATCACGCAGATGCCTACGGCGAAAAGGCATGTCAGAGGGGTGAACAGGTTGCCCACGCTGAACCGGATATAGTCCTGGTCGGTAAAGCTGAACAGGGCCACGTTCAAGCCCATGTACTTGGCCAGGGCAGTGGCTTGAGACCAGCCGAAATAGGCCAGGACCGCGCTGATGACGGCGATCGGCGGCCCGATGGACGCGATGACGTCTAGCAGGCGGGGCTTCGTTCTGCCCCCGGCATCTGTTGTCTGCGTCACAACACTCCTTCCTGTTCAGGTCTGACCGATCCGCGGGACCGGGGAGGACCGGGCTGGCGGGTCGGCAGAGGGCCTGCGACCGGGCTGGAGCTGCCTCCGGCCACGGCTTCGTCCGGGGCTCTGTCCGAGGGGCTGATGTGCGAGCTGCGGAGGCCCACTCCCGGCCGGCGCCGCTAGGGCCCGGCGCGCTGCAGTGGTGGGGCGGTCCACTGGCCGGTGAGCGCTTCGTCTTTCGGCCAGTAGAGGCGCATGGCCATCATGAATGGCCCGGTGGGGGCGGGCAGCCAGTTGGCTTCGTGGTCCGGGCCCGGGGAACCATGTTGAATTATCAGGGTCAGGCCACCGTCGGGATCCTGCGCCAGCTGGGGCAGCATGGCGGAGTTGATCAGGTAGCGGTCCAGCTGATTGGCTACGAGCAGGCTTTGTGGCAGCTCGTACATCGTCACTGACCAGAACGCGTTGACCGGCGGCAGCCCGCCGGGGGCGAAACGCAGGGCGTAGCGGTTGGCGCCGTCCAGCGGCTGGCCTTCAGCGTCGGTGCCGTAAATCGGGTACATTGCTTCCGCTTTTGAATTGCCAAAGATGCCCAGCTTCGCGGCTGCCATGCGGTAAAGATAGTTGTTGTGCAGGTACTCCCGGCTGCCGAACAGCTGTCCTGAGGTGACTTCTCCCGCGTCCACCTGATTCTTCAGTTCGGCGAAGTCCTGCCAGGCGTCCTGGATGCCTTGCTCAAGTCCTTCCCTGACGTCGGGGTCCAACGTGTTGAAGTCAGTGCTCCGGCCGGGGGCGATGCCGATCCGGGCGAAGCGCGACCTCAGTTCCACTTCTGACGGGTGCGTTGGAGAAAATTGCAGGAGGAAGCTCAAAAGGTTGAACGCCTCCAGTGAAGTCTTCTCCTCCTCGGCCGTGAGCGGTTCGAGGAAATCGATGGGAAGCGCGGCCGGAGTCGAGGTCTGGCCAAGGAACGCGGAGAGCGGCCGGGCGTTGTAGCCGCTCTGGACCTGCTTGACGTTGACAAGGTCGTCCGGGTTAAACAGCTGGGTGCGGTAAATAGCGAGCGCAAGCTCGGTTTCCACGTGGAACACCGCGGTGATGCCGCCGGGGGTTTCGCCCGCCCAACCCGGTCCCGCGATCAGGAAATCGCCGCCGCCGTTGCTAGTGGCGCGGGTGCCAATGTAGGCGAAGTTGTGTGTATACAGGTCGATCAGCTGGATGCTGAAATAGCGTTCCTGCTCAATCTTCGGCACGCTGAGCACCAGTGGTTCGGCGCGTAAGTCCAGACCAAGCATCGAGTAGGGCGTGTCCGAGTTCGGCGTCTGTACCGCCGTGTCCTCCGGCGTGTACACCCGCGGTATGTTCTTGAGCTGGTTCCAGGGTGCCTTGAATTCCGGGCTCCCGCTGTCGACGAAATAGGCGTGCATGATGCGGTAGCCGTCCCCCATCGGGAACCCGTAAATATAAGCTTCCCTGGCGATGGTGCGTGCCTCGGCGGGACTAACCTCGGCCTGGGCCGACGGTGCTGATGGTTGCGTGGTATTCATGACTTGCACCTCTTTGTACTAACAGGATGAAGCTGGCTGCCTGACCGGCGGGACGTACGCGCAGGGAGTGGACTGGGCAAAGGCTGCACTGTTTCGGGACCTCGCCCGGGCGTAGTCTTGCATGACCTTCTCCGCGAAGACCTGGCCATTGCCCGTCGGGGGTGCTGATGAATCTTGAAATCAGGCTGCAGTTCTTTCAGGCTGCCGCTACGGTCCTGCCGTCCATCTTTGTCGCCTTTGCGCTCACCAGCCATTTCCTGGATCCCGTCAGCAGGCGGAACCTGAAGATTCAGTTCATTGGGCTGTCCGGGAGGCGCGGGATTGTCGCGGTAACTGTCGTGATCATGGGTTTCATTGCCGCTGAGTTGCTGACCCTGATCGTGCTCGCCACGAACACCCCTTCCTTCCCGGTGTTCGTCGTGGTCATCTTTTATGTTTTTCTGTTTGCCTGGTTTGTCGGAATTCAGGCCTTGAATCCCATGCTTCAGGCCGCAGTCGCGGCGGCGGAGGAAGCCGCCCCGGACGATAAAGCCAAAGCAGACGTGATCCGGAGATACCGGCGGTTCGGGAACATGATTATCACGGGTTCGCTGGCCTTCATTGCCGCTGTAGCCGTTACTTTCTTTGCGCTGAGAGCAGGCTGACCGCACCAAACGAGGACCGTATGGTTTCACAATTCCTGCAGACGCCGGCGAATTCATCGGCCTTCGGCGGGGACGTCTGTTTCAGGGTTTTGCCAGGGCCAGCGTCCGGTCATTTCAAGTTCCAGGGTGAAACTGAGGAAGGTGCGGATCAGGACGATGAGTGCGAGGACGCCCAGTGATTCAAACGTCGGGGTCACAGCAACGGTGCGGATGATGTCGGCGGCCACCAGGAGCTCCAGTCCAAGGAGGATCGAACGGCCCAGACGCTGCCGGTAGGTATCGTAGGTGGTGCCTTTCCGGCCGCGCAGCAAAGCCACGGCTGCCAGAAGCGTCGCCACGATGGCTCCGATGACTATTGCCAGAACTCCGGCGGCGTCCATGGCTTTGCCAACGCTATCCATGATCGATTCATTGTCCATTGGCTTGATGTTCCCTTCTCTCAGGGGCCGCCCGGCAGAGCCGCCGGCAGGATCAGTCCCGGTGGCTTGTGGCCTGCAGGGCGGTGGCGCGCTTCTGCACCCACTTCACGTAGGGGATGCACACGATCGCGCCGATCAGCAGATACAGGATGATGACGGCCCCGAACTGCAACGATGGGAAGTTTGCGGTGGTGATCGCCAGGGCGATGCCCGGGTGCCGTAGTGCGCTGGCCAGGGCCAGGACCTGCGAATCGCCCGGGGCCGGGCCGGCCATGATGTGGCCAAAGACCAGTCCGAGGGCAGTAAAGGCAACAAAGGCCGCGACCGTGTTGAGGGTGAAAACATCCCTGAGTTGGGGGAATGCCGCGACGATCAGGATCGCCACCGCGGCAAGCAGCACGACATTCGCCACTAACGCGAGCGGCTTTCCCACGCTGATAGCGAGCCGGGGCAGGAACGCGCGCACCAGCATCCCCGCTAGCAGGGGCAGCACCACGGCCACCAGAACCTGGCCGGCGACTGCGGTAAAGCTGATGTTGAACGGCTGGTCCGTAAGATTCCCCAGGAACGCCACCAATGCCGGGACGAGCACGATCGACAGGACAGAGACGGCCGCGGTGAGTCCGAGTCCGTAGGAGTCCCGCCCGTCGCCGTCGTGTTCTTTGCCCAGCAGGGTCGGCGGAACCGGTGAGAGCGACAGAGCCACCAGCGCCACCAGCGCGACTTGCGGGGGCGAGATGACCATGGCCAGGACCAGGGCGATGAAGGGCATCACGATGAACATTGACACCAAAGAAATCACCAGCACCCGCGGACGGCGGACGACGAAGAGGACATCTGCAACGGTGGCCCGCAGGCCGAAACCGAAAACGGTCACCATGATGCTCGTCTGGAAGGCAAGCACTAATATTTGCGAGGGGTCCATGCTAGCCCACAGCGTGGAGGTGATCGGCAGTCATAATTGGCTCCTGCCCTGTTTCGGGACGAGTGACCCCGATGACCGCGGTCGCAGGGGATGGAACCGGCGCCGTCCCGGACCGACGGACGGTGCCGATGTCCGGAGACCCTATGCGGTCCTCCGGACGTGACTGAATAAGCGCGAGTGTAGACCGTGAACGGATTCATGGCTACATCCAGCGGCTACACACCGGAATGACTCCGGCAATTCGCTCTCCTGCCCAGAGAACAGATGTCTGCAGGCCAGAAACCGGGTAACCCAAGTCGCGGGTATTGCCCCCTACCGTGATAAGGATCCTTGTGCTACGTTGACCGCACAATCTGTCGCTGGGGGGCGGAGTCGCCACAGGATCTCCTACTGAGGAAGTCCCGGAGCGGAGCAGATATGACCGAAACTTTTCCCCGCCTCGAACTCTTCTGCCACGGCGCGTACGAGCCGTTGGCTGTCCGCTGCAACAAGTTGGCCGTCCGCTGCAACAATTCGAATGATCCCGGGAACATCCCTTGGATGCCCCGGGCTTCTCCGTCCACGTCGCGGGACGGGTTTTAGCCGTGCTGACCGCAGCGGCCACTGGTTGGCTTGGTGCTGCCGGCGGCCGCGCCGTGCCAAGGCAGGTAGCAGCACATGAACCCTGCTGAAGGCATCAGACCCGCCGCCGCAAATGCACCGGCCGCGTCCAGCCGCGGGGCGAGTTCAGAATCGGTAGCGAACCCAGCACTGCAACCACTCGCACCGAATATGCTTTGGGTGCCCGGCGGCACCTTCCTGATGGGCTCCGATGGCCACTATCCGGAGGAGGCCCCCGCCCACCGCGTAACGGTCAGCGGGTTCTGGATGGACCGGAACACAGTCACCAACCGGGAGTTCGCCCGGTTCGTCGCCGAAACCGGACACGTCACCCTGGCCGAACAGGTGCCGGACCCCGCCGACTATCCCTACGCAAAACCAGAGCTTCTGGTACCCGCCTCGTCGGTGTTTCGCCAACCGACCCAGCGGGTAGACCTGGGTGACCCGTACAACTGGTGGACCTACGTACCGGCAGCCAACTGGCGACAGCCGCAAGGGCCAGGCAGTTCACTGAACGGCCGGCAGGACCACCCCGTCGTCCACGTCGCCTGGCCCGACGTCGAGTCTTACGCAGCCTGGGCGGGAAAGTCGCTGCCCACCGAGGCCGAATGGGAGTTCGCCGCCCGCGGGGGCCTGGACGGGGCTACGTATGCCTGGGGCGACGAATTCACCCCCTCCGGCCGCTGGATGGCCAACACCTGGCAAGGCGAGTTCCCCATCCAGAACACCGAACAAGACGGGTACGCAGGGACCGCACCAGTCGGCTCCTTCCCGGCCAATGGCTACGGCCTGGCGGACATGATCGGCAACGTCTGGGAATGGACCTCCGACTGGTACCAGGCTCACGCTGAAACCGCCCATTCCTGCTGCACCGTGAAAGATCCGCGGGGCGGGGAACAGAACCGCAGCAACGATCCGCACGACCCGGTGCGGATACCCCGCAAGGTGATGAAGGGCGGGTCGCACCTGTGCGCGCCGAACTACTGCCAGCGCTATAGGCCGGCAGCACGGATGCCTCAGGCTATCGACACCGCTACCTCTCACCTCGGTTTCCGCTGCATCATCCGCACTTGAAAGTCCCTCACCGGCGAAGCCGCCTGGAAGGAATATCAGTCATGCACAAGATTTTGGTCCAGTTACCCCGGGCCCGCCGACCGTGCGGGGCCTCCCAGGGCTGTTACGTAAATAAGGGCCTGCCTCTGGCCGCAAGCTGCCGGGAGTGCAAGCTGCCGATACTCCTTTGAAGTTTCCAGGAGGTCCGGTCCCAGCAAGGTGCCGGCTGGGTTGAATTCAAATTTAGGAAGCCAAAGTCATGAATAGTCAACAGCCAACATCCGTCTCACTCCCTGCGCCGGACCGCGGATACCGGGGATTCTTGCCCTACGATGCCAGGGATCCGGACTCGAAATTCGAGGCGATTCAACCGACGCAGCCGCCGCGCGGAGCGCCGAATGTGCTCATCGTCCTGCTCGACGACGTGGGTTTCGGCGCCTCCAGCGCCTTCGGCGGTCCCTGCGCGACTCCGACAGCCGAGCGGCTCGCCGCTGCCGGCCTGAAGTACACGCGCTTCCACACAACGGCGCTGTGTGCACCCACCAGGGCGGCACTGTTATCGGGAAGGAACCATCACACCGTCGGGATGGGAACCGTCACCGAAGCCGCGACCGCTGCGCCCGGCTACACCTCCTCGCGGCCCAACACCACGGTGCCGCTGGCCGAAATTCTCAGGCTTGCGGGCTACTCGACGGCGCAGTTCGGTAAATGCCATGAGGTCCCCGCCTGGGAGACGAGCCCGGTTGGCCCCTTCGACCGGTGGCCCACCCGCTCGGGATTCGACTACTTTTACGGCTTCGTCGGCGGCGAAACCAACCAGTGGTACCCGGCCGTCATCGAAGGGACGACCCCGGTGGAGGTCGGCCGGCCCGAGGACGGGTATCACTTCATGGCGGACATGACCGACAAAGCCATCATCTGGAGCCGGCAGCAGAAGTCGCTGGCGCCGGATCGGCCGTTCTTTATGTATTTCGCGCCCGGCGCCACGCACGCACCGCATCACGTGCCGGCGGACTGGATCGCCAAGCAGAAGGGACGCTTCGACCAGGGCTGGGACGCGGTCCGGGACGAGACGTTCGCGCGCCAGAAGGAGCTCGGAGTAGTTCCTGCCGAGGCGGTCCTCACCGAGCGGCCTGCTGAAATTCCAGCGTGGGACGATATGCCGGCGGAGCTCAAACCGGTCCTGGCACGCCAGATGGAGGTTTATGCGGCGTTCCTTGAATTCGCCGACCACCATGTGGGACGCCTGATCGATTCCCTGGAAGCGGACGGCCTTTTGGATGACACCTTCGTCTACTACATCATTGGGGACAACGGGGCTTCCGCGGAGGGATCGCTCAACGGCACCTTCAATGAGATGACCTACTTCAACAAGGCCAGCGCACTGGAGACGCCTGAATTCCTGATCGAACATCTCGATAAGTTCGGCGGGCCCGAGTCCTACAATCACTTTGCCGTCGGGTGGGCGCACGCCATGGACACGCCCTACCAGTGGACCAAGCAGATCGCCTCGCACTTCGGCGGAACCCGCAATGGCACCATCGTTCATTGGCCCATCGGCATCAAGGCCCGCGGCGGAATCCGCCACCAGTTCCACCACGTGATCGACATCGCCTCCAGTGTTCTGGAGGTTGTAGGCCTGCCAGAGCCGGACACCATCAACGGCGTGACCCAGAAGCCCTTCGAGGGCACTTCGATGCGCTATTCCTTCGACGATGAAGCCGCCCCCGACACCCATACCACCCAGTATTTCGAGATGATGGGCAACCGGGGGATCTACCATAACGGCTGGACCGCGGTGACCCACCACAGCACGCCGTGGAAGGCGGACCCGCCCGTCGCCTTCGACGACGACGTGTGGGAGCTCTACGACACCACCACCGACTGGGCCCAGGCCCACAACCTCGCAGCCGAGCAGCCCGACCGCCTCCACGAACTCCAGCGGCTCTGGCTCATCGAAGCGGTCCGCCACAACGTGCTCCCGCTCGATGACCGCACCGTGGAACGGATGAACCCGGACATCGCCGGACGGCCGGAACTCATCAAGGGCAAATCCCAGCGGTTCTTCCGCGGCATGACGGGCCTGAACGAACACACCACCATCAACACCAAAAACAAGTCCCATACCGTCACCGCCGCCATTTCCGTCCCTGAATCCGGTGCGAACGGCGTCATCTTCGCCCAAGGCGGCCTAGGCGGCGGGTGGGCACTCTCCGTGGATGACGGGAAGCTAACCTACACCTACAACTTCCTGGGGCTCAGCACTACGCACATCACCGCACCAGAACCACTGGCCTCAGGCGATCACCAGGTGCGCGCTCAATTCGCATACGACGGCGGCGGCTTGGGCAAGGGCGCCGAGGTCACCCTTTTTGAGGAGGACAGCCAGCTCACCACCGGGCACATCGAAACCACCCACCCGATAATGTTCTCGGCCGACGAAACAGCCGAGGTGGGCCTGGATGCCGGATCCCAGGTCTCCGACCGGTATTCGGACAGTGGCAGCAGATTCACCGGGGACATCGAATGGGTGCAGATCGACCTGGGCGATGACAGCCACGACCACCTCATCACCCCCGAGGACCGGATGCGGGTGGCCATGGCGAAGCAGTAAGGCCCCGCTGTCCACCACAGCACCGAACACCCTTAGCGCCGGTCGCTGAGGGTGTTCGCCTGCCGAAGCCGTTAAGCGGTTGAAAACAGCGCGGATGCTGGGAGCAACCTCGAAGAATGAGCGTAGGGCTGCTTCCGGGACCCTTGCGGGCAGAGGGGCCTGCTTCAGTTCTTCATATGTACCCGGATAGTGCGCAGGACCCGGCGTTGTAATGCTCTGATGACCGGGCCGCCCAACCAGATCAACGGGACAGCCCAGGGGCGTGCTCCAACGGCCAGCGTCCACGTGAGGCGGGAGCCGGAGGGTGTGGACTCGATGACCCAGTCCTCCGCCACATTTCGGAGGCCGGGAAGAGACGCCTCCAGACCGCTGAACGAAAATCGCTTCCCCTCGACCCAGCGGTAAAACCGCTCACGGACAGTGAGCACCACCGCCAACGTGACCGCGCGTTCTGTCCCCACGCCCAACGGCGGCGAACCCCAGCGGAGGCCGGTCCACACCGGTACCCAATGGAGCAAATCGTAGCCGGTGATCACCTCCCAGATCCGTTCGGAAGGGGCCGTGGTCTCCACGGACTGCACGTAGCGAAAAGGCGCGGACTTCAGGAAAGCGTCATCACACTCGACGAGCGGAAACCAATGCCGAGAGACGAGTGCCATTGTCCCCTCCTCCGGGCGCACCGTCTGGCAACAACGGATGGCAAGCCCTGTGATTCAGCCAGCAGCCATGGGCTACCCTGCGCAAAGCGACGCAGCGGGACCCAAACCTGATGGTACTGGTCGGGGTGACCCTGGACCAGAGTGATGGGGGCATCTGTGCCTGGGCGGGGGTGTCCTTGATCTACGACAATGAATCCGACGGCCCATCAAGGGACAAACTCTTGGGCGATCGAGCGTCTCATCCTCCACCCGGACCTACCCAGGCGCTGAAGTCACCCCTCCGTCCATCGCCGCGTTCGTCGTCATCCTTGCCACATCGGCGACAGCGCTTATACACGGTCCCGTCGTCGGCATGTTCGACATGCCACTCGTGCCGAATGTTGAGTTTGCACAGCAGGGCCTGGATCATGACAGCCTCCGGTTCGAATCGCAGTGCTCTGTGCCACTAATGATGGCCTTCCCGCCCTCCCACAGGTATTGGCAGGTGCTTCTTGACCGGCGCCACGACGAAGATCAACACTCGTACGCATCCCGCCGCGCATCTTGGTTCGGACCGAGAAGCTCAGCCAGCAGCTCAAGTGTGGTGAACAGGAGTCACCTGTCGCCTGAACAGGGGCCAGCAACCCGCGGAAGCGGACGACGGCGGAGGCCCGCTCGTGTGAATACGCTGCGGTTTTCGTTGTTGTGTCAGAAGGCCAGTGGGAAGATGGTCGGAGAGTTGGGCACTTATTGGGGGTGCCGGCAGAACGGCGGCGCGTGTCCAGTCCAAGAGACAGGGACGGTGACCGAGCCATGACAGAGCACCATCTGCAGCAGCGGCGGCTGCGCGTGTCCGACGTCAACGTCGTCAATCACCGGACGCTGCGGAAAGCGCTCGGCGGCACTATCGTCGGCAACACGATGGAGTGGTACGACGTCGGGGTGTTCGGTTACCTGATCACCACGATGGGGCCGGTGTTTTTGCCCGAGGCGGACAGGGCCGTGCAGAACCTGTTCCTGCTGGGAACCTTCGGCGCCACGTTTATCGCCCGGCCATTGGGCGGCATCTTCTTCGGCTGGCTGGGCGACAAGATCGGCCGGCAGAAGGTGCTGGCCATGACGCTGATGATGATGGCCGCGGCGACGTTCGCCGTCGGGCTGCTTCCCGGGTACGCGGTGCTGGGCATCTGGGCTGCGGTCCTGCTGGTGGTCACCAAGCTGGTGCAGGGCTTTTCCACCGGCGGCGAGTACTCGGGTGCCACCACGTTCGTCTGCGAGCATTCACCGGACCACCGCCGTGGCTTCTTCGTCAGCTTCCTCGACATGGGCAGCTACCTCGGCTTTGCGCTCGGTGCCGCGCTCGTGTCCGCCCTCCAGCTGATCCTGGGACAGGGGCAGATGGAGGCGTGGGGCTGGCGCATCCCGTTCCTGATCGCGGGGCCCCTGGGCATCGTGGCCATCTACTTCCGGATGAAGATCGAGGAGTCGCCCGCCTTTAAGGCCACGCAGGAAGCCGAAGCCGTGGCCGCCAAGCACCATGAGACCGACGACGACCTCCGTCCCGTGGGCCCGGTCGGAATCTTCAAGGACCACTGGCGCCGCATCCTGTTGGCCATGATCCTCGTGGCCGCCGGAAACACCGTGGGCTACGCCCTCACGTCCTACATGCCCACGTATCTCACCACCAACAAGGGCTACGACGAGATCCACGGAACGCTGCTGACCGTTCCGGTGTTGGTGGTCATGTCCCTGTGCATCCCGCTGACGGGCCGCCTCTCAGACAGGATCGGGCGGCGACCTGTGCTCTGGATCGGGGCTATCAGCACGGTGGTGTTTTCACTTCCCGCGTTTCTTCTGATCTCGATCGGAACCGTACCGGCCACGCTCGCCGGCCTCGCACTGGTCGCGTTTCCCGTGGCATTTTTCGTGGCCATTCTCGCGTCGGCGCTGCCTGCACTGTTCCCCACGGCCCACCGCTACTCCGCGATGGGCATCGCCTACAACTTTGCCGTGGCGATCTTCGGCGGCACCGCCCCGTTCATCATCGCCGCCCTCATCCAGGCGACAGGCAACGACCTGATGCCGGCGTTCTACCTCATGGCGACGTCGGCCATCGCCGCGGTCGCCATCTACTTCCTGCCGGAATCCGCGCAGCGGCACCTGCCCGGCTCCATGCCCAGCGTGGACTCGGACGAAGCCGCACGCGAGCTCGTGGAGACCCAGGACCACAACCCGCTGCTGGAGATGGACACGCTCCCGTTCGACAGCAGCTACGAGGAGGCGCGGGCGTCGCATGGGGACCGGCCTGACAGGCCGACGGTGATGTGAGCAGACGACTCATCAGACCCAAATCGGCATTAGCAATTCTGTTTCAGTTGAACATATTGGCTGGATATCTCGTTCCAGAGTCAGAGCTCCTGCGGCTCACGAGACCGGCCACGTGTTCCGCTCTGTCGGCCCGATGGGGATTTTCAAGGACCACTAGCGCAGCATCGTGCTGGCTTTCAACTGGACGGCCAGTCCGCGGCGCCAGGTCCGTCGAACAACGCGCTGGTGCTGCTCCGGGGGACCACCACGTGGACGGCGTTGCGCTGGACGGTGAAATCGGCGGGCGTGCTGGTGGCGATCTCGCCGTCGAGGTTCACGCCCAGCGGCTGCTCGGTGACCAGCCGGACATGTCGGCTGGTCAGGTGGTACACCCGGTCGTGTTCGATGAAGCTTCCGTCCTTGAGCAACCGTGCGATCTTCACGTGCTCCCGGAGCGGCGCCGCCAAGATGCCGTAGATGTCAAGAGTGTGATCGTCTATCCCTGCGGTGGGGGAGACCGTGTTGCCGCCGCCGTAATGCCGGCCATTGCCGACGGCCACCTGAAGCAGGTTTTCGAGCTCCATCGGCTCGTGGTCCCCCTCGGGAAACTCGAGACGGGCCCGGAACGCCTTGTGCCCGGCATAAGCCCGCAGGGTGGCAATGCCGTAGGCCAGCGGTCCGATGTACCGCTTCAGGCGTGGGCTGAGAGCTTCGGTAACAGCCACCGACAGGCCCACGGACGCGACGTTGAGGAATGGCTCACCGTTCGCCCGGCCCAGGTCGATGTCCACCACCTTCCCGTCCGCGACGGCAGCGCACGCCTCGGACAGATTGTTGGGTATCTCCAGCGTGCGGGCGAAGTCGTTGGCGGTGCCCAGCGGAAGAACGCCGAGCACAACGTTGGTGCCGGCAACTCGCCCCGCGGCGTAGGACACGGTCCCGTCGCCGCCGCCGACAACCACCAGGTCGTGCCCGTCCGCAATCACTCGATCAAGCGTCCCGGCCAGATCGCCCCCGGACAGCACGTGGTGCACGGAGGAGATCGGCACGCCTGCCTTGCGCATCGTGTCCACCGCAAGTTCGTGCGCCGCACCTCGGCGTGATCCGGCGTTGATCACCACGGCGGCAGAGCGGGCGTCCCGAGCAGCCTTCATGGAGGACATGTTAGGTGCTGGACCTGTGAATTCTCCTAGCCCGCGGGCCGCTGGCTATGCGTCGGGATCGGCGTCACGTTTCGTCGGCCGGTAGCCGGCAAGTTCGGCGCGGATGTCGCCCTCCTCGTGCCCGCCCTTCTTCTTGCCGAACGGCAGCGCTTTGAGCAGCGGATGCACGATAGCCATGACGACGATGCCCCAGGCGAGTCCGATGACTGCCGAGCACAACGTGTTCACGAGCCAGGCTAGGAAGCCGCCCACCACCGCGATTCCTTCGACCGGGTGCTCGAGGACATGGACCAGGTCATACGGACCGTGCCAGCCGAGGTCATGGGCCCCCTGCAGCATGATGTGGCCGCCAACCCACAGCATGGCGATCGTTCCGATGAAGGTTATCCCGGCCAGCACGGCGGGCATCCCCTTGACGAGCAGCTCGCCGAAGCGCTGGGAGCCTGGGGAATCTTTAGCTGCCAGGTGCATCCCGATGTCGTCCATCTTGACGATGAGAGCGACGGCACCATACACGGCCACCGTAATCACGAGGGCCACGACCACCAGGATGATCGCCCGTGACAGCAAGGAATCCTGGGCCACCTCGTTCATCGAGATGACCATGATCTCGCAGGACAGGATGAAGTCGGTGGTGATGGCGCCCTTGACGACCTTGGCCTCGGCCTCCGGGCCGCGTTCAACCGCCGGCGCATCTTCCTCTGCCGTGTGGTGGCCGCGGAGCTTGTGCCAGACCTTTTCGGCGCCCTCGTAGCAAAGGTAGGTGCCGCCCAGCATGAGGATGAACGGGATGGCCCAGGGGACGAAGGCGCTGACGAGCAGCAGGGCCGGCAGGATGATCAGCAGCTTGTTCCGGAGCGATCCCCAGAAGATCTTCTTGATCATCGGCAGTTCGCGTGACGGGTCCGCGCCGGACACGTACTGCGGGGTGACGGCGGCGTCGTCGATCACCACGCCGGCGGCCTTGGCCCCCGCTTTGGCCGCTCCGGCAGCGACGTCGTCCACCGAGGCGGCCGCTATACGGGCAAGGGCTGCGACGTCATCCAGCAGGGCGACGAGACCGCCGCTCACAGATCGCCCCAGCGCTGCTCAAGGGTGGACGGCTGGGTGTGGCTGCCTATGTCGAGGCGTGTGATTGGCATGTTTGGAGTATATCGACGGCGGACATTAGCTAGCCCGTTACCGCCGCCTTTGCGGCCTGCATCCATTCGCTCAGCAGACGCTGACGGCTCGGAGAAAATGGCAGGCGGTCGAACCCTGCGTGAGGTCTCGGACAATGACCGTCGCGTCGCCCGGGCCCTGGATCGGGCCGTCAGCACGGTGGTGTTTTCACTTCCCGCGTTTCTTTCTGATCTCGATCGGAACCGTACCGGCCACGCTCGCCGGCCTGGCCATGATCGCGTTCCCGGTGGCGTTCTTAGTGGCCATTCTCGCGTCGGCGCTGCCGGCACTGTTCCCCACGGCCCACCGCTACTCTGCCATGGGCATCGCCTACAACTTTGCCTGACAGGCCGACGGTGATGTGAACGGTTTGCCGCCCTCCGCTGGGTCAAGGCCGCCGGGGTGACTGCCGGGGCACTAGACGCTAAGCCGCCAGCCCGCTCCGCACCTCCGCCATGTCCTGCGGAACCCGGGTGGCGGCCAGCCGCTTCGCCAGGTACCTGGCGTCCCGGCACACGCCGGGGAGGGTTTCCGATGCTGCCGCGTAGAGGAGGTCCTGCCCCAGCAGGTACAGGCCCGGCAGGGCATCCACAATGCCGCGGTGCTGCTGCTTCCGCCAGTCCGCGGGCAGCGCCGGGATGTCCAGCCACGGGTAGGCCTCGGTGGAGCCGGTGCACCAGATGACGTTTGCCACCGGAAGGCTCCGGCCGTCGTCGAGCACTCCTTCGCCGTCCTGGACGCCGGCGACCCGCGGCACCAGGTGGACGCCGGCGGCCCGGAGGTCCGCGGTCTTGGTGCGGATCAGCGGCCTGCCCATGCCGGCCAGCTTGGGCAGCACCCTGCGCCCAACAGGCGTGCTGTAGTTCAGCACGTGCATCCCGGCAAAGCGGACCATCGGGATGAGGAACCGGGCGGCGGTCCGGCCGTGCCGGAACGGGATCTCGCCGGTCGCCCTGCCGGCCAGCCAGGTTTCATGCGTGCGGCTGGTCTCCAGGGCGATCTCCGCCCCGGAGTTGCCCGCCCCCACCAGCAGGACCGGGCCGGGCTGGAGCTGGGCGGGGTTCCTGTAGTGGTGGGAGTGGAGCTGGACGACGTCGGAGGGCAGTTCCGCCGCAAAGCCCGGCGTCTTGGGCAGGTGGCAGGCGCCGGTGGCGAGGACAACGTTCGCCGCCGTCCAGCGCTGCGCGCCGGCGGTGACCTCGAACCGGTGCCCGTCGTGGGTCAGCCGGGTGACGGCGGTGCTGGGCCGGACCGGCAGGTGGAACCTGGCGGCATAGTCCTCCAGGTAGTCCGCCTGCTCGTCCTTGGTGGGAAAGGCGAGCCGGTCGCCGGGGAAGGGCCGGCCGGGCAGGCCGTTGTACTTGGCGGGGGTGAAGAGGCGCAGCGAATCCCAGCGGTTCCGCCACCCGTCGCCAACCCGGGTGCCGCCGTCGAGAATCACAAAGTTCCGGTGCTGCTGCGCCAGGTAGTAGCCCAGCGCCAGGCCGGCCTGTCCGGCGCCGATGATGACGGTGTCGACGGCGGCAGTTCCGCCGGTCCCGACGGCGTCAGTTGCTGGGGTGGTGTTCATGGTGGTGCCTCCTTGGTGATGCAGGTGCGGTTGGGTTGTTGTGAACGCTGAAGCGCAGGTACCAAATGAGCAGCAGCGCGGAGGCGGCGACGTAGAAGCAGTGCAGCAGCCAGATCGGCCCCAGCGGGAGGCTGAAGACGTACACGGAGTGGACTGCGTTGGCGACGTTGCTCAGCGTGAGGTAGCCGAGGCTGTAGGAGTCGAGGTCCCTGGTGTGCAGGGCCTTGAGCAGCATGGGCAGGTAGCTCATCGCGAAGAGGACGGTGGACACCGTTCCTGCGAGCACTGAAACGTTCATGCCACTAACGCTATTTTCCGGCGCGGCGCGGCGAATCGGGCGAATCACCCATTTCCGGAGCTGACTCCGGCGGGCGGGGAATGGGTAATTTCATGCAGGGGAGAGGTCAGGCGAGTCCATGCCGGTAGGCGTACGCCGTGGCCGCGGAGCGGGAGGTCAGGCCCAGCTTGGTGAAGATGTTGCTCAGGTGCCGGGCCACCGTTTTCTCGCTGATGAACAGCTCGACGGCGATGTCCCGGTTGCTCAGTCCGTCGGCGACAAGCCGGATCACCTCAGTTTCGCGGGCGGTGAGCGGCCCGGCGTCGGGGGAGTGGCCGGCGTCGTTCCCGGAGGCTGGCACCGGGACTGTCCGGGCGTCCGGTCCAGCCGGAACCGGTTGCTCCGGCAGCGGCTGTTCCAGCGCCGAAAGCGCCGGCGCGGCGCCCAGCTCGGAAAAAACTGCCCGGGCCGCCTCGCGCTCCAGCCGGGCGGATTCCTCGTCGCCCAGCGCGGCGCAGAGGCTGGCCAGAAGGGCGCGGCAGCGGGCCGCTTCGAACGGCGCGTCGAGGCCGAGCCAGCGGGACCGCGCGCGGCGCAGCAGGACCATGGCAGCCTGCGGGTCGCCTTCCTGGAACAGGACGGCGGCCTCGGACTGCTCGGCGAGGGCGTGCAGCATGGGCATGTCGATCGAGGCGCAGAGCGAGGCCAGTTCCTCCACGGCAGACCGTGCGGCCGGTACGTCGCCTGCGGCCAGTTCGATCTCCACGCCGGCGGCAAGCATCAGGCGCCGGTAGTCGAGGCCCGCGCCGTCCATGGCCTGCCGGAGCAGGGTCCGGGCCTGATCCGGCCTGCCCTGCGCCAGGCGGAGGAGCGCCAGCCCGGGCTGCGGCGGGAAGCCGGTCTCCTGGGCCTTCAGGTAGGCGGCCTCGGCGGGGTCGAAGTCGCCCCGGAGCCGGTGGATTTCGGCCTCCTGGTAGAACCCGCCGTAGGTGGCCATCCGGTCGCCTAGGAAGGCGAGGTCCTGCGCGGCTTTGGCCGCGTCGAGTGCCTCTGCCCAGGCGCCGTGCAGCCGGTACAGCTCGGCCCGGTGCATCTGGCACTGGCCGCTGAAGAACACCAGGTTCTGTTGCGCGTTGCACCACCGGTCCAGCGCCCGGGTCCACTCGTGGGCGCGGTGCAGGTCGAAGGCCAGGTGGCAGGTTTCGATCACTGCGCAGTAGATGATTCCGGCGGGGACGGGGGAGATCTCCCCGACGGTGACGGCCACCATGGCTTCGTCCAGCAGGGCCAGGCCGTCGTCGAGCTGGCCCAGCAGGATCTTGGCCTGCCCGAGGCCCAGGGTGCCGAGGGCCGCCGAGTCGGCGTCGCCACGTTCCCGCCCGAGGTCGGCGGCCCGGGTGAAGGCTTCCGCGGCGGCGGCGCCGTCGCCTTGGTAGAGGGAGTTCAGTCCGGCGGGGACGGACAGCAGGCCCTCGAAGGGGCACGGCTCGGGCACGTCCTCGACGATCCGGCGGGCGCGGGCGAACCAGCCGGCGCCGCGGGCGGGTTCGCCCAGCAGGACGAGGTTCATCCCAATCCAGAAGGCGCAGCGGCCGGCGGCGGAGTAGTCGCCGTCAGCGAGGTACTTCAGGTGCGCCCGGGCCAGGATGTCCACACCTTCGGAGCCCCGGCCGGTGAGGATGACGGAGGTGGCCAGCTGTTCCAGGTCGCCGGCCGGAAGTTCGATGTCCTGGTCGGCGGCGGTGTACTGCCCGATGGCGTCCGGCCAGCGCCGTGCGGCGTAGGCTTCCCGGCCCTGTGCGAGTGTGGACATCGCGGCTTCCGTTTCCGGTGGCGGGTCTGAGCCTGGGGCGCATGCCGGACCCGGCACCCTCGGATCCGGTGGTGGGCGCGGCCCGTCATCTGTTTTTCAGGCTACCGCCGGGGTTGAGAGGGCGGCAAGGTGCGGGGGAGAGGCTGCCGCCGGCCTCCGCCGTCCGGAAATCGAAAATTGCAGGCGAGGCCGCGACGTCGGCCCACTTCGGATCTGATGGGAGGCCGACGGCGGGCTGACGGTTCGCGGTGTCCACTCAGTTAGCCCTCCGTCCGAGGGTCTATTAAGCAGCCCATTGACTGTGGCCCCCGTGCGCCTACGATGAGCCGCATCAGAACATTTCAAGGAGGAGATGTGTGATGTCACGTGCTGAAGTAGAGCAGATCGACGACCGCGGAATGGCGGCCTGGGACCAGCATGACACGGCGGCGTTCGCCGGCCTGCTGGCCGATGATTTCACCTTTGAGGACGTCATGGCGCCCGAGCCGTTCCGCACCCGGGAGCAGGTGAAGGCTTACATGGACGCCTGGTTCGAGGCGTTCCCGGACATGCACGCCAGAACCACCAGAAGGGTGGTCAGCGACGACGAGGTGGCGGCGGAAATCGAATTCACCGGTACTAACACCGGACCGCTGCACATGGGGGACAAGGAAATCCCTGCCACGGGCAAGTCAGTGGTCGGGTCCGGGACGTACTTTGCGTCCGTCAGGGACGGAAAGATCGTCTCCTTCCGGGCCCATCCGGACGTCGCCTCCATGATGGGGCAGCTCGGGCTGATGCCCGGAATGTAAGCCGGTGACGCGGATCTGAACAAAGGGGGCCGACGCCGGCCTCCTTTTCAGTGCCCGACCGACGGTTCCGCGGTTGCAGCTTGATATTGGACGTTAAACGAAGCTAGGCCCCCGGTGGTGCACCGGGGGCCTAACGTTTTCCTTGGGAGTATTACTTGACGGCTACGAAAACCTTGTCGGCCACCATGCCCGGCCTAACTGCAAGGACGCCCTTGCCAGCAGTAGCGGTCGGCACCTCGATGGCGATATTGCCCGTTGCGGTGCCGCCCTTATAGAGCGTGCTCGAAGTATCGAAGGCCTTCGGCGCGACGACTGACTTGTCGAGTCGATTGACGGTCGTCCCATTCGCCGTGACGTAGTCGACCGAAACGAAAGCAGGCATCTGGCCGTCAGCGTCATCGCCGACATAAGTAGCGGAGTAATTGATCAGGGCGTACTCGGACCCCTTAGCGGGCGCCTCGTTGAATTGGTTAGCCGCAACTACCGATTCCGTAGCAGCGAGCTTGACGGAGTTGATCACGACGCGCCAGTCGTCAGACTCAATGACGGAGCCTATTGGATACGGGTTTTCACGGGTTCCGGCGTTGGCGGCAGGATCTTCCTTTGCCGCTGCCTGGTCCTTCGCTCCTGCGTCCCCAGAGGGCGGAGCGACTGTGGTATCGCCGCTGCCGAAAGCGTTGTCAAACGACGTCGCGACGACGGAAGAGAAGACGACAAACCCGACGATCGTGCCCACGATCGAGACGATCAGAGCGGTGACGCCAGTCCACTTGGCCTTGCGTTTAATAAAGAGCGAAACGATAGCCAAAACGAATGCGATCGGCAGCAGTACCCAACCGACGATCAGGGCACCGGGCATGCAGGCGAAGATGAACCCTATCGCCGCCGCGATAAGCGCGATCAACCCGACGACATTCGATTGTTTCTTCGGTTTTCTTGGCCGGGGCGCGCTTGCCTCTAGTGGCGCACCATAATTCGGTGGTGCGGGAGGTGATTGCTGTGGCTGATGGGGGGAAGTCTGCACTGAGCTTGCCCCCGGAAGCTCTGGTGTTGTCATTGCTTAACTATGACAGAAATGCCGGGACTTCAGCACCTTATGCTCCTGCATTTGTACCAATTATTAAGGGTGATAGTTGATTTGCGTCAACTGCATCAAGAACAGCTCAAGTGTTTCGCAGATTTAACGCATTAGTGACGATGATTTCGCTCTTGGACGTAACCAATTTAGCAAAGCAAAAGGCGGGATGAATTTCCGGGCTTTTTCTTTTGACGGAGTCGAAGTACGAGACACCAGTGAATTCTGCTGCCCCACGCCCTCGCAATCTCCTTTGCCGGTTTGGATGCGGGTCGTGCGCAGCAACCTGAGGATGACTCCAGCCGCTGAGGGTGGCTGCTCAGGCTTGCTGCAGTGCTTGGAGCGCCGTCGCCCCTGTGCTGCGAACGTGAGTCACGCAGTCCCGCGAACGCTGGCGGGAAGGTGACGGGCGGGATCGAAGACGTCAAAGGATGACGTTCCGATCAGGAAGATGCCCCGCTGGGGGGACCCAGAAATCGCCCAGCCTGGTCTGGACGTGCAAGGGCCGCAGGCTGCCCAGGTCCTCACCGTCCACGGTGGCAGAGTTTCGGAAGACGAGCCACATCCGGCGCGGCTTCGCACGGAAGCCCTGCCTGTTGGGGACGTTGCCTGTCAGTCCGAGCCGTCCCGCCCGCAGCACCGGTCCCACGGCGGCGCCCATGATTCTGAGGAATGTCCTGCTCTCCAGGAGGGGAGCGGGCAGCGCGCCGACTACTGCCGACATCGCCGGGTGATGGCGGTTGTCCCCATCTCGAGCTCCCAGGTCAGGTCCACGTCACCGCCGACGGCCACCCTGAGCGTGGTGCCGCCCGTCCACGCAACGGTGACGGGGCACTGCACAGCGTCCTGCAGGGCGGCGGCCAAAGTACCGGGCGCAGGAAAGTTCGGCCGGGGCATCGGCGTAGATGGTCCAGGAGACTGAGGTCCGGCGCAACCACACCGACGTGTAGTCGGGGCCAACACTTGGTCACGGGAAAACGTCGCATGGCCAGCACATATGGCCGGAACTGAAGGACAGCCCCATGACGCCGTACCCCGAGAACTGCTCGTCGGCTCCGAGCCCAAGTTTGGCGTTTTGTTCAGCTTCGAGGACCTGGGCTCGGATGCTCTTCATGCCTGCTGCCTCCACCTTCCACGGTGGCGCTGAGTCTACGCTCGGCCGGTCGGAGCCACAGTGGATCGTCCGGGCAACCTTCCACGTGCCGGGGCGCCTGAACTGATAGGTATTTGGCAAGACCTATCAGTGCTGGGACACCGGCTCCTTGAGCTCCGGCTCTGACCATCCGCGCTCCTTGGGGCCTGGCGGATAAGCGTGTCGCCTGCCCGCCAGCGTAATGACAAGGGCGACGGCGACCGGCAGCGCCGCGGCGACGGGCACCGTGAGTGGGCCAGCGAGTACCAGAACCGCGGAACCGTAGAGGGCTCCGATGGTGATGCCGACCTGGATGGTCAGGACCGTGAGGCCGTTGGCCGCGTCCCTGTCCTCGCGCCCGGCGCGCAGGATGGCGGCCTGGTTGTAGATGCCGATCGCGCCGATGCCCGCGCCCCAGACTGTCATGAGAATCATGGCGCCGGGCAGCGTTCTGCCGCCGAGCGGGAGGAGGATCATTGCAACGGCGATGGCCGCCGTCGTGATGATCAGTGAGCGGCGGGGGCGGGAGTCAACGGTGATACCGGCGATCCAGATGCCGATGAGGCCGGAGGCGCCGAGGACGGTGAGGGAGAGGCTGATGGCGTAGTCGGGCAGGCCGGCTTCGCGGATGAACGGCGCGATGTAGGTGAAGAGCGCGAAGTGTGCCAGGACCAGCAGCGGCCAGGCGACGGCCACGGATTTCACGCCGGGCTGTGCGATGGCCTTGCGCATCGAGGGGCGGACGGCGTCGGGGACCCGGCGGACCTGTGGAAGCATCCAGACGGCAAGACCCGTAAGGAGCAGGCTGAAGCCGGCCTGGAAGAGGAAGGCGGCACGCCAGCCGAGGAACGCACCGAGCGCGGTGCCCACGGGCGCACCGATAGCCATGCCCAGGCTGTTGCCGCTGAAGACGATGGCCAGGGCCTTCCCGACTTTGTCGGCCGGGACTACCCGGGAAACGAACGGTGCGACGGTGGTCCAGAGCAGGCCGTGCGCCAGCCCGCCGACGAGCCGTCCGCCCATGGCAGCTGTGAAATTGGGTGCGAGGCCGACGAGGACGTTGCTCAGCGCGAAGGTGAGGACGAGCGAGATGAGCAGGGTCTTCCGCGGAACCCTGGCCAGCAGCCGGGCGGCCGGGATCACGGTGACCACGATGACGGCGGCGTACGCTGCGGCGAGGTAGCCGGCAACGGCCTCGGAGATGTTCAGGCCTTCACTGATCTGCGGCAGCAGGCCGGAGGGCATGAGTTCGGTGGTGATGGCTGTGAATGTGATAGTGGCAAGGACCAGCATCGCGGCGAGCGGGAAGCGCTTGGGCGCTGGCAGGGGCAGGGCGGAAGACATGGGAGAGCGGATCCATTCGAAGGGGAGAAGCGGAAAGGGACGTCGCTGGCCCGGAAGTTCCGACAAAAAAGTTACCGGATTTATTCTGCGTGGGGCAGGGTCTGCCAGACCCTGTTAGGGAGCACTCCGTGTACGGCACCTCACGGGAGCAGTTACAAAAATTGCATAGCCCTGCGAGTTTTTTTTGTAAGGGCTGCAGTTGTCCGTACCCGGGGATACATTGCAGCCATGACCAATGAAGTGAAGCCTGCAAGGAAGCGGGAAGCCGTCCGTAATTGCCCGGTGTGCCGCCACGAGTCGTCGCGGATCGCATACGGCATGATGCCGTCCGACGCAGGGGCCGAGCATCCGAAGACGGAGTTCGCGGGGTGTTGCGTGACGTGGAGGAAAGGATCTATCCCGCCAGGCAAGGTGGAGATCGGGGTGCCGGAGTGGGCGTGCTAGAACCCGGAGTGCCGGCACCGCTGCCGGTGAGGATCAGTATCCTGCCGAGGACACGCATGGGGTCCGCCACGACCTGGGGTGTGACGCATAGGATCTGTTTGGGGCAGAGTGGTTGCACGATTGTACGTTGGTGTATCCGCATATCTTGTCCGTCGCCAATTGTTCTCTGCTCGTAGAAGGATTCCACCGATGCTCGAGTCCAAAGAATCGTCCGGGTCGCTCCGTCCCAAGGCTCGATTAGTGCACACTCTGGGAAGCGAACTTATCAGCAGCGAGGATGTGGCACTCGTGGAGCTGGTAAAGAATGCCTACGATGCGGACGCGACGCAGGTCACGATTCGATTTAATGGCCCGCTGAAATCAGGTACAGGTTCGATCGAGGTGTGGGATAACGGTCATGGGATGACTGCTGACACCGTACGCAAAGTGTGGTTGGATATAGCAACTCCGTATCGCAAGGAAGTCATTACTAGTGAGAGCGGTAATCGACGCGTCCTCGGTGAAAAAGGGATTGGCCGTCTAGCAGCCTCCAGGATTGCGGAGCATTCTGTCATCACCACGCGTCGTACCGATGGAACCGAAACTACTTTCCGCATCGACTGGGGGCAGTTTCACCGCGATCTCTACTTAGATGAAATAGAGGTGGCGGTTGTTGAAGAGCAACCTAAAGTCTTTGTTTCTCACGGAGAGGCGTCAGTAGTTCAAGGAGAATCTTTGACGGAGTCTGGAACTGTCGTTAAGATGGAGAGGCTCCTTCGAGACTGGCAGTACACTGATATCGCTAATCTTCGTCTGATGCTCGAGCGAATGATCCCGCCGCTTCCCGAGGGCGTCATCGATTCGGATCTACAGGCTGTTTTCAGTGTTGAGTTGATCGTTCCTGACGAGATTTCCGAGCTTGGGGGCTCGGTTTCGCCCAGCGATATATTGATGCTTCCTGACTACAAGATGGCTGGTAACGTCAGCAGTGATGGTATTGCTCATCTGACCTATATTGAGCGGCGCACTGGTGCCGTCGAAGAGATAACCATAAATCTGCGAGTTTCTGATGATTTGGGGGATGCCACTCGTCTTCCTAGTTGCGGACCACTAACAATTGACTTCCGTGCTTGGGATCTTGACCGCGAAGCGTTTGAAGCGATAAAGCCGGAGTTGAGTCAATCAAACATCGGAATTCGTGATTATAGGAACCAAATAAAGGATCACGCCGGTCTCGCACTGTTCCGCGACGGATTTCGAGTGCAACCTTTTGGTGAACGTGGATATGACTGGCTAAATCTTGACTTGCGACGCGTCAACAGCCCCTCCTTGCGCCTGTCGAACAACCAGGTTAGCGGGTTTATTTTCTTGACTGCTGATCTAAATCCTGGGCTTAGAGATAGATCCCATCGGGAAGGTTTAATTGACACTCCCGAATATGAGGATTTGAAGCAGGTTTCTCTGCAGATTTTGGCCGAGATGGAGAGCCGTCGGTATAAATTCAGGAAGAGGCTCGGATCCGGCCGTGAACGTCGAAGCCCTGGAAGCGGTCTATTTGAGAAGTTCGACCTGTCGGGTCTGGAGGCGCTTGCTGCCTCTCGTAAAGCTGACAAGGAACTTGTCGCGGCCATTACGGAGACAGCTAAAGAGGTCCGCGCCGCAACTTCCGATCTACAAGAGATTCTTCTACAGTTCGCGAAATCTGCGACCCTGTCCACGCTCGTTGACATGGTGTTGCACGAGGGTCGGACTGGGTTGATGGACGTTGATAATGGTGTCCGTAAACTAAACATCGTACGGCAGCGTTTAGATACATTTGACTTGCCCGAGGTAGAAAGACGAATTGGGGATAGTCTTGATTCCCTAGGGAACGGACGTGCTCTAGTCGGTAGTTTGTTTGATCGTCTAAGTCCGCTAGCTGGCCGTAAGCGCGGGCGACCGCAAAAGGTTCAATTGTCGAGCCTCACGAACCCTGTTAGCCAGATATTTGCTGCTGAGCTTGCTCGACAATATACGACTCTCTCCGTTGAAGTTGACGATGCCACAGTAAGCGTTGAGCCGATAGAGTTTCAGCACATTCTCATCAATCTGGTGAGTAATGCCATGTATTGGGTTCGCCAGCGTCCTGACTCAAAAAGGAAAATCTCGATACGCGCCGGTCGAGATGACGGCGGATCGATAGTCATTTATGTCAACGACTCTGGGCCGGGTGTTCCGGAGGATAAAAAGGATCTCATTTTCGACGCTTATGTGTCCACCCGTGAAGGTGGTATGGGGCTCGGCCTCTCCATAGTCCATACTATTGCTGTGGAATACTACGGTGGTGCCGTAAGTGTCGATGATGACGGGGCGTTGCCCGGGGCGAATTTTCGTGTTGTTCTGAAGAAGCGAGTTAGCTGATGTCGGTGAAGTTTAGAGTTCTGGTCGTAGATGATGAGCCCAAAGCTCACGACACTGTGGCGACGGTGATTGATGAGGAGTTTTACGATGACATCATTGTGGAGCTGACGCATCTTGACTCTTTTGATGAAGCGGAAAGTTTGCTTGGGTCGCCAGCATCGCAATTTGATTTGGTCGTTCTTGACGTTATGGATAACGGGCCCCTCGGTGCCAATAGTGTTAGGACGAAGGGGACTGATTTATATTCTAGAATCCGCAAAATCCGATGGGTGCCCGTGATTTTCTTTACTGCGATCAAGGAAGATCTAGGATTTGAGAGTGAGCCTCCGCTTAGGACCATTTTAGGCAAAGACGAGTCAAGCGAGTTGGGCGCTGCAATCCGCAGGGCACTCGAGTCCAACGCCGCAGGCACTGCCCGGGAACTGGTGGAGACGCTGGATCGAGAGACCCGTATGTTCCTAGACCGGAACGTCGCGCCCCACTGGGACGCGTATACGCAGCACGAGCCAGAGTCGCTTCGTCGTTTGCTTGTCAGTAGACTTGCGGCGTGGCTTCGTGACTGGGAAACGTCATCGACAGCGCAACTTGAAGCAATTAGTGAGCATGTTCCCTCTGCCTCCTTCTACCTTGTACCCCCTGTAGGGAAATCTTGGCGTGCCGGCACCATACTGCGTGATCCTGCTGGTGACTACTGGATAGTCCTAACGCCGTCTTGCGACCTTGTGCTCGGCAGAAACGCCGACGGTAGAGGCGGTCCCAAGGCAGCTCGCATACTCCTGGCACGTTTGGTCCCAGTCGACGGCCATGGCTCCGTCGCAAAGGCCTTGCAGGATGGCCCAGTTAGCAACAACGTGCGCGGCCCTGCTGTCCAGATACTAAGAAATCGAAATGATTTCCGGTGGTTCTATTTGCCAGAGTTCTTGGGTGTGCCGGACAGGCTCGTGGACTTGGAACATCTAGTCACTCATGAGTACGACGCTGTTTCTGCCTGGGAACGCATCGCTGACCTTGATTCTCCGTTCGCGGAGGAGTTATTGGCGCGGCAGAGTCATTGGAGGGGCCGCATCGGTACGCCCGAGCTAGGCTTGGACGATTCTGCTCTTCTCGATGGGCTTCGTGCTCGGGTCAGATTCCAGGCCTCAACTGAAAGTGCCTCAAACTAACTTTCATTTGCCGGCACTGGATACAGGCAGGGCTGAGCATGAAAATCTAGTAAACCTGCGAGGGCCTAAGCTCGTCTGTGGTAAGGATGAAATCTGCCGTTCTTCCAGTGTCGTGAACGGCATCAGCGTGATCCGTTATCGCTTCAGCCGACTCCGCCCCCGAGGTCCCTACCGTCCCGGTTCCTGACGTTCGGTGATGGCAAGCCAGCGCTCAGCGTAGTGTCTGAGAGCCCGAAGTCTTTCGCAATCTGCGCCAGTGGCGCCTGGCCCTTAGGGCACATTCCATCCTGGCGGAACTCCGCCTCATACAGCGTGGGCATGGTCAACGTCCTTCCACGAGCACAAGCTCGCACTCCAAAACCTCAACGCTCGACTCGAGGATGGGTTCTAGGGTGCGGCAGACCGCGCCATCGCTTTGCACGCTCCCTGTTCGGCGAGTTCTGCCCGGACGGGCGCTGAAGCGCGGCATTGTGTCTCCGCTGGGTAGTGCAGCTAACATCTGACAGAGTTCGGTAAATCACACATTAGGAATATGGGGTTAGGTATGGGGGCACCGGAGTACTCCGACGCAGACGTCGAGAGGATGGCGGACACAGTGGCCGCACTAGTAGCAGGCGGCATGACACTTCAGGGGGCGCAGACCGCCTTGGCGTACGCGCCCGGCGAATTAGTTCATGCCGGTCGGTTGCTCTACGAGAACCGACTGAACCTCATCAAAGACTTTCCCGACCCCGAAATCTTGGCGGAAAAGGAGCGGAGAGCCGGCTTTTGGTATTCCGGTCCTCGCAACGATGATGTGGTCTGGCCGACGCTGAAATCCAGGCTGCTTGAGGAACTGCCTGAGGCTGCCGTTGACGGCGTGGACGCGGCGTCCTCCAAGGTGATTGGTCTAGGCAGTCCTCCGGGCAAGGAGTCCATCAAAACCAGGGGGCTTGTGCTTGGCTACGTTCAGAGTGGCAAGACGACGAACTTCATGTCTGTTGTTGCGAAGGCTGCCGATGTGGGGTATCGGCTCATCATTGTTCTCACTGGAACAACCGAAAACCTGCGAACGCAGACGCAGGACAGGATCAACGACTACTTGATCAAACCCTGCAATTCCATCTGGAACCCCTTGACTTCAGTCGACCTGGACTTCAGTATGACCACCCCTGCCGATGCCATTCTCAGCAATACGTCCATGCGATCGATTGCTGTTGTCAAGAAGAATCCCGCCAGGCTTCGGCGCCTCCACAAGTGGATCAAGACGGCATCCGTGACTACGCGTCAAAATTGTCCGATTCTGATCATCGACGACGAGGCTGACCAAGCGTCCATCGACGTAGGAACAAAGCGTCAATCGACAATTAATGGTCTAATCCGCGACCTCCTATCAAACCCGAAGGCGGCATACATAGCCTATACGGCGACGCCTTTCGCGAATCTTCTTATCGATCCCAGCGTCGAGCATGACCTTTACCCGCGCGACTTCATCGTGGATCTGCCCCGTCCCGATAACTATTTCGGTGCGGAAAGAATCTTCGGTCAGCTTGAAGGGGAGAGTCTCGAGGATTCCGTGGATGATGGCTTGGATGTGGTCCGGTTGATTTCCGAGTCGGAGGTTGACGGCGTTCGTCCGCCGAGGAACAAGACCCTTCTGGAACAGTGGTCCCCTGAGGTGCCCGATGCAATGGATGCTGCAATCCGCTGGTTCCTTCTGGCCACCGCGGCCCGGCGCCTTCGCGCTGGAAAAGTTGCGCACTCTTCCATGCTCATCCACACGTCCATGTTGGCAGGAGCCCATGAGAAGACGGCGGAAGCTGTCGTCGACCATTTGGACGGGCTTAGGGCGGGGCTGGTCAACGAGGCCCCAGCGGCCTTCGACATATTTCGCGACCTTTGGGACTCCGAGTCGGCACGTGTGACTGCAGACTCATTTGGCAATCAGCCAATCGCATTTGATGATCTGATGCCGCATCTTATCGAGACAGCTCGCGCGTCTAAAGTCATTGTGGACAACTATCAGTCCAACGACCGATTGGAATACGACAAGGACCACCCTCAGACCGCCATCGTCATCGGCGGCAACACACTCTCCCGTGGACTGACGCTGGAAGGCCTGACGTCGAGCTACTTTGTTCGGGCTTCATCGGCTTACGACACGCTACTCCAGATGGGACGCTGGTTTGGGTACCGAGTCGGCTACGAAGACCTAATCCGTATATGGATGAGTTCTGAGCTGAAGAGTTGGTTCTTCATGCTGTCAGTTGTTGAAGCAGAAATTCGCGCCGAGATCCAAGTCTACGAGGCCGAGGGCAAAACGCCTGCGGAACTCCCGGTCAAAATCCGTACGCATCCTCAAATGTCGGTGACGTCTGCCGCCAAAATGCGTTCCGCTGTCAAAGCGCAAGTAAGTTATTCGGGACGACGTGTGCAGACAATCATGTTCAAAGAAGACGATCAAGGGTGGTTGAAAGAAAATATAACCGCAACCAAAACCCTATTCGAGCGGCTTATTAGCGAAGGCCACGACGAAAACGAACTCGATGCCTCTCGACGCGGATTCCGAGACGTTTCGGCCGACCATATTCTGAACCTCTTGGCGAGCTACCAGGTCCACGAAGCGGCGAAATCCATCGACAAGGACGCCATCCGCCGCTACATCGAAAAAGAACGAGCCGAGGGTGATCTGAAACGCTGGGATGTTGTGCTCATGGAGCCTTACAACGGCGAGGAGGAGCTGGACCTCGGACTCAAGGGGAAAGTGCGGCTTTTGCGCCGCAAAAAGATGTACATCCCCAGCGACGATGGGACGGCTAATCTGAAGGCGATTGCATCAACATCTGACCGCGTCGCTGACCTTGGAGTGGACTTGGATTTCCTCCGCAAGTCGCTGAACCTAAAGTCCACAGATAAAATTACAGACCGGCAGCTGCTGCAATTCCGCCAACTGCGGCAGACGGAACGAACGGGCCTTCTGTGCATATACCCCATCGGCAAGGAGTCGGACCCCGATCCCGGCAAATCCGCCCAAGGACCCGTGGAGAACCGGCGCGTTCCGCTGTCCGCAGCGGCCGATGTGATTGGGCTCTGTTTCATGTTTCCTGACTCACGCAATCCCCGATCAGCTGTTGACTACATCGCAGCCAAGGTCGACGCCGAATATCTCGAGGCCCTGGAAGAGGAATTGGAAGCAGCCGATAAATTGGACGAAGCGAAGGCTGCTGAAGACGAACTGGTCACCGCATGAGGGAGTCGTCGGCTTCGGTGTTCGATTTCTTGGCCAAAGACGTATCGGCTGCTGGAAGCTTCCATTCCCGGAAGACTGGCGTTCTTGCGGCAGACGGCGAGGTACTTTGCGCCGTGGATGCCAGTGGGCGGCCAACGGTACTCGTCCCGTTGGGGACGCTAAAAGACGGTCCGCTGGACTGGCATAGTAGATCTTTGTCCATGCAGACGCTCGAGCTCACAGTTGATGGCATCCAGCAGCCCTATGTGATCCTCAGATGCATCGACGCAAAGCTGCACCACCAATTCGGGCTGCTGGCAGACGATGTTCTGGAGGCGGTAGAACTCGATCCCGGAAAGGCGTCAGCCGCCATATCAGTAACCCTTGAACGATGGAGAAGTCTCTTCGAGACGGATAGGGGAGCCCTCCTCGGACCTGCACAGCTGGCAGGAATTATGGCAGAGCTCATCGTCCTTCAGCAGCTGGTTGAATGCCACGGATCACAGGCGTTGTCGTCTTGGCAGGGCCCCGAAGGGAACCGTCACGATTTCGTGTTCGCTGATTGTTCGGTTGAAGTAAAGGCCACAACCAACCACAACAACATGGTGGTGACCATCCATGGTGGCCGTCAATTAGCTGCACCGAACCAAGGGGAGCTGTACCTTCGCGCTCTTCAACTAGAGCGTACTCCGAACGGAACGTCCGTTCCTGGCAAGGTACGCCAGTTGGTAGAACTAGGAGTTTCCCGTCTAGGACTTCTGACAGCGCTTGGCGGGGCACGCTATTCGGACGCTGATTCGTCGGTATACGAGGAATTCAAGTATTCAACTCTGTCTGACAGTTCGTTCCTGGTAGACGACACCTTCCCCCGCATTACCGCTGAAACCCTACGTCCGACAGGAACAATCGAACGGCTTGGCGACATTTCTTACTCAATCGATTTGGGCCACATGACGAAGGCCAACTTGGATTTGTCGCACGTCACGCTGGCCAACGGCGGGCAGGAATGACGCTGTCGTTGTATAGGCAGCAGTACGGTGCAGACGGAGGTTTGGATGCGCGGTCCGCGGATAACGCCATCGGGCGTACCTCACTTGGACTATGGGATCTTGTACTGCGGGAGTCTTTACAGAACAGCTGGGATGCCAGGGCCGACAGAAACGGCCACATCTCTTATTATGTAGATGAATATGAAATGTCGAAGGACCAAACTCGCATTTTGACTAAGGATGTCTTTGGAGAGCTTCCTCCGCATTGTAGATCAAGTCATCTGAGCAACCACGTTTTTGGCAATCGAATTCGCGTTTTGGTTATTTCCGATTCAGGTACGCGCGGCTTGGGAGGCCCCATCCGGGCCGATGTTTCGGGAACTCCAGGAGAGCGTCGAGACTTCGTGGATTTCGTTCGAAACCTTGGCCGTTCAACTTCCAAAGGCCTCGAGGGCGGAACTTATGGTCTTGGCAAGGGTGTCCTGTACAGGGCCAGCCAAGTAGGTCTTTGCCTCGTCTATTCCCAAGCGCACTGTGGCGGTGCCATTGAACCACGCCTGATCGGTGTTTCCGGAGGTGACGGCGACTACGACGACGGCAAGAGCCGTTACACGGGGCGAAACTGGTGGGGAGTGCCCGGCGCTGACGGGATTGTGGATCCGCTCGTGGGTCCGAGTGCTCGCGCGCTAGCCGAAAGCCTGGGCATGCGCATCCCAGCCCGTGAAGACACCGGTACGAGCATCATGGTGATCGCGCCGGAGTTTGCGGGCGTCCAGAACGGGCGTGACCGAGTAGCGACAATTTCGGAAGCCGCTTTAAAATGGGCGTGGCCGCACGCTTTGGATCTTGGAAAAGGTCCGAATATTCAGTTTGGATTCACGGCAGACGGCGCCTCATTGCCCAGCCCACAGCCGTTAGACCATCCCGTCTACCGCGAGTTTGCCTCGGCCTACGTCGAAGGACGCAAGCGGATTCTTTCTCCCGACTACGAGAGCAACTGGCAGACGACGTTTACGCCCATTCAGAGCAAGAGGCCTAAACGTCACTTGGGTCTGTTAACTCATCGTGTCAGCCACACTCCCTTGGCTACGGGATCTGAACTTGAGAACTCAGTGGCCCTTCTGCGAGATCCGAGAATGGTTGTGAAATACCTTCCTGTCGCCTCCCAGCCGAACGCGGTTCCAATCTTTGGCGTGTTCATTTCGGCTCCTGATATGAACACGACATTTGCAAAATCGGAACCCGTAACTCATGACGACTGGGTGTATCAGAAGGCTGCCGCCGAAAAGGGTGCACCAAACCCGGTGCGAATTTCCTTGGACAATATTCGGGAAACCTTTCGAAATCTTGCCGCACAAGGCGCAAAGCCCGGCAACGGAGTTGCCACTAAGGGCGCTTCCCGTGTGGCGGCAGCGTTGGGCAACCTGTTGTCCGGCTTCGCGGGAACGGGCGCTGAAGAGCAACCGCCTACGGTTCCAAGTGGTCCTGGGACAAGGCGACCGAGAAAGGCCTCGGTGCGTCAAGTTGCCCAAGCGTCCCTTGACCTCTTGGATGGAGCCATGGTCGCGAAGTACACCTTCGCTCTGAGCGGGGGGCGGCCGGGAAATTCCTTGGCGGTTAGAGTCGCTGCACGCGTTGTGACTGAGTCAGGAGGGAACGAAGCGGAGCGCCCAGTAAATGCTGAGATTCCTCGTTTCGCTGGCTGGGTATCATCCTCGGGTCAACTGTCGTCCCAAGAGGTCATGACCGTTCCGGTGCCCTATGATGACGAGATTACCGCCATATTCACACAGCCTTCTGACGCTGCCATCCGCGTCACAGCTGTGGTAGAGGAGCTCGAAATTGCAGGCAATTAGCCTAGGGCACCTAACCCTGCCAGTCGACGACGTATCTACGCTTGCATGGGAGGTTTCTGCCGGTGATACACCGCTAGCCGATGGCGAATCCTCGGCAGAAGACTGGACCTATTACGACGACATCTACGTCAAGTGTTCTTTCGAGCTTGATCTTGAAACAACATTGAAGCGCCTAAGACTTTCGGCTAATGCGCGCCTTGGCGCCGTCATCATCGCGCGTCCAACAGGCACACCGCTCATCATTACGTCGGACGTTCGCGATGTGCGGAGTGGCCGGCAGCAAATCTATCTGACTGTACCAGGCAGCCAGATTTCAGGGGCCTTGTGGCTTGAGTTCCAGATCTCGCTGCTAGACGCTGATCATAGTGACAGCCCTTTCGCACCAAAGAGGCTTGGAAACACGGTATTTAGGGTCGAACGGAAAATCACCTTGGAAGGTGTAGCGCCGAGGCTTCCAATGCTGCCAGTCAGCTTCGCTGACCACGGCATTGTAAGCTCCGATAGCTCCCTTTGGTGGCTTCGACTCACAACGCGTGATCTGGCGGCCAGCGCCTCGGCAGCCATTTGGCTGTGGCTGAATGTGGACAACTCATCCATTTCCAGAATGCTGGAAGACGCAGATTCGACGGAATCAGAGATATGGCTACGGTTTCTCGAAATTGACTTCATGCGTCAGCTGCTTCGGGAAGCGCTCAGTAACGATGAGTTGAGCCTCCAGATTGCATATCCGGAGGAATCACTCGGACATGTCCTGAGTAGTGTGATCCGGCTTCTGGGCGATTCCCTGGACCAAGTTCAGCAGCGGTATCAAGAAGATCCGGGACGGCTCGAAGCAGAACTGCAAGCGAAGGTTGGTGGAAAGTAGTATGGGGGAGCCGCAACTACTGCTTTGTTATCCCCGTATGCCGTTATATGAAGCATCACTGGCATGGGAACAGCTGCGTTCGCAGAGTTTGTCGGAGATTGGTGCCTCGATAGATCTGACGAAAATTCAGGCGCAGTACTACCCGCTTGCGCGGCAGCGCGCTGCTGCAGTGGAGCTCATGAGCCTTAGATCGAAGATTCATGGTATAGCCGAAGAATACGGCTTCCCGTCACATGTAAGCAGCAAAGTCCTAGTCGAGTTCGACCGAAGCGTCGGTCCGGAGATCCACGCCCAGATGGCAATCCTCCCCGCAGACGCGTCGTCGATCGATGTATGGAATTTCATCAATACGGCGGTGGTGCCAGACGTGGTTCTGTGGCGTTATGGAAGATTCAACAGTCAGAACAAGAAGTGGAGCATTTCCGAAGAACGCTTGTTTGACATGACCAGGACAACCATTGGACGACTGTGGTGGCGAGTCCATCTCTTGGGAGTGGAGCTGGCAGGCAAGCTAGGCGAAGACGAGGTTGTCAACTTGCTGGAGAAGCCGCGCATAGGCGGCTACCCGCTGCTCTCTCGAGCCCTAGGAAATCGATTGTTAGCGTTTGCATCCGAATCCAACATGAGCCGACGGATGGTACTTTTCCGAGACGTCACCAAACGACTACTGCGCAGGATGGCAATCCAGTCCGTCTTCGTAATGACACCTGAACAAATAGACGAGTTCGTCGCGTCGCTATTTTTGGAGTCTGCAGAGGCCCTCGACTTGCCGGGCAAGGCAACGCCGTCCGCGAAGAGAGCCCAAGAGAAAAGTGACCAAGAGAAGGCATTCGCAACGGACTGGCCAATCTTCTGATGAAGCAGTTGAACACAGCGCTTCCCGCCCCTCAGAGCAGGAACTCTGGACTCCGGCCAGGCCTCAAACCGCGCGGTTTACCAACTCTGTAGTGGACCAACCGTGAACGTTCGCCGTTTCTTACTCGTCGAGAAAGCCCAGCATTTCCGCTACGACGTCGCCAATTTGCTTTGACAGGAGAGGTGGCACTGCGTTGCCCACTTGATGGAACTGCTGCGTGCGCGGCCCTTCGAAGAAGTAATTGTCTGGGAATGACTGCAGACGGGCAGCTTCTCGAACGGTGAAACTACGAGTCTGCTCAGGATCCGGATGGATGTAGTAGTGCCCGTCTTTAGAGATGTGTGAAACCACGGTGGTGGATGGAGCATCCCAGACTTGCACCCTGAAGCGGTCCGTGAAAGGCGTCCCTTCACGAGTGATGTTCTTGTGCTCAGGGTGGAGTGCAGCTGGCAGATCCGTGTACTTTGGGCTCTTACCCAAAAGTCCGGCTAGTTCGGCCATTACACGGTACCTAGCCAAGTCTGAGACCATGTGTGCACGTGGAACGTGCTGAATAGGGGTATCGAGTGCCTCTTCGCTGATCCACGATTCGTATGCATCGATAGCTAGGGTCCCAGACTTGACGGGTTCAACCTTGTTGGTGATCTCAGTCAATCGCACTTCGTTCAAGGCTTGCTCTTGAACTGCTTGCCAGTCGAGCTCGATTTTCGGGCGACGGGAAGACGTTGCTGCACGCACACTGGGCATCGTTTGCAGTGCAGCGCGAACTGTCACGGCGCCATCCGCCTTTTTGAGGATGCGTCGCGGTACCCGGGGAGCGACGTCGCTCCTCACACCGAGCAAGATGACGCGGTGGCGTTTCTGTGGGACGCCGTATTCTTCCGCTCTGATAATGAAGTCTGAGGGCTCCAGGTTTGCTGGGTCTGCATCGACTACAAGTGAGCGGATCTGGTAGTGAGTGCCGCCTGGGAGGTTGGCAAGGTCTCCGAGGATTGTTTGAAACATGCTGCTTTCGCCGTTCTTGGACGAGAGCAGGCCTTTCACGTTCTCCATGACGAATACGGTCGGCTTGAACTTGTCGAGGATGTGGAGATACTCGCGATACAGGAAGTGCTTGTGATCCGATACAAAGGTTTCGTCACCTTTGCGACGCGATCGGCCAGCCAACGAATATGCTTGGCATGGAGGCCCGCCGATCAGGGCCCAGTGCCCTCGGTTGGATTCGGAGCCAAGTTGCTTCTCGATGAAGTCATCTACTTCAGGCCGGTTCTCTGCACCCAGTTCGACTTGATAAACGTGAGTCTTCGCAGCGAAGTATGCATCCCTAAAGTCACCGGTGAGAATGGACTGCCAACTCTTCTTACCTTGGATGTAGTCAAAGTAAGGCCCAAGGTCCCTCTCTGACCGAACTAACTCCCTGTAGGTGGCACGCAAGCGAAGGGTCTGGCAGGCGAAGCTGTCCATCTCGAACGAGGCCAAGGTCTTATATACGAAGGCACCGTTCTCGTCCCGTACGCTAGAAAATCCTTCGTTCAGGCCTCCCGGCCCAGCGAAGAGATCAATGATTGGAAACACGTGCACCCCTTGATATTCGACACTCCAGGATACCAAGTTCCACGGACAAAGTAGGTACGCCCCTCGCTCAGTCCTTGTCGCCGGACGGCGGGCCAGCGAGCTGTGGCTGTGGGACTCGTTTACTATGAGCTGCTTGTGCCCTGCAACTACTGCCGCACCTCCGACGGTACTGATATCTGTTGCCCGATGTGGAAGCACAGCCGTTACGACACCTGTCTGGAAACCTCGCAGCCTGCAGGGCTAACATGACGTGAAATGCCTCATCTTGATCACGGCCAATCGCCATCACGGGGAATCCGGTAAACCTTTTGGCATGCAGCATGCCTGGATTATCAATCGGATCGAAAATGTGTTCGGGGCGCCGCAACTGTTCGATCTTTCAGACCTTTTGAAACTAAGATGACCTCCGCTGCTGAGAAGTCCGAGCTACGTCCGTGGGCGGCAAAGATAGCATGCCACACGAACCGGACTGTTCGGTTCACTTTGGTATGAGGCCACCTTTGTCGAAGCCGTGCCTTAGCCCCTGTACATTCAAGTGGATGATCCGGACCGCTCACACTGACTAATTTCGACAGGCTCTAACATCACGGACTACAGCTGCCGCCGAAACACCCAAAGCAAAATGTTCTCGCCGGACACATACCAGTCTCGCTCCGGTGCGCGGCGAAAGCCCAGAGACCGGTAGAGCTTGTGGGCGCGTTCCATGAACGTGGCGCTGGTGATGCTGATCGCCTCAATGCCGTTCAACTGCCGGGCGTGCTCCACAATCTGACGCACCGCCGCGCGGCCCACGCCGCCGCCCTGATGCGCCGGGTCCACCGCCAGCATCCGGAACTCCAGCTCCCCGTCCTGGGCGATCTCGCTGTACGGCTGGCCGGCGAACGTCACCGTCACCGCCGCCACCACCTTCCCGGCGGCCTCCGCCACCCAAACCTCCGCGTGCTCGGCGCGGTGCTCCACGTCCTCCAAGACGCTCATGTAGGGATGGTCGGCAGCGAAGTGCCCGGCCCGCAGGTACGCCTCGCGGGTGATGCGCCGGACCTCGGGGAAGTCAGCAGGGACTGCCCGCCGCAGCATGACAGTCGCCGGCAGCGCGACACTCACCGTGCGTCCGGGTCCGGAGCAGTACGCTCCAAGTAGTGGTGCAGCTGGGCCAAATGCGGTTGGGACGACGGGTCGCCCACGGCGTCGGCACCCACTGCGTTCGCCACGGCCAGAGAACGTGTGTAGTCCAGATCGCTCCGCAGCGCCAGGACCAGCGCCGCGCAGAACGCGTCACCCGCGCCAATCGTGTTGGCGACCGCCACGGAAGCGGCAGGCGCCTGGGCCACCTTCCGCCCGTGCTCGAACATCGCCGAGCCGACCTTCCCGTACGTCACCGCGACGAGCTTCGCCTCGGCCAGCGCCGGGATCAGTTCGAACTCCGTCTCGTTGACGATCACCAGGTCGCACCGCTCCAGCAGCTCCGACGGCAGGTTCATCGCGGGCGCGGCATTCAGGACGAAGAACCCGGAGGACTTCCTGGCCGCCTCCAGCGCCACGGGCAGGCCGACCTCGAGCTGGCACAGCACGACCTCGTCCGGCCCAAACTCCACTCCCTCCAACGAAAACGCACCATTCGCGCCCGGGCACACCACGATCTGGTTTTCGCCCTCACGGTCCACCACGATCAGCGCGGTACCGGTCGCGTCGCCGTCGAGCACCGCCACGTCCGAAGTGTCCACGCCAGCGCCGGAAAGAGCCTCCAGCATCAGGCGGCCCTGGGCATCATCGCCCACTGCACCGATCATCCGCGAACTCCCGCCGAGCCGTGCGGCGGCCACGGCCTGGTTGGCGCCCTTGCCGCCCGGCTGCTGCTGCAGCACGCCGCCGCCGACGGTTTCGCCGGCGGTGGGGAGCCGGTCGGTGGTGGCGATGATGTCCAGGTTGATACTGCCGACGACGGTGACGGCAGGAAGCTGAGTGCTCATAAGGAAGTCCTATCAGGTCGAGCCAGGGGCGGCTGAATTAGGAAATAGTGTACGGCATGGTTGTACTTGTTCGTCATACATGGTTGTATAACAACTGATTTCCCATCCGCAGGACCCCCTGCAGAGAACAATGGAGTTTGATGTGAACACCCCAGTTACAGCTAGTATCTCGCCGCCCACCGCCGTCGAAAGCGAAACTGATGTGAACAGACTTGCCGGCCGCCCGGCCGCCCTGCTCATTTCCACCCTGCTCCTCGGCGTGCTGTCCTTCCAGCTCAACGCCAGCATGGTCACCCCCGCGCTGCCGCAGATTGCCGCCAGCTTCGGCCAGGCACCCGACGCCGCAGCCCCCGTGCAGTCCATGTTCTTCCTCGCCGGCGCCATCGCCGGCCCGGTGATCGGCAGGTGGAGCGACTTCATCGGCCGCCGTGCCGCTCTCCTGCTGGTGCTGGCCATCATGGGCACCGGCACCATCCTCTGCATCGCGGCGCCCACGCTGCCGCTGCTCATCACGGGCCGCTTCCTGCAGGGCGTGTCCAGCGCCGTCTTCGCCCTGTCCTACATCGTGCTCAGCGAGAACCTGCAGCCGCGCGTCTTCGGCACGTCCGTGGGCATCATCGCCGCCATCAACGGCGGCATCGGGGGCGTGGACGGCTACGTCGGCGGCCTGATGTCCGAGACCCTCGGCTTCCGGTCCATCTTCGTCGTCGTGCTGGTGCTGACCGCCGTCGCCGCCGGCTGTATCCTCAGGACCGTCCCGAAGGGGCGGCCGCAGCACGTCCGCGGCGCCATGGACTGGTGGGGCGCGGGCTCGCTCTCGGTGTTCCTGGTGTTCATCACCTACTTCGTTTCCGGCGGATCGGCCGCCGGATGGACCGCACCCGGCACCTTGGCCCTGCTCGCCGGCACCATTGCGTCCTTCGCCGCCTTCTGGATGATCGAGAAACGGCGCAGCCACCCGCTCATCGCCGTCCACCACCTGCGCTCCCGCCAGGTGTGGCCCGTCATTGCCACCACCGTCCTGACCCTGGCCGGCATCTTCGCCGTCATGAACTTCACCGTGGTGCTGCTCAGCCAGGACAAGGGCTCCGGCTTCGGGCTCAGCCCGTCCCTGTCCGCACTGCTGTTCCTCACCCCGGCGGCGCTCATCGGCGTCTTCGCCGCCCCGCTGGCCGGCTGGCTCGCCGGCCGCCGCGGCTGGATCAAGACCCTCCGCACGGGCACCGCCCTGAGCCTGGCCTGCGCGGTGGCGGCCGCCTTGTTTTCCGGCAACCAAGTGGCGGTGATGATCGCCGTCGCGTCGCTCGGCATCTTCTACAATGGCCTCTTCCTCACTGCCATCAACGGACTCTCCGTCCTGCTTTCGCCCAAGGAAGCACCCGCTTCCCTGCCCAGCATCAACGGCGCCTCCTTCGGCATCGGGGCGAGCCTCGGCGTCGTAATTGTTGCGCCGTTCGCCGCCCAGGCGACATCCGCCGGCTACGCCACCGCCCTCTGGATTTCTGCGGCCATCACGGCGGCGGCGTTCATCGTCAGCCTCTTCGTCGCCGCCCCCAAGGGCGAAACCCTCTAAACCTCTCCCCTGACTGAAAGAAGGACCACTCCCATGACCAGCTTCCCGTTCTACCTCGACTGCGACACTGGCATCGACGACGCCCTCGCCCTGGCCTACCTGCTCGCCTCGCCCCAGGCGGACGTGCGGGGGATCGGCGCCGTGAGCGGCAATGTCAGCGCCGCCGTCGGCGCCCGCAACAGCCTGGACCTGCTCGAGCTCGCCGGGCACGCGCACATTCCTGTTGCCCTCGGCGCGCACGACCCCCTTGCCGGTTCCTTCGGCGGGGGAGCGCCGTGGGTGCACGGCGCCAACGGCATCGGCGAGGTGTCGCTTGCTGCGTCCTCTGTTTCGCTTGCGCCGGAGACGGCGGCGGAGATGCTGGTGCGGCTCGCGCACGAGCACCCCGGCACGCTGCGGGTTCTGGCCATCGGCCCGCTGACCAACATCGCCGAGGCCCTGGGGCTGGAGCCTTCCTTGCCGGAGCTGGTTGCGGAGATCACCATCATGGGCGGCGCGGCCCTGGCCCCGGGGAACCTCACGCCCGTGGCGGAGGCGAACATCGCCAACGACCCCGAGGCCGCCGCCGTCGTGCTGTCCGCCGGCTGGAACGTGACCCTGGTGCCGCTGGACGTGACCATGACCAACGTGCTGGAGGAGAACCACCGGCAGGAGCTGCTCGCCTCGTCCGGCGCCGTGCCGCGGGCGCTGGGGGAGATGCTGGGCTATTATTTCCGCTTCTACGAGGGCATCTTCGGCCGCGCCTGCTCCGCCATGCACGACCCGCTCGCCGCCGCGCTCGCGGTCGGTGCCGTTACGGCTGCCGTTGCCCCGGTGGTGCATGTGGACGTCGACACGACTTCCGGGCCAGGCCGCGGGCAGACCGTCTGTGACCTGCGCGGGCTCTACATGGACTACCCGGAACAGCCCGGTGCCCGCTGCCGTGTGGTGCTGTCGCTGGAGGACGACTTCGCGCCGCATTTGGTGGAGAGGCTGCTGAACTACTTCGAAATCCCTGTGGTCGGGCCTGTCGAAACCGCCCTCGTGGGTGGTTGAATCCGTCGACGCTTTTGGACACGGAAACGGCGGGAGGACATTCAGTTTCGGGTGTCCTCCCACCGTTTCGATTCAGGGCACTTATTAGTGCTGAGATCCGATGACCGAATGCGCGATCAGCATGTCGAGACGACGTACGTCCACCTTCTTGCCCACCTTGATCTTGATGTGACCGGCGCGGGTCCAAAGCTCCAATTCGGCGTCGAGATCAAATTTGCCGGCATTCTCGGAGGACCACATGTTGATGGCGGTGTACGGCAGGGAGTAGACCTCCACCTTCTTTCCGGTGATTCCTTGGGCGTCGCGCACGATCATGCGCTTGGTAGTAAAGATGGCGCTGTCCCGGAAAGTCCTGTAGGCGGAGACGGGCTGCTCGCCGGGGAGCATCAACTCCATAACGTCATGTGGAATCGGACATTCTTCGACGAACATCCACGTGGTTACTGCTGCTGCCTCCATGGGGAGCCCCCTCTTCCTTGGTTACGAACCGGGTCAGTCTTTCAAATGCCTTGGCTACAGGCTTGCTGACGCGCTGAGGGACGGGTCGCTCCCGAACGGTGGAGGCCCAGTCCGGCTCACCGCTCCGGGTTGGCGGCTACTCACGGATCGCCGAGGCCATCCGCAACCCACAAACTCGGTTTGGGGCGGGCTCAAAATCCCAGACGTTCCTGATGCGGGACCGTCGCCCACGGCATTTGAAAGCCATAGGCGACGGGCCTGCTAGCAAGAGACTGGCCAGGAACTACTCGCACCCTACGCCGTCACCGTTCCTGTCGAGACCGTAGATGTCGGATCCGACGACGGTGACCGGTCCTCCTACGTACGCGGGACCGTTGCCGCTTCCCCCCGCGCAATCCACGTCTGACGCAATGGGCACGCAGGGCCCTGCATAGTTTGGATCGCATCCTGACGGAGCTGCGGGGGCGGCAGGCTGCACGGGCACCTGGGCTTGCGCCGCCGCGGCGGCAGCGGCAGCAGCGGCGGCTGCCTGCTGCTGACGCTTCGCCTCCTCGGCTGCAGCCTGTTGGCGGGCCGCCTCCGCGGCGGCCTGCTTCTGGGCGGCTTTAGCCGCCGCTTCTTGGGCTGCCTTGTCGGCGGCGGCCTTCTCGGCAGCAGCCTTCTTAGCAGCGGCCTTTTCGGCAGCAATCTTCGCTGCCGCCGCCCGCGCGTCCGTCACCCGTTTCGATTCTGACTGCTCCATCCACAGCAGCTCTCCAGCGTCGCTCTTCGTGCAGATGAAGACCTTCGGCGAGTACTCTTCGGTCGCATTTTCCGTGACGCACTCGGATGATGCCGGTGCAGTTGGAGTGGGTGTCGGCGTAGCGCTCGGGGATGCGGGCTCGGTGGCCAGAGGCGTTGAAACTGAAGCAGCCGATTGACCTCCGCATGCCGTTGCTGAGAGCAGGACGGCGAGCGCCACGGCCGCACCTCTAGCGCGGTGTTGAGAAATCCATTGTCGTGGCCCGGCGCCTACCGGGGTAGAAAGCTCATGGCTGATAATCTTCCGTGCTTCACTGCGGCGAAAGAACGTATTCATTTATGCCCCCATAAATCAGGTCTAGTTGCGAATGGCTCGCCGAGCTTAACACTAAATCTTGCATAAAATATGCAGATTGAAATGACAGAATCGGTCAAGAGCGCAACTGGAGGCGTAGCGCGGTAGCTGCTACGGGTTCAAGAGTGGATGTGACGACCGGCGCGATCTGTAAGACGTCCTGCTGCGAGTATTTCCGGCGCCCGCTGGCAGCGGTAGCAACCTGGCTCGGCTGGGACCGACTTGGCTGAGGCTGATCTGGCGTTCGCCGGGTCCCAGTCCCCGGCCCGCCGCTCTGTTGAGGGCCCCGAGAAGTGGGGTGCCGCCGTTGTCCTTTATCGCTAGGGGCGCGGCGGCGCCGCGGGCGAAGCTGACCGGCTGGGCGGAGATGCTCTCCTGCAGGTGCGCAATGGGCTCGCCGTCCCGGATCAGACGGACTCTCAGGGCCAGGCCTCGGTGCCGGGTTCGACGCTTACGCCGGGGGCCACGAACTCGGAGGCAGGCTGCCGCTCGACCTGGATGCGCTTGATCTGGATCTGGTGTCCGGGGCCGCCGAGAACTTCCTCGAAGGAGCGGATGCGTTCGATGCCGATGCGGGGGAGGGTGTCGGAGACGAACCGGCCGACGCCGCGGCCGGCCCGGATGAGGCCGTCCTCCTCGAGCATCATCAGGGCCTCGCGGACGAAGGTGCGGCTGACCAACATGCTCGTGCCCAGTTCGGTTTCGGCGTCCAGCATGCAGCCGCGCTGCAGGAGGTGTGATGACTGCTTTGGCTGCGCCGGCCCGCCGTCGCCGTGGTTGACGGTGCTTTCGCGCCTGCGTGGCGAGCGGGCCTACTATTCATGTATGCGAACTAGCCCGTTCGGAGCAAACGCCAACGGGCCGCATCAACCTCGGGAGCGCACATGAACGAAGACCGGACCAACCCGACAGTGAAGTCCGCGGACCGGGCCCTGGCTGTGGTGGAATTCGTTGCGGGTAAAGGGTCGGCGAGCTTCACCGAGATCCTCGAGGCTCTGCGTTTGCCCCGATCCAGTGCGCATGGACTGCTGAACACTCTGTGCTCTGCGGGGTGGCTGGACCACAATGCAGCCAACCGGCAGTACTCGCTCGGTTTGCGGGCCTGGCAGGTGGGGCAGATGTACACGGGACATCAGACCCTGGCCAACGTCGCGAAGCCGGTGATGGACCAGCTTTCCATCTCTTTGGGGGAGACTGTACAACTGGCGCTCCTCGATGGCGTGGAGAACGTCTACATCGCGATCAGTCAGGCATCCAGCGGCATGAGGCTCGGCTCCTCCGTCGGAATGCGTCTTCTGGCCCACGCGACCGGCATCGGCAAGGCATTGCTGAGCATGCTCGAACCCGAGGATGCGCAGCAGCGCCTCAGTTCCGTCGCGTTGCCGCGCCTGACCGCAAAAACAGTCACCGACGTGAAGGCCTTGGAAGGACTGGTTGCCCAGGCAAAGGCCAACGGTTTTGCGCTGGATGATGAGGAATACCTCGACGGATGCCGTTGCGTGGCTGTCCCGCTGACCAGTGAGGCCGGCGGAGGCATGAACGCTGCGCTGTCGGTGACGATGCCGACCGTTCGGACGGATGAGGAGTGGCCCGGAAGCATTCTGCGGCCGCTAACAGGAGCAGCGCAGGAAATCCGCGCTCTCCTCGGGGTCAGGGAGCCGGGGATTGCCTTGCCGGCCGCGTTGGTGAAGGCGTCTTAAACCCCTTCTATAGCCGCCTCGTAGAGCCCATCTCGTAACTGTTGCTGCTCGGGGTGACCTGTGCCATACTCATCCTGTTCACATTCTTGAACTCTAATTCATGCTCATGAACTCAATGAGGAGTTACTTTGTCCAAGCAAGTGCCTGCTCCCACCAGCGAAGCGCTGGCGCCGATCGTCAAGCGAGTTACCCGGCGGCTAATTCCCGTCCTGCTGCTGATGTACATCTTGGCGTTCCTTGACCGTTCCAACCTCGGGTTCGCCAAGGCGGCCTACCAGACCGACACCGGCCTGTCGGACGCTGCGTACGCGCTGGGCGCCGGCATCTTCTTCCTCGGCTACGCTGCCCTGGAGGTCCCCAGCAACATCCTGATGCGCCGGCTCGGCGCCAAGATCTGGCTGGCACGGATTATGATCAGTTGGGGCATCGTCTCGGCACTCATGATGTTCGCCCAGAACGAGTGGTCCTTTTACATCCTCCGGGTCCTGCTCGGCATCACGGAGGCAGGCTTCTTCCCGGGCGTGATCCTGTACCTGACCTACTGGATTCCCACGCAGTTCCGCGGCCGCGTCAATGGCCTCTTCTACTTCGGCGCGCCCCTTGCCTTCATCTTCGGCGGACCGCTCTCCGGCCTGCTGCTGGACCTCGACGGCCTAGGCGGCCTGCAGGGCTGGCAGCTGATGTTCGTCGCAACGGGCGCCCTCACGGTCGCCGTCGGACTCTGGGCGTTCTCCTACCTGGACAACGGCCCGGCCGATGCCAAGTGGCTGAACGCGAGCGACCGTTCGATGCTCATTGCAGCCCTCGACGCGGAGGAAGGGGCCAAGGCGGACCACTCTCCGAAGGGCGCCCTGCGCGCGCTGACCAATCCGAAGGTCCTCTACTTCTGCGTCATCTACTTCACCATCCAGATGAGTGTCTACGGCGTGACCTTCTACCTGCCCACACAGATCGCCGCGCTTGTCGGCAGCAAGGTCGGGCTCGGCGTCGGCCTGATGACAGCGGTGCCCTGGGGCATCGCCATGATCGTCACCTTCCTGCTCAGCCGCCTGGCCGACCGGACTGGTCGCCGCCGCCTCGTGGCGGCTGCTTCCCTCACGGCCGCCGCAATCGGCATTTTTGGCTCCGCGCTGACCGACAATCCGCTCATGGGGCTGGCGGCACTGTCCTTGGGCGCTGCCGGATTCATCAGCGTGCAGCCGGTGTTCTGGACGCTGCCCACGGCGATGCTCGTTGGAGCCGCCGCCGCAGGCGGCATCGCGCTGATCAATTCCATTGGCAGCCTGGGCGGTTTCGTAGCCCCCATCGCGAAGACCTGGGCCGAATCGTCCTTTGGCCCCAAGGCAGGGCTCTTCCTGCTCGCCTTCACTGCACTGCTCGGTGCCGTCCTGCTCTACAACAGCCACCGGATCAGCAAGATCGTTGACACCACGCCGCATACGCAGCTCACCGAAGAGAAAGTGCACTGATGAAGGCCCTTGAACTGAAAGACTTCCACCAGCTGGTGGTCGTGGACCGGGATGAACCTATGGTTGGCCCTGGCGATGTCCTGATCGACGTCGTCGCCACCGGCATCTGCGGATCGGACATTCACGGCTACACGGGCGAGAACGGGCGGCGCGTTCCCGGGCAGGTCATGGGGCACGAAACGGTGGGACGCATAGCCGCCCTCGGCGCCGGGGCAGATGCCTACGGCCTGGCCGTTGGCCAGCCGGTCACCTTCAACCCGCTCATCAGCTGCAACGCCTGCGAAGCCTGCGACGCCGGCCAGCAGCAGCACTGCCCCGAACGAACCGTGATCGGCGTGAACCCGTCCATCGTGTCGGCCTTCGCCGAGCAGGTCTCGGTGCCCGCTCAGAACGTCGTGGCACTGTCCGCCGAAACGCCGATCGTCTACGGCGCGCTGATCGAGCCCCTGGCCGTTGCCTTCCACGCCGTCCGGCGTGCCCGGATCGGCGCCGGCCAAAAGGTCCTGGTGATCGGAGGCGGGCCCATCGGCCAGTCCGTCATCCTCGCCGCAATCCAGGAAGGGGCTGGACGGGTCCTCGTCTCGGAGATGGACCCGGCCCGCCGCGCCCTCTGCCAGCGCTTGGGCGCGCAGGCCCTCGACCCTGCTGCGGGACCGTTGGACGAGCAGGTCCGGGCCGCCTTCGGAACCTTGTCCGACACCACAGTGGATGCTGTCGGCATTAAGCCCACCATCGCCGGCGCCCTGGAAGCCACGAAGTTTGGCGGGGTAGTTTCCCTGGTGGGCATGGGCTCGCCCGAACTGGCCTTCAACGCTTACCGCGTCTCCACCGAGGAACGTGAGATCGTAGGCAGCTTTTGCTACAACAACCAGGACTTCCGTGATGCCGCCGCCTGGGTGGATCAAGGATCGCCCGTCCTGGCCGAACTCATCAGCCGTGAAGTGTCCATGGACGACGCCGATGCTGCCTTTGCCGGGCTCGCCTCGGCCGACGGCACCGCCGGCAAAGTCCTCGTCCGCCTCGACTCAGCAAGGAACAATTAGTGAGCATCGAAAACCGCATCCGCCACGTCCGTGCCTATACCCTTCGCGGCGGCGGCGCCGACTACCACGACCAGGACGCCGGGCACTGGATCGACGACCACATCGCCACGCCCATGTCCGTGTACCCGGAATACCGCCAGTCCCGCCAGAGCTTCGGCCTGAACGTCCTCGGCACCCTCGTCGTCGAGATTGAGGCCGACGACGGCACTGTCGGTTTCGCCGTCACCACGGCTGGGGAGCTGGGCGCTTTTATCGTGGAGAAGCACCTCGCCCGTTTTGTCGAGGGCGCCAGGGTGACCGACATCGAAAAAATGTGGGACCAGATGTACCGGTCCACGCTCTTCTACGGCCGCAAGGGTGTAGTGCTCAACGCCATCAGCGCTGTGGACCTGGCGCTGTACGACCTGCTGGGAAAGATCCGGCAGGAGCCTGTTTACGCTCTGCTGGGCGGGCCGGTCCGCGACGAACTGACCATGTACGCCACCGGCGCACGCCCGGACATCGCCAAGAAGCTGGGGTTCATTGGCGGCAAGATGCCGCTGCACCACGGGCCGGCCGAGGGTGAGGAAGGCCTCCGCAAGAACCTGGAAATGATCAGGGATATGCGGGAGAAGGTGGGCGACGACTTCTGGCTCATGCTCGACTGCTGGATGTCCCTCGATCTTGACTACGCCACCCGGCTGGCGCACGGTGCGGCGGAGTACAACCTGAAGTGGATTGAAGAAGCTCTTCCCCCGGATGACTACTGGGGCTACGCGAAACTCAAGAAGCAGGTCCCGCCTAAGATGCTGGTGACCACAGGCGAACACGAAGCGACGCGCTGGGGATTCAAGCTGCTCCTGGACATGGACTGCGCCGACATCATCCAGCCCGATGTGGGATGGTGCGGCGGCATCACCGAACTCACAAAGATCTCGGCGATGGCCGACGCCAACGGCGCACTTGTGGTTCCCCACGGTTCATCCGTGTACTCGTACCATTTCGTGGTCACGCGGACCAACAGCCCCTTCGCCGAGTTCCTCATGATGCATCCGACCGCCGAGGAAATCGTGCCCATGTTCTCACCGATGCTTCTGGGCGAGCCCGTCCCCGTGAACGGCAAACTCAAGGTCCCTGAAACCCCGGGCTTCGGCGTCGAGCTGAACCCGGCGCTGGAAAAACTGCGCCCCTACAAGCACTGACAACCCTCTCATTACTAACAACAAGGAAACGAACAATGGAATTGATGCGCTTGGGCGAACCCGGGCAGGAACGGCCGGTAGCCAAGGAAGGCGAGAAATACTTCGATCTGCGGGGGATCACCGCGGATATCGACGGCGGCTTTCTCGCCAATGATGGCATCGCCAAGGCACGTGAGGCAGTCAAGGCTGGCTTGCCGGAAGTTGAGGATGCGGCATCACTGCGGATCGGCGCACCCGTTGCCCGGCCCGGGGCGGTGCTGTGCATCGGCCAGAACTACGCAGCCCATGCCGCAGAATCCGGTGACGCACCGCCGTCGGTCCCGATCCTCTTCTTCAAGCACCCCAACACCGTGGTCGGTGCCTTTGACCACGTGGTGATTCCCCCCGGAGCCGAGAAGGTGGACTGGGAGGTGGAACTCGCCGTGGTCATCGGCAAACGCGCGTCCTACCTCGAGTCGCCCGAGAAAGCACTGGACTACGTTGCCGGGTATGCGGTCAGTAACGATGTTTCGGAGCGGGCATTCCAGGTGGAGCACTCAGGCGGGCAGTGGTCCAAGGGCAAGTGCTGCCCGACCTTCAACCCGCTGGGTCCGGCGCTGGTTCCCGCCGACGAGGTGGGGGATCCGCAGCAGCTGCGGCTGCGGTCCGCCGTGAACGGGGAAACGAGGCAGGACTCCAACACGTCGGACATGATCTTCTCCGTGGCCTACATCATCTGGCACCTCTCCCAGTACCTGGTCCTGGAGCCCGGCGACATCATCAACACCGGGACTCCGCAGGGTGTCGCCATTTCCGGCAAGTTCCCCTACCTGCGCGAAGGCGACCGTATGGAGATCAGCATTGAGAAGCTGGGCCGTCAGGAGCAGAAGTTGGTCAGTTACACGAAGCAGTAACTGCAGCCTGGTCCCGTCCGCTTCCCGGCCCACCGCTTTTGGTGAAGGCAATGAGCAAGGGGGTGCCGTCGTCGTCCGTTTTTCAGGGCGAGGCGGCACCCACGCCTTGGGCCACCCGAGTTTCTGTACAGATAATCCGCGGTTGGCACGATCCAAACCGTGATAGCTGGACAAAAACTCTGGGTAATCTTTGGGCAGACGCTAGGTGGCCGGACCGGAGTGAAGCAAGATGCTCGGTATGAGAAAAGTCGTTACAGCCAGCCTCGCCGCAGCAGTCGTAGGTTTTGGCGCACTCACGGTAACTGTCCCGAGTAACGCGGCAACGGAGCCGCAGCAGATCTCTGGTCAGATCATCGTCAAGTTCCGCGACAGCGGTGCAGCGCCTGGCCTGCTACGCCAGAACGGTCTCAGCGACGGCGCTGGCATCGGCAGCACTGGCGCCCACCTCATCAAGGTGCCGGCCGGCAAGGAATCTCAGCTCATCGCATCCCTGAGCCGGAACCCGGCCGTTGAATACGCCGAGCCGGACCAGCTCGTCACCGCCGCCGTCGACGAACCCGACCCGGACTACTTCCCTCGCCAGTACGCTCTGCACAACGAGGGGCAGTCATTCACCAACACCAACGACACAGTAACGGTGGCCGGCGGCAAGGCCGATGCCGACGTGGACGCCGTCGAAGCATGGGCCGTCACTACCGGCAAAGACATCAAGGTTGCCGTGCTCGATACCGGTGTCGCCACCGACAACGACGACATTGCAGCGAATGTCGATCTGCACGCGAACTTCAGCACCGCGGCAACAGGCGAAGACAACTACGGCCACGGCACCCATGTGGCCGGCATTATTGCCGCCACCAGAGACACGGAGGGTGTCTCCGGTGTATGCCCGGATTGCTCCATTTTGGACGGCAAGGTCCTGAACGACGCCGGATCCGGCTCCACATCATCGATTGTCAACGGCATCAACTGGGCCGTTGAAAACGGTGCCAAGGTGATCAACATGAGCCTCGGACAGCGGGTTTCATCGCGGGCCCTCGAGTCTGCCGTCAACAATGCGTGGAACAAAGGTGTGGTGATAGTAGCCGCGGCCGGCAACGCCGGTACCCAGGCGCCGATCTACCCGGGCGCTTACCCCAACGTCATTGCGGTCGCCGCTACCGATAACAACGATGCCAAAGCCTCCTTCTCAACCTATGGCAAGTGGGTGGATGTGGCAGCGCCCGGGGTCAATGTCTACTCCACCTTCCCGAAGCACCCCTTCGAGATCGGCAGGCAGAACGGCCGCGAGATGGGCTACGACATCGCCAGCGGTACCTCAATGGCCTCACCTGTCGTTGCAGGCGTTGCCGCGCTTGTCTGGAGCAACACACCCGCGGGCACTGAAAACAAGGCTGTCCGCACAATAGTCCAATCCACCGCCGACACGATTACCGGCACTGGCACCTCCTGGGTGCACGGCCGCGTGAACGCATGCAAGGCCGTGGCTGGTGTCTGCGACCAGCCCTGAGGTTTAGGACTGGAGCGACTGCGTCACCGAGAGGTGGCCGGCGCGGTCGGCGATGAGGCACTTGGCCAGGTAGAACGGCCGGTTGGCGTGCCGGACGTACTGGGTGAGGACCAGCACCGGGTCCGAAGCGCGCAGGTCCAGCAGCTTGGCGCGGCTGGGCCCGACCTGGCTGAGCCCGATCTGGCACTCGCCCGGGCCGAGCCCCCTGCCCGCTGCTTTGTTGAGGGCCGTGAGCAGGGTGGCGCCGCCGTCGTCCTTGATGTCCAAGGGGGCGGCGGCGCCGCCGGCGAAGCTCACGGGGAGCGCGGAGATATTTTCCTGCAGGTGGGCGATGGGTTCGCCGTCGCGGATGAGGACGGACTCCCAGAGCCAGACGTCGCTGCCGGGCTCGACGCCGACGCCGGGGGCGACGAACTCGGAGGCCGGCTGCTTCTCGACCTGGATGCGTTTGATTTCGACCTGGTGGCCGGGGCCGCCGAGGACTTCCTCGAAGGGGCGGATGCGTTCGATGCCGATGCGGGGGAGGGTGTCGGAGACGAACCGGCCGACGCCGCGGCGGGCGCGGATGAGGCCGTCCTCCTCGAGCAGCATGAGGGCTTCGCGGACGACGGTGCGGCTGACTTTCATGTCGGTGCCGAGTTCGGTCTCGGTGGGGAGCATGGAGCCGGGCTGCAGCAGGTTGTTGCGGATGGCTTCGGCGATCCGCGAGTAGACGGCGACCCGGAGCGGTGAGCCGGGCTGGGCTTCCACCGGCTGGGACAGGAACCGGACGGCGTCCTCGTGCACGTTATGCCTCGCTTGCTCTTGTTCGGGGAGTTCCAGCGTAGCAAGTGGTACGCGCTTGTTGGACAACGTGGGTGTTTTCACTCCTTTCGGGATGCCGCGCCGTACAGGTGATTGCACCAAAGTGACCGTTAAGGTGGCCCTATGGCTGTAAATACTCGGGGCTACGGACTGGCCCATCCGGTTTACCTTGACGTTCCCATGATGCTCAGCTTCCTGGCATATCTGGAAGGAGGTTTCGCAGTTTCTGAAACGGAAAAGACGACTGCCAGTGGAGCACGCGAGCGCTTCCTCAAGGCACGCGGTGGTCTTCGCGCAAAACTCTGGGCCATTGGGGAGGCCAATGTCGAAGGTGAGGGAAGCACAAAGAACACAGACCAGACACAAACAGAGTCGTCTACGGAACGGCACCACACGGAGGCAAGCCTTTTCAACCTGCTCTATGAGTACCTGGTAGCGGACGAAGAAGTCATACAGCTTGAGGAATCAAACCAGCTCGAGGGACTGTACACCGGACAGCTTGTGGAGCTTTCCGGGGAATACCTAGGCAACCCGATTGAGGACGTATTGAGTTTCTTCAACGCCGTCCTTCCGTACGTGGCAGGGGAGGACGGGACCGCAGCCCAGGACAAGGGCGTCTCCGGCCGTCAGGCGCAGCGGTCCGGGAATCCAGCAAAGCGGGCGGCCGGCGCCCAAACCGCTGCTTCAAAAGACAAGGACAACTCCGAGACGATCTACCTCCTTAAACGCATGAGCCAGGACATCGACAATAGTCCGGTTCATGACGTGCTGTTCCGCACTGAAAGTGGCCTGCAGGCTGTAGTAACCGCCTCCTCTTTGTACTACTCGACGACGACGGCTGAGTATCTTCGGGCCGGACAATTTCGGGTATTTGGGAAGGTCACAAAGGTGGTCGCGGCTGGAGACTCCATAAATCTGACCCGGAGGACAGTTGTCGGAGCCGCTGGACCTGACATGGCAAAGGGCATGGTCGCCAGCGTCAGTGAGCAGGAAGACCTCCACCTAAGCATCGCTAATCCAATCGTTCCCGGCCCGACAGTGCAGGTCCTTCCTATGGCGATATTCATTTAGAGCTAGGTCCGGGACATTTATTCATAGGAGTCTGCGGCTGCGCGGCGCCGCAGAGCAGTCGACTCTGCGGCGCCTTGTTTTGCCCCAACCTCAGGCTGTTACTTAGCTGGACAGCTGCCTGATGTGTCAGACGGCAAATTGAGCTTGACCCTGATTTTCTGTGCGACAGCACTCGGTGAGCTTTCCCATGCATTCCAAGCCGATATCAAGTTGGCTTCAGTGGTCTGGCTCGCCACATTTGCGGCGCTGCTCAGTTCCACGTACATATTGTCGGCAAGGGTCGCTACATCCGTTTTCACTGATCCTGGCCATTTGGCGGCCGGGTCTGAAAGCCCTTCAATCGTCGTACGGTAGCCATCACGTAGAGCCGCGGTTGCTTTTCTTGCCGCCGCAAGGTCCAGAGGCTCAGTTTGTAGGACTTTATTTGCCTTGTCAGCCAGAATGTTGCTAGGACAGACCGCGCCCAGATAGTACCGTCCTGCCTCCGTGAGGGTCATTAATGTGGGTGTGGGAGTTGGCGGGGCCGTTGCGGTGGCGCTGGTGGGTGGGCTTGAGCTTGAGTTTGTCTGTCCCTCGGCGTTGCAGGCCGTCAGAGCTAAGGCGGATACAGCCAGGACAGCATAGATTGTCTTCAATGAATTCCCCATATAGTGCGGTTGGTAACCTCCGAAGACTAGCTGGTAGGCGGGACATTCATGTAGTTGGGGGCGACGATCTTCTTGTGAATTGGCCCTTTAGGTTTTGCCGATAGCGGTAGCGTCGTGACTTTTTGTTCCAATTGCGCGCCACCGCAAGCTCGGGCGGTCAGCCGCAAGGAGTACAAACTCGTAGTTACCCGTCCTTGGGACTTCCTAATGAGGCCAGTCGCAGGAGCTCGTCGAGTGCCTCGTAATTACCTGTGACGGCTTCTCCGCCCGATAACCGCAGGCTTCGGTAAGGATTTGAGCAGCGGTTGCGGCCATCGTCGGGCTCCACTGGCAGGAGAACTCAGCCGGGGTTTGGTGATCTATGGACTTTATTCCAATCCAATAAAGCCAAATAAAGATCATAAACACGATCAACAGGTTCGGGTAATCAACGGATGCTCCTACCTTGGACATACCAGCCGTAGGGTTTTGACAAGGTCAGCCAGCCGACCTCGTCAGGCGCGTTCAACGGAGACGCTCGGGGCCCAGTCTCAGTTGATCGGCTCCTGTTCGAGGCGAACGCATGATCCGCAGATGTCGCTGCCCAGCGCTCTATGGAGCTTCGACTCCTCTGCAGTCAGCCTGGTCAGTGCAGCCCTCGACGGCGCCTGCTCCGGTCCCCAAGCGTCGCGGTGCGCCAGCAGGGTTTTGTGATTCAGGCGATGTCCTGTTCACTGAATGAGATCGTACTTCGGTTTCAGCGGGCTCGGTTTCGACGAACTCAACCAGCGGAGTAATTTCAACAGGCTCGCGCTGGCAGGCCCGGTTAGCGATCTGGGCGATGGTGGCGACAGAATGTTCTGAAGCGAATCTGGCCCTGGCTCGGCTTCGTCAATACCGGATACCCGCCTTTTCATGATGCGCCGAACTAAGGAATTCCCGTTGCAGATCAACAAACAGACGCTGAAAGAAGACGGGTTCTCCGGATTCAGGTCGTTCAAAGAGTTGGACATCAACCGGGTTCCCCAGGCCCCCGGAATCTATGCGGTGCTCAAACCCGAAGGATTCGAACGGTTATTCCTTGCGAAGAGCGTAGGGGGCCGGTTCAAGAGGCGGAACCCGTCCCTGCTCCCGGCCGCGTTGGAGGCGGAGTGGATCGAGGACGCGGATGTCCTCTACATCGGGAAAGCAGGTCCCGGCAGCACCGGCAATCGCGGACTCCGAAAGCGCATTCAGGAGTTCGCCGACTTCGGCCAGGGGAAGCCTGTTGGCCACTGGGGCGGGCGGCTCATTTGGCAGCTCAGCGACTCCCAATCACTGGTCATTGCGTGGAAGGAACTGGCAGCAGCCGAGGTGAATGCTGCTGAAGCCGCCTATCACGCGAAATTCATCAGCACGTACGGAAGACTGCCCTTCGCCAACTTGGTGCAGGCCAGGGCGTAGGGACACGCATGCCCCAAGCGTGATTTTGGTGGGTTCTGCTTCCGGGCAAACTGCTCTACCTTTTTGCTATGGCCATGGGCAACGTTGCCCTGACCCTTTATAGGAATTTCTACTCAGTGAGGAGTGGGAAGGTCATGCCTCTACGGACCAAAATTTTTCTTGGCGTCCTCGTCCTGTTGCTGGTTGTCGGCGGCGGAGTGTTTTTTTACAACGACAACATCAAAAGAAGCCGGGCAGGCGAGTACAACCCCGAGATCAGCCCGGCAGATTTCACCACCAACATCACCAATAAGTATTTTGCACTCCCCGTCGGCAAGAAGATGACGTATGAGACCATGGCCGGAGGAGGGGTCACCGAACGGATCGAGATTGAGATCCTGCCGGAGAAGAAGCAGATAGACGGCTTTGAGACGGTCGTCTATCTGGACAAGGAATACAAGAACGGGCAGCTGGTAGAGGAAACCAGGGACTACCTCGCGCAACACAAGAACGGTGACGTGTGGTACTTCGGCGAGGATGTGAATAACTACTGGAACGGGATTCTGATCCACCACGCGGGCAGCTTCATCCATGGAAAAGATGGGGCAAAAGCCGGGATTTGGATGAAGGCCGAGCAGCGTGTTGGGGATTCCTACCGGCAGGAATTTTACATTGGCAATGCGGAGGACATGAGGGATACCCTCGCCACCGGCCAGACCGTCTCCACGAAAACCGCCAAGTACACCGACTGCGTCAAGGTCTACGACTGGACGCCGCTCGAGAAGAACTCACGGGAGCATAAGTATTACTGCCCCCAGGTCAGGTCGCTGGTCCTTACCGAGGACCTCGAGACGGGCAGCCGGTCAGAGCTCGTAAGTGTGGTCCAGCCGTAGGGTCGGTTTCGACAAGCTCAACCGGCGGGCGTCGACAAGCTCAACCAGCGCCCATTGGCGGAACAGGGCGGGGCCGGTCACCTGCGTGGTTCGCCTTTTCCACCAGATCAGACGCCCAGGGGCGGGGCCCATGGTGGAAGAGCATGCCTTCGGGCAGCCCCTGAACAGTCGCGTCGGAACCTGAAATGTCGATGGTGATCCGGCTGTTAGCCATCGGGGCGTTGGAGATGTGCAGGTGGCCGTAGGATTCCGGGAGCACGGGATCCATCCAGAGGCCGCCGCGGGCAACGTCGGCGTAGTAGCCCATCAGGCCCTTCACGAGCTGGATTGGCGTGGTCGCCGCCCAGGCCTGCGGCGAGCATGCCGTGGGGTAGGGGACTGGTTCGTCGAAGTGCTCCCGGCTGAACCCGCAGAACAGTTCCGGCAAGCGTCCTTCCGAGTACTCGGCCGCCTCAAAGAGGGCTGTGGAGATCCGCTGCGCCTGCTCGACCAAGCCGTAGCGCAGGAGGCCCGCCGCGATGATCGCATTGTCGTGGGGCCAGACGGATCCGTTGTGGTAGCTGGCGGGGTTGTAGGCACCCATGTTGGTGGCCAGGGTGCGCACTCCCCAGCCGCTGAACATCTCGGGGGACATGAGCCGTTCGGCCACCAGCGGGGCCTTGTCCGCATCGACGATGCCGAACAGCAGGCATTGCCCCATGTTGGACGCGCAGGCGTCCACCGGCCGCTTGCGGCCGTCCAGGGCGATGGCATAGTAGCCGCGGTCGGGCAGCCAGAACTGCTCGTTGAACTGCCTTTTTAGCTGCGCCCCGCGCTCCCGGTACTCGGCCGACAGAGCCACGTCGCCGGCGTCGTATGCTATCCAGGACCGGGCCATGTAGGCGCTGTAGACGTAGGCCTGCACCTCGCACAGTGCGATCGGGGGCTCGGCCAGAGTCCCGTCGGCAAAGTTGATGCCGTCCCACGAATCCTTCCAGCCCTGGTTGATCAGACCGGTGTCATTGAGCCGTTCGTACTCGACGAAGCCGTCGCCGTCCTTGTCGCCGTAGTCGCGGATCCAGTCCAGCGCGCGGTCCACGTGCGGCAGCAGGGCCGAGATGGTTTCGGCGGCGAATCCCCAGCGGCTGACTTCCCCGAACAGGGCCACGAACAGGGGTGTGGCGTCGACGCTGCCGTAGTAGGCGGACTTTCCGCCCAGGGCCAGGCCGCTGGAGACATCGAGCCGGACCTCGTGCAGGATCTTTCCGGGTTCCTCCTCGCTCATCACATCCACCACGCTGCCCTGGCGCTCGGCGAGCGTCTGGATGGTGCCGAAGGCCAGGGACGGATCCACCGGCAGCGCCATCAGGGATGCCCACAGGGAGTCCCGGCCGAACAGCGCCATGAACCAGGGCGCGCCGGCGGCCACCACGATCCGGTCCGGGTGGTCGGGATCCTCGATGCGGAGCGCCCCCAGGTCGTCATAGCTGCGGCGGAGCGTCCGCTCGATGGAGCGGTTGCCCATGCGGAGCATCGGGATCTTTGACACCCACTCCTGCCGGCGGAGATCGCGCGGAGACAGCCCGCCCTCGTCGGTACGGACAAAGGGCGCCACGGCCCCGGACATGTCCGCGGTGGGCACCGCGCTGACGGTGGCGCTCCATTCTCCATGCGGCGGGACAACGGCGTGGAACGTCAGGGCCTCCGGTGTGGCGTCTGCGCCAATGGCTGACACGACGACGCCCTTCCGAATGTCCTGCCAGACGGCCCGGATGGTCAGCGCGTCACCGTCCGTTTGGCGGGACTCGTCCCAGCGCCGCTGGACGCGGGCCTCCTTCACCTCGAAAAGGTCCGCGAAGTCCGCGTCGACTTTGAGGGAGACCACGCATTCGGCGGGGACCGTCGCGTAGTTCCAGACGGTGATCTGCTCCAGGATTCCGGTGCCCACCTCGCGGAGCCGTTCAACAATCAGCGGGCTGTCCGCGTGGCCGTCCGGGCGCGGGACCCGGCCGGCAAACAGGCCCCGATACGGTTCCTTGGTCTTGGCCGCGAGCGGCTCCAAGGGGGCTCCGTTGACGGTCAGATGCCAGCCGGACAGGATACGGGTGTCCTCAAAGAACACCCCATGCGGATACTCCGGGCTGATGTCCCCGTTCGACCCGGAGATGCAGAATGATGAGCCCTCCACCAGGGTGACCGCGCCCGGCCCCGCCGAACCTGCAGCAGTGTCAGCATTCCATCCAGCCATCCCTGCTCCTTCTAAGGACCGACTTCAATCAGACGCTACGCCTGCCCGCCGATCGATACCAGAGCCGGTCGATACCAGAGCCGGTCCGGACCTCAGCTGGCGACCGTCTCCTTCGCAGCAGATTCCTTTGCCTTCATCCATTCGGTCATCCACGGTGCCCGGACGCTGGAGGTGATGCGGCAGTCGGCCACGAAGGTGCCCTTGGCGCCGGCGTCGATCCAGTCCTGGAGCGCGGAGAGATCCTCCAGGGTGCGGACGATTGCGGATTCGGCCCCGATCGCGCGGGCTATCCCGCTGAAGTCCACCTCGGGGATCAGCATGGGCTTTTCGGTCAGGCCCTGCGAACCATACTGGTGGATCTCGGCCCCGTAGGCGGCGTCGTTATAGATCACGACGACGGCGCTGCTCGCCGTGCCCACGAGCGACTCCAGGTCGGACAGGCCCATCAGGAATCCGCCGTCGCCCGCGGCCAGTACCAGGGTGTTGCCGTCGTCCACCGCCCGGGCGGCCCCCACGCCGCTGGCCAGTCCAAGCCCGATCGTCTGGTAGGCGGTACCCACCATGACCAGGTCCTGAGGGCGTGGGATGCGCCAGTACATGGGTGCCCAGCCCATGAAGTGCCCGCCGTCCTGGACCACGGTGCGGCGTTCCGGCAGGACGGCATCCAGCGCGGTGGCAAGCGCCCGGGGGTCAAGGCGGCCGTCGGGGGTCTCCGCGCTGCCCGGGTGGTGGCAGGGTCCTTCGGCCAGGCGCTTGAGGGCTTCCGCGCGCCATGCCTTCGATGCAGCGGCCTTCGATGCGGCGGCCTCGGACGGAGCGGCAGGATCCAGCAGCCGGAGGAGCCCGCCTGCTGCGGCCTTCACGTCCGCGCCGACGAACAGGTCCACCCGCGGGTGCGTCGGCTCCATGGCGGTGTCGATCTGGATCACGGTGGCGTCCGGGCTGATCAGGTGGCCGAAGCGCATGGTGAAGGGAGTCAGGCTTGCGCCCGCCACGAGCACCACGTCCGCCTCGCCCATGAGCCCGGCGGCGGTATCCGTGCCGAAGCCGCCCGCGACGCCGAGGTAGCCCTCGCCCTGCAGCAGGTTCAGCGCCAGTGCCGTCCCGGCCGTGAGCGCACCGAGGCGGTCGGCGAGCTCCCGGAGTTCGGGGCCGGCTCCGGCCAGGTGCGCACCGCGGCCGGCAAGGATGAGCGGCCGCTTTGCGCCGGTGAGGAGTTCGGCTGCCCGTCCGAGTCCGCCGTCGACGTCGTCCCTCACCGCTGCCGCCGCCGGCGGCACGGGAAGCTCCTCCTCCGCCGCCTCAACAGCCGCCAGATCGTACGGAATGGCGATCACGACGGCGGTCCGCCGGGCAAGTGCGTACTCCACCGCTTCCTGTGTGATGGAGCCCGCGGCGTCACGGGTGGCCGTGAAGGTCGCCGCCCCCAGCCCTGCGGCGATCGCCGCCTGGTCCACGTCCCACGGACGTGCGCCGCTGCTCGGGGCGTCCCCGGTGACGAGCACGACTGGGATCTGCGCCTGCACCGCTTCCGCGAGGGCCGTCAGGGCGTTGGTGTAACCGGGGCCGTAGGTGGTGGTCCCCGCCGCGAGGCGCCCGGATGTCCGGTAGTAGGCGTCCGCGGCCGCGATGGCGGCACCTTCATGGCGTACGGCCGTGAAGCGGAGGCCCTCCTTCTCGGCGGCGTCCAGGAAGTGGACGTTTCCGTTGCCCATCACACCGAACACATCGCTGACATAGCTGCTGAGAACCTGCGCCACGCGTCCGGACACTGTAAGTGAAGTCATGCAGGAATCGTCGGATGTAGGCTGGCGATAGGCAAGAGAGCTGACTTTCGCTGGGATATTTGTCAGCCAGACCGCGAGCTAAGTGAAAATATGCCCAGTGTGGTGCCAATCACAACCTAGCTGGGCAGGCGGTTCTCCTGCTGTGACAGCCGGTCCAGGAGGCCGTCGTAGCGGGGCGGCATGAGCTCCACTACGGAGATGGCCGTGCTGGTTCGCTGGATCCCGTCTATTTCCAGGATCTCGTTGGTGATCCGATAGAGATCGGCCGTGTCCCGGGCCACCACTTTGGCCATGAGGTCCGCGTCTCCCGTGGTGGCGTGGACCTCGATGACCTCCGGGATCGCAGCGAGCCCGCTTTCGATCGATTTCGCGCGGGCCTGGCTGATGGCCAGGGAGAGGAAAGCCAGCAAGCCGTAGCCGAGCGCCGCCGGGTTCAGCCTCCGGCTGAAGGACCGCAGGGCGCCGCCGCTCTCAAGCTTCGTCAGGCGTGCGTGGACGGTGTTCCGTGCGACGCCGAGCGTCCGGGAAAGAGCCAGGGCGCTGGCTTCCGGGTCCTTGTCGAGGGCGAGGATGATCCTGGCATCCAGGGAATCGAAGGTGCGGGGATTCGGGATGGTCATATTTTCACCACAGACGATAGAAGTTGAGCAGAAATCCCAAGGGGTTAAGCGTATCTTGCAATGTGGCCCGGGTCACTTCCATGATCAAGCCTCATGACCAGTGATCAAATTCTGATGGCAACGGAAACCGCGCACCCCACCCTGCGTGCAGCGGTCTCCGGCCTGCCGTCCTATGTCCCGGGCCGGCGCAGCGCCGGCGCGGACATCGCAGCACTCGCCAGCAACGAAAGCCACTACGAACCCTTGCCCGCGGCCGCCGCCGCGGTGGCTGAAGCGGCGGGCAGGATGAACCGCTACCCGGACATGGCCGCCGTCGAACTCCGCGAACGGATCGCCGGCCATCTTGCTGTCACCGCCGGGGAGATCGCGGTGGGACCCGGCAGTGTCGGTGTTCTCCAGCAGATCATCACCGGGCTATGCGACGCCGGGGATGAAGTGATCTTCGCGTGGCGCTCGTTCGAGGCCTACCCCATCCTGGTGGAGCTGGCAGGTGCCCGGCCCGTCCGCGTCCCGCTGGACGACGCCGAGGGCCACGACCTCGACGCCATGGCCGCAGCCGTCACCGAACGGACCAAGGTGATCCTGCTCTGCACCCCCAACAACCCGACGGGCGTCCCGATCAGCCATGACCGCATCGCGGCGTTCCTCCGCTCCGTCCGCTCCGACATCCTCGTGGTGATCGACGAGGCCTACGTGGAATACGCCGAGGCGGGCAGCGGGCCGGACTCCCTGACGCTCTACCGTGAGTACCCGAATGTGTGCATCCTCCGCACCTTCTCGAAGGCCTACGGACTCGCCGGCCTGCGCGTGGGATATGCAGTGGCCACACCAGACATCGCGGAGGGACTGCGCCGGACCGCCATCCCGTTCGCGGTGACGGCCCTGGCCCAGAAGGCTGCCGTCGCTTCGCTGGACGCGACCGGCGAGATGCAGGCAAGGGTCGCCGTCGTCCAGAAAGAGCGCTCGCGGTTGGCCGCACGGCTGGAGGCCCAGGGATGGACGCTGCAGCCAAGCCAGGGCAACTTCCTGTGGATCCGGGCAGACGACGACCTCACGGCGAGGCTCGTGGCCGCCTTCGACCAGGCGGACATCCTGGTCCGCGCCTACCAGGGCGACGGCATCCGGATCACTGTTGCCGAGCCCGCTTCCAACGACCGCGTGCTCCACGTTATGGAAGCCGTCCTGGCAGCCCACGCTGCCTGAAAAACCCCACCCGTTCCACCTTTACCCGTTCGATCTTTTCCCGTTCGACAGACAACCAGAGGACTCCCCATGGAACAACGGACAATGACGTCTGGCCGCGCACTGGGCGCGGCACTCAAACCCCGCCAGCTCACCATGATGGGGCTCGGAAGCGCAATCGGCGCGGGCCTCTTCATCGGCTCCGGTGCCGGCATCCAGGCCGCCGGGCCGGCCGTGCTGATCTCCTACCTCGTGGCGGGCACGCTCATCATCCTGGTGATGTGGGCCCTCGGCGAGATGGCCGCCGCCAACCCGGACAGCGGTGCCTTCTCCGTCTATACCGCCAAGGCCTACGGGCCGGTGGCCGGTGCCACGGTGGGCTGGCTCTGGTGGCTGCAGCTCGTGGTGGTCATCGCCGCCGAAGCGCTCGGTGCGGCAGGCCTGCTGTCCACCATCTTCCCGGCCCTGCCGGTGTGGCTGACGGCCTTCGTGTTCATCGTGGTGCTCACCGCCGTGAACCTCACCAGCGTGAAGAACTTCGGCGAGTTCGAGTTCTGGTTCGCCCTGCTCAAGGTGGCAGCCATCGTCGGGTTCCTCCTGGTGGGTGCTGCCCTGCTCTTCGGCTGGCTGCCGGGCGTGCAGTCGCCGGGCCTGGCCAACTTCACCGGAGGCGATGTCGCTCCGCACGGCTTCGCCGGGATTGCCACGGCACTTTTCGTGGTGGCATTTGCGTTCGGCGGCACCGAGATCGTGTCCGTGGCGGCAGCCGAGACCGCGGAGCCGGCCCGCAGCGTGAAGAAGGCAGTCCGGACGGTGCTGTGGCGCATCCTGGTGTTCTACATCGGCGCAATCTTCGTCATCGCTGCCGTGGTTCCCGTGGGTTCGGCGGGGCTAAAGAGCCCGTTCGCTGCCGTGCTGGAGGCCGCGGGCATGCCCGGTGCAGCGACTGCCATCACCCTGGTTGCCGTAGCGGCACTGCTCTCCGCCCTCAACGCCAACCTTTACGGCGCCTCCCGGATGGCGTACTCCCTGGCTGAGCGGGGTGAGGCTCCCCGCTTGTTGGCTTCCGTCTCCAAGGCCCAGGTCCCGGTCGTCGCAGTCCTGGCCAGCGTCGCCTTCGGAGTTGTTACGGTTGTGCTGGAGCTGGCCTTCCCCGAGATGGTCCTGCCCGTCCTGCTCAACATTGTGGGCTCGACCTGCCTGCTGGTCTGGACGTCGGCGCTCCTCGCCCAACTTGCACTGCGTCTCCGCGCGGACCGTGATGGAACCACCCTTCCGCTGCGGATGCCCGGCTTCCCGTGGCTCACGGGCCTTGGCCTGCTCATTCTCGCGGCCATCTTCACCGTCGGCTTCATCGGCGAGGATTCCCGTCCCCAGCTCCTGAGCACCTTCGGCCTCGTGGCGCTCCTGGCGGTAGCGAACTGGCTGCGCCACCGTTCCGCCAAGACTCCGGCGCGCGTCCAGTCCCCGGAGCGCGTGGAATCGCCGGTGCTCGTCGACTGAACCCTGCCTGGGGATTTCGCAAAGTGGAGGGCGCGTCCGGCCTGGCCGGACGCGCCCTCCGCTGCTGCGTGCCTCAGGTCGTTGACGCCGTACTTGGGAGCTGCCACCCTGACGGCAAAGCCCCGATGGGCACGACGCGACGCCTTGATCGGCGAAGGAGACGGACATGAGCGAGCTCGACGATTTCCTGACCACCATGCTGGACCGACAGATAGCAGCGGAAACGGCGATCCACAACGGCGATGTGGAGCCGAGAATGGCCCTGTGGTCACGCTCCGATCCGGTCACCCTATTGGGCGCGATGGGCATGTCCAACGTGGGATGGGACGCCGTCAGCCAGACGTTCCGCTGGGTGGCGTCACGGTTCTCGAATTGCACCGCCTACAGTTTCGAGCTGCTCGCCGCCGGAGCCAGCGGGGACCTTGCATACACCGTCGGGTTCGAGCGCGCTGCCCTAAGCGTCGACGGCGGTCCGCCCCAGTCCACGAAGCTCCGCGTCACCCACGTCTACCGCCGCGAAAGCGGAGAGTGGAAAATCGTCCACCGGCACGGCGACTATGTTCCGCTTGACGCGACCGCTGCGGCTGAGGGAAATGCAGCCGGACCGGAGACCTGACGGAAGCCGGGGCGCCATCCGCTGCTCACAGATGTAACGGCCCGCCGCGGCGCCGGCTAAGGGAAGCGATCCCGGGCAGGGGGATCAGGGCTGGGTGCCGTTGTACTCGTCGTCGGTGATGTGCTCCAGCCAGGTCGTGGTTGTGGCGGGGTCGTCACCGTGCTCCAGCATGGCGATGTGCTCCATGAAGCAGCCGGGCGCGGCAGCGTGCCAGTGCTCTTCGCCGGGCGGGGTGTACAGGGTCTGGCCGGGGTAGACCTCGATGGTGGTGCCGTCGCGGCCACCGAACCGGGCGACGCCCTGGGTGACGCGGAGGTACTGTCCGCGGGCGTGGGAGTGCCAGGCGGTGCGGGCCCCGGGGGCGAACCGCACGGTCGCGACCACCATGCGCTGGTCGCCTTCGTGGGGAAGCGCGATGGGGTCCAGCCACACATCGCCGGCGAACTGCTCGGGCGGATTCTTGCCGGTGGGGTTGGCGGGTTCGATGTTCATGCGTTCTCCTTGCTGGTTATGGAAGTCGATTCTGTCGCCGCCCAGCTGGCGAGCAGCCGGAGGCCGTCCTCCGACGGGGTGCCGGGGTCGGCGCTGTAGGCGGTGAGCGTGAGGCCGGGCGCGTTCGGGAGCATCAGGGCGTCGAACGCCAAATGCAGGTCTCCGACGGCGGGGTGGCGGAAATCCTTGTAGCCTCCCCGGTGGAGGCGCACGTCGTGCCGTGCCCACCGGGCGCGGAAGTCCTCCGAACAGGTGGACAGCTCCCCGATCAGCTCGGTAAGGGACTTGTTGAACGGGTCACGGCCCGCCTCGGTGTGGAGGATCGCGACCGAGGTATCGGCCGCCTTCTCCCAGTCGGGGTACAGGCCGTGCGAGCGGTGGTCGAGGAAGGCGAAACGTGCGAGGTTCACGGTTCCGGTGTTCTGTCCGTACGCCTCGGAGTACAGTGCGCGCCCAAGGCCGTTGATCGCCAGGACGTCCAGCCGGCCGTTGCGGACGAACGCGGGCACGCCGACCATGGATTCCAGCAGCCTCTGAATGCTGGGGGTCACACCCTCGCTGGGCTTGCGCCGCGGCCGCGCCGAAGGTGACGCCGCGCGGGCCAGGTTGTAGAGGTGCTCCCGTTCGGCCTCGTTCAGCTGGAGCGCCCTGGCGAGCGACTCGAGCACGCTTTCCGAGACCCCGGCAAGTGAGCCGCGTTCGAGCTTGGTGTAGTACTCGACCGAGACGCCGGCCAGCAGCGCGACCTCTTCGCGGCGCAGCCCTGGGACGCGGCGGGTGCCACCGAACGAGGGCAGGCCCGTCTGCTCCGGGCTGAGCTTCGCCCGCCGGGTGCCGAGGAACTCACGGATCTCGCTGCGGTTGTCCATGCCGACCACGCTACTTTCACATCCTTTGTGGAGGGAGTCTCTGTCAGTACCCGTATCGGCAGAGTCTCCCGCACGGGCGGGCCGAGGGCGTTGACTTGTGCCATTCGACCTACTGAAAAGGAACACCCATGACTGACGAGACAGCGGGCTGGACGGGCGGCCAGCGCGCCTTCGGCGATTTCGCCCCTGGCCTGGTGCACTACACCGACCGCGTCCTCTTTGACGAGGTGTGGGAGCGCCCTGAGCTTTCCAAACGCGACCGCAGCCTCATCACGGTCGCGGCGCTGATCGCCGGCGGGAACGCCGAGCAGCTGACCTTTCACCTCGACTACGCCAGGAAGAACGGCCTCACGGAGGAACAGCTCATCGAGGCCATCACCCACCTCGCCTTCTACGCCGGCTGGCCCAGGGCCATGTCGGCGATGACCGTCGCGAAGAACGTCTTCACCGCTTGTTCGGGGCAGGAGAACTGATCCAGCTCGGTTTCGACAGGCTCAACCGGCCGGGTTAGGCTCGGTTTCGACAGGCTCAACCGGCGGGGTTTCGACGGGCTCAACCAGCGATGCATCGCGGAGGGCCAGGGCTGCCTGGACCAGCGCGGCGTGGGTCATGGCCTGCGGGTAGTTGCCGAGCAGCGCGCCGGTGGCGGGATCGATCTCCTCACTGAACAGACCCAGCGGGCCGGCGACCCCAAGGACCGCCTCAAACATCTCCGCCGCCTCCGCTGCCCGTCCCGTGAGGGCGAGGGCCTGCGACAGCCAGAAGGAGCACGGCAGGAACGCACCCTCGTCCCCGGGCAGCCCGTCCTGTCCCGGCGGGTAGCGATACAGGAACGGGTAGCCGGCCGAGAGTTCCGCCCCCACAGCATCCACCGTTCCCCGCAGCCGTGCAGAGCCCGGCGACTCGAAGCCGGTCACAGGCAGGATCAGCAGGGCCGAGTCGAGGTCGGTGGATCCATAGGAGCGGGTGTACGTGTTCCGAGCAGTGTCGAAGCCCCGTATCCGGATGTCGGCGGCCACAGCGCTCCTCGCCGCTTCCCACCGGCGCCGCCGCCGGGCACTGATGTGATGGCTCCCGGCGATGCGCAGGGCCCGGTCCAGGGCAAGCCAGCCCATGATCTTCGAATGCACGTGGTGCGCGGCGTCCGCGCGGATCTCCCAGATCCCGGCGTCCGGTTCCGGCCAGCGCCGCGCCACGAGGTCCGTGAACCCGCGCATCGCCCGCCACGTCTCCGAATTGAGCCGGTGCCCCTGCCGGACGAGGTTCCATGCGGCGTCCAGGACCCAGCCGTAGCCGTCGAGCTGATGCTGGTGTGAGGCGCCGTTGCCCATCCGCACCGGAGCGCTGCCCATGTAGCCCGGCCAGTTCTCCAGGGTGCGCTCGCGGGGGACGTGCCCTCCGGTCAGGGTCAGCAGGGCCGGCAGCTGGGGCCGCTGCAGCCTGCTGGCATGCAGCAGCCAGTTCAGGAAGTTCAGTGCCTCGCCGTCCTTGCCCAGGCCAAGGAAGGCGGCGATGCCGATGCTGGCGTCCCGCGGCCAGGCGTATCTGTAGTCCCAGTTCCGGATGCCGCCCGGATCCTCGGGCAGGGACGTCGTCGGGGCTGCCACGGGCGCGCCCGACGGCGAGTAGGTCAGCAGCTTCAGCGTCAGCAGGCTCCGCAGCACGGGCTCCCGGAACGGGACGTCCCCGCTGATGCCCGATGTCCACTCAAGCCAGCGGGCCTCGTCGGCCTCCACCAGGTCCCAGGCGGTCTCGGGATCGACCCAGACCAGCGGTTCCGTGTACGCCAGGGCGAGGACCATCACAACGGGACGGCCGGGCTCAACGGTGATAACCGTCGTCGTACCCGGCTCCACGCGCACCCCGCCGCTGCAGCCGAGCGACATGGCCAGGGCACCCCATTCGCACACCAGGTGCTGTCCCTGCCGGACCCGGGGACGGAGGTGGCGCTCGCCGAGGCGGGGGTTAAGTTCGACGGCGGCCTGAACCGGGACGCCGTCGGCCTCCAGCCGCCGGATCAGGAGAGTCGTGGGCAGCAGGCGGCCCGACACCTCCGCCACCATTGCTTCGGTGAGGGTCAGGGTGCCGCCGTTCGTGGCCCAGACCGTCTCGAGCGTGGCGGTGTGCCGACGGTAGCGACGGATGAGGCGCTCGGCGGGCAGGGCGGGGCCGGCGCGGAAGGTGCCCGCTTCCGGGCCTCCGAGCAGGGCACCGAAGACGGGATCGCCGTCGAAGGTGGGAGCGCAGAGCCAGTCGATGCCGCCGTCGGCCGAGACCAGGGCAGCGGTCCGCGTATCTCCCAGCAGCCCGTAGTCGGCAAGGGCGGGGGAGTGCATGGCTTCCATATTCCCGTTCACCTTCTCTCGCGTACGTTCTCCCGGGCGGAAGCGTCAGTTGACCGTGAGCAGCAGCCCAAGCAGCGAGCCGTAGACCAGGTGGGCCGCCACGGCCACCGCCGGCGTCTGGATCCCGTAGTTCAGGCCCAGCAGGCCCGGCGGTTCAAGCGCCGCGCGGCTGGCGGGCCCGGCTCTGGTGCTGGCCATTCGGGGATGGATGCCGGGCAGCAGGGGCAGAATGACGGTGAGTGCAACCGCAACGTGCAGGAGTCCGAGCAGGGCGCCGATCCACCAGGTGGCCCGGCCCAGCAGCGCAAAGACCGCCGCGTAGCCAAGGGCGAAGACCTGCCCCGCGGCCAAGTGGATGAAGAAGCCGGCGATCCGCGCCTTGTCCGGATCCGGCGTGACGAGGCTGCCCAGGACCAGCGGCAGGTCGAGCCGGGTCCAGCCGGCCATCTGAAAGGCGATCATCACCGCGGTCAGGGCTGTGGTGGCAAGCAGCCCGAACAGAGCCCAGCCCTGCCAGTCCATCTCAACCTCCCGTGGCCTTCTAAAGCTAACTTAATTAATTTTAGAACCCGGGGGCGCGGCGGGCAAGGTCCGGCTGGTTTCGACGGGCTCAGCCGGCGGGCTCGGTTTCGACAAGCTCAACCAGCGGCTCCGGTGGTTCACCGCCCGGCGAGGTGCCCCACCACGTACTCGGCATCCATCCCCACCGCCGCCACCGTGGACGAAGCGTGCTTGGTGAGCCACGGGAGCCCGACCGCATAAAGCCCCGGAACCTCCGTGACTCCCCGGGAATGGCGCGGGTAGTTCCACTCGTCGAGCACGGGAATGTCCAGGAAGCCGAAGTCCAGGCCGTAGCCGGTGCTCCAGATGACGGAGGTGATGCCCTCGGCGTCCAGGTCCAGGCGCGCCCCGGAGGAAGGAAGCTGCCAGTCATCCACCGGAGCAGGTTCAGCAACGGGCGCCTCGATGCCCGCCGCGGCGATGTACGCGTCAAGCATCACCTTCATCCGCTGCCCGAACGCCGATTCCACCAGCGCCATGCGGGCGGCGAGGTCGTCGCTGAAGGTGATTACGCCGTCGTCCGTTTCCTCAAAGTGGCCGTGCAGGCGGACGCCCCGGCGGCCCAGGTCCCGCAGCCGGATGCTGTGCCCGCCGTCGTTGCCGGAGACGAGCGGATTGCACATGAAGCGTGCGGCGGGCGACGGGAGCTGCGCAGCCTGCAGGCCGTTGATGCCGTAGTCCGGCCCGTGCAGGTTGACCTGCAGCAGCCAGTAGAACGTGTCCTGGCCCCGGTAGCGCCGCGGCGCCTCGGGGCAGGCCGACACGGACAGGTGCACCTCCCGGCCGGCGGCGAGCAGGTCCTCGGTGATCTGGCCGCCCGACTGCCCGGTCCCCACCACCAGCACCGCGCCGCCGGGCAACTGCGCCGGGTTGCGGTAGTCATGGCTGTGCAGCTGGGTAATGCGCTGGGGGAGTTTGGCGGCCGACGCCGGAATCCGCGGCCGCTGATAGGCCCCGTTCGCCAACACGACGTTCCGTGCCAGCCAGCGCCCCTGGTTTGTGTCGACGGCGAACCCGCCGTCCGCCGTCGGCCCGCCAGCCCGGGCAACCCGGGTGACCTCGGTCCCCAGCCGCACCGGTGCCGCGATCCGCCGGGCGTAGTCCCGGAACAGCTCGATCACCTGATCCCGGGGCAGGAACGCGTCAGGCTCGGGCCCGTCGTACGTCATGCCAGGCAGCAGGAAAGCGAAGTTCGGCGTGTTCAGGTAGAACGAGTCCCAGCGGTCCTGCCACGCGCCGCCCAGTTCCGGGCGCTGCTCCAGCACCTGGTGTTCGACGCCGGCCCGGCTGAGCCAGTAGCTCGTGGCCAGGCCGGCCTGCCCCGCCCCGATGACCAGGGTGTCGACCTCTCGTGCGGGGGCGGCAGGCGGGGACATGGCTACTTCTTCGCGGCCCTGGGTTTGGGTTCCTTGGCGGCCTTGGGCGGCAGGCTGGCGACGTACGCGAACGCCTTCTCCGTCCAGGCCCGGGCCCGCGCCTCGTCGCCGTCGCCCTCTTCGTTCCACATCTCCGGCAGGCCTGTGTACCCGCCCATGGGACGCTCTGCGGGGCCGAAGGGAACCGTCCGCTCCGAGGACTCGAGCACTTCGCGGTCCTCATCGGAGAGCTTGATGCCGATGGTCGGCCCGAACAGCCCGGCGAACATGTTGCCGTTGACGAACGCGCCGAGGTTCCCGAACATCGGCTTGATGACCACCCCGGGATGGTCGGGCACCACGGCCCGGAAGTGTTCCTTGTCAGCCTCGGACGCTTTGGGCATTTCCATCGGTGCACCTCCGGGTAGCAGGGCTCAGGCAGCATCTCATGGGCGCGGCTCAGTGCCGTCCCATGCCGGGATCATACGCCCGCCCGGCGGCCCCGGCCACCGTCGCGCTGACCAGGCCGGCCGGAGCGCGGACCAGCCCCCAGATGCTCCGCGCCGCCGCCTGTCTGGGAGCCCTCCTCACCGCCTGCTCAGCCGGGAGCTCCTGCGCTGCGGCGGCTCTGCGCCGGATCGAATGGTTGTTCCTGCAAGTTTGGCGAGGTGCCGGCTGGATCTCGTGTAGAGTGGAGACCGTTGTTGTGTTTGTATTTGGTAGTTCAGGCAGTACGCGCGGTCGAAAGTCCGCGTTCTTCTGAAGTAGCGGTTTTGAACACCCCACGCCGGAGGACCCGAAAGTCGGGACTTTTCCTCCACCTTCACGAAGGACAAAAATAATGGCTACTGGCACCGTCAAATGGTTTAACGCTGAAAAGGGCTTCGGCTTCATTTCCCCGGACGACTCCTCGCAGGACGTTTTCGCGCACTACTCCGCGATCAACTCCTCCGGCTTCCGCTCCCTCGAAGAGAACCAGAAGGTCTCCTTCGAAACCGAGCAGGGCCCCAAGGGTCCCCAGGCCGTCAACATCCAGGCCATCTAATTTCCTAGATAACCTGGGACCGCAAGGTTTCTGAGCAGGGCCCGTCTCCGGACGGGCCCTGCTTTTTGTTAACCCGGGTGTGCTGGTTGAGCCAGCAGCCGCTGATTGAGCTTGTCGAAATCAACGCGAGCCGGGTTTCGACAGGCTCAACCACCGGCTGTTAGAGCTGGCCGCGCGCGGCCAGAAACGCGGTCAGCGCGGGGTTTTCGACTTCTTTCGCCAGCCAGGGGACGGCCTGGGCAGCGGTCTCGTCACCGAGCACCGCGCGGTGGGACTGTGCCCGGACTACGAATTCGCGCATTCCGCTCCGGCTGGCAAGTGCCCCGAGACGCTCGACCACTTCTTCCGCCCGCTCAGACCGTGCCGCGAGAGCCACTTCCGCCGCAACATCCAGCAGCCGGGCCGAATACCAGAGATACCAGGGCTTGGGCTCCATCCCTCTGTCCACCCAGTGCTGCGCCGCGGCGAGGTCGCCGTGCGCCAGGAACAGGCGCGCTTCGGCCCCCGCGGCGAGGGCCATGTAGCAGTGGTCTCCGGCCAGGTCCGCCATCACCCAGGAGCGGTCGATCATTTCGGCGGCAGCCTCGAGGTCGCCGGCCGCCAGGTACGTTTCGCCGCGTACTCCGGCCACGAACGGCTCAAACGCTGTCCAGTGTTCGGCGGCGATCCATTCCAGAGCATGGTCCAGGGTCTTGGCCGCCAGGTCCAGCTCCCCACGCAGCAGCAGGACCCGGCCCAGGAGCGCGCTGCTGAACGCCTGCTGCCGGCGGTTCCGCATCTCCCGGGCCAGCTTCGCGGACGCGGTCAACGCATCCATCGCGTCCCCATAGCGTGCGGTGTCCGACGCCAGCATGCCCTGAATCGCCAGGACCCGTGCCTGCTCGTCGGGGAACCCGGCGGCGGCAGCACTGGCCCGGTCCAGCCAGCCGGCCGCCCGGTCCGGTACGCCCCGCTGCACGGACAGGTACCCCAGCTCGCGGTAAGCCGCCGCGGCAGTCGGGGACCCGCCGTCGTACTTATCCGACGGCGCCACAGCCCTCGGCGCTACGGCCGACGGCGATTCGGCCGTCAGCGCCCGGTGCAGGAAGTCCGCTACTTCCGCGCCGCGGCCGCCCGCCTGGTGGATCATCGCCCCGGCGAGCGTGACCAGCGACTCGGCGAGGAGGTGCCGGTCCGGCGTGCGCTGGGCCAGGACGACGGCGAGCCGCAGCTGATCCAGCCCCCGGTCCACGGCGCCGGCAGAGAGTGAGGCGCCGCCGGCGTCGAGATAGGACCGGACGGTAGCCACCGTGGCGGGAATCCCCGGGTCGGTCTCAGGTGCCGCGCCGGACAGCGCCGTGCGGATTTCAGGAGGCAGCGGGAGGCCCAGTTCGTCGCGGTAAAGGTTGGCGCACTTGCTCACATGCTCGCGCGCATGCCGGTGCTCACCAATCGCCACCAGCGCCCGGACCAGCACCGCGTTGCAATCAGTGTGGAACGGGTCCCGCTGAAGCGCCCGGGAGGCCAGCTCCGCAGCCTGCCGCGGATCGCCCGAAGCCATGGCGGACACTGACGACTCGTACAGCACGGACTGCGCGCAGTTCTCCAGCCGGTAGCGCTGATCCGCCAGCCAGGAGTCGAAAACCGGGCAATCGACGAAGGACAGCCCCTCGAGCAGCTGGCCGTTCAGGCTGTACGGGTCAGGGCGGGGGACTGGCCCCGGCCCGACGAGTTCCACAGCATCGCAGCGCCACGGCGGGCGCATCTCAAGCCGGAGCGGATCACCCGCCATCGTCACGCCGTCGAGGGTGCGCCGCAGCTCCGACAGGTTCCAACGCAGCGCACCGAGCGGATCGGCAGCATCGGGAAACAGCAGCCCGGCGGTCCTCGACCGTCCAGTGCCCCCAGCCTGCAGGGCGAGGTAGGCCAGCACAGCCCATGCCTTGCGGCCGCGGGGCTGTGGAGGACTTGCGCCAGGGGACTCGATCCGCGGCGGACCGAGGAGCCGGATCCACGTCTCGGCCATACGGCTCATGGTACCGCCGCGGCTATTCGCTGTCTGCGGTGCCTCACACGCTTGTTCACACGCCCGCCGAACACACTGAGATCACCAATCAGCACCAACACGCATCCGAGGGAAACACCATGGAACTGCTCATCATCATCCTGCTCGTTGGACTCTGGGTTGTCGGCGCCACCGTCCGTGCCGTCCTCACCGACGGCCGTGGCCACACCCCCGTCGTGCGTTCCACCGAGGGATGGCACGCAGGGCGTCTGCCCAGCGTTCCCTTCTCCGAGGCGCGGCTTTAGGCTGGGGACTGGGGTTTTGAAGGACACAGCCAACAGAAGCCCGGGGCCGTTCGTGTCTGGGCGGCCCCGCCCTTAGACTGGGGGCAGGTGAGCCGGGAAGTCTGGTCGGCACGGTATTTGGCGACCCAACGATCAGGACACCTCATGGACCAGCACACCCCCTCACCTCCGCCCCCCGGCGGATCCACCGTTTTCGGACGCGGCAGTTACGCCGAGGCGCTGCGCATCGCGGCGATACTGCGGAAAGAAACGGTCGGCGGCGCCCTGCTGGTCGCTGCAGCAGTCGTCGCGCTCATCTGGGCCAACTCACCCCTGGCCGACAGCTATTTCGCCCTCCGGGACTTCAGGATCGGCTACGAGCCCTGGCACCTAAACCTCAGCCTCGGAGCCTGGGCCGCCGACGGACTGCTGGCAATCTTCTTCTTCCTCGTCGGGCTCGAACTCAAACGGGAGTTCGTCGCCGGAGACCTGCGGCAGATCAGCAAATCCGTCGTCCCCATCGCCGCCGCCGTCGGCGGTGTCGCTGTGCCCGCGGTCATCTACGCCCTGGTCAACCTCTCGAGCCCGGAGCTGTTGCGGGGCTGGGCCATCCCCACCGCCACCGACATCGCCTTCGCCGTTGCCGTCCTGGCGATCATCGGCTCCCACCTGCCCAGCGCGCTGCGGATCTTCCTGCTCACCTTGGCCGTGGTCGATGACCTGATCGCGATCAGCATCATCGCCATCTTCTACTCCAGCGACATCCAGCCCGGGCCGCTGCTGCTGGCACTGATTCCCCTGGGCCTCTACACGTTCCTCGCCCAGAAATACCGCCGGTTCTTCGGAACCAGGCTGGCAGCAGCCTGGCTCATCCTGCTGCCCCTGGGCATCGCCACCTGGACGCTCGTGCACGCCTCGGGCATCCACGCCACCGTCGCCGGTGTGCTGCTGGGGTTCGCCGTCCCCGTGATCCGCTCCCAGGCCAGCGGCGGTCCGGACGCCGGTCCTGGCCTCGCGGAAACCTTCGAACACCGCTTCCGCCCCATTTCCGCCGGCATCGCCGTACCGATCTTCGCGTTCTTCTCCGCCGGAGTCGCCCTCGGAGGATGGGAAGGGCTGGTCTCCGCCCTGACCGACCCGGTCGCCCTGGGAGTGATCCTCGCCCTCGTACTGGGTAAGCCTGCCGGGATTCTCGGCACCAGCTGGGTGCTCACAAAGGCAACCCGGGCAAGGCTGGATGATTCGTTCAAATGGATCGACATCTTCGGCGTCTCCGTCCTGGCGGGAATAGGTTTCACCGTCTCCCTGCTGGTGGCTGAACTCAGTTTCGGTCACGGAAGCATCGAGGACGACCACGCCAAAGTCGGCATCCTGACGGCGTCCCTCATTGCTGCGCTGCTCGCATCAGCCGTCCTCAGCACCAGAAACCGCCAGTACCGGCTGGCAGAAGCCGAAGAGAAAATCGACTCGGACCATAACGGCGTCCCCGACGTCTATGAACGGGACCACCGCTCCTGAATCACGTCCCGGTGGGCTCAACCGGCCGGGCCTAGTGCAGCCCCATCGCCTCGCGCACCTCGTCCAGGATGTGGTGCATGGCCGTCTCCGCCGCGGTGGCGTCCCCGCCGGCGACGGCGGCGGCCACCTTTTCATGGGCGTCGAGCGCCTCGGGCCGCGGTTTGAACGGCATGAGCCCCTGCTGGGTCCGGCTGGTGAGGACCTCGGCCACCATCCCTTCCAAGGCTGAGAACATCTCGTTGCCGCAGCTCTTCAGCAGCAGCCGGTGGTAGGCGACGTCGGCCGCCGTGAACGCCTCGAGGTCTCCGGCTTCACCCAGCCGCCGCAGCTCCGCGGCCAGGGCCACCAGCTGGCTGCGCTCCGAGGCACTGGCCCGGCGCGCTGCACCAGCAGCGGCGATGGGTTCGACGGCGATGCGCAGCTCTGTGAGGCTGGCGTACTGTTCGGCGCGGCGCTCGGACGCCAGACGCCACCGCACCAGCTTGGGATCATAAACGTTCCAGAGGTCCGGGCTCTGGACCACAATGCCCACCCGCCGGCGTGAGTACACCAGGTTCATCGACTCGAGGACCTTCATGGTGTCCCGCGCCACCGTCCGGGACACCCCGTACTCCTGCTGCAGGACCTCAAGGGTGAGCCGGCTTCCCGGCGCCAGCGCGCCGGACGCGATGGCCACGCCGACTGTTTCGAGAACGCGTTCGTGCATGGCGGGGGACAACCCGCCGTCGTACGCGTTGTCCGCGCGGTCCTCTGTCGCCGTCGACATGATCCTGCCTTTCTTTTGCGCTGAAGCGCTCCTCCAGCGTACCGGAAGATGACGGCAAAGGTATGATCTGTGACACGCAAAGATAGTATCTTTCGGCCGAATTGGTGATACCTTATCTCCAGCGCAGTTCGGGTCGGGCTGCAGATTGAGCTTCTTCCACAAGCCAAAGACGTCTTCTTCGGAGGTAAAGATGCAGTATCCAGCCACGCACCTGGTGGTGATGGGCGTTGCCGGTTCGGGCAAGTCCACGATTGCCGCCGCCCTGTCCAAGCACCTCGGCTGGGCCAGCGCGGAAGCGGACGAGTTCCACCCGCAGGCCAACATCGACAAGATGAGCCAGGGCATTCCGCTGCAGGACGAGGACCGCTGGCCCTGGCTGCAGGAGATCCAGAACTGGATGACCGAACAGGCCCGGGCCGGCCACAGCACGGTACTCACCTGCTCCGCCTTGAAGCAGAGCTACCGCAGGCTGCTGTCCGAAGCCGAAGGCCGCGTGCTCTTCATCCACCTGGACGGCGATGCCGCCCTCCTCAGCCAGCGCATGCAGGGACGCGAAGGCCACTTCATGCCGCCCACGCTCCTGCCCAGCCAGCTGGCCACCCTGGAACCGCTCACTGCGGAGGAGCTGGAAGCCGGCAGCCTCCGCCTGGACATCACCCGCTCCCCGGAGGAGCTCATCGCCGCCATCCTGGTCGCGCTGAAGCTCCCGTCTGGCAAGACCCCGTGCGCTAACTAAGCGCCCAACCTCTTTCACCTCCCCAACGCAAGAACCTGTTTCAAAGGAGAATCATGACCATCGAAGGATGGACCCAAACGCTGAGCGCAGGACCCCTGCTGCTCATTGCGGCAGTGGCGATCGGCGTCCTGCTGTTCCTGATCATCAGGCTGCGAATGCACGCCCTGCTTGCCCTGATCCTGGTCAGCCTGGGCACCGCCTTCGCCACGGGCATCCCCGCCAACCAGGTAGTCCCGGTGCTCATCAACGGTTTCGGGACGACCCTTGGAACCGTGGCGCTGCTCGTCGGCCTGGGCGCCATGCTCGGCCGCATCGTGGAAACCAGTGGCGGCGCGAAGGTGCTGGCCGACTACATGATCGGCATTTTCGGTGAAAAGCGCGCCCCCTTCGCTCTGGGCCTGGCCTCGCTGATCTTCGGCTTCCCCATATTCTTCGACGCCGGCCTCGTGGTCATGCTGCCCGTCGTGTTCGCCGTGGCCCACCGCCTGGGCGGGGGAGTGTTGCGCTACGGCCTGCCCGCTGCTGGCGCGTTCTCCGTGATGCACATCTACCTGCCGCCGCACCCGGGCCCGGTCTCGGCGTCGGCCTTCTTTGAGGCGAACATCGGCCTGGTGACCATCGCCGGCCTCATCACCGCCATCCCCACCTGGTACCTCACCGCCTACCTGTACGGGCTGTGGACCGGCAAGAAGCTGCATCTCCCGGTGCCGGAACTCCTGGGCCACGCCACCGCCGAGGCCGAATCCCACCCGCCGCGCTTCCGCACGATCATGGGCCTGCTGCTCCTGCCGCTGCTCTTCATCTTCATCAACACCGGCCTGAACACCGCGGCCTCCGCCGGCGTGCTGCCCGCCTCCGTCAAGGACGAGCAGTGGTTCCAGTTCCTGCGGACGCTGGGCGAAACGCCGGTGGCGCTGCTGATCACGGTGTTCGTGGCGATGTTCGTCCTCGGAGCCCGCCGTGGTGTCCACAACGGCGTGCTGGAGAACCTGCTCGAATCCTCGCTGGGGCCGGTCTGCTCGGTCATCCTCATCACCGGCGCCGGCGGCATGTTCGGCGGCGTGCTGCGCACCTCCGGCATCGGCGACGCGCTGGCCGACGTCCTGGGTAACATGGGCATCCCGCTGATCCTGGCCGGCTTCCTGATTTCGTCCATCCTGCGCATCGCCCAGGGGTCGGCCACCGTGGCCCTCACAACCACCGCCGGCCTCATCGCCCCGGGCGTCGCGGCTGCCGGAATGAACGGCATGCAGGTTGCCGCCCTGGTCATCGCCGCGGCCGCCGGTTCCGTGGTTGCCTCCCACGTCAACGACGCCGGCTTCTGGATGGTGGGCCGCTTCTTCGGCATGGACGTCAAGACCACGCTGAAGACCTGGACCGTGATGGAAACCCTGATCGGCGTGATGGGCTTCGGGATCTCCGTTGCCATCTTCGCTGTGGCCGGGCTGGCCGGTTAGCGTCGCTTTCTGAAGTCCGACGGCGGGAGGCGGCAGATCTGCCGCCTCCCGCCGTCGTACTTTTTTGTCCGAAAAGTGCGGGAGACTGGAAGCCACAACCACGAAGGCGGACCACATTGATCAATCTGCAGCAGGATGCTGAAGGCTTCATCCGGATGAACCGGCATTTCCCGGAGAGCATCCTCGTCTCCGTCACCTTTTCCGACGGCTCGGTGGAAGAGGTCTCCGGCAAGCGGCTCAACCAGGCGTACGACGAAGCCCTGGCCGAGTTCCGCGCACAGAACCATCTGGACGCGAAGGGGTTCTCGCGCCACCAGAAAAGCCGGAGCAATCCCGGCAACAAGGTCGACTTCGTGCGGGTCCAGCCCGGCATGGGTGGCTGAGTCCCTACCGCTGATCGAGGTTGCCGAGATCCAGTCCGGGTTTCGACGAGCTCAACCAGCGGTTCCGCCTACTCCGCGAGGGCCTTGATGACCTCCTTGGCCACGTCCTCACTGGACTGCGGGTTCTGGCCGCTGATCAGGTTGCCCTCGCGCACCACGTGGCTGGCCCAGTCCGGGCCGGTTTCCACGTTGGCGCCCTTCCCCCGCAGGGCCGTCTCCACGAACCAGGGCGTGTTCTCGCCGGTGCCGCCGCCCATCTCCTCCGAGTTGGTGAAGACCGTGAGTTTGCGCCCCGCGAAAGCGAACGCGCCGTCGTCGGCCGTGGCACTGAGCAGGCCTGCCGGGCCGTGACAGAAGGGCGCGATAATTTTGCTGGCGCCGTCCGCCTCCACGAGGATCCGGCCGAGGTCCTTGTCCTGGAACAGGTCCGCCATGGGGCCGTGGCCGCCCGGCAGGACGACGGCGTCGTACCCGGACATGTCGACGTCGGCCAGCACCATCGGCGCGAAGAGGTCGACGTCGATCATCTCCAGATAGGTCCGGAAGTCCTCCGCCCGCTCCTCGCTGCCGACCATGTCCGGCTGCAGGCTGATCTTGTCCACGGTGGGCTTGACGCCGCCGGGAGTGGCGAAGTCCACGTTGTGTCCGGCCTGCTGCAGGGTCCGGTGCGCCACCACCAGCTCCTCGGCCCAGAACCCCGTGGGGTGCTGGCTGCCATCCTTCATGGTCAGCGAATCGGCCGCCGAGACGACCATCAGAATGTTAGCCATTGTCCTTGCTCCTTGTGTGGTTTTCTTGGTGTTGACGGGCTTAGCCGGCGGTCCATTCCCTCAGCCGCAGCGGCGGCTCCTCGCCGCCGGCCTTCTGAAGCAGCACTTGGTTCACTCCCGTCAGGCCGCCCTCGAAGCCGAGAGCGCTGGCCGCCATGTAGAGCCGCCAGATGCGGGCGCGGCCGTCGGATGTCAGCCGCACAGCATCGTCCCACTGCTCCTCGAGGTTCTTCACCCACGCCCGCAGCGTCAGCGCATAGTGCCGGCGGAGGGCCTCGACGTCCAGAACCTCGAAGCCGCCGCCCTCCAGCGCCACCACCAGCTCGCCCAGGCTGAGCATCTCGCCGTCGGGGAAGACGTAGCGGGGGATGAAGGAATCCGGATCGTCCTCGGTGGGCCCGGCGTTCCAGGAGATGGCGTGATTCAGCAGCCGGCCGCCCGGTCGCAGCAGCCCGTGGAGCTGCGCGACGTAGCGGCCCAGCTGTTCGCGGCCGACGTGCTCGGACATGCCGATGGAGCTGATCGCGTCGTAGGGGCCGTCGGTCATATCGCGGTAGTCCTGGACCCGGATGTCCACGAGTTCAGTGAGCCCGGCCTCGGCCACCCGCTTGCGGGCCAGCTCGGCCTGCTCGATGGACAGCGTGATGCCGACGACGTTCACCCCGAACCGCCCGGCGGCATGCAGTGCGAAGCTTCCCCAGCCGCAGCCCACGTCCAGCACCCGCATGCCGGGTGTCAGACCCAGCTTCCGGCAGGCGAGGTCGAGTTTGGCTTCCTGCGCCGCATCCAGGCCTGCTTCCGCGTCCGACCAGACCGCGCACGAGTAGACCAGCGACGGGCCGAGGACCAGCCGGTAAAAGTCGTTGCCGACGTCGTAATGGTGTGAGATGGCGGCGGCGTCCCGTTTCTTGGAGTGCCTCCTGCCGTGCTTTTCCACCCTCGCCTCCTCCGGCGGGGGAGCGGGGTTGGGCCCGAGCGCGCCGAGCCGGACACCCGTGGTCACCAGCGTCCACAGTTCCCGGGGTGTCAGCGGACTGAACGGGCCGGGCTCGGCGAACTTGCCGGCGGAGCTGAGGGCCGCGAAGGCCGCGAAGATGTCGCCGTGCGCGTTGATTTCACCGGCGACGTATGCCCGGCTCAACCCCAGCTGGCCGGGCGCCCACAGGATCCGCCGCAGCGCCCGCCGGGACGTGAACTCGATCAGCGGGGCATCGTGGGGACCGGCTTCGGAGCCATCCCACGCCCGCAACCGGACGGGTATCTGCTCCGTGGCGGACCGCCCATTGTTCAATTCCCAGGTGCCGAGAACAATGGCCAATGCCCTGGCCAGCTTTGGTGCCGCTCCGGTCGTCTTTGCCATCCTCGCTTTTGTCATCCTCAGCGCCTCTCGTCCCGTGCCCCAGCTCGCGGGGCTGCGCCATTGCAGTCCCGTGGCAATAACGTACACAAGCCTGCGTGTAGCGCACAGGGAGACAACCCTGTCTCGCGGGGCCCGATGGGCGGCGGGAGTACCTTCGCTCGCCGAGTTCGCCGGAAGCCTGCCAGAACGCCGGAAGTTTCCGGCGTCCTCGACAGGTTCCGGCGAACTCGCTGATTTGGGCGGCCAGGTGAACCGGGGCCGTCGCCAATATCTCGACTCTGGACCGGATATCAGGCCGGTGGGATCCTGATCCAAACGTCGACGGGGGGAGAAAGGCTGTAACTAACCATGGAAGAATCCGCCGATACGCGGCAACGGCTGTCTGAGCGCATTGATCAAAAGCAGCAGGCCATCCGGTCGTACCTCGGGCGGGAGCGACCTCGCCGGAACAGACTCTCCAACATCAGCATCGTGGGCAGTGCGCTGGCGGCCGCGCTCACAGCCGGACCGGCGGTCGGCGGAACCGGATTCACGGAGGCTGTGCGCGGGATCTTCTCGCTGGACGACGACTCCATCGTGTGGCGGTTCCTCTGTCTGGCGGCCGTGATTTTCTCTGTCTCCGCCGCATTAGCCACCAACTTCGCCAACTCCCGTGCCCTGGGCGAAAAGGTCAGCGCGGCCGAGAGCGCCAACGCCCAGCTGGAGGGCCTGCAGCTGTCGTTGAACTTCGGCAACCTCGCCGTGCCCGACGCCCTCAAGCTCTACCAGCAAGCCGTGGCGCCGGTGGCGTTCGTGGACGAGGTCCCTTTGCGCTGAGCTGCTTTTTCCAAGAACGCACGACGACGGGTGGCTGGCGAGAATGCCAGCCACCCGACGTCGTGACACGTGGAAGTGTTCTTATCGCGCTAGGAAAGCGCAGACGTCTGTGACTCTACCGGTTCCGCTAAATACGTGGACTTCGATGGGCCCGTTGAGTTCAAATCGGAACGTACCCTCGACGAGGAAGATTCCCGGGCGGATTGTTTGGTTGAATGCGATACTGTTGACGATGGTGTTCCTGCCGGTCACGGTGGAAACCACATTACCGTTGGCCAGTGTTTGGTTGTGCGTAGCTCCCGTGATTACATAACTGACGGACTTTCCAGTAAGCGTATTCGTGAACGTTGCTTTCAGTCCAGGCGCGATAAGGATGGAGTCGTCCCCAGGGGCGCCGATTTCTTTACTCTTTCCAGCGACCTCCACCAAAACAGGAAATGCACAGACATCGCCAGCGGTAGTGGTGAAGTCAAAAGCGATGGGTTCTACGGGCGCCGCCGCAACCGGTCCGGAGGTGACCATCGAGCCCAGGAAAACCCCAATGAGAATGAATAGCTTTTTCATGATTTATCTCCACTGTTTTTTGGCATATAAGCGCACTGGGCAGAATAACGCCGCAAGATGCGCGCGAAGAAGTGTGGGGCGTTGAATATTCGCAGAAGGCGAATGTTCCTATGAGGCGGGTTCTCCCACGGAGTAGCCCGCAAATGAGTTGCCGCAGGGAACGCAAATGCATAAATTCCCACTCATTTACCCTTGCTCGAAAGTAAGGGTCAGCTCTCGGCATTTTCTTCTTTGATTAGTGCCTAGGTGCAGGATATTAGCCCCTGCTTCTCCAGCTTGGGAAGACAATTTCATTATTTGTCAAGGAATTCGATCTGGTTGTCACCGCCGCGATTCACCCGGTTCACCCCGTCGTCGCCGGCTCTTAACCCGCCCCGGCAACCATGGGCCCCATGACTGCTCTCTCCCGCCGTAATATCCTCAAAGGTGCCATCGCCGCTGCCGGTGCAGCCGCCGTCGCGCCCTCACTGGTGGTCCCGGCCCACGCAGCCCGGCCGTCCGCGGTTCCCCTGGTGCGCAACCGCCTGACCCTCCCGTCCGGCATTTCAACCGGGGACGTCACCACCAACTCCGGAGTTCTATGGTCGCGCGCGTCGGGCGCCGGCCGGCTGGTAGCCAGCCTGGTGGCGGTCGACGAGGACGGGTCCGCGCTCCGCGGCAGCCGCGCCTTCAACCGCGTGCTGCGCGGCACCACTGCCAGCGACGCCACCGACTTCACCTCGAAGATCGCCGCCCGTGACCTCCCGGCGGGAACCCGCTTCGCGCTTACCATGCACTTCGAGGACCCGGACGGCAACGCAGGCGAAGCCGCCCGCGGCTCCTTCAGCACCGCGCCCGGCTCGAAGGCCAACAGCGTCTGGTCCCGCAGCGGCGGGACAAGGCGCGGCCAGAGCTTCGTCTGGACCGGCGACACCGCCGGCCAGGGCTGGGGCATCAACGAGGAGATCGGCGGCATGCGCGGATACGCGGCGATGCTCGCCACGAAGCCGGACTTCTTCATCCATTCGGGCGACACCATCTACGCCGACGGCCCCATCGCCGCCCAGGTCACCGAGCCCGACGGCCGGATCTGGCGCAACCTCGTGACAGAAGAGGTCTCCAAGGTGGCCGAAACCCTCGAGGAGTACCGGGGGCGGCACCGCTACAACCTTATGGACAAGAACATCCGCGCCCTCTACGCCGAGGTCCCGGTCATTGCCCAGTGGGACGACCACGAAACCACCAACAACTGGTACCCCGGCGAAGTCCTCACTGACCCGCGTTACACCGAGCGCCGCGTGGACGTCCTTGCCGCCCGCGGCCGCCAGGCCTGGCAGGAATACCAGCCCATCGCCCAGCTCAGCGACGGCAGCACCGGCTTCGAGCCTGCCCGCATCTACCGCAAGATCACCCGCGGCCCGCAGCTGGACGTCTTCTGCCTGGACATGCGCACCTTCAAGGACCCCAACACGGACGGCAAGGAAACGAATCTCACCCACATCCTCGGCCAGGAACAGGCCGACTGGCTCATCCGCGAGGTCAGCACGTCCAACGCAACATGGAAGGTGATCTCCGCGGACCTGCCGCTGGGCATCATCGTCCCCGACGGGCCGGCAGCGCAGGAGTCCCTCTCCAACCGCGACGCCGGCGCCCCCTTGGGCAAGGAACTCGAGATCGCACGCGTGCTGTCGGCGTTCAAGCGCAACCGGGTGAAAAACGTCGTCTGGCTCACCGCGGACGTGCACTACTGCGCCGCCCACCACTACTCACCCGAGCGCGCCAGCTTCCAGGACTTTGACCCCTTCTGGGAGTTCGTGGGCGGCCCCATCAACGCCGGCAGTTTCGGACCGAACCAGATGGACGGCACCTTCGGCCCCGAGGTGGTCTTCTCGCGGGCAGGGGCCTACGCCGGCGAGTCCCCGCGCAGCGGTGAAAGCCAGTACTTCGGCCACGTGGACCTCGCCGCGGACGACGTCTTCTCCGTCACCCTCCGCAACGCCAACGGCACGGTGATCTTCCGCAAGGACCTGAACCCGGAGCGCTGACGACGGGCTCAACCTGCGGGGACAGGCTCAATCGACGGTAACCTCGGGCTGCTGAACGGCGCCGGGCGATTGGTACCTGATCTTCGCGGCCTGCCGCATGGCTTCCATCGATTCCTCGACGCTCAGAAGCACCGTGGTTTCGAATGAGCTCAGTGCACCGCCTCCGCTGATTGCCAGTGCCACTGCTGCCATGGACACGTTGTCGGGGGCCTCCCACAGGTTGTACCCGTCGTGGGTGCCGAAGGCGTACCAGAACCCGTGGAGCTTCCCGCCGACCGATTCGATGTAAGCCTGGGCGGCCTTTCGTCGGTCCTCGGGGTTGTTGATCAGCCGTGCCCAGGTGTCCGGTGTGTAGCTGAATTTGGATAGGTAGAGCGGCATCGTCTCGTCCTTTCGTTCACTGCCGGAAGCAGGATGCACCCAGAATGGCAGGCTGCCGTGCGGCCAGCAACGGCTGGATTTCTGGCCTGACGTGCTCGCGGTCAGGGAGGTAGTCACCCGGCCTGTCCGGTGGGACGATTCAACTATGAGCGAGAACTTTCCGGACCATGGGCCGCACCTGCACGCGCATGCGGCTCCCACCACCCAGCAGATGCGCACCGTTGGCCAGCGCCGCCGGGATGCGGAAGAGAAGCTGGAACAGCATCTTCAGGAAGCCCGCCACAAGGACGGCCCCAGGCCTGATGAGCCAGTCACTCTGGCGGGCACTCCCGCGGCGGACGAGAACGACGGCGGCCTGGCCGCCTCGGAGGGCGTTGATCCGAACCCCGGGCGGTAGGTTCCGACACGCTCAACCAGCACGACGGCGGGTGGCCGGCAGACCTTGCCGGCCACCCGCCGTCGGGATTTCTAGGTGCTACAGCTACTCGAAGAGCCGGACGCGCGGTTCGCTTTGAACGTCTGGGAGCGGCAGGGAAAATACCAGCCAAAAACCATGGCATAGTTCTCTCAGTTGAATGTTGAAGTTCTTCAAGTAATGGGGGGATCCATGACCAATAATTGTCGCGCCAACACTGTTTCAATTTGGGCTCGACGCCTAGCAGCAACCCTTGCGGTCGCCGTTGCTGCTACGGCCGCAGGAGTGACGCCAGCAAACGCTACCGTCGCGCAGAACGAGCCAGTCCAATTCACGCTCACCGAACCGACCGACTCGTCTGCTGCCACGGCGCCGACTGTGTCAGGCGAGGCTGTGGTGGGCCAGACGCTCACTGTCGACGCCGGGGACTGGGAGCCGGAAACCACCCTTGAGTATCAGTGGCTGGCGGACGGCCAGCCGCTGGATAGCGCTACAGGGTCCTGGCTCGTCCTGGGCCCAGACCATGCAGGCAAGCGGATCACGGCGCAAGTGACCGGATCTCGGCTTAGCACTACGCCCGAAACTCGCACGAGCGAGCCAACGGCGCCAATCGGATACGGGACACTCGCGGTTACCACGCCGAGGATATCCGGCGAAGCCACTGTCGGTCGGACGCTCACAGTCGAGGCTGGCGACTGGACCCCCGGCACTACGTTTTCATATCAGTGGTTGGCTGACGATACTCCCGTGGGCGGGGCCACAGAGTCCACTCTGGTCCTTGACGAGCTCCATGCCGGCAAGACGATATCTGTTCAGATCACAGGCTCGCAGCCCGGATATTCGCCGGAAACTCGCACGAGCGAGCCCAGTGCCACGGTGGTCCGCCTAGCAATCCCGGCAGGAGTGACGTTCACAGACGAGGATGGCACGAATAACGACACCTACATCGTGCCGACGTCGGAAGGAGTCGACTACCGAGTCAACGGGGAGACTGTGCCGGCAGGTACTTATCCGGGAACCGGCACCGTCACAGTGACTGCGACAGCAAAAGAAGGATTTGCCGTGGCTCCAGACGTTGCTGCGTCCTGGACGGCGACGTTCAAGGCAACTCCATACTCTGTGTCTCCGGCAGGAGTAGCGTTCACAGACCTGCTCGGCACGAAGGATGACACCTATACCGTTCCGGTCACGACGGGTGTTGATTACCTCGTGGGCGGGAAAGTTGTGGCGGCGGGAACGTATCCAGGCGCCGGTACGGTCACGGTGACGGCAATCGCAAAAACCGACTATGTCATTCCGTCCGGAGCTGTCGCGTCATGGACAATGATATTCAAGGGCGACTTGAGCGGGGCTGCCCCGAAGATCACGGGCACGCCCAAGGTTGGCTACGCACTTACCGCGGTCCCTGGTACGTGGTCACCGGCTCCGGTGACGCTCAGTTACCAGTGGTACCGTTCCGGCGTGGCTGTTGCAGGAGCAACGGCGGCCACGTACACGCTTCCGGCTACTGCGGCCGGAGCGACGTATACGGTCCGTGTCACCGCATCGAAGGCCGGCTATGCCTCACTGGCTAAGCTTTCCGTGCCCACCGCAGTTATAGCCAAGGGGTCGCTCGTTGGGGCCGCCCCGAGGATAACTGGGACCGCCAAGGTTGGCTACGCACTCACCGCGGTTCCTGGGGCTTGGTCACCTGTTCCGGTCTCGCTCGGTTACCAGTGGTACCGGTCGGGTGTGGCGATCGTTGGTGCGACGGCCGCGTCCTACCGACTTCCGGCCAGTGCCGCCGGCGCGACGTACACCGTCCGTATCACCGGGTCAAAGACCGGCTACACATCGTTGGTAAAGGCCTCCGCGGCCACGTCGGTTGTAGCCCGGGGTTCACTCGTTGGGGCTGTTCCGCGGATCACCGGGACTGCCAAGGTTGGCTACGCTCTGACTGCAATCCCGGGTGCCTGGTCACCGGCTCCGGTGGTGCTCCGGTACCAGTGGTACCGTTCCGGGGTTGCCATCGCTGGCGCGACTGCTGCTTCCTATAGGCTCCCGGCCAGCGCCGCTGGTGCGAGGTTCTCGGTCCGGGTCACGGGTTCGAAGACTGGCTACGTTGCCTCATATAAGGCATCTGCAGCGAGCGCTGCTGTGGCCAAGGGGTCCCTGGCCGGACCGGCTCCGAGGATCACCGGCACCGCTAAGGTCGGCTATGTGCTGACCGCCATCGCTGGCGCCTGGTCGCCGGCTCCGGTGGCACTCCGGTACCAGTGGTACCGTTCCGGTGTGGCCGTTGCAGGCGCAACTGCGGCTTCCTATAGGCTCCCGGCCAGTGCCTCAGGGGCGACCTACACGGTCCGTGTCACGGGGTCAAAGGCTGGCTACACCACACTGGTCAAGGCCTCCGGGGCCACAGCGCGCATTGCGGCACCCTACGTGCCCCCGGCTCCGGCAGCCTACTACGCCAATTGCGCCGCTGCCCGGGCTGCGGGCGCGGCTCCGCTATTCCGGGGAGAGCCGGGATACAGGAGTGCCCTCGACCGTGACAATGACGGAATCGCCTGCGAGTAGGTTCCGACACGCTCAACCAGCACGACGGCGGGTGGCCGGCAGACATTGCCGGCCACCCGCCGTCGGGCTTTCTAGGTACTACGGCTACTCGAAGAGCCGGACGCGCGGTTCGCCCTGGACGCCGGCACGCTGCATATGCGTCTCCTTTGAAGCGGTGAGTGGTTGAACTGGCGCGCGCTGGTCAGGCGGCCGGGCCTTTGGTCAGGTAGTTATGGACCTCGTAAAACGTCACTCGGGCTTTTCGGTAATGCCCACTTCGGCGGTGATGGGATCGATCTTCTCGCGGGCGAACGCCTCGAAGGCCTCCCTGCTCTTCCACGTGTCCACCACGCGGATCCCATTCTCAGGAGATGCTTGCAGAATCAGCTAGGGCGGCCCGGAATTGGACCACCCAAGGCCGTGGCACTCCGGGCGGGGCAGAGTGTCAACGGTCTTTTCATTGACCGGATGGTGCACGTCACATTTTCCGTCGAGAACGTAATTCGGCATCTGTTCTGCAAGAATGGCGAAGTCATGTGCGGGAGGTCACAAGCAAAGGCGCTTGAGGCCTCCCGCGCTATGCCCTGGGGAGGCAAGGATGTCAGGAATCAGTTTTACGGCCATCGATTTTGAAACGGCCAACAGCCACCGCGGCTCGGCGTGCGCCGTCGGCCTGGTGAAGGTCCGCGATGGGCACATCGTGGACACGGCGTCGTGGCTCATCAAGCCGCCGCCCGGCATCGACGACTTTGATCCGATCAACGTGGAACTCCACGGCATCGCCGAACAGGACGTCCAGAACGCCGCCGACTGGGAGATGTCCCTCGAAGGCATCCTGCAGTTCGTCTGCGAGGACCCGCTCGTGGCGTTCGACGCCGCCTACGACGCCTCCGTGATGCGCCAAGCCACCGAGCACCAGCACCTGGACCTGCCGGCCAAGGACTTCTACTGCGCCCTGCACCTCGCCCAGGACCACCTGGCCCTGCCGCGGCACCGCCTCAGCGACGTTCTCGCCGCCCTGGATCTTCCGCCGGTTGAGCGGCATGAGCCGCTGGCGCACGCGCTGGCCTGCGCCCAGATTGTGCTCGCCATTGCGGCCGCACGGCGTTTCTCCACGCTGGCCGAGGTTTGGGAACAGCCGACGACGGCGGTCGGCAAGCGCCGCCGTGGCCGGCGCGTCCGCACCGACGCTGACCCTGAGGCTGAAACACCCGGCGCCGGACGTTCGGAACCTGATGCTGCACCTGACGGACGGGATGAGCCTGATGCCAACCTGGCGGTCGTGGCTCCCGACGCCCGCTTGCGCCGGACTGCTCACCTGGTTCAGTTGGGCCGGGCAGAGACTGCGCCCGTAGAAGACGGTGACGCTGAACCGGACCGTACACCCCGTCGGGGTGCCGCGAAACGGGCGTTCAGTACCGCCGCGGGACTGGTGCTGTTCGCGCTGGGTGTGGCGGCCGCCGTCGGACTCGCCTACCTCACCGGACTCACCATCCGGTCCTTCGCGGCCGGCCAGAGCGCCGCCGCTGCCGTGACGCTCGCCGCAGGCCTGGCCACAGCCTGGGCGGTCTGGGCATCAGTGACGGGCGGATGGCACCGGCTCCGGCCCGGCAACTGAGCAGGCTTTCTCCGGCCTGCCGCCGCGGCTTCATTCTTCCTGTCTGCGAGAATGCTCCTGACCGGGGGCGGGCACAGTTGACCACTAAAGCTACGTCCCTTCAGCTCAGCGAGGCCTTGCGGCCGGGGAAGGCGGACATCCATGCCCATGTGGGCGCAGGCGCTGCTGTGGGGAACTCTTGCCGGCGGAGCGCTGGTTCTCGGCTCGGGACTGTCCTGGAAATGGAACATCCCCGCGAAGCTTGTCTCCTCGATCATGGCGTTCGGCGCAGGCGTCCTCATCTCCGCGCTCGCGTTCGAACTCGTGGACGAGGCCGTGCAGGGCGGCGGACTCTGGCCCACAGTCCTCGGCTTCCTCGCCGGCGCGGTAGTCTACGTCAGCGCCAACGCGCTGCTTGCCCGCTCCGGAGCCAAACACCGGAAGCGGTCCAAAGACCAGCAGCCCTCCGAAAAGGAGGATCCGGGCAGCGGTACGGCCATCGCCGTCGGGGCACTCCTGGACGGCATCCCGGAATCCGTGGTCCTGGGCCTCGGCCTGATCACGGCAGGCACCGTGAGCCCGGCCATGCTTGCCGCGGTCTTCATCTCGAACGTCCCTGAGGGGCTGTCCAGCACGGCGGGCATGAAGAAGGCCGGCCGCAGCGCCAAGTACGTCTTCGGTGTGTGGGGCGGGATCGCGCTGCTGTGCGGGCTCGCCTCGCTTATCGGCTACACGGCCCTGGAAACCGCGCCCGCGGGGATGGTGGCCTTCATTACGGCCGTGGCCGCAGGCGGGATCCTTGCCATGCTCGCGGACACGATGATCCCCGAGGCCTTCGAGGAGCACCACAACCTCACCGGCCTGGTGGCGGCCGTGGGCTTCCTCTCTGCCTTCACCATCCACCACGTCGGCGGATAATTATCCTTTTTCGGGAGGTCTAACGCTCCTTGGGGATAAGGATCCACAAGGCGATATAGACCAGCTCCCCGACGCCGAACAGGCCGAACAGCACAAAGCCGATCCGGACAAGAGCCTTGGAAATACCGAATCGTGCAGCCAGCGCCGCGCAGACGCCCGCGATCATCTTGCCGCTCCGGGGGCGAACCATACCTGCTTCCATGCCGCCACAGTAGCAGCCGGTTACGCGTGAGTCAGCGGCCCGGCCGCGGCAGTTTCCGGAGCGCTTGAACCCGACGACGGCGGGCCCGGGGCAACCCGGTGTTGGGTCACCAAAAGTACCCCGACGACGGGCGGGCGGCGACGCTGTCGCCCTCCCGCCGTCGAGCTTTAACGAGCGGTCCCTGAGGATCCGCTCAAGCTGCGGTGACGGTTACTGTCTTTGTGGCGAGGACCTTCGATGTGATCCAGTGCAGGAACTGGACGCTGATGGTGTACTTTCCGGGCGCCGGCGGGCGGAGCAGGAAGTCGAACTTCTCTGCGGCGCCGGACTTGATGATGTTGGTCAGCAGCGGCTGCCCGGCCATCGAGGGCTGAACCGCCGGGCCCGTGGGGTTCGGGGTGGTCCAGAACGCCCGGCCGTCGTGTGCGATCAGCTCGGCGATCCTGGCCGGTCTGCCCGCCGCGTCGGTGATCGTGGTCAGTGTGGGGAAGTAGTCCACGTTGACCATCCGCACCAGGGTTGGGTACCTGCCGTTCCGGACAACGTTGGCCCGCATCTGGGAGATGGTCCAGACTACGTCATCACCTCTTGGCCGGCTGGGGAGGGTGCCGCCAATGAGGAAAAAGTGCCTGGGCTCGAAGCGGTTTAGTCCCGCATCTTCGCCGTTGAGCCCGGCAGCGTGGTTCATTTCGTGCCACCGGGGATCGATGGAGTAGGGCGCTATCAGGGTTTCCGTGGCGATGTCATACAGTGGGCCCTCAAACGTGTGACGGCGCGCCCCGGCCGGCGCCGGCATGGCCGGATTGGCCGGAGGATCGACGACGATGGCACCGAACATGCCCATCTGCACGTGGAGCGGAGTGTTGACGTGGCAGTGGTAGAAGTAGGTGCCGGCCGAGCCACGGTTGGGGTTGCCGCGTTCGGCAACATCCGGCCTCCACTGGTAGGTGTAGTGCCCGGTAACCTCGAAAGAGGTGTGGCCCACGCCGTCGTTCCGCGGGTCCGGTTCGATGCCGTGCCAGTGGATGGTGTGAACCCTCTTGCTGGGCTTAATAGTGGCCTGGAAGAGCTGGCCCTCCCGCATCCGCACCGTTGCTCCGGGGACCTGGCGCCCGAACTCGTTGCCCTCGAAGCTCCACATCTCATGCTCGGAGCCATCCGGGAAATCGAACTTCCGGTTGAAGAAATCCAGCTCGACGAACACGTCAGGCTTCAGCTGGAACTCGGTTTCCGGGCTGCCTTCATGGGGCTGGTCCGAGGAGAAGTCCACCTGGCTCCTGAACACGTGGTGCGGATCCGTGGCCGTGGGCGGCGTCCCTTGGACAGGGCCGGGCTGGGCGGCCAGCACCCAGTCGGCCACCAGCCCGCCCGGGTAGAGCCCGCCGCGCGCCGTCTGGGAGGGTTCCGCATGGCAGTGCATCGGGTACGTCCAGTCCTCGTTCCTGGCGTTCCACACCTGGTCGATCACCTCCGGCGGCCTCCGGACCGGAAGCATCGCCTCCTTGCGCTCCAGCGGCTGCAGCTGGACGGTGTCCTCCCACTGCTGGAGCACCACGTCACCCTGCGGTGAGACGCGGCCGTTGGACCGGGGGAAATCGATGCCGTTGGCCCGCACGGTCCAGACATGGTTGCCGTGGTAGTGGAGCTGGTGGTCCACGATGCCGGCGTTGAGCATCCTCATGAGGTGTCCGGTGCGGATTGCCCCGGCTGACGGGGTGGCGCTGAAATTGCGCACGTCGGTTTCGCGGGGATGGCCCGACGGCAGGGTGTCCTCATGCCGCCGCTCGTTGAACTCCAGATCTGCGGTGACAGCGAGCGACTGGAACCCGGCGAACCCATTAATGGTGAAGTAGTTCGGCACCGCCGGGGTAGCGAGGGGATCCACCGTCTGCCCCCTCGAAGCGATGCGGGCCCAGTTGGAATCCACGTCGTGGCACAGCCACAGCCACTGGCGCTCGAATTCGGCTGCGCCGGGCGCGAGTCGCCATGCGTTGCGGGGATCTATCACCACGAGGGCTCCGTAGAGACCCAGGGTCCGTTCCACAGGCTGGTTGCCGGGGTCAGTGAAGACGTAGGTCCCGGGTAGCGGGGCCCGGAATTCCACAAGCTTGTTTTGGCCGGGGGTGACGGGACCGGATCCGACGTCGGCCCCGCCGGGTCCGGCGCGGTGGAACCGGATCTCGTGGGGCTGGGGAAGATTGTTGTGCAGTCGGACCTGGATGGTGCTGCCCGTTTCCGCGATCAGCGTGCGGTCCGGAAAGTAGCTGGCCCAGTAGCCGCGCCGTGCAAGAAACTGCCGGGTGAATACCGGGTCCGGCCGCAGTGGGGAGGGCCTGCCGCGCGGTGGTACGGGCGCCTCAATGGGATAGCTCCTGCTGGCCATCACCCGGCCGTTAGCCGCAATGACCCGCGGGCTTATAGCCAGCGCGGGCTTCGGATCATTTCTCTCGGTGCGGCGGTCCCCGAATCCACGGTGGTAGACGAGCGATCCATCCACCATCGGAACGAATCCCTCGTTGACGTGGATGTCCAAGACTGCCATTGCCGACCTCCTGTGTATTGGAGACCGGGAAATGCTGAACACAGGTCCATGTCGCCCCCAATTGCGCTTACAGACAGCACTCATGGTGGTCGGGGGAGCCTAGAGAAAACTTGTGGCGCCGTTGAGGGAGGAGCATGTCCTGACATACGCCTCCCGGCGGGGTTAGTTCACGATGCCGGAATCCTGGGGAGTGCCGGGCAACCCCGCGGCGGCCTCGAGCCGCAGTTCAAGGTCAGCCATGACCATCGCCGCCAGGTCCCGGAGGTTGGCGTTGTCCTCGGCGGTCATGGTGCGCGGTTCGAAGTCCAGGATGCACAGGGTGCCGAGGTTGTAGCCGTCCCGGGTCTTGAGGGGAGCGCCGGCGTAGAACTTCAGGCCGAAGTCACCCGCGACCAGCGGGTTGAGCAGGGTACGGGGGTCTTCCGGGGCGTTCTCCACCACCCAGAGCCCGTCCTGCAGGATCGCTGACGCGCACAGGCCAGGGTCCCTGCTGATCTGCTCAACATCGACGCCGTGGTGGGACTTGAACCAGATCCGGTCATGATCAACGATCGACACGATGGCCACCGGCACCGAGAAGAGCCTGGCGGCCAGCGCCGTGATCCTGTCGAAGGCGCCGTCCGGGGGAGTGTCGAGGATGCCGTAGCTGTGCACCGCCTGCATCCGGGCTTCCTCGTCTGCAGGTATGACAGCGGCATCCACCTTGTGCTTGCCGCGGCTGCTCTGGGACAGCTCATACAGGGCCTGGCTCACCTCGGTGGTTGACGGCCTGTCCTCCGGATTCCGCGCCGTCATCGCGGCCAGGAGGAGCCGCCACTCGGGATCAACGTCGTCAGGGATATGCGGGTCGTCCATGAGGCGGGCGAGGGCGCTCTGCAAGGGGTCACCCGGGAAGGCTTGCTGCCCGGTCAGGCTTTCAAGCAGCACCAGGCCCAGGGAGTACACATCACTTGGTGGCCCGATGGGCTCGGCCTTCGCCTGCTCCGGGCTGAGGTAGCCCGCGGTGCCGAGGAATCCGCCGTCGTGCAGGTCCGGCGCGTCGGCCATGAGTGCGATGCCGAAGTCCGTCAGCTTTGCGTGCATTCGCGCGGTGTCGTGCTGGTAGTCGAACACCAGGATGTTTCCGGGCTTCACGTCCCGGTGAACCACGCCGCTTTCGTGGATGTAGGCGAGGGCATCGGCCACGTCGTAGCCCATCTCGGCCGTGTGGCGGGAGGAGAGCGGGCCTTCGCTGAGGCGGCGCTTAAGATCCGGGCCTTCCACGAGTTCCATCACCAGGTAAATGAGCGTGCGGCCGGCTTCCGCCCGGTCCACTCCGGCGTCAAGGAGTGTGATCAGGCTGTGGTGGTTCAGGGATGCGAGGACTTTGACTTCGGCGTCATCGTCGCGCGCTGTTTCCTGCGCGGCGTTGCTTCTGTTGATGACCTTAAGGGCCACTTCGCGCTCGAGGGAGTCGTCGACGGCCCGGTAGACGTTGGCCATAGCGCCGGAACCGATCTGTTCCACCACCCGGTACCTTCCGCCGAGGACTGTGCCTTCTGCAATGCCGGGTTGTACGGCCATGAGGTACCTTAATTTCCCGCCGGGCCAGGGGGCTCGGCGCTGTTAGTGCGTTGAAGCGTTGTGACAGCAGTGTGCGCCTGATACAGGGTTTTGGGTACGCAGAAAGAGCCGATATGCATCGGCTCTTTCTGCGGTTCCGCCTAGATAAGGCTGGGGGCACTCGCCAGGATGTAGTCCGCGGCTGCGGGCCCGGTCATGGCCAGCTCACAGTTCGCCGGATCGATGCCGCGCTCCCGGAGAGCCGCAAACAGGGAGTCAGGGGCGGCTGGCTGCAGCTTATGAATCAGGCACCAGCTGGTGTAAAGGCCAAAAAGCTCGTCGGGACCGAGAACTGTGTCGGTTTCCCGTTCCGTGGTCAGCGCCTCGGCGATGAATTGTTCAAACTTGGTGGCGTCCATTTTGGGCTCCTCTAAGGACATGTACATTGATCCGCCGTTTCTGCTTCAGCGATAAACGGATCTCCGCCTATGGGGGCCGTCGATCTATTTGAAACTTATGCGAGACAGACTGTTCTGTCTAGTTGAGCCGGTAACGCGCAGACCTATGTACTAGGGATAACCGCTACTGATGAGTACGCGCGTTGCTCTTGGGTGCCCTTCGGGCGGCCGGGCGGTTGCAGTCCTGTGCTCAGGTGTTGGCGAAGTGCGCCGGTCTCGGCTCGATTTGCGCGTGCCTCCGGGGCCGTGTAAAGTCATTCGAGTCGCCGCCGCTGAAGCGGAAAGATAGCGACCGCCCCCCTTTCTGACAGCCTGAAAAACGGTGCACTTAGCGGTGTGCCGGACACGGGCCGGGGACCTTCCTGCAAGCGGAAATC
>NZ_BAEG01000114.1 GCF_000238915.1 Arthrobacter globiformis NBRC 12137 | reverse complement strand
ACCGACCCCCTCGCCCCCGTCCTCGGCGCGGGCTGGGACGGCAACCCCTACGCCTACGCCGGCAACAACCCGCTGAACACCACGGACCCCACCGGCCTACGCCCACTCACCGACGACGAACTCAAGGCCTACGACCAGTCCGCCGGGAGCCACTGGGAATATGTTGTCGCGGGACTTGCCGTGGCGGGCGGCGTTGCGGCGCTGTTCGTCCCCGGGCTCAACCTTATTGCGGCAGGAGCTATCGCCGGGGCTTTGACTTCGGGTGGCCTCACGGCCTACTCCCAAAAAGCGCAGAACGGTTCTGTCGACTGGTGGTCAGTCCTCGGTAACACGGCAGTAGGTGCGGCCACTGGTGCGGCGGGTGGCGGCGCAGCCATGTGGACCAGGACCATCCTTGCCGGCGCCCCGGCAGGCCAGGCCGCTGCCGCGTTGGGTGTAAGCGGAGGTGCCAACGGTGTCCTCGGAGCCGGTGCAAGTGGGGCGAGCTACATGGTTCAGAATGGCGGGCAAATCAATAACGGTTGGGACTTCGCTGGCAAGGTTGCCGGTGGTGGCTTTGCCGGGGCCGTCGGCGGCTTGGCCGGGCCAGCCGGTGGAACGCTCGCGAGGGGTATGTCGTTTTCGGCGAGCGGGCTGGGTGCCAAGGTCGGAACTGCCGCCATCAGCGGCGTCGGTGCAGGGGTGGGTTCCATGCTGGAAAACATGGTTTCAGGGGACCCGGTTGATCCCGCGAAGGCTGGTATAACGGGGCTGTTTGGCGCCGGTGCCTCCGGTATATCGAGCGGGATTGCTGCGGGCGCTTCCGCTCTGCCCCCGGGGCGGATTCCCGTCCTCAGCCAGCACGGTGTGGACACGCTGAAGCAGATGCCGTACTTTGCTCCACGAACTATGAGCGGCATGTTCAACCCGCAGCAGACGAATACTGCAGGATTGTGGAATGGTGGCACCGCGGGTGCCGCCGTCGGATTTGGTGGGGACCTCTTTCAAGGCCGTCTCGGCTGGTAACGAAGGAGGCTCAAGAAAGTTGGTAATTGTGGCAGAAAGTCGTCGGCGTCCTTGGAAAGGCTCGCTGATCTTCAGCGGGGTGGTATTGCTGGCCACGATCTCGGTGATGGTCTTTGTGCCAAATGAGCAGCTGGCGCTGGAGATCAGCGTCTTACTGGCGGGACTGGCCGTGGGTACCTTGTTTTTGCGGTTCGGTGTGCCCCGGCCATGGATGGGCTCCATCGTTCTCATATTGTTCGTGGTTGTCTGGTTCGCCTTGGGCGCGGCTGGGTATGCGTGGTTTGGCGGCTTCCTCGCGGGAACGTATGTGGGAGTCGCTTGGGGGCGTGCTTCTAAAAACCGCACCGTAAAGCCGGCGGCGCCCTGGACAGTGGATGAGCAGGGATTCGGCACAATGGCGGAAGCCCGGCGCGCGGCCGGTGAGGCGTTGCATGCTTTGGACGGGAAGAAACGGGGGCGTCTGTTCGTCGCGCATGGCGCCGCACGTTTTGAAGTTGCCGGTGGTGTTGGGCTGGGGCTTGTGTGTCATCGGAGCGCCAATGCTGCCGATGAAGGGTCATGGGCGGTAATGGTGCGGCCGGGCCAGGTCTCCGACGAGTCTGTAGAGATTCAAATGGGGAAAACAAAGGGTCTTATGCCTTTGCGGTTGGTTCACGACCCAGCCCCCGTTGAGGCGGCCTTGGCTGATTTCTTTGAAAGTCCGCGCTCCTCCTCGTACGGGCCGGAATGGATGACTGGTCCTGAGGCTGAGGCAACGCGCTTAACGGCCTCTTAGCAAATGCGCTGTGGTTACCTGCTTGGAGAGCTTGCTGTCTTGCCGGTCTTTCTTGCCGCAGTGCCGGTAACCCAGTTGAGCCGGCTGACGCCGTACAGTCCTGAACGGCTCCCGTTTCCCGGCTGGTTGTCATTCGGTCAGGCGCGGAACGCAGGCTTTGGCCGGTGATGTCGTTCCGGGCGAATGGATGGACTATCCGTATGGCAGGCCGAGGTGCGATCAGGAACAACGAACGCGAAAAATAGGCGGTCCTCAAAGCGCGAGTCGGGGATGAGCTACTTTGTCTTTGGCGTGGCCGTTCTGTGCGGGACGCTTGCCTTCGTGACGCATATCTTGAAAACCAATCGGGCTGTTCGACGATTTGAAAGGCGCAGCGTGCCGCCTTGGTCGTTCTTTGTTGTCTGACCGAAGATTTCCGTGCGAGGCGGACCCGCAACCTTGGCAATGACTCGCTCGGGCGGGTGACCATCGCCGGGTACGATCCGCGGGGTCGAGCGGACGGTGCTACTCGGCGGACGGTCGTTGTCGTTGCCGTTTCGTGGCCGCCCGTTGTTCCTTGGCGGCGAGGCGCCGGCGGTTGGAGCCGCGGGTAGGTTTGGTTGCTCGGCGGCGGGCAGCTTCCGGCGTAAGACCTTCTGCCAGGAGGTCTGCGAGCTTGGCGAGTGCAATCTCGCGGTTGCGCAGTTGGGAGCGCCGCTCGGAGGCGGTCACGGTGATCACCCCGGCGGTGATTCGTCGGCCGAGACGCGTGAGCAGCATCAGCCGCTGGCCGTCGTTAAGGGCGGTGGACTCTTGAACGTTCCAGGAGAGCTCAACGCGGCTGTCCGAGGTGTTGACGTGTTGCCCGCCTGGCCCGGATGAACGCGAGAACCGCCAGGCGAGCTCCGACGAGGGAACCGTGAGCGCGGCCGACACCTCCAGATCCATGCAGACCAGCTTTGCACAATATGGGCGAGATCGAACCTTTCGACCCCTCGCGCGGTATGATCCTGGGCGTCCAATCCTCGCCAGGGCACTTTTCGGCTTGTGGCCTAACGTGGACAAGTCAGTTGTGCTTTAGTAAAGCCATGGCTGCTCCCATTGAGGACTACGCGCTGCTGTCGGATCTCCAAACCGGGCCTCTGATCTCCCGGAACGGGAGCATCGACTGGCTCTGCTTCCCGCGGTTCGACTCCCCGTCGTTGTTTAGTTCCCTGGTCGGAGTCGAGAGTCATGGCCGCTGGCTCCTGGCTCCTCGCCAGTCCGAAGCAGCAGTGGTGAAGCGGCAGTATGTCGATTCGACATTTGTGCTGGAAACAGTGTGGAAGAGCTCCACGGGACTGGCCCGTGTCACGGATTTCATGCCGGTGGGGCATACGGGTTCGTCAATTCTGCGCCGGGTCACCGGGCTGGAGGGGCGGGTCGAGATGTGCCAGGAACTCATCATCCGTCCCCGCTACGGCACGGTGGTGCCCTGGTCCAGGCGAATCCAGGATGGCGCGGCTCCCGGTGGAATGGTGCTTTTGGCCATGGCAGGCCCGGACGCCGTCGCGCTGCGGGGACCGCACTTGCCTGAGGCCCACGCACATGGCCACTCGGGTGATTTCCGGGTAGCGGCAGGAGAGATTGTCGACTTTGAACTGACGTGGTTTCCTTCACACCGGCCTGTCCCTCCTGCGGTCGACGTCGACGCAGCACTCGAACAGTCCATCGATTACTGGACGCGATGGGGCAGCCACTGCCGTTCGGACGGTCCATACGGGGGCGCGGTGAAGCGGTCCCTATTGGTGCTCCGGGCGCTGACAAATTATGAGACAGGTGGCATTGTTGCCGCGCCGACAACCTCCCTGCCGGAGGAGTTCGGCGGGCCGCGGAACTGGGACTACCGGTTCTGCTGGCTGCGTGACGCTGCCTTAACGCTGGAGTCCATGCTTACCCACGGCTATGAAACTGAGGCCCTCCAGTGGCGCAACTGGTTGCTCCGGGCCCTCGCCGGCGAGCCCGAAGACCTGCAGATCATGTATGGCATCGGCGGAGAACGGGACCTGCCGGAGAGCGTCCTGGACCATCTGCCCGGTTATCAGGACTCACGGCCGGTGCGCATTGGAAATGCTGCAGTCGCCCAGTTCCAGGCCGACGTCGTGGGGGAGGTGATGGTGGCGCTTGAAAGGCTCCGCTTGGCTGGCGGCAAGGAAGACCACTTCTCCTGGGCGCTGCAGCAAATCCTGCTCGGCTTCGTTGAAAAACACATCGAGGACAAAGACTTTGGTCTTTGGGAAATGCGGGGAGAACCGCAATTCTTTACGCACTCACGGGTCATGATGTGGGCCGCCTTCGACTGCGGCATACGTGCAGTCCGGAACCACGGCCTGGACGGACCAGCTGACCACTGGGAACGCCTGCGCGGGCAGCTTCGGACGGAAATACTGCGCGAAGGATTCGACGCGGACCTCAACTCCTTCACGCAGACGTACGGCGGAGGGCAGACCGATGCAGCCCTGCTCGTCATGCCCCAGGTTGGGTTTCTGCCCTACGATGACGACCGCATGCTGGGCACCGTTGCGCGGCTGGAGGAGGAACTCCTCACCGACGACGGCCTGTTGTTGCGGTACCGCACCGAGACCGGCGTCGACGGGCTGGACCCGGGGGAACATCCCTTCCTGGCGTGTTCCTTTTGGCTGGTTGAGCAGTACGCGCGCACGGGCCGCAGGTTCGAGGCGAGGAACCTTATGGACAAACTCGTGGGCTTCTCCAATGAACTCGGCCTGTTGAGCGAGGAGTACGCCACGAAGGAGGGTCGGATGGCCGGCAACTTCCCGCAGGCCTTCTCGCACCTGGCCCTCGTTCGGGCAGCTGATGCCATGCACGGTGTGGATCTGCTGAGCTTGGCTACTGAAGCCAAAGCCTGACACTTTGACAGTGCCGGCGGGACGCCAGCCACGGCTGTCCACGAAGGGCCAACCCAAAAGGGTAGTTTAAACCATCCCGAATAGGTGTTTTATCTGCCTGCAAACGGCTGAAAGATGGATCTCAGGCCCACCCTTGGGAGGGAGTGCATTTGACCGCCATTTGCTGACCCCTCCCGTGACGGGCTGAAGATTCAACCGCTGCCCGACTGGGGCCGCGGGCATCGTCACCCGCTCGGCAGAGGCTTCACCGGCGAGCACAGCAGAAAGGCAGATCCAATGAGCAAAACCTTCCAGCCCACTGAACTCTTCAAGGGGAAACTAGACGAAGCTCCGCTCGGCCCTCCCTTGGCCGAGGTGATAGGCGACGAGATTCCAACGAGGATTGGCGTCCCCTTCACCAGCGACGACTCCCGCATCCTCTCCGGGGTCTGGGAAGCCGAACCGGGCCTTTCGCGGTGGGAGTTCTTGGAGCGCGGCGAGGTCATTCACGTCCTCGAAGGGCGCATGGTGGCCACCGAGGATGGCGGCGAACCGGTCACCCTGGAGGCGGGAACCGCAGGCTTCTTCCCCATTGGGTGGAAAGGAACCTGGGAAATCCAGGAACGCATCCGGAAGTTCTTCGTGATCTTCAACGCCTAACCGGCGCAGGTTCGGCGCCAGCAAAGGACACGGCTTCGGTATGCCGGTCGTGAGGAGCCGGGGTGCGGACTCGCATCCCGGTCCTCCGGCTAGTGCAAGATGGCGCTGATCTCCGCGCGGACCAGCCGTTCGGCCAGTTCGCCAAGGTCCAGGTTCAGGACAGCCTTGAGGGCGCGTGCCATGTTGGGGGCTGCGGCGAGGAATTCGGCCAGGCCCGGGTCGGTTTCCAGCTCCTGACCAAGTTTTTCCCTGACGTCATCGGCGGTCCAGTGGCTGTCGGTGTGCTGACTGGTGAGTACCGTCCTGCTGTTCATTGCACTGCCCTTCCTTCGCCTTGTGCATTGGCTTTGCCATAAGCGACTTTGCCGGGCCGGGCTCAAGAATCGGGCAGGCAATGAACCAGATTTGAACAGGTTTTGGCCAAGTTTCCCTAAAGACCCCGCTCGGTGGAGGACGACGTCCTGGCGGGGCTGGAACTGGATCCAATCTCCCTTGGTTGTGGGACTAATTCGGCCGTTGACGCAGTTATGCCCTTGGGACCCAACAGGGCTGCGCGCACGCACCCCGCTTCGCTGACCACGGGAATGAGATTAATGACGACGACGACTGCCGAAGGAGTCGGCTTCCGTTCCCGGCGGGGACCCATCCTTATTGCCCTGATGCTCTCGACAGGTTTGGTGGCGATCGATTCGACGATCGTTGCGACGGCGGTGCCTTCGATCGTGGATGACGTTGGCGGATTCACTTCCTTTCCGTGGCTCTTTTCGGCCTATCTGCTGGCGCAGGCTGTCTCGGTGCCGGTCTATGCGAAGCTCTCGGACGTCGTCGGCCGTAAACCGATCATCCTCAGCGGCATCGGCCTTTTCCTGTTCGGTTCGATTCTCTGCGGAGTGGCCTGGAGCATGCCGGCCCTTATTGCGTTCCGCGTGCTCCAGGGCCTGGGCGCCGGAGCAGTCCAGCCGGTGGCGATCACCATCGCCGGCGATATCTACACGCTGACCGAGCGGGCAAAGGTGCAGGGCTACCTTGCCAGCGTGTGGGCGGTCTCGTCCGTCGTTGGACCGACGCTTGGGGGCGTGTTCTCCTCGCTGGGCATCTGGCGTGGCATCTTCCTGGTGAACATCCCGCTTTGCCTGCTCGCCGGGTGGATGCTGATCCGGACGTTCCACGAGAATGTGGAGCGCGCGAAGCACCGGGTCGACTATCTGGGGGCGGCACTGCTGACATTTTCCCTGAGCCTGCTCGTCCTTGGCGCCCTCGAGGGCGGCCAGGCGTGGGCCTGGAACTCCTCCATCAGCATCGCCGTCTTTGCCGGCGGAGCTCTCCTGTTCGCCGTATTCTTGCTCGTCGAGAGGCGGGCAGCGGAGCCGGTCCTGCCGCCGTGGGTCGTGTCCCGCCGGCTGCTGGCGACGACGGCGATGATCTCGTTCGGCGTCGGCGCGGTCATGCTAGGCCTCACCTCCTACGTTCCGACGTTCCTCGAAGGAGCCCTCCGGACCTCCCCGATTTTCGCCGGTCTCGCCCTGGCGGCACTGACCGTCGGCTGGCCGATCAGTGCGTCCCAGGCGGGCCGGTTCTACCTTCGGATCGGGTTCCGGAGGACCGCCCTGATCGGCGTCACCGTCACGGTAACCGGGACAGCCGTTCTGGCCCTCACTGCCTCCGCACCCAACATATTGGTGGCAGCGGCAGGTTGCTTCGTCGTCGGACTTGGACTGGGGCTGGTGGCGACACCGAGCCTCATTGCCGCCCAATCAAGCGTCGAATGGAATGAGCGCGGTGTAGTCACCGGAACCAACCTTTTTGCGCGTTCGATCGGCAGTTCCATCGGCGTCGCCGTTTTCGGGGCCGTGGCCAACGCGATCTACGCCGGTGCCCCCGGCGGCGTTTCCGATCCGCAGACAATCGTGTCGGCGTCGACCGCCGTATTCCTGGCCGTCCTGGTCTGTGCAGTCCTAACCGTTGCCGCCGTTATCGCGATGCCTGCCGCGGACAGCAAGAGCACCGCCCCGGAGGCGGCCGCCAAGGCCAATGCGGCATCCGCACAGGACTAGGGCTACGCTCAGCCGCTGTGCACCGCCGCCCGCTGCCTCTTCGCGCGGACAGTTCGAACAGGCTGTGGGCGGGTGACGGCCAGGATCATGCCGACCCCGGCCATCGAGGAGACCATGGCGGAGCCGCCGTAGGAGATAAACGGCAGGGGCACGCCAATAACCGGGAGCAGGCCGGTGACCATAGCGATGTTTACGACGGCCTGACCGATGATCCAGGTGATCACGCTGGAGGAGACAATGCGGGCGAACGTGTCCTGGGTCCGGGCTATGACCTTGAAAACAGCGATGCCGAGGACGGTAAACAGCACGAGCACCAAGAGAGTTCCAGCCAGGCCTAATTCTTCGCCAAGTATGGTGAAGATGAAGTCGTTATGGGCTTCGGGGATCCAATTCCATTTTTGCCGGCTCTGACCCAGTCCCACTCCCAGCCAGCCGCCGGAGGCCAGGGCGTACTGGCCGTGCAGCGCCTGGTAGCCGACCCCCTGGGAATCGTCAGCGGAACCTGCACCAAGCCACGACGAAATGCGGGACACGCGGTTACCGCTCGTGGCGGCCAGGATAAGGGAGCCCACAGTACACACAATTCCGGCTACACCGAAGACCTTCATCCGTACGCCGCCGTAAAACATCGTGGCGGCCAGGATCATCATGATGATCATGGCCGTGCCCAGGTCGTGGCCCAGGGCGACAAGCCCGATAATGAGGGCGCCGGCCGGCAGGAGCAGCGGGACGACGGCGTGCTTCCACTCATGCAGCAGGGCCTGCTTGCGGGACAGAACGGCCGCTGCCCAGAGGATGAGTGCGAGCTTCGCGAACTCGGAAGGCTGGACCGTGAACCCGCCGAACCCCAACCAGTTCCGGTTGCCGTTCACGGTCATGCCCAGCGGCGTGAACACCAAGCCGAGGGCAACGACGGCAGCCCCCAGCAGCGGCCAGGCGAGCCAGCGGACGTGCCGGGTCCGGAGACGGGCCAGGCCGAACATGATTGCTATGCCGGCTGCCGTCCACATGCCCTGCTTCAGCGGAAGGTCGTAGGGGTCCCGGCCGGCCGCCACGGACTCCACCGACGACGCGGAGGCCACCTCGATGAGGCCGAGAGCAGCCAGTACCAGCACAACCGCCAGGATGACAGGCCGCGTGCGGTCCCCGGACTCATCACCGAGCAGCCGTCCGATGCGGAGCAGAATATCGCCGCGACCCGTCACACTGATCGATGGATGCTTGGCGGTCATGTAGCCATCACTTTTTCCTTCCCTCGGGTCGGCCCTGCTCCGGGCCGTTCCGGGAAGAAGAAACCCACCGGGGAGAAATCATACGTCCTGGTCGGCGGGATCCGGTGCTTTGCCGGACTTGGGGTCATCCCCCGTACAGGTGCCTGCGCCGTGGCTGCCTGACCGGGGGAGCGGAACAGAACTGCTGGAGGTCGGCCACCAGCCGGAAGTACCGGTCGGATTCCAGGGCCGCGAGTGCTGCGTCGTAAGCCGCTTCATACGCGGTTCCCTGGGTGGTGTGCGGGTGCTGGAGGTTGGGCACGGTCCGATCGTGCGCCGGTGCGGAGCGGCTGAGGGGAGCCAGGGACTCGGTGAGCCATGCCAGCTCTGCCCGGAGCCCATCCACCGCAGCCCTGTTGAACAGCCTGCGGTCCCCGAGCGCGGACCACACCCGGCCCGCCGCGGCACTCATGGCATATGAGGCGTCCTGTGCTCCGGACCGCACGCTGGGGTCATAGCAGAGCAGCGCGGCAACCTGATCGACAAGGAAGGATGACGCGCCCGGCTCGGCTTGGTGATGGGTTTTCTCCAGAACTTTCAGCATTTTCTGTCCCGACTGTCCCGATGCCCGGGCCGGAGTATGGCCCGGATGACTTCTCGCCTTAGGCTCTCTCCATGGTGACCCGCGCATCTGAGACGCGCATGAGAAGCCTGTGAGGGTCTTCTCACACGCGCTCCAACTTAAAGCTGGACACGGTGCCGCGGCTGTCTATGCTGATGCTTGCAAGCAAGCTCACCGTGAGGCGATGGATATCGCCATGAGGAGGGTAGGGCAATGACTGAAGGTATGGGCAGGGTGGTCTGCGACATCACCGTCACGGCCGACGGATATTCGGCCGGGCTCAACCAGACTGAACAGCGCCCGTTCGGCGACGACGGCGGCGACGGTTCCGGTGACGGACTGCACGGCTGGATGTTCAAGACTCCCGACGAAAATCGGGCGGAGATCGACCAGATCATTGCCGCCAAGGCATTCATCATGGGCCGCAACATGTTCGGCCCGGTGCGGGGTGAGTGGGACCGGCAGTGGAACGGCTGGTGGGGCGACGATCCGCCCTTCCATGCCCCGGTATTCGTGCTCACGCACCACGCGCGCGAACCGCAACCGATGGACGGCGGCACCACGTACCACTTCGTTACAGACGGCATTGAGTCGGCGCTGGCCCAGGCGCGCGCGGTGGCCGGCGACGGCGATGTGGCGATCGGGGGCGGCGCGACCACGGTCAACCAGTACCTCGCTGCCGGCCTGATCGACGAGCTGCGCCTGCACATTGCACCGCTCACGTTCGGCGCCGGCACCCGGCTGTTCGAGGGCGTCCCGCCGCTGAAGCTCGAGCAGGTGCATTCGCGCGCAGCGACACTGGTCACGCACGTGACCTACCGTGTGCTGACCTGACCTGGTCAGCGATGAACCGGTGGCAGCGATGAACCGGTGGCAGCGGCGAACCGGCGCGTGCAGGTTTAGCTCAGGTAAGCGTCGGCCACAGACAGTGCCTCGTCCAGGATAGCCAGGCCCGCGGCGGCATCAGTGTCGGTCACATTGAGGGGTGGTGCGACATTGACACGGTTGCCCTGGACCAGCGGCAAAAGCCCCCTCTTCAGGCACGCCTTGGCGACGGCGACCATCGGCGCGTTGTCAGCAGGTGAGGCTCCTGCGGGCACGAGCGGCTCTTTCGTCTGCCGGTCGCGGACCAGCTCCAGGCTCCAGAGGCCTCCGATGCCCCGTACATCCCCGACGGACTCGTGATTCTCGGCAAGCTTCCTGAGTGCTGGTCCAAGGACGTCGGCGCCGAGGCGGGCGGCTGCGGCCGCGGTGTCTTCCTCGTGCATGGCGGTGATGGCGCCGACGGCTGCTGCGCAGGCCAGAGGGTGGCCGCTGTACGTCATGCCCGCCGGGTAAGGGCGCTTGGTGAACATGTCATAGATCGCGTCACTGACCAACACGCCGCCCAGCGGAACGTACCCGGAGTTAACACCCTTCGCGAACGCCAGCAGGTCGGGTGCCACACCATCGTGGTCCACCCCGAACCAGGCTCCCGTGCGGCAGAAGCCAACCATCACCTCGTCGGCGATATAGACGATGCCGTGGCGGTCGCACAACTCGCGAACCCCCCGCAGGTAGCCGGGTGGCGGCACGATGACCCCCGAACTGCCGATGACCGATTCCAGGACCAGGCCGGCGATCGTCGACGGGCCTTCCAAGAGGATCACCTGCCCGAGATGGGCCAGCGCCCGCTCGCATTCCTCCTCCGGGGTGCGGGATCCGAAGGCCGACCGGTACAGGAAAGGGCCAAAGAAGTGGACAGCGCCCGCCGCGCCCGTGTCCGAGGCCCAGCGGCGCGGGTCGCCGGTGAGGTGGATCGATGTGCTGGTCGAGCCATGGTACGAGCGGTAGGCGGCGAGCACCTTGGGCCGTCCCGTGTAAAGGCGCGCCATCCGCACCGCATGCTCGATGGCCTCTGTCCCGCCGGTGGTGAACAGCACGTGGCCGAGGTGCTCCGGCGCGACCTCCACTATCAGGCGCGCTGCCTCACCCCGGACATCGGATGCGAGGCCGGGTGCGAGGGTGCACAAGCGGTCAGCTTGCTCCTTGATCGCAGCGACGATGCGGGGATGCTGGTGGCCGAGGTTGGTGAACACCAGCTGCGAGCTGAAGTCCAGGTAGCGCCGTCCATCGGCGTCGAAGACGTGGCTCCCTGACCCGCCGATCAGCGTCGGCACCTCGCGCGGCCCCTGCACGGTCCAAGGGTGGAAGACCAGATCGTCGAGATTCATGACATGCTCCGTTGCTTGAGTGCCGGGCGGATCACTCCACGTCTTCACCATGGCACCTTCGTGCGGCAGTTTCCAGAGCACTTATCCCTCCGGCAGATGCGGTGCACGGCCCTGCGCTCCAGCACGCCGGGAAGGGGAATGCGCGGCCCCTTGAACGGCCGGTCGCTCCATGGCTAGCATTGCCGGCACGGGCGTCGACGGCACAGCGTCCCGCCAGCCAACGTCGATCAGATCGAGGAGACGGACATGGGCGAGGCAACGGCAGAGACGTCATCAGCGGACCTGATGGTGGACCTCATCATTTCCCTGGACGGGTACGCCTCGGCCGAGGGGTGGCCGGGCTGGTGGGGTTTGGAAGGTCCGGAATACCTGGGCTGGCTCGAGCAGGAGGGGGAGAAGGGCTACACGTTCCTCCTGGGGGCAAACACGTATCGCGTGATGTCCAGCATGTCCGGGGAGGCCGCGGCCGAAGGCTCGGGATTCTCCAAGGATGAGGGGGCCGCCCTGACCGGCCTCGAGGCCGTGCCCAAGGTGGTCTTCTCCTCCACCCTGCAGGCACCCCTGACGTGGCCCAACTCGGAGCTGGTCACTGGCGACGCCGTCGAGGCCGTGAGGGAGCTGAAACGGACCGGGACCAGGCCCTTGAGCACGCTTGGCAGCCTCAGCCTCTGCCGGTCGCTGCTGGTCGCTGGCCTGGTGGACCGCTTCCGGTTGGTCGTCTTCCCGGTGATCACGGGCCGCACGGGCAGGGAACGGATCTACGACGGCTACCCGGACGTCGCCCTCGAGATGGTTGACAGCAGGACCTTCGACGGCAGGCTCCAGCTGCTTGAGTACGTCCCTACCGTGCTCAACGGGCCGCCAGGCAGTCAGATCTGAGTCAATACGTTTCAAGCCACCATTCCCCCGAACAGGCCTCGTCACGAGGCCCGTTCACGGCCTTTTGTGCCATGGGCCGCAGGGAGTTTTCCGACCCTTGACGGCTTGCCCTGGGCTTGGCATGGTGGAATTTGGATGGAGGAGGCGACCACCATGCAAGAGAAGAGCTGGTCGGTGAACATCGCAATCGACGAACACGAAGGCCAGACGAGGGCCACGGCGCGGTTGCGGGCCGGGAACAGGCCTGAACTGGAAGGTGTCGGGATGGCCAGGCTGAACCCGGCAGACTCCGATTACCCCGATATCGGGGATGAACTGGCGACGGCCCGCGCTCTGGCGGACCTGGCGCATCAGCTGATTGAGGTCACCGCGGCCGACATAGAGAAGGTCACCAAAGCCCCGGCGCATCTGCGCGCTTAGCCCGGCAAAGAATGCTTGGACGAGGGTGGGTGCAGGCCCGCACGCGCCTGGAGGACGGCCTGTGCAACGTCTTTTCCTGCTCGCCTTTTTCGGCGGACCCAACATCGTGGCACCGTATCTTCCGCAGCCGGTACTGGGCGGGGTGCTACGGAACCCTTCAGGCCATGTGGAAGCACCGCGGGGCGGTCGTGCAGGGCGGACAGGCCGGGAAGCTCGGGCGCCGGGGCCTCGGCTACCTTCTGGTGCTCCAGGTCCTTCTTCCGCTGTTCGCGCCTGTCGTTGACGTCGTCCGTTGTCACGGCTCTGTCGGGTGTGCATCTCCGCTGGCAGCGCATGGAACGGTACGGCAGCCTGCGGGTCCCGCCTGTTCCCCAGAGGGAGCCTGAGGCGGAGCAAACCCGCGGCGTGTGAATCAGCGTTGCCGGCCGGGTGGGTGCTGCCTTCCCCGCCCGGCCCGGCTGTCTGCTAGAAGTTGAACTTATCCACGTTGTCGGCGGTGAAGACCGTGGGGTCCCCGAGCAGGACAACGCCGTTGGCCCCGACTTCGAATTCGCCCATGTCGCCGGCCTTGAACTTTTCGCCTTCGGCGCCGGTGATCTGGCCGGAAGCGAGGGCAGCGCCGGCGTACGCGGTGAGGTAACCGAGTTTCTCGACGTCCCACAGAGCGAAGGACTTCATGGTGCCGTTCTTGACGAATTCCTTGAGCTGGCTGGGGAAGCCAAGGCCGGTGAGCTGGACCTTGCCCTTGTACTCGGATCCGGACAGGTACTGCGCCGCGGCAGCAACGCCAACAGTGGTGGGGGAGATGATGCCCTTGAGCGTCGGGTGCTGCTGCAGCAGCGCCTGGACTTCCTGCTGCGACTTTTGGGCGTTGTCATCGCCATAAACCGTGGCCACGAGCTTCAGCTTGGAGTACTCGGGCTTTTCCAGTTCCTTCTTCATCAGCGCGATCCAGGCGTTCTGGTTGGTCGCGTTGGCCGTGGCCGACAGGATGCCGATGTCCCCGCCGTCGGCTCCGATGGCTTCGGAGATCAGCTTCACCTGGGTGGCGGCGATGCCTTCTGCCGTTGCCTGGTTGATGTAGATGTCACGGCATTCCGGATCGGTGTCGGAGTCGAAGGTCACCACCTTGGCGCCGCCGCTGCGTGCCTCGTCCAGGGCCGAGCAGATCGCCTTGGGATCGTTGGCCGACGTCGCGATGACGTCCGTTCCCTGCTGCGTGAGGGTGTTGATGTAGCTGACCTGGCTGGAGGCGCTGGCCTCGGACGGCCCCACTTCGGAAAAGACGCCCTTGAACTCGCCGACAGCTGTCTTCCCGCCGCGGTCCGTGACCGTGAAGTAGGAGTTGTTCAGCTGCTTCGGCAGGAACGCGATCTTCAGGCCCTCCTTCAGGGGTGCGTCCGGATTCGCGGAAGCGGTGGCGGTGCTTCCGCCCGCACCGCCGCTTGATCCTGAATTGACCGTCGTGCCGCCGCAGGCCGTGAGCGCCAGGGACAGTCCCGTAACGAGGGCGACGACGATCGGCGTGGCCCGGCGGGCCCCTGGCTTGGAGCTGAGTTTCATTGTTTTGCCTTTCAACTGAACATCGTTGTTGTTGGTATGGGACCGCGGGCTAGGGGGTGCTGGACCTGCGGGAGAGGGTGCGGCTCCACGCAATGGCATTCGGGGCCACCACCGCGAGGATCAGCAGGCCGCCGGTGAGCATGGACAGCGTGTCCTCGGGGACGCGGGCCAGCTGGAGTGCGTTGCGCAGTATGCCGAGGAGGACCACACCCGCGATGACGCCGGGCAGGTTTCCTTTGCCGCCGAAGATCGACACGCCGCCGAGCAGGACGGCCGCGATGACGGACAGTTCGAGGCCTGTGGCGTTGTCGCCGCGGGCGCTGCCGTAGCGCAGGGTCCACCAGATGCCGACGAGCGCGGCCACGGCACCGGAGATGATGAAGAGCCAGAACTTCGTTTGCGCAACACGGATGCCGGCAAAGCGGGCGGCCTCTTCGCTGTAGCCGATGGCGGAAAGTGACCGGCCGAACCCGGTGAAGTGAAGAACGACGCCGAAGATGATGGCGAGGATGACCACGGGGATAATCCACACCGGGATGCCTGAGGCGCCGATCTTGGCCTGCAGGCCGCTGGTAATGGCCCGCGGGAAGCTGGTGACTGCCTGGTCGCCGAGCACCACAAATGCCAGGCCGCGGTAGAGCGCCAGGGTGCCGATGGTGACAGCGAGGGAAGGCAGCCCCAGCACGGAGACGAGGACGCCGTTGACCGCACCCGAGACTGCGCCCAGCACAATGCACAGGGGGATGATCAGCTCCAGCGACAGGCCGGCGCCCCACAGGGATCCGAACACACAGCTGACGAATCCCGCGACGCTGGCCACGGACAGGTCGATCTCCCCGGTGAGGATGATCAGGGTCATGGGAAGAGCGAGCAGGAGGATGGGAATCAGGTCGATGAGGAGGAACCCGGTGTTGCGGGGCGAAGCGAACCCCGTCACCGTTGCCGAGGCGACCGCAATGCTGAGGAGAACGGCGATGATGATGGCCGTGTCCCAGCTGCGGAGGAAGCCAAGGCGCGGGGCTGTGTCACGGACGGCCGCGGGCCGCGTTGTTTCAGCCAGCATGTTTGTCGTGTCCTCTCAGGCGGCGCTCGGTGCGCAGGGCAAGGTAACGGTCGAGGGCGATGGATGCGAGGATGAGGGCCCCGATCATGGCCCGCTGCCAGAACGGTGAAACCCCCAGGACGGGCAGTGCCGAGGTGATGGTTGTCAGGAGGACGGCACCGATGGCTGCCCCGTAGACGGTGCCCACGCCGCCGGCGATAGCCACGCCTCCGACGACGGCCGCTGCCACGACGTTGAGTTCCAGGCCCTGGCCGGCCGTCGCGTCGAGGTTGCCGTACTTGGCTGCGTAGATGACCCCGGCCAGTCCGGCGAGGGCTCCGGAGATGGCGAATGCTGTGAAGACCTTCCGGCCCACGCCGATTCCGTACAGCCGTGCCGCCAGAACGTCCGAGCCGATGGCGTAGAACTCGCGTCCTGAGCGGTAGTTCCGCAGGTAGAGGCCGAAGGCGATGACGACTGCCAGTGCGATGAGAGCCAGGTACGGGAGGCCGAGCACGGCTCCGCTCCCGAGCGCCAGGAAGGACTCCGGCAGATTGGAGGGGTTGATTTGCTGACCCTGAGCCCAGGCAAAGTCGACGCCGCGGAAGATGTACAGGGTTCCGAGAGTGACAACGAGCGAAGGCACCTTGGCCACGGCGATCAGCGCACCGTTGACGGCCCCAAGGAGGGCTCCGAGGCCGATGCCAATGGCCAGCATCGCGATGACCGGCAGGTCGGGCAGAGCGATGAAGATCTTGCCGGTGGCGAAGGCGGTCAGGCCCAGGACGGACCCCACGGACAGATCGACGTTCTTGGTGACGATGACGATGGCCTGGCCGACCGCGAGGATTACCAGGATCGAGGAATTCAGCAGGAGGTCCTTGGTGCTTTGTGCACTGAGGAACCGGGGATTGGCTGCCACTGTGGCCGTGACAAGAATTGCCAGCGCCAGGAAGACGCTGAACTCGCGTGAGCGGGTCAGCGTTCCAAGCCACGCCGCGGACGGCTGGCGGTTGAGGGCTAATGTTGTCACGCTGGGGTCTCCCTGGTGGAAGGATCAGCTCCGGTGGCTGCAGTCATCACGGTTTCCTCTGTTGCCTCGCTGCGGCTGAGCTCCGCCGTGATCCTGCCTTCGTGCATGACCAGCACACGGTCGGACATGCCCAGGATTTCCGGCAGTTCGGAAGAGATCATGAGGACGGCGAGGCCCGTTCCGGCGAGTTCGGAGATAAGGCGGTGCACCTCCGATTTCGTGCCGACATCGATGCCGCGTGTGGGTTCGTCGATGATCAGGACCTCGGGGCCAGTGGCGAGCCATTTGCCGAGGACGACCTTTTGCTGGTTGCCGCCGGACAGGGTGGAGATCGGGGAAGTCGGTGCTCCTGCTTTGATCTGCAGTTTCCTGGCCCATTCCCTGGTGGACTGGGCCTCCGCCTGGTTCGTCAGGAGCCCGAAGCGGCTGAGTTTCTTCCGCAGCGTCAGTGTCAAGTTGCGGCTGACGTTCAGTTCCATGACCAGGCCCTGTTTGCGCCGGTCTTCGGGGACGAAGCCGAGGCCGGCCGCCATGGAGTCCCGCGGGGAGAGCGGTTTCAGTGCCTTGCCGCGGACCTGGATTGCGCCTGAATCGTACTTGTCGATGCCAAAGATGGCCCGGGCAACTTCGGAGCGTCCGGCTCCGACGAGGCCGCTGAGCCCCACGATCTCGCCGGCCTTGACGTTGAAGGAGATGTCGGAAAAAACACCCTTCCGGCTGAGGCCCCTGACCTCAAGGGCGACGTCACCGATGACCGTGTCCTGTTTGGGAAAGAGCGACGCCACGTCACGGCCGACCATTTGCCGGATCACTTCGTCGACGGCGAGGCCAGCGGCCGGCGAGGTTGCCACGTGCGCGCCGTCGCGCATCACGGTGATCCAGTCCGCCAGGGCGAAGACTTCCTCGAAACGGTGGGAGATGAACAGAACGGCGGCGCCGCGTTCCTGCAGGGTGCGGGTCACGGCGAAGAGCCGGTCGACCTCCACTCCGCTGAGCGCCGCAGTCGGCTCATCCATGATGAGGACCCGGGCGCTGAGGCTGATGGCCTTGGCGATTTCCACGACCTGCTGGTCGGCAATGGACAGGCCCTGCGCGGCGCGGTCGGGATCGATTTTGACGCCGAGCTGGTGGAAGAGCTCCAGGGCCTGCTGGCGCATGGCTTTCCGGTCGATGCGCCGGAGGGATCGGACCGGCTGGCGGCCCATGAAGATGTTTTCTGCGACTGTCAGATCGGGGAACATGGTCGGTTCCTGGTAGATCACCGCAATCCCGGCTTCGCGGGCATGAAGTGGGTCGCGGAAGGACACCTCTTCACCGTCCAGGAAGACCTGTCCGCGGTCCTGCTGGTGCAGCCCTGCGAGAGTCTTGACCATGGTGGATTTCCCGGCGCCGTTCTCGCCGACCAGCGCCGTGACCTGTCCCTTGTGGAGGCTCAGATTTGCACCGCGCAGCGCTTTGACTGCGCCAAATGACTTGTGGATATCGCGCAGTTCCAGGACCGGGGCGGCTGTGGCTGCGGTGTTAGGGCTGCTTCGGAGATCGACGTCGTAGCTGTCGTCCATGGCCGCTACTCCTTCTTATGAATCGATTCATCTGTGAATCTCCTCACACGCTAGGGCACCTCTCCGGCGGCTGTCAATAGTCCGCGTTGACTCATGGGAAAGGTCCGCGTAGCGGGATACGTTGCCTCATTGGAAAAGGTCCGGGAAGAGGCGAGGCGCGGACATCCTTGAGGGATGGGACTGACGATGAGCCAGCGCAAGGCCGTCACC
>NZ_BAEG01000115.1 GCF_000238915.1 Arthrobacter globiformis NBRC 12137 | reverse complement strand
CGAGAGGAAACCACGGCTGGCGGGGTCGTACGCCCGGGCGCCGAGCCACTCAAGCCCCGCGATATCCACACCGCCGTTACCGGTAAGCGTGACCCCGGCAGGAAGCACCCCCACAAGACCAGCCAGGGCACCGGCACCCGCAGCGGCACTGCTGCCCGGCAAAGAGTCCGCCACGGTCGGGGCGCCAATAACCGACCACGGATCCGCCTGATCAGACGGGCGGGCGGCGCGCCAGCCCGGTACCGTCCACGCATCCCCGATCCCGGTGACACCGCCGGGCAGGGAAAGGACCTGTCCGCCGCTGATGCCGGCCAGGGCGGGGATGGGGTTGGCGGTGTCCCACCACAGCTCCTCGCCGTCGACGGCGGCGAGTTCGCCGAGGGCGTCGACCCACAGTCCGTGCCGGGAGACAGTAGCGCCGTCGGGGGTGCGGTCGGTGGTGCCGCTGAGGTGCCCGGTGGGGCCCCAGGCGTACTCGGTCCAGGACCCGTCGGGGCGGATGAGCCGGGTGCGGCGGCCCAGCCCGTCGTGGACGTACTCTGTCCGGGACCCGTCAGCCTCGGTGACGGCGAGCAGCTGGCCCCCGGCGTCGTACTCAAAGGCCCGTGACCCGCCCGGCGTGCTTTCGCGCACGAGCCGCCCGCCGGTGTCGTACCCCCACCCGGAAACCGAAGCGGGAAGTCCCGGTTCCCCGGTGCGGGTGGTGGCGGCCGAAACCATTTGCCCTGCCCGGTCGTACCCGTACCGGGTCACGGCACCGGACCGGGTCAGGCCCGTGATCCTGCCGTCCACGTCCCGGCCGATCATCGTCACATCAGCGGCGCCCGGGTTCGTGGTGTCCGTGCGGGTGTGTTCGGCGAGGGCGCCGTTGCGGTAGGCCCATTCCTGGACCAGGTCCCCCGCCGTGGCGGCGGTGATCCGCCCCGAAGCGTCGTAAGCGAAGACTGCCTCCCCCAATTGGGGGTTGCTGGCGGCGGTGACCCGGCCCGCCGCGTCGCGGGTGTAGGTGGTGGTGGTTCCGTTGGCGTCGGTGAACGCGGTGCGGTGCCCGTCGGCGTCGTAGGCCCAGGACAGGCCCTCGTTCCCGCGGGTGCGGGAGGTCAGCAGCCCGCGCCGGTCAAACCCGAGCTCGTGCTCGACCGCGAACCCGTCACCGCCGGTGTGGTCGGTGATGACCACGGACCGGCGGACCGGGTCACGCTCGATCCCGGCGAGCAGCTTCCCGTCGAACGACGTGGAGGATTCGCGGCCTGCCCGGTCGTAGGTCCAGGTGGTGGTGTGCCCGTCCGGGCCGGTCTGGGACAGCTGCCGCCCGGCGGGGTCGTAGGTGGCGGTGGTGACCCTCCCGAGCGGGTCGGTGACCGACTCCACCTGGTCCGTGGCGGTGTAGGTGCGTGCGGTCACCCCGCCCATGGGGTCGGTGATGCGGATCAGGCGGCCGCGGACGTCGTACTCGAACCGGGTCCGCCCACCCACGCCGTTGAGCGTCTCGGTCAGTTCCCCGGCGAGGTTGTATTTGAACCGGCGGGTGCCGTACCAGCTGTCCTGGGAGAAC
>NZ_BAEG01000116.1 GCF_000238915.1 Arthrobacter globiformis NBRC 12137 | reverse complement strand
GATCCCGGCCATCACCCCGCACCCCAACAAACCCACCGCGGCCGCGTCCGCGTCCTCATCGACCTTCGTGCACTGACCCGCGGCGACCAGGGTCTTCTCCGCGAACGCCCCGATCCCCAACGCCGGAGACAGCACCGTGCCGTCTTCCAGGGTCATCTTCTGCGACGCGTTCGCCGTGTTGAAACAATACTGGGCCTGGCCCTTCGCGCACGCCCGGCACTGCCCGCACACCGCACGCCAATTCAGGATCACCCGGTCACCAACAGCAACCTCGGTCACACCCTCACCCACGGCCGAGACCACACCGGTCGCCTCATGACCCAGCAAATACGGGAACTCATCCCCAATCCCGCCCAGCTTGTAATGCAAATCCGTATGACACACCCCGCACGTCAGCACATCCACCAACGCCTCCCCCGGCCCAGGATCCGGCACCAAAATCGTCTCCACCGACACCGGAGCATCCTTCGCCCTGACAACAACTGCCTTCACTTTATGAACCATGAAATCGCGTTCCTTTCGGGTGTTCTGCGGCTCATACAGTCCACCCAGCAGGCGCTTGGCACTGTCTTGCGGGGGGAGCGGGGGCCGGAGGTCTTGTGGGTGGCCATCAGCGGCGCGGCTGATATGCCTTTGATATCTGTGAGCTAGGTAACTGATATATAAGCGATCGTATGCGCCGGAACTTAGCTGCGTCAACGTGGCGTGGGCAGGCCCGAAGCCGGCCTCATGGCAACGACGGCACAGCCAGCAAAAACCCCATGACTTACGTCGCCATGCCTTGTAGGGTCGGGGCACGAGCTTCCAGTGGAAGTGTTCTGTACAAGGAGAGATCATGGCAGTCGACGATGAAATGCAGGTCCTGTCCGAGTGGTGCGAGCAGTTGGCGAAGGCGTTGCAGATCCCGGATCTTGACGTCGATCAGGAGCTGCTGCTTGACGTGGCCAGGAAAGCTGCGGATCAAGTAATCCATGCCGCGGCACCGGTGACGGCTTACATGGTGGGCTACGTCGCCGGCCATAAAGCCGGCGGGGGTAACGCGGAGGGTTCCAGGGAGGCGACTGCCCGGGCCGCGGACATCGCGTTCCGGCTGTGCGAGGACCGGGCTAACAGCAAGGACGGCGGGGGTGCCGGCCACACCGGGGTGATGTAGCGGCAGTCAGTCGGTCTCCGGGCCGGAACAGAAGAAGCAACCGTGATAGTCGCATTCATCAACAGGGCGGTCTTCATCCGACTTCGCTTCAACCTGTGTCATGGCGGGCGCCGATGCCATTTGAGATGCCTTTCCTAGTGTGAGCCGCGAGTGCGTTTCTTTAGAGGACCAACGTCAGAGCGGCCGGACCCAGGTGGCTTGTGCCACCCGGATCCGGCCGCTCAGCGCTCAGTGGTGCTTGTGCCCGTTCGGATCAAGCTCATTGTTGGCGCATCGTTCGTCACATTCGTGCTTGGTCACCAGATCGAACTGGACGCCGCCGTGCTGTTCGACTCCACTGCGGATGGAGCGCTCGACGACAGACGTGACCAGCCGTCTCCGCAGTGACAGCGGATCCCTGCGCAGGTCCCTTGTGAGGGCAAAGCACATCAACAACATCACGACGACGAATGGCAGCGCAGACACGATGGTGATGCGCTGCAGTCCGGAGAGCGCTTCGGCGGGCTTATCGCCACCGGCGAGCAGCATCACTGCTGCGACGGCGCCGGTGAGGGTGCCCCAGAAGATAACGACGCCGCGGCGTGGTTCTTCAGCGCCGTCGGAGCTGAGCGAGCCCATCACGATGGATGCTGCGTCGGCGCCGGTGACAAAGAAGATGGCCACCAGGACCATCGCCAGGACGGAGACTGCCGCGGCGATGCCCGTGGGGAGGGACAGGTGGTGCAGCAGGTCGAACAGGGCGCCGTCGAAGGAAATCGAGGGAGTTCCGTCGACGATCTTGGCCAGGCCATCGCCGGCGTCCGGGGTGGCATCTGCAGTGGACTGAATGTTGACGGCGGCACCGCCGAAGATGCCGAACCAGATCACGCTGACCACGCTGGGGACCAGCAGGACACCGGTGACGAACTGGCGGATGGTGCGGCCGCGGCTGATGCGGGCGATGAACAGGCCCACGAAGGGTGTCCAGGAGACCCACCAGGCCCAGTAGAAGATGGTCCAGCCGGACATCCAGGTGCGCAGGGCTTCGTCGCCGACGGCCTCTGTCCGGGAGGCCATCTCGGCCAGGTCCCGTGCATAGTCGCCGACTGCCGCCGGGATCAGGTTCAGGATGAAGAGCGTGGGCCCAGCCACGAATACGATGACGGCCAGGACTGCAGCCAGGACCATGTTGATGTTGGACAGCCACTGGATGCCGCGGCTGATCCCGGAAACCGCCGAGGCCACGAAGCAGGCTGTCAGCACGGCAACGATAACCACGAGCACGGGAGTGGCAAGTTGGCCGCCGATCCAGCCGTTGGACGCCATGCCGCTGCCAATCTGCAGGGCACCAAGTCCGAGCGATGCTGCCGTTCCGAAGAGCGTGGCGAAGATGGCCAGCATGTTGATGAGCTTGCCGATGGGGCCTTCCACCCGCTTGATGCCGAACAGGGAGGTGAAGACAGTGGAAATGAGCTGCTTGCGGCCAAGGCGGTAGGTCCCGTAGGCCATGGCAACGCCCACCACCGCATACATGGCCCACGGGTGCAGGGTCCAGTGGAAGATCGAGGTTGCCATCGCCGTCTGGATGGCAGCGGGAGTCTGGCCGTCAACCGTGCCCGGGGGCGGGGAGATGTAGTGGTAAAGCGGCTCGGCCACACCATAGAACATCAGGCCGATGCCCATGCCCGCAGCGAACATCATCGAGACCCACGAGACCATGGAGTACTCGGGCTTTTCCGCGTCTTTCCCCAGCGGAATGTTTCCGAAGCGGCTGACTGCCAGCCACAGCACGTAGACCACGAACAGGGAGGAGAGGGAGACGAACAGCCAGCCGGTGTTTTTCATGACCCAGTCCAGGACCACCTGGGAAGTGGCGGCGAGATTCTCCCTGCCGGCAAATCCCCAGACAACAAAGGCCAGCGTGAGTACTCCGGCGACGCCGAAGACTACCTTGTCGATGCCTCCCTTCCGGAACAGGTGGCTGCTGCGCCGCGCTTCTTCGTGTTCTGATTCGGTTTCCCGAAGGGCCTGAAGGAGTTCCAGGTCCTCCTGGGGAGTTTCAGGTTCTCGTTCCGACACCGGTTCCACCCCCGAGGCCCGACCGTCTTCACTGCTTTCATCGATAGTGACGTCACTATTGATTGTCATGAGGGGTTTCCTTAATTGAATATGCGGGACGGCCCAGCCGTGCCGCCGGGGTTGGGCCCGGCGCCAGGGTCGGCTCGTCCACGGAGTCGACACCAGGATGGTCGCCATCGACGATCCTGACTTCGTAAATGCGGACCGACGGTTTCGTCGGAAGCTTTGGTTAGCTCAATCGTTCCGCAGTAATCAACACACTTCGCCTTCAGCAACAGAGTGCGCCAGCCCACACGGGATGTCAAGGACTTTTTTATGATGCCGTCACCTCTTGACAACCGGTGCCTGATGAAATATCTGTTGCTGATCGTGATTACTGTTGCGCATAAGGCAATGTAGAAAAGTCGACGCAGCGGACTCCAGAGCCCTCAGAGTGAGCGGTCGGGCGGCGAAATCGCAGCCCCGGCAGGCACGGTTCGCCTTGGGCGGAGGGCCATCGACCGCTTGGATGTGGCCGAGCTGGGGGAGGTCCCGCATAACGTAGCGTGGCGTTTCCGCTGCAGCCGGAGCGGGAAGCCGACGTCGTGATGGAGGAGTACCTGGGCGCTCTGGCTCAACGGCGGGTGTAGCCCATGTTGGCGCTGATCTGCAGGCCGGCCTGGCCGAGGCCCTCCACCAGCCCCGGTACCTTCTCCGGGTCGAAGCGGAAGGCCGGGCCGGAGATGCTGACTGCGCCAATCACCGTTCCCAGATGGTTGTAGACCGGCACTGCCATGGAGTTCAGCCCGATTTCGAACTCCTCGAGGACCACCGCATAGCCGACGTGGGCGACGTCGATCAGCTGCTTTTCGAGTTTGTCGCGCCTGGTGATGGTCTTCGGTGTCCGGGCCGGCAGGCCTGTCTCCTTCAGGATCCGCTCGCGCTCATCTGCGGCCAATGCTGCCAGCAGAACCTTCCCGCTGGACGTCGCGTGCAAGGGAGTCAGGCTTCCCACCCAGTCGTAGGTGGCCAGGGTTGACGGCCCCATGGCCTGGTCCACGTTGACGGCGTAGTTGGAGCGGAGAACGGCGAGGTTGACGGTTTCCTTGAATTCCTCGGCCAGGTTTTCGAGGACCGGGCGGGCCTCGCGGACCAGGCTCAGGCGGCCGGGAATGGAACTGGCCAGGCGCAGGATGCCAAAGCCGAGCTGATACTTGCCCCGTTCGCTGTTCTGGTGGACCATCTCCCTGCCCACGAGGGAGCCGAGCAGCCTGGACACGGTGGACTTGTGGATGCCCATTTCCTCGGCGATTTCGCTCACGCCGGCATGGCCGTCGCGTGCCAGGATCTCCAGGACAGCGAGCGCCCTGTCGACGGATTGGACACCACCCTGCTGGCCGCCCTCGCCTTCGGCGTCGGCATCGGATTCAAGGACATTGTTCGAAGCCATGATCCATACTCTCAAGTAGTTTTCGGCAGCGTGCTTTCCCGGGAGACTGCGTGGGCCGGCCTGGCCGCCGATCCACAGTGTCGATCCTATGCCGGGAAGTGTGACGGAGCCGACATTGCGTTAAGCGCGCTAGCGCCGCCGGAAGTCTCAGGGAGTGGAGCCAAATCAGCGCAGGTCAAGGCGCATGAGCACCCGCGGGAAGCCGTTGAGGACGGAGTCGGTGCCGGCCGCCCTGGTGAAGCCTGCCTCCTCGAAGAGCTTGCGGGTGCCCACATAGGCCATGGTGAGGTCCACCTTTTTGCCCTGGTTGTCCACCGGATAACCCTCGATGGCAGGAGCGCCATAGGAGCGCGCAAAGTCGACGGCGCCCTGCAGCAGCCGATGCGAGATTCCCTTTCCCCGGTACCCCGGCCGGACCCGGATGCACCACACCGACCAAACGTCCAGATCGTCCACGTGGGGGATGCGGCGGTTGCGGGCGAAGCTGGTATCGGCGCGCGGATGGACACCTGCCCACCCAACGGCCTCCCCGCCGTCGTACGCCAGCACCCCGGGTGGCGGATCCTGCGCAAGCAGTTCCTGGACCAGTTCCCCGCGGGCGGTACCCCGCAGCTCTACATTCTGCTTGGCGGGGATGCGGTAGCTCAGGCACCAGCACACGGTTGCGTCAGGCCGCTTGGGTCCCACCACCGCTTTCACGTCCGCAAACAGCGACGCCGGACGGACTTCGATCGCCATGCCGCCACCCTGCCACCGGTTGGGGATGGAGACAAGATCAAGCACCAAAACGCAACTTCAGCTTTCCCGAGGACTCTTGCTATCGTGCTCGATACGTTTTGCAGTCCCGCCCGGGACGCGGCAGGGTCAGAGAAAGTTGGGAATGGAGATGTTTGGACGCGCACACGTAAGCATCAAGGGCCACGGCCTGGACCGGCCGGGCAAGGGCTCCCGCGTCGCCTGGATCGTCGCCGGGGCCCTGGCCGCCGCTGTCACCCTGGCGGTGGTTGTGTGGGAGGTTCTTGACCGGACTGAAGATTCTGATGCCGAGCGCACCGGGGAAGAGCCGGCTCCGCGCCGGAAATGGTGGTCCGTTAGCTGACCACCGTTCCGGGCGAGGCGTGGGGGTAGCCTGGCTCGCGTCCCTGGAATTCCAGCACGTCCGGGTTGAGAACGAGGCCCTCGCGGATCTCGATGGCCCTCCTGATGGTCTCACTGCTATCCCAGGCCGCAGGTCCTGACATGACCGGCTCGAGAAAAGGCAGAAGGGCTTCGCTGATTTCCCAGCTGGAGGAGTTCCACAAGTAGGACGGGCTGTGATCCACCGCGTAATAGTTGATGTGCTCACCCACGGTGAACATCGGCTTTGCGAAGGTAGTGGTCTTGGCCCAGCTGAAGCCCATGCCTTCGTCGCAGGAAACATCCACGATCAGGCTTCCCGGCCGGAACGCGGCCAAATCCTCCGTCCGGAGGTAGGTCAGGGGATTGTTCGGGTCCTGAAGGGTGCAGTTGACTATGATGTCACCCTCTGCCAGGAACGGGGCCAGGGGAACACGGCCGCGTTCGGTGATGACCTGGCTGAGGAACGGCGCCTTGTCGTCGTGATCAAACTGGGTGATCCGCACTGAGTGGATCGGGGCACCCACCGCAGCAACGCCCCTGTTCGTCAGTACCTGCACGTCGTGGATGCCGTGTGCGTTCAACGCCGTGACAGCACCGCGGGCGGTGGCGCCGAAACCGATGACGACGGCGCGGAGGCGGCGGCCGTAATCCCCGGTGGACCCGCTCAGCGCCAAAGCATGTATGACCGAGCAGTAGCCGGCCAACTCGTTGTTCTTGTGAAAGACATGGAGGCCGAAGCCGCCGTCGGAAGCCCAGTGGTTCATGGCCTCAAAGGCGATCAGCGTCAGCTTCTTGTCGATGGCCAACTGCGTGATGGCCCTGTCCTGGACACAGTGCGGCCAGCCCCAGAGAACCTGTGCGTCCCGCAGCTCGGCAAGGTCCAGCGGCTGGGGTTTGGGTAACAGGACAACGTCCGCCTGCGCCACAATCTCCTGACGGTTGGCCAGCCGTCCGCCCAGCTCGGCGAGCTGGGCGTCGGAAAAGCCGAAACGTTCCCCGTAGCCGCGCTCAAAGATCATGTTCCGGCGCAGCTCCGGCGGGATGCGTTCGAGGTGGAGCGGGTGCAGAGGAACGCGTTGTTCATCCGGTTTGCGTGATGAGGAGAGCACCCCGAGGGTGAGGTAGTTCGGTGAAACGGTCACTTCTTCTTGGCCGGCACGGGCTTGGCGCTGGTCTTGTCAAGTGAGCTGGCGGGTGCCGCGGCAGCCCGCTTGTCGGCACGCTTTTCCTTGATGGATTTGGTGGATTTCTTGGATGCTGCTTGACGGGGGGACTTGTCAGCCATGATCGCTCCTGTAGTGGAACCGAAGAGGTTCCTGACCCCTGACCCTACACCCTGCCGCGAGCCGCCTATCCCTTTGGGTGGGAAAGACTGTCCGAACATGCTGTAGTGCCCGCCTGCCTGGCGTTCGAAGATGGAAGGGCGATCCAAAACCACCCAAGTAAGGAATAAACACATGAAGCTCCAGGTTGCCATCGATCTCCTGACCACCGAAGCTGCTCTCGAACTGGCCGGCAAGGTTGCCGAGTACGTCGACATCATCGAACTGGGCACACCGCTGATCAAGGCCGAAGGCCTTTCCGTCATCACCGCCGTGAAGGAAGCCCACCCGGACAAGATCGTTTTCGCTGACCTGAAGACGATGGACGCCGGCGAGCTCGAAGCCGACATCGCCTTCAAGGCCGGCGCTGACCTGGTCACCGTGCTCGGCGCCGCTGACGACTCCACCATCGCCGGTGCGGTCAAGGCAGCCCAGGCCCACAACAAGGGCGTCGTCGTTGACCTCATCGGCATCGAGGACAAGGTCACCCGGGCCAAGGAAGTCCGCGCTCTGGGTGCGAAGTTCGTTGAGATGCACGCCGGCCTGGACGAGCAGGCCAAGCCGGGCTTTGACCTGAACGGTCTGCTCCGCGCCGGTGCCGAAGCCCGCGTTCCGTTCTCCGTGGCAGGCGGCGTGAAGCTCGCCACCATCGGTGACGTGCAGAAGGCCGGCGCCGATGTCGCCGTCGCCGGCGGTGCCATCTACGGTGCAGCCGACCCCGCCGTGGCCGCGAAGGAACTCCGCGCAGCCATCGTCTAGGCCCGTCCTGCTTCAAGGCCGACGGCGGCACCCGCCGCAGTGGCGGTCCTCACCGACAGGTGGGGGCCGCCATCGGCGTTTGGAAGGCGTTCCGAAGCGGTTGTTGCGGAAGCGGAACGGCTAGGAACACGATTCCCCGTCTGAATCGAGCCCGGGCAGGGACTTGAGGACCACCTCCACGCCCGAACCCTGCGGAGATTCAGTAGCCGCCTGGCTGCGGGGCACTGCATCAGCGGCCGCCTCCACCCCGACCTCCGCTGTCCGGATCTGCGCCGGTGCCTCCTGCGCGGACCTGTTCTGGTGGCGGTGCGTGGTCCTGTGTTTCCCGTGGTGATCAGGGGAAGTACTTGACACCCGGATCACAGCGTCATCGGAGATCAGCTGTTGTTTCGCCTGTCCCTGCGCGGCGAGTGTTCCACCGCCGGCCGTCCCCAGGAGGATGGCGATACCCGCCACGGCGGCGGCATTACGCGTGCTTGTTTTCATTTGTGGCCCCTTCCGGACCGGGCGGCCTGCATCCCCAGCGCCGTGGAGAAGAGGCCCTTTCTCGAAAGTTACGCCCGCCCGGCCGGGACACAAAGCCTGCGGGTCAGATTAAGAGGGAACTCACAGGTTGGTTCCAGGCAGAGAACTGGTGCGATCCTCCCGTCACCAGCCTGGTGCTGCCGTCCGGGAGCTTAACGGTGGCCTCAACACCGTTGGGCAGGTCCACCCCGAGCGTGAACCGGCCGTGCTCAAGCGTCCAGGCAACGCTGATGCGGCCCCGGGGAGTTACGACGGCGGCGCTCGCCGAAGTGATGCCGCCGCCGGGCTGTGGAGCGATGGCGAGGCGCCGGTAGGCGGCCTCCGCCTCCGCCGGATCCGCCGGCAGCCGAATGCCGGCCAGATGGGTGTACAGGAACGACCCCACCGCGCCTTTGCTGTAGTGGTTCAGTGAACCTCGGGCGCCCTGTTCCGTCACCCCATCCCACCACTCCCACATGGTGGTGGCGCCGGCTTCCAGCATTCCCAGCCAGGAGGGCGTGCCGGCGGAGAGCAGCAGGTCGTAGGCGACGTCCGCGTAGCCGTGGTCTGCGAGGACGGGCAGCAGCAGTCCCGTGGCCAGGAACCCGGTGCCGAGCCGGTTCCCGTTGGCACGGATGAGCTCCACCAGCCGGGCCGCGGTCTGCGGAGCGAGCTCGTCCGGCACAAGCCCGAAGGCCAGGGCGCGGACGTAGTGCCCCTGGGATTCCTCCCTCAGGATGCCGTTCCCGTCCAGGTATTCGGTCCGCCAGGCGGCCAGCACCTGCCGCGCCAGGGCTGCATACTTTGCTGCCGCTGCCGCGTCCTCGAGCACCTCGGCGGCGCGGGCCAGGACACCGGCGGAGCGGAAGAGGTAGGCCGTGGCAACGATCCCATGGTCGCGTGACGGGTCCGGGTTGGGCGGGCTGTCCGGCTCAAGCCACTCGCCGAAATGGAAGCCTGTGTCCCACAGGAACCGCTCGTGCGCCAGCGGCGCGGGACGCCTGCCGGACCGTTCCGGATGGCGCCCACCGGCCGCGGCCGCGGCAGCGTAGTCGACCCATCCGTGCATGGACGGGAACGCCCGGGCCAGGGCCTGCCTGTCCCCGTAGGCACGCCAGAGTGACCACGGGACCAGTACGGCGGCGTCACCCCACCCGGCGGAGCCCGCGGCCATGTCTTCGAAGGCGTTGCCGGAGGGGCCATTGCCGGCGGGGTTCGGAACGACGGTCGGCACCCGGCCGTCGGGCCACTGGTCCGCGGCGAGATCCCTGAGCCACTTGTCACTGAACGCGGCAACATCGAACAGCAGGGCCGCCGTGTCCACGAAAACCTGCCAGTCGCCGGTGAATCCGGACCTCTCCCGTTGCGGGCAGTCGGTGGGGACGTCGCACGCATTGCCGCGGAAGCTCCAGGAGATGGCATCATGCAGGGCGTTCAGCCGCGGATCGCTGCACCCGAACCACCCGGTGCGGTCCAGGGGTGTGTGCACCACGACGGCGGTGATGTCCTCCGCGGCAAGGGTCCCGGACCGGCCCTCGACCTGGACGTAGCGGAAGCCGTGCGTGGTGTGCCGCGGCTCGAAGGCATCATCCGGCCGGCCTGCTGACACCACCTCGTCAACCTGGCCGGCAGGCAGGGGCGTCTTGGTGGCGAAGTTGAAGGCGCGGATGTTCTCCAGGGAAACCAGTCCGGCCGTGTCCAGGACCTCGCCGTGCCGGAGGACAGTCCGCGTTCCTTCCGGCCCGAGGTTGCCCAGCCGGACCCACCCATTGATGTTCTGCCCGAAGTCCACCACCGTGATGCCGGGCGCCGGGGCCGTCATCCGGACAGGCCGGATCTCCCCGATCCGCCGCGCCGGCGGTGAGACCGGCAGGACCAGCCGGGTGCGGTCCTCGTGCAGCGGACCCGCGGGCCGGACCACCGGAACCCAGCCATCCGCCGTCGTACGGGTTTGCCCCGCAGAGCCGGACGGGTTGAGCCAGGCCGGATCCAGGCGTCGGAAGTCGGTGGTCTGCCCGTCCATGAGGTCGGCGCGGGTGAGGTGGCTTTCGCGGCAGAGCCAGCTTTGGCTGGTGGCGAGGAAGGTCTGCGTAGCCGTGGCGTTGGTGACCGACGCCAGGAAGGCGGTTTCGGTGCCGAAGCCGTCGGCCCGGCGCTCGAAGCCGTGCCGGCCCCGGAACCATCCGTCGGAGAGCAGAGCGGCAACAACGTTTTCGCCGCGGACCAGCAGGTCCGTGATGTCCCACCGCTGCACCTGGAGCCGCTTCCGGTAGGACGTGAAGCCGGGAGTCAGCTCGTCATTGCCTACGCGGGTGCCGTTGACGAAGAGTTCGTAGATGCCGTGCGCGGTGGCGTGCACAACAGCCCGCTCGTTGGCAGAGCTGCCAGCGTCCCGGGTCCCGGGCGGCCAGGTGAAGGAACCGCGCAGCCAGTAGGCTGGCCGGTTGCCGGCTTCCGTGGAGCCCGTCTCAGCAGGGGAAATCCAGGCGGCATCACGGAGCGCGTCCTGGACGGAGGTATGCGAAGTATCGGCAGTCACGGCTTCTCCTTGAAAAGTGTGCTCAAAGAGTAGCCGATAAAAACCGAGTACGCACTGTTTTTATCCGTGGTCCTCCACCCGGTAAGTGTCACCGGTCCAGGCTGCCCAGTCCCGCGGGTCCACCGAGGGCCTGCCCAGCAGGTAGCCCTGGCCCCTGGCGATTCCCAATTCCACGACGGCGGCGAGTTCCTCGCGGCTTTCGATTCCCTCCGCGGACAGCGTCGCGCCGGTCTGTTGGGCGAGAGCGAAAACGAAGGGGGATGCGGCCGGCCGGTCTCCTGAAGCGACGGCACCGGCGAGGAAGTCGCGGTCGACTTTGATGATGTCGGGAAGCAGGTGGAGGATTTGCTTTGCTGAGGTGGCGGCCGGGCCGGAACCATCCACGGCCAGGCGCACACCGTGCTGGCGCAGGGGGCTCAGGACAGCGGCGAGGGCCGCCAGTTCCCGGTCCGCTATGTCGCCCATGATCTCAATGACCATCCTGTCCGGATCGACGCTCCCTCCCAGCATCAGCGCCTGAACGCGGGGATCGGCACATGCGGCGGGGCTCAGGTTGAACGACGCAAACAGGTGGGACGGAATTTCCCCTGCTGCGGCAAGAGCGAGGTGCAGGGCGGCGATTTCCAGGTCCGGCCCCAGGCCCATGGCGGCTGCTCCCCGGAACCAGACGTCTGCGCTGGTCCCTTCATGGCTGACGAACCGTGCCAGGGCCTCAACACCGATCACCTCGCCTCCTGGCAGCTGCCTGATGGGCTGGAAGGCCGTCAGCAGCATCCGCTTTCCCATTGCTGCCGGGGCGGGCTCGGAAGAATTCTCCGGGGAATCCTCATGTGAGGAGTCGGGGACGTTCCTGGTGCTGATCAGATGGTGCAGTAGTGCTTGTTCGGGGTCGTCCATGTGCGTCGCCAGCAGGTCGAGCAGTTGCTCCCTGGCCCAGGCCTTCTGCGGATCGGAGTCTGCCAGCACATCGCTGATGATCTCCAGCACCTGGCGCCGAAGCGTTTCTCCGTCCACGTTGCGGAACAGTTCCGGTGTATGTTCACCGTCCGGAGGCGACTCGTCCATGGCGTTCACACTACTCCTCGGTAGCTGATGCCGCGATCGAGGCGGCACCCGGGCTGTGGCTATCCGTTACCCCGAAGCGGCGTGGACCGCTACCCTGAAGCGGTGCGGACGAGGCGGAAAACAGGCAGCTACGAGGTAGGCAGGGCCAAGCGGGCCGAAATTCTGGACGCTGCCACGCGGCTCTTTGCGGCCTCGGGCTATCACCGGGTGCCGCTGTCGCAGGTCGCCGCCGACGTCGGACTCAGCGAAAGCGGCCTGCTGCACCACTTCCGCTCCAAAAAGCACCTTCTGCTGGCGGTCGCCGAGCGCCGGCTGGAGCAGACCGCCCTGTGGTGGAGTTCCGTCCAGGCGGACGGCAGTGACAATCCGCATGAGCTGTTCCGGTCCATGGTCGAATCCACGCGCCGGCTCGTGGCGGAGCCCGGCCTGATTGAGCTCTTCGTGCTGGTTTCGGCTGAAGCCGCGGATCCGTCCACCCCCGCCCACCAGCTGTACGGCAAATGGTACGAGCGGGCGGTAACCGAAACCGCGCAGCTCCTCGCCCGCGGGGTGGAGCGTGGCTTCTTCCGGCCGGACACGGATACCCAGGCCATCGCCCGCGAAATCATCGCCGTCAGCGACGGGCTGCAGCTGCAGTGGGTCATCTCCGGAGGCGGGCTGGACCTGGTTGAAGGGATCCGCGACTACGCCCGCCGGCTGGCCCGCTCGATTCTGGTTACTGGAGAACTGCAGGCGCCCTGACCAGCTGCAAAAACCCCTCCAGGTGCGCTGCCATGTCCACCGACTCGTCATACAGCCAGGCCAGCTGCACGCCCTCGATGAGTGCTGCGATTTGCCGCGCCAGAACGGCGGCATCCAGGCCGGGTGAAACGCGGCCCGCGGAAACCTCCCGCTCGGTCTCTGCCTGCAGGGAACCAATGATTTCCTCATCGCGGCGCCGGATGAAGCCGTGGGCCGGATGGTCCGGCCGGACGGCCTCGGCACGCAGGGTGGCGTCCAGCTGGATCACGCCCCGCATTCCGGAGTTGCGGCGCATGACCTCCGGCACCGTTTCGAGCAGCCCTTGTGTCTCCAGCAGGGTGCGCCGCCAGGGCCCTTCCTGCTCCTCGCGCCGGACCAGGACGGCTTCCAGCAGCGCGTCCTTGCTCCCGAAGTGGTGGAGCAGCGCGGTGTGGCTGGTCCCGATTTCCTCGGCGATCTGGCGGATCGACAGCCGCTGGAACCCCTTTTCGGCGAACACGGCAAAGGCTGCATCCACCAGCTCTGCCCGCTTGCGCTCGCCGTTGGCGTAGGGTGCCCGCCGCCCGCTGCGCGCCGGCTGCCGCGCCGTGGTGGTCTCTGCCATGCTCCGCCTCCTCCTGGCCGTGGCCGTCCGAGCTGCACTCTTGCCTTCCTCGAGGCTACCAAGTTTCTTTTCCACTTTGGTCAAGAAATTCCCTCGAAAGTATTCCAAGTTGGAAAATGTTTGCCTAAGGTGAAGGTCAACCGCAGAAAGGAACTCCATGACCGACCTCCAGCACTTCCCTGACAACTTCCTCTGGGGCGTGGCCACCGCAGCCCACCAGGTGGAGGGAAACAACACCAACAGCGACACCTGGTTCCTCGAGCACCTGCCGGGCACGATCTTCGCCGAGCCGTCCGGGGATGCCATCGACCACTACCACCGCTACCGTGAGGACATCGCCCTGATCGCCTCGCTCGGGTTTACCACCTACCGTTTTTCCCTTGAGTGGGCGCGCATCGAACCCGAAGAAGGCCACTTTTCCGTCGCGGAGCTTGACCACTACCGGCGGGTGCTGGAAACCTGCCGTGACCACGGGCTGACGCCGGTAGTCACCTACCACCACTTCACCTCGCCGCGCTGGCTGCTCGCCGCGGGAGGCTGGGAGGACGACGCCACGCCGGAACGCTTCGCACGCTACTGCAGCCGCGTGACCGAACACCTTGGCGACCTCATCGGCGTCGCCTGCACCCTCAACGAACCCAACCTGCCGTGGCTCCTCAAAGCACTCGGCATCGGTGGCGAACCGGCCGAGCGGCGTGCGGACGTGCCGCTCTGGTCGGCCGCAGCCGGACGCCTCGGCATCGAGGCAGAAAGGGTTGCACCGTTCCAGTTCACCGTGTCCGACGCCGGCTTCGACATCAAACTGGCAGCCCACCGCGCCGGCCGCGAGGCCATCAAGGCGCACCGGCCGCAGCTCCTGGTCGGCTGGACTCTCGCCAACTCCGACATCCAGGCGGCCGAAGGCGGCCAGCAGGTGGCGGACCGGGTCCGGCGGGACGTCAACGAACGCTTCCTCGAAGCATCCCGCGGCGATGACTTCGTGGGCATCCAGACCTACGGCCGGACCGTCTTCGGACCCGACGGGCTGGCCCCGGTTCCCGAAGGCGCACCCGTCAACGCAATGGGGGAGGAGATCTACCCCCAGGCCCTCGAGGTGACCATCCGCGAGGCCCACCGGATCGCCGGCATCCCCGTCATGGTCACCGAGAACGGACTGGCCACCGACGACGACACGCAGCGGGTCGACTACCTCCGCACCGCCGTCGCAGGGGTTTCCGCCTGCCTCGCGGACGGCATCAACGTCCGCGGCTACATCGCCTGGACGGCCTTCGACAACTTCGAGTGGATCTTCGGCTACGGGCCCAAGTTCGGCCTCATCGCCGTCGACCGCACCACGCAGGAGCGCACGCCGAAGCCCAGCGCCCACTGGCTGGGCGGCGTGGCCCGGACCGCCCAGGAGCGCCTCACCACGGTGGGCTGAACAGCCCAAAAGAAGCACGACGGCGGTCCGCACCAGATGCTGCGGGCCGCCGTCGGCCGTGGTTAACGCCGCACCGACACGCCTTCCGTGGGTCCGGCGTTGTAGCCCAGGTTCCGGGAGACGGCCCTGGCCGCAGCCTGGACGGCCGGAGCCAGCACGTTCGGAGGAGTGCCGCCGTCGGGAACCACGATGGACAGGGCCGCGGCCACGGACCCCTCGGCATCAAAAATCGGCGAGGCGACGGACACCGTCCGGGACGGCGCGGACCTCCTGATCATGGCGACGCCGGTGCGCCTGACGTCGGACAGCGTCCGCCGCAGCTGCCCTTCCGGCATGGCGTCCACGCCGGCTTCGGCGTCCGGCGGCTGCCGGATGACCGCTTCCTGGAAGCCGGCATCGGCGCCGGCCAGCAGCACCAGGCCCACCGCCGTCGAACGCAGCGGCGCGCGCCCGCCCACCCGGTACGCCACCTCGGTGGCCTCCTTGGAGGACAGCCGCTCGATGAGCACGGCCTCGCCTTTGTCCCGAACGGCCAGCAGCACGTGGTGCCGGGTGACCGCGAAAAGGTCCTCAAGGTACGGCAGCGCGATCTCCCGGACACCGTGCCCGCGCGGCGACAGCGACGCCACCTCCCACAGCCGCACGCCCACCACGTAGCGTCCGTCCTCGAGCCGCTCCAGGGCGCCCCACGCTACTAGCCGGGCAATGAGCCGCAGCGCCGTCGGCGCCGGCATCCCCGCGTGGCGGGCCATCTCGGACAGCGTCAACGCCCGGCGGCGGTCGGTGAAGACGGCGAGCAGGCTCAGCGCCCGGTCTATCACCGGCTCGCCCTGCTTGGGACGCTTGCCGCGCTGCGGAGCCTCAGCTTCCGGTCCTGCTTCTTCCGCCACTGCCATCCTTCCGTTCAGTCATCCCCGTCGTTCAGCCGCCGAGTGACCAGCACCACAATATCGTTTCAACCAATGAAATTCCCGTGGGGCCCGTGACGCCGTCCAAACGATTCTTGTAGAAGCCGGTCACCGGAAGCCATCTGACGAGAGGGCGCCGACCGAACAGCCCGCAGCGGTCGACGCAGACCGCGGCGGGCCCCGGCCCCCAGATGTTGATTCCCGTTCGTCATCGAGAATGCAAAGGCGCACACATGAAACTCCTTTCCACCCCCGCCCGCCGGAGCGCGGCCGTCCTGGCCGGGGCGCTCCTGGTGAGCTCCCTCACCGCCTGTGGCGGCGGAACACAGGCGGCAACCGCCGTCAACAAGGACGCGCTCACCATCGCCATCGACAGCGACAGCGCTTCCTTCGGCTTCGATCCGCTGCGGGTCGCCGACGCGCAGCGCCAGTTCTTCGAAGGCCTTTACGAGAACCTCATGACCCTGCAGCCGGACGGTTCCGTGGGACCGGGCCTGGCCAAGGAGTTCAGCTACAGCACGGACAACACGGTACTGACCCTGACCCTCAGGGAAGGCGTGGCCTTCACTGACGGCTCCACCCTGGATGCGGCACTGGTCAAGGCGAACCTGGACCGCCGCAGCGATCCGGCGCTGAGCGCCTACTCGGCCATTGCCAAGGGCGGCGCCCAGGAGATCACGTCGGTGACCGTGGCCAGCCCCACCAAGGTGGCCATCAAGTTCGCCAAAGCGCAGCCGGGGTTCGAAAAGAACCTCACGGGCACCATGGGCATGATCGTCGGCAAGACGGCTGCCACCAAGAGCGCCAGCCTTGCCACCACCCCGGACGGATCCGGCCCCTACACCCTGGACACCACGGGGACCGTCAAGGGCAACAAATACGTGTTCACGAAGAACGAGAAGTACACGGACGCCGCCAAGTACCCCTACAGGAAGGTCACCTTCAGCGTCATCCAGGACCCCCAGGCCCGCGCCAACGCCCTGGTCTCCGGCCAGGCCGACGTCGCCATGCTCACCTCGCCCACGGTGGACTTTGCCAAGTCCAAGGGCCTGGGCGTCTCCCAGATTGGCGGGACGCTGCACACCATGGTCTCCTTCGACAAGACCGGCAAGACCTCGCCCGCATTCGCGAAGGAGAAGGTCCGCCAGGCGTTCCAGTACGCCATCAACCGCCAGTCACTGGTGGACGCACTGCACAAGGGCGACATCCCGGCATGGAACGCCCTTCCCAAGGATTCGGCGGGCTACACGGAAGAACTGAACGTCAGGTTCGCCTACGATCCGGAGAAGGCCAAGAGCCTCCTCGCCGAGGCCGGCTATGCCAACGGCTTCGAATTCACCATCGTTGGCAGCGCCGAAACCCAGACCGACCTGCAGGCCGTGCAGAAGGACCTGGCCGCCGTCGGGATCAAGATGAACATCAAGATGGCCTCCTCCACCGACGAAGCCTTCGCCGCAGTCGCCACCACGCCCCTGGGCTACGCCTCCCTCGGCTGGGACAACCCGGTGGGCCTGATGTACGGCGTTGTCCTCAACGGCTTCACCAACGTGCAGAAGGCCACCGATGAGCAGCTGAGTGCCGCCACGGGCGAGGCAGCCGCCGCGAAGGACGACGCCGCCAAGAAGGCCGCGCTGACCAAGCTGAACACCCGCCTGGTGGAATCCGGCTGGATGATCCCGCTCTACGAGTCCCTCGCCAACCAGGGCTTCAACACCAAGAAGGTCCAGCAGGTGAAGTTCGCCGGCACGAATGCGTACCCGCTGCTCTCTTCCTACGCCCCCGCCAACTGATCCACCTCCCGGCCGGACGCCTTCCCGCGCGGAAGACGTCCGGCCCGGGCACTAGAAAACCTGACCAACGGAGGTCCTGATCAATGGATGTCACCATGGCAATGTTCGCCGCCAAGCGCCTGCTGATGGCACTGGCCACCGTGCTGGTGGTGGCGGTGCTGGCATTCCTGCTGGTCCACGCCATGCCCGGCAGCCCGGGCGCGGTGTCCCTCGGCGCGGGCGCATCGCAGGAAGCCATCGACGACGTGAACCAGCGCCTCGGCTGGAACGATCCCCTGGCGCTCCAGTTCTTCCGCTGGCTGGGCGAGGCCGTCCAGGGCAACTTCGGAACCTCGCTGATCGACGGCCGGTCCGTCAGCGCCGACCTCGCCAGCCGGCTGCCGGTCACGGCATCCCTTGCTGCCGGTGCCACCGTGCTGAGCGCCATTCTCGGGATCGGACTCGGGGTCACCGCAGCCGTGCGCGGCGGGCTGCTGGACCGGATCATCGGAGGTTTCGTCGGGCTCCTCGTGGCCCTGCCCGCCTTCTGGATCGGCATCATCTTCGTCTATCTGTTTGCCGTCCAGTCCTCCGTGTTCCCGGCCACCGGCTACGTCCCCTTCGAGGTCTCGCCGCAGGACTGGGCACTGTCCCTCGCCCTGCCCGTCATCACCCTCGCGGTCGGCGGTGCGGCGTTCATCGCCCGCCAGACCCGGGCCTCCATGCTTGAAGCCCTGCAGCAGGAACACATCCGCACACTGCGCGCCACGGCGACTCCCACCTGGAAAATCCTCTACGTCCACGCGCTGCGGTACGCCAGCCTCCCCATCGTTGCCGGTATCGCCCTGCAGTTCATCGGCCTGTTCGGCGGCTCCGTCATTGCCGAGCAGCTGTTCGCCATGCCTGGCCTGGGCCAGGCAGTCCAGTCCTCCGTCAGCACCCACGACGCCCCCGCCGTCCAGGGCGTGGTGGTCATCGCCACCGTCGTGGTGGTGGCTGTGAACCTGCTTCTCGAACTCGCCACCAAATTCCTTGACCCGAAGTTGCGTGCCTCATGATCCCCTCCATCACACCCACAGCCACCCCGCGGAAGACAGCCCTGGCGAAGTTCTCCGGACACCGTCTCCTCACCTCACCCGGCGGCCTCGCCGGTGCTGTGTGGCTCGCCGCCCTGGTGGCCGCATCCCTCACTGCCCCCTGGTGGCTGCCGTACAAAACCGAGGACCAGGACTTCACGGCGGTCCTGTCCGGACCCAGTGCCGCCCATTGGCTGGGCGCGGATGAACTTGGCCGGGACCTGCTCAGCCGCATTTTCGCCTCAGCAGCCGGGACGCTGGGAACGTCGCTCATCACGGTGATTGTCGGCGTCGGGCTCGGGACCATCCTGGCCATGACGGCCGCGGCCAGTGACCGGGCGGAAGGGATCATCAGCCGCGTCACCGAAATCATGATGTCGCTGCCCGGAACGGTCATCATCCTGGCGGTCATTGGAGCGGTGGGGACCAACATTCCGCTGATCATGGCCATCCTGGGCATTCTCATCTCGGCCGGCATCTACCGCGTGATGCTGGGCCAGGCGAAGTCGCTCCAGTCCCAGCTCTACGTCGACGCGGCCAAGGTCGACGGCGTCGGGACACTGGGAATCAGCGTCCGCCACGTGCTTCCGGGCCTGATGAACACCGTGGTGGTGCAGTCGGCGCTCATCTTTGCCGTCGGCATGCTCATCCAGGCGGGACTGGCCTTCATTGGTTTCGGCCCGCCCATTCCCCAGCCGAGCTGGGGCGGGATGATCCAGAGTGCCTCCCAGCACGTCTATGACGCCCCCTGGCTCATGGTCCCCAGCGGCGCCGTGCTCGCCCTCACTGTCCTGTCGGCCAATGCCATCGGCAACGCCCTCGGCAAGTCGCCCAACGCAGCCGCATCCCACCTGCCCTCCGCTGCCATCCGCCGCAAGCGCGCGGCCGATGCGGCAGCAGCAGCAGCGGCCGCGCCTGCCGTGGAAAATGCTCCCGCCGCCGGCCAGCTCAGCGTCCGCGGCCTCTCGGTAGGGGTCGACGGCGGCACTCCGCTGGTCACGGACGTCACCTTCGACGTCGCACCGGGCACCGTGCTTGGCCTCGTGGGGGAGTCCGGCTGCGGCAAGACCATGACCGCCGTTTCCCTGCTCGGGCTGCTGCCGTCCGGCGTTTCGGTCACCGGCGGACAGATCCTCTGGAACGGAAAGAACCTGGCCTCGGCTACGGAGAAGGACCTGGAAGGCATCCGGGGGCGGGACATCGCACTGATCTCGCAGGAACCCATGCGTGCCCTCGACCCCATGTTCACGGTGGGCTACCAACTGACCGCCGCCATCCGCCGGCTGCGGAAAGCCGGCAAGGCAGAAGCACGTGCCGCGGCGCTGAGCCTGCTGGAAAAGGTGGGCATTGTTGATGCCCAGCGCATCCTGAAGTCCTACCCGCACCAGATCTCCGGCGGCATGGCCCAGCGCGTGGCCATTGCCCTGGCCCTCTCCGGCAAGCCGCGGCTGCTGGTGGCCGACGAACCCACCACCGCCCTCGATGTCACGGTCCAGGCCGAAATCCTTTCGCTGCTGCGCTCGCTGGTGAAGGACACCGGCATGTCCGTCGTCATGGTGACGCACGACCTCGGCGTCGTGGCGGACATCTGCGACAACGTGGCCGTCATGTACGCCGGCCAGGTGGTGGAAGGCGGCCGGACCGCGAGCATCCTGGACAACCCCCGGCACCCGTACACGCTCGCGCTGCTTGCCGCCGACCCGCACGCCAACACCGCCCACGACATGCCGGAGCGGCTGGCCACCATCAAGGGCCAGGTGCCGCAGCCCAAGGACTGGCCCGCCGGCTGCCGCTTCGCCGCCCGCTGCCAGTTCGCCGGCTCAGCCTGCGCCGTCCCCGTTCCGCTGCTCCCCTCCGGCTCGGAGGACGGCGAGGTGCGCTGCGTCAAAGCCGACGAGCTGGCTGTCGAGGGCCTTGGCTGGCTTGCCACCGAGGTCCCCACCCACCGCGTACTCGAGATCGTTGAAAAGGACATGGCATGAGCATCGACACTGTGGAACTCGAAGACGCCGAAGCAGCCCTGTCCGCCCCGGCCATGCTCGAGGTCAAGGACCTGGTGGTCCGCTACGGCCACGGCCGCAAGGCGGCCTCGGCGCCGGCCGCCGTCGACGGCGTAAACTTCACCATCCGGCCCGGCGAAACCGTCGGCCTGGTGGGGGAGTCCGGCTCCGGAAAGTCCACCATCGGCAAGGCGATCCTGGGGCTGCAGAAAGTATCCGGCGGCTCAGTCAGCTTCCAGGGCAGCGACATCACCCACGCCAACTCTTCCCGGCGACAGGAACTCGGCGGGGAACTGCGCGCCGTCTTTCAGGACCCCAACTCCTCGCTCAACCCGCGGAAGACCATCGGTGCCTCGCTGGCCGAGCCGCTGCGGGTCCGCGGCGTCGCAGCCGCAGAGGCGCGCAGCCGGGCCGAAGACATGCTGGAACGGGTCGGACTTCCCCGCGAGGCCGTGGACCGGTACCCCAGCCAGTTCTCCGGCGGGCAGCGGCAGCGCATCTCCGTGGCACGGGCCCTGATCTGCGAGCCCAAACTGGTGGTGTGCGATGAGGCAGTAAGCGCCCTGGACCTCTCCACCCAGGCCCAGGTGCTGAACCTCCTCGCCGACCTGCGGGACGAGCGGGGGCTGAGCTACCTGTTCATCGCCCACGACATCTCCGTGGTCCAGTTCCTCGCCCAGCGGGTGGTGGTGCTCTACCGCGGCCAGATCATGGAAACAGGACCGGCCGCGGCGGTCACGGAGTCCCCGAAACATCCCTTTACCCAGGCCCTCGTGGCCGCATCACCGGTGCCCCGTCCGGCGGAGCAGGCCGAGCGGAGGAAGCTGCGCGAGTCGCTGGGCGTCCGGACGGCCGCCGCCGTGGCCGCCTCGGCAGGCGGCTGCCCGTTCAGCCAGCGCTGCCCGCTGGCCACCGACCTGTGCACCACCGAACGCCCCGCCCTGCGCTCAGTCGGCCAGTCCGGCGTCGCCTGCCACTACGCCTGAACCACATTGACCCCAACCACAAACTTCAAGGAGCGCCGAGTGACCCCGGAAACAGTGATGCCTGACGAAGCAATTGCCCGCCGCCTCCCCACCCCGCCGCCGTTTCCCGCCTTCCAAACACCGGGCACGCCCGAGGAAGTCTCCGAGCACTCGCGGGTGCACCGCGAACTCAACTATGCGATCGCCGTCGGCTTCCGCCGGCTCTCCATGGACATCTGGCTCCCGCGCAACCCCGACGGCGGCCCGGTCCCGGTGGTGGTGTGGATCCATGGCGGTGCCTTCCAGCTCGGAGACCGCCGCGAACTGCCGCCGACGTTCCAGCCAGACTCGGTGTTCCGGCTCCTGAACGAGGCAGGAATCGCGTGCGCCACGGTGGACTACCGGCACGCGCTGGAGGCGCCGTTCCCCGCCCAGCTCCACGACATCAAGGCCGCCGTCCGGTATCTCCGGCACCACGCTGAACTTCTGGGTATCGACCCCGAATGCATCGGTGCCTGGGGCGAGTCCGCCGGCGGCCATCTTGCCGCGCTGCTGGGCCTGACCGGCGGCCGGGCCGACCTCGAGGGCGGTCTTGGCGCGCCGGGGCACTCAAGCGCGGTGAGCGCCGTCGTCGACTTCTACGGCGTCTCCTCACTGACCCGGATGCCGCCAATGGAAGCGACCACCAGTTTCATGAGCGGTGCCCTGCTCGCGGCCGTCCCCGACGGCGTGTCACTGGAACCCGGCCCCATGCTGGTGGGCAATTCGCACGATCCGGCCCTGCTGGACGCCGCCAGCCCATTGGCCTACGTCACTGCAGACGCTCCGCCGTTCCTGCTGATCCACGGCGACAGCGACGGCCTGGTCCCGCTCACGCAGAGCGAGCTCCTGGCCGACGCCCTGGCCGTCGCCGGCGTAGAGCAGGAACTGGTCACCATCGAAGGCGGTGACCACTGCTTCTTCTTCGCCGAAGACCAGCTGGACCGCATCCTCGCCACCGCCGTTTCCTTCTTCACGAAGGAACTGACCCAGCCATGACAACAACTCCAGGAGCCACCCCGATGACCGCCCCTTCCGCCCTCCGCTTCGAACACCACGAGGAGCCCTTCGGTATCGGCGAGGACCGGCCCCGGCTGTCCTGGCAGGTCCGCACCGACGCCCCGGGCTGGGTGCAGACGGCGTACGAACTCGAACTCGGCCCGGACACCACCAGCCTGGCCAGCTACGGGCGCGTTGACTCCGCGGAACAGCTCCTGCAGCCCTGGCCGGCGCGCCCACTGGCCAGCCGCGAACGGGTCGCGGCCCGGGTCCGGGTCTGGGGAAATGACGACGGCGGACCCTCCGACTGGAGCCCCGTCGCCTGGGTGGAAGCAGGGCTGCTGAACGCCGCCGACTGGCAGGCCTCCATGATCCGTCCGTCGTGGGACGAGGACAGCACCTCCGACGAGCCCGCGTCCCGCCTCAGCACCACCTTCGAGCTGGACGGCGCGGTGGCGTCAGCCCGCCTGTACGCGAGTGCCCACGGCATCTACGTCGCCTCCATCAACGGCCGCCGCGTGGGACAGGATCTCCTCGCGCCGGGCTGGACCAGCTACCACCACCGCCTGCGCTACCAGACGTACGACGTCGCGGACTACCTGCGGCCGGGCACCAACGTGATCGGCTTCGAGGTCGCTGACGGCTGGTGGCGGGGCAATCTCGGCTTCCAGGAGAAGCGCAACAAGTACGGATACCGCACCGCGGTGATCGGCCAGCTGGAAATCACCGACGCCCAGGGGCGGCTCAGCGTCATCAGCACCGACGGAGCGTGGCAGGCAGGGCGCGGCCCCGTGCTGTCCGCCGACCTGTACAACGGTGAAACGTACGACGCACGGCTGGCGGATGCGGGCTGGGCGGGCCACGGTTCCCGAAGCCTGGAACCGGTGGTTGCCGAAGACTTCAATACCGCCCTCCTGGTGGCACCGGACGGTCCGCCGGTCCGCGCCACCGAAGAGCTGCCCGTCCAGGAAGTGCTGACCACGCCGTCCGGCAAGACCATCCTGGACTTCGGCCAGAATCTGGTGGGGCACGTCAGGATCCGCGTGCGCGGCGAGGCAGGCACCGAAGTGGTGCTGCGGCACGCCGAGGTGCTGGAGCACGGCGAGCTCGGCGTGCGCCCGCTCCGCGTTGCCCGGCAAACGGACACCTACATCCTGCGCGGGACCGGCGTGCGTGGATCCGGCGCAGTGGAGCAGTACAGTCCAGAATTCACTGTCCACGGCTTCCGCTACGTCGAGGTGAGCGGCTGGCCCGGTGAGCTTGACCCGGAAGCCTTCACCGCCGTCGTCGTTCATTCCGAGCTCAAGCGCACCGGCTTCTTCGAGTGCTCCGAGCCCATGCTGAACCAGCTGCACGCCAACGTGGTGTGGGGCATGCGGGGCAACTTCGTGGATGTGCCCACCGACTGCCCGCAGCGCAACGAGCGGCTCGGCTGGACGGGGGACTTCCAGGTCTTTGCCTCCACCGCGTCCTTCCTCTACAGGATCCCTGGCTTCACCGCGTCCTGGCTGAAGGACCTGGCCGCCGAGCAGGGAACGGACGGGCCGCCGCCGCTGGTTGTCCCGGAGGTGACCTTCGACAAACCGCCGTTCCCCACCCGGCCCGTGATGGCCGCCTGGGGCGACGCCGCCGTGCTGGTGCCGTGGGTGCTGTACCAGCAGACGGGCGATCGTGAGTTCCTGCGCCGGCAACTGCCCGGAATGGCCGCGTGGCTGGCCGCTGCGGCAGACGCGGCCGGCCCGGAGCTGCGCTTCGAGCAGGGCTTCCAGTTCGGTGACTGGCTGGACCCGGCCGCGCCGCCGAACGATCCCGGTGCTGCGAGGACACCCTGGCAGCTGGTGGCGCAGGCCTACCTGGCGTACTCGGCGTCGATCGCGTCGCAGGCTGCTGCCCTGCTGGGGGAGGACAGCGAGTCCCTGCGCCTGCGGGAACTGTCCCGCCAGGCGCGCACCGTGTTCCGCAAGCACTACATCGCCGACGACGGACAGCTACAACCTGCCACGCAGACCTCCTACGCGCTGGCCCTGCGCTTCGGGCTGCTCGAACCTGAGGAGCACCCGGCAGCAGGGGAACGGCTGGCCGAAACCGTGGCCGCCGACGGCTACCGGATCGCCACCGGCTTCGTGGGGACACCGCTGGTCACCGACGCACTGAGCGACGAAGGCCAGGTGGAGGCGGCCTACCGCCTGCTGCTGCAGACCGAGTGCCCGTCCTGGCTGTATCCGGTCACGATGGGCGCCACGACCATCTGGGAACGCTGGGATTCCATGCTCCCGGACGGCACCATCAACCCCGGCGACATGACGTCCTTCAACCACTACGCGCTCGGCGCCGTGGCCGACTGGATGCACCGCACCGTCGCGGGTCTTGCCCCCGCGGGTCTGGCCAGCCGGAAACTGCTGGTCAGGCCGCTGCCCGGCGGCGGCCTGACCTGGGCGGCCGCCCGGCACGAAACCCCCTATGGCGAGGCGGCGGTGCGGTGGGAGCACGGCGCCGGCAGCTTCACCCTGTCCCTCACGGTCCCCGCCGGCTGCACGGCCTCGGTGTACCTGCCGGACGGCTCGGAGGCCGTGGAGGTCGGGTCCGGGACGCACTCCTTCAACTGTGAACCCGAGGTGTTTGCGGGGACCGCGGGCACCCCGCAACTGTCGGCCCTGCCATGACCCTGGATCCGGAGCTGGCCGGGCTTCTGCACCACCTGGCCGGCGTGGAATCGGTCCCGGAGCTGCTGACCCGGCCCGGCGGGCGGGAGCGCCTGGACGCGTTTTGCGGGGGCCTGCTCCCGTACAGCCCGCCGGACGTTGCCGTCCGGCACCTGGAGGTACCAGGACCCAACGGCGCGGTGCCGGTCCGGATCTATGGTGCACGCCCGGAGGACGGACCGCCGGCAGCTTCCGACGGCGGGACCGGCGAGGGCGGTTCCACCGCCCTGGTCTGGATGCACGGCGGCAATTTTGCGGTCGGTGACCTGGACATGCGCGAATCGGACCAGCTGGGCCGGGAAGTCGCGGCCCGAAGCGGCGGCGTGGTGGTCTGCGTCGGCTACCGCCTGGCCCTCGACGGCGTCCATTTCCCGGTTCCGCACGAGGACGTGCTGGCGGCATGGTTCTGGACCCGGGAGCACGCCCGGGAACTCGGCGCGGACCCCTCCCGGATCTGCCTGGGCGGGGCGAGCGTCGGCGGAAACCTCGCGGTGGGGGCGGCACTGTACCTGATGGATGCGGGCCTGCAGCCGCCGGCAAAACTCGTGCTCGCGTACCCGTTCCTGCATGGGGAGCTCCCCGGTGAACTGCCGGCTGCACCGCCACATGACCTGTCCTCCGCCGGACTTTTGCCGCCGTTTCTCCGCTTCACCGACGAGGACTGCCGGGACATGCTGGAGAACTACATCGGCGGACCCCTGGCCATGGCCTCCTCCTACGCCATGCCCGGGCACGCCGACCCGGCGGGACTGCCGCCGTCCGCTGTGCTCGCCTGCGAACACGACGACCTCCGGTTCTCTGCCGAGGCCTTCGTCGAAGGCCTGCGCGCGGCAGACGTGGAAACCAGTTACCGGCTGGAGGAAGGGGCGTTCCATGGCTACCTCAACCACTCGGCGGCCCTTGGCCTGGTGCGGCGGGGCCTGTCGTTCCTGGCCGCCGAGCTGGAGTCGGCAAAGCCGTTTCAATGATTGAAATGGCCGGTACAGGCCCTGCTCCTGATCCGACAGTCTTAGAGGGATAGGCCCCTTGAGGCAGAAGCCCCAAGAGGACAGGCCGGGCCAAAGAGGAACCGGCAGAGGCAGCAAAGGAGTCGATGATGACGGAAGGCCGCGTGCTGAAAGGCGTGGAATTCGCCCGCACGGGTGGACCAGCCGACCGTCCGCTGCTCCTGGACCTGTACCTGCCGGAGCCGGCCGCAAACGGCGCCGGGACCCGGCCGGCAATCGTTCACTTCCATGGCGGCGGCTGGCGGGCCGGAACACGGTCATCGCTGGGGCCGGTCACGGACGGCTTCGGGCTCACCCCGTTCGAGGCCCTCGCCGAAGCCGGCTTCGTCGTCGCCTCGGCGGACTACCGGCTGAGCGGGGAAGCCGTCTATCCCGCCCAGCTGCACGACGCCCAGGCCGCCGTCCGCTGGCTGCGGAACCACGCAGCCGACTACGGCGTGGACCCCACCCGGATCTATGCCTGGGGCGACTCAGCCGGCGGCCACCTGGCGAGCCTGGTGGGCCTGATGAGCGGCGACAGCCCCGTCGCGGCGGTCGCGGCCTGGTACCCGCCGACCGACCTGAACCGCATGGGCGAGCAGGCCCTGCCCGACGCCGTTGCGCGGGCCACTGACCCGGGCTCCCGGGAGGAACAGCTCATCGGCGCCGTCCTGGCGGAGGAGCCGCAGAAGGCGGCAGCCGCGAGCCCGGTCAGCTACGTCCGTCCCGGCGCCCCGCCCTTCCTTCTGGTCCACGGCACAGCCGACCGTTTTGTCCCCGCCGCCCAATCCGAAACCCTGGCGGCGGTCCTCGAAAAGGCGGGCGCCGACGTCGAACTTCTCCTCCTCGACGGGGCGGACCACATGTGGTCCCTTCCCGACGGCGGCCCCGCCGCGGCGGAGAAGGCACTGGCCGCCACCGTGGGCTTCTTCCGCCGGCAGTCCGGCATTCCCTGAGTTTTCCGCAACATCCCGCCTGGCATGGCTGGGCTTTATTTGCCGTGCCCTCTGAACCGACACCGCCCCCGGGCGAACCTGAAAGGCCCTCCATGCAGTACATAGGCATTAATCACGACGGCGACACCTGGGCGGCTGCCCTGGCAGGCACTGGTCCCGGCGGTGTCAGGGTATTTCCGCTGGCTCCGGTGACGGACTTCTGGGCGGATGCCGACGGCTGGCAGGAGAAGGCGCAGTCGCTCGTTGCGGGCGCCGGTTCAGTTCCAATCGAGCAGGGTTCGGTCGAGCGCGGCACCGTCGCTGAAGTTCCGCTGGTTCCGGCGTCCGCCCGGGTTATCTGCGTGGGGCTTAACTACAAGGCGCACGCGGCGGAAGGCAGCTACAAGGACCAGGAGCTGCCTGCCTACCCCACGCTGTTTGGGCGCTGGACGGCTTCCCTTTCGGTGGGCCACGTCCCCGTCCCGGTGCCTGGCGGCGAGGCCGGCCTGGACTGGGAGGGCGAGGTGGCCGCCTACATCGGCAGGCGCGCGGAATCCGTGACCGAGGACCAGGCGGCAGAGGCCATCTTCGGCTACTCCACGTTCAACGACATCACCGCCCGGCGCGCCCAGAAGCTCACGTCGCAGTGGACCCTGGGCAAGAACGGGGACTTCACCGGCCCGCTGGGACCACTGGTCAGCCGGGACGAAGTGGGCGACCTGCGCGACGGCCTCGAGCTCAGGACCCGCGTCAACGGCACCGAGGTCCAGCACGGCAACACCCGGGACATGATCTTCTCCGTGCCGGCCATCATCTCGCTGATCAGCCAGACGTTCACGCTCCATCCCGGCGACGTGATCGCCACCGGCACCCCCGAGGGCGTCGGGTACGCACGCTCACCGCAGTGGCTGCTGCAGCCGGGGGACACCGTCGAGGTCGAGATCGAGCGGCTGGGCACCCTGGTCACTCCCGTCGGCGAACCGTCCCTCCGGGCGAGGGCCTGATGACCGCCGTCAACTACGCCGGGCTCCAGGATGTGCCCGCCGCAACGCCGGTCCTGATTTCCGGGGGCGGTCCCAGCGGCCTGTTCCTCGCCCTGGACCTGGCCAGCCGGGGCATCCGCAGCACGGTCATTGAGCCCCGGACCCTGATCGACCCGGACAGGCCGCGCGCCAAGACCACCAACGCCCGCACCATGACGCACCTGCGGAGGCTCGGCCTCGCCGATGCGCTCCGGAACGCGGCGCCGCTGCCGGTCGGCTTCGCCCAGGACGTCATCTTCTGTTCAGCCCTGACCGGCTCCGAGATCAGGCGCTTCCCCAACGCGTTCCAGCTCGAGGCCGGCCGCTACGGACCGCAGCCCGAGTGCGGCCAGCAGGTGCCGCAGCCGGTCCTGGAGGCTGTGCTCCGGGAAGCCGTGGCGGGGTCGGCCCACGCCACCCTCCTGACGGGGCTGCGGGTGGACAGCTTCGAGGCCCTCCCCGACGGCGGGCAGCGCGTGACCGTTGCCGACGACTCCGGGCGCCGCACCGCCGTCGACTGCGCCTTCCTGGCCGGGGCCGACGGCGGCTCCTCCACGGTCCGCCGCGGCCTGGGCCTCCGGCTTGAGGGGGAGTCAGCTTCCCTGTCCAACATCAGCATCCTCTTCCGCTCCCGCGACCTCGCCGCCACCATCACACTGGACCCCGCCGTGCAGTACTGGGTGCTGGGGCCCGGCGCGGCGGGCATGGTGGGACGGATGGACCTGGACGAGACCTGGTGGGCCATCATCCAGGGCGTCGCCAGCCACGACGTCGGCGGAGCACCGGACCTGGATCCGGCCGCCCTGGTGCGCTCCCTCGTGGGGGCGGACGTTGACGTTGAGGTGATCGCAACGGATCCCTGGACTGCCCGCATGCTCCTTGCGCCGTCCTATGCCACGGACAGCGTCTTCCTGGTGGGGGACGCGGCCCACCAGAACCCGCCGTGGGGCGGCCACGGCTTCAACACGTGCATCGGCGACGCCGCCAACCTGGCCTGGAAAATCGCGGCCGCCTTCGAGGGCTGGGCGGGGCCGCGGCTGCTGGAGAGCTACGGGCTGGAGCGCCGGCCCGTTGCAGACCGGACCATCCGCGACGCCGCGGCCAACGGCAAGGCCCTCGCCTACCACTTCGCCGACCCCGCCCTGACGGCGGCCGGGGTTGCAGGTGAGGCCGCACGGGCCGGTGCCCACGACGCGCTTGCGGTGAAGCAAAGCGAGTTCGATTCGCTGGGCCTGGTCCTCGGGTACAGCTACGCCGAGTCCCCGCTGGTGGTCCCCGACGGCGCACCGGTACCGGCCGAGGACCCGATCCGCTACGTCCCCTCGGCCAGCCCCGGCGCCCTGGTGCCGCACGCCTGGCTGGAGGGCGGCACCTCCCTCTACGACGTCCTCGGGCCTGGATTTTCGCTGCTCGTGGACAGCGAGGCACTCGCCGGCAACGCGGCGGAAACCGCGTACGCGGAAGTCCTCGCTGCGGGTGCCGGGCACGGCATCCCGGTGACCGTCGCCGCCGTCGGGCCTTCCGACAACGGGACGCCAATGGCGGAACTGTGGGCGGCCGATGCCGTCCTCGTCCGTCCGGACCAGCACGTTGCCTGGCGCGGGTCCTCCGCGCAGGCAGCCGCCGCAGCCCTGGCCGTCGCGGCCGGCTGGGGCGCCGCCCACCCACTCGACCAACTGAAGGAGGGCACCAATGCCGGCGCCGTCGTTTCGTGATTACCTGTACGCGCCTGACCACCCGCGCGTGGCGCGGCTGCGCGGACTGGACGCGCGCTCCTATGCCGAGGAGGCCAAGACCGACTCCTTTGCCGGCCCCATGATCGAGGGCTGGCAGAAGCTGTACCCGGAGCCGTTCGTCGGTGTAACGAACGACGGCGTCATCCGCCCCGGGCTGTTCAGCCTCGCCGAGGCGCGGCCCGGGGAAGAAGCGCCGACGGCGGAGATGGCCGCCGCGGCAGACAAGCTGCTCGCCACCGCCTCGGCGGAACAGCGCGACCGACTGAGCTACGCCGTGGATGCCCACGAATGGCAGAGCTGGGCGAACCCGGAATTCATGCAGCACGATACCGGGCTGCGCCTCGAGGACCTGGACCCGGCCGTGCGCGATGCAGCGCTCGCCGTCGTGGAGGCCAGCCTGAGTCCGGAAGGGTACGCGCTGGCGCGGAACCTGATGCGCATCAACGGCTTCCTCGGCGAGCTGGTGGAACTGCCGGAGCTCATGAACGAATACAGCTACAACTTCGCCCTCTACGGGGAACCGTCGGAAACGGAGCCGTGGGGCTGGCAGCTGTTCGGCCATCACCTGGCGCTCAACTGCCTGGTGGCCGGAACCCAGCTGGTCCTGTCGCCGATGTTCCTTGGTGCCGAGCCGGACGTCATTGACGCCGGCCCGCACCAGGGCGTGAAGGTGTTCAAGGAGCGCATCAGCCTGGCCCGTGACCTGATGGCGTCGCTGCCTGAGTCCCTGCGTGGGGAGGCGCTTACCTTCGCGGAGATGGTGGACCCGGCGATGCCCGAGGGCCGGCTGCATCCCGGCGACGAACGCCATCTGGCGGGCTGCTTCCAGGACAACCGGGTGATCCCCTACGAGGGCATCCTGGCCGGCTCCCTGCCGCCTGAATCACTGGCGCTGCTGGACCGGCTCGTGGAGGACTTCGTCGCCTGCCTTCCTGCAGGGCCCCGCGCCGCGCGGATGCGGGAGATCCGGGAGCACTACGGCGAAACCCGGTTCTCCTGGATCGGCGGCTGGCAGGGTGAGGACGCCTTCTACTTCCGGATCCAGAGCCCCGTGGTGGTCATGGAACTGGACCACCACACCGGCGTGTTCCTCAACAACGACACCCCGGCCCCGTTCCACATGCACACCGTGCTCCGCACCCCCAACGGCAACGACTACGGGCGTGCGCTGGTGCGGCAGGCGGCGAAGGGCTGAAACCCCCACTGAAACCCCCGTCGATTGCTCCGTAGCTGCCCTTTTCACGGTCCAAAAGGGCAGCTACGGAGCAATTGATGGTTATATCAACACCAAGAAGGCCCGGACTCCGTGAGAGTCCGGGCCTTCTTGCTGGCTCGGCGCCCTAGATAGCTTCCTGACTAGATGTCCAGGGCCGCGCGGCGCTGGGGCGGCGGGCCGACGACGGTGAGGTCCATCTCGGCCTGGGCGCGACCGAAGCCCTCCATGTCCATGTAGGGCTCACCGCCCTCCGTGTACATGTAGTCGTCGGTGGGTTGGTTGAAGTATTCAAAGAAGCCGTTGAAGACCGACGGCGTCAGGAACCCGAGCATCTGCGTGTTGTGGGAGTCGAGCGCGAAGGAGTGGACGGTGCCCGCCGGGGCGTGCAGGAAGTCGCCCTTGGTGAGCAGCACCTCCCGGCCGTTGGCGTAGAGCCACATGCGGCCTTCCGTGCAGAGGAAGTTTTCTGTGTGCTCGGAGTGGAAGTGCAGCGGGATGTACGGGGATTTGGCGCCCTTGGTGTGGACGGCAAAGTAGTTCGAACCCGTGTTTTCCGGCCGGGAGAGGTACGTGAACATGGTCTGGTAGCTGACCATGCGTTCCCCTTCGCCGGCACTGAGGAAGTAGGGAGTCTGCGTGGCAGGCCGCCCGGCATTCTGCTGCAGGCTCGGTGCCACGCGCTCGACGTCCGGAAAGGAGATGCCGAATTCGGCGCCGACTTCCGCCTGCTCCCGGAGGCTCGGCTTGCGGCCGGCGTGCACGGGCGGGACATGCGAATCGATGGGCGTGCCGACACGCTCGTAGTAGGCCTCGGCCCCGCCGGGCGTCATCCAGTTCAGGAAGCGCGTGTAGTGGCTGGCCATCCGGTAGGCGTGCGGCGTTCCCGGCGGAATCACCACGGAATCGCCCGGCGTCAGGATGCGGCTCTCGCCGGGGAGCCAGACATGGAGGATGCCGTCAAACACGTAGAGGGTCTTGTGCTCGATCCTGTGGGTGACGAAGGGGGATTCTGCCCCCATGCCGCCGGAGATGTAGGCGGCGCTGAAGATGCCGCCGGTGTCCGCGGCGCGGGCGATCACGGTAACCAGCTGCCCGTCGATCTCGTAGCGGGCACCCTCGCCGGAGGCCATGTAGTAGGGCACGGCCTCGCCGGGCAACGCATTGGCAACCGGCAGCTGCTTGTTCATTTCCTCCACGCTGAGGGTCATTGCTTCCTTCTTTCTTCGGCATCGCCGCGGGGACGTCGTTTGGACAAGCTTGGCGGATCAGGTGGTCGAAGTATGCGCGGATTTCATTGGTTGAAAAGTTCGGGGGCGGGTTCACAGTTTTCGGGATCACGGCTTTCAGGGTTCACAGCCTCCTGACAGTTTCCGAACAGCGGTGCCCTAAGCTGCTGCCGGATCTTTGAGTGAGGGGCTACGACAGATGCCCTTCCGTTCAATGCCGTACCGCACGGCCGATCAAGGAGACACCATGTCACGAAGCAAGAGAATCACCCTCGGCATCACCGCTGGCGCCCTGGCGCTGGGCGCAGGCCTGGGGGTTACCGGAATGGCCTCAGCCGCCACCACCCCGAGCCCCAGCGCATCATCGAGCGCATCCACGGACAGCAGCGCATCGACCGACGGTTTCCGGGGCCACAAGGGCGACCGCGGCCAGATCGCGGCAGACCTTGCCACCAAGCTGGGCGTTGACGAAGCGAAGGTGACCGAGGCAATCCAGGCGTTCCGCGAGGCCAACAAGCCCACGACGGCGCCTACCGAGGGCACCAAGCCTGACCGCACAGCCCAGGATGCGGCGATGGCCAAGTCCTTGGCGACGGCACTCGGAGTCGACGAATCGAAGGTCACCGCAGCCCTGACGGAAATCCGCGCCGCTGCCCAGGCAGAACGGGCCGCAGCGCTGAAGACCAAGCTCGACACTGCGGTCAAGGACGGCACCCTGACCCAGGCCGAAGCCGACGCCGTCACGAAGGCCGTCGAGAAAGGCGTGATCGGAGGCGGCGGCCGCTAGAAGCCACCTGAATTCACGCAAGAACAAGGAATCCCCCGGGACGGTCCCGGGGGATTCCCCGTTCCCCGCAAACGGTTCCTCACATCCCGTTGCCCCACTGCGACGCGTCCTCAGATCCTGCCATTTGGTACCACTACCAACGGCTGGCCCAGCAGACCCAACCGGGCGGCTTTTTGAACGGCCATCAGGCGGTCGCCCACGTCAAGCTTGCGGTAGATGTGTTCGAGGTGCTTTTGGGCCGTCCGCGGCGAGATGTTGAAGTGATGGCCCAGGGATGTGGCGGTCAGCCCCTGGCCGAGCAGCTCCAGGACGGCGAGCTCCCGCTGGGTCAGTCCGGGCCGGTCTGCTGCCTTGTCCTCCGAGGCCCAGGAAAGTTGCCGGTACAGGCCTGTCAGCATCGGTTGAAGGGCCATGGCCAGGGTGAGCTCGTCCTCGTTGAACTCGCGGTCAGGTCTCGCCAGCAGGTAAGCGCGGTGAACGGGTCCATCCAGAAGCAGAGGGATGGCCAGCTGGTAGTTGATTCCCATCGGCTTGACCAGATCCTGCCATGCGGATTGCATGCGCCAATCCGCCACTTGGCTGGGGACCCGGGCCAGCGACTGGGGACCGGAAAGTCCGGATACGGCGTACCAGCGCAGCAGCGGCTGCCAGGTGGCATCAGGAATGCGCGGGCCGGGCGGCAGCTTGGGAAGATAATCGCCGGGCCAGCAGCCTTCCATATGGTCTACCCAGTCCGGCCCGACGCTGCTGCGGCTGCAGCAGGCAGCGTTGAACGACGCTGCGAGCCGCTTCGAGATGTCCTCTTCCGGACTGGGGTGGGCCGCAAATGGGTGCTGCAGGAACTCGCCGACAAATTCCAGCCAGTCCCGATATAACGCCTCATTGTGCGCCATCCGAGAATTCTAACCAATTAAGAGCAGGCCTCGGCAGTTCTACAGCGAATGGTTGGATGACAATTTCTGATAATTGCTTTGCAAAACTTGCTGACTGGTTGCCGCAAGTGCAAACCTCATAAAGGCCCATACGCAAGAGTGCGTACATCCCTCCATTTATAGGGCTTCCTATAATGAGGCCACCGGCAAAAGGCACCGCTCCGTCCAGTCAATCAAGGATGTGGAAGCCCTCGCCGTCGAGGTTCCTGGCCAGCCCCAGGGTGACATCGAAACGCCATTTCACAGTCAGAGCCATTGTTCATCCCGCAGTCAGCCTGCTGAAGGTGGAGCGGGCCGCCGCTGTTCTGACTGCGCACATGGAGAATGCTTACGCCAAGATGGGAATTTTCTCATGAAACTCCAATTAAGCTCTGTGGTTCCACGGGGTAATCTGCCTGATAATCATCACTGGTCGAAGAATGCGCATCTTCGACCATTTTCCGTGGCTGTAGCATTGTTGCTTACGGCCACATTTTCTCTGACTGCTGTTCCTGCGCGGGCCGCCACAATTACCCTTGGGCCATCGGCCGACGCGGTCGTGAAAAGTGCCACACCCGGAACCAATTACGGCACGGCAACCGGCTTAAAGGCTGACAACAGTCCCGTGGAGATGTCGTTCCTGAAATTCGTTGTCACAGGTACCGGCGGCACGGTCACGGCCGCCAAGCTGCGGCTCTTCGTGGCGGACCCCTCGCCGGTTGGCGGCCAGTTCCGGCACGTGCCAGACAACAGCTGGGCCGAAGGATCTGTGACCTGGTCAAACGCCCCTGCCGCCAGCAGCACGAACATCGCATCGCTGGGAGCTGTCAGCGCCGGAAGCTGGGTTGAAGTGGATGTCTTCAGCCTCATCAAGGCCGACGGCACGTACTCCTTGCGCATCAGCAGCACGAACTCCGACGGAGCCATCTACAACTCAAGGGAATTCAGTGACGCCACCCGCCGGCCGCAGCTCGTCCTTACCACCGGCTCCACGCCTCCGCCGCCCCCGCCACCCCCGCCGGGAACCAATCCCTGCGGGACAGCGGCCGCACCGCCGGCGACCTACGACCACGTTGTCTGGATCATTTACGAGAACAAGAGGTACTCCCAGGTCATCGGCAGCCCAAGCGCACCCTATATGACGCAGATGGCCCAAAAGTGCGCCAGCCTGACCAACTGGAGCGACGCCGGGTCCCAGTTCCCCTCGTTGCCCAGCTACCTGGCGATGACATCGGGAAGCACGCAGGGTGTGTCGACAGACAATAGCCCGGGGAGCCTCCCGCCCATCACCGCGGATAATCTCTTCCGCCAGGTCCGGGCACGCGGACTGACCCAGAAGAGTTACCAGGAAGACATGCCGTCCAACTGCAGGCTGACCAATTCCGGTCTTTACGCGGTGCGGCATAATCCGGAGGCGTATTACCAAGGGACGGGCGACAGGGCCGCCTGCGCCACGAACAACGTCCCGCTCGGGACCACGACGTCCGGGAACCTGTTCAACGACCTGACGAACAATACGCTTCCCAGCTTCTCGCTGATTACCCCGAACGTCTGCAATGACACGCACGACTGCAGCATCTCCACCGGCGACACGTGGCTTTCAAGGTGGCTGCCGGTAATCCTGGCGAGCCAGAGCTACCAGGCGGGACGTACCGCCGTCGTGGTCCTGTATGACGAGGACACGCCCATCCCTAACTTCGTGGTGGCACCATCCATCATTCCGGGGACTGTCGTTACCGGCGCCTACAGCCACTACTCGCTGCTGAGGGCCACGGAGGAAATGCTGGGCATCACCAACCTCCTGCTGAATGCCAGGACAGCGCCGAGCCTCCGGCCGCCGCTGAACCTCTAGCCCCGCTCCAGGCCTAGCCCCGGTCCAGGTTCACGGTCCAGCTGCCGCTGGCATTGACAGAGGAGCACCGGAATGCCGTGGGCGCGGGTTTGCCGGCCGTCGGGTCAGTGTATGAGCCGGTGGTCTCAAAGGTGCCGCTCTTCGCCCCGGCGTTGGACTTTGTTCCGGGCTGGACCTCAGCGGTGGGGTACTTCTCCGTCACGCGCATTTCGCAGACCGTGTTGGCCTGGTCCAGGAGCTCCGCGGCCGCCGGTTTCGCTGCTTCCTCCGTAGGGGAAGCGGAGGCCGGCGACGCGGAGCCCGGCGCGTCGGTGGCGGCGGCCGCAGATGAAGGGGAAGGGGGAGTGGTGGCGGCCTGCCGGTCCGTCCGGGGTGCCTGCGCAGAAACGGCGATGGCCACACCCACCAGGACCACCACCACGGCGGCAAGGAGGATAAAGAGCAGACGACGCCGGGACGCGGCTGGAGGGGGCGGTGAAACGGACACGGCGTGCCTCTTTCGAAACGCTGGTCAGGCCTGGAAGTGGCAGGTACCTGGCCCTGCGGTCACCCTCATTGGCGGCGGACGTTTCTGGCAGAATAGCCGCCGCCGTGACCGTCAACAAGCGCTCTGTCCGCCAACAAGGCCTGCGGCGATCCGACGCCGCGGTTCACAGCACCTTGCGGATGGTTTCCTCGAAGCTCGTGACGTGGTGCAGTGCGAGCTCGCCCGCCTTGTCCGCGTCACCCTCGGCCACGGCCTTGAGCAGGTCCACATGCTCGCTGATGTGGCCGCTCACCGACGGGACCTTGTCCAGGACCAGGCACCAGATGCGCGTGGCGAGGTTGTCGTAGCGGATCAGGGTGTCCTCGAGGTGCGGGTTGGCCGCGGCACGGTAGATCAGGCGGTGCACCGTGAGGTCGTAGCGCATGAGCTCCCGCGACTGGGCGGGGGTGGGCGCCAGCTCCGAGATGGCCTTGGCGACGTCCAGCAGCTCCTCGCGCATGGCGGTGTTGGCCCGCTTGGCAGCCCGGCGCGCCGCGAGCGGCTCAAGAAGTTCCCGGATTTCCGAGACGTCGGCGAGTTCCGTGAAGTCCACGGTGGTGGCGAATGTTCCCCGGCGGGGGTAGGACACCACCAAGTGGTCCACCTCCAGCCGCTTGATGGCTTCACGGACGGGCGTGCGCCCGAAGCCCAGTTCAGTCGCCAGCTGGCCGTCATTGATGGGCTCACCCGGGCGGATGTCCAGCATGATCAGCTTGTCGCGGAGCTGCCGGTAGGCAGCCTCGGCCTGGGACAGCGCTTCGTCCTCGGCGGGTGGCATGGCGGGAAGAGCATTCACAGCGAGGCTCCGTTCCTTGCTTTCAAGGGCTTCAGGCGGAAGCGAAGTGCCATTTTGCTTCCTGCTATTGACTATGTTGTGAGCTCAATCATACCATTGACCTCACACTGATATATCAGTCATAAGCAAAGTGGTATTTCATAAGGAGCATTCGTGGTTGAGCAGTTGAACGACCGACTTTCCGCAGTCGATCCCGAGATCCAGCAGGCCGTCGCACGCGAGCTGGACCGCCAGCAGTCCACGCTGGAAATGATCGCCTCGGAGAACTTCGCTCCTGCGGCCGTCATGGAGGCGCAGGGCTCGGTCCTCACGAACAAGTACGCCGAGGGCTACCCGGGCAAGCGCTATTACGGCGGCTGCGAGCACGTCGACGTCGTCGAGCAGCTGGCCATCGACCGCGTGAAGGCACTCTTCGGCGCCGAGTTCGCCAACGTCCAGCCGCACTCCGGCGCGCAGGCCAACGCCGCCGCCATGTTCGCGCTGCTGAACCCGGGCGACACCATCCTCGGCCTGGACCTGGCCCACGGCGGCCACCTCACCCACGGCATGCGCATCAACTTCTCCGGCAAGCTCTACAACGTGGTCCCGTACCACGTCCGCGAGTCCGACTTCCGCGTGGACATGGCCGAGGTCGAGGCCCTGGCCCTGGAGCACAAGCCGAAGCTCATCGTGGCCGGCTGGTCCGCCTACTCCCGCCAGCTCGACTTCGCCGAGTTCCGCCGGATCGCCGACCTCGTCGGTGCCTACCTGATGGTGGACATGGCCCACTTCGCCGGCCTCGTCGCCGCCGGCCTGCACCCGAACCCGGTGCCGTACGCCGACGTCGTCACCACCACCACGCACAAGACCCTGGGCGGTCCCCGCGGCGGCGTCATCCTCGCCAAGGAGCAGTACGCCAAGAAGATCAACAGCGCCGTCTTCCCCGGCCAGCAGGGCGGCCCGCTGGAGCACGTCATCGCCGCCAAGGCCGTGGCCTTCAAGCTGGCAGCAACCGAGGGCTTCAAGGAGCGCCAGGAGCGCGTCCTCGAGGGCGCAAAGCTGCTGGCCGAGCGCTTCCTGCAGCCCGACGTCGAAGCCGCCGGCATCACCGTGGTCAACGGCGGCACGGACGTCCACCTGGTCCTCGTTGACCTGCGGAACTCCGAGCTGGACGGCCAGCAGGCCGAGGACACGCTGCACCGGATCGGCATCACCGTCAACCGCAACGCCGTCCCCTTCGACCCCCGCCCGCCGATGGTTTCCTCCGGCCTCCGGATCGGTACCCCCGCCCTGGCCACCCGCGGCTTCGGCGCCACCGAGTTCACCGAGGTAGCGGACATCATCGCCACAGCGCTGACCACTGCCGCCGGCACCGGAACGCTCGTCGACGGCACCGCCGTCGAACTCCGCGCCCGCGTCACTGCACTGGCCGAGCAGTTCCCCCTGTACCCCCAGCTCAGCGGCGCACCCGAGATTGCCGCCTTCGAAGATGACATGATTGGAGCAGCCCAGTGAGCACCCACCAGCTCCCGGAGCACCCGGATTTCCTGTGGCACAACCCCGAGCCCAAGTCCTCCTATGACGCCGTGATCGTCGGCGGCGGCGGGCACGGCCTGGCCACCGCATACTTCCTGGCCAAGAACCACGGCATGACCAACATCGCGGTGCTGGAAAAGGGCTGGCTGGCCGGCGGCAACATGGCCCGCAACACCACCATCATCCGTTCCAACTACCTCTGGGACGAGAGCGCCGCCATCTATGAGCACGCCCTGAAGCTGTGGGAGATCCTGCCCGAGGAGCTGGAGTACGACTTCCTCTTCAGCCAGCGCGGTGTGATGAACCTGGCCCACACCCTGGGCGACGTGCGCGAGAGCATCCGCCGTGTGGGCGCCAACAAGCTCAACGGCGTGGACGCGGAATGGCTCGACCCGCAGCAGGTCAAGGAACTCTGCCCCATCCTGAACATCCGCGACGACATCCGCTACCCGGTCATGGGCGCCACCTACCAGCCGCGCGCCGGCATCGCCAAGCACGACCACGTCGCCTGGGCCTTCGCCCGCAAGTGTGACGAGATGGGCGTGGACATCATCCAGAACTGCGAAGTTACCGGCTTCGTCAAGGACGGCAACCGCGTGGTGGGCGTCAAGACCAACCGCGGCACCATCAACACCGAGAAGGTGGGCCTCTGCGCCGCCGGCCACAGCTCGGTCCTGGCGGAAATGGCCGGCTTCCGGCTCCCCATCCAGTCCCACCCGCTGCAGGCCCTGGTCTCCGAGCTGCACGAGCCCGTGCACCCCACCGTCGTCATGTCCAACCACGTCCACGTGTACGTCTCCCAGGCGCACAAGGGTGAGCTGGTCATGGGCGCCGGTGTCGACTCCTACAACGGCTACGGCCAGCGCGGTTCCTTCCACGTGATCGAGCACCAGATGGCGGCCGCCGTCGAACTGTTCCCGATCTTTGCCCGGGCACACGTGCTCCGGACCTGGGGCGGCATCGTTGACACCACCCTCGATGCCTCACCGATCGTGGGCACCACCCCGGTGGACAACATGTTCGTCAACTGCGGCTGGGGAACCGGCGGCTTCAAGGGCACGCCGGCTGCCGGTCTGACCTTCGCGCACACCATCGCGACCGGAGCACCGCACAAGCTCAACAGGCCGTTTGCCCTGGAACGCTTCGAAACCGGTGCCCTGATCGACGAACACGGCGCAGCCGCCGTCGCCCACTAGCCACGGTCCACAAGAAAGAAGAAGACGCACATGCTGCTTATCTCCTGCCCCAACTGCGGCCCGCGGGACGAAACCGAGTTCCACTACGGCGGCCAGGCCCACGTGCCCTACCCCGAGAACCCCAACGACCTCACCGACCGGGAATGGGCCGAGTACCTGTTCTACCGCGAAAACACCAAGGGCACCTTCGCCGAACGGTGGGTGCACAGCACCGGCTGCCGGCAGTGGTTCAACATGCTCCGCGACACGGTCACATACGACATCCAGGCCGTGTACCAGATGGGGGGTGCCGCGGCCCGCCGCGCCCGTCCCACCCGCAGCTGACACCGGCACCGCGAGCACCGGCGCCGCCAGCACCACCCCCCTCAGCCCCAGCACCGCCCCGGAAGGAGCGACCAAGTGACCTCCCAGAACGCGCGCCTCAGCACCGGCGGCCGCATCGACCGCAGCATCTCCTGGCGCTTCACCGTGGACGGCGAGGAATTCACCGGACACCCGGGCGACACCCTGGCCTCCGCGCTGCTGGCCAACGGCCGCATCGCCGCCGGCAACTCGCTGTACGAGGACCGTGCCCGCGGCATCCTGGCGGCCGGCGTGGAAGAGCCCAACGCCCTGGTCCGGATCGAAGCCCGGTTCCCCGGTGATGTTGCCGAGTCCATGCTTCCCGCCACCACCGTTTCGCTGGTGGACGGCCTGAAGGCCGGCTTCCTGAACGGCCTGGGCAAGCTGGACCCCGCGGATGACCGCGCCGAGTACGACAAGAAGTACGTCCACACCGACATCCTCGTCATCGGCGGCGGCCCCGCCGGCCTGGCCGCGGCCCGCGAAGCAGTCCGCACCGGCGCCCGCGTCATCCTGATGGACGACCAGCCCGAACTCGGCGGTTCGCTGCTCTCCGGTTCCACCGCCTCCGAACTGGCGGAAACCATCGAGGGCAAGCCCGCCCTGGAATGGGTTGCCGACGTCGAGGCTGAACTCGTCTCCGGTGCCGAAAGCACCGTGCTGAACCGCACCACCGCCTTCGGCGCCTACGACGCCAACTACGTCATCGCCGTGCAGAACCGCACCGACCACCTCTCCAGCCCGGCCGCCGCCGGCGTCTCCCGGCAGCGCATCTGGCACATCCGTGCCAGCCAGGTTGTCCTGGCCCCGGGCGCCCACGAGCGTCCGCTGGTGTTCGAGAACAACGACCGCCCGGGCATCATGCTCGCCTCGGCTGTCCGCAGCTACCTGAACCGCTACGCCGTGGCCGCCGGGTCCCGCGTGGTCATCAACACCACCAACGACAGCGCCTACGCCCTGGCCGCGGACCTCCTCGCCGCCGGCGTCAAGGTCGCGGCCGTCGTCGACGCCCGTCCGGCCCTCACGCCGGTGGCTGCCGCCGCCGTCGAAGCCGGCACCCGGGTGCTCATCGGCAGCGCGGTTGCCAACACGGCCGCCGGCTCGGACGGCCGCCTGAACAGCGTCACCGTCCGCAGCATCAACGACGACGGCGAACTCACCTCGGGCATCGAAGAGATCGCCGCCGACCTGCTGGCAGTGTCCGGCGGCTGGAGCCCGCTGGTGCACCTGCACTCGCAGCGCCAGGGCAAGCTGCGCTGGGACGAGGACCTCGCGGCCTTCGTGCCGGCCACCGTGGTTCCGAACCAGCAGACCATCGGTTCCGGCCGCGGCAGCTTCGAACTCGCGGACTGCCTCGCCGAGGGCATCTCGGCCGGAGCCGCGGCCGCGATCGCCGCCGGCTTCGAGACCGCCGTCGAGCCCTCCGCCCTGGCGGAGCCGAAGGCATCCGCCCCGACCCGCCAGCTGTGGTTGGTCCCCGGCCAGACCGGAACCCCCGACGACTGGCACCACCACTTCGTCGACTTCCAGCGTGACCAGTCCGTGGCCGACGTCCTGCGCTCCACCGGTGCCGGCATGCGGTCCGTGGAGCACGTCAAGCGCTACACCTCCATCAGCACCGCCAACGACCAGGGCAAGACGTCCGGCGTCAACGCGATCGGCGTCATCGCCGCTGCACTGCGCACCGCAGGCGAAGCGTCCCGGGGCATCGGCGACATCGGCACCACCACCTACCGTGCGCCGTTCACCCCGGTGGCCTTCGCGGCGCTGGCCGGCCGCCAGCGCGGCGAGCTGTTCGATCCCGCCCGCGTCACCTCGATCCACCCGTGGCACGTTGCCCAGGGCGCACTGTTCGAGGACGTCGGGCAGTGGAAGCGTCCGTGGTACTACCCGCAGAACGGGGAAGACATGGACGAGGCTGTGCTCCGCGAGTGCGCCGCCGTCCGCGACTCCGTGGGCTTCATGGACGCCACCACCCTCGGCAAGATCGAAATCCGCGGCAAGGACGCCGGTGAGTTCCTGAACCGGATCTACACCAACGCGTTCAAGAAGCTGGCCCCGGGCTCCGCCCGCTACGGGGTCATGTGCCTCTCGGACGGCATGATCTTCGACGACGGCGTGACCCTGCGCCTGGACGAGGAAACCTACTTCATGACCACCACCACCGGCGGCGCCGCCAAGGTGCTGGACTGGCTGGAGGAATGGCTGCAGACCGAATGGCCGGAACTCGACGTGCACTGCACCTCGGTGACCGAACAGTGGAGCACGATCGCCGTCGTCGGGCCCAAGTCCCGCGACGTCATCGCCAAGGTTGCCCCGGAACTGGCCGCCAACGGCGGACTCGACGCCGAGGCCTTCCCATTCATGACCTTCCGCGAAACCACCCTCGCGTCCGGCGTGAAGGCCCGCATCTGCCGGATCTCGTTCTCCGGTGAACTGGCCTACGAAATCAACGTGCCGTCCTGGTACGGGCTGAACACCTGGGAATCCGTTGCCGCGGCAGGTGCCGAGTTCAACATCACCCCCTACGGCACCGAGACCATGCACGTGCTGCGTGCCGAGAAGGGCTACCCGATCGTCGGGCAGGACACCGACGGCACGGTCACCCCGCAGGATGCCGGCATGGAATGGATCGTCTCCAAGGCCAAGGACTTCATCGGCAAGCGCTCCTACTCCCGGCTGGACCAGCAGCGCGATGACCGCAAGCACCTGGTCAGCGTCCTGCCGGTGGACGGCTCGCTGAGGCTTCCGGAAGGAACCCAGCTGGTGGAAAAGGGCATCAGCACCAGCCCCGCCTACGGCCCCGTCCCGATGCAGGGCTTCGTGACTTCCAGCTACCACAGCGCCGCGCTGGGCCGCTCGTTCGGCCTGGCCCTGATCAAGAACGGCCGCAACCGGATCGGCGAGACCCTGGTGGCCGCTGCAGGCAACCAGCTCGTCGACGTAGTCGTGGCCGAAACCGTACTTTTTGACCCCGAAGGGACCCGCAAAGATGGCTAACACCGCAGCCTTCACAGGCATCAATGGACTCCGGGAAATCCGCCGCAGCCCAGCCTCACACCTGGCCGAAGCATTCGACACCGGGTCCGTGCAGGGAACCGTCACCCTGAACGAGGGTCCGTTCCAGACCATGGTCGGAGTCCGGGTGGACCGCAGCTCCGAGGCCGGCGCCCGGATTGCCTCCGTCACCGGCGGCCTGCCGGAGCGCTGCGGCGATGTCGGCGGCACGGAACGCGTCAGCGTCCTGTGGCTCGGCCCGCAGGAGTTCCTGGTGGTGGCCCCGGAAGACGCCCACGACTCCCTAGGCGGGGACCTGATCGGCTCCCTCAAGTCCGCCCTGGGCGACGCCGCCGGGCAGGTGGTGGACCTGTCCGCCAACCGCACCACGTTCGAGCTGTCCGGCCCGCGGGCCCGCGCCGTGCTGGAGAAGGGCTGCGCCCTTGACCTGCACCCCCGCACCCTCAAGCCGGGCACCGCCCTGAACACCGAGGTCGGCAACATCCCGGTGGCCCTGTTCAAGACCGGGGAAGAAAGCTTCCGGCTGTTCCCCCGCGCCTCGTTCGCGGATTACCTGGGCCGCTGGCTCCTGGACGCCATGAGGGAGTTCGCTTCCCCCGAGGTGCCCTGATGGCGCTAAGCGCCCTGGATCTGTTTTCCGTTGGCATCGGGCCGTCGTCGTCACACACGGTCGGCCCGATGCGGGCGGCAAAGCAGTTCGCCGACGGGCTCAAGGGCGGTGGACTGCTGAGTGCCACCACCCGGGTCCAGGCAGAGCTCTTCGGGTCCCTGGGTGCCACCGGCCGGGGCCACGGCTCCGACAAGGCCGTGGTGCTGGGCCTGCAGGGCCTGGAACCGGAGACGGTGGACACCTCCACCGCCGACGACCAGGTCGCAGCCGCCGCCCTCGACGCCGAACTCCGGATCGGCGGCGACCACCGGGTGGACTTCAACTGGGACGAGGACGTGGTGCTGCACCGCCGCAAGTCGCTGCCGGCCCACCCCAACGGCATGACCTTCCGCGCCCTGGACCACGCGGGCACGGTGCTGAGCGAACGGAGCTTCTACTCCATCGGCGGCGGGTTCGTCGTTGACGGGGATGCCGACGCCGGTGCCAAGGTGATTGCGGACGAAACCCCGCTGCCGTACCCCTTCACCACGGCCAACGAGCTCCTGGAGATCTGCAGCCGCGAAAACATGTCCATCTCGGACGTCATGCTCGCCAACGAACTGGTCTGGCGCAGCGAGGCGGAACTCCGTGAGGAACTGCTGAAGCTGTGGGCCGTCATGCGCGAATGCGTGGACAACGGCTGCGCCGCGGAAGGCATCCTTCCCGGCGGGTTGAAGGTGAGGCGGCGGGCGCCGTCGCTCTTCAAGACCCTGTCCAAGGACTCCGGCAGCACGGACCCGCTCCGCGCCATGGAGTGGGTGAACCTCTACGCGCTGGCCGTCAACGAGGAGAACGCGGCCGGCGGCCGCATCGTCACCGCCCCCACCAACGGGGCAGCCGGCATCGTGCCGGCGGTCCTGCACTACTACATGAAGTTTGTTCCGGGAGCGGACGACGACGGTGTGGTGCGCTTCCTGCTGGCGGCGGCCGCCGTCGGGATTCTGTTCAAGATCAACGCCTCCATCTCCGGTGCGGAGGTGGGCTGCCAGGGCGAGGTCGGCTCCGCATGCTCCATGGCCGCGGCCGGACTCTGCGAGGTGCTGGGGGGCACGCCCGAACAGGTGGAGAACGCCGCTGAGGTGGGGATCGAACACAACCTCGGGCTGACCTGCGACCCCGTGGGCGGCCTGGTGCAGATCCCGTGCATCGAGCGGAACGCGATCGCCAGCGTCAAGGCGATCAACGCCGCGCGGCTGGCCCTGCACGGGGACGGCAGCCACAAGGTGTCGCTGGACAAGGCCATCAAGACCATGCGCGACACCGGAGCCGACATGAAAACCAAGTACAAGGAAACCTCTCGAGGAGGCCTCGCTGTGAATGTAATTGAGTGCTGAACATGACTGCTATCCAGACTGAGGACCGCGCCTCCGGGCAGGCAAGCAACGGCGTCGAGCACGTCCTGACCCTCGACTGCCCCGAAGGCCCCGGCATCGTGCACGCCGTCTCCGGCTTCCTGCTGGAATACGGCTGCGACATCATCGACAACAAGCAGTTCGGCGACCGGTCCGAAGGCCACTTCTTCATGCGGGTGCACTTCGCATCCGACGGGAACGAATCCACGCTGGACCAGCTGCGTGCCGGCTTCAGCCCGGTTGCCGAGAAGTACAACATGAAGTGGCGGCTGGAACGGAACGGGTCCCGCCGCAAGGTCCTGATCATGGTCTCGAAGTTCGGACACTGCCTCAACGACCTGCTTTTCCGGGCCCGCGTGGGGGAACTGCCCATCGAGGTTGTGGGCGTGGTTTCAAACCATACCGACCACCAGGCCCTCGTGGACTGGCACGGCATTCCGTTCTTCCACATCCCCGTCACCGCGGCCACCAAGCCGCAGGCAGAGGCGCGGCTGTTGGAAATCGTGGACGAGCTCGACGTCGAGCTGGTGGTGCTGGCCCGGTACATGCAGGTTCTCAGCGACGACCTGGCGCGGAAACTGGATGGCAAGGCAATCAACATCCACCACTCATTCCTGCCCTCGTTCAAGGGTGCCAAGCCGTACCACCAGGCCTACGCCCGCGGCGTGAAGACGGTTGGTGCCACGGCGCACTACGTGAACGCGGAACTCGACGAGGGCCCGATCATCGCGCAGCAGGTGGTCGAGGTGGACCACACCTTCGGCCCCGAGGACCTGGTCGCCGCCGGTCGGGACACCGAGTGCAAGGCGCTCAGCAACGCCGTCCGCTGGCACTGCGAAGGCCGCATCATCCTGAACGGCAACCGGACCGTGGTCCTGAAGTAGGGACCTCACGCCTGCCGCTTAAACCGAAACGCTCCTGCAGTTTGAACTGGTCCAGTTCTTGCAGGAGCGTTTCGGTTTAAGCTGCGAAAAGTGAGAGAGCGTCGGTGACTTAGCAGCGAAATGTGAGAGAGCGTCCGGGTCAGACGCCCAGCTGTTCGCGGAGCGCCTGGACGTGGCCCTGCGCCTTGACCTGGTACTGGGCCAGCGTGACCTTGCCTTCGGGATCCAGGACGACGGTGGAGCGGACGATGCCCTCTTGCACCTCGCCGTCGACGAGCTTCTCGCCCCAGGCGCCGTAGGCCAAGGCCACTGCGTGGTCCTCGTCAGCCAGCAGCGGGAAGGTGAGCCCGAAGTCGCCCGTGAAGTTGGCCAGCTTCTCCGGCGCGTCGGGGGAGATGCCCAGCACTGCATAGCCGGAGCCCTGGAAGGAGGCCAGGTTGTCGCGGAAGTCGCAGGCCTCGGTGGTGCAGCCGGGAGTTGCGGCTTCGGGGTAGAAGTACACGATGACGTTCTTGCCGCGGTAGTCGGCCAGCGCGGTCTGCTTGCCTTCGGCGTCCTGCAGGGTGAAATCCGGCGCCTGGGTTCCGGGCTGGAGCTTGGTGGTCAGTTTGGGGCTCATGGCATTCCTTCTGATGGATCTGGGTCGAGCGAAAAATCTGGTCAGGCACAATGACTGATATGGATAACAGCAGCCCTAGATACTGTATTCCGCCGGTCCGCGCACCGTGGCTGCGGGTCCGCAGATGAAGCGGTAGCCGCCGCCGCGGACCGTGGCGATCGCGTGCCGCCCGCCGAGCAGCTTCCGCCGTACCCGCCCCACGTAGACGTCGATGGAACGGGTGGCGGCGCCGGGGCTGTCGAACGACTCCAGGAACAGCCGCAGCTCCTCCCGGTCAACAGTCCGCGAGCAGTGCTCCACGAGGTAGCGCAGCAGCTTGAATTCGACGCCGGTCAGCGGCACCCGCTCGCCGTCCAGCAGCACTTCGGACCGGGCAAGGTCCACGGCCACCCGGCTGACGTGCCCGGCCGACGGCGGGAGGTGGGTGGCGCCGCCGTCGTCCGTTTCCGTGGACGACGGTACTGAGGAGTTCAGTTCCGCTGGTTCCGGTTGCGGGGAATCTTCCAGGGAGGACGACGGCGGCACGGGAGTTCCGCCGTCGGGCGCACCGTTGGGTTCCCCCTCCCCTGGGGGCATGCCTGGGTGCGTCCCGGCGGCGGAAGTTGCAGCTCCGGCGGCGGGCCAGTGGACTTCCGCCTCCGGAGCAAAATGAAGGGCCCGCGCCAGCACCAGCTCGGCGGCCCGGGCCAGGACCGCCGGATCGATGTCCTGGCCTTCGGGGGGAGCTACCCAGACCGCCAGGCCGTGGGCTTTAGCAGTCCCCGGGGCCATGGCAGGCCTGTGGGCGTTGGCTGGTCCGGGGGCGTTGGCAGCACCGTGGGCCTTGGCGCCCCAGGGGGCCGAAGTGCCGCGCGGTGAATGGGCATGCACAGCCACCGCGCGGTCCTCAGATGCCGCCGCGGCGGATCAGCTTGCCGCCGGGGGTCTGGCCGTCCACCACGCTGCCGCGCAGGTAGGTGCGGCGGACGACGCCGGAGAGTGCCTTGCCGTCGTACGGGGTGATGGGGTTCTTGTGCTTGAGCTTGGAGACGTCCACCACGAAGGCCTCGTCCTGGGCGAAGACGGAGAAGTCGGCGTCGTAGCCCAGGGCAAGCTGGCCCTTGTTGGAGAGGCGGGCCAGTGCGGCCGGCTTCTCGGCCATCCACGAGACCACCTGTTCCAGCGGGATGCCGCGGTGCCGGGCCTCGGTCCAGATCAGGGACAGGCCCAGCTGCAGCGAGGAGACCCCGCCCCAGGCCACGGCGAAGTCGCCGTTTTCGAGGTCCTTCAGGTCCAGCGTCGAGGGGGAGTGGTCGGAGACGATGCAGTCGATGGTGCCGTCCTGCAGGCCCTGCCAGAGGAGCTCGCGGTTGGAGGCCTCGCGGATGGGCGGGCAGCACTTGTATGCGGTGGCGCCGTCGGGGATTTCCTCGGCCATGAGCGTGAGGTAGTGCGGGCAGGTCTCCACGGTGAGGTGCACGCCGTCGCGCTTTGCCGAAGCGATCATGGGCAGCGCGTCCGACGACGAAAGGTGCAGGATGTGGGCGCGGGCGCCGGTCCAGCGGGCGCGCTCGATCACCTCGGCGATGGCCTTGTTCTCGGCGCCGCGGGGGCGGGAGGCGAGGAAGGTGGAGTAGTGGGCGCCGCCGGGATGGGGTGCGTGGTCGATGGCGTGCGAGTCCTCGGCGTGGACGATCATGAGCGAGTCGAAGGACTTCAGCTCGCGCAGGTCCTCCTCCATCTCGTCCGCCTCCAGGTGCGGGAACTCGTCCACGCCGGAGTGCAGCAGGAAGCACTTGAAGCCGAAGACGCCCTCGTCGTGCAGCGGCCGCAGATCGGCCTTGTTGCCGGGGATGGCGCCGCCCCAGAAGCCGACGTCCACGAAGGCCTGGTCCTCGGCCACCTCGCGCTTGAGCTTGAGGCCCTCCACATTGGTGGTGGGCGGGATGGAGTTCAGCGGCATGTCGATGATGGTGGTGACGCCGCCGGCGGCTGCCGCGCGGGTCGCGGAGGCGAAGCCCTCCCACTCGGTGCGGCCGGGCTCGTTGACGTGGACGTGCGTGTCCACCAGGCCCGGGATCAGGGTTTCGTCGTCGGCCAGTTCGATGACCTCGGCGCCCGCGAGGCCGTTGCCGAGCGGCTCGAGGGCCACAATCTTTCCGCCGCGCACGCCCACTTCACGGGCGGCGATCCCGGCGGTGGTGAGGATGCGCCGGCCCCGGATGACCAGGTCAAAGCGTTCTTCAGACATTCAGGGGCTCCTTCGTGTAAGCACTGTCGGTCAGGTGCACGCCGATGTGCTGACCCAATTCTTCAAGCAGTCGGCCTGCTTCAGCTATACATATCTCTACATTGCTTTCCAGCGCCGTCAGTGGGTAGACCTGCCGGAAACCGGATGTCTGCTGCTGTTCCGGCGTCAGCGTTGTCCGTCCGCAGACGGCGAGCACCGGCACGCCGGCCGCAGCTGCAGCGCGGGCTACGCCCATGGGCGTCTTGCCCAGAAGGCTCTGTTCGTCCAGGCTTCCTTCGCCGGTGATCACCAGGTCCGCGCCGGCCAGCCGTTCTGCCAGCCGGGTGAATTCAAGCACGACGTCGATGCCCGGGCGGCGTGATGCCGCCAGTGCCGCGATCGCGGCGTAGCCGACGCCGCCGGCCGCTCCGGCGCCCGGCGCGCTGGCGGCCTTGACCGCGCGCGGCCCGATCTCCGCGGCGAGAACTTGGACGAAGTTGGCCAGGGCCGCGTCGAGCTCGCCGACGTCGGCGGCGGTGGCACCCTTCTGCGGCCCGAAGATGGCTGCCGCGCCTTCCGGTCCGAGCAGCGGGTTGTCCACGTCGCTCGCGAGGATGAAGCGGGATTCCTCCAGCCGGGCGTCGAAGCCGGAGAAGTCGATGGCTGCCAGCTGCGCCAGCGCCGCGCCGCCGAGGGGCAGTTCGTTGCCGGCGGCGTCAAGCAGCCGGGCGCCGAGTCCCTGCAGCACGCCAGCGCCGCCGTCGGTGTTGGCGCTGCCACCGACGCCGAGGATGATCTGCCGGCAGCCGGCGTCGAGCGCCGCGCGGATCAGTTCCCCGGTGCCCAGGCTGCTGGCAGTCCGGGCAGAGTCCGAACCCGGCCGCCCGCCGTCGTGCTCGGACACAGCGGAAGGCGGCAGGACGGCGAGGCCGGACGCGACGGCCATTTCGATCACGGCCTCCCGGCCGCGGACCGCGAACTCCGCCGTCAGCGGCTGCCCGGTGGGGCCGCTGACCACGGCGCGGCGGCGGGTGAAGCCGGAGCCGACGGCGGCGTCGAGGGTGCCCTCGCCGCCGTCGGCCACGGGAATCCGCAGTACCTCAAGGGTGCCCGGTCCCTCGGCGGTGCCCAGTCCCGCAGGGCCGGGGCCGTCCGCTGTGGCGGCGCCCTTCCGGAGCCCTGTTTCAAGGTGCCGGGCGACGTCCGGGGCGGAGAGTGAGCCCTTGAACTTGTCCGGCGCGATCACGATGCGCATTGCTTGCCTATCTTCGGTACTTTTGGGTGCGGCTGTATTGTCCAGCTGGGTGCCGGTCCCGCAGGTTGTTAGTCCTGCAGGGCCAGGATGGCGGTGGGGGCGTCGGCGGCGGAGGCTGCCAGGTCCTCGAACTCGTTCACGGCGTTGATCTCGAGGCCCATCGAGATGTTGGTGACCTTTTCCAGGATCACTTCCACCACCACGGGAACCTGGAACTCGCCCATCAGTGCCTTGGCCTTGTCAAACGCGGCCGGCATGTCCTCGGGGCTAGTCACGCGGATGGCCTTGCAGCCCAGGCCTTCAACCACCTTGATGTGGTCAACGCCGTAGCCCTCGGTCTCGGGGGAGTTGATGTTGTCGAAGCCCAGTGACACGTGGTAATCCATGTTGAACCCGCGCTGGGACTGGCGGATCAGGCCCAGGTAGGAGTTGTTCACCACCACGTGGATGTACGGCAGGTTGAACTGCGCGCCCACGGCCAGTTCCTCGATCATGAACTGGAAGTCGTAGTCGCCGGACAGCGCCACCACCGTTTCGCCCGGCTTGCCGCGCACGACGCCGAGGGCGGCCGGGGCGGTCCAGCCCAGCGGGCCTGCCTGGCCGGCGTTAATCCACTTGCGGGCGCCGAACACGTGCAGCATCTGGGCGCCGGCGATCTGGGACAGGCCGATGGTGGACACGTAGGTGGTGTCCTTGCCGAATGCCTTGTTCATCTCCTCGTACACGCGCTGCGGCTTGATCGGCACGTTGTCGAAGTGGGTCTTGCGGTGCAGGGTGGCCTTGCGCTCTGCGCACTCGGCAACCCATGCCTTGTAGTCGGGCAGGGTTCCGGCGGCCCGGCGTTCGCGGGCGATCTCCAACAGGCCGTCCAGGGCGGCGCCGGCGTCGGAGGCGATGCCGAAGTCCGGGGAGAAAACGCGGCCGATCTGGGTGGGCTCGATGTCGATGTGCACGAACTTCCGGCCCGCGGTGTAGGTGTCCAGGCCGCCGGTGTGGCGGTTGGCCCAGCGGTTGCCGATGCCGATCACGAAGTCGCTGCGCAGGAAGTTCTCGTTGCCGTAGCGGTGGCTGGTCTGCAGGCCCACCATGCCGGCCATCAGCCCGTGGTCGTCCGGGATGGCGCCCCAGCCCATCAGGGTGGGGATGACGGGAACGTTCAGCAGCTCGGCCAGTTCCACCAGCTGCGCGGAGGCGCCGGCGTTGATGATGCCGCCGCCGGCCACGATCAGCGGGCGCTCGCCGGCCGTCAGCATGTCCAGGGCCTTCTCCAGCTGCTTGCGGGAGGCCTTGGGCTTTTCGGCGGGCAGGGGCTCGTAGGTGTCGATGTCGAATTCGATCTCGGCCATCTGCACGTCGATCGGCAGGTCCAGCAGCACCGGGCCGGGGCGGCCGGAGCGCATCAGCTGGAAGGCCTTCTGGAAGGCGCCGGGAACCTGGCCGGGCTCCAGGATGGTCATGGCCATCTTGGTGACGGGCTTGGCGATGGACTCGATGTCCACGGCCTGGAAGTCTTCCTTGTGCAGCTTGGCAACCGGGGCCTGGCCGGTGATGCAGAGCATCGGGATGGAATCGGCCCACGCCGCGTACAGGCCGGTGATCATGTCGGTGCCGGCGGGGCCCGAGGTGCCGATGCAGATGCCGATGTTGCCGTCGGCTGCACGCGAGTAGCCGTCGGCCATGTGGCTGGCGCCTTCAACGTGGCGGGCCAGCGTGTGGCGGATGCCGCCGTGGGCCCGCATGGCCGAATAGAACGGGTTGATCGCCGCGCCTGGCAGGCCGAACGCCTCGGTGGCGCCCTCCTTTTCCAGGATGGCGATGGCAGCGTCTACGGTGCGCATCTTGGTCATTGTGTACTCCTAAAATCTGTGGGAAAGCCTGTTTTTGGGTGTACCGGGGGAGCCGCCGTCGTTATGTACGACGGCGGGTGCCCTGGTTTGTTGTTTGTTGTCCGCCCTGGTGGCGGCTGGCTTACTTCCGGCCGCTGAGCTGGAGGATTTGCTTGAAGAGTCCCGAGTGGTCCAGGCCGCCGTCGCCCTGGTTGACGGTGGCGGCGACCAGCTGGGCGACGACGGCGCCGAGCGGGATGGAGACGTTGGCTTCGCGGGCGGCAGAGGTGACGATGCCCAGGTCCTTGTGGTGCAGGGCCAGGCGGAAGCCGGGGTCGAAGTTGCGGTCCAGCATCTTCTGGCCCTTCTGGTCCAGGACCTTGGAGCCGGCCAGGCCGCCGCCGAGGACCTTGAGGGCGGCGTCGGTGTCCACGCCGTAGGCCTCGAGGAAGGCGATGGCCTCGCCCAGGACCTCGATGTTGACGGCGACGATCAGCTGGTTGGCAGCCTTGACGGTCTGGCCGGAGCCGGAAGGGCCGACGTGGACGATGGTCTTGCCGACGGCGTTCAGGACGTCCTGGGCTGCCTCGAAGTCTGCGTTGTCGCCGCCGACCATGATGGAAAGGACGGCGTCGATGGCGCCCTGTTCGCCGCCGGAAACCGGGGCGTCGAGGGGGCGGATGCCGGCTGCGACGGCGTCCTCGGAGAGGCGCTTGGCGACGTCGGGGCGGATGCTGGACGCGTCGATCCAGAGGGTGCCCTGCTTGGCGTTGGCGAAGACGCCGTCGGCGCCGCTGACCACACCTTCGACGTCGGGGGAGTCCGGCACCATGGTGATGACGACGTCGGCGTCCTTGACGGCGTCGGCGATGCTGGAGGCGCCCTTGCCGCCTTCGGAAATGAGCTTGTCGATCTTGTCCTGGCTGCGGTTGTAGCCGGTGACGGTGTGGCCGGCCTTGACGAGGTTGATGGCCATGGGCAGGCCCATGATTCCGAGTCCGATGACTGCAACATTGCTCATGATGGTTCTCTTTCTGAAGTCTGTGGTGGTTCTGGTCGTCGCTGGTTGAGCTTGCCGAAACCGAGATCTCGACAAGCTCGCTCAGCGGCTAGTTGGCGGCGTGTTCGCGGATCGCCCAGCTGAAGGCGGTTTCCTGCGGTTCCTTGTATTCGAGGCCGATGTAGCCGTCGTAGCCGAGTTCGCGGCTGCGGGCGATCCACTCGCCGAGGGGAAGCTCGCCGGTTCCGGGAGCCCCGCGGCCGGGGTTGTCGGCAATCTGGATGTGGCCGAAGTCCTTGGCGTGCTTTTCGATGACGGCGGCGACGTCGTCCCCATTGACGGCCAGGTGGTAGAAATCGGCGAGCAGCTTGATGTTCTGCGCGCCGGATTCCGCCTTGACCCGGGCGATCACGTCGAGCGCGTGCTGGGCCTTGAGGAGCGGGTACCGCGGGGCTCCGCTGACGGGTTCGAGGAGGACGGTGCCGCCGATCCGGGCCACGCCTTCGGCTGCGGCGGCGAGGTTCCTGGCAGCCAATTCGTCCTGCTCCTCCGGGCTGAATTCCTCCTGGCGGTTGCCGTAGAGGGCGTTGAAGGCCGTGCAGCCGAGGCGTTCGCCGATGCCGGCGACGACGTCGATGTTGTCCTTGAACTCACCTTCACGGCCCACCCAGGAGACCAGGCCGCGGTCACCGCCCGGCATGTTGCCGGCGTTGAAGTTCAGGCCGGAGAGCTGGACGCCGGCGTCCGTGATGGCACGCTCGAAAGCCGTGGTCTCGCTGTCGGAAGGGACTGAGCTCTCAAAGGGCCACCAGAACTCGACGGCGTCAAAACCCGCCGCCTTCGCGGCTGCGGGGCGCTCGAGCAGGGGCAGTTCCGTCAGCAGGATGGAGCAGTTCACTGTGTACGTCATCGTAGGTCCTTCCGGGGGAGGGGCTTTGATCTATCTTCCCTGCTTATCGGCTGTTCTACCGTTTCCGCTTTGTGGAATTTAGATTCTGCTTTATGAAAAGTGTAGGGAAGAGTTGGCAGGGTAGTCAAGGGGAGTGGTTAGGGTGAAAGAACGAAGCCGTCTGATAACCAGCGAGGAGCAGCCGTGGCCGCAGAATTCCGGATGACCGACGAGGACAGGGTTGGCCCCGCCGCGAGCCTGGCCGAAGACATGCTCGAGCTGCAGTTGCTCACGGTGGAGGACCGCGGACTGGGCGCCATGGACTGGGCTGAGAAGGATCACCCGATCGGCGGATAGCCCTGAGCCTTCTTTACCCGTGCCCGCCCGCCGCCAACCCGGCCCGCACAGCCTCAACAAATGCGTCCGTCTCAGCTGACCTGCGGCTCTTAAGCCACAGTGCCGAGGTCCGCCAGGCCAGCGGATCGCCGACCAGAGGGCGCCACACGATCCCGTCAGGCAGCGGCGTCCACGGCTCTTCGTTGAAGTGCACGCCCCGGCCGGCCATGATCAGTCCGTGCGTGAAATGCTGGTTGCGCGCGTGGACAATGGCTGCCGGCAGATACCCGGCGTCGCGGCAGGTCTGAAGGAACGAGTCGTACAGGGGCGGGGCCATGTGCCGCGGGAAGATGATCAGCGGGTTCCCGGACAGGTCGCCCAGCCGCACGGATGACAAGGCAGCCAGCGGATGCGAAGCATTCAGGACCACTCCCAAGGCCTTGGACGCAACAGGCCCCGACTCAAAACCCACGCTGCTCAAAGGGTGACGGACCACCGCAACGTCAAGTTCGCCGTCGCGCAGCCGCTCAACCTGCTCCACCGTGGTCAGCTCGTGCAGGTTCAGCAATACATCCGGCGCGGCGGAGGCAAACGAAGAGACCATCGCCTCCAAAGCGCGGGGGTTCGTGTCCGGCGGCACCGCCACCTGCAGGATGCCCGAGGCGCCCGGGCGGATCCGCCGCATCGACTCCTGCGCCATGGCCACGTTGTCCAGCACATTGCGGGCGTGCTCCAGCAGCAGTGCACCGGCCTCGGACAACTCGACGCCGGTGCGCCGGCGGTGAAACAGCAGAACCCCGAGTTCTTTCTCCAGGTCCTTGATCCGCTGCGATAGCGGTGGCTGGGCCATGTGCAGCCGCTGGGCGGCGCGGCCAAAATGCAGCTCCTCGCTGAGCACCACGAAGTACTTCAAATGGTGGATGTCCATGCCGCACCATATCAGTTTGGTATCACAGCGAGTGGATTTTGATGTTAGACGGGTCACATGCGGCGGTGCTCTGATGGATGCAATCCGCAGCATCCACGGAAGGAAACCCCCCAATGTCCCAAGACGTCGTCTTCGAACAAACCGGCTCAACTGCCACGATCACGCTCAACCGGCCTGACAAGCTCAATGCCTGGACCGAGGCCATGCGCAGCGAACTCATCGGCCATCTGGAAGGCCTGAAGGGCAACGAGGACGTCCGCACCGTCATCCTCACCGGCAGCGGACGCGCGTTCTGCGCCGGGCAGGACCTGGCCGAGACGGCATCCATGAATCCCGAGGACCACGCGTCCGCCGAGGCGTGGATCGACGGCTTCGACCGCCTCTACCGCGCCGTCCGCGACCTCGACCAGATCACCATCGCCGCCGTCAACGGCGTCGCCGCGGGCTCCGGCTTCCAGTACGCACTCCTCGCGGACCTCCGCGTCGGCGACTCGAAAGTCCGCATGGGCCAGCCCGAAGTCCTCTCCGGCATCCCCAGCATCACCGGAATCTGGGCGATGTGGAGCATCCTCGGCAAGTCCAAAACCTCCCAGTTCGTCCTCACCGGCGAGCTGGTGGACGCCGCAGAAGCCCAGCGCCTCGGCCTGCTCAACTACCTCGCTGACGACGGCGGCGTGCTGGCTTACGCGCAGGACCTCGCCGCACGCTTGAGCCTCCTTCCCCCGGGTGCCGTCCGCCTGACCAAGAACCGCCTGCGCAGCCTCGAGGACGACGACCTGAGCGACGCCATGGCCGAAGCCAAGCGCGTCCACCGCGAGGCCTATGGCACCGGCGAACCGCAGCGGGAAATGGCCCGTTTCCTCGCGGGCCGCGGACGCTGAGGGGAGCCGCAGTCGTGACGCCGAACACTGCCACCCAGGACCGCTACGCAGAACTGCTCGACGCCCACCGCTGGGAGGTGCCGGAGTACTACAACATGGCCGTGGACGTTGCCGACCGGCACCCGCGGAGCAAGCGCGCACTCATCCTGGAGTCCGCCGTCGAAGGTCAACGAGAGGTGAGCTGGGGCGAAATCCAGGACCGTTCCCGCCAGATTGCCGCCACCTTGCAGGCCGCCGGTATCAAAAAAGGCGACCGCGTCGCCGTGCTCCTGCCGCAGCGCGCCGACACCCCCGCCGCCTACCTCGGCGTGCTGCGGACCGGTGCCATTCTGGTCACCATGTCCCTGCTTTGGGCGGCAGAACCCATCCGCTTCCGGCTCGAAGACAGCGGCGCGTCGGTGATCCTCGCCGAGGACTCCGCAAAATCACTGTTCGACGGCTACGACGGGACGTTCATCGATATCGACAGCCCCACAATCGCCGAGGCGCCCACGGAGTTCCAGGACGTCGAAACGAAAGCCGACGATCCCGCCCTCATCTTCTACACGTCGGGCACCACAGGCCGGGCCAAAGGAATCGTCCACGCCCACAGGACGCTCCTGGGGCACAACGAGTTCGAGTTCTGTCACCAGATCGGCGACGGCGACGTCTTCTACGGCGCGGGGGACTGGGCATGGTCGCTCGCCAAGCTGATGGGCCCGCTGCGGCTCGGCGCCACCCACCTGGTCTTCCGCCCCGCCGGCGGCTTCGACCCCGCGGCCCTGCTGGACAGCATGAGCCGCAACGGCGTCACCAGCGCGCTCGTCAACCCGACGTTCCTGCGCAAGCTGCGCGAAGACGTGCCCGACGCCGGGACTCGCTTCCCGCTGTCCTTGCGGACGGTTTGTTCGTCCAATGAGCCGCTGACGCAGGACCTGATCGCCTGGTTCCGGTCGCAGTACGGCGTGACGCTGCTCGACTACTACGGTTCAACGGAGTCGTATCCGCTGCTGGGAAATTACCCGGACGTTCCGGTGAAACCCGGATCCATGGGCCGACCACTTCCTGGATGGGACGTCCGGCTGCTGGACTCGCATGAGCAGGAAGTTCCCGTCGGCGAGACCGGCGAGATCTGCCTCCGCGCGCGCTCCAACCCGCAATTTCCCTTGGGATACTGGAACCTGCCCGAGGCGTCCGCCGCCGCATTCGGGGGCGGCTGGTACCACACCAAGGACCAGGCCTACGCGGACCATGACGGCTACTTCTGGTTCCTGGGGAGAACTGACGACGTCATCAAAACGTCCGGCTACCGAGTGGGGCCCTATGAGCTGGAGGCAGTCATTCGCGAACTCGATCCCGTGCGGGACGTGTCGGTTACCGGCGTGCCCGATGAACTCCGAGGCCAGTCCATCAAGGCATGGGTGGAACTGATGCCCGGCCACTGTGGGGGAGCGGAACTGAGTGAAACCATCGTGGCCCACGTGAAGGAGAACTTCTCCCGCTTCGCCTACCCGCGATTCATCGAATACGTCGCCGAGCTGCCGAAATCGGCCACCGGAAAAGTCCAGCGCGCGCAACTGCGTGAACGCCCGCACACAACCCCTTCTCCCCGTCTCGAAGGACAGCCATCATGAACACCATGACCCAGAACGTCGCTGAAACTGAGTCTTCCCCCCGGCGCAGCCTGAAGCGCGTGGCCGCAGCGGCCGCCGTCGGAAACTTCGTGGAATGGTTCGATTCCGCCGCCTATGCGGTGATGTCGGTGACGATCGCAAAGCTCTTCTTCCCGGACTATTCGACGACGGCGTCCCTGCTGGCCGTGTGGGCGATCTTCGCCGGCGGCTTCATCGCCAGGCCGCTCGGGGCAGCGTTCTTCGGCCGCTACGGCGACAGGATCGGACGCAACAAGATGCTCGGTCTCTGCGTGGTGATCATGAGCGCAGCCACGTTCTGTATCGGCATCCTGCCAACATTCGCCGTGATCGGCATCTGGGCGCCCATCCTGCTGTTCGTCTTCCGGGCCGTCCAAGGCTTCACCACAGGAGGCGAGTACACCGGATCATCCGCCTTCATTGTTGAGTACGCCCCGGTTGGCAAGCGTGCCACTTACGCCAGCATCATTCCGGCCACTGTGGGCCTGGCCTCCGTCGCCGGCGCCCTGCTCGGCGCCGCCATTACGGCAAACCTCAGCCCGGCCGACCTGCAGGCCTGGGGCTGGAGGATCCCCTTCCTGCTCGCTGCGCCGCTTGGCCTGATCGGTTTGTACATCCGGTCGCGCGTGGATGACACTCCCGTTTTCCGGGGACTCGAGAACAAGGGTGAAGTGGCCAAGAGGCCGCTCGGCGACGCTGTCCGCATGTGTGCCCGGCAGATCTTCACGCTCTTCGGCTACAGCATCACCAACGCCGTGGCTTACTACCTGATGAGCAGTTACATGATCGCCTACATGACATCCAGCCTCCACTACTCAAGCACTGAATCGATGATCACCAGCGTGGTCACCATGCTGGTCTACACTTTGACCTGCCCGGTCGCGGCCAGGGCCAGTGACAAGTATGGACGCAAGAGGATGTTGCTGGTGGCGTGCGTTGGCTTCGTGGTGATGACGATTCCCGCCTTCGCGATCATGCCGCTGGGACTCGGCTTCGCCATCCTGGGGACGAGCATCCTGGGCGCCCTGGTGGCCGTGATCGGAACCTCCAACGTGCCGGCCCTGGTGGAGATGTTCCCCAGCTCTGTCCGGGCGTCCGGCTCGGCCATCGGTTACACCCTGGCCTACGTTCTCTTCGGCGGCACCGCGCCCTTTGTGGCCACCGGCCTGGTCGCAGGCTTCGGCACACCCCTGGCTCCCGCCTTCTACCTGATGGGCGTGGCGGTAGTCTCCGCCGTCGTCGTTATTCTTTTCTTCAGGGAGACGAAGAACCTCTCCCTGTCTCGTACGACAGTTCTGTAGTTCGCACTGGAAGCCCCGGCTGCGGGGAAACCAGGGAAAGGCCGGCACCAGCGGTGCCGGCCTTTCCCTGGTTGCGGGATATTCGCGCTGCCGGACTAAGGACGCGCTGCGTCGACGAGGACCCCGTCTATCCGCGACAGGACGCCGGGCCAGCCCTTGCCCATGCCCTGCAAGGCCTGCTGGCCCATCGGGGTATCGAGCTTGAAGCCGGCGTGCTCCAGGTGCAGGACCGTGCCGTCCTCGACGGGTTCAAGCGTCCACGTGATGGTGGTGTCCAGGGCGCCTTCGGCAAACAGGAATTTGATGGACGTGCCGGGGTCAACGCCGAGGACCTCGCACTGCTGGGTGCCCCAAGCTCCCATGTCGAGGGTGAATCGGTGGCCGACGGTGGGGGCGATGTCACCCGGCGCCCACCAGCGGGCGAGCAGTTCCGGCGTCGTGATTGCCTTCCACACCGCCTCCGGTGGATGCGGGAAGTGGCGCGTGAGGCGGATCGTGTTGTCAGTCATGATGGGTTCTCCTCGTCAAGTAGGTCGCCCAGCGCGTCGAGGCGCCGGCTCCAATAGTGCTCGTAATGCTTTAGCCAGCTGCCCACTTCGGCCATGCCGGCGGCCTGCAGGTGATACACCTGATGCCTGCCGCGCCGCTCTTCCCGGACGAGCCCGGCCTCGCGGAGCACGGCGAGGTGCTCCGATGCTGCGGAGCGGCTCTGCTCGAGCAGACCCGTGAGGTCGCCCGCTGTCCGCGGACCGTTGCGGAGCTCGTCGAGGATGGTGCGCCGTGCCGGGTTGGCCAAGGCGCCGAAGATATCGGGAAGCACGCCTGCAGGATATGTCGGAAAAATCCGAAATGAAAGCCGGGGCCGGTCAGCCGAGTCGGTGGCCCGAACAAATCTGCACCTCTTTCCCGGCGGTGCCGGCGCTGATTCCGTGGTTTCCGGGGGGTGGGTCCTCCGGCTGTGCAGCAAAGCGGTGCAGATTTGCCGGATATTCGCTTGATTTGGGGATCCGGGAAACCTGAAAAGCCCTGTTTTACGGGGCTCCGGGCTCGTAAAATAAAGATGGGGCCGACGGCAAGAGCCCCGGAGAGCGATCCTTACGAGCCCGGGGCGCCTTCCCAAACGCCGCCGGCCCTTATGAATGCCGCCAGGTTCCGATCCGGTCACGCTCCGGCGGCAACTCTTCCCGCAAAGTCACGACCATGTGACGATGGGGCATGGGCGAAGAACTTATGGCGGCGGCACCCTCCGGCGGTGGCGTTCCCCGCAATCCAACGGCCGGACTGATCCACTCCGAAGGCTCCGAGGCAACACGGAAGATGCGTGAGCAGGCCAAACGGCGCCGGGAAGCAGAAGCGAAACTGCAGCTGCACCTGATGGAAACCCGCAACAAGTCAGCAGGAACACCGGACCCCGCGCTCTGACCGGTCCTGCCTGCTATACGGGCTCAGCCACATGCGCCGCTGCAATGAATGAACCCTGCCCCCGGGAAACCGGGGCCGGCAGCTTGCTCGGGGCGCCGAGGGCGCGGTAGTCCCAGCCGGCGGCGCGGTAGGCCTCGGCGTCGAGTGCGTGCCGGCCGTCGACGATGTTCCGCCGCTGCACCAGGGCGCCGAGCGCGGCGGGGTCCGCCCGGCGGAAAACGTCCCATTCGGTGAGGAGGGCCACGATCTCGGCGCCGGTGACGGCGGCTTCGAGGGTGTCGGCGTAGGCGAGGTCCGGGTAGGCGCGCCGGGCGTTGTCCATGGCTTTGGGGTCGAACACCGTGACCTTGGCTCCGGCCTGGTGGAGCATGCGGGCCACGTCGAGGGCGGGGGCGTCGCGGATGTCGTCGGAGTCGGGTTTGAAGGCTGCGCCGAGGACGGTGACGTGCACGCCGGCCAGGTCCCCGCAGGCCATTTCGGTGATGAGGTCCACGGTGCGCTGGCGGCGGCGCTGGTTGATGGCGTCGACCTCCTGCAGGAAGCCCACGGCCTGCCCGACGCCGAGCTCTTTGGCCCGGTGGGTGAAGGCGCGGATGTCCTTGGGCAGGCAGCCGCCGCCGAAGCCGAGGCCGGGCTTGAGGAACCGGCCGCCGATCCGGTTGTCGTAGGAGAGGGCCGTGGCGAGCTGGTTGACGTCGGCGCCGGTGGCTTCGCAGATTTCGGCCATCGCGTTGATGTAGGAGATTTTGGTGGCCAGGAAGGAGTTGGCGGCGGCCTTGACCAGTTCGGCGGTGGCGGGGTCGGTCTCCACCACTGGGGTGCCGTCGGCGATGACGGGCGCGTAGCAGGCTGCCAGCCGATCCCGGGCCCACTCGGACGCCACGCCGAACACGAGCCGGTCCGGGTGCAGGGTGTCCTCGACGGCGTGCCCTTCCCGGAGGAACTCGGGGTTCCAGACGAGTTCGGCTTGATCACCCGCGGGCGAGCTCGACCGGAGGAATGCTGCGAGCCGCTCGGCGGTGCCGATGGGCACGGTGGATTTGCCGGCGACGAGGCAGGCCCTGTCCAGGTGCGGTGCCAGCCGGGCGAGGGCGGCGTCCAGGAAGCGGAGGTCGGCGGCCGGCGAGTCGGGCATCTGCGGGGTACCGACGCACAGGAAATGAATGTCTGCGCCCGCCGCGGCGGAGAAGTCGGTGCTGAAGCTTAGTCTGCCGCTCTCCAGCATCCGGCGGAGCAGTTCCTGCAGTTCCGGTTCGTAGAACGGCAGTGTTCCGCTGGCGAGTGAACGGATCTTGTTCTCGTCGACGTCGATCCCCACCACGCTGTGCCCCAGCAGTGCCATGCAGACGGCGTGCGTTGCGCCAAGGTACCCGGTCCCGATAACGGACAGGGAAAGCGCGTCCGCTTCCCGCCTTGGGAAATTGATCATGTTAGTGTCGGCTTTCTGGCTGTTCCCGCGGGGCCGGGTCCAGGGACGTTAGGTACGTGGCTGCCTGCGGCCCCCAAGGCGGCCGGAACGAATACAGGCATGCCAGCCGGAGCCGTGTGGAAGCGGCATAGGCGGCAAGCCTGCCGGGGCTGGCGTGAATGCGTTCGGCCGCGGACATTATGCTGGCGTGGGCGATGTCATACCGTCGGGTGGTCAGCAGTTTTTGCCGCCACCTGAGTTCCAGATGCACGTCCAGATTGGCCAGATCCAAGGCCGCCTCGGCCGTGCAGGCCTCGTCAAAATCCAGCAGGCCCGGCGCACCCGGGTAGCCCTGGCCAAGCATCTGCTTGTCATGCAGGTCCCCGTGGGCCCAGCCCAGGCGATCCCGCGGCGTGGCGAGGAGGCCGGCCGTCACCACATCGGCCCGTGCCAGGAGAGCCGCGCGTTCCTTAGCGGCTTCGGCGATGCCCTCGCTGTGGCGCAGCCAGTGCTCGATCCAACGCCGCAGGATGACCAGTTCCGCCTCTGCGTCGTGCAGCGGAAGGCGCTCCAGAAAGGCCGTGCTGCCGGCTCCGGTTAAAGTCGCCGTCCAGGCCCGCTGCCACTCATCCCATTTGCTGGCATAGAACGCATCGGTGATGCCGGTTTGATCCTGGCCGAGCTCGTAGAAGGAACGGCCAGCGACGGGGCTGAAGACCAGGACATCCTGCCCGACGCTGATCAGCCGGGGGGTTCTGAAGCCGCCACCGGCCGGGGGAGCGGTGGCTGTGCCGTGGCCGACGGCCGCCGCGGGCGCCCATCCGGGGCGGAACACCTTGATGTAGCTTGCCGAAGTGCGCAGCACAGCGCGTTTGTGGGCCCGGTGAACCACAACTTCGCCCTTCGACGATTCTGCGGAGAGGGCGGGCAAGCGGTGGTCATTGACAGTGACGGGGTCGAACCGGCCCTCACTGAAGTGGCCCGCCAGGACACCGGGCCGGGCCGGATTCCGGACTTCCAGGACATATCGGCCCGCCGAAGCGCCGGGCCACGCCCGCCGGACGGACCAAACGGTTCCGGCGGCGTCGGTCACCCGGTGGGGAACGGGAGGATGCCAGTTCACGAGATCAGCTCCATTGCCCGGTTGAGATGCCAGGACATGCCTGCCGCCCATTCCGGGGACCGGTTCCGGAAGGGCTCAACGCTGTTGTTAAAGAGCCGGAAAGCAGCCCAGGCATCTACCGCGGTCTGTGAGAACCGGCCGCCCGCTCCGACGTAGCCTTCGATGAGGCGGGCTGTCTTCGGGCCACCTGCATGTGCTCTCTCCCATCCCGGCAGCACCGTCTCCTCCACTGCGGCGAACGATCCCAGATCGGCCTCCGCCATCCCGGGACGCGCACGGTCGAAATCGATAAGACGAACCTCTGACCCTCCCACCAGCACCTGATCCGGAGAGAAGTCGCCATGAACCAGGACCCGGCCGGACCCGGCTCCTTCCAACAGCAGGAAACCGAGCTCGGCCTCGATGCACCGTGCCGGTTCCTCGTATGCAGGGACTAGAGAGGAGACCATGCTGCGGGTGGCCTTCAGCTGCGCGGTGACCTGGGCCAGCCAGCTGCCCGCTCCGTCCTGGAGGCTGGAATCAGCCGCTTCGGCAACCGTCCTGCCGGTGATCGGTATCCCATGCAGTCTGGCCAGGGCTTCCCCGGCAGTGAAGGCTCTGGAATCGTCGTCGAACTCGGTGAGGTCACCCCGGCCCCAGGCCACGCAGGCGCTGATTCCATTCGCCAGGCATTCCGTGTCCCCCAACTGGGGGAGGAGGGGAACACCGTGCAGGCGTAGCCGGTCCAGGAAATGTGCTTGTTGTCCGGGCGAGGCAGGTTTCGCGGCGGCCTTGAGCACTACCGGGGCCGCGGTGCTGGATGCTAAGAGCACCAGCCGACGTTCGGGCTTGTAGCGCAGCACGCTGCTGCCGGCCGGCAGGCCAGTGTCCGGCCCGTAGTGGAGCCCTAGCCGTTCGATGCCGTGCTCGTAAAGCCACAACAGGTTCTTGTGCAGGGCCCAGTCGTCGGCAGTGCCGCCGACCGCCACCAGCATGTCGTCCTGCCTGGGATCGGGCCGGAGAATGCGTACGTTCCCGCCACGGGACCGTGATGTACTTTCGCGCCTCAACAGCTTGGCGGGAGAGGACAAGGTGTGCGCCCAGCCGTAATCGAAACTCCCGTTGCGGATGCGCCGGAATGCCACCAGCAGGGAGGTGCGGGGTTTGTAGCGGACCCGGGTCACGCGGACGGTTTCGCCGAGCAACGAGGACAGGCGGGCGTCGTCCAACAGGTAGGGCAGGCCGGGGAGCGCATCATCGCGTCCGGCCAAGGAACGGTCCGGGTTCTTGAACTCGGAGTGCGAGGCGTTCATTGCACTTCCAGCTTCTCGTCGGGCCGGCTGGGGTCTTCGTCATCCATCCAGCGGGAGAACCTGGACCCGGGATCCCGCAGCAGCTCCTCCGGGCGTCCCTCCTCCACAATCCTGCCGTTTTCGAGCCACACGATGCGGTCGCAGGAACGAGCGGAGTGGGGATCGTGGGTGATCGTGATGGAGGTCCGTTCGCGGGTTAGGGCGGCGAGGGCCTGCAGGACGGAATCCCGGGAGGCGGGGTCCAGGCCAGCTGTCGCTTCGTCGAGAATCACGATCGGGGCCCGCCGGAGAATGGCACGGGCAATGGCGATCCGCTGCCGCTGGCCGCCGGAGAGGTCCTTCGCCGCTTCGCCCAGTACTGTGTCGTAGCCGTCCGGAAGAGACCGGATGAAGTCGCCGGCCTGGGCCAGGGCAGCAGCCTCCTCGACTTCCCGGTCCGTGGCGTCGAGCCGGCCGAACCGGATGTTGTCCCGGACGGAGGCACCGAACAGCACGGAGTCCTGCAGCAGGATGGACACATGGGACCGCACGGACGCGATTTTAAGTTCCCGCAGGTCCGCGCCGCCCACCCTGACCGACCCCGTGGCGGGATCGAGCATGCGCAGGATCAGGCTGGCCAGAGTGGACTTTCCGGCGCCGGACGGGCCGAGGATGGCCACGTGCTCACCGGCCGGAATGGTCAGGTGGATCCCGTGGAGCACCATTCCGTCGCCGTGACCCGCTGAGACGCCTTCAATCACGATGTCCGGGTTCCTGTTGTCCAGGCGGCGGGCATGGGCGGACTCCGGCAGGTCCGTCTGTGCTTCCAGCAAGTCCGCCACGCGCTCACCGGAGGCTGTGGCCCGGGCGATCCGGCCAATTTGTTTCGCCACGTCCTTGAGCGGTTTCATTCCCGTCTTGAGGTACATCAGGAATATCACCAGGTCACCCGGCGTGATCACGTGCTCCATGACCCGCCAGCCGCCGCCGGCCAAGACCACTGCCGTGGCGACGCCGATCAGCACGTCCGTGCGCCGCTCGAGGCCTGCGGCGAGCCGCAGCGCCGCAACACCCGTTCCCAAGGTTGCCTGGTTGCTGCTGCGGAAGCTGGAACTGATGGTGTCCTCCAGGCCGTAAGCCTGGACCTCGCGGATGGCACCCAAAGTCTGCGCGGCCGTCGTGGCCAGGTGCCCTTCACCCTTGCGGGAGTTGCCGGCCGCCGCCGTGATCTGGCCTGAGCTGGCGCGGGACAGGAGCACGAAGACGCCGCCTGCCAAAACCACTACCAACGAGAGCAGGGGATCCAGCAGGAGCAGGATGCCGATCATCGCCGCCAGGGTGGCCATGTTGCCCATGAGCGGCAGCCCGGCGGTGATTGCCACGTCCTGCAGGCGGGACACATCACCCACCAGTCGCTGAACTGTGTCCCCGGTGGACGCACGTGTGTGGTGGCGCATGGACAGGCTCTGCACGTGGCGGAAGGCCCGTGCCCTCAAGTCCGCAGCGACCCTCGAGCCGATGAGGGCGAAGCAGACTGCTGACCAGTAGTTGGCGATGGCGCGCCCGATGCTGATGGCCACCACCGCCGCCCCGCACAGGATGAGCGTCTGCAGGCTGGCGTCCATCGAGGGCCCGGGTTTGTGGAGTGTGGCGCCAAGCGAGCGGGAAACGGCATCGACCACTAGCTTGAGGGGCCACGGTTCCACCAGGCGGAAAACCACGTCGAACGTCAGTCCGGCGAATCCACCAGTCATGAGGAGGCGATGGCCCTGGAGATGCGGGCGCACGCACCGCAGCGTGCGCCGAAGCCCGGACTCCGGTACTGACGGCCCGGCGTTCCGCCCGCGCCGTGGCGGCCACGCCTGCTTCCGCGCGGCGGCCGCTTGCTGCGCTGACGGCTGGGCCCGGTGGGCGTGCGCGGTCATGGCCAAGCCACCTCCCGCCGGATTGCCAGCGACTCGGTGATCAGGGCAAGCACACCGTCCCAACTGTGGTGTTCGACGGCGGCGGCCCGGGCCTGGGTGCCCAGCCGTTCGCGGAGCGCAGCGTCAGCCGCCAGACGGTTCAATGCTGCGGCGAAGGCCGCCGGATCGCCCGGCGCAACGAGCAGGCCTGTGCGTCCGTCTTCCAGGATGGACGGTATCTGGCCCACCGCCGTGGCCACGATCGGCATGCCGGCGGCAAGGTACTCGTAGACCTTCAGCGGTGAAAAGTAGTCGTCCCGGTCGGGGACAGGCTGCGGGTATGGAGCAGCGGCGGCATCGCATTTATGCAGCAGCCCGGGCACCGCATCAGGCGGCACGGCGCCGGTGAACTCCGCCTCGACGCCCAGCCCCGCTGCAGCCCTCTCGAGGTTCTGCCTGCCGGGGCCGTCGCCAATGATCTTCACGGTCCACCTTCCGTCAGTGCCTGCCTCGGCGTTGGCCAGCGCCACCGCGGTGAGCAGGGCGGGGACACCGTGCCAGGGTTTCAGGCTGCCCACGAATCCCACGGTCAGTTGGCGCGGGTGGCGGCGGCCGCGCGGCCGGGGACGGATCCGTTCCGTGTTTACGCCGTTGGGTGCCAGCACGGTCCTGGCCTCGGGAACGCGCTGCTTCACCCACCGCACCACGGGCTCCGAGACAGCGGCCACGGTGTCCGCTGCCAGGGCGTTGCGATGGAGTACGGCCTCGGCCAGACGGCGGTCGAACAGCTGCCGGTACTGCTGCTGTTCCTCGATCAACGGCGCGTTAACCTCCAGCACCCCTGGGACCCGTAGGGCTCCGGCGGCCATGGCCAGGGCCCGGCTGAAGAGCGAGTAGCGCTCGTAGATCACGTCGCAGCCGTCCCGGACCACCGCCTCCGCCAGGGCCGCTGCTGCCTCTTCGATGGCACGCTCCCGCTCCTCCCCAGAAGCTGGCCCGGCCCCGTAAACAGGCCCTGCCCGGTCAGCGCGGTGAGGCGGGATTTCGACGACGGGCAGCCCGGCCAAATCCGCCGGCCGGTCGGTCCCTGCACGGGTGCAGTAGACCGTGACATCGGCCCCGGCCCGGTGCCAAGCCCGCACGATTTCCTGCACATGGACTGATGATCCCTTGGTGCCGAAGACCGGGACTCCCGGGTCGGCACAAACATAGGCGACGCGCATCACGCTACCTTCCTTGCCGCCGGCGACAGGGCCCGGAGCGCCTCAGCCTGCCGCCGCGCGTCGTATTCCTTCTCGATCAGTGCGCGGGCGTTCCTGGCCAGCACAACCCGGTCTGTGGCTGGTGAACTCATGCGGCGGATCGCTTGGGCGAGCAGATGGGGCTGGCCGGGCTGCGTCAGGATTCCGGTCTGCCCGTTCCGTACAGCCTCGGGAATGCCCGTTACTGCCGTAGAGATGCAGGGCACCCCGGCGGCCATGGCCTCCAGCAGCACCGTTGGCATCCCGTCCGCGTTGCCGTCCGCCGCTACGACGCAGGGAGCAACGAACACGTCGCAGGAGTCCAGCAGCTCATGGACCTGGTCCTGGGTCTGCGGACCGAGCAGCCTCACGTGCCTGTCCAGCCCGAGCTGACCGACCGTGCACTGCAGCTGGTCGGCCAACACCCCCGTGCCGGCGATCCTCATGTCCAGCGGGAAACCCTGCGACACCAGCTCCGCGGCCGCCGGCATCAGATGCTGGAATCCCTTCTTCTCCACGAGCCGTCCGACGGCGGCTACCCGCACCGTGGCGCCGACAGGCCGGGGGTCGCGGTACGGGAAGCGCTCGAGCTCCAGGCCGTTGCGCACAAGGTGCAGGCGGGAGGTAACGTCCGGGAAGCGGCGGCGGAGGAACCTCAGGTTGTACTCGCTGATCGTCACGGCGTGGTGGGCCTGGTCAAACTTGGTCCGGAGATCGTCGTCGACGGCCCCAACGAAAATATCCACCGCGTGGGCCGTGAAGGAATAGGGGATGCCGGTAATGGCCGAGGCAAGCCTCGCCACGGTCGTGGGGATTGACGCGAAGTGAACGTGCATGTGCCTGATCTTGTGGTTCTGCAGGGTGACGGCGAGGTTGATGGCCTGAAGAGCATCGTTTGTGTCCATGGTGGCCAGTTCCGCGAAAACCCGGGACACAGCCGGGGCGAGACCGGCGGCTTCCGCGGCGCGGAAGGTCTCCCAGACACGCTCGGCGCTCTTCGGGCGGCCAATATACGTTACGGGTGCCTTGACCCGCGCCAGCTCGGGATGGAACCGCGGATCGTTGGGCGGGCGCAGGGAGAAGATCTCGATCCTGTCGCCGGCTGCCTCGCGTGCCAGAATCTCTGACACGATGAACGTTTCGGAGAACCGCGGGTACATTTTCAGGATGTAGGCGGTAGCCGGTTCAGATTGCAACATGCGCGGCACCTTCCCGTGAGCTGCTGGCCGCCGAGGATGCGTCAGGGTGCAGCAGGGGCTGCAGGAGTTCGGCCGCGAGCTGCGGCACGCGGACCAGCCCGTCAAGCCGCGCCTGCCTCCGGTCGACCCTGCTGCCCAGCCGGCGGACCAGCCAGCCGGAGAGGAACCTCGGCGTCAATGTGGTGATCTCGCGATATTCCAGGTACCCCGCGGAAGCCAGGGAGGCGGCCCTGATCCGCTGCTCGAAGCGGGCGTGGATGCGCGGCACAATCAGGGCAGGAACGTCGGTGCTCATGATTTCGCACACGGTGTTGTAGCCACCCATGGACACGATGGCCTGGGCCCCCCGCAGATGAAGCACCATGTCGTCCAGAGTGTCCACGATTCTGGTGCCCGCCGTGGCGTGTAGGCGCAGATCGTTGAGCTGTTCGGCGGGCATTTGCGGCCCGGCAACGATCAGGTGCCCCACTCCCGGCGGCAGATCGGTCGCCGCTGCCATGGCTGCCAGGGCGTGCCCGTCAGCGCCGCCGCCCACCGTCGTCATGAAATAAGGGCGCTGCACGCGGAGCTTCCCGGAGCCGGGCGGCCGCCCTGCCGCAAGGTAGCCGGTGTAGTGGATCAGCTTCCCTACGGTCAGCGGTATTTCCCCGCACGCAACGGGATCATGCACAGCGGGGTCCCCATAAACCCAGATGGCGTCAAACAGGTCTTTGACCAGTGGCGCGCCGCCCACCTTCTCCCATTCGGCGATCGCTGCCTTAGGCTCATCCAGGACCTCGCGCAGTCCCAGAACTGTGCGGACGGGCCCGGCCGCGCGTGCCCGGCGCAGGGCGGCTTCAAGTTCGCGGTGGATGCCGGTGGCGTGGCGGTCAACCACCACCAGGTCGGGTCGGAAGCTGCCCAGCACGGATTCGAGCAGGCCGGCGCGGAGCGAGATGAGGTCCTGCATCGGAACGCTCAGGTTGCGGGGCTGATAGCCGGCAGTGCTCTTTTCCACTCCGGGCAGGATGACCCAGTCCCAGCAGGCAGGAACGTCAAACCCGGGGGCCAGTGCCGTGCCGGAAACGAGGATGCCTGTCACAGGACGACCCGTCAGGACGGGAAGCTGGTTACTCAGGGCGTGGGCAAGCGCGAGATTGCGCCGAACGTGACCGAGACCCACCGAGTCGTGTGAATAAAGAACAATTCTTAAGTGTTCCATTTGGGCCCCCACAGCCTGCCGAAGCGCAACACAACGCTTGTTCGGCAGGCCTCTAAGAGAAGACTTTGTCGGAAATGAGAGAACCGCCAAAGATCTCAGATGTCCGGGCACGCGGCATCGCTGCCGCAACGATTGAGGCATTAACTTTAGTTTGCCGGGCATACGCGCCACGGCAAGAAACGGCTTGCGCTCTGCCCCGAGCATTGGGGGCATGAAAGATGAATCCCACGTTGCCACGGCGTGACGTGGAGGTCAATGCTCAATACAAAGCGTTCGAACGGATATTTAAGGCAGCAAACGACTAAAAAACGACGGCGGGTATTCCCGCCGTCGTTTCGGGATTGTGTTGGCAGCCGCCGTCGAAAAAAGGTCGACGGCGGCACTTGGTTTTGCTAGTGCTGGCCGGACGTGCCGCCCAGCGGCGGGATGGTGCCGGGATCGCGGTCTGCGCTTTCGGCCCGGTCTGCGGCGCTGCGTGTGTCGCTCGCGGCGGTTTCGTCCGAGTCGCCTTCGTCGTCAATCAGTCCGTTGGTCTGGTCGAAGGGATGGGCGACGGTCTCGTCCGTCAGAGCCGAGCCGGCGCCGGCTGCAGTTCCGCCGGCAACAGTTCCGCCGGCAACGGTGTCCGCCGCAGTTCCGCCGGAGAAGCCCGGGGCGTCGGTCGTGTCGGTAACGACGGTGGTTTCGGTGTACTCCGGAACCACCGGGGTGACCGTCTCGTCGACGACGTAAACGGTGTCGGCGTCCTTGTCCTTGCCGCCCGCGGCAACTGCTGCTGCCGCGCCCGCAGCAGCCGCCACTCCGGCAGCAGCCGCCATCTTGCCGGAGACGCCGGCCTTGCCGCTGTCGCCGAGCGACCCGGCAGCGTGCTCAACGCCAGGGGTCCCCACCGAGCCGCCTTCATTGACCGATCCCCGCCAGGCGCCGCTGGCGTAGCCTTCGTCCTCGATGAATGCCTTGAACCTCTTGAGGTCTGCCTCGGCCTGGTGCTCCACGACGTGCAGCTTGTCGCCGATCTTCTCCACGAGCCCCTCGGGTTCGTAGTCGATGAACAGCCTGATGGAGGTCTGGCCTCCGCCCACGTCTTCAAACTCCACCGAGCCGGCGTTGGTGGCCCCCTCCGTGGCGGCCCAGGCAACCTTCTGGTCCGGCTTCTGCTCGAGGATCCGTGCCTCCCACTTGCGCTTCACGCCCGCGATCTCAGCCACCCACTCGAGGCGGTCATCGCTGAGTTGGGTCACTTTCTTGACGCCGCCCATGAAATGCGGAAAATCTTCGAACTGGGTCCACTGGTTGTATGCCGTGCTGACCGGCACGTTCACCAGAATGCGCTTCTCAACCCTCGTGCTCATAGTGTCTCCTTCGTCGAAGTGAACAGATGATGGTCCGGCAATCCGAAGTCATCAGCATGCTTACTATATCGTTGAGGGCGGGGCGTGGCCAGAGGATGCCATGGCCGGCGGTGTCGGGGTGAAGGCGGTGCGGAGGGTGAAAGGGGAAGCCTCCGCGCGAATCAGACGACTCCAGCGCGGAGGCTTCCAGCACTCCGGTTTGGGGGGAAAGAGGAGAGCTGGCACCAATGTACAGCCGGCGGAACCTGAGGGAAGGCCTATTTGGCCGTTTCGTGAATTCTTGACTAAACCTTGAGTCGACGGCGGAAATCGACGGCGTCAAGCAGCCTGGCCAGCACGTCGCCCGGGGTGCCGCCGGCGTCGATCCTAACCATGTCCGCGTGCTCGGGCAGTGCGCGGTAGGCATTCCGGAGGGCGGCCAGTTCGGCCACGGATTCCTCGTCCGTCCCGCGCGCCAGGATCCGTTGGTGCGCGGTTTCTGGGCTGACGTCCAGATGGAGAACCACGTCCGGGGCGGGCAGCGTGCGGAGCAGCCAGGGAAGCAGCCGTCCGCGGCGCAGGCCCTTTGCCTCGCGCAGCGCCAGCTGGCAATGAAGGTGCCGGTCCATGACAACAAGGCCATGGAACCGGGATGCCCGGGTATGCGACACCAGCACGTTGAATACCCGCATGGTGGTTTCGGCGGCGTCGGCCAGGCGGGATGGCAGCCTGATGCCGAGCTTGGCGCTGAGCAGCGACATCCGCCGCCGGCCGGCATAGTTGCTCAGCAAAAGCGCGTCCTTACCCTCCGCCCGGACTGCGGCAACCAGGGAACGGGCCGCCGTCGTCTTTCCCGAACCGTCGATTCCTGTCAGAACAATGAGCATGTGGCCTCCTTCCGTCTCACTGTCCAACGTTAAGGGGCCGGGCAACGTTGCTGCTTTGAGGCGCACGTCACTTGCTTTGTTCCAATCACCAGCCGTCCGCAGCAGTCTTCACGGTCCGCGCACGGCCCTAAAACGCACGACGGCGGGCCCACCGGATCTTGCAGTGATCCTGCCCGAAAGTTGCGCCATTCTTGAGCGTTGCGGGGGACAGTATTGCGCAGGGGCCGTGCAGAAGCGCCGCGGCCCCGCAAGAGACCCGACACGAAGATCACCATCCAGGTCACCGACGAAGACCACGGACTGGGACGGGCAGGCGCAATGGGGCACCGGCCCGTCCCCGGCACGTTCGTCGAACGGGCGGGAATTCGAGCGGCCTCGGAAACTACAGGAAGACGCTGCCCCGGATGACTGTGCGGCTGGTGCCGCCGACCCAGATGCGGCCGCCTTCGCTGGTGATGGTCAGGCGGCCGCCGCGGCCCAGGACGGTGCCCTGGCTGACGGTGTAGTTGGCGGCCACTGCACCCGAACCGACCAGCCACTGGGCGAGGCCTGCGTTCAGGCTGCCGGTGACTGAATCTTCGGGGATGCCCAGGCTGGGAAGGAAGCCGCGCACCTCAAAGTCCGCCGGGCCGCCGTTTCCGTAGGGGCCGATGACACCCACGATCAGCCGCCCCATGGCCACGAAGTCGGGCGCCAGGTCGAGAACCTGCCGGGCCGAGGCCAGCCGGATACCGAGCCAGCCGGGTCCGTTGTCCACCCAGTTGCTGTCCAGAACCTGTTCGGATGTGATGCCCAGGCTCGCAACGGCCCGCTCCAGCACTTCTGTTTCCACGGCACCGGAACGGAGCAGCGGCGGCGCCTCGAAGAACTGTTCGCTGTCGGTTCGGCTGATCTTCACGAGCCCCACCTCGCATTCCTGGACGAGTTCGCCCGGGCGCTGCGGGCGGCCGCCATTCTCCAGCCACGCGTGCGCGGAGCCGAGCGTGGGGTGCCCGGCGAAAGGAAACTCGGACGCTGGTGTGAAGATCCTCAGGCGGTAGTCAGCCTCCGGCTGTGTCGGCTTCAGCAGGAACGTCGTCTCGGAGAGGTTGGTCCAGTTCGCGAAGCTCTGCATCTGGTCGGCGGTCAGGGCGTCGGCGTCATGGACAACGGCAACCGGGTTGCCGGGCCTTGGCCCGGGGGCGAAAACGTCGACTTGCGAAAAGGGATATTCGTTCACGGTGGCGGACATGCTGTTCCTCCTCTGGACTTCAGCCCTGCATATCGTGGCTGGGGGCTGTACGCGCTCCGGCGAGCCCGTCCACCACCTCGACTCCCGGCAGTTTGAGGAGCTCGGCCGGGTCCAGGACGATCTTGCTGGACCTGTTGCCGCCTCCCATGACCACCCGGGGCACGTCCATCACGGCCTGGTCCACATACACGGGAAGCCCGACGATGCCGGGCACGGTGACGCCGCCCACCAGCATGCCGGTCAGCGCGGTGGTGGTGCCGGCGTCGGCGAAGGAGGCACGCTTGACGTCGAGCAGGGCGCGGACCGAGCGGTTCACGTCCAGCCGGGTGGTGCCCAGGACCACGCACACCGCATAGCGGGGCGGCTCCACCTTCTTGGAGGCGACCAGGATGGTGTTGGCCGCCTGCTCCAGGCTGAAGCCGTAGTGGGCGCAGAACTCCGCAGTGTCCGCCAGATCCGGTAAGCATTCCAGGACCTCGTGGGCCACGCCGTGGGCGGCCAGGGCCTCGGCCACGGCGGGCAGAAGGAGCGTGTCAGTCACAGAGGTTCTCCCTTGAGGGCGGTATCAGCGAGGCCGGTGTCAGCGAGGGCCGTGTCAACGCCGGAAGGTGCCGGCACGGGATAGACGGGGACGCTGCGGTGCAGCACGAAAAAGCGGTTGGATGCGGGCAGCCACATCAGCGTTGCCCCGGCCAGCGTCAGGACCAGCCCGGCAAGGATTAAGGCCGTCAGGTCGACGGGTGCGCCGAGCGCCGACAGGGCTGCGGCGACAGTGAGGAGAATGCGGGCCCATCTGGCACCCTGCAGCAAATGCTGGGCCGCCAATACCTGCAGGGCTGTCAGCGGGACGGCGAACGCCACCAGATAGGGCACCGCCCAGTCCGGGATCGACTGGCCAAAGTCGATGCCAGCCACCTCCAGGATGACGGGCATCATGCCGGCCACCACGGCGCTGGCCACCCAGCAGGCTGCCGAGAGCCGGACAGCCGCCGGTATGTTTCCGGGCTCGCCAAAGCCCAACTGCTGATCGCTCAATGAAGTCCCCATTCTTCAATTTGCGGTGTTCGATTTACGGTGCTGAATTTGCCGTTTCCGGAATTCCGGCTACGGCCCCAGCCTACAGTCTGTCCCCAGCCGCCGGACGTACACTGGCCTTCCCATCACTTCGAGGACCTGCTGCGAGGGTGCACCTGGATGCTTTGGAAGCTTCTTGTCAGGTACCTGCAGCCGCAACGGCGGCTGCTGATCGCCGTCGTCGTTTTTCAGTTGGCGCAGTCCGTTGCCTCCCTCTATCTCCCCACGCTGAACGCGGACATCATTGACCTGGGCGTTGCCAGAGGGGACACCGGCTACATCCTGCGCGTGGGCAGCCTCATGCTTTTGATCACCCTGCTGCAGATTGCCTGCGCGGTGACGGCAGTGTACTTCGGTGCCAAGGCGGCGATGGGGATGGGGCGCGACCTGCGTGGGGCGATCTTCACCCGGGTGGGCGGGTTCTCCGAACAGGAGGTCACCCGGTTTGGCCCGGCGAGCCTCATCACGCGGTCCACGAACGACGTCCAGCAGGTCCAGCAGCTGGTGCTGATGTCCGCCACACTGATGGTGGCCGCGCCCATGCTCAGCATCGGCGGCGTGGTGATGGCCGTCCGGCAGGATGCCCAGCTGTCGTGGCTGATCGCGGTGAGCGTGCCGGTGCTGCTGATCGGTGTCGGCCTGATTGTGAGCCGGATGGTGCCGCTGTTCCGCCTGATGCAGCTGCGGATCGATGCCGTTAACCGGGTGTTGCGGGAGCAGCTGGCGGGCATCCGGGTGGTGCGGGCGTTTGTGCGCGAGGACCTGGAAACGGAGCGCTTCGCGGGCGCCAACGCGGACGTCACGGACACGGCGCTGCGGGCCGGGCGGCTGATGGCGCTCGCGTTTCCCGTGGTGATGCTGGTGCTGAACGTGTCCAGCGTGGCGGTGATCTGGTTCGGGTCGTTCCGGATCGAGGACGGCTCCATGCAGGTGGGCACACTGGTGGCGTTCCTCAGCTATTTGCTGCAGATCCTGATGTCCGTCATGATGGCCACCTTCATGGCCGTGATGATCCCGCGCGCGGCCGTCTCGGCTGACCGGATCGGCGAGGTGCTGGAGACGGAGTCGTCCGTCCGGCCGCCGGCAAACCCGGTGGTGTTCGCGGAAGAGGCCGGCACCGAGACTGGAACCGGCACCGCCCGCGGTGAGCTGGAAATGCGCGACGTCGGATTCGCCTACCCGGGTGCCGAACGGCCGGTCCTGAGCGGCGTCAGCTTCACCGCCGCCGCAGGCCGGACGACGGCGGTCATCGGCAGTACCGGCTCGGGGAAAACCACCCTGGTGAACCTCATGCCGCGGCTTTTCGACGCCACCTCCGGGTCGGTGCGGATGGGCGGCGTGGACGTGCGCGAGCTGCATCCGGACCGATTGTGGGGGCATATCGGCCTGGTGCCGCAGCGGCCGTACCTGTTTTCCGGGACCGTGCGGAGCAACCTGCTGTACGGCAAGCCGGACGCCACCGAGGAGGAGCTGTGGAGGGCGCTGGCCACCGCGCAGGCCGAGGATTTTGTGCGGCAGATGGAGGGCGGCCTGGACGCGCCCGTTTCACAGGGCGGCACCAACGTGTCCGGCGGGCAGCGGCAGCGGCTGGCGATCGCCCGGGCGCTGGTGAAGCGGCCCGAGCTGTACATCTTTGACGACTCGTTTTCCTCGCTGGACACCGCGACGGACGCCCGGCTCCGGCAGGCGCTGCGGCGGGACACCGCCGGTGCCACGCTGGTGATCATCGCCCAGCGCGTCTCCAGCATCGTGGACGCGGACCAGATTCTGGTGCTCGACGGCGGCAGGATCGTCGGGTGCGGAACGCACCGGGAGCTGCTGGAGACGTCGGAGACGTACCGCGAAATAGTGTCCTCGCAGCTGGCGGCGGAGGAGGCGGCATGAGCACCTCAAGCCGCCCCCGGGGAACCGGGGCTGCCCCGGGAACCCGGCAGGCCGACGTCGTACGCATTCCCCGGCCCGCCGGCGGACCGGGACGCGGCGGACCGTTCGCCGGGATGAATGTCCCGGCGGAGAAGGCGCTGAACTTCGGGCCGTCCGCCCTGCGGCTGCTGGGGGAGCTGCGCCCCGAGCGGGCGTGGCTGGTGCTGGTACTGGCGCTCGCCGTCGTCAGCGTGGCGTTTTCGGTGACCGGGCCGCGGCTGCTGGGCGAGGGCACCAACCTGATCTTTGCCGGCGCGGTGTCCAAGAACCTGCCGGCCGGGGCGAGCCAGGAACAGGTGATCGCCGGGTTGCGGGCGTCCGGCCAGGATGCGCAGGCGGACATGCTCGGGGCGATGACCCTGACGCCGGGGGCGGGAATCGACTTCGCGGCGCTGGCGAACGTGCTGCTGTGGGCTCTGGCGCTGTATGTGCTGGCGTCGGCGTTCGGCTGGATCCAGGCGTACGTGCTCAACGGCGTGGTGCAGCGGACGGTGTACCGGCTGCGCGAGCGGATCGAGGCGAAGATCCACCGGCTTCCGTTGCGGTATTTCGACTCCATCCAGCGCGGCGAACTGCTCAGCCGGGTGACGAACGACGTGGACAACATCTCGCAGAGCCTGCAGCAGTCGATCAGCCAGGCCGTCACGTCGCTGCTGACGGTGCTGGGCGTGCTGGTGATGATGTTCCTGCTCTCGCCGGTGCTGGCGCTGATAGCGCTGGTCACAGTGCCGCTGACGCTGGTGACGACGGCGCTGATCGCCAAGCGTTCGCAGAAGCTGTTCGTGGCCCAGTGGAAGCACACGGGGGAGCTGAACGGGCAGATCGAGGAGACGTACACGGGGCACGCGCTGGTGAAGGTGTTCGGCCGGCAGCGGGAGGTGGAGGAGCGGTTCCGGGAGAAGAATGCGGAGCTGTTTGAGGCGAGCTTCGGGGCACAGTTCATCAGCGGCCTCATCATGCCGGCACTGACGTTCATCGGGAATCTGGTGTATGTGGGGATCGCGGTGGTGGGAGGGCTGCAGGTGGCGTCCGGTGCGATGCAGCTGGGCGATGTGCAGGCGTTCATCCAGTACTCGCGGCAGTTTACCCAGCCGCTGGCCCAGCTGGGGTCCATGGCCAACCTGCTGCAGTCCGGGGTGGCGTCCGCTGAGCGGGTGTTCTCGTTGCTGGATGAGGACGAGCAGTCGGTTGAGGATGCCGGCCCTGCTCCTGTTGGCGGCCGGGGCCGCCTTGTGTTCGAGAACGTCTCGTTCTCCTACTCACCGGACAAGCCGCTGATCACGGACCTCAGCCTGGTGGCGGAACCGGGGCAGACAGTGGCGATCGTCGGCCCCACCGGGGCCGGCAAGACCACCCTGGTGAACCTGATGATGCGGTTCTATGAGCTGGACGCCGGGCGGATAACGCTCGACGGCGTGGACGTCACCTCGGTTCCCCGGCGCGAGCTGCGCTCGCGGATGGGCATGGTGCTGCAGGATACGTGGCTCTTCGGCGGGACCATCCGGGACAACATCGCGTACGGCCGGCCCTCGGCGTCGGAAGCGGAAATCCTTGAGGCGGCGCAGGCGACATACGTGGACCGGTTCGTGAGCGCCCTGCCCGAAGGGTACGACACGGTGCTCGAGGATGAGGGCTCCAACGTGTCCGCCGGCGAGAAGCAGCTGCTGACCATTGCCCGTGCGTTCCTCGCCCGGCCATCGGTGCTGATTCTGGACGAGGCCACCAGTTCGGTGGATACCCGGACCGAGCTGCTGGTGCAGAAGGCGATGAGTGCGCTGCGGTCGGACCGGACGAGCTTCGTGATCGCGCACCGCCTCTCGACGATCCGTGACGCCGACCTCATCCTGGTGATGGAGGCCGGGCAGATCGTGGAGCAGGGCACGCACGCGTCCCTGCTGGCCGCGGGCGGTGCATATGCGCTGCTGTACGAGGCGCAGTTCGCGGCGCCCGCGGCGGAGGTTTAAACCTGTCGTCCTGTCGTCCTACACGCGGGAGGACCTGCCGCGGATGAAGTGGAAGACCAGGACCACCACGGCTATGACCAAAAGCAGGTGAATTAGTCCGCCGCCGATGTTGCCGAGCAGGCCGAGAAGCCAGAGAACTGCAATGATGATGGCTATCCAAAGCAACATGAGAATCTCCTTCGTTTCCTCGCGGATGGAAACGCTATGTGGCGTCCCCGCCGCTCCAGCTGCGGTGCTTTCACCCTACGCCCGGAGCAGGCAGCCGCAAATAGCCGTACCCCGCCTATGTGTCCAGAGAGCACTGGACACATAAAGAGCAGGTCAGGTTGTCGACCGGGTGTCGAACGCCGCAGCCGATTCCCGCAGAAGGCGAGCTACCGTGTCCACCGGCATACTGGCTGACCGTCGCCGGTCGAACCGCCGCAGAACGATGCGTCGCGTACCCAGCCCGGGGACGTCCAGGACGTCCACGCCGTCCTGGACGACTCCGGTCAGCGCCAACGTGGGCACAATGGCGACACCCTCGCCGGCGGCGATCAGTGCCAGGGCGGTCAGCGTGTCCTGGTACTGGTGCACGGTCTCCATCTGGGCTCCGGTGGACTCACGGAGCCGACCGAGCACCGCAGCGTTGGCGGCTGAGGGCTCGACGCCGAGCCACGGCAGAGGCAGCCGGCCAAGATCGATGTTCTCGGTGCTGAGCAGGGCACCCGCGGGTACGACCAGTTTCCAGGGCTCGTCCAGGAGGGGCTCCTCGGTCATGCCAGCGGAGAGCGAACGTTGACCGGGCGTCGTCGAATCTAGCTCGACCACGACGGCGTCGAGCGCGCGCTGCCGGAGCAGCCGCATCAAGGCGGGGTAGTCGTCCTCAATCATCCGGATCTGCAGTTGCGGGTACTGGATGCGCCACTCGGGCAGGCGCGGGATCACCACCGTACGGACAAAGCTGGTGAATCCGCCCACCCGCACGACCCCCGCGATCTTGGCCCCGCCTTCTATCCGGGCGCGGGCGACGCTGAGTGCGCGTTCGATCTCCTCGCCGGCTTCAGCTATGGCCAGGCCCGCGGGTGTCAAGACCGAGCCTTTGGGCGTTCGCACCACCAAAGCGTGACCCGTCTCGTCCTCTAATTTATTGAGTTGCTGGGACACGGCAGACGGCGTAATCCCCAGTTCGTCAGCCGCGGCGAGCACTCCGCCCGTACGGGCAACCGCAAGAAGAACTCGCAGCCGGCGCGGATCGATATCCATGTTAAGTAGTTCTAAACCATGTCTTCAGTGGAATGCAATTGATCTAAAGCTGTTCCGTCCCCATAATTGCAGTAAAAGTAGGGACAAGGGATACAGGCCGGACCGTCCAGCGATGGAGATCCACGCCCGGACGGCTGAGCATGCGCCGATCCAGCGATGCCTGTTTCCCTCCGGCAATGACGCCTCTTCCAAACAAAACATATCGCCCGTCATCTTCACTCCGCCCAGCGAATGGCGGCCGGGCATCAACTCTGAAAGGACATCATGGAACTGCTGTGGGAGATCTCCGGTTGGGCCGGCGCGGTTGCGATTCTCAGTGCGTACCTGGCTGTGTCCATGGGTTGGCTGAAGGCCGGCAAAGGATTCCAGACCGCGAATCTCCTCGGTTCGTGCGCCTTCATTGTCAATGGCGCATTCCACGAAGCGTGGCCGTCCGTGGTCACGAACGTCGCCTGGTTCCTCATTTCCGCGGTGGCACTTCTTCGCATGCGCGCCACACAGGAGTCGCCGGCGCCCGCTGCAGAGGCCCCGCAGGTGCAGTTTCCGGGTGTCCCCGAAACCGGCCAGCTGGCCATTGTTGAAGCGCCGCAGGTGCAGTTTCCGGGCGTCCCCGAAACCGGCCAGCTCGCTATCATTGAAGCGCCTCGGGCTGCCCGCTGCGCATAACCCGGGCGCACGACCCGAAAGCGGTGAAATAGGTCTAGGGTGGGACCTGTCGGCAATCGCCGCGAATACCCTCAAGGAGGGTGCATGAACCCCATCCAAAGCAGCTCCGATCACTTCGGGCAGCATCTGAAAAGTGTCGGGGGCTCAGAAGCTGACGTCAGCGGCTCAGACTACCTCGTCACGCCAGAGGACACCGTTGAAAGCGCGGCATCGGGCCTCCGAATTAAACAGCAGCAGCAAGGCAGCGCACCAAGCAAACAGTCCACTCTCCATGCTGCCGCCCAAGTGCTCATAAGCCGACGGGACGAGCAGGACCCCGGCAATTATCCCGGGACGTCCCAGCCCGGGGAGTACCAATTGGACATCCATCACGAGACGGGCCGCACCACGCGGGAACCCATCCCCGAGACCGATCTGGAGGCAGCTCAGATCTGGGCCCAGGGACGGATCGAAGCGGACGCCGCTAACTTTGGCGCCATCTACTTCCCGGCCGGAGGAGGCACTGACCCAGGTACAGGCGCGCTGGAGTGCAACTACGACCGCGCCGTGGGCTGGTACCGGTAGCCCTGCATCACACCGCGGACCTAGGCCTCGCGGTTTGTGACCGCCGCGGAGGCCCGGAAGGTCATCCCGCTTCCGGGCCAGCAGCGGCCCGCGCATACGATGCCGAAACCCTGCGGTAGACCGGCGTCAGAAAAGCCGCCAACGCGGCCGCGATCATAATGACTCCTGCCGCCAGGAAGACCAGGGCGATGCCGCGGGAGGTGCCTTCGCCCAGGAGCGGGGCCAGCTGGGCGGCGCCCTCGGCGGACCGTGCGTACGGGATGATCCAGAACTGGGCGATCGGGGCAATGAGGAATGCGGTGACCGGTGCCGCAGCGGACTCGAAGGCCATGGCGAATCCGAACACCCGGCCCTGGCGGGGCAGGGGCACCACCTGCTGGATGACGGTCTGCTCGGCGGCTTCCACGAACGGTATCAGGACCAGATACAGCCAGATGCCCGCGACGTACAGCCAGGCCCACTCCCGCAACGTGAACACCGCACCGAGGAGCCCCATCACCGCCACGGCGATGAGCATGGCGCGCAGCGGGTTGGCGCCGAGCCCGAATTTGCCGATCAGTGCGCCGCCCACGATGAAGCCGGTGGAGCCGAGAGCGAAGACGGCCCCCCACATCTCCACGGAGAACATCTCCAGTCCGTACGGATCCATCAGCGCCATGTAGACGCCGCCGATGAAGTTGTTGAACGTGGAAAACAGGATGAGCGCGAACAATCCGGCGATGGCAAGCACGGCAGCGAGTGAACCGCGCAGGTCGAATCCGCCTTGCGCATCTGTGGCGGCGGCACGCACTTCCTCTGGCATGCGCAGGGTGAGCAGGTGCGCGAACGCCAAGGCGGTGAGAACCAGGGCGACGACGATCGTCCACCCCATGCCCAGCAGCCCGACGGACAGCCCGGAGAGCAGCGAGGTGATGATGAACATCAGTCCCTGCACCATTCCCACGAGCCCGTTGGCGTTGGCCCTCCGGTCCGGCTCGATGAGGATGGTGACCGTGGTGGACAGCGCAATGTTGCGCATGTTTTCCACCACCGCTCCGACCAGGATGATCAGCGTAAAGATCCAGAACCAGGGCTGGGCCAAATCCAGGATTTGGGCGGCGGGCGTAAGGAGGAACATGACCCCGGACAGCACGAACATCACCAGGGTGAAGCCGGCAGCGAAGCGCATCACGGCCAGTTTGCGGTAGCGGTCCACGAAGGTGCCGAAGCTGATGCTGGACAGGGCGATCAACAGCATGTAGGCGCCGCCGACCACGCCGGTGGCGATCACATTGCGCGTCTCCAGGTACACCCAGAACGTCAGGGCGAACCAGAGATAGCTGGTGGTGATGTTGGCAAGCGCGGTATTCACCAGGATTCCGGCGAAGGTGCGGGACCGCTGTTTGGGACTGCGCAAGGACGTATCGACGGCGTCGGGATCGGTCAGAGTCGGAGCCTCGGCATCCGCGACCGGGGCGGGTTCCTGCTCGGTCATGCGTCCCAGTGTACTGACAGCAGACCGGCACGGATACGGCCCGTAAGCGGACGACGGCGGGACGTCCCGCCGTCGTCCGCTTCCCTTAGGCCCAACGAACTACTGCGCGGCGGCTGATTCCCACCTGTATTCGATCCAGACGCTGAACCCCTGTGAGCGCTCGAACATGGAGCGGGGCTCCGCCCCTTGGGCGGCCAGCCACAGGATGCCGCCGTCCGCGGTCACTCCGTCCACGATTCCCGCGCGGACAGCCTGCCCGCCATGGCGGATTTCAACGAGTTCGCCCGCCACAGGCCCCCAGTCGTGCTGGAGATGGAGCTGATTTTTCACGGTGTTCAGACACTTTCCAGAGCGTTATCCGGTTGCCTGCGCAATGCTGGAAAGCACTCCAATGCCGTGGTGCGTGCCAACCGCAGTGCCTCACGGACCGGAAGCGACCGGTGATCTTCTGACAGGATCTCCACTCCCCAGGGTCCGTCGAAGCCGAGGTCCTGCAGCGTGGTGATGAAGCCGGTGACGTCCTGTGCACCGTGCCCGCACAGCTGTCGGTTGTCCCGGGTGTCTTCGAACAGTGTTCCCCGTACGTCTGCGTCTGCGTCGTTGAGCTCCACTGCAAAGATTTGGTCAGCGGTCAGGCCTGCGGAGAGCTCCTCCAGCGTGGTGCCGGCACGGAAGACATGCCAGTAATCCACCGCCAGGCCGCATTCCGGCATGCCCACGGACCGCATCAGGTCGGCGGCTGCAGGTATGGACCGGACTGCGGAGAAAGCCATGGGTTCGAGGGCAATCCGGGTGCCTCTTGCCTTTGCTTCTGCGGTCAGGCGCCGCAATGGATCAACGAACATTTCCAGATCCGGTGCAGCGTCCCCGAAAGCCGTTCCGACTTTGATGAAACGTGCGCCCAGCGTCTCGGCGGCATCGAGGAGGAGATCGAATTTGGGTCGCCAGTCATGGCTGAGGCTGTCGTCCCACCAGTCGCTCAGAAATTCGACCTCGACATAGCTGAGCCCGGCATCATCGATCAGCTTTCGCAGCCCGTGGAATCCGAGGGTGGAGCGGGCAGCGGCAAGGTCGTCGTGAGCCAATCCAAATCCTGACCATCCGGTGGCAGCGATCGCTTCGATCCGCTCAGCAATGGGGACGGGACTGGTCTCGGGGTTCCGCAGGGGCGCAGCGTCTCCTGCGCTGGTCCAGCAGGATGCGACCAGCTCCGGAGCAGGCTTGGTGGTCATTGTTTCTCCTTTGAAGCAAATGATGGTCGTTGGCCAGAGCGGCGAGGTGTCCTCATATAAAACCACAGTTCGATGGAACGGTCCATTGGTGCGATGGAACGGTCCATTGACAAATGCTTCCCGCGCGTTCTAACGTTGGACCGTTCCACAAAATGATGTGGATCACATCCGTTCACAAAACCACCGGCCCCCGTCCTCCCTCCATGTCTTGGCAGGGTTCAGAAGCAGCAGTTCACGGTCGGGTATGGCGAATCAAAGGAGATTTCACGTGGCAAAGTTCAACTGGCGGCGGGGCATGACCGCTCTGGCCGTCGTTCCACTTCTGGCACTGGGGGCGTGCTCAAGCACCGGGGGCAAGACCGAGCCTGCAGCCTCCGGCAGCGGGGGAGGCCAAGTGGCCGACACCGCCCGGCTCAAGGTAGCAATGATCACCCATGCGGCGGCCGGCGACACATTCTGGGACATCGTGAGGAAAGGCGCAGAAAGCGCTGCCAAGAAGGACAACGTGGAGCTGCTCTACAGCGGTGACGCTGAGGGCGGCCGCCAGGCGCAGTTGGTCCAGCAGGCCATCGACCAGAAAGTCGACGGGATCCTGGTCACCCTCGCGAAGCCGGACGCCTTGAAGGACGTCGTGAAAAAGGCGGTCGACGCGGGCATTCCGGTAGTGAGCTTCAATGCCGGCGAAGACCAGTCCAAGGCCATGGGTGCGATCACCCACTTCGGCCAGAGCGACAAGCTCGCCGGCGTGACAGTCGGCCAGCGGCTCGCCGCCGAGGGGATCAAGCATCCCATCTGCGTCATCCAGGAACAGGGACACGTGGGGCTGGAGAACCGGTGTGCGGGCGTAAAGGAGCAGGTCCCGGGGTCCGAAAGCCTCAATGTCAATGGTGCCGATATGACTTCGGTGGCTTCGACCGTCACCGCCAAACTTCAGTCCACCCCGGATGCTGACGCCATCATCGGACTCGGCGCCCCGTTCACGCTGACCATCGTGAAGTCCGTAAAGGAAGCCGGAAGCAAGGTCAAGGTCGCCTCATTCGACCTGAACGGGGACCTGGCCAAGGCCGTTGAGAACGGAAGCGTCGAGTTCACCGTCGACCAGCAGCCGTACCTCCAGGGTTATGGAGCAGTCGACTCCATCTGGCTGAACAAGGTTGGCGGCTTCAAGGTCGGAGGGGGCCAGCAGGTCTACACCGGTCCCGCAGTCGTCGACAAGACCAACGCCGCCGAGGTCTCCAAGTTCGCCCAGTCGGGCATCCGCTAAACAGCAAGAGATAACCGTGGGGTGCCGGATTCGGTACTGGGCCCGGCGCCCCACGCAAAGGAGTCAAAATCATGGCCAATGCTGTCCTAACAACCTTCACTCCTGATGAGCGCGTCAGCTCACGGAGTCCCCTTCAGAAACTGCTTGTCCGGCCTGAAATCGGAGCACTCGTCGGAGCAGTTGTCCTCTTCATTTTCTTTTCCGCGATAGCCCCTGTGTTCTTGCAGCCGAACTCGCTGGCCACCGTCTTGTACGGCAGTTCCACGATCGGCATCATGGCCGTGGGTGTGGCTCTGCTGATGATCGGCGGCGAGTTCGACCTTTCCACCGGCGTCGCCGTCATCACGTCTGCCCTGGCGGCATCCATGTTCAGCTGGTACTTCAGCATGAATATCTGGATCGGGGTCGCCTTCGCCCTCGTCGTTTCGCTGGGCATCGGGTTCCTGAACGGGTGGATCCTGATCAAGACCAAGCTGCCCAGCTTCATCGTCACCCTCGCGACCTTCCTGATGCTTGCCGGCCTGAATCTGGGCCTGACCCGCCTTATCGGCGGAGCGGTGGCAACCCCTTCCGTCTCGGACATTGAAGGATTCGCGGCAGCACGGGCGATCTTTGCCTCCAGCGTCAACATCGCAGGTATCGAGGTCAACGTCACGGTGTTCATCTGGATCGCGCTGGTGGCGGTGGCGTCGTGGGTGCTGCTGCGCACCCGGGTGGGCAACTGGATCTTCGCGGCCGGCGGCGACGCGAACGCCGCCCGCGCGGTGGGTGTGCCGGTGACCAAGACCAAGATCGGGCTGTTCATGGCCGTGGGGTTCTGCGGCTGGATCCTGGGCATGCACAACCTTTTCGCCTTCAACACTGTGCAGTCCGGTGAGGGC
>NZ_BAEG01000117.1 GCF_000238915.1 Arthrobacter globiformis NBRC 12137 | reverse complement strand
TTAGGCTGAGGCCATGGATTTCTCCTTCGAGTACACCTATGACAGCCAGTACTTCCCGGAGCAGCCAAAGGAACTTCACGAGAAGATCGCCACAACGGGAACCCATCACAAGAAGTGGCATCTGGCCGGCCGCGACGACCTGTCGCCGGAAGTCATCGCCATCCTGGCCCAGGACTCCGACCCGAGCATCAGGGAGAGTATCGCCACCAACCATCTGACCCCGACCAGCGTTCTCGCGTCGCTTGTCAGCCAGCACCCGGACCAGATTCCGGCGGCCTCGATACATGAGAACGCCCCGGCAACGCTCAAGGACGTGGCCCCGATTCACCGGCAAATGGACGGGTCAATCTATCAGTACCTCAAGGACAAGGAAGCCACCGAGGACGAATCCGTCCGGTTCCGGAAACAGCGGGATCGTCTGATCCGTCAGCACATGAACCGGCTGAAGAAGGCCCGGCAGGGGTTGTCGCCGGA
>NZ_BAEG01000118.1 GCF_000238915.1 Arthrobacter globiformis NBRC 12137 | reverse complement strand
TAGAGCCACGCATGGAAAGAACAACAATGATCACGAACCTGCCGCCCCTGGTTGTCATGGGCGTCTCAGGCTGCGGAAAGTCGACCGTCGGCGCGCTGCTGGGCGAGCGCCTGGGCGTGCCCTTCTTCGACGGGGACGACTTTCATCCGGCTGCCAACAAGGCCAAGATGGCAAGCGGCACACCGCTGAATGACGAGGACAGGGCGCCCTGGCTCGCCGAAATCGGTGCGGCGCTGGCAACACCCGCCGACGGAGCGGGCACGCGCATCATCGCCTGCTCGGCGCTCAAGCGCAGCTACCGGGACCTGCTGCGCAGCTTCGCACCTGACCTGGTGTTCATCCACCTTTCCGGCGAGGCAACCACCATTTCGGGCCGGATAAGCGGCAGGGCGCACGAATACATGCCCAGCAGCCTCCTGGCTTCCCAGCTTGCGACGCTGGAGCCGCTGGGGGCCGATGAGGTGCATATTCCCGTGGACATCCTCGGCGATCCGGCATCGCTGGTGGACGGCATCGTCCGCGAGCTGGAACTTTCCTAGCCCTACCTCTGGGGCAGGATCCCGGTTCCCGCGCCCTTGGCGAGTTTAAGTTCGGTGTTGATGATTTCGGCGGAGCACTGGAACTGCGCGTTGCAGCTTTGCAGAACGACAGTAGCTGCGGCCGTGCCCTCGTTGAACGCCATCACGTTGGGAACCACTCGGATGGTGACAGTCTGGGCCTGCCGGGTGCAGCTGAGCTGTTCGTTTCCGATGCCGCCGGCGATCCGTCCGTCGCTGACCCTTTGGGTGAGCTGGATGACGGGCACGGCGATGAGCAGGGTGGGGTCGGTGTCGCAGACGAAGGTCACTGGAATATCGACGGCGGCGCCGTCGGCGACGAGGATTCCGGGTCCCGCGGTGACGAGCGCCGCGGGGGCTGCGTGGGCGGGGGCGGCGATGCCCATGAGGCAGGCGGCGAGTGCGACGGCGGCGAGGCGGCTTTTGGTGCCTAACATCAGGTTCTTCCTTGGATAAAGGGTGTGGTGAACGGAAGCGTGGCGTCCTGCGTCGCCTGTGGCGGTGCCAGTGCTGCGACCGGGTGCCCGAATCTATGGGGCCATGTTTGTACGGTCATGTCCCCTGACGGCGGCGCCGTTTGGGGTGCCGCGCTGTGCTGCCAAACATCCGGCACTGTCAAACATCCGGCGCGGCCGAAAGTCCGGCTGGCCGCACCATCTCATGTACCGGGTGCACTGACAAGAGCCAAATGCAAAGGAAGCGGACGACGGCGGGAGGTCCCGCCGTCGTCCGCTTCCTTTTGTGCGTCAGCGGTTAGTGCCAGAGGCGTAATGCCAAAGGCTTAATGCCAGAGTCCGAGTGCGAACTCCGCGATCACGGTGGACAGCAGGAACGATGCGGTGACTGCCACCAGGCCCACCGGAATGATCTTCCAGCCGATGTTTTTCAGCAGTGGAATGTCCTTGCCCAGGGACAGGCCGGCGAGCGTCAGCATGACCGTGGCGATCGAGAGGAAGTCCACCGACTTGATGGGGCCGTTGAGTGCCGCGGCGCCGAAGAACCAGGGACTGGAGATGTAGGCGCCGATGGTGGTGATGTAGACGATGGCCGAGATCTTCTTTGTAAGCTTGGCCAGGGCGATACTGACCAGGACGAGGGCCAGCATGATCGCGTACCCGGCGACGATGGTCAGGCTGAATCCCTTGGCCGCGATCGAGGCCGTGCCGATGCCGAGGACGGTCAGGACCGAGAGGGACAGCCACAGCGGAAGGTGCATGGCCGCCGACGATTCGGCGACCCGTTCGCGGAAGCGGCGGTTTTCCTCCGCCTGCGCGGCGTCCCTGGCGTCCGCGCCGGCGAGTTCGGTGTCCGCGCCGGCGCCGCGGCGCTGGGCGTCCCCACCCTGGGCCGGGGCGCCGGCCGTGACTGCAGCCTCTTCGCGCGTCTGCCTGCGGGTGAGGACCCGGTAGAAACGGTCCGCCAGCGGCAGGGCGAGGTAGATGCCGACGTAGACGCCCAGAATGGTGGTGATCAGGTTGGAGATGGCCGCCATGCCCAGGATGGCCTCCTGGTCGCCGGGGTAGGCGGCGATGATGCTGGCGGAGGACGCCGCCATCATGGAACCGGACCCGACGCCTGCGCCCATGGCCAGGGCCAGGGGGTCGAAGATCTTCCAGTTGGACACGAGCGAGGTCAGCAGCGTGATGTAGACGGCGCCGAACAGGGTGCCGAAAACGTACATGGCCAGGACGCCGCGGTACTGGTCGGAGTCGGGCCCGTACTTTTCGGAGACCATGGCGAAGGACGGTTCGCGGTCAAGGGAGAACGTGGCTCCGACTGTCGCCTTGCCCATGCGGAGCAGCACGGCCAGCGGAAGCGCCAGCGCAATGGTGCCCAGCAGGTGGCCCACCTCCTGCAGCAGCAGCGCCGGGCCTGCCTTGAGCAGGGTGGGAAGGCTGGGCCCGATGTTGAAAGCCAGCCTGGCCACCAGGAGCAGCACGGCCACACCGACCAGGGCGGCGGCGACCCGCTGCAGGTCCAGGCCCAGCGGCTTGAATTTCTGGACCGAGACCAGCAGGCCGAGGATGAGGCCCCAGACCATGGGGAAGATGACGATCGCGCCGATGCCGACGTCGATCTTGGCCTGGCCGATCAGCTGGACCGCCAGCGCAATGACGAAGGCCAGCGCGGCGATGGGAAGCGTGAGCCGGGTGCCGGCCTTGTCTGTCCGCGCGGGAGTTGTGCTGGTGCTCATGGTGTGCCTTCCTGTGTGTCCGTCTGACGGCGGTAGGCCGCTTTGATCAGGCGTGCCCTTTCGGTGGGGGTGGTGGCCGCTGCGGCGACTGTCCAGGACAGCGCGGTGGCTGCCTCGAACATCACGGCATAGGCCTCCGGGGAGTCTGCCAGTGCGGCAAAGGCGTGGGAGTGGATGGGGACGTCCGCGCCGGGAATGCTCAGCCAGGGATGCAGGCTCGGGATGACCTGGGAGATGTTGCCCATGTCCGTGGAGCCGCCGCTGATGCCGGCCGAGGGCGAGGTGTCCTTGCCAAACACGTCCATGGCCTCGGTCCAATGCGCCGCCAGGGCGTCGTCCTGGATCAGCGGCGCGTAGAGCGGTTCCGTGTCCTCGATGGCCAGCGTGGCGCCGGTTGCCAGTGCGGCCCCCTCAAAGCAGCGGCGGACGCGCTCCAGCAGCACTTCGTATTCCTTCAGCGTGAAGGCCCGGCATTCAAACTCCACCACCGCGCGTTCCGGAATGATGTTGGTGACATGGCCGGCCTCTGCGACATACATGGCGATGCGGTGGTCGCCGGGGATCTGTTGGCGCAGGAGTCCGACGGCCACCTGGCTCAGCACGGCGGCGTCCGCGGCGTTCACGCCCTGGTGCGGGGCGGCCGCGGCATGGGCGGCTTTTCCCGTGAACGTCGCCCGGTACCGGCCCACAGCCTGGGCGCTGGTGCCGGCGGGGTTGTACGTCACCCCGTCCTGGACGGGATGAACCATCAGGGCCAGGCTGACGCCGTCGAAAGCGCCGCGTTCCAGCAGGAGCGCCTTGCCGCCGCCATGTTCCTCGGCGGGTGTTCCAATGGTCTTCAGGGTGATGCCCAGCTCGTCGACGAAGGGCCGCAGCGCCAGGGCGGCGGCGACGGAGGCGCCGGCGATCAGGTTGTGCCCGCAGGCGTGCCCGATGTCGGGCAGCGCGTCGTATTCCACGCACAGGGCCACCGTCAGTTCGCCGCTGCCGGCGCTGGCGGTGAAGGCCGTGGGGAGCCCGCCGGTTCCGCGTTCCACCTCGAAGCCGCCCTCGGCCAGCAGGTCTGCAGCCGCCCCCGCCGAGTGGACCTCCTCGAAGGACACCTCCTTGAGGGCGTGGATTTGCTGTGCGATGGCCAGTGCCCGCGGTTTCCACTTGCTGACGCCTTCGGCCAGGGCGGCGCGGAGGGCCGGTGCTTCTGTCGGTTCCATGATCATGCCTGCCCTAGTAGGAGAGGGACGGGAAGGGGGCGCCCGCTGCACGGGTCGGCACCCAGACTGCTTTGGTCTGCGTGTACTCGTCCAGGACGCCCGGGCCGGAGGAGCGGCCGTGGCCGGAGTCCCCGAAGCCGCCGAACGGGACGGCCACGTGGATGGTCTTGTAGGAGTTGATCCAGAATGTGCCGGCCTTCACCTGGCGTGCCACGTGGTGGGCACGGGAAACGTCCGAGGTCCATACCGCGCCCGCCAGGCCGAAGTTGGTGTTGTTGGCCCGGGCAATCGCCTCGGCCTCCGTGTCGAAGGCGTCGGCTCCGACGACGGGTCCGAAGACTTCCGTGGTTTCCAGGCGGTTCTGCGGCGTCACGCCGTCGAGCAGGGTGGGCATCACCCAGTGGCCGCCGGCCAGCGACGACCCGGCCAGGGCGTCGGGAAGCGTTCCGCCCGTGACCCGGCGTCCGCCGTCGTTCATTCCGGCCTCGATGAGCGAGGTGACGGTGGCGAACTGCTGCGCCGTGATGATGGGGCCCACTTCGGTGTCCGCGCTCAGCGGGTCGCCGACGCGCAAGCGGGCTGCCTTTTGCGCGACCAGCTCCACGAACCGGGCGTGCACGCTGCGCTCCACCAGGAGCCGCGACCCGGCCACGCAGGACTGCCCGGCGCCGGAGAAGATCGCGGCGATGGCGCCGTCGGCGGCGCGTTCCAGGTCCGCGTCCGCGAACACAATGTTGGCGCTCTTGCCGCCGAGTTCCAGCAGCGCGGGAATGCCGGCCTGCGCGGCAGCGACGGCAACCCGGCGCCCGGTGGGGACGGAGCCGATGAAGCTGACCTTGCCGACGCGCCGGTCGCTCGTAAGTGCCGCGCCGACGGTCTGACCCAGCCCCGTGGCCACGTTGAACACGCCTGCAGGCAGGCCGGCCTCGTGCGCCAGCTGCGCCAGCCGGACACTGGAGGCCGGTGTGAATTCGCTGGGCTTGATGATCACGGCGTTGCCCGCGGCCAGCGGAGCCGCGGAATTCCAGCCGGCGGTGAACAGCGGCGCGTTCCAGGGTGTGATGGCGACGACGACGCCCCAGGGGACGCGTTCCGTGTACGTGTGCCACGGGCCGGGAACGGGGATGGTCTGGCCTGTCAGTTTGTCCGCCCAACCTGCGTAGTAGCCGAACATCTCGGCGACCTTGGCGGCCTCCACCCGGGCGTCGCGGATGGGCTTTCCGGTGGTGGCGGACTCGAGGATGGCCAGCTCCTCCGCGTGTGCTTCCACTGTGCGGCTGACGTTGCGCAGGATGGCGGCCCGTTCGAACCCGTTCATTTCGCCCCAGGTTCTTGCCCCGGCGACTGAGCTTTCCAGGATGGCGTCGGCGCCCTCGGTGCCGGGGTCGGCGTAGGTGGCGAACGGTTCGCCCGTCGCCGCGGCGGTGAGGGTGATGCCCTCGCCGCTGCCGGGGACAGTCCTGCCGTCAAGGAATGCTCCGAGCCCTTTGGGGAACGCTGCGTCCAGGACCGCCCGCGCGGTGGCCGCTGACGAGGAAGTGGGTGCTGTGGTGGCGCTCAATGTGATGATCCTCTTTGTTCTCTGAGTCGTTTGCTTCGGGGTCAGTCAGACGACGGCGGTGGTGTCGTTTGTGCTTTCCGGTGCACCCGCGGGGGCTCCAGCGGGGGTGACGGCCGGGGCGACGGTCCGCGCGATCTCGGTGAAATCCGCGCGCGGTCCGAGGACGGCCAGCGCTTCCTGCCATTGGCCGGCGACGGCGGCCAGCAGTGCCGGATGTTCTCCGATCCGGGCGGCGACGTCGACGGCGAGTGCGGCGTCGCGCGCCATGAGCCCGAGCGAAAAACCGGAGTCGTGGGTACCGGAGAGCACCCAGTTCGGATACATGGCTGCGGAGACTTTGCTGCCGCCGGAGGCGCCGCTGATGCTTGCTGCCGCCGTGGCCGGATCAATGCCATAGGCCTTGGCGACTCCCAGGGCCTCGCCAACCGAGACGAGGTTGGCCGCGGCCAGGACGTTGTTGAGGAGCTTGACGACGTTGCCGCTGCCGGGCCCGCCGATGTGGTTGTACCTGCCGCCGGTGAGTGCCAGCAGGACGGGCTCGGCGGCGGCAAGGGCCGCATCGGTCGCCCCGACGAAGGCGCTCAAGGTTCCGGTTGCTGCGCCGTCGCGGCCGCCCGAGACCGGGGCATCCACGAACGCTGCGCCTTGCGCTTCAGCGAGTTCGGCCATCTGCTTGCTCGTTGCCGGCTCGGAAGTGGTGGTGTCGATGATTGCGACGGTTCCGGGGGACGCAAGGAGCTGCGGAACCGTGGACTCGACGACGCTGGCCGCGGGCAGTGAGAGTACCGCGTAGGGGGTGCCGGCGAGATCCTCGACGCTGGCGGTGATGGCGATGCCGGTGCCGGACGCGGCGGTCCGTGCCGCCTCAGAGGGGTCGAAGCCGGTGACGTCCCAGCCGGTGTTGTGGAGCGTGGCTGCCATCGCTCCGCCCATGGAGCCGAGGCCGATGACGGCGATGCGGCGTTCGGTGCTGGTGTTCATGAAGGTGCTCCTGGAAGGGGTAGGTGGTGCAGTCGCGGGAGCTGCAGGTCAGTCGAGGTAGATGTCGAGGTCTTTCCACAGCTGCTGGGTGCGCCGGATGGCTGCACGGCTGCGCTCGGGGTGCGCGGCCTCCATGCCCGCGAGCAGGCCGTAGACCAGTGAGTTTGCGGCGGTGACGGACTGGAAGAAGGAGATGCCTTCCGACGCCACCACCAGCAGGTGGTCGGCGACGGCCGCCAGGCGGCCGCGGCGCATATCGCTGATGGCGACGACCTTGGCGCCCGCCTGTTTTGCGGCTTCGGCGGTGACGATGATCTGCCGCATCGAGCGCCACATGTTGATGACCACCAGGACATCCCCGGGGCCCAAGGCGTTGGCGCTGGAGGCGAGGTGGACCGCGCCGCGGTTCTCGAGGGTAATGGGGTATCCCATGGTCGAGCCCAGATGGGCCATCACGCTGGCGGGGCCGGCGAACGAGCCCAGCCCCAGGACGATGATGGACTTGGCCGCCGCCATGGTGGCGATGGCCGCCTCCGCGTCGTCGGCCGTGTTGGAGTCCAGGGTCAGGCGCAGGTTCTCGATGTCGTGGTTGAGCGCATCATGCAGGGGACTGCGGTGTTCCCCGTGCTCGGTCAGGGTGTCCTCGGTGGAGATCATCACCAGATAGCGGGACCGCAGTTCCCGCTGGAGGTCCGGCCATCCCCGGTAGCCCAGGTGCTGGGCCGCGCGGACCACTGTCGAATTGTTGACGTCGGCCCGCTGGGCGATCTCTGCGATGTCTGCGTACGAGGAAAGCTGCGGGTTGCGCGCAATCACATCGACCACGCGGCTCTGGGCCTTGGACAGCGGAAGGTCCGGAAGCGCGTCGCCGAGCCACGCATGGGTGGCGGGACCCGCGCCGGTTTCCGTGCCGGGCTCCAGGCCGGCGGCGTTGGCGTTCAAGTCATACCTCATTTCTGTTACGGGATTCCTGGTACGTGGATCACTCTGCAAGATTGATTGCATCAAATGTACTCTGCAATTCTGTTTGCGTGAAGGGCTTTGTGGGTCTCCGGTGTGAAAATCCCGGGGTTGGCCGTCCATTGCAGCGGCGGCGGGACCGGTGGACCATGAGGGTATGAGCACCGAAATCCCGGGCGCCGGGGAGCTGAACCTCCCGCAGGCGTTCCTCGTTCTGGCAACGAATGACACGGACGGCGAACCGGAAGTGCCGCAGAGCGTCCTCAAAGCCGGACTGGCCGGGGCAATCCTGGCCGAGCTGGACCTGCTGGGCGCAATCGAGCTGCAGGGGAAATACGTCAGGGCCACCGGAGCCGCTCCGCAGTCTGACTTCCTGCACCAGTGGGAGCTGATCCACGACAAGTCCCGGCCGCACAGCCCGCGGCGGTGGGTTGCCATGCTGGAAAGCCGCGCCGAACTGCACCGCGTCTATGAGGGGATGGCGGCTCTCGGCATCGTGACCCATGTGGGCGAAAAGCATCTTGGCCTCTTCAGGACCACGCGCTACCCGGAGAAGGACCACGCTCCGGAGGCGGCACTTCTGGCGAGGATCGAAAGCGTACTCAACGGATCGCCGTCGGACGCCAGAACCGCTGCGCTGATTGGCCTGCTGCACGCGGCGGGCCTGATGGACAAGCTTTTCCCGGGGGCCAGTCCTGCCCGGCTCAAAGAACTGGCCGGTGATCATTGGCCTTCCCGTGCGGTGCGCGATGAGCTTCGCATGATCCGGCTGGCGGAGGCGGAGGCGGCCACGTAGCCGAAACCCTTGCAGGAAACCCAGCCTGCTGATTTACTGCCAGCACGGTTCCCTAAGCAAACGGGTCCGAGTGCATAGCGCGCTGCCATTGGGGGAGCACCTGTCGGAGGGGTTATGGCCGGGGAACATCGCGACGATTTGGTGATGCAGTCGCTGCTGCTGGACGAGATCGGCCAATCGGTTATCGGCATGGACGGCGACTGGCGCATCACGTACTGGAACCGCGCGTCGGAGCGGCTGTACGGGTTGGCCCCGGACAAGGTTCTTGGGCTCAAGATCACGGACCTGGGCATCATCGGCGGCGCCGAGGTCCGCGGCGGCGGCGCCACCGACCGCGAAATTGCCAACAGGGTGGCCCGCGGCGGGGACTGGGCCGGCGAACTGTGGGCCCGCCACAGCACCGGCCGTGAATTCCCCGTCCACGCCACAGTCAGCCGGATCAGGGGCCGGCACACCGTGCCCGTAGCCGTTGTCGCGATCTCGAAGGACATCACGGACCGCAAGCACACCGAGGCGATCCTGCGCAGGCTCTCGGCCATGGTCGAATCCTCCGGCGATGCCATCATCGGCGCCGACCTCACCGGGAAGATCACCAGCTGGAACGCGGGGGCGGCGAGGATGCTCGGCTGGAGCTCCTGGGAGGCTGTGGGACAGAGCCACGGCCTGGTAACGGCCGACGACGGCGCCTACTTCGGCACGGAGGTCACCTCCGGTTCGGGGAGCGGGGCGTTCGTCACCGGTGTGGAGTCCCGGTGGCGCTGCAAGGACGGGTCGGTGATCGACGTCGAACTGACAGTGTCCCCTGTCTACGACCAGGACGGCATCAGGGTGGGGGCATCCGCCATTGCCAGGGACATTACGGAGATCCAGCGGCTGAAGGCCGTGGCCGATGCCGAACGCGAGCGGCTGCTGGCTGCCCAGGAGATGGCCCACGTTGGAAGTGTCGAGCACACCGTTGCCACCGGGGAGACGTGGCATTCGGAGGAATTCGACCGGATCCTGGGAATCTCCGCCGGGGACCGGAAAGACCGGGAAGCCATCCTGGCGCGGACGCACCCCGATGACCGGGACCGTGTCCGCGACGTGTGGCAGAGCCTGGACCACGGGCTCGGTTTCGCCGACTTTGAATACCGGATCATTCGGCCCAGCGGAGAACAGCGTTGGCTGCATTCACGGATCCGGAGCATTAACGGCGCCGACGGCACCCCTGTCCGGTTCCTGGACACTGTCCTGGACATCACCGACCGGAAGAATGCTGAACAGATCCTCGAGTGGCAGGCGCGCCATGACGCCCTGACCGGCCTGCCGAACAGGTACATGGTCACCGAGGTCCTCCAGAATTTCCTGGACCGGACCGCCCGGCCGGTGGTGATGTTCGTCGACGTCGACCGCTTCAAGCTGATCAATGACGGCATCGGCCACGGCGCCGGCGACATGATCCTCGTGCAGCTGGGCGAGCGGCTGAAGGCCGCCGTCCGGGAAGGCGACACGGTGGGCCGGTTCGGCGGCGACGAATTCGTGGTGATCTGCGAGGGCCTGCAGATGTGCGGCGCGCAGGATCTGGCCGGGCGGATCAGGGAAGCGACCCGGCAGCCTTTCGACGTGGACGGCCGGCAGATCTACCTCAATGTCAGCGTGGGCATCGCCCTCGCGGACGTCGAGGATACCGCCGAGTCCATGCTTCAGGGGGCGGACGCCGCCATGTACCGGGCCAAGTCCGCCGGCGGGGATTCGTCAGCGATCTACGATGTCCGCATGACCGGGCGGGCCACCGGGCGCCTCGACCTGGAGTCCGATCTGCGCCTTGCACTGGACCGCAACGAGCTTTCCCTCAATTACCAGCCGATCATCGACGTTTCCACCGAGGGGGCCGTCGGCTTTGAGGCTCTGCTGCGCTGGCACCACCACGAACACGGCCCGATCATGCCCGATGCCTTTATACCGATTGCCGAGGAGACGGGCATGATCCTGCCAATCGGCACCTGGGTGCTCCGCGAGGCGCTGCGCCAGGTGCAGCAGTGGCGCACACAGGTCCCGGGAGCGGAGAACTTCACGGCGGCCGTGAACATCTCCGGCCGCCAGCTCGTGGCCGGCGATTTTCCCGACGTCGTCGAGGCGGCCATCCGCGATACCGGCATCGACCCCGCCGCCATCCACCTGGAAATCACCGAAACAGTGCTGATGGACCAGCCGGACCTGCCCAAGGAAACGCTCCAGCGGCTGGCCCGCCTGGGGGTAGGCTTGTCCATCGACGACTTCGGCACCGGCTACTCCTCGCTGAGCTACCTCAAGTGGCTCTCGGCACGGACCCTCAAGATCGACCGCACCTTCGTGGAGGAGCTGGGCGCCGATCCGCACGGGGCCACGATCATCGAACTGGTCCTTGGGATGGCCGAGAGCCTCCGGCTAGACGTCGTGGCCGAAGGCGTGGAAACCGCCGTCCAGCTGGGCGAACTCCGCCGGCTGGGTGTGCGCCTCGCCCAGGGGTACCTGTGGAGCAAGCCGCTGCCGGCCGAACGGATCCCGGCCTGGCTGCGGTCCCATCCGGCCAACGTTGCCGCCGCGATTTCCGCGCCGGTTGCCGCAGGAAGGTCAGCGGGGGAGCCCCTGCCGCGGGTGGGCTAAGGAGGCCGGTTGGCCAACTGGCCGGGAGTTTTTGTACAGATAATGGCCCCAAAACGCCGCCCCCCAAGTCGCGACAAGTGGACAAAAACTCGCCGGCGCGACCAGGTGTAGATTTGCAGCATGGAGGCCCGCAAACGCACGCGCCGCTGGGTCATGGCCGCCGCGGCGGGTGCCGCCGTGCTGGCGCTAGGGCTCGCGCTATTCAAGCCGTGGCTTCTGTTTGTTGACGTGCGCGTGGATGAGCAGCTGCCCACAGTCGCAGCCTCAGCAGTGCAGACGCCGCCAGCCCCCTCCGCCACCTCGAAGCCGCCCTCCGGAACCACCACGAAGATGCCCGCCGCTCCCGTTCAACTTGCCAAGGGTTCCCTCATTAGCCACGAACACGCCACCACGGGAACTGTCAGAATCATCCAGCAGCCCGGCGGCTCGCGGGTTCTGACACTGGAGAACCTCGACACTTCCAACGGCCCGGATGTGCACGTCTGGCTCAGCGCAGCGGACGTGGTGGAGGGAACTGCCGGATGGTTCACGGCCGGTTCCGCCGAACACGTTGACCTGGGGGTGATCAAGGGGAACCAGGGCAACCAGGTGTACGCGATCCCCGAGGACGTTGACCTGGCCAGGTACAGGTCAGTTGACCTGTGGTGCGTCCAGTTCAGTGTTTCGTTCGGAGCGGCCCAGCTCGCGAGGTGAGCGATCCGTTGACGCAAGAAGGACGACGGCGGGTGGTTCCGCCGTCGTCCTTCATTGGGGCGGAGTCTTTGTACAGATAATGGCCCCAAAACGCCGCCCCTCAAGTCGCGACAGGCGGACAAAAACTCCGGGCCCGGGCGCGGTTTGGTGGTGCGGCGCGGTCAGAGGTGCGTTGCGATGTGCTCGCCGACCGCGAAGGCCCGGGTGATGGCCGAGCCAAGGGTTGCGCCGCCGCCGGGGTAGTTGTTGCGGAAAACCCCCGCGGAGACGTTGCCCGCCGCGTAGAGTCCCGGGATGGGCTGCCGGTGCCGGTCCAGGACGCGGCCGTTGAAGTCGGTGTCCAGGCCGCCGGAGGTTCCCAGCACGCCGGCGGAAATCCGGACCGCATAGAACGGGGCGGTCGCGAGCGGCGCCAGGCACGGGTTGGGAGTGTTGGCAGCGTCGCCGAGGAAGCGGTCCTGCGGGGTGGCGCCGCGATGGAATTCCGGGTCCATGCCCTCCGAGGCACCGGCGTTGAAGCGGGCCACCGTGGCGGTCAGCCCGGCCGGATCGATGCCCACCTTGCCGGCCAGCTCCTCCAGCGAATCGGCGGCCGTCATCCAGGCGGCCGGAGAGCCCGCGGCTGAGCCGGCCACCGGGTACTTCGCCAGATACGCAGCGTCGAACACGAGCCACGCCGGGTTGTTCTGCTGGCGGCCGGTCAGCGGGTCAACGGAGGCGAAGACTCGGCAGGCATCGTGGTAGTTCAGCGCCTCATTCACGAAACGCTTCCCGGCCGCATTGACGGTGATCGAGCCGGGAAGGGTCATTTCCACGTTCCCCATCCGGCCGGACCGCACACCGTCGTATTCGTGCGCGGCCTCGGAAATCACCGGCACTCCCCAGATGGCGGTCATGTCCGCCACGGCGGCGCCGGCCTTCAGGCCCAGCTCCAGGCCGTCGCCCTCGTTGGACGGCGCGCTGATGGGCGTCACCGGAAACGGCAGGAACGCCTGGCGGAGCCGCGGGTTCCACTCGAAACCGCCGGAAGCCAGTACGACGGCGGCCGCCGAGACGGTTCTGCCGGCTGCGGCGCCGCCGAGGGCCACCGCCCACTTGCCACCATCGCGGCCCAGGTCTTCGACCGGTGCGGAGACCGCAATTTCCACGCCGCGGTCCAACGCGCTCGCCAGCAGCGACGCCACCAGGGCGCCGCCCATGGTCCGCACGCCAGTGGCAGCCCGCCGGGACAGCAGTTCCGGATCCGCCGCACGGCCGTTGAGCTGGTCGCGCTCCGTCATGGTCAGGAGCGGAAAATAGGACGACGGCCGGATCGCCTCCGCGAGGCCCGGGTACCCCGACGGGTCGAAGGCGTCATTGTCCAGGCCGCGTCCGCCGTCGGCCGCGCCGGACCACTCCATGTGGTAGTCCGGGCGGGCGATCGGCGTCAGCGAAAGCCGGGTTTCGTTGTCGAGATAGGCGACGGCGCGCGGAGCAGTCCTGACGTACCATTCCACCTCCTCGCGGGTCAGCACGTGCCCGGCAGCCTCGGTGAGGTAGGCGACGCCGTCCTCGTGGCTGTCCCGGTAACCGGCCTGCCGGGCGAGGTGGTTGTTCGGTGCCCACATCACACCGCCCCCGGCGGCCGTCGTGCCGCCGAGCAGCGGGGCCTTCTCGGCCACCAGTACCCGCAGCCCGGCGCCGGCGGCCCGGATCGCGGCGACCAGGCCGGCGGCGCCGCTGCCCGCGACCACCACATCGTAGGTGCCCGAGATGTTCCCGGCGGCCGTGAGCAGCGGGCTTGCCGCCGGGCCGTCCACGGCTTCGATCCCGCTCACGCCCGCACTCCCGTGAGCGCGCCAGTTCCCGCCGGGCGAGCGGACTGCGAGGCCGGCATGTCCACCACGATCTTGCCCACCGGTTCGGTGCGGCTGCGCATCAGTTCGAAGGCCTGCTGCAGGTCCCCGAAAGCAAAACGGTGCGTTATCAGCGCGCCGGCCTGGTCCCGGTGCCGGGCCAGCAGTTCCAGCCCTGCCGGGATGAGATTCAGGCTGTTCCGGCTGCCCAGCAGGTCGATTTCCTTGAAGGGGACGGCATTCATGGGAACGGACGCGGTCCGCGCCGAAATCCCCACCTGGACGATCCGTCCGGCGCTTGCCACCAGTCGGACGGCTGTCTCCAGCGAGGACGGTACACCCGTTGCCTCAATGACCAGCTCCGGCCCGGACGAGTCCGTCACCGCATCAAGCCGGACGGCCTGGTCGGCGCCGGGGAAGTCCGAACGGGGATCCACCAGCAGCGTGTCCACGGCGCCGAACATGGAAGCCAGCGCCAGCCGGTCCGGCTCGGTGTCGGCGCAAACTACGCTCACTCCCAGGTCCGTCAGGTACAGCGTGGCGAGCAGCCCGATCGGGCCGCTGCCCAGCACCAGGGCCGTTTCCCCCGGGGACGGCCGCCCCCGGTTCACCGCCTGCATGGCGATGGACGCGGGCTCGGCCATGGCTGCGAGATCGAGTTCCAGGCTGTCCGGCACGGGGCACAGCTTCTCCACCGGCACGCTGAGAATTTCCACGAGGGCGCCGTCCGAATAGCACCCGATGCAGCCGATGTTCTCGCAGACGTTGAACCGGCCCAGTCTGCACGGCCGGCAGAGTCCGCAGTAGACCATGGGGCTGACGGCAACGCGGTCACCGGTGCGGATGCCGGCGTCGTTGGTTCCGATGGCCTCGACGGTGCCGGCGAATTCATGGCCCTGGATGACGGGCAGCCCGGCCGGATAGTCGTCCTCCCAGATGTGCAGGTCGGTGCCGCACAGGGTGACGTTGTGGACGCGGACCAGGGCATGGCCGGGTTCGAGGGCCGGCTCCGGAATATCCTCATACCGGATGGTCTCCCTGGCGACGGTGCGCGCGATCAGCATGGCCTGCTCCTAGTTCCGCGTGGTGGCGGCGGCAGCGTCGGCACCAAAGAAGACGTTCCACTGCCGGATGCTGCGCTGCTCCACGAGGCCGTTGAGATAGAACGGGTCCTGGTTCATCAGGGCCTCGACGTCGGCCTTCGAGTCAGCCTCGATGATCAGCAGCGCGCCGGGATCCTCCTCCGGCCCGAACGGACCGCTCTTCACCAGCGTGCCGCCGTCGAACTGCTCCTGGAGGAATTCCACGTGGCGGGGGCGGTGTTCGTCGCGGCCGGCGGACGAGTTGGCGGCGTAGGCGTAGGTGACGGCGAATGTTGCCATGGTGTGTCCTCTTCGTTGAGTGGATGTTCCCTCCATCGTGGCCACCGGGATTGTGCCACGTCCAACACTTATTTGGTCAATGAGTATGTGTGAAAGACACATAATGCACGACGCCGGGAGGCGGGGCGGGGTGCCTCAGCCGGCCTGGGTGCCAGCCCGTGGAGACCGGGTCAGCCGGCCGGCGTCGGGAGGACTTCCTCGGCGACGCCCAGGGCCAGTGCCAGGGCGGGGGAGATGCCGGCGGGGTTCCAGGCGAGGCCTGATTCGAGCAGGGGCGCGCTGCCGGTCAGCGGGATGAACACGGTGCCGCCCGGCATGATGCTGGCGACGGAGGAGGGCATCAGGCTCACCCCGACGCCGCCGGCAACGAGCGACAGCGCGGTGTACGGATCCGTGACTTCCTGTGCCACCCTCGGCCGGAAGCCGGCGGCCGCGCAGGCGGAGAAGATGGCCTCGCGGAGCGTGGATCCCTGGGCGGCGCGCATGGTGACAAAACCGTCGTCGGACAGTTCGGCGAGCCCGACCGCCGGCCGTTCGGCCAGCGGGTGGTCAACCGGCACGGTGGCGCCCAGTTGTTCGAGGGCGATGGTGCGGGTGGTCAGCCCGCCCGCGTCCAGCGGCAGCCCGACGAAGGCCAGGTCCAGCGAACCGTTCCGGAGCTGCTGCAGGGCGTCCTGGGTCAGCAGGCCGCCGGTGAGTGTCAGGTCCAGGGACGGGTAGCGGTGCCGGAGCGCCCGGGTCAGCGGGGGAAGGGTCCGGTGGTTCAGCGCCCCGGAAAAGCCGATGCTGAGCCGGCCATAGAACGTGCCCGGCTCGGTGACGGCGGAACGGCGGGCGAGATCAAGTTCGTCGATGACCCGGCGGGCGTGGGGAAGAAAGGCAACACCCGCCGTCGTTAGTGCCACCGAACGGGTGTTGCGCTCAAACAGATCCGAGCCGAGCTCCTTCTCGAGCTTCCTGATGGTCTGGCTCAGCGGCGACTGGGCCATGCGGAGGCGCTGGGCTGCCCGGCCGAAGTGCAGTTCCTCGGCCACGGCAAGGAACGCCTCGATCTGCCGAAGCTCCATGCAGTTCCTCCTGTGTCGTGGGACGGCAGAACTATCCCACGAAAAGGCAGATAATGCCCTCAAACCGGCAATTTGAGGGCATTATCTGCCAGTTCGCGCTTCGGCTCTGTGCTAGCGGACCGGGTTGCCCAGCTGCCGCAGCGGGGTCTTGTGGGTTTCGCGGGCCCAGTAGGCGCCGGCCACAGCCAGCAGGGACGAGGCCGCGACGATCCAGGCGGCGGGGCCCCAGTTGGCCTTGTCGGCTCCCACCAGCGCGGTGCCCAGCAGGGGAGTGAAGCCGGCGCAGAGAATGCCGACCTGCAGGCCGATGGCCATGCCCGAGTAGCGGACCTTGACGTTGAACAGCTCGGAGAACCAGGCCGGATAGATCGCGTTGGACATGGAGTACGTGCCGGCCGTGATCACCGTGCTGGCGAGGAAGATCATGGGGATGTTGCCGGTGGAGATGACGGAGAAGTAGACGAAGATCATCAGTCCGGATCCCAGGACGCCGGCAATGAACACCGGGCGCCGGCCAAAGCGGTCCGAGAGGCGGGCCAGCAGCGGCTGGCTGAACATGGCGATCACGTTGCCCAGGATGCTCACCCACAGCATGGTCGACGCCGGGACTCCGACGGACACGGCGTACGCGAGGCCGAAGGACTGCATGAACGTGTTGGTGACGGTCTCGAAAGACATCAGGGCGACCTGGAAGAACTGCGCCGGATGCGTCTTGAACATCTTGGCGAACGGAAGCTTCACAAGTTCGCCGTGGTCGTGCTTTTCCTCGAAGACCTCGGGTTCCTCAAGGGAGCGCCGGACCAGGTACGCGACCACCAGCACCAGGAGGGACAGCCAGAACGGGATGCGCCAGCCCCAGGCGAGGCGGTCCGCCTCGCTCATGGCGGCGACGGGGAGGAAGGCCAGGGAGGCCAGGACGATGCCCGCGGAAATGCCGCTCATGGCGAAGCTGGCGAAGAAGCCGCGGCGGCCTTCCGGGGCCTCCTCGGTGGACAGGGCGGAGGCGCCAGCGGTTTCCGCGCCGGCGGAGAGGCCCTGCATGAGGCGCAGGAGGACCAGCAGGGCGGGTGCCCAGTAGCCGGCGGCGTTGAAGTCCGGGAGCACGCCGATCAGGAACGTGGCTGATCCCATGAGCACCAGGGTCAGGACGAGGGTGTTCTTGCGGCCGATCTTGTCCCCCAGGTGCCCGAAGACGACGGCACCGAAGGGCCGGGCCACGTAGGCGACGCCGAAGGTGGCAAACGAGGCGATGAGGGCGACGGTGGGGTCGCCTGCGGGGAAGAAGATCTTGGAGAAGACCAACGACGCCGCGGTGGCGTAGATGAAGAAGTCGTAGTACTCCAGCGCGCCGCCGAGGAAGGCAGCCAGGGCGGCCTTCTTGGCGCGCTTGAGCTGGTACTGCTTCGCCTCAGCGGTCTGGGTGGGGGCTAGATCGGTCATTGCAGGGGTCCTTCCGCACTGAAAGACGGGGTCCGAATTGGTGATTTGTGCGTATCGCGAACAAGCGTGCGATATGCGACTAGAAAAATGATAGCGCAGAGTGAAGTGACTCACAATCCGTTTTCCCTGCCCTGCACCCTCCCGGGCGGTGGACCGTATTCTGGGTACGTCAGGAACAGCGCAGCCTCTACACGTCTGAGCGGTCATCGCTGGAGGTTGCCGGAGGATGCAGGGAGCCCATGGACGAACAGCCGGCCTACTTTGTGAAATCGGTCGAAAAGGCGTTCGACGTGCTCCGGGCCTTCACCCCGAACGCGCCCCGGCTGACGGTGTCCCAGGTGGCCGCGGCGGCGGATACCACCAGGGCTTCTGCGCGCCGGTTCCTCCTCACCCTTGCCGACCTCGGGTACCTGAGGGCCGACGGTGCGCACTTCGAGCTGACCGCGCGCTCGCTGGACATCGGACGGTCCTTCCTGGCCAACCTCGAGCTTCCGGCCATCGCGGACCGGCACCTGAAGGCGCTTGCGTCCGAGCTGAACGAGACCACCTCCCTCTGCATTCTGGACGGCGCCGACGTCGTGTATGTCGCCTGTGTGCCCTCGCCCCGGCTGCTCAGCGTGACGATCACCGTGGGCACCAGGTTCCCGGCCTGGGCCACTTCCATGGGGCGCGTGCTGCTGGGGGCCCTGACCGAGCCGGATCTGCAGGCCTACTTCGAAACCGTTCGGCTGCAGAAGCTGACAGAACACTCGGTGGCAAGCCTCGACCAGCTGCGGACAGAAATTGACCGTGCCAGGTCAAGGGGGTGGGCCATGGTGTCGCAGGAACTGGAAGAGGGGCTGCGCGGCGTGGCCGTACCGGTGTGCCGCGGCCATGACGTGGTGGCTGCCGTCAACGTCTCCCTGCAGACCCACCGGTCACCTGCCGAGGACATTGAAAAGTCCGTGGTGCCGCGCCTGCAGCAAGCGGCCCGGCAGATCGGCCTGGACTACGGTGGGGACGCGTCCGGGCTGCGGCGGGCCTGATGGCCAACTCGCCCTCCGGCGAATCCGTCATCCAGCGCGTGGTGAAGATCCTGGATGCCTTTTCGAAGGGCCGGCCGCGGATGTCGCTGAGCGAACTGGTCCGGGCCACCGGCATGTCCAGCAGCACCGCCCACCGGCTGGCCAACGACCTGGTGGACAGCGGGCTGCTGAACCGCAGCGAGGCAGGGGACTACGGCGTCGGCATGAAGATGTGGGAACTGGCGTCCCGCAGCAACCCGCTTGAGGAATTCCGGCGCCGGGGCCTTCCGTTCCTCGAAGGCGTCCACGCCGCTGTCCGGGAGCAGGTGTCCCTCTCCATTCCCGACGTCGGTTCCGGCACCGTGCTCTACCTGGAGCAGCTGGACCGCCACGGCACCGCCACCAACCTTGCCGCGGTGGCCGGCCGGCTCCTGATCCACAACACGTCGTCCGGCATGGCCATGATGGCGCACATGCCGCGCGACGTGCAGGAGCGGTTCCTGGCCGGGCCGCTGGAGAAAACCACGGAGGCCACGGAGACGGATCCGGTGCGCCTGCGCGCCCAGCTCGCCCTGATCCGGGAACGCGGATACGTCCGCATGGCGGGCGTCCTGGTGGAGGAAAACACCGCCTACGCCGTCCCGGTCTTTGGCGAGGGCAACAGCGTGATCGGAGCGATCGCCGTCGTAATTCCGACGGCGGACGAGGACCCCAAAGTGGTTCTTCCCGTCCTGGTGGCCGCGGGGCGCGGCCTGTCCCGGACCATGGGCGCAGAACGCCGTCCGTACGGCACGCGGCCCTGGCTTCAGGGAGCCTGACCGGCGCCCTCGTCCACCCGGGGCCGAACAGAGCCCGCGTCCCGTTGAATGGGAAGTTTTGCCGCGGCGCTTTTCCCTGCTCCTAGTGTTTTCCTCCAGAGCAACCCACCGGACACGGTGCACGCTCACCACTTTGGCCCCACCAACTTCGGTGGCGGCCGCCCTGGAAACTCAATGAGGAGAACCTATGGGACATGTCCAGCCCCCAACCCCCGCCGCAGAGACCGCCGTCCTGGAACGCGCGGACAGCCTCCCCGCGAAGACCCCGAAGAAGGCCGCACTGGCTTCCTTCCTCGGATCCACGCTGGAGTACTACGACTTCTTCATCTACGGCACGGCAGCAGCGCTGGTGTTCCCGAGGATCTTCTTCCCCGGCGGAGACCCGGTGGTTGCCCTGCTCGGGGCGATGGCCACGTTCGGCGTCGGCTATCTGGCCCGGCCCCTGGGCGGCGTCATCATGAGCCACTTCGGGGACAGGATCGGCCGCAAGCAGGCACTGATGATCACCCTGGTGATCATGGGTGTGGCCTCCATCGGCATCGGCTTCCTGCCCACCTACGACCAGGTCGGCTACTGGGCCACGGCGCTCCTGCTGGTGGGCCGGCTGGCGCAGGGATTCTCCGCCGGGGCAGAGGCCGCGGGAGCATCGACCCTGACCATGGAACACTCCCCGGAAGGACGCCGCGGCTTCTTCACCAGCTTCGTGATGACCGGCTACGCGTCCGGCATGGTGCTCTCCACGGTGGTGTTCATCCCGCTCGCCGCCCTCCCGGAGGAGCAGCTGCTCGGCTGGGGCTGGCGTGTCCCGTTCTGGCTGTCCGCCGTGGTGCTGCTGGTCGCCTACTGGATCCGCACCCGGCTGGAGGAGCCGCCCGTGTTCGAGGAGACGGTGGAAGCGAAGAAGCCCAAGGGCATTCCGGCGGCCGAGGTGCTGAAAACCCAGTGGCGCGACGTTCTGCGCGTGGCCCTGGTAATGCTGTTCTCCGTCATGCAGACCACCTTCACCGTGTACGCGCTGGCCTACGCCACCGGCAAGGGCATCGGCCTGGACCGGACCCTGATGCTCACGGTCAACGCACTCACCATCGGCCTGTCCATGTTCACCATCCCGCTGGCCGGCATCATCTCGGACCGGTTCGGCCGCAAGAAGGTGCTCCTGGTGGGCTCCCTGGGCTGCGCCATCACCTCGTTCGGCTACTTCTGGGCCATCAGCGAGCACAACATCGCCCTGATCTTCGTCTTCGGATTCCTGAACATGTCAGTGTTCTACTCCTGCTGGAACGGTGTGTGGACCGTCTTCTTCCCCGAGATGTTCCCGGCACCGGTCCGCTACTCCGGGATGGCCATCGGCAGCCAGGTGGGACTGATCCTCACCGGCTTCGCCCCCGCCATCGCCACCGTCCTTGCCCAGCCGGGCCCCGGCGGCTGGATCCCGGTGGCAGTCTTCACCGTAGCCTGCCTGGCAGTCTCCGCGATCGCCATCGCCACGGCCCGCGAAACCCACAGGACCCCGCTCGAGGAACTCGGCCTGCCGCGCCAACGCAGCTCTTTCGCCTCCCGCTGAACCCGGCACCGCCCCACCCAGAATGAAAGTTGGAACCATGACCCCGTCAGCAACCGCCCCCCGCATGTACCGAGCCGGAATCGTGGGCTGCGGCGCCATCTCCCGCAACCACCTCGAGGCCTTCGGCGCCCTGGACAACGTGCAGGTGGTGGGTGTGTGCGACATCGACCTGGACCGGGCCCGCGCCACCGCCCAAGACTGGGACGTGCCGCATGCGGTGAACACCGTAGACGAAATCCTGGCGCTGGGCGTGGACATCGTGTCGGTCTGCACGCCCCACCCGACCCATGAAGAGGTGGTGCTCAAAGCCGCGGCAGCCGGGGTACATGTCCTGTGCGAAAAGCCGATCGCCACCCGGCTCGGATCGGCGGAGCGCATGGTCGCCGCCTGCGAGGAGGCCGGAGTGCAGTTCGGAGCGCTGTTCCAGCGCCGCTTCTGGCCGGCCGCGCAGCGGATCCGTTCCGCCATCGACGACGGGACACTGGGCCGGCCGCTCATGGCCCAGTGTTCCGTAATGCTGCACCGCGCGCCGGAATACTACAACAGGGATGCGTGGCGCGGCACCTGGGAGAACGACGGCGGCGGCGTGCTCATGACGCAGGCCATCCACCAGATCGACCTGCTGCAGTGGTACCTCGGCGACGTGGCGGAGGTGTACGGGAAGGTCAACACCTACCGGCACGGCGGCTACATCGAGGTGGAGGATTCCGCCACGGCAGTTATCACCTTCACCTCCGGCGCCATGGCAACGCTGGAGGCGTCGACGGCGGTGTCGCCCAACCTGGGCATCCAGCTGCGGATCACCGGCGAAACGGGAGCCTCGGCATCACTGACGGAGTTCCCCGAGGGCAGTGACGGCCGGCTCGACCTGTGGGCCGTGGGGGAGAGGATCACCGTGGAGCCCGTCCATCCCGAGGGCGTGGAGCCGAACGTCGACCTTTCCACCATCAACGGCCAACTGATTCCGCACCACACCAGCCAGGTCCGCGACTTCGTGCAGGCCCTGGACGCCGGCACTGAGCCCGCCATCACGGGCAAGGACGCGCTGAAATCGCTGCGGATCCTGCTGGCGGTCTATGAATCCTCGCGCACCGGAGCCCCCGTCCGCTTCGCCGGTTCCGGGGCTTCACCGGGCGTGGACATACCGGCCGACGTCGTGACCCGGGTCCCGGCAGAAGCGGCAGGCTAGGCCATGACGGAGCACAACACCGGCCACGCCGCCCGCCCGCTCACCCTGGGCCGGAACGGCCGCACGCCGCGGACCCTCCGCAACCGGCTCGCCTCCGCTCCGATGGAACGGAACTACGGCACCGTGGACGGGCACATCACCGGGCAGTACATCGACTACCTGGTCACCCGCGCCAGGGCCGGCCTCGGACTGGTCACCACCGAAGCCACATACGTGCGGGCCGACGGCAAGGGCCGCACGCACCAGCTGGGCCTGCACACCGACGCCATGGTTCCGGGGCTGCGCAGGCTCACCGACGCGCTGCACGCGGAAGGTGCGCTGGCCGCCGTCGAACTTAACCACGGCGGCCGGACCGCCCAGGCGGCGGTGTCCGGGCACAAGAACGTGGCGCCGTCACCGGTGCCGTGCGCGGTGGCCGGCGGGGAGGTGCCGCGGGAACTGACCGCCGGGGAATGCCATGACCTCGTGGCGGCATATGCCGCTGCTGCCCGCCGGGCGGTGGCCGCGGGCTTTGACGTGATCAATATCCACGGCGCCCACGGGTACCTGATCCATCAGTTCATGTCCCCCATCTCCAACCACCGCACGGACGAGTTCGCCGCCCCGGAGCACTTCCTGAACCTGGTCATCGACGCCGTGCGCGAGGCCGCGCCGGACGCCCTCGTCGGGGTGCGGGTGTCCGTCGTCGAGGGCCCGGCGGACGGCATCAGCGCCGAGGAGCAGGTGGCGATCATGGCCAAAGCGCACCTGGACCGGCTGGACTTCCTGGACCTGTCCGCCGGCAGCTACGACGCCGGGGAATGGATCGTGCAGCCCGGCGAATGGAAGCCCGGCCTGCTCCGGGACTACGCCACGGCCTACCGCCGGTTCGGGCTTCCGCTGGGCATGGCCGGGCGGCTGAACTCGCCGGCCGTCATCGAAGAGGTCCTCGGCGACGGCGTCTGTGATTTCGTCAGCCTGGCACGGGCCATCCACGCCGACCCGGCTTTTGCGGGCGGCGTGCTGCGGGGCGAGACGTACCGCCCCTGCATCGCCTGCAATGTCTGCATCGATACTCTTGGCCAGGGGCAGGTCACGTGCACCGTCAACCCGGCGGTCGGGCGCTCGCGGGTCCCGCTTCCGACGCCGGGGGTGCGCCAGGGCGCCCGGGTGGCCGTGGTGGGCGCCGGCCCCGCCGGCCTCACCGCCGCCCGGGAACTCGCACTGTCAGGCGCGCAGGTCACCGTGCTTGACGGCGGCGCCCGGCTCGGCGGGCAGCTCGCCCTCGCGGAACGGATGAAGTCCACCCCGGATTTCCACCGCTTCACCGACTGGTCCGCGGCCGAGAACGAACGGCTGGGCATTGATGTCCGGTTGGGCAACCAGGTGGATTCCCGCGACTTGGGGGCGCTGGTCCGGGAAACGGGGGCCGACGCCGTCGTGCTGGCCACCGGCGGGACCCGCCCGGGTGCAGGTTTCCCCGGCGCGGACCTGCCCGGCGTGGCCGACGTGCGCGATTGGCTTGCCGCCCGCCCCGAGGTGCTGCACCCCGATGCCGGCGGGGACGTTCCGGAAGCCGTGACCATCTGGGGTGCGGACTCGGTGGCGATGAGCCTGGCCGACACCCTCGCGGACCGCGGCACCGCCGTGCTGCTGGTGGGCCCGCAGGAGGTGCTCGCTCCGGAATCCGGGCGGCGGGCGAAGATCCTTGCCGTGCCCCGGCTGGAACAGAACCCCCGGGTCCGGATCCGGCTGGGTGCCACGATCGAGGAATACGACGGCGGCCGGATCCGGATCGCCGGAACGTCCCGGGACGGGGCCGACTCGGAGTGGCTGGACGCGCCGGGGAGCCTGCTGGTGTCCCGTTCAGTGCTGCCGCTGGACGGTTCCATCCCCGCTGAAGACCGCGAGGCAGTCCTTGCCCGCGAGGCCGGCGTGCCGGTCGTGTTGGCCGGAACGGTGGTGGACCGGAGCCCTGCCATCGCCTCCAACGCGGTGAAGAGCGGCTACGACGCAGCGCAGCGCATCGCCGCAGCCCTTGCCGCCGACCCTGCGACGCCCGAGACCGAACCCGCACCCCGCCCCTACGAACCCGTCGAACTCAGCATGAACGGAGCAGCATCATGAGCGCACCGCGCCGCCCGCTGGGCCTGGCCCAGCTGTCCCTCCTCAACACCGCCCCGCCGCAGCTGGTGGCCGTCGCCGCGGAGGCCGGCTTCGATTTCGTCGGTGTGCGCGTCCGTCCCGTCACCGCTGCCGAGCGCCCGTACGACCTGCAGCCGGGGTCGCCGATGCTGAAGGAGACCCTGGCCCGGATGGACGACACCGGGGTCACTGTCCACGACATCGAGTTCCTGCTGCTGGACGGCACCGACCAGCGCGACGCGTGGCTTGGGATGATGGCGGCGGGGCAGGCCCTCGGTGCGGCATCCCTGACGGTGGCCGCGTCCGATCCCGACACTGCGCGCCTTGCCGACACGCTGGCGCGCATGACGGAGGACGGCCGCAACCACGGCATCGTTCCCACCCTCGAGCCCATCTCCTACCAGGCGGTGCACTCCATCCCGGACGCGGTGGCCCTGGCCCGGACCGCCGGCTGCAACATCGTGGTGGACGCACTCCACCTGAACCGCTTCGGGGCTGTCCCGGGGTCCGCGCAGTGGCGGGACCTCGAGGCTAACTGTGACCTGGTGCCGCTGCTGCAGCTGTGCGACGGGCCTGCAGCGCGTCCGGCCGACCGTGCGGCGCTGGTGACGGAGTCCCGCTCGGAACGCGGTGTTCCGGGCGAAGGCGGCTTCGACCTGGCCGCCTTGGTCAACGCTTTCCCCGCCGATGTTCCGGTGAGCGCCGAGGTGCCGTCGGACAGCACGGTCGCCCGGCTGGGCGAGCTGGGCTGGGCACGGAAGCTCAGAGCCGCATCGGACACCGTGCTGCAGGCCGCAGACAACCTCCAGAAAGCAGGAAGCAAATGAACGGGGCAGCTCAGGAAAGCCAGGAAGTACAGGAAAGCACGACGGTGGAACTGGCGCCCGGCGTCGTCATTCCCCTTATTGGCCTGGGCACCTGGCCGATGACCGGCGGGGAGGCTGCCGACGCCGTGGCCCGCGCCATCACCAACGGTTACCGGCACATCGACACGGCTGAAAATTACGGCAATGAGGAGGCCGTGGGTGAGGGGATCCGCCGCAGCGGCGTCCCCCGCGGGGACCTGTTCCTGACCACCAAATTCAACAGGCAGTGGCACGGCAAAGCCGGTGTGCGCGAGGCGTTCGGCGCGGCAACCCGGCGGCTGGGCACCGGGTATCTGGACCTCTTCCTGATCCACTGGCCGAATCCTGCCGAGGGGCGGTTCGTCGAGGCAGCGGAGGGGCTCACCCGGCTGGCAGAGGAGGGGCTGATCAGGTGCTGGGGTGTTTCCAACTTCAAGCCGGCCCACCTGCGGGAACTGCAGGCGGCAGGCCTGGAAAGTCCCATCAACCAGGTGCAGATCGATCCCGAACACCAGCAGCTGGACCAGCTGGCCTTCCACCGTGGGCACGGCATCGTCACCGCCGCCTACAGCCCGCTGGGCCGTAATGGCGGCTTCCTCTCGGCGCCTGCGGTCACCGGTCCGGCCGAGGCATACGGCAAGACACCGGCGCAGGTGGTGCTCCGCTGGCAGGTCCAGTCCGGCCGGGTGGCCATCCCCAAGTCCGCCGACGACCGGCGGCAGCGCGAAAACCTCGACGTCTTCGGCTTTGCCCTCACGGAGGCCGAAATGGCCGGCATCGACGCCCTGGACACGGGCGCACCGCCGCGGCTCGACTCAGACGAATTCGGACACTGAAAGAAGTACTGGAGCAAGAGATGACTTTCCCGACAGATGCAACAACGCCGTCCGCGGCCGGAGCCGGAGGGTCGGCCGGAGCCGGTGCGCCGGCCGGAAGCCCCGACACTCTGACCTGCGACGCCCTGAACTGTGACGTCCTGGTGGTGGGCTCCGGCGCGGGCGGCCTGGCCGCCGCCGTGACGGCCGCGTACCACGGGCTGAAGGTTGTGGTGGTGGATAAGGCGGACGTGTGCGGCGGCGCCACTGCATGGTCGGGCGGCTGGGCCTGGGCGCCGGGCAATCCGCTGGCCAGGGCCGCCGGCGTCAGCGAGGACAAGGAGACCTTCCGCACCTACCTGCGCGGTGTCCTGGGGGCCGACTACCAGGCCGACCGGGTGGACGCATTCCTGGAGGCTGTGCCGCACATGGTGGGCTTCTTCCACCAGAAGACGTCGCTGCAGTTCGTTCCGGGTGCCAAAATCAACGACATCTACGGCGGACTTCCCGGCGCCGGGACCGGGCACCGCTCCGTGGGGCCCAAGCCGATGAACGCCCGGCGGATCCGTCCAGAGGTGCGCGCCAAGCTCCGGCATCAGCTGTATGAAACCTCGTTCCTGGGAATGGGCATCATGGCCGGACCTGATCTGGCCAAATTCCTGTCCGCGTCCCGGGGCAATCCCCGCGGGCTTTTCCATGCAGGCTGGCGCTTCGGCCTGCACATCCTGGACCTGGTGACGCACCGGCGCAACATGCAGCTGGTCAACGGCACGGCCCTTACCGGCCGGCTGCTGCAGTCCGCAGACCGCTTCGGCGTGGACATCCGCGTCTCCACGCCCGCCCGCCGCCTGCTGACCGACGGCAGCGGCAAGGTGACGGGCGCCGTCGTCGGAACGTCCGCAGGGGAGCTGCGGATCAACGCGGCACGCGGCGTGGTCCTGGCCGCTGGAGGCTTCCCGCACGACGCGGAGCGCCGGCAGACGCTGTTCCCGCACACGCCCACCGGACGAGAACACTGGACGCTGGCGCCTGCCGAGGCCAGCGGCGACGGCATCAGCCTGGGCCAGCAGGTGGGTGCCCGCTTCAGGGCCGACGTGAAATCCGCAGCCGCGTGGTGCCCGGTGTCGCTCGTGCCGTACCGCAGCGGCCGGACCGGCACGTTCCCGCACATTATGGACCGCGCCAAGCCGGGCAGCATTGGGGTCCTCCGCAATGGGAAGCGGTTCGTCAACGAAGCCAACGGGTACTACGACTACGTGGCGGCGATGCTGGAGGCCACGCCGGCGGGGGAGCAGGCGGAGGCCTGGCAGATCGCCGACTCCCGCTTTGTGCGCCGCTTCCCGCTGGGCATGGCCAAGCCGCTGCCCGTGCCGCTCTTTCCCTACCTGCGCTCCGGCTACCTGAAGAAGGGCCGCACGCTCGAGGAACTCGCAGAGCGGTGCGGCATCGACCCCGCCGGGCTGAAGGAGACGGTGGAGCGGTTCAACCGCCATGCGGCCGCCGGCGCGGACCCGGACTATGGCCGCGGCTCCACGCCCTTCAACCGCTATGGCGGCGACGCCGCCGTGAAGCCGAATCCGTCGCTGGGCCCCATTGAGAAGGGCCCGTTCTACGCCGTGCGCGTGGTGCCGGGCAGCTTTGGCACGTTCGCCGGACTGGATGTGGACGGTCGCTCCCGGGCCCTGGACGACGGCGGCCGGCCCATCCCGGGGCTGTATGTCGCCGGCAACGACCAGGCCAGCGTGATGGGCGGGCACTACCCGGCCGGCGGCATCAACCTCGGCCCGGCGCTGGCGTTCGGGTACGTCGCCGGACGCGACCTGGCCGGCGCCGTTGAGTACGAGGACGACGGGACCGTGCCCGCGGACTCCGGCGTGGGGGCACTGTGAGCGGCAGCCTGCACGGCCATTGACTTCGTTCCTGTACGGTCATATCCTACAACCAAATGGTTGTAGATCAGCTTAGCGATGCCGAACTCGACCGCCTCTTCCAGGCGTTCGCGGACACCACCCGGCGGGACATCATGCGCCGGGTGGCGGTGGGCGAGTACTCGGTGACCGGCCTGGCGGCCCTCTACGCCATGAGTTTTGCCGCCGTTCAGAAGCACGTGGCGGTGTTGGAGCGCGCCTCCCTGGTCACCAAAGAGAAGCGCGGAAGGGAGCAGATCGTGCGGGGCAACCATGACGGCCTGGAGAAAGTCCGCCGGCTGCTTGATGAGTACGAGGTGATCTGGCGGCAGCGCGTCGCCCGGATTGCAGACATCCTCGCTGAAGAATAGGAAGGGTCCGGCAATGACGGTTATCAGTTCCACCAAGAATCCCGAGGCGCTCAGCTTCATCCTCGTGGCCGAGTTCAACGCCGACGTGAAACGCGTGTGGCAGATCTGGGAAGACCCGCGGCAGCTCGAGCGCTGGTGGGGTCCGCCCACCTGGCCGGCAACGTTCAGCCAGTACGAATTCACCCCCGGAGGAGAGGCTTCCTATTACATGACCGGCCCGGAAGGCGAAAAGGCCGGCGGCTGGTGGCGCATCACCGACATCCAGGCACCGAACCGCCTTGAGTTCGACGACGGCTTCGCCGATGATAACGGCGCTCCCGTCGAGGCCATGGGCAGCGCGCATGCCACTGTCACGCTGGAGGACATCGGCGGCCGCACGCGGATGACCGTCCAGTCCGTCTTCGAATCCGAAGAGCAGATGAACACGATGATGGAGATGGGCATGGAGGACGGCATGAGGGAGGCCGCCGGACAGATCGATGCCCTCCTGGCCGAGCACACCCGCGCCTGACGCGCAGCTCCGGCAGGCTCCAACTGCTCCGGCTTAAACGCAAGAGGACGACGGCGGGAATGTCCCGCCGTCGTCCTCTTGCGTTTTGTCCGGGGTGCTGGTTACAGCGCACCGGTGTTCAGGCTGAGCGTGAACGTGTTCGGGCCGGTGAGGTGGACCGCAACGTCATTCTTGTGGGCGTTCGCCCGGCTCGAAAAGTCGTGCACCAGCGATTCCAGCGTGTGGTCCACTGCGGAACGGTCCCAGATCTTGATCGTCATTGATTCAGTGTTGTCAAAGGTCATTTCTCAGTGCTTTCGTGTCTGGGCATAGCGCCAATGCGATGCCGCGGAACGGGTCGGCCCAGAGAACGCTCGGAGGCCTAAGGCAGCTCGACGAGCTCACCGGTTTGGCCTCATTGCGTCCACCAGGATTTTGTTGTGTTTGAACTTCTAAGCTCGAGTTTGGAAAGCGTATTCCTACCGGGCTTCACTCTATGATGCACAGGCGGCGGAAGGCTTTTCAACCGATTTGGCCCCAAACGGTGGGTGAGGTTTGACACATGCCGCCCGCGGTGCGTATGAGACGAGACCCGCCCCACGTTCAGCGCGAACGTACACTTGAGGCCCCTAGGAAGCGGTTTCCAGGGGCCCCAAGTGTACGTTCGCGTGGGGTGGCCGAGCCGAGGACGCCGTCGTCCATCCGTTGCGTTAGCCGGTAGCGGCTGAGCCGATAAGCGCCAGGACCGAGCCGGAGGTGATCACGTCGCCCGGGCTGGCGGCGACGCCGGAAAGGATGCCGCCCCGGTGGGCGGGGACGCTGGTCTCCATCTTCATGGCCTCCAGGACCACCACGGGATCGCCGGCGGTCACGTCGGCACCCGGCTCCACGAGCCACTTCACCACGGTGCCGCTCATGGCGGCCCGGAGTTCCGCCGGGTCAGTGGAGACGCCGGAGGAAGCGCCGTCCGGGGAGCCGCCGCCGGACGGCCCAGCGGCGGAAGCCCCCAGGCCAGCGGGAAGCGCCTGGCCTGAACGCGCCCAGCCGTCCAGCAGGTCAGCCGGAAGCCCGACCGCGAGCCGGCGGCCGTCCACCTCCACGGTGATGGTCCGCCGGCGGCCGTCGGGGCCGGTGGGGCTGAAGTCGGGATCGGTCGGGATGCTGTCGGCGAAGTCCGTTTCGATCCAGCGCGTGTGGACGTCGAGGCCCGTCTCGGAAACGAAGTCCGCGGCTTCCACCACCGCGCGGTGGAACGGCAGGACGGTGGCCACGCCGGTGATGCTGATCTCGGCGAGGGCGCGGCGGGCCCGGCGCAGGGCCTGCTGGCGGTCGGCGCCGGTGACGATCAGCTTGGCCAGGAGCGAGTCGAACTGCGGTGCCACGAAGGAACCGGAGCGGACTCCCGTGTCCAGCCGGATGCCGGGGCCGGTGGGTGCGGTGAAGTCGCTGACGGTGCCGGGGGAGGGCAGGAAGCCGCGTCCCACGTCCTCGGCGTTGATCCTGAATTCGAAGGCGTGGCCGCGCGGGGCGGGATCCTCGGTGAAGTGCAGCCGTTCCCCGGCGGCGATCCGGAACTGTTCCTGGACCAGATCGATCCCCGTGGTTTCCTCGGTGATGGGGTGTTCCACCTGCAGCCGCGTGTTCACCTCGAGGAAGGCGACGGTGCCGTCGGCGGCGACCAAAAACTCCACCGTCCCCGCGCCCGAGTAGCCGGCTTCCCGGCAGACTGCCTTGGCGGCGTCGTAGATCTGGGTCCGCTGCCCCTCGCTGAGGAACGGCGCCGGGGCCTCCTCCACCAGCTTCTGGTGGCGGCGCTGGAGAGAGCAGTCGCGGGTTCCGACGACGACGACGTTGCCGTGCGTGTCGGCCAGAACCTGGGCTTCCACATGGCGCGGGCGGTCCAGGTAGCGTTCCACGAAGCATTCGCCGCGGCCGAACGCGGCCACAGCCTCACGAACGGCGGAGTCGAAGGCTTCCTCGATCTCCCCCATATTCCGGACCACCTTCAGGCCGCGGCCGCCGCCGCCGAAGGCCGCCTTGATGGCGATCGGCAGGCCGTGCTCTTCGGCGAAAGCTCGGGCCTCCGCCGCGGATTCCACCGGTCCGTCGCTGCCCGCTACGAGCGGCGCCCCTGCACGGACGGCGATCTCGCGGGCGGTGATCTTGTTGCCGAGCTGGCGGATGGCCTCCGGCGACGGACCAATCCAGGCGAGTCCGGCATCCAGCACGGCCTGGGCGAAATCCGCGTTCTCGGACAGGAAGCCGTATCCGGGGTGCACGGCGTCCGCTCCGGCCCTGGCTGCGACGTCGAGCAGCTTGGGGATGTTCAGGTAGGTGTCCGCCGGGGAGTTGCCGCCGAGGCTGAAGGCTTCGTCCGCGGCGGCGACGTGCATGGCGTCCGCGTCGATGTCTGCATACACGGCCACGGAGGCCAGCTGGGCGTCGTCGCAGGCCCGGGCGATGCGGACGGCAATTTCGCCGCGGTTGGCAATGAGGACCTTGTGCATCAGTTACTCGCTTCTCTTTCTGGAGCTTCTTCGGAGGGGCCGGCGGGGGCTGCGGCAGTTTCGGGGGCGATGCGGAAGCGGATGCTCCCGCCGATCGGGACCTGGGCGGCCAGGTCGAGCTGGTGGTCCACCACTACGCCGATCACCGGGTAGCCACCCGTGATGGGATGGTCGGCGAGGAAGAGGACGGGCAGGCCCTCCGGGGGCATCTGGATGGCACCCGCCACCGTGCCTTCGCTGGGCAGCTCGCCGGTGCGGCTGCGCTGCAGCGGTGTTCCCTGCAGCCTCATGCCCACGCGGTTGGACTCCGGCTTGACAGTCCAGTCCTGGCCGCACAGGGAGTCGATCGCGGCCTGGTCGAACCAGTCCGCACGCGGGCCCGGGACGATGTCCAGCACGGTGACCCCGCCGCTCGGATAGTCGGGCTGGATTTCCGGGCTGCCCACGACGCCGGACTCGGCCGCGCCGCCGGAGGGCAGCAGCTGGCCGGCTGCCAGCGGCTTCGGCCCGATTCCGGACATGGTGTCCGTGGAGCGGCTGCCCAGCACCGGCGGCGCGTCGACACCGCCCCGGACAGCTATGTAGCTGCGGAAGCCGGCGTCAGGAACTCCGATGGTGAGGATTTCGCCGTCCAGGAGGGCGAACGGTGCGGCCACCGGAACGGTCCGCTGCCGGTTCTGTGAGTCGCCGTTCTGTGTCTCGCCGGTGTCCGGCGCGTCGGGGGAGGCCGACGGCGTTACGACGGTGAGTGCCGACGGCGCCCCCGCAACGGCCAAAACCTGGTCACCGACGGCCTGGACCCTGAGCCCGCCGGAGACGGTCTCGATGGCGGCTGCCGACGGCGCGTTCCCGACCAGGCGGTTTGCCCGGCGGAGCGAGGCCCGGTCCAGAGCGCCGGCAGCGGAGACGCCGAGGGCTGAATGCCCCTGCCGGCCCAGATCCTGGATGAGGCTGTGGATTCCGGGCGCGAGGACGCGGAGCCCGGAGGTGGCTGCCGGGGCTTGCTGCTGGCTGTCGGTTTGCCGGGTGTCCTGGCCTGCCAGCTGGACCACATCGCGGACGGCGCGGAACTGGACCCGGTGGCCCGGACTGGCAAGCGCCGGTTCGGGGCGGTCGAGGTCCCACATCTTCGCTCCGGTGCGGCCGATCAGCTGCCAGCCTCCCGGAGACTTTCGCGGGTAGACGGCCGAGTAGTTCCCGGCCAGCGCCACCGATCCTGCCGGGACCGCGGTGCGCGGGGAGCTGCGGCGGGGAACCTCCAGCGCCTGGTTCTCGCCCACCATGTACCCGAAGCCGGGGGCGAAGCCCGCGAAGGCAACGGTCCAGATCTGGCCGGTGTGGGCTGCGATCACGCCGTCGGCACCGAGGCCTGTCAGCTGCCCCACTTCGGCGAGATCCTCGCCGTCGTACACGGTATCTATGACCACCAGGCCGCCGGCCTGCTCCGCCGGTGCCGTGAGGTCCAGCTCCAGGAGGGCCTGCCCGATCCGCCGGGCAGCGGCGGGAGATTCGGCCCTGACCATGACGGTCTCGGCGGCGGCCAGGACATCCTGCTGGCCCGGCAGCGGCGCGTCGAGGAGCGCGGCCTGCAGGGCGAGCACGTCCTGCGTTCCGGATACTTCGGCGAGGACCGTGCGGGTTCCCACCGGCCGCACCGCGCGGACCCTTCCGGGGCGGGGAGCATCCGGGCGGACGGTGTCCGGGGGCGCGGTGTTGGTACCCGTGGTGGTTGGACGGGCGGTGTTGTGGCGGGCGGCCGCCGCGGGCTGGCCGAATGATGCAAAGGGCATGTCTACGTTAATGTTTGCCATCGGGTCCTGAATCCGTCGCTTCATGCTAGACGAAGGCCTTGATGCTGATGCCGGCGGCGTCGAGGGCGCGCTTCACGGCCACGGCCATGGCCACAGCGCCCGGAGAATCCCCGTGGACGCACACCGATTCTGCGCTGATCAACAGGTCCGAACCGTCGATGGCGCTGATGGCCTCCCCGGTGGTCATCTGCAGGACGCGGGCGGCAACCGCCTCCGGATCCTCCAGCACGGAACCGGGCTGGGAGCGCGACGTCAGCGTGCCGTCCGGGTTGTAGGCGCGGTCAGCGAACGCCTCGGAGACGGCGCGGAGCCCGGCTGCCTCCGCGAGCCGCAGCACTTCGGATCCGGGCAGGCCAAGGACGGGCAGGCCGGGATCCACCGACTTGACGGCGTCCACCACGGCGCGTGCCTGCGCGGTGTTGCGGACGATGGCGTTATAGAGGCCACCATGCGGCTTCACGTAGCTGACCCTGGTGCCGGCCGTCGCGGCCAGCGCCTGCAGGGCCCCGATCTGGTAGACGACGTCGTCAGCCAGTTCACGGGGGTCGACGTCCATGTACCGGCGGCCGAATCCGGCCAGGTCGCGGTAGCCCACATGGGCCCCGACCACCACGCCGGCCTTGGCCGCCGCCTCGCAGGTGGACCGGATGACGCTGGGATCGCCGGCGTGGAATCCGCAGGCGACGTTGGCGCTGGATACGGAAGCCATCATGGCTGCGTCATCTCCCAGGCTCCATCGCCCGAAGGATTCACCGACGTCGCTGTTCAAATCTATTGCGTGCATTGTGACCCTCATCTCAACTCGTCCTTACACAAGGATGCACCCTTCCGCGGGAATGTTCAACAATTCAACAATCTGATTGTGGTTGGTTCGTGTAAATTCGGTGTATGGCCACAGTGAATCCGCATGAATCAACGGAGCGAGCAGCGCCCGGTGCAGCGCGGCTGCGCGTGGCCGTGCCCTCAGTGGCCACCCGGGTCGCAAGCGAGCTCCGGCTCCAGATCGCTGAAGGTGCGCTTCCCCCCGGCACAAAGCTGAAGGAGGAGGCACTTTCCGAGGAGCTAGGGGTCTCCCGCAACACTGTGCGCGAGGCGTTCGCCGAACTCGCCAGTGAGCGGCTGGTGGTCCGCCAGCCCAACCGCGGCGTCTTTGTCGCCAGCCTTGAGGCCAGCGACATCCACGACGTCTACACCGTCCGGCGGGCCATCGAGGTCAGTGCGGTCCGGGGCGGCGGCAGTGCCGAAAGTATCGCGGCCGTGCGCGCGGCCGTCGAGGAAGGCAAGCGCGCGGCCGAGGCCGGCGACAGTGAGCGGCTTGGCAGCGCCAACCAGCATTTTCACGGTGCCCTCGTTGCCATGGCCGGCAGCGAGCGCCTGGATATCATCATGTCGCAGGTGCTGGCCGAAATGCGGCTGTTCTTCCACAAGGCCTCCATCGACGGCGGCTTCTACCAGGACTACCTGTCCGAGAATGAGCAGATCTGCACGGCACTGGAAGCCGGCGAGTATGAGCGGGCCGCTGAACGGCTCCTCGCCTACCTCGACCGGTCCGAAGAGCACCAGACCGCCGTCCACTCGTCCTAGCTGAGGCCTTTTCACCACACGCAACGCGAACGGACACTTGCGGCCCCGCTTTCGAGGGCTGCGAGTGTCCGTTCGCATTTAAGCCTCTTGACGGTGTGATCCAGGTCGCGTACATTGTTCAACAAGTTTGGATTGTTCTACATTTCCACAATCCAACAGAATGCTCCGCTTTCGGCGGCTGCCCGGGGGAAGCCGCCAATCAGCCTCAGTGCCCGCGCTCCTGTCAACGTCGCAGGGCGGGCGGGCTGGCGCACCAGCGCATCCGTAGCAACACGGGTGGCATCCACACTCTTCATGGAGGAACAAATGGCCAATCAATCCGCAATGGCCTCCGCAGGCACCAGGCCCGCCGTCGGGCGCAAGGACATGTACAAGGCGTTCGCGGCCAGTCTCACCGGGACCGCGCTGGAGTTCTACGACTTCGCTGTCTACTCCGCAGCGGCCGCCATCGTTTTCCCGCTGATTTTCTTCCCGGCGTCGGACCCGGTGACGGGCACCCTGCTGGCGTTCTCGACGTACGCGGTGGGCTACATTTCCCGGCCCGTCGGCGGCATCATCTTTGGCCGGCTGGGTGATGAGATCGGCCGCAAGAAGATCCTGGTCTTCACCCTGATGCTGATCGGCGTGGCCACCTTCCTCATCGGCCTGCTGCCCACATACGGCAACATCGGGATCATCGCCCCGGCGATCCTCGTCTTCCTGAGGTTCGCGCAGGGCGTGGGTGTCGGCGGTGAATGGGGCGGCGCCGTCCTGCTGTCCAGCGAATTCGGCGAACCCAGCCGGCGCGGCTTCTGGGCCTCCGCGGCACAGATCGGCCCGCCTGCCGGCAACCTCCTGGCCAACGGCGCCCTCGCCGTCCTCACGCTGGCGCTGTCCGAGCAGGCATTCCTGGACTACGGCTGGCGGATCGCCTTCCTGATCTCCGCACTGCTGGTGGCCTTCGGGTTGTGGATCCGCCTGAAGCTGGAAGACACCCCCGTCTTCAAGGCCATGGAAGCCCGGGGCGAGCAGCCCAAAGCCCCCATCCGCGAACTCCTCGCCACCCAGCGCAGGCCCCTCCTGGCCGCCATGCTCAGCCGCATCGGCCCGGACGTCACCTACGCGCTCTGCACCGTCTTCACCCTGACCTACGGCATCCAGGAACTCGGCTTCGACCGCGGGCAGGTCCTCCTTGCCGTGCTCATCGGCTCGGGCCTGCAGCTCTTCACGATGCCGCTCGCGGGCGCCCTCTCCGACCGGATCAACCGGCGCCTCGTCTACGGCATCGCGGCAGTCGCCGCGGCCGTCTGGGGCTTCCTGTTCTTCATCGTGCTGGAAGGCCGCTCCCCGGTGATGCTCGTGGTGGGCACTGTGCTGGGCCTGCTTTGCCACTCCTTCATGTACGGTCCGCAGGCCGCGTTCGTCGTCGAGCAGTTCTCCCCGCGGCTCCGCTCCACGGGAAGCTCCCTGGCCTACACCTTTGCCGGCATCATCGGCGGTGCCATCGCGCCGTTCATGTTCACCCTGCTGCAGAGCACCTTCCACAGCTGGGTCCCCGTGGCCATCTACCTCAGCGTTGCCTGCCTGCTGACGGTGGTGGGCCTTGCCCTCGGCCGCGACTCGAATGTGGCCGAGGACGAGGAATACCTGCGGGCGTCAGCCGAAGTTGCCGGAAGCGCGGCCCGATGACACCGGCGAACGCCCTCCAGGCGCCGTCGGAAGCCCGCCGGCAGTTCCGCGACGGCCTGGTCACGCCCACCTCCGGCTGGAGCGACGGCTACACCCAGGCCAACCTGATCGCGGTGACGGCGGACTACGCGGACGAGTTCCTCGAGTTCTGCCGGCTCAACGCCAAGGCCTGCCCGGTTATCGACATCATTCCCGCGGGGCAGTACGAAAGTTCCCTCGCCGCGGGCTCAGACATCCGCACCGACATCCCCGCCTACCGGGTGTGGAGGGACGGCGTCCTGGCCGCCGAGGTCTCCGATGTCCGCTCGCTCTGGCGCGACGACATGGTGGGCGTGCTCATCGGCTGCAGCTTCACGTTCGAAGCCGCGCTGGCCGCCGAGGGCATCCCGCTCCGGCACACCGAGACGGGCCGCAACGTCCCCATGTACCGCACTAATGTGGAGTGCACCCCGGCGGGGCGCATCCATGGCCCCATGGTCGTCTCGATGCGCCCGATGCCCGCCGAACTGGTGGAGACCGCTGTCAGGGTGACCGCGGAGGTGCCGAAGGTCCACGGCGCGCCGGTCCACGTCGGATCACCCCAGGAGCTCGGCATTGCCGACCTCGCGCGCCCCGACTTCGGGGACGCCGTGGACATCCGGCCCGGGGAAGTCCCGGTGTTCTGGGCCTGCGGGGTAACGCCGCAGAGCGCCGTGATGGCATCCCGGCCGGCCTTCGCCATCAGCCACGCTCCAGGGCACATGTTCATTACGGATGTTCCGGAGAGCACGTACCGGGTGCCGGCAGGGCAATAAGCGCAGAACAAAGGCGGGGCAGGGCCACACCATCAGTGGCCCTGCCCCGCCTTTGTTCTGCCTGCCTAGAAGCTCCTGGCGTTCGCCAGCACGGGCAGCTTTCCGCGGACGTCCGGAATAACGGAGGGGTCGACGTCGACCACCGCCAGTTCGGGTGCGCCGCCCAGCGCGACCAGGGGGGAGCCCAGCGGCGACACCACCGCACTGTGGCCGATCCCGGTGGGCGTCGCGCCGGCGGACGGCAGCCCGAGTGTTGCCGGGTCAGCCTGGCCGCACGCCACCACAAAGGTGGTGCTGTCCACCGCCCGCGCACGGATCAGCAGGTCCCACTGCTCCGCCTTGCCTTCGCCCGCACCCCAGGATGCGCAGACGATGTTGACGGCGGCGCCGGCCCTGGCGTTGGCCGTGAACAGTGCGGGGAAGCGGACGTCGTAGCAGGTGGCAAGGCCGATGGTGGTGCCGTTCAGTTCGAATGTCACCGGGGCTGTTCCTGCGTCCACCGACTCGGACTCGGCGAATCCGAAGGCGTCAAAGAGGTGGATCTTGTCATAGGAAGTCTCGATCCCCGGGCCGGTGACCAGAAGCGTGTTCCGCACCCTCCCGCCTTCTCCGGGGGTGAACATGCCGGCCACAACGGCGATGTCCAGGTCTGCGGCTATGGCCCGGACTGTGGTGGCCCACGGCCCGTCCAACGGTTCGGCGATGTCAGCCAGCGGATGGCCGAAGGCGCGCATGGCCGCCTCGGGGAACACCACCAGCTCTGCGCCGGCCGTCTTTGCCCGGGTGGCGTAGTCTCGGATCAGCCCGAGGTTGGCCGCCAGGTCGGCGCCCGTGACGATTTGGGCAACTGCTAAACGCATGAATCTGCTCTTCTCTGTTGTATACCTGATGTATGCGAAAAAGTTCGGGGACGGCGGCGTCCGGCCGGGAGAAGGCGTACGCCTACCTGCGTGAAAACATCCTGACCGACCCGGAGATGCAGGGGCGCTTCCTCAACGAGCAGGAGCTGGCCGCCGAAATCGGGGTCTCCCGCACGCCGGTCCGCGAGGCACTGCTGCTGCTGGTCTCCGACGGTCTGGTGGAACTGATCCCGCAGCGGGGGGCCTACGTCCCCCCGGTGACCGGCCGTGAAATTTCGGAGCTGATGGAGCTGCGCGGCGTGCTGGAAAGCCATGCCGCCCGCCTGGTCATCGAGCACCGGAGTGTCCCGGCGGACAAGATGCAGGACACCCTCGACCAGCAGTCCAGGCTGCCCAGGAACGAAGGCGCGGAAGCCGCGCAGGAGTTTATCCGGCTGGACACCCTCTTCCACCAGCAGCTCATCGACGCTGCCGGCAATGAACTGATTTCCCGGACCTACAGCAAACTGCACGTCCGGCAGATCGTCGTCGGGGTTTCCGCCCTGTTCCGGACCGGGGGCAGGCGCGAGCAGGTGTGCTCCGAACACCAGGACATCCTCGATGCCCTGGTGTCCGGGGACGCAGCGAAGGCGCAGAAGGCCATCGACCACCACCTGGCCGTCACCCGCGACATCCTGCTCCGCACCTGATGGAGTTTTGTACAGATAATGGGACTTCGGGGGGCCTTGAGCGCCCAATATCTGTACAAGAACTCGGTGGGGGACTAGGCAGCCCCGGACTGCTGGCGGGCCGACGCGGAACCTTCCAGAAGCAGCCGGTAGTCCAGATCCTCAATGGTGTCGTTGTCCCGGCCGAGGGCCAGCCCCACCACGGTGACGGCTGCGGCAACGGCCACGTAGATGGCCACCGGAATCCAGGTGCCGAACTGGGCGAGCAGCACCGTGAACAGCAGGGGCGCGATGGCGCCGCCGATCACGCCGGCGAACGTGTACGCCAGCGAGCTGCCGGTGGACCGGAGCCGCGGGGAGAACTGCTCCACGATGAAGGCCGCCTGCGGACCGTACATGAAGGAGTGGGCCATCAGGCCCAGCACAATGCCCACAATGAGCATGGGCTGGTTGTTGCCGCCCAGGACGCCGAAGAAGATGAACGTCCACACCGCTCCCACCACGGCGCCGACGCCGTAGACCAGGCGGCGGTTGAAGCGGTCGGAGACGGCGCCGGCCAGCGGAATCATGAACAGCTGGAAGGCGGAGCCGATCAGGACGGCGGTCAGCACCTGGTTCCGCTCGTAGCCCAGGGCCTGGATGCCGTAGGTGAGCGTGAAGACGGTGAACAGGGCGTACAGCACGTCCGGTCCGACACGGCACAGGATGGCGGCGATCAGCGGACGCAGTTCCTTGCTGAAGACCTCGCGGACGGGGGCGTGCGGCTGTTCGCCGTGGGCCTCGATGGCCTTGAATATGGGGGTGTCCTCGAGCTTCAGCCGGATCCAGAGGCCGAAGCCGACCAGCACGGCCGAAACCAGGAACGCGATGCGCCAGCCGAAGCTCAGGAACTGCTCCTCCGTGAGCGCGACCGTCAGGACGGCAAGGGCGCCGTTGGCCAGAAGATTGCCGGCAGGCGGACCCACCTGGGCCGCGGAAGCCCAGAAGCCGCGGCGGTGCGGGTCGCCGTATTCGCTGGAGAGCAGGACGGCGCCGCCCCATTCGCCGCCCACACCCACGCCCTGTGCGAACCGCAGGAGGACCAGGAGGATACCTGCCGTGGCGCCGATGTTCGCGTAGCCGGGCAGCACGCCGATGAGCACCGTGGCCACGCCGATGATCATCAGCGTGGTCACCAGGACCTTCTTGCGGCCAATGCGGTCCCCGAGCCGGCCGAAGATGATGCCGCCGACCGGGCGGGAAACATAGCCGACGGCGTAGGTGGAGAAGGCGAGGATCGTCCCGGTCAGGGGATCGGTCGCCGGGAAGAAGACGACGGGAAATACGACGGCGGCCGCGGCCGAGTAGACGGCGAAGTCGTACCACTCGAGCGCGGTGCCGGTGAGGCTGGCGGCAAAGGCCTTGTACAGGCCCTTGGGGTGAATCGTCTTGTGCGGATGCGGCGCTGTGCCGGGACCCGGAACTGGAGCGTTGGCCATGGTGTTGTCCTCCACGAGGTTTTTCTAGTGACGCCTGTCACGCTGGGGTTAAATGTATACATTACGCATACTGGATGTACATTGGCGACCGTTTCCGGTTTCCGGTTTGTAAAAATTTCTGCAGCAAAATGCAAAGGATGGATCCACGATGACGACTCTGAGCCTTGAACTACCGGACGGCCGCACGCAGGATGTGGAGGTCAGGCTCCTCCTGAATGCCGGCTACGCAGGGCGTGAGCAGGATGAAGTCCAGGCCCATATCGCTGAGCTCGCTGAACTTGGCGTTCCGGGCCCGGCTACTACTCCCGCCCTGTATCCAGTGTCCCCCTATCTGGCCCAGCAGGTATCGGAAGTCCAGGTACAGCATGGGCGCACCTCCGGGGAGGCGGAGTGGGCCCTTGTCATCACCGACGGCGGTGTGCTGCTCACCGTCGCCTGTGACCATACGGACCGCGCGCTCGAGGTGCACGGTGTTGCGTGGAGCAAGAATGCGAGCCCGGATGTGCTGGGCCGCAAGGCGTGGCGGCTCGATGACGTGCGGGACCACCTGGACCAGATCACCCTCAAGGCCTGGGTGGGGGAGGGCGACACCCCCGATACCCTCATCCAGGACAGCTCGCTGGAAGCCCTGCTGACCCCGGACTACTGGCTGGACGTCCTCACCGAACGCGGCCTGAACGCCCCCGGGACGGTGCTCATCTCCGGCACGGTGGCCATGACGGGCGGAGTCAACCAGTTCGCCCGCAGCTGGAAGGTGGAGATGGCCGATCCGGTGACCGGCCACTCCGTGGATGTCCAGTACGTGGTGGAGCAGATGGCGGAGCCGATCGGCTAACGTTTCCGGCCGCAAGGCAGGACGACGACGGCGGGAGAGTCCCGCCGTCGTCCGCTTCCCTCAGCCGCTGCGGCGGCAGTGCTCAGGCGCTCAGTTCGTCCGGCGCGTGGTGGGCGTTGCCGGACATGGCGCGGGCGCGGCCGGCCTTGGCCCGGTACGAGGCCAGGAAGGTGGCGATGCGGCGCACGGCCTCGCGGATGTCGTCCACGGCGGGCAGGATGACGAACCTGAAGTGGTCGGTGGCGTGCCAGTGGAATGCCGTCCCGTGGGAGACCAGGATTTTCTGGTCCTGCAGCAGGTCAAGGACAAACTGCTCATCGTCCACGAACGGATACATCTCCGGATCCAGCTTCGGGAACAGGTACATCGCGCCGGCCGCCGGCACGCAGCTCACGCCGGGAATCTCGTTGAGCAGCCGGCAGGCAAGGTCGCGCTGCTCCCGCAGCCGCCCGCCGGGCCGGATCAGGTCCGTGATGCTCTGGTAGCCGCCAAGCGACGTCTGGATCGCGTGCTGCGCGGGAACGTTGGGGCAGAGCCGGAGGGAAGCCAGGAGTTCGAGGGACTCCCGGTAGGCTGCGGTGGCCCAGCGCGGACCGGAAACGGCCACCCACCCGGCCCGGTAGCCGGGCATCCGGTACGCCTTGGACAGGCCGGAGAAGGTCAGGACTGGAATGTCCCGGGCCACTGAGGCCGTGTGGATGTGGACCTGGTCCTCGAACGTGATCTTTTCGTAGATCTCATCGGAAAACAGCACCAGGTCATGGCGCCGGGCCAGGTCGGCGAACTGCTCCAGGACGTGCCGCGGGTAGACGGCCCCGGTCGGGTTGTTGGGGTTGATGAGCACGATGGCCCGCGTGCGGTCCGTGATCTTGGCCTCGACGTCGGCCATGTCCGGCCACCAGTTGTTCTCCTCATCGCACATGTAGTGCACGGCGCTGCCGCCGCAGAGCACTGTGGCCGCAGTCCACAGCGGATAGTCCGGGGACGGGATAAGGACCTCGTCACCCACCTCGAGGAAAGCCTGGAGCGTCATGGAGATGAGTTCGCTGACTCCGTTGCCGATGAAGATATCCTCGACGCCGATGTCCATCAGGCCCTTGGTCTCGTAATACTGCGAGATGGCGGTCCGGGCGGAGAAGATGCCCTTCGAATCGCTGTAGCCCTGGGCCTCGCGCAGGTGGTGGATCATGTCCACCACGATGGATTCCGGCGCATGCAGGCCGAACGGCGCCGGATCCCCGAGGTTCATGCGCAGAATGCTGTGGCCTTCCGACTCCATTTTCTTCGCCGCATGCTGCACCGGTCCCCTGAGGTCGTACCGGACATGTTGCAATCGGCTGGAATTCTGCATGGCGCGCATGAGGCATGTTTTCACAGCTGCGCCGCTCCGGACAATGTGATGAACCGGCCGCGTCGGACGACGGCGGGACCTCCCCCCGTCGTCAGCTGCCCACTGTGCCGGTCAGAGTTCCGGGACGCATTCCCCGCCGCCCAGAACGGCCAGTCCGGCGAGGTCGCCTGCGGCGAACTCCGTAACGCCGGCGCCTTCCGGGTTCATGAGCTGGGTGGGGTCGTTCACGTGGTCCAGCCCCACGACGTGGGCGAGCTCGTGCATGATGACGGCCCGGGCGAACCGGCGCCCGTCCGGCCACTGCAGAATGCCGGCAAAATCGGGGGCGTCGAGGGCCACCTGGCCCGCCACCAGCACGTACGGCTGCCCCTCCATGTAGGCGTACCCGCTGCCGCCCAGGCCGTCGACGTCCCCGGCCAGGTCAGGACTCTCCGCAGGGTTGGACCAGGCAATAAGCACGGGAGCCCACCTCTTGCCGTACAGGTCGGGCTGGAACATTTCACGGTCCTCGCTGGGTGCCTCCGGCGTGAGGCCGTCATAGACAAAGCGCAGGCCGGTGGCGGCCGAGACTTTGGCGACCGCCTCCTGGATCATCTGGTCGGCGCCGGGCGGGGCGTTGTCCGGACGGACCACGTAATGCACGGGCCGGCAGGGATCGTATGCGGCGAAGGGCTGACCGGGATCGGGGGATTCCTGCAGCACGTATGCCTGGGATCCTGTGCTGGCGGGCGGCCGCCCGAGCGGTGATGCCGCAGCCTCGAAGCCTGCCGGCGGCACCGCCGCTCCGGGAAGGTACGGCAGGACGGCCGGCAGCACATAGCGGTCGAACACCATCGGCACGGAGGAGAGGCCCACCAGCAGGACGATGCCTGCGCCGATGGCCCACTGCGGAATTCGTCCGCTCGCGGGCCTTCGGACTCCCGGCGGCAACCCCGCGTTGGGTACGCCAAAACCTGGTGGTGGCGGGCTCTCCCGCCAGTCGGAATCCGGACGCAACAGTGTCCCCCTGGTTGTTGCACGTCGCCCTCACGAGAAATGGCTCACCCAAAGCATAGGCGCCGGGAGACAAAAGCGGCCATCATTCCCTGACGGCCGGCCGCCGCCGTTGCCGCGGCCAGGGCACCTGACGTAGCTTCGGGGAAGAGCAAGCGTGGCAGATAGCCAGAAGGAGAGTTGAGGATGTCCCTGTTCCAAGGACTTGTGAACGGAGCGCTCGCCGGCGCCGCGGGCACCACGGCGCTGAATGCCGTCAGCTACCTGGACATGGTGTGGCGCGGCCGGGCGGCGAGCACCACGCCCAGCGACTCCGTGGAGAGGCTGGCGGAACGGGCGGGAGTGACCATCCCGGGAACCGAAGCCCAGCGCGGGAACCGGGTGGAGGCCCTGGGCCCGCTGCTCGGGATCGCCACCGGCATGGGCCTCGGCGCCGTGCTGGGGGCGGCCGGGTCACTGGGGGTTCGCACCGGGCCCGTCCGGTCAGTGGCGGTGGCCTCGCTGGCTGCCCTGCTCGTCTCCAACATTCCCATGACCGCCCTGGGCGTGACTGATCCGCGGACCTGGAGTGCCGCGGACTGGGCCAGCGACATCGTGCCGCACGCCGCATACGGGGCGGTCACAGGGCACCTGCTGGAGCACCTGCCCAAATAAGTGGCTGTTTCCAAAGACACCGCAAGGGATGCTGTGACCGACCCGGACGTCCCGCAGAATAACGGGCCGGCGGAGCCTGCGGTCCCGCAGCGTGCCGGAGGCCAGACGCCGCAGGAGCCGGAGCACTCCCGGCCGGACAGCCGGAAGGCGCGCTGGGGCACCCGCTGGGCCACCGTCGTCGCCGTCCTCCAGCGGCTGCTGTACGTGGTTATCACCGCCGCCGTGGGCTGGGCCGTCTATTTCTTCCTGCTCGCCCGGCTGGCCAGGGGCCCGGAGCAGGTGTGGGTGTTCCTCCCCGTCTGGCTGATTGCTGCCTACGCCTTCCTGCCCCGCGTCCACAAGATCCTCAGCAGCCTGTACCTGCCGAACTACTTCATCGGGCGTGCCCGCACCGGCGACGGCGTGCTCGGCGATCCGGTCAATCTCGCCGTCGTCGGTCCGGCGGACGAACTGCGCACCGCGATGCTCACGGCAGGGTGGATCGAGGCCGACCCCGTCACCCCGTCCACCGCCTGGCGCACCCTCAGCGCGACGCTTCTGGGCCGGAGCTATCCGCAGTCGCCGGTCAGTGCCCTGTACGTCTTCGGGAACAAGCAGGACATGGCGTTTCAGCGGGAAATCGACGGCAATCCGCGCAAGCGGCACCACGTGCGGTTCTGGAAATGCCCGGAAGGCTGGATGCTTCCCGGCGGGTTCGCCGTCGACTGGGTGGGTGCCGGAACATACGACAAAAGCGTGGGACTCTCGCTCTTCACGTTCCAGATCACCCACAAGATCGCGGACGGGACCGACGAGGAACGCGACTTCATCATCGGCACGCTGCAAACTGCCAATGCCGTGGAATCCGTGCACGTCATCCGGCACTTCTCCTCCGGGTACCACCACCGCAACGGCGGCGGAGACAGCATCCGCACGGACGGGCACCTTCCCATCATCGATCTCCGGCCGCACGGCCAACGGGATTCCGCACCCGCGCTGTGAGCCGGTCAGAAAACGCAAGCGGACGACGGCGGGACGCACCCGCCGTCGTCCTCTTGCGTTTGGCACAATGGCGGTTGGACCTGGGCAACGGAGGATAAGGACGGCATGAACAAGGCGATCACTAAATGCCCGCACTGCGGCCAGGCTGGCGCAGCACCGGCTCCTGTTCTGGACCGCTGGCTGAAGGACGCGCTGGCGTGAGTGCTGCCGGCCTTCCTGCCGTGGACACTGCTGCGGCCGACGTTTTCTGGTCCGAATACGCCGCTGCCCGCCCCGAAGCGGTTCGCCTCTGTTCCGACTACACTGTCGAGCGCTTCGGGGATTCCGCCGTGCTGGCCGATGGGCTGTTGCGGGCCGTGACCGAGGGGGCCAAACGTGCCACCTCTGAACTCGCCGACGAATTCCTTGCGGCCGGGGACAGCCTGCCCCGCATCGGGTCGCACTGGATCGCTTGTGACGGTGCCGGCGTCCCGCGCGTCGTGCTGCGTACCGTCGAGCTGCGGCTCGGCCCGTTCACCAGTGCCGATGAGGCGTTCGCCCGGGATGAGGGGGAAGACGACCGGTCGCTGGCGAGCTGGCAGGCGGAGCACCGGAAGTACTGGACCCGCGTCCGGGGCCGCCGCGGGCTGGAATGGACCGAAGGCGACGAGATTGTTTTTGAGCGGTTCCGGGTGGCCTGGCCTCCCGAGCTGGCGGACCCGGCCTAGGGCCGCCGGGTCCGCAGCTTAGGGCCGGTCTCAGATTGTCCGCGGAGCCTTTGCCAGGTTCTCCGTGAGCTCCGCCGCGTTCTGCCGGACCACGTAGGCAGGGCGGTCCCGCTCGACGCGCCAGCTGTCGGACAGGGGGCCGACGTTGACGGTATCGAAGCCGAACTCGTCGTATAGCCTCGCCACCAGCTCACTTGCCTCGGGATAGTCACTCGCAGTGGCCAGCGCGCGGCGGTTCTCCGTGCCCGGCGGGGTACCGTCCGAGGTGATCTGCTTGGCCATGATGTGGTTGAAGCCCTTGGCCACCTTGGACTCCGGAAGGTGTTCCTGCAGCAGGCCGGACGTGGTGGCTTCCCCGTTGTCCAGCGCCGGGATGCGGCCGTCCCGCTCCCAGTAGTAGTTGTTGGTATCGATCACGATCTTTCCGGCCAGCGGCTCCACGGGGATGTCCCGGTAGCTCTTGAGGGGAACGGTGACGACGGCGAAGTCGCCCATGGCCGCAGCCTCCGCAGCCGTGGCCGCCTTTGCCTGCGGCCCCAGCTCCGCAACGAGTCCGGCCAGGGTTTCCGGCCCCCGCGAATTACTGATGACCACGTCATAGCCGAGCTCCACAGCCTTCCGTGCGACCTGGCTTCCAATGTGTCCTGCACCGATGATTCCGATTGTTGTCATGTCCGGCGCAACAGCGGGTAGCCCGCAGGTATTTCGCACATTACGCCAGACGACCTGCGCCAGCCGACGGCGGGAGCGCCGGAGGCCCGCGAGTGCCCAAGTAGCGGCCGCTGCGCAAATTCGAGTACCCGCTACCGGTGCCTGTCCACGCTGTGGCACATAGGGTTGTTGTATTGGGTGGTGGAAAGTGTGCCGGTGCCACCAATTGCCGGCACACACCGGGCTGGGAAGGCCGCCACGGTTGTTGCCGGACCAGCCGGTCCTCCCCGGCTGATTCGGCACGTCGGTGATCGCCGGAGCAGTTGGACTTGGGCTCGGAAAGCCTCGTCAGACGGCCGGCAGTCACGATTGAATACTCGGTCCGGCCTTTAGTTGCCGCCCCACCTGCGAGGGCCCCATGAAGATTCCGAGGTCTGAACTTCCCGTCATCACGGCGGCTGTGAACGCTGCGCCTGCGAAGGTGGGCCCCGACCAACCCCCCGGTCCCCGCTCCAGCGCGGCGGTTCCCGCCGGGCCAAGACAAAGCCCGGTTCAAGGACCGGCCGCAGCCGCCCCGGGCGGCGCAGGCACACGGCCGCCGGGCGACGAAGTCGCCGCCGTTCCGGCGCGCGCGGATATCGGCAACTGGCCGGACCCTATGTAAGCCGGAAACCTAAGCGTGCATCGGTGAAGGCGTACGACGGCGGGAGGTCCCGCCGTCGTCGTTCTGGCCGGCGTCTGCCTGGTTCCGCCCAACGATCCGTTGAACACTCCGGCACGCGCCGGAATACTGGAACCGGGGCAATGTCCGGCGGCAGGGGCGGTGACACGGTGATGGGTGCAGCAGGCAGCAACTTCAGGCGGAAGGTGGAGCGCGCAGCCGAACTCCGCGCGCTCCGGTCCTCCGGGGGGACAGCGGAGGACGACGCGGAGCTGTCCGCCGCCGAGTCCGAGCTGCGGGAAAAGCGCCGGAAGGTCACCGATGCGGCCCGCGCCGACTACCTCATCCGGGATGCGATGGCGCAGGGGAAGTTCGACAACTTGAAATACTCGGGCAAACCGATTCCCGGACTCGGGGAGGGATATGACCCCGACTGGTGGGTCAAGGGCCTCATCCAGCGCGAGCACCTTAGCGGCCTGGGGCCAAAAGCCATCCTGCTGCGCACCGAGGATGCGGAGCTGGACGCCAAACTGGACGCGCAGTACACGGAAAAGCAGGTTCGCGACATCGTTGAGGACTTCAACGCCAGCGTCATCGAGGCGCGCCGCCAGCTGCAGGGCGGGCCGCCGGTGGTCACAAAAACCCGTGACGCCGACGCCGAGGTGCAGCGGTGGCGCGAACGGCGTGCCGTGGCGGCCGCGGCTGCACCGCAACCTGTCGCGGAAGCCAAACCCCCGTGGTGGCGACGTCTGGGGCACCGCTCCTCCTGAAGCGCCCGCAGGTGGCACGATAAGGGAATGGTGGCTGTTCTGCTGGGCTGGAACCCGGGCGTAGGCGATACCTGGCCGGGCTATTCGCGGGTCGTGGACGAGCTGGGTGCTGCCGGCGTGCACCGGCGCGCGTGGCCCACCGGAACCGGCACCCTGCCGGGGCCGGGAGCGGATGCCTGGCTCCTGCTGCACGGAAAGGCAGGAAGCGGGCTGATCGGCCATGGCGTGGTCGCCTCTGCGCCATATCCGGTTGCCGCGCCCGAGTTGGAACACGGGACCCAGACCTGCATTGACGTGGACTTTGACGTGCTGCTGCCGCTCGGAGACCAGGTCCCGGTGGACATCCTGGCGGCCCGCGCGCCGCTGACGGACTGGGCTGCTGCCGCGGCCACCGGCGCGTGCCGGCCGCTCCCGGAGGACCAGGCGCGGGCCATCCGGGAGCTCTGGGCCGAGTGCCTGCCGGCCGACGAGAACGATCCGGTCCTTCCCGTGCCTGGCACCCTGCCGCAGGACGCCCTGATCCGGGTGGGCGTGAACAGATACGAGCGCAATCCGCACGCCCGGCGCGTCTGCCTGGCGCACCACGGCACCTCATGCGCCGCCTGCGGGTTCTCCTTCGAGGCGGCCTACGGCCCGGAAGGCGAAGGCTTCATCCATGTCCATCACCTGGTGCCGGCCAGCCAGCTGGGGCCCGGCTACGAGCTGGACCCTGTGGGGGACCTGGTTCCGTTGTGCCCCAACTGCCACGCCATGGCGCACCGCCGCCGGGTTCCGTACACCGTGGCCGAACTCCGGGCCATGAGGTCCAGCGCGGGGTACATCAGCGGATCCGTGGTGTCACAGCAGGAGCTGGATGCCCAGGCTGAGGCCCGCCGCATCCTGGGCAGCAAGTGAGCGGCCCGGGGAGCTACGGGGACCAGAGCCACTCCCGGTTGAAGTCGGGGTGGTCACTGTAGGGGACCGCCAGCGCATTGAGTGACAGGGTGGTCCATTCCAGCGCCTGCGGAATCCACTCGGTCTCGTCGCCGAAGGGATCGCTCACGAGGGTGGCCAGCGCCGTCTGCCTGGCCGCCTCGACGATGCCGATCAGGCGCCGCTTGGCTTCGCACTCCAGCAGCAGGCGGCGTTCGTACCACTTGCCCGATTCCGACGTCGTGCGGTCGTCCAGCAGCTTGCGCGCCACGGCCTCGTCTTCGGCGATGCGCGCGGACAGGAACTCCACGATGTCCACTGTCTGAGCGTACGCCCGCCGCTGCGCGGGCACACACGGTGCTAGACGGCGGCGCGCAGGTCCGCGGCGGGGCTGATGTCCAGTGCGGGGCTGAGGTCCAGTGCGGTGCTGAGGTCCGCCGGGGACAGAGGCAGGTAGTAGGCGGAGTGGTAGCGCGTGCGGTCGCCGGTCACCACCCACGCTGAGCCCTTGCGGACGCGAAAGCGCTTGGTCAGGACCGTCCTGTCATGGTGGATGAGGTGGGCGAGGACATCTGCCATGACATCCTCGTGCGTGCACAGGACCGTTCCCGTCCCGCGGGCCTTGGCAACGAGGTCCAGTGTGGCCGCCAGGCTGCCGGCGGCCAGGTGCTCAGAACGCTCCACTACGAGGGATTCCCGCCGTGCCAGCTCGGCGACCGTTTCGAGGCAACGGATCGAGGGTGCGGAGACGATGCGCTCGATGTCAAACACGGCTCCGAGTGAGGCGAGTGACCTGGCGGCCTGCTCGCCGATCCGCGCCAGGGGCCGGCTGCCTGCTGCCGGGTCCCACTCGTCCCGTTTCGTCATTTCCGCCCCGCGCACCAGCAGCAGCATTTTCTCCCGCTTCGGCACCGGACGGATACCCAACTCCAACTGGAGCAGGGTGCCCAGGGCGATGATGGCGGGCCTGTCCCGCGGCTCGGTGACGGTGCGCAAGGCCGCCGGCAGCGAAAGCCACCTGACGGCGTCGACCTCTTCATTGGGAGTGAAGCGGCCTGGCCCCGCCGCGGCAGCCCAGTAACGGATGCTTTTGATTCTGCGTTTGCTGTCCTCGTAGCGGATGGTGGGCAACTCCGCGCCCAGACGGCACTGCAGGCCCGTTTCCTCCCGCACCTCACGTTCCGCGCATTCCGGGCCCGTTTCCCCCGGGTCCGCTTTGCCCTTGGGGATGGACCAGTCGCCGTGGGCCGGCCGGTGGATCAGGAGCACTTCAAGGGCGCCTTTCCCTCCGATCCGCCAAGGCAGTGCACCATACGTCGGGGGCTTCGTCCTGCTCATGCGCTCGTCTCCGTTTTGAGGCTGCCGCTTTCGGCAGGAACCAGGGTCAGGGCCGGAGTGTCCTTGGCATGCTGCAGACTGTCCAGCCGGCTGTAGAGGCCGCCCGCCGCGGCGAGTTCGCTGTGCCGGCCGCTTTCCACAATCCGCCCCTTGTCCAGCACGTAGATCCGGTCGGCCCGTTTCAGCGTCGAGAGCCGGTGCGCGATGACGATCACCGTCCGCCCCGCCATGAGCCGTTCCAGGCCGCGCATGACGTACTGCTCAGAAATGGCGTCCAGGCCGGATGTTGGTTCATCGAGGATCACGATGGGTGTGTCGCGGACCAGCGCGCGGGCGATGGCGATGCGCTGGCGCTGCCCGCCGGAGAGCGTGACGCCCCGCTCGGCCACCGGGGTGTCGTACCCGAGGGGCAGGTTGCGGACGAACTCGTCCACGTGGGCTGCCTCGGCCGCGGCCAGGACCTGTTCCCGGCTGACGCCCTCCGAGCCGTAGGCGATGTTGTCGTAGATGGTCCCGCGGAACAGGATTGATTCCTGCAGCACGATGGATATCTGCCGGCGCACCGTGGCCACCTGCAGGTCCCGCACATCGATGCCGTCAAGCAGAACTTCCCCCTCGGCCGCATCGTAGAGCCGCGGAATCAGGCTGACGACGGACGACTTTCCGGCGCCCGTCGGGCCAGTGATCGCCACGACCCTGCCAGGCTCCACCGTGAGGTCAATTCCGTGCAGCACATGCCGGTCGCCGTGGTAGCCGAAGCTCACCGAGCGCAGTTCCACCGCGCCGGCCAGCCGCGGGGCCGGCCGTGCGCCGGGCAGGTCAGATATGGCCGGCGCCGTGTCCAGGATTTCCTGGATGCGCTCGGCGCTGGCCTGGCCGCGGCTGATGACGGTGGTGAGCTTGGCCAGGGACTTCATGGGGGAGTACAGCGCCTTGAGGTAGGCGAGGAACACAAGCAGCAGGCCCAGTGTCAGGGTCCCGTCCAGCACGCGCTGGGCGCCGATCCATAGGACCAGCACCGTGCCCAGGGTCGCGATGATGTCAACCAGCGGCGAGAACATGGACTGCAGCCGGATGACCTTCAGGCCGGCGTCACGCCGTCCGTCATTGCGGGTCCGGAAGTCCTCCTCGTGGTGTGCCTCGCTCGTGTAGGTCTGCATCACGCGCACCGAGGAGAAGGTCTCCGACATCGCCGCCGCAATGTCGCTGTCCCTGCTGCGGGCCTCCTTTGACGCGACCTTGATGCGGCGCCGGTAGAAGAGCACGGTGACGAACAGCAGTGGCGACACCGCCAGGCCGATCAGTGCGAAGGTCGGGTCGATCAGCACGCAGATCGTGATCACGAACCCGAGGATGAAGACATTGGGCAGCAGCACGGACAGGATCGACACCATGAGCGCACGCACGTAGTCGACGTCGGTGGTGGTGCGGGTGACGAGGTCGCCCAGCCGCTGCTTGTCGTGGAAGGCCAGAGACAGCCGCTGCAGATGGGTGAAGACTTCGGCCCGGATCGTGGCCATCGCCCTCTCACCGACGCCGTTGAGCAGGCGGGTGCCAAGATAGTCCGCGCCCGCGTTCAGCACTGTCATGGCAAGCAAGGCCGACGCGGCGAGCAGAAGCAGCTGGAGCTGGCTCAAGCCGGCCAGGCCCAGGAAGGCCGGCGTCTCATGAAGCTGGGAGCTGCCCGTCGGCTGCAGCACGTCGTCGACGATGACTTTCATGGGCCACGGCAGGGCAACTTCCACGGCGGCGACGAACACCACCAGCAGCGCCCCGCCTGCCAGCGCCCAGACATGCGGGGCTATCGCCCCGCGGAACCGCCAAAAGGTTTGAAACATGTCTCCCCCTAAGAACCGGCGGTCGCGGACATCGCCCGAACGCTGTGCGTTGGGCGGTGCTCTGAGACCGTCCAGGGATAGTCCCTGGTCAGACTCACTATTTCCCACAGAGCTTTAGGAAACCCCTCCCGGAGCTTGGGGAAAACCTGTGGCAATTTGGAGTACGACGGCGGTTGCACCGTTTGGGGGGCTTACATCCGGGCCGTCTCGGACTACCGTTTGCAAGTAGAGGCAATTCCAGCCCGCACGGCAGCAAAGGAGACCCCATGGGTGAGGTGTGGATCCGCACCATCAGCCACAGCCTGGTGCGGGCCGACAGGGTCACGGAGATTGCCTCGTCCCGCGGGTCGGTCCACGAAGAGCGCGGGTATTCGATCAGGGCGGTGGCCGAGGGCAGGGCCTATATTCTCGTCGACAACAGCGACCTCGAGGGCACGGCGAAAGCCAGATTCGGGCATGCCCGGCGCATGCAGGCGGCATTGCTGCTCGCCATGGATGCAGCAGGCACTTCCGCCGCGTCCATGGTGATCAGTTATGAACAGGACGGGGAACGCTGGATCCTCACCCCGGCGTCGGACATTGCGGGCGTAACGGAGCCGGCCGTGCCGATGGCGAAGAGCACCTGAACGCCTAGCGTGCCACCCCGTTGGCATCCTCCGGGCCCACAAAGTCGCACGAGCCCGGGTGGCGTTCGGGCAGGATGCAGGTCCGGCCGGTGGCCAGGTGCACATTGCCGCAGCGGCCCGCCAGGGCCACGTCTTCGCGGACATGGAAGCTTCTGAGATCGGGCCGTTCCCCGCTGCTGACCGGAAGAACGGACGGTGCTGGCCTGCTGTCGCCGTCGGAACTATTCATGCCTACAGAACTCCTCGTCGAGTGGCTGCCCCCGGGACGCAAGGCCAGTCGTGCGGATCCAAGGTCTCCAGTCTCCCGCCGCGGCATTAACGGCGGGTTACGGGGCTGTTAGATCCGTTTGGCCATCTTGTCCCGGCCCGGGCTACCTTGCTCCGTTATCCGAGCAGATCGTCCACGTAGCACCACCGCCAGTCCTCACCCGGTTCGATGCTGCGCATCACAGGGTGTCCGGTGGCATGGAAATGCCGGGACGCGTGGGTGGCGGGAGAGGAATCACAGCAGCCCACGTTCCCGCACTCCAGGCACATCCGCAGGTGGACCGTGAGGGTGCCTTCGCGGACGCAGGCGTCGCAGTGCGCCTCGGGGGGAACCTCGGGATCGCGGGCGGCCTCCAGATGCTCGCAGTCTCCGCCCGGCCGGGCGACGGCGCGGGACCCGGAAACGTCGGCCTCCTCGATGACGGCATCCAGCATCGACTCTTCGACGTCGAGCCGTTCCAGGACATTGCTGAGCACTTCGTGGGCGTAGTTCCCGCCGCTTCTGAGTTCGAGGACCTTCGCCCGCTCCGCCTCGAGCATGGCGAGCCGCAGCTGGGCATAGCGCTGGCTGGGAGTGGCGGCTTCCGCCGTCGGCCTGCCCAGGCGTTCCCACGCTGCGAGTCCGCGCTCCAGCGTCCTCCGCTTGAGCATGGCCACCACCTCCGGAGGATCATCGTCGGTCCGGAGTTCGTGCAGCCGCTCCACTCCCGCCGCCGTGGCCTGCTGCGTCAGCGAGGCCTGGGCCAGCGCGTCCTCGCCCGGATCGGGGCCCTGCACGCGGAGCAGCCGCACCAGGGCGGGCAGCGTGAACCCCTGCAGCGCCAGCGTGCCGGCCACCACCACCATTGCCGCCAGGATCAGCACAGTGCGGTGCTCCAGGTCCTCGGGCAGCGTGAGGACTGCGGCGAGCGTGACCACGCCGCGCATGCCGGCCCACGAGATGATGGCCGGGTACTGCCAGGGTGGTGCTGGGTCGTTCCGGGCGACGGACGGGATCAGCCGGGGCAGGTAGGTTGCCGGGAAGACCCAGACCGGCCGCAGCAGCAGGACAGCCAGCAAGATCACCGCACACCCCGCCCAGATTCTGGCGGCGCCGAGGGAGTCGTCCTGGACGCCCTCGATGACGGTCCGCACCTGCAGGCCGATGAGGAGGAACACTGAGTTTTCCAGCAGGAACTGCACCGTCTCCCAGTTGCTCCGCTGGCTCTGCCGGGCGGCCCCGTTGGGCATGGAGGGTGCCTTGGTGCCCATGATCAGGCCGGTCACCACCACCGCCAGGACGCCCGACGCGTGGATTGCCTCCGCCGGCAGGTAGGCCACGAAGGGTGCCATCAGCGACGTCGAGGTATTGATGGCAACGTTGCGGATCCGCAGGCGCAGCTGGGTGAGGACGTAGGCTGCGGCCAGTCCCACCACCAGCCCGCCGCCGGCGGCCACCAGGAAGTCGGCGCCGATCTCCAGCACGGAAACGGTTCCTGCGAGGGCGGCGACGGCTGCACGCAGGCATACCAGGGCGGTTGCGTCGTTGACCAGCGATTCGCCTTCCAGGATGCTGACGATCCTGCGCGGCATCCCTACCTTGCGGGCAATGGCGGTGGCGGCCACCGCATCCGGTGGAGCCACCACGGCAGCGAGCGCGACGGCCGCGGCGAGCGGTATTTCCGGGAACAGCCACCAGACGACGAGGCCCACCACGATGGTGCCGAAGACGACGTAGCCCACGGAGAGCAGCCCGATGGCCCGCCGGTTGGAGCGGAAGTCGTACAGCGATGTCTGCAGGGCGGCGGCATACAGGAGCGGCGGCAGCAGCCCCACGAGGACCAGTTCAGGGTTGAGGTCGACGCGGGGCACGAACGGGAGGAAGGAAGCGGCCACCCCGGCGAGCACCAGCAGCAGCGGGACGGACACATCAAGCTTGCGGCCCAGCGCGCTGACCGCGCACACCACAGCGGCGAGCGACAGCAACCCCAGAGCGACGTCCATGCGGCTATTCTCTCAGCCGCCGCGGACTGCCCGACGGCGGGCGGGGACTTCGGTCAGGATGTCTCCGCACGCTTGGGCGCAGGTTCGACGACGTCGTCAGCACCTTCGGCCGGATCCTGCGAATGCATGCGGATGTCGGTGGGGTCTGCCGTTTCGTCCCCTTCGGCGGGGGCTTCGCTGTGGATGCGCTGCAGCGACTCCGGGTTCTCGCTCATGACTGCCGTTCCTCTGTTGGGGTTGTGTGCTGTGGGCCATCGCTTAACGTTCATCTAGCTACCGCACCAGTCAGCCTGTCAAGGACCGCCGCTGCGCTCTGGCCGGGGATGCTGTTCTGTGTTGAACTGTTGGGGTTGCACCCGAAATGCCCCCGCGGTTGACGCCGCAGCACCGCCCTTAGCACCGTCTACCCAGCCGGTCCGCGCCGGCTGTTGGGAAGGAACTCCACTATGGCAACGCACAAGATCGGCTATTTCGTAGGGAGCCTGGCCAGCGGCTCCATCAACCGGACGCTTTCCAAAGCCCTTATCAAGCTGGCCCCCGGCGACCTCGAATTCACCGAGATTCCCATCAAGGACCTGCCCCTGTACAGCTACGACTACGACGCCGACTTCCCGCCCGAAGGCCGCGCGCTCAAGGAGGCCATCGAAGGCTCCGACGGCATCCTGTTTGTCTCCCCGGAATACAACCGGTCCATCCCGGGGGCGCTGAAGAACGCCATCGACTGGGGATCCCGGCCCTGGGGCACCAACTCATTCGCCCGCAAGCCCACCGGCATCATCGGCGCCTCGCCCGGGAGCATCGGCACTGCGGTGATGCAGTCCTCCATGCGCGCCGTGCTGAGCTTCCTCGACGCCCCGCAGCTGAACGCACCCGAGGCCTACGTGAAGTTCAACCCCGATGTGTTCGGCAGCGACGGCGAGGTCAAGGACGAATCCACTGAGGCCTTCCTGCGGCACTACATGGAGGAGTACTGCGCCTTCGTCCAGCGGGTCCTGGCGGCCAACGCACCGGGCCACATCGGTGACCCGGAACCCGACACCCAGAAGCTCTCCCGCTAGGCAAGCCCCCTCTTCCAGCCCTCCTCATGCCCAGTTTTTGTACAGGCAATGGCCGCTCGGAGGCCCGAAGCCCCATTATCTGTACAAGAACTCCTAGCAGTGGAGGGGCCTAGAGGGGGAGGGGGACGAGGCCGCCGAGGTTGCGGTACTTTTCGAGCCGCTGCGGGAGGAGCTCGGCCACCCCGGCGGCCGAAAGCGCGGCCAGCTCGTACTCGATCGCCTGCCCCAGGCGCTGGCAGAACGCCCTGCCCTCGAGGGCGGCGTCGCCGCGTTCGTCCACGATGTGCTCCACCATGCCATGTGCGTAGAGAGAGGCGACGTTGACGCCCTGCGCCTCGGACATGGCCGGGGCGAACTCGGTGCTGCGGTGCACGATGGCGCTGGCCCCTTCGGGCGGCAGGGGGGACAGCCAGGCGTGCTGTGCGGCGATGGTGCGGTCGGCCGGGAACAGTGCCAGGGCGCCGCCGCCTGTGCCCTGGCCCATCAGCACGGAAACCGTGGGGGAGTTGAGTCCGATGAGGTCATGGAGCGACCGTGCGATTTCGCCGGCCAGCCCGCCCTCTTCCGCTTCCTTGGACAGCGCCGCGCCGCCGGTGTCGATCACCGTCACCAGGGGCAGCCCGAGCTCTTCGGCCAGCCGCATGCCGCGGCGGGCTTCCCGCAGGGATGCGGGCCCCATCGCGGTCTGCTGCGAGGGCCGGGGCCGGGTGTGCCCGATCACCACGCAGGACTTCTGCCCGAAGCGGGCCAGTGCCAGCAGCAGCCCCGGGTCCTTTTCGCCCTGGCCGGTGCCGTTGAGCGGAAGCACGTCGCGGGCCCCGTAAGCCAGCAGCTGGCGCAGGTCCGGGCGGCGCGGGTTCCGGGAGATTTCGATCGATTCCCAGGCTCCGGCGTCGGACGGTTTCACGGACAGCGTCCGCGGCGGCCGGACCCGCGCGTGCGGGCCGGCGACCAAGATGCTCAGGGCGCGGTCGACGACGTCGGACAGCTGCCACGGCGGGACCACCGCGTCCACGAGCCCCTTGTCGAAAAGGTTCTCGGCCACCTGGACGTTCGCCGGAAAAGGGGTACCGTACAGCGCCTCGTAGACGCGCGGCCCCAGGAACCCGAGGAGGGCGCCCGGCTCGGCCACGGTGATGTGCCCGAGGGAGCCCCAGGAAGCCATGACACCGCCGGTGGTGGGATGCCGGAGGTACACGAGGTAAGGCAGGCCCGCCTGCCGGTGCGCCCGGACAGCCGCGCTGATCTTCACCATGGAGAGGAACGCGATGGTGCCCTCCTGCATGCGCGTGCCGCCCGACGCCGGTCCGGCCAGCAGCGGCAGGCCCTCCCGGGTGGCGCGTTCGACGGCGTTCACGATCCGTTCCGCGGCGGCCAGGCCGATGGAGCCTGCCAGGAAGCGGAACTCGCTGACAATGACGGCCACCCGCCGGCCGCGGATGAGGCCTTCACCGGTGAGGACGGACTCGTCCACGCCGGTCTTCTCCCGGGCGGCGGCAAGTTCCTGCCGGTACTCGGGGCTGGGATTGGGGTCCACCACGGGGGAATCCCAGGAGCGGTACGAGCCGGGGTCAAGGACGGCTGCGATGAGTTCGGTGGCGTCCAGGTGCCGGACCTTCTGACCGGCGGACGGATCTGCGGCCATGGTCAGCGGCCCTCCCCGGCGGCGGCGCCGGCAGCGGCGTCTGCCGGAACGAGCCCGAGCCATTGCCTGATCTGCTCTCCGTCCTGGTCCAGCAGCGGCGGAGCCGTGTGCGTCTTCAGCGTGGTTTCCGCGGTGTCCGCGGCGCTGAAGAAGCGCAGTGGCGGCCCCGGCAGGGTGACATTCCCGAGGATCTTGTGGTCGACGTCGATCACCAGGCCCTGCGAATGGACCTGTTCCCATTCGTAGACCTCGTCCAGGGTGCGGACCTTGCCCGCCGGGATCCCGGCCTCGTTCAGCATGGCGAGCAGGGGCTCCGCCTCGTATCCGGCGAACGCGCGTTCCACCTCCTCGATGACCTTTTCCCGGTTCCGGACGCGTTCGGCGTTGGATGCGAACTCCGGACGGTCCGCGTCAATGCCGAATGTTGAGGCAAACGTGCGCCACAGCTTCTCGCTGCCCACGCTGATCTGCACGCGGCCCTGCCGGCAGTGGAACAGGCCGTACGGTGCGATGGACGGGTGGTGGTTGCCCTGGGCCTTGGGCACCTCGCCGGCAACGGTGGCGCGTGTGCCCTGGAACGCGTGCACACCGATCAAGGCGGCAAGCAGCGAGGTCCGCACGATCTGCCCCTGGCCAGTCCGTTCGCGCTGCAGCAGCGCCGCGAGCGTGCCGAACGCCCCGTACATGCCGGAGAGGAGGTCCGCGATGGGCACGCCCACCCGTTGGGGGTCGTCCGGGCCGGAGCCGGTCAGGGACATCAGCCCGGCCTCACCCTGCAGGATCTGGTCGTAGCCGCTGCGGCGCGACTCCGGACCGTCGTGCCCGAAACCGGTGATGGACAGGACCACCAGCGAAGGGTTCAGCGCGTGCATCTCCGCGGCGGAGAACCCGAGCCGGTCCAGCACGCCGGGGCGGAAGTTTTCAATGACGACGTCGGCCCGTTCCAGCAGTTCGCGCAGAACCGTCCGGCCGTCGTCGCTCTTCAGGTCCAGGGCGATGGATTCCTTGTTGCGGTTGCAGGAGAGGAAGTACGTGGCCTGGGGATCGTCCTCGGGGCCGACGAACGGCGGCCCCCAGCCGCGCGTATCGTCGCCGGTGCCGGGATTCTCGACCTTGATGACCCGGGCGCCGAGGTCTGCGAGCATCATGCCGGCGTGCGGTCCGGCGAGGGCCCGGCTTAGGTCCACCACAAGGTAACCGGAGAGGGGGCCTTCGGGCTGGGGCGTGGATTCATGGCTCATGCTGGGTGTTCCTTCTCTTGCTGGGAGGGGCTGCTGGTGCTGGTCCGGCCGGCTACATCCAGCCGGGGAGCACCATGACCAGCCACGCGATGGCGGGGCCGGCGATGACGACGATGCCGCTGTAGGCCAGGATCTGCTTGTAGAACTTGTCCTTGTCCACGTCCTCCGGGGCGTTGGCCAGAACCAGCGCACCGTTGGTGGAGAACGGCGAGACGTCCACGATCGTGGCGGCGACGGCCAGGGCGGCGATCACACCAACCGCGCCGATTTCGCCGGTCGACAGGAACGGGACGGCCAGCGGGATGAGCGCGGCCAGGATGGCGGTGGAGGAGGCGAAGGCCGAGACCACGGCACCGATGTAGCAGATCAGCAGGGCCGCCAGCAGGGGCATCCCGAGGTGGGCGACGCCGTCGGACACGAACTTGATGGTGCCGGCTTCCTCGAGGACGCCCACAAAGGTGAGCATGCCGCAGATGAGCAGGACGGTGGACCAGCTGATCTTGTTGACGGCGCCCTTCTGGGCGGCGGGCGAGACGAGGGCCAGAATCATGGCGATGGTGATGGAGACGAACCCGACGTCCACCTTGAAACCGAGCGAGATGACGGCGAGCGCGATCAGACCGGCAATGGTGACCAGCTGCGGAATGGTGGCGCGGGCGCCGGCCGCGTCAGCTGCTGACGGGGAGGCTGAAGAGGAGCTGGAGGTTCCCTTGCCCGCAACGCCGGAGGGGGAGATGTCGGAGCCGGAACCCTGCAGAGTGGCGCCGGCGGCGCGGGTGCCGACACTGACGGCCATCCTCGATTCAGCTGCCTGCTCCACAAGCCGGCCGGTCTTGGTGGAGAGCAGCTTGCTGCCGCCCAGGACGATGAAAAGCACTACGGCGATGGCAAGGTTGAAGACAAAGCTGGCAAGGAAGATCGCCATGGGGCTGGCTGCGAGGTCCGTCTTGGCGATGATGCCATTGACCGTGACGCCGTAGACGGCGATCGGGGAGAAGCCGCCCGCCTGCGCCCCGTGGATCACCATCATGCCCATCATGAGCGGGTTGATCCTGTGCTTCGCGGCGAAGCTCAGCGCGATGGGCGCGATGATCGCGACAGCGGCAGGGGACAGGGCCCCGACGGCGGTGATGACCGCCGTGATGGCGAACATGACCCAGGGGATGAGCGCCACTTTGCTGCCCACCATCCGGACCGCACCGCGCACCAGCAGGTCGATGGTTCCGTTGTTCTGGGCGATCGCGAACAGGTAGGTGACACCGACGATCGTCAGGAACAGGCCGCCGGGAAAGTTGGCAAGAATGTCGCTGGTGGACATCCCGAGGACCACTGAGCCCAGCAGGAACGCCCCTACGAACGCCAGGGCGCCCATGTTGAGGGGCAGCACCGTGGCCAGCAGGAACATCACCGCCAGGATGATGATGGAGAGTACGGGAGCGGACATCGTTGTTCCTCCGGGGGTGAGAGTTGATGTGATGTGGCTTACAAGGCTCACTGGCCTAGCCTCCTAGACACTAGGTGACTTTGTCAATACTCCTCCGCTAAGCTGATGCAAGAACGCCGGAAGGATGCGAATGCCCAAGAAGACCGCAACGCAACAGATTTCCCGCGTCGCGCGCCCGCGGCTGTACGAACAGCTCGTAGAGCAGCTGATGGACTTCATCGAGTCCGCGCAGCTGGGGCCCGGCGACACCCTCCCCGCTGAACGGGACCTGGCCGAACGGCTGGGCGTCTCGCGGGCGACGCTGGCCCAGGCTCTGGTGGCCCTGGAGGTCCTCGGCGTCATCGACGTCCAGCACGGTACCGGCGCGGTCCTGGTCTACCGGCCCAACGTTCCCTCGGTGCTCAAGGGACTTCGCGAGCACCGGAGCCGCCTTCCGGAGATTGTCGAAGCCCGCAGCACGCTCGAGGTCAAGCTGGCCGAACTTGCTGCCGCGCGGCGCACGGACGAGGACATGCAGGCCATCGACAAGGCGCTTGACGCCATGGCGGAAGAGGTGGCTTCGGGCGCGAAGGGGGCACACGGCGACGAACTGTTCCACCAGGCCATCACGGCCGCGGCGCACTCCGGCGTGTTGGCCCAGCTCATGACCTTCATTGCCGAGATGATCCTCGAAACGCGCCTCGAGTCGCTGGGGCAGCCCGGCCGGCCCGAGCAGTCACTGGCGTCCCACCGCAAGATCGCGGACGCCATCCGGGCCCAGGATTCGGAGGCCGCCGCGGCGGCGATGCTGGACCACATCACCCTCGTATCCGACGTCGCCCTGCTGAAGTAAGCACGTGAAGCCGTTTCTGTTGCTCGCCTCGCGGGCCGAGGACGTCGCCGCGGAGGACGAATACGAGGCGTACCTGCGCTTTGGCGGACTGGAGCCGGACCAGCTGAAGCGGATCCGGATGGAGCGCGCGCCGCTTCCGGAGCTGGACCTCGATGACTATTCCGGCATCATCGTGGGCGGCAGCCCGTTCACTTCGAGCGACCCTCCCGAAAAGAAGAGCGAAGCCCAGCACCGTGTGGAGCGCGAATTGGCGGGGCTGCTGGACCGGATCGTGGACGAGGATTTCCCGTTCCTGGGCGCCTGCTACGGGGTGGGCACCCTTGGCCTGCACCAGGGCGCCGTGATCGACCGGACCTACGGCGAGCAGCTGGGCGGGGTAACCATCAGCCTGAGCCCGGCGGGCCTGCAGGATCCGCTGCTGGCCGGCCTTCCGGGGCAGTTCACCGCCTTCACCGGCCACAAGGAGGGGTGCACGGTGCTGCCCCCGCACGCGGTGCTGCTCGCCAGCTCCGCCGCCTGCCCGGTGCACATGTTCCGGATCAAGCAGAACCTGTACGCGACGCAGTTCCACCCCGAGCTCGACGCCGAGGGCCTCGTGACCAGGATCGACATCTACCGCCACGCCGGCTACTTTCCGCCCGAGTCCGCCGAGGAGCTGATGGAGGCAGCCAGGACGTACTCGGCCACCGAACCCATGAAGATCCTGCGGAACTTCGTGAAGATCTACGGCCGGTAAGGGCAGTTCGCTGTCACCGGCGCCCACTCGGTGCACGCCTCAGGCTTCGGTGGGTGCGCAGATTCCCCATTGACTTCGGCTGGCGGAGGTCTACGGTTGGACTACGTCAACATTGATCTGTTGCGTGCGTGTGCGGCGAGGGGGCAGCCACACCAACAATTTGCGGCTGTTGAACGGTAACGCCTCCGTGGCAGCATGCACCTCGCCAGCGTGGGGCTTCTCCCGAAGCCGCCTTTTTGATTTCAGGTCTCAACCAAATCTGCAGGTACCGTCCATGACCGCTAATTTCATTACAGCCCTTGCCGTCAAATCCTTCGACGAACCGGATAAGAAGAGGTGCCCGGACAAGGCCGAGGTGGATCTGGTCAGCGTCAACGATTTCTCCGTTGCCCGGCTGATCCTCGCCCCCGGCTGGCGCTGGTCCGAATGCACCAAACCCACGGAGCAGACACCCTTCTGCCAGCACAACCACCTCGGGTTCTGCCTGTCCGGCGTCATGGAGGTGGAGTCGCCCGAGGGCACCCGATCCTTCATCCACGCCAATGACACCTACGCGATTCCTCCGGGGCACGACGAATGGGTTGTGGGTTCCGAGCCGTTCGTTGCCGTTGAATTTCTCGGCGCGGCATCGTTCGGGCGGCCGGTCAGCCGCGGACTCCACGCCAGAATCTGAGCCGGCCAAATCTGAGCCGCAGCATCGCAGGCGCCGGTAGCTGGGGCGGCGCCATTGCCGTGCGCGCCATTGCCGTGCGGGCCCTTGTGGCACGGCGTCTTATTGGCACGGCGTTCCGGAAGGGATAACGTCACTGCCATGGGATGCCGGTCCAGCTGAGGAGTCGCCGCCATGGCCATCATCGATAACGCCGTGTACGTGGCCGGCCGCAGGACGGCTGATCCGGAAGGGCTGGAGGAGACCTACTTCCTGCTGCGGCAGCGCGAGGGCATGGCCTGGATCGGGCTCTACCGGCCGGATCCCCACGAGCTGCGGTCGGTGGCTGACGAGTTCGACCTCAGCGCGCTGGCAGTCGAGGACGCGCTCACCGGACACCAGCGCGCCAAGCTTGAGCATTACGGTGAAACGCTCTTCCTCGTCCTGCGCCCGGCACGGTACCTCGACGACGTCGAAAAGGTGGAGTTCGGCGAAATCCACGTCTTCGCCGGGCCGGATTTCGTGGTCACCGTCCGCCGCGCGGAATCACCGGACCTCGCGCGGGTGCGCCGCCGGATGGAATCCCAGCCGGAGTTCCTGGCCCTCGGCCCCGACGCCGTGCTGTACGCCATCCTGGACCAGGTGGTCGACGAGTACGAGCCTGTTGCCGCCGGCCTGGAAAACGACATCGACGAGATCGAGGATGAACTGTTCGGCGCGGATCCGGAAGTCTCCCGGCGCATCTACGAGCTGTCCCGCCAGGTCATCACCGTCCAGCGTGCCACCGGGCCACTGGCCGGAATCCTGCAGGCATTGATCGCCGGAACGCCGGACCATCACCCCGGCCCCGAACTGCAGGACCACCTCCGCGATGTGCTGGACCACGTCCTGCGGCTCAACGACCGGATCGCGTCCTTCCGGGCGCTGCTGCAGAACGCCCTCGCGGTTAACGCAGCCCTCGTTGCCCAGCGCCAGAACGACGAGATGCGGCGCCTCACCGAGTCCAGCTTCGCGCAGAGCGAGCAGGTCAAGAGAATCTCTTCCTGGGCGGCCATCCTCTTCGCGCCCACGCTCATCGGCACCATCTACGGGATGAACTTCCATACGATGCCTGAGCTCGACTGGATCTTCGGCTACCCCATGGCGCTGGGGCTGATGCTCGGCATGGGGCTGGTCCTCTACGCCACGTTCAAGCACAACAACTGGATCTAGAACACCCCGCCCGGAACCGCCGCCCTTCGTCAGCACCTGTGCCTTCCGCACACCCCATTTGGGTGGGGCGAGCCGCCGGCGGCCAACTTCTCCAAGGTTTCCAGAAGCAGTACGGCCAACAATTGTGTTGTTCCACCCCCCTTGCGGCAGGGGAGCGGAACTCCGAACTTGGTCAGGGCACGGCGGCTGTTCGGCCACCGGCCGGGAAAGTTCGGGGTTCCGCGTCCCTGGGGATTGGCAGACCTGCGGCCCAGGCCGCAGGTCTGCCTTCGTTTAATCCACAGTCGACATCTGGAGGGGACAATGACGTCTCGCAGGGAAGTTCTGAAACTGGGCGTGGTGGGGGCAGCGTCTTTGACCGGAGTGGCGGCGAGCGGCGACGAGCCGACTCAGAGCACGTCACTCATTACGCGGAGCCAGCTGGCCCCGGCAAACATGCCAGTGCCGTACACGGCGCTGTTCCGCCGTCCGCCGGAGCTGGTGCCGTACCAGACGGGTTTCGACGGCGGTGACCCCGCCCGGCCGTTCGCCCGCTACGCCCTCACCCAGAAGCTGGGCCAGGCGCGGTTCGTCCCGGGCCTGTACACCACGGTGGCCGGGTACAACGGAATCTTTCCCGGACCCACCATCCGGGTGCCGCAGGGGACCCGGACCGAAGTGCGGGTCCGCAACGCCCTTCCGTCCACGGCGCTGCTCCACCCCGGCACCTTCAAGACGGTCACCCACCTGCACGGCTCCGCATCGCTGCCGCAGTATGACGGCTACGCCAACGATTCCACGGCACCGGGAAAGTTCAAGAACTACCACTATCCCAACTGGCAGAACGCCCGCACCCTCTGGTACCACGACCACCACCACCTGGTCACGGCACAGGGCGTCTACTCCGGGCTCGCGGCCATGTATCCGTTGTCGGACAGGTTCGAAAGGGCCCAGCTGCCCCAGGGCGAGTTCGACGTGCCGCTGATCATCTCGGACGCGCTGTTCAACGCGAACGGCTCACTCGGTTACAACGACAACGATCACGACGGGCTGTGGGGGGACATCATCATGGTGAACGGCGTCCCGTGGCCGCTCATGAAGGTCAAGCCCCGCATCTACCGGTTCCGGGTGCTCGTCGCGTCGATCACCCGTTCCTACCGCCCCGCCCTGTCCAACGGGGAGCCCGTCCACATCGTGGCCACCGACGGCGGCATGGTGCCCAAGGTCCAGGCCGTCTCGTCGTGGCGACAGGGAACGGCGGAGCGCTACGAGATCCTCATCGATTTCCGCAGGTACCGGGCCGGGCAGACGGTGGACCTGCGGAACCTCAGCAATAAGAACAACATGGACTTCCCCAACACCAACAAGATCATGCGGTTTCAGGTGGTGGCCGACTCCGGCTCCTCGGCCGGAAGCATCAGTTCCGTGCCGGTGACCCTGGACGACGGCGGCACGCCGGGAAGCGCGCGCGGCAGCATCGCCACCATGAGCCTCACGCCCGAGATGGCGGTTGCCAAGCGCGTGCTCCGGGTGAAGCGCCAGGGCGGGGAATGGACCATCAACGAGGAGACCTGGGAGGACGTGGAAAGGTCGGGATTCACCAGGTGCTTCGCCGTCCCGAGGCGGAACTCCGTGGAACAGTGGACCATCATCAACGAGTCTGGCGGCTGGTTCCATCCCGTGCACATCCACCTCGTCGACGCCAAGATCATTGCCCGCAACACCAACGGCGGCAAACCGTTCGCATGGGAGACCGGGCCAAAGGACGTGTTCTACGCCGGTGAGAACGAATCCATCACGCTGCTCATGCAGTTCGATACGGGACCGGATTCCCCCGGCGGCCGGTACATGATGCACTGCCACAACCTGGTGCATGAGGACCACGACATGATGGTGCAGTTTTCCGTGGGCGACCTGCGGAACAACGACCCCATCCTCTCCGACCCGCCCAAGACGGACCTCACGCCGTTGGGCTCGTTCCCGCCCGTGTACCGTCCGGCGTTCCCGGCCGGCACCTGAGGAGGTGTCACGTAGCTGACGATGGGCAGCCCGGGAAGAAAGCTCAGGATTACGCCGGGTTTTCCGCAGGAGCCGAAGCTTCGCCGAAGCTTCCATGCAGCTGCGGCCTGCCACAGGCGCACAGAAAATACACTGGATACAGCCTTCCACTGGCTTTCCCCGCTGGCCCTCAGCTTTCGAAGGAACCCCAAAATTCGCGCTTCTGTTCTCCGTCCTGCCTTTGCCTCGCTGCTGCTGACGAGCCTTGTGGCAGCATTCGCCGGAGCTTCGCCTGTCACTGCCGCCGGGGGCACCGCCGCCACGGAAACCCCGGCGGCGGCGCCAGCTCCGGCCCGCTACATCGTGCGCTACTCTGCCGGGACCGACGTATCCTCGGCCGTGCGGAACCTGCGCTCGAGGAACATCGCGGTCGGGCGCACCTTCGCCAAGGCCCTCCGGGGCGCCGTGGTGACGGCAACGCCGGGACAGGCTGCGGAACTGAAGCGCTCGGCGGGCGTCGCCGCCGTCGAACCCGATGCCCCGGTGACGGCCGCCGATACCCAGCAGTCCGCACCGTGGGGCCTGGACCGCATTGACCAACGCGCCCTGCCGCTCTCCGGGACCTACACCTCGGCGTCGTCAGGCGCCGGGGTGAGCGCCTATGTCATTGACTCCGGCGTGCTGTCTGCGCACGCGGAGTTTGCTGGCCGCGTCGCGCAGGGATGGACCGCGATTTCCGACGGGCTGGGCACCGGGGACTGCAACGGCCACGGCACGCACGTTGCCGGCACCATTGCGGGGAAGACCTACGGCGTGGCCAAGGCGGCCACCGTGATTCCCGTGAGGGTCCTGGACTGCAGCGGGTCGGGCTTCAACTCGGATGTCATCGCGGGCCTGGAGTGGGTCGCGTCCAACCACCAGGCCGGAACCCCGGCCGTGGCCAGCCTGAGCCTCGGCAGCACCGCCAGCGCCATGGTGGACGCCGCGGTGCAGGGCATCATCAACGACGGCGTCACCGCCGTGGTTGCCGCCGGGAACTCCACCGCCGATGCCTGCAACAGCTCCCCGGCCCGCGTTGCCGGCGCGCTGACCGTCGCAGCGAGCGACTCCGCGGACAAGCAGGCAGCGTTCTCCAACTACGGCAGCTGCGTTGACCTGTACGCGCCGGGCGTGGGCATCAAGTCCGCGTCCCCCGGCTCCACCACGGCCACGGCCCTGATGAGCGGCACCTCGATGGCCTCACCGCACGTGGCAGGCGCCGCAGCCGTAATGCTGTCCCGGTCACCTGGCCTGCCGCCGGCAGACGTGGCGGCGAAGCTGCTTTCCGCGGCAACCCCCGGGGCCGTCTCCGCCGCCACCGCGGGGACACCAAACCGGCTGCTGTTCACCGACCCCGCGGCGGGAGCCCTCACCGCGCCCGCCGTCACGGCGCTCAGCCCGGCAGCCAACTCCTCAGGCGCAGCTGTGGGAGCCAACGTCACCGTCACGTTCAGCGCAGCGGTCCAGGGCGTGGCCGGTTCCACCTTCGTCCTCCGGAACGCCTCAGGCACAGCGGTGCCGGCTGCCGTCAGCTACGATGCCGCCACGCGCACCGCAACGCTGAACCCTGAGGGCCTGCTAGCCGCGGCGCAGAAGTACACGGCGACGCTGACCGGCGGGGCCTCGGCCATCCGCGACGCCGCAGGCACCCCCTTCGTGACGGGTAGTTGGTCCTTCACCACCGCCGCGTCCCCCGCTGTCACGGCCCGCACGCCCGGGGCGAACGGCACCTCCGTGGCTGCAGGAAGCAATGTCACGGCCACCTTCGACACCGCGGTGCAGGGCCTCAGTGCCAGCACTTTCGTGCTGCGGGGCCCGGGCGGCACAGTGGTCCCGGCGGCCGTCACGTACAGCGCAACTACCCGGACCGCCACACTGGACCCCTCGGCCAGCCTCGCCAGCGACGCAAAGTACACCGTGACGCTGACCGGCGGGGCTGCGGCCATCCGCGACGCTGCAGGCACCCCGCTGGCCACCACCAGCTGGACGTTCACCACCGGCCCGGCCCCGAGCATCACGGCCATGACGCCGCGCCCGGGCGCCACGCTGGTGCGGCGCGTCAACAACATCGCGGTGACCTTCAGCGAGGCCATCCAAGGAGCAAGCACCGGCACCGTCACGCTGAAGAACACCGCCACCGGCGTGAAGATGTCGGCAACGGTTTCCCGCAATGGCACCACGAATCAGTGGATCCTGAACCCGTCGGCAACCCTGGGCGCATGGACCAAGTACACGGTAACAGTGACCGGAGGCTCCGTCGCGGTCCGCGACCTGGCGGGTAACCCGCTGAAGTCCACCAGCTGGACGTTCAGCACAGGTTCTCTCTGAGCGAGAGTAAAAACAGCGCCGACGGCGGCACCCACGTGCCGCCGTCGGCCTCCTGTTCAGCTAGTGAATCCGATACTCAGGAAAGCAGCGAACTGCTAGTAGCGTCCGTTGGGGATGTAGATGGTTGCGACCGGGCTCTTGTCAAAGTCTGACCACTTTGCCCACTTGCCGTACCTGTCCTTCTTCTCCACCCGGATCTTGACGTAGTGGAAGACCTTCTCGTACTTGTCGTGGCGGTCCTTGTCGTAGACCTTGACGATGTTGACAACGGATTCATGCTTGTGGACCCACACGTTTCCGTGGTCCTTGCCGATCTGGTCAACCTTCCACTTGCCGTCCTTCTGGAACATCTTTTGCTGGAAGTGGACCTTGGTGTCCTTGTCGCAGCGGATCTTGAACTCGAATTCCACCTTGACAAACTTGCGTTCGCCCTTCTTGTAGCCGCCCTTGTCCTTGTCATGGACCTTCGGCTTCAGCGCCTTGACGGTACAGTCAGCGCTCTTGGAGTCTGCCACAGCCGGAGTGGCCATGGCGATGGGGCCCGCAAGCAGGCCCAGCGAAACAGTGGAAACCAACGCGATCCTGGCCGAGCGGCGGGACGGTGTTGGCGGAGTCATTGTCATTGTTTCTCCCGCGAGGTGTGTTCGGGCATCGCTGGCCGATCACGTGACGCGTGGAGACCTATCAACCACTTCTGTCCGTTTTATGATCGTCCACCCGGACTGGCCGGGTGGGCCTGGAGCCGGATTCATTTTCAAGGAAAGCCCTTGGATCCGGTGTTTCAAATTGTACGCCCGTAAGTGCGTGTCAACACTTAGTTTCAGTATTTGTCAACCTGTTGGAGTTGTTTGTAGGGCGGCGAGAGGGCGTCCGACGGTGGGGCGTACCGCCGTCGGGCGTCCTCCTTTGGCGCCGGGCTACTTGCCCAGGAAGCTGAGCAGGGCCTCGTTGACCTCTGCGCCGTGGGTCCAGAGCAGGCCGTGCGGGGCGCCGTCGATCTCCACGTAGTCAGCCTCCGGGAGGGCCTTGCTGAACTCCCGGCCCGTAGCGTCAATCGGCAGGATGTTGTCCGCCGTGCCATGCACGATCAGTGCCGGGACGTCGATCTTCGGGATATCGGCGCGGAAGTCGGTGATCCAGGTGGGCTGGGCGGCCACCGAGGCGAACGCACCGGAGCTGGCTGCGAGGTTCCAGCTGGCCTTGACGGTCTCCTCGCTGAGCCTGGGCGTACCCAGGAAGGTGTCGCTGTTGTAGAAGTTCTTGAAGAACTCGGTGAAGAAGGCGTAGCGGTCCGCTTTGACTGCCTCGGCAAGGCCGTCGAAGACTGACTGCGGCACACCGGCGGGGTTGTCGTCGGTCTGCAGGAGGTAGGGCTCCAAGGATCCGAGGAAGGCGGCCTTGGCCACGCGGGCCGACCCGAACGTGGAGAGGTATCGGGCCACTTCGCCGGTTCCCATCGAGAAGCCAACCAGCACCGCATCGTTGAGGTCGAGGGTGGTCAGGATGGTGTTGAGGTCGCCCGCAAAGGTGTCATAGTCGTAGCCGGTGGTGGGCTTGCTGGACTTACCGAATCCGCGGCGGTCGTACGTGACGACGCGGTAGCCGGCATCGAGCAGGGCCGCCGTCTGCTTTTCCCAGGAGGATCCGTCCAGGGGGTAGCCGTGGATGAGGACAACAGCCTGTCCGGTTCCGTGGTCTTCGTAGTAGAGCTCGATGTCGGTGCTGTTTTCCTGTCCAACGGTGATGTACGCCATGTCAGCATTCCCTTCGGTCTCGTGAGAACGGACGTCCTCATGCGGTGGTACCAACCTATCGGGATCGCGGGCCGGTGCGCGCGGCCTGTCACAGGGCGTGGCCTGCAGGAATGGCACAGGACGCGGGGATGTTGTGGTGGGCATGAAACGAATTGGCTTCCTCTCGTTCGGACACTGGGGCCCGGTGCAGGGTTCCCGCACCAGGACGGCACGTGATGCCCTGCTGCAGGGGATAGAGCTGGCCGTGGCCGCGGAGGAGCTGGGCATCGACGGCGCGTTTTTCCGCGTTCACCACTTCGCGCGCCAGCAGGCATCGCCGTTTCCGCTGCTCGCGGCCGCGGCGGCCCGCACCCGCCGCATTGAGCTCGGTACCGGCGTCATCGACATGCGCTACGAGAATCCGCTGTACATGGCCGAGGAGGCGGCGGCCACGGACCTCATCAGCGGGGGCCGGCTTCAGCTCGGCATCAGCCGCGGCTCACCCGAGCCGGCCCGGAACGGCGCGGCCGCCTTCGGCCATGCGCCGCGGGAGGGCGAGACCGACGCCGACATGGCGCGCCGGCACGCCGAGGAGTTCCGGCAGGCCATCTCCGGCGCCGGGCGTGGTGGAGGCCGATCCCCGGTACGCCGGAGGGGCCACCGGGCTGCTCCCTGTCCAGCCCCGATCCGAGGGGCTGCCCGAGCGGATCTGGTGGGGCGCCGGAACCCGGAAGACAGCGGTCTGGGCGGCGGAGCGCGGGATGAACCTCATGAGCTCCACCTTGCTGACCGAGGATACCGGGGTACCGTTCCACGAGCTCCAGGCCGAGCAGATAGCGATGTTCCGTGAGGCGTGGGCGGCGGCCGGGCACGGCCGTGAGCCGCGGGTTTCGGTCAGCCGCAGCGTCCTGCCGCTGGCCGATGACGAGGACCGGCAGTACTTCGGGCTGAGCGCCCTCCGCGAGGGACGGGACCAGGTGGGCGCCCTGGATGGCACCCTGGCCCGCTTCGGCAAGAGCTACATCGGCGAGCCGGACGTCATCGCCGCCGAGCTGGCCGGCGACGCCGCGGTTCAGGCGGCAGACACGCTACTGCTGACCGTCCCAAACCAGCTTGGCGTGGACTACAACGCCAAGCTGCTGGAAAACATCGCCCGGCATGTGGCCCCATCCCTGGGGTGGGCACCGCAGGATGTGCGGGGGCCAGCATAACCTGCTGGCACAGGGTGCCCACGCTGGCCGGTATCGCGCTCATCCTGGTCTGGACGGTCCGGCTTCTGGCAAGCTCGCTGCGGCGGTACTTGGTGTGCTTAGACTGGGACGCGACCGGCATTTCCCAGTGAGAGGCAGTGGCATGACTGACAGCAAGCGCAATGCGGAAGAGCCCAGCGAGCTTCGGGGCCCTGGCGACCCGGACGCCGTCGAACAGGAACAGCCCCATCCCCAGGCCGGTACGGCGCACAACATTCGTGAGGAACAGATGACACAGGCCGGCGGAACAGTGCCCGCCAGCTACGTTGGCAGTGGAGCGCCGGAGGGCCAGCACAAACCGGAAGAGGCTGCGGACGAATCCGGGCTGTGGGATGCCGAGGACAGGTAGCTAGTACCAGGTCATGATCCTGTCGGCGCGGGAGCGCGTGGCTTCGATTAGGCGGGCATTGGCCGCGTCCGGCCCGTTGGCCCACGCCTCGGCCGCAGCGCGGTCCATGCCGTAGAACATGTGCCGCTCAACCAGGCGGGCAAGGCGCAGGCTGTGCGGTGTGTCGATGAACCACACCTCGTCCAGTTGTGCCCGCACCTGCTGCCAGCGCGGAGCGTCGCTGAGCAGGTAGTTGCCCTCGGTGATGATGACCGGGACGGCGGCTGGGATGGCGAGCGATGCGGCCACGGGCTCATCGATCGTCCGCCGGAACTCCGGCGCGTATACGACCTCCTCGTCCCGGCGCACAAGGCGCCTCAGGAGCGAAAGATAACCACCGACGTCGAACGTGTCCGGAGCGCCCTTGCGCTGTCGCAGTGGAGTGCCGTCGATGATGGCGTTGCCCAGGTGGAAGCCATCCATGGGCACCACGAGGGCGGACTCAGGGCCCAGGGCGTCCGCGAGACAGGCCGAGAACGTGGATTTGCCGGACCCCGGGGAACCAGCCACGCCGAGCAGAACCCGTCGGCCGGAGGTTAGCCGGCTGCGCAGTTCGGTGACGGCCTGCTGGATCTCCGCGGACTCGAAAGCACTCACGGGCTCAACGTTCGGAAGGGTCATGCACAGCATCCTAGGCGAGTCCTGGCGGATCGCCGGAGTGTGCCGATGGTGCCGCGGAGTTGCGTCAGTCCAGCGGAATGGTGATGGTGATGGCCGTGCCGGTGCCGGGAGCCGAACTGATGTCCACGGTCCCGCCCGCTTCCTTTACCGCCTGTGAAATGGTCCTGAGCCCCGCACCGTGGCCGATGCCTTCTCCCGCCGCCGGCGGAACCGACTCGAAGCCCGTGCCGTTGTCGGCGACCATCAGGCGGATGCCGTGGAAAACGGCTGCGAGGCGGACAGTGACATCCGTGGCATGCGCATATTTGAACGTGTTGCTCAGCGCCACCTGCGCGGAGTGGTACAGCAGCGAGGCGCAGCCGGACGAGATCTCCACGCCGTGATGGGGTGTCTCCCACCGGACGCAGGTACCCTGGCGGCGCAGGGGGACAGTGAGCCTGTCGATGCAGCCGGCGAGCCCCAGCCGGTGAAAGTCCACGGGCTGCCGGTCGGTCATGACACCGCCGACTTCGATGACTTCCTCGAGAGTTGCTGACTGGTTCATGGCGCCCCCGCTTCCTAGCGGCCTTAGTTGCATGCTTTCCCTGGAAAGATCTCTCCTCCAGGGGCTGATGCTTAAGGGTGGCGCGGGCCGATCAGGCTTGCCGCAGGTTTACCTCGGGATCAAATCAAGTTTTCGCAAGGTCTTGCATGCGCCTACGTAGCCAGCATCCAGGGCTGAAGCTCCTTTTGCGGATACGTGGCGGCGTCGGCGGCGTCAAGAACCTCCAGCGCTGTCATATGCGCGGCGGCTGCCACTTCACGGATCGGCTTGCCGTGGGTTACGGCCGCGGCTACTGCGCTCTGCAGGGTTGCCTCTGCCGGGTCATGCTCTGCTTTTGCGGATTCCAGCGTCGCCACGGCTTCTTCCACCGCGCGGATGTCGTCGTCCATCGGTGCCCTCCCATTCTGCTCCATTGCAGTGACGCCAGCGCCCGGGAACCAGCATTCCCGATGACGAGGTGTCATGACCCTAAAACAATAAGACAGACAGGTCTGTCTCTGCCAGTCCCAAGGTACACTGATTCCCTAATGAGTGCTCCTGATGCAACCGGGGACACCTTGTTGCCTGACGAGGTGCGGACCGGCCATAGCGAACCAGTGGATCGGATCCTGGCCGCTGCCTACGAGCTTTTCTCCCACCGCGGCGTCCGGGACGTCGGTATCAATGAGCTGATCGAGCGGTCCGGCGTGGCCAAGTCGACGTTCTACCGTCACTTTCCGTCAAAGGATGCGCTGGTTCTGGCTTTCCTGGCCCTCCGTGACCAGGTATGGACGGTGGACCTGATTGTCTCCGAGGCGAGGCGCAGGGGAACCACACCCGAGGGCCGGCTGCTGGCCATTTTCGACGTGTTCGGCGATTGGTTCCAGCGGGACGATTTCGAAGCGTGCACGTTCATCAATGTCCTCCTCGAAATGGGCCCGGGGCATCCCCTGGGGGAGGCCAGCATCGGCTACCTCGCCAGAATCCGGGGCCACATCCAGGCACTTGCCGAGGAAGCGGGGCTGGAACGCCCTGACGAATTCGCGCGCTCCTGGCACATCCTGATGAAGGGCTCCATCATTTCCGCGACGGAAGGCGACTTCCTCGCCAACAAGCGGGCGCAGCAGATGGCCGGCTGGCTCATCGCGCACCACCGGAACTAAGACCCGGGGCCTGACCTCGCCGCAGCTGGCAGCGTAGGTCCACCCCCGCCGTCGTTCCTCTTCAGTCGAGCCGAAGCAGGTTCCGCAGGGGAGCGGGCAGCCACGTCGGCTTCGGTCCGTCAACTGTGTCTTTGGTGCCTTCCATCGGCCCCTCTGCAGCGCCGGCCGCGAAGTAGTCTCCGCCCGCCGGGAAGTAGTCGGCCGCCGGGAGGGAGCTGCCGTCCGTGACCGGCGGCAGGCAGGCGTTTTCGCTCAGGTGGCACAGCAGCGCTTGCTCGGGGGATCCCGGATGGGAGGCCAGATGCTGCAGCAGCCGGTGCCGGGCTTCGGACTTGACATCAGTGGTGGCCAGGATGTCAAGGATGAGTTCGATGACCTGGGCGCGCATCACAGTCCTGTCGATCGACCTCAGTGAGTCGCTGCAGAAGAGCTCCAGCGCCTCCTCGGCGCTTCTCCCCGGATCGGCGGCAGTCCTCAGCCTTTCGTGCTCAGCAGGGGTGGGGGCACTAGCGTCCATCGGAACCTCCTTGAATGTTCGCGTCTTCTTTCAGGAAATCGGCTTTGGCTGAAGTGGGCAGCTCAATGACCACCACGCCCGGACCCTGCACGGCCGGCGGCTCCGTAACCGCCTGGCTCCAGACGTTGAGGGCGGCGAATGTAACCACGGGAATACACAGGAGTATCAGCTTCATCACTGGGGCTTCTCCACTGGCGGCGTGATCCTTTGCATGGCGCCAATATGCGCCAAGCCTCCTGTGAAAACCTCGGTGCCGGCACCCCTCTGCAGCCGCACTTTGGGCGGATTTGGGGGGGTCCGCCTGACGGAACGGTCCAGTCTGTCCACAACGCCCCTTCGTCCGCCAGCAACTTCCCGGGTTTTCATAGGGAAACTCTCAGGATTCCTGGCGCTGAGCCGCTGAAGGCGGGGAGGTTCGCCGCTTGCGAGGCTCCCGGACGACCGCCTGACAAGCGCCCGGCAACGGCGTAGCTTGGTTGGTGTTGGGACCCATTCCGGTCATCCGCATCCTGCAATGGGGCCGGAAGCTGACAGGAGGTAACAGCGATGACCAACATATTCAGGCGTGCCGGCGTCGATATCCCGGAACCCTTCCGCCGATTCCTGGAGGGAGATCTGGACGCCTGGCTGCGTGTCGAGGAATACCGCGAGGCAGGCTCATTGGTGGTGAAGGCCGAAGCGCCGGGCATCGATCCTGACAATGACGTCGACATCACGCTGACCGGCAGCCAACTGCAGATCACCGTCCGCCGTGAAGAGAAATCGGAGCACAAGGACAAGGAAGGGTACCGCTCGGAATTCCGCTTCGGCACGTTTTCGCGGACCGTAAGCCTTCCCGCCCCGGTGAACCAGGAGGACATCCGCGCCTCATATACCGACGGCGTTCTGGAAGTCCGCGTTCCGTTGACTGAGGAGTCCGCTGCGGGCGCCCAGAAGATCCGGGTCTCCCGCGGTGCGGGAACGGCCGGCGCAGGAACCGAGGGGTCGTCGCGGCCTGCGGGGACTCCACAGATGGGCGGGCAGGACCCCGACGGCCCGAGCTTCGGTGGCCCCTAGCAGTGCGCGCAGCCCGGCAGTTCAGCCCTCGTAGTGGGTCTTCGCCGGTCCCTGGCCAAGCGAGTCAACGATCGACGTCGCCACGCTGTGCAGCTTGATGTTGCGCGTACTCGACGCCGCCTTGAGCAGCTCGAAGGCTTCCTCCTGGCTGCACCTGTTCTGCGCCATGATCACGCCGACGGCGACGTCGATCACCGTACGCGTTTCCAGGGTGGCCTTGAGGTTGGCCGCCGCGTCGCTGTAGTGGGCGAACCGCACCGCCAGCCGCAGGGCCATCGACGTCTGGCTGACGAAGTCCTGGGCGAGTTCCAGCACGCGCCCCTCGAAACGTCCAGGCCGGTGGGAGTACAGGTTCAGCGCGGCCCGGGTCTCGCCCTCAAGCACAAACGGAATGGCGAGAATTGACCGGACCCCTTGCCCCAGCACCTTCTCGGCGTAGCTGTCCCAACGGTCATGCTTCCGGAGGTCCGTGATATGGATGGTGACCTGATCGCGCGAGGCCGTCATGCAGGGACCGTCGCCAAAGTCGTACTGAATCTCGTCCATGGCCTGCGCCTCGGGGCTGCTGCTCGCCACGGTTGCTGCCTTGCGGTGCCGCAGCAGGGTTACGCCGCAGAGGACTTCGTCCCCGGGTTCAGAGAGGCTGCGTGCAGAGATCCGGGCGAGCTCGTGGAGGAACTCGCCCACGTCGGAGCTGGTGAGCACAAGCTCGTTGAGGTGCTCCGTGATTGAGGTTTCAGGTTTTGCGGTCGACTCGCTGGCCACGATCTTTCGGTACCGTTTCGCTCGGGTCAAGACGAACCGGCGGGCGCAGCGCAGGGACCCCATGGCCGGGGCGGATAGCGGCGAGCAAGGTGCCGGATCGAACAACAATCCAACGGCCTTCTGCTAAACCGTACCGAGAAAATATACACCAGTTCGGCACGCACCATGGCCGCCGTTACAGCCGTGGGCCCTAGGCTGGGGGAAGGTGCCGGGCGGCGGAAGCCACTGCGGCGAACCGAGCACAGCCGTCCTGGCCAGGGCGGCAAACCAACAGGAGGAGGCCGCGGTGAGAATTGCCGTAACGGGAGGCAGCGGAAAGCTGGGACGGAATGTGGTCCGCAGGCTTGTGGCGGACGGGCATTCGGTCCTCAACCTGGACCGGACGGGTGACCGGAGCCCGCATTTCGCCGCCGTGGATCTGCGCAACTACGGGCAGGTGGTCGACGTCATCCTGGGTCTGGATGACCGGCACCAGGGCTTCGACGCGATCGTCCATCTGGGCGCCATCCCCGCTCCCGGCCTGGTGCCCGACGCCGCCACGTTCGAAAACAACATGCTGTCCACCTACAACGTGTTCCAGGCCGCACGCCGGGCCGGCATCAAGAAAATCGTGTACGCATCCAGTGAGACGGTGCTGGGACTGCCGTTCGACGTCGATCCTCCCTACATCCCGGTGGACGAGGAATATCCGGCCCGCCCCGAGAGCACCTACTCGCTGGTGAAGCATCTGGAGGAGCAGATGGCCATCCAGATGACGCGCTGGGACCCGGAGTTGAGCATCGTGGGACTCCGTTTCTCCAACGTCATGGATCCGGAGGACTACGAGGAGTTTCCGTCCTTTGACTCGGACGCCGCACTTCGCAAGTGGAACCTCTGGGGCTACATCGATGCGCGCGACGGTGCCCAGGCGGTGGCGCGCGCGCTGGAATACCGCACGCCGGGGTTCGAGGCCTTCATCGTCGCCAACGAGGACACCGTCATGAGCCGCTCCAGCGCCAGCCTGGCGGCGGACGTGTTCCCGCGGGTGAAGGTCACGAAGGAGCTGGGCGAGCACGAGACTCTGCTCTCCATCGACAAGGCGAAGCGGCTCCTTGGCTACGCGCCCGAGCACAGTTGGCGGAACTACCACTCGAACCGCACGACGCCCACCGAGGACTGAGCGCCACAAACGACTGAGAGCCAGAAACGACTGAGCGCCAGGAACGACTGAGCGCGAACGAACACTTGAGCCCCGCACGGGTGGGGCTTAAATGTCCGTTCGCGCTGTTTCCTGGGGCGGTGCCGGCTAGGCGGTGCCGGGCAGGGCGATAACGAGGCCGGCTCAGAGGCTGCTGGTGATGAGTGTTCTGCGTGTGATGTCCATGGCCCCGAACCTAGCGAGGCAGCTTGGACAGGCGGGGACGCGCGTGTGAATCGCCGGTGAACGGCAACGCCCCGTCCGGCGCCGAGCCGCTTCTTAGACGGCCGTGCTACTCGGAAGGCCGTGCTAGTTGGACGGTTGGGGCACTTCGCAGCTCAGCTTGGGGTTGGCACCCATGTAGTTCAGCGGTCCTGCGGCGATGGTGATCGCCACGGTTCCGGCCTCCGTGCAGGAGTCCGGGGAGCCACCGAAGTAGCCCCGCTGAAACGCGGCGAAAACGCCGACGATGAGCCAGATGATCACAAGTGTTCCGATGATCCTCACGGCAGCCTCCGTAGCCCCGTTGCCACTTCAATGTGTGACTAATTATCCACCCGGTCAGCTGGGTTCGGTCGTATCCACCGGTGTTTCTTCGACGTTCGGGGTGTCCTCCGCCGTGGCGATCTGCTCGTCGCTTGGCGCTCCGGTCCGCGTGCTGTCCGTGCCCTCCTCCGGTTCGAACGTGTTCGGCTCGCCGGCTCCCACCGCGACGCCGGCGCCGGAGTCCGGGACGCCGTCCCCCTGGGTCTGCGGCGCAGTTCCGCTGTTCTGTTCTTCCTGGCCGGTTCCTTCAGTGCTCATGTCGTCTCCTGAGACCTCGTGGGGCTGGAAGTCTTACCGTAACAGCGGGGGAAGACATCCGTAAGGGCGCTTAGGATTTCTGCCGCCCGCTTTCTGCCGCCCGGCGCGGAACAGGGATAACCTTCACTTCTAGACAATATTCCTCAGCACACAGGCGGTCTTTCGGGTGGCAGAAGAATCAGCGGGCATGCAGGGCCGGTGGCGCGCCTTCCATGACAAGTTTGTGGTCGAAGAGCGGTACATGGAACCGGGCGCGAGGAAAGGGCTCTACGCCACGGCGATCATCCTTGCCCTCGTGGGGGCAACGGTCTTCTTCTTTACGCTCGCCGGTGTCTGGCAAAAGGACGGGCTGGCCAGCGCTGACGGTGAGGCGCAGAGGTGGCTGCTGACGACGCGATCCGAAGCGCTGACCGTGGTGATGATCATCCTTGCCATCATCTTCGGACCCGTGGGGCTGCCGATCATCGTCCTGGTCGTCACGGTGGCGTGGGGCATTCTGGCCAAGCACGCCTGGCGGCCCATCCTGCTGGCAGCGGCCATGCTCACCGGTGTGGGGCTCGCCCAGCTCATCGGCAGGTCCGTCGAAAGGGAACGCCCACCAGTGGACCAGATGCTGTTCGGCGCAGACCAAACATTTTCCTTCCCGTCCGGCCACGTCCTGGGTGCATCTGACTTCCTGCTGGTGACCACGTTCCTGGTCTTTTCCCGGCACCGGAACCCGAAGGCCGCCGTCGTCAGCTTTATTGTGGCCATCATCGGAGTCTTCGCGGCCTCCGTCAGCAGGCTCTATCTGGGCTACCACTGGGTGAGCGACGCCGTGGCGTCGGTGTCGCTGTCGCTGGTGGTGCTCGGTGCGGTGATTGCCGTGGACACCTGGCGCACCGCCCGGGTGCCGGGCGAGGAAGTCACCGGCGAGCTCTCCAAAGCCGACGCCCCGGACTGACGGCATGGCCACCGAAGCCGATGTCCGCCGGATCTGCCTTGCACTGCCGGGCGTGACCGAACGCGCCAGCTGGAATCAGCCGGCCTGGTTCGCCAAAACCCTGATGGCCCGCATCTGGGAAACGGGCGTGCTCACGGTCAAGACCGCCGAGCGCGAGGCTCTCGCCGGAACGGATCCGGCAACGTACTTCTGGACGCCGCACCATGAGCGGTCGCCCCAGCTGGTCCTTGTCCGGCTTTCAAGGGTCGACGGCGGCCAGCTCGCCGAACTGCTTGAGGACTCCTTCCTGCTCGCCGGGGGCCGGCTGTAGTCCTCAGGTGCCGACGTCCTCGCTTGTTGGCTCTGCCGGCCGGTCGCCGTCGTTGTGCCCGGCGCGGGCGCTGTCCTGCGGGCTGCCGCCGTCCCCGGGGCTGGCGCCGCGGCCGCGGGCCCGCTGCAGCTGGCGGCGCAGCCGGGCGTTGTCCATTTCCAGTTCCAGCACCTTGGCCACACCGGCCAGGTTGAGCCCTTCGTCCAGGAGTTCAGCGATGCGGCGCAGGACCGCCAGGTCAGATTCGCTGTACTGGCGGGTGCCGCCGTCGGTCCTTTCGGGGGTCAGCAGGCCGCGGCGCTCATAGAGCCGGATGTTTTGCTGGCCCGTCCCCACGAGCTCCGCCACGACAGAAATGGCGTACAGCCGGCGCCCGGCGCCGTCCCGGTTGGCCATGTGATTCCCCGTCCAGATTTTCTCGTTTTTCCTCTTGCACCAGTTTGTCACCGGTGCTATAAAAAATCTATATCCACCACCATAGATAAACGGGTGATGGGTAGCCATACAACCTACATGCTGAAGGGAGTGGGAAATGATGCTAATCCGTACTGACCCGTTCCGTGAGCTGGACCGGCTCACCCAGCAGGTCTTCGGAACAGCAGCCCGTCCGGCCGCCATGCCCATGGACGCGTGGCAGGAAGACGGGGAATTCGTGGTGGCGTTTGACTTGCCCGGGATTTCTCCCGACGACGTGGATCTGAACGTTGAACGGAACGTCCTTACCGTCCGGGCAGAGCGCCGTGATGCCACCCAGCCCAACGTCGAGCTGGTGGTCTCCGAGCGGCCGCGCGGCGTCTTCAGCCGCCAGGTCATTCTCGGCGACACCCTGGACGCGGACAAGATCAGGGCAAGCTACGATCTTGGCGTGCTGACACTGCGCATCCCGGTTGCCGAGCAGGCAAAGCCGCGGAAGATCGAGATCGAAAGCAAGGGCCAGCTGCACCAGATCGAGACGTAGCCGCCGCGCTGGCAGGGGCGGCCTGCGGTTTCCAGTCGGAAACCCCGGGCCGCCCCAGCCGCGATCCTCAGCAATCCTTCCAACTGCAGGCTTCTGTAATGACCAGCCCCTCACCGGATTACTATGCGGTGCTGCAGATTCCGCACGGAGCGTCGCAGCAGGAAATCGCCCGCGCCTACCGCGCCCTAATGCGCCGCCACCACCCGGATGTTGCCAGCGGTGAAGCGGTACCAGCCGAACTGCAACTCGTCATGCAGGCCTTCGCCACGCTCCGGGACCCCAAACGCCGTGCAGCCTACGACCACGAGCTCCTTGCCGCGACTGCCGGCGAACACCAACCCGCCAGCAAACCACAAAACATTCCCGTCCACGTGGTCCGGCACCGGGAACCGCCGCTGCGCGTCACGCCTGTCCGGTGGGAGAGCGGACCGTGGACCTGAAACCGACATGAGCGTCATAGGAGAACCACAGCCATGAGCGACTGGCGCCGCTACGACTCGCACCTGATTCCGGCCTTCCATGAGCGCTTTGAGCAGCGCTGGGGCAAGGGCACAGCGCCGTTCCTGGACCCCGAGGCCCATGAGGAACCCCTGCCCCGCGCACAGTGGATCAATCCCACGACCGGTGCCGCGCTGGCCGTGGTGCCCATCTGGTCCGACGACGACCACCGGCACCGTACGTTCGGGGTGTTCTACCTGCCGCCTGCCGGGGACATTTGGGTGCTTCGCCCGGGCCTGACCCATTTCCTGGAGCCCGACGCCGGCAGCTCCGCGAACCTGGTCGCCTTGCGGAACGATGCCTTCCGCAAGGCCGTGTCCCACGCCAACGAATTCCTCTTCGGGCCACCGCCGCTGGTTGATTAGCCCGCGGACTAGCTGTACTAGCCCGGCCCGGAGAAGCCCACACTGCCAAAGCCCGGCCCGGGGATACCCGGCCCGGGTATCCCCGGACCCCCGAAGCCGGGTCCGGGAAAGCCTGGGCCCGGGAAGCCGGGACCGCCGAAGCCACCCTGCCCGTCCCCGCCGCCGGCGGGGCCGCTGCCCAGCAGGCTCCTGGTGAGGGTCTCGCCGTCGGCCATCAGTTCGTCCACCGCCTCGAGCAGGTGGCTGTCCGAGACGGGAGTGCCGTCCAGTGCGGCACGCACGACGGCGCGGCGGACCAGCTCGCGAGCAAACGAGGCTGTGGTGCCTTCGGTGCGGGCCGCCGCATCGCGGACGGCGTCCGGGCTGAACGGGATGCCGCGCGCATACAGCGTCACCAGTCCGATGCGCTCGTCCAGGGCCGGTAGCGGAACGTCCACGGCCAGGTCAACGCGGCCGGGGCGCTGGGCGAGGGCCCGCTCGAGCATGTCCACGCGGTTTGTGGTGAGGACGAAGGCGACGTCGGCGTCGTGGTCCAAGCCGTCCATGGCATCCAGAACCTCGAACAGCAGCGGCTGCGGCCCGTGCCCGAAGCTCCGGTCCTCAGCGATCAGGTCGCAGTCCTCGAGCACAACGATGGAAGGCTGCAGGGCCCGGGCCATGGCGGCCGCCTCGGAAATCCTGGCCAGTGACCCTCCGGACAGCAGGACCGCGGTGATGCCGGCGCTCTGGCTCAGCAGGTACCGCACCGTGTGGGTCTTGCCCGTACCCGGCCGGCCGTACAGCAGGATGCCCCGCTTGAGGTGCTGGCCGTACGCGTTCAGCGACTCCCGGTGCGCGGCGATGCCCAGGGCGTGATCGGCCACTTTTTGGAGCAGCCCCTCGGGAAGGATGACGTCGGAGGCGGTGAGCTCCGGCCGGGCGTGGAACGTCACGCCACCGCTGCTGGGCCCGTACTCGCCCATGACCAGCGAAATGACCTGGCCCTTCAGGATGCTGCCGCGCTGCATCCGCCTGCGGAACTCGGCCAGGAAGTCTGCCGCGTTTTTCGCATCAGCGGCCAGGACCTCAAGGCACGCCGTCTGCCGCCCGTACCGCGGCGCCGCGTCCCGCTGCAGGACGGCAACAGGGCTGCCCGCGTGCCGGAACAGCCACAGCCCCAGTGCCACGGCTTGCCGCTGTTCATCCGGTCCCACGGCAAGGTTGATGTAATCGGGCTGGGACAACGGAAACTGTGGAAAGAACTGCGACTGTTGCAGCATGTCGCTCAGGGACTGGTGGTGGCGCTGGTCGCCGCCGCCGATCCCCACCAGCCGGAATTGCCCGTCCTCGGCGGCGAGTTCGGCCATCCGGATGTCCGCGTCCACGAACCGGTGGGCCGGCACCTCCTCCACCACGACCGCGAGTGATTCGGCCGGCACCGCCAGATGCTCGGTGATTGTTGTCAGCAGCTGGGTGCCGGCCTGTACGCGGTGCTGCCCGGACTGGGCGATCTGAACCAGCTGCGCGAAATCGTCGATGAACTTCCCCAATTTTTCATCCATGTCGCAGACCCTACCAGCGGCCACTCGTCAGCGGCCCTGGGCCTGTGCCATTCTGGGAGGTACCGCAGTCCGGAGGCGCCGCAGTCCTCCTGAGCCGCCGAAGCACTGGAGCCATCGAAGGAGAAGGCCATGTTTGCGCCCAAGGGTTCATTTTCCAGCTTCAGCGTCGACGACGTGGCGCGCGCCAGGGAGTTTTACGGGCAGACGCTGGGCCTGGCCGTGTCCGACGGCGCGATGGGCACGCTGGAGCTGTCCATGCCCGAGGGCCACCGGATTTTTGTCTACCCCAAGGACAACCATGAGCCGGCCACCTTCACCGTCCTGAACCTTGTGGTCGACGACGTCGAGGCAGCCGTCGATGAGCTCAACGCGGCGGGCGTCCAGACCAAGATCTATGACGATCCCAACCTGCCCACGGACGAAAAAGGAATAGCCCGGGGGATGGGACCGGACATCGCCTGGTTCAAGGATCCGGCCGGCAACGTGATTTCCGTGATCAACCCGGGCAGTGCGGCGCCCTGAGCGGTAGACTCCGGAAATCTGAAGTTTTGGCCTACCGGCCGTCCACAACGTCACAGAGGTCCAGCGATGCATCCTTCCGCCAAAGACTTGGCCGCTATGGTTCCGACCGGATTCACCCTTGGGGTGGCCACAGCAGCGTTCCAGATTGAAGGGGCGCTGGACGAGGACGGCCGTGGTCCCGCCGGCTGGGACGTCTTCGCAGCAAAACCCGGGACGATCGTGGACGGCCACAGCCCGGCCGTGGCGTGCGACCACTACCACCGCATGCCGCAGGACGTGGCCCTCATGAAGGAGCTGGGCGTCGATTCCTACCGGTTCTCACTGGCGTGGCCGCGGATCCAGCCGGATGGCCGCGGAGCGGTGAACCGGGCCGGGCTCGACTTCTATGACCGGCTGCTGGACGAGCTGCTGGCCAACGAAATTTCACCGATGGTCACCCTCTACCACTGGGACACGCCGCTGGCCCTCGACGAGGACGGCGGCTGGCTCAACCGGGACACGGCCTACCGGCTGGGCGAGTTTGCCGCCATCGCTGCGGCGGCGTACGGGGACCGGGTGGCGCGTTGGGTGACCATCAACGAGCCAGCTACCGTGACCACCAACGGCTATGCCCTGGGCCTGCACTCCCCGGGGAAGGCCGACTTCGCAAATGGCCTGCCCACCGTGCACCACCAGCTGCTGGGCCACGGCCTGGCGCTGCAGGCACTGCGGGCAGCGAAGGTGCCCGGCGAAATCGGCATGACCAACGTGTACTCGCCCGTGGTGCCCAACTCCGGCAACCCCCTCGACTGGATCAGTGCGGGAGCCATGGATGTGGCACAGAACCGGCTCTACGCGGACCCGGTGCTCACCGGAAAGTATCCGGACCTCATCCGGGCGGCGAAGCTCTTTTCGTCCTTCGAGCATCCTGACGAGGACATGGCCGTCATCTCCCAGCCGCTGGACTTCTACGGCCTGAACTACTACATGCCTACCCGGGTGGCGGCAGGCGGCGGCGACAGCCCCGTTCCGGCGGCCATGGCCGAGGCGATGGGGGATGACCTCAGGGACGCCACGCCCGGCGCGCCGCTGCACATTGAGCCGTGGCCGGACACCGAAACCACTGCCTACGGGTGGCCCGTGAAACCGGAATACATGGCCGTGGCGCTCAAGGAGATGGCCGAACGGTACCCGAAACTCCCGCCGGTGATCATCACCGAGGGCGGGGCGAGCTTTGTTGACGTCAAGGTCCGCGACAAGTCAGCCAACCGGACCTTCATCCCCGACGAGCGGCGGCTCCGCTACCTCTCCGACCACCTCGGCACCGCCCTCCGTGCCACGGCCCCCGGCGGTGAGGCAGAGGCGATCGACCTGCGCGGCTACTACGTCTGGTCATTCATGGACAACTTCGAATGGTCGGGCGGCTACAAACAGCCGTTCGGCCTGGTGCACGTGGATTTCGAGACGCAGGTGCGCACGCCCAAGGCCTCGTTCTACTGGTTCCAGGAACTCCAGGAGGAACGGAAGCTGGCAGCGTCCGCGGATGCCGCCGTCGCGGCTGCGGCAGCAGGGACGGACGGCGCGCTGACAGACGCCGGGATCTCCGACGGCGGAATGTCCGACGGCGGTCCGGTCACCTAGAGCCGTCCGGGCACCTAGAGCCGTCCGGGCACCTGGCGCAACACGGGCACCTAGAGGAGTTCGAGCTCCCGGAGCTGGCGGGCTATGCCGGCCCCGTCGGGAGAGTAGATCCACGGCACCGTCGAGGCGCTGTGGTCGCCGTCCTCGGAATGGCCGCCGGCGAAGACGGCTTCGCTCACGGACAGCTGCCGGATGGCGATGGCCGCCACCTTGTCCGCGTTGTGCTGCGTGAACTGCGAGTAGATCTGCTCGTCGTGCTGGCCGTTGTCGCCAATCAGGAGCCAGCGCATATGCGGGAACTCGGCCGCCAGCCGCTCAAGGTTGCGGCGCTTGTGCTCCTGGCCGCTGCGGAACCAGCGGTCCTGCGTCAGCCCCCAGTCCGTCAGGAGCAGCGGGCCGGCCGGGTACATGTTCCGGGTCAGGAACCGCGCGAGGGTGGGCGCAGCGTTCCAGGGGCCCGTCGAGAGATAGATGACCGGCGCGTCGGGATGCTCAACGGTGAGCCGGTCCAGCAGCACCGCCATCCCCGGGGTGGCCATCCTGGCCCGCTCGCTCAGCACAAAGGTGTTCCAGAGTGCCAGGAACGGCCGGGGCAAGGCCGTCACCATGACGGTGTCGTCAATATCGGAGACGATGCCAAATTTCGTGTCCGGGGCAATGACAAGAATGCTTGCCTCCGCCGGTTCGGCATCCGGGGAGCGGAGTATGGCGGTGTGCCAGCCCGGTGCGAGGGACACCGGTATGTCGATGTCCACCAGCCCGCCCCGGTCGGCCTTGACCTTCGTGACCGTTCCGCCCACCTCGATCTCCACTTCGGAACGGGGGATGGGAACGCTGGTGAAGGCGCGCCAGCCACGTACATTTTCGGTGCCGTTCCGGGCGGCATGGTCAGCGCGGCTGCCGGGCACGGGCTTGCTGGCCAGCACCACCCTGCCCAGGACACGGACCCACTCGGTGGAGCCGTAGCCCTGGTAGGCGATCGTCTTGGGCTCAAACTTCCAGCGGCGCGCCAGTTTCAGGCGCGCCGTATTGATCGAGTCGGATAGCCAGTGGGCCAGGCGGAAGACGCGCGTCCCTGACAAACTCGTCCCTGACAACGGTGATTCCTGCGACGCCATGTCCATGCCTTCACTCTGCCACAGGGCAGCCGCCCATGGGCTGCCCGCCCGCGCTCTGTTACTCGCCGCCGTCTCCCAACATGCCGCGCAGGGTGGCCGCGTTGCGCACGGCGTTGCCGCCGCCGTCGTTGTTGAAATAGGCGAAGACTTCCTTTCCGGAGCTGCGCCACTCCCGGATCCTGTCCGCCCACCAGCCCAGTTCCTCATCCGAGTAGGAACCGCCGTACAGGTGCTGGTGGTCGGGCCCGTGCAGCCTGACGTAGACGAACGGTGCGGTCGCCTGGAGGTTGCAGGGTAGATTGGCGCCGCTCATGACGGTGTACGCAGCCTGGTGCCGTTCCAGCAGTCCGTACACCTCCGGATGCTCCCAGCTGGGATGCCGGAACTCCACGGCCACCCGAATCCACTCGGGCATGGCGCCGAGGAAGTAGTCCAGCCGGGCGTCATCCCTGGCCATGCCGGGAGGCAGCTGCACCAGCAGCACCGCGCGCTTGTCGCCGAGCTCGTGCCAACACCGCGAGATGCGTTCGATCCAGACTTCCGGGCCGTACAGCTTCTTGCCGTGGGTGAGCCCGCGGGGGGCTTTGACGGACAGCGAAAAACCGGCCGGAAGCCGGGTCCGCCAGCCGGCGAACGTGGTGTCCCGCGGCCAGCGGTAGAAGCTGGCATTGAGCTCCACCGTGCTGAATCTTGCCACGTAGTATTGCAGCCGCTCCCGGGTGGGGAGCCCCGGCGGGTAAAGCACATTTTCCCAGTGGTCGTAGCTCCAGCCCGACGTGCCGATGTGGATGTTCACCTGTCGGGCGTCACTCGAAGTGGGTTGTCAGTGGGCCGCCGCCGGCAGAGTCAACGATGGCCGCAGCGACGTCGCGCAGCTTCAGGTTGCGCGTACTGGACGCCGACTTGATCAGGTTGATGGCGTCTTCCTGGCTGCAGCGGTTCTGCGCAATGATGATCCCGACAGCGGTGTCGATGATGGTCCGTGACTCCATCGCCCGCCTGAGGTTGGCGGCGTGGTCGTTGCGTTGGGCGAGCATGACCGCGAGCCGGAGACCCTTGGAGGCCTGGCGGACGTAGCTGATGGCGCTCTCCACGGCGGCCGCGTCAAAGACGTTCGGCTTCTCGGAGTACAGGTTGAGTCCGGCCCGTGCGTCGGCGCCCGGCAGTTCGAAGGGGACCGCCAGAACCGAACGGATGCCGTTTTTCAGGACGGTGTCATTGTAATCCGGGAATTCGGTGTCGAGCTCGAAGTCCGGAACGTGGACCAGGACACCCTCGCGGCAGGAGCGAAGGCAGGGGCCGTCGCCAAACTGGTACTGGATTTCGTCCAGTGCCTGGGCGTGCTCACCGCTGCTGGCCACGGTGGCGGCCGAACGGTGCCGCAGGAGGGTAATGCCGGAATAGATCTGGCCGTGCGGTCCCGACATGCTCTCGGCCGAGAACCGTGCCAGCTCTTCGAGGAAATCCTGGACATCCTGGGTGTCCAGCAACATGTCCTGGACGCGCCCCACCACGTCGGCTTCGCTCAGGCGACTATCCACTCGAGGCTCCACTTCCGCCCTGCAAACCGGCTGGGCCGGGTGACCGGGCAAGACTCCGGCGGCCGCTCCGCCTCACTTCAGGCTACACCCGGTACCCCCTCGTGCCGCGGGGCCTGCTGTGGCACTGTAAGGGCATGGTAGGCATCGAGGATTATGCGGTGGTCGGCGACCTGCACACGGCGGCCCTGGTCAGCACTGAAGGGTCGATTGACTGGCTGTGCCTGCCCCGGTTCGATTCGCCGGCATGCTTCAATGCACTCCTGGACACCCCCGAAGCCGGCCGCTGGCTCCTCGCCCCGGCAGGTGGCGGCGGCTGCACACGGCGCCGCTACCGGCGGCACACCCTCATCCTGGAAACCGAGTGGGAAACTGATGACGGCGCCGTCCGGGTCATCGACTTCATGCCTCCCCGCGACGAGGTGGCGGACATCGTGCGGATCGTGGTGGGGCTGCACGGACACGTCAGGATGAGAAGCGAGCTGGCCCTGCGCTTCGACTACGGCCACATCATGCCCTGGGTGCGCCGGGACAGCCACGGCCTCCACGCCATCGCGGGACCCGATTCTGCCTACCTGGTGACCACCGCCCCGCTGCGCGGCGAACGCATGCACACCGTCAGCGACTTCATCGTGAAAGCCGGCGAACGGGTGCCGTTCGTGCTGACCTGGGCGCCCAGCCATGTCCGGCGGCCCCGGTCCGTGGACGCCGAGGAAGTCCTTGACTCCACCGAACGGTTCTGGCGGGAGTGGACGGATAAGTGCAAGGTAACCGGGCCGTACAAGGACGCCGTGCAGCGCTCGCTGATCACGCTCAAGGCCCTGACCTATGCGCCCACCGGAGGCATCGTTGCAGCCGTGACCACGTCGCTGCCGGAGCAGCTGGGCGGGCCTCGGAACTGGGACTACCGCTTCTGCTGGCTCCGAGATGCCACCCTGACCCTCCAGGCGCTGCTGGCCGCCGGCTATACCTCCGAGGCGGCGGCGTGGCGCGACTGGCTGCTCCGGGCCGTGGCGGGGGACCCGGCCGACCTGCAGATCATGTACGGGATCCACGGGGAACGCAGGCTGCCCGAAATGGAGCTTCCCTGGCTGGCCGGCTACGAGAACTCGACGCCGGTCAGGGTGGGCAACGCGGCTGCCGGCCAGCTGCAGCTGGACGTGTGGGGTGAGGTCCTGGACTGCCTTGCCCTGACCCGCAACTCGCTGCTGAAGCACACGGACGAAGCCTGGGACGTCCAGGTGGCGCTGATGGAATACCTCGAAGGGGCCTGGGACCAGCCGGACAACGGGCTGTGGGAGATGCGCGGCCCGCGGCGCCATTTCACCCATTCCAAGGTGATGGCATGGGTAGCAGCGGACCGGATGGTCAAGGGGGTGCGGGATTCAAGGCTTCCCGGTCCGGCGGACCGCTGGGAGGCGCTGCGTGACACCATCCAGGCCGAGGTCATGGCTAAGGGCTTCGACGCCGAGCGGAACACCTTCACCCAGAGCTATGGCCGGCCGGAACTCGATGCCAGCCTGCTCCTCATTCCCCGCGTGGGATTCCTCCCGCCCGACGACCCCCGGGTGATCGGCACTATCGAGGCCATCCAGCGCGAACTGACGGAGGACGGGTTCGTGCTCCGGTACCGGCCCCAGGTGAGCGACGACGGACTGCCAGGCGGTGAGGGGGTGTTCCTTGCTTGTTCCTTCTGGCTCGTGGAGGCGCTGCTGGGGGCAGGCCGGCACAGGGAGGCCACGGAACTGTTCGAACGGCTGCTGTCGCTGCGCAACGACGTCGGACTGCTGAGCGAGGAATGGGGCGTCCAGAGTAGGCGGCACCTCGGGAACACCCCGCAGGCGTTCAGCCATTTCGCGCTGGTGACCAGTGCACTGGAACTCAGTCAACACCGGCCCCGCCGGAGCGACAAGCCGCTCCCGTCAAAGGCTGGCACCGGCTGAGGGCTTGGCGCCGACAGCCTTGTTCGAAGCCGAATTTGGGTGGCACCTCTCACCTTCGGTTTGTAAGTAAGTATACTTACTAAACACCTCGGCGAAGGGTGAAGAAGGAGGAAGGCAAATTGGCTGGATATTTCGAGTTGGTGGACGCCCCCGACGGCGGTTACAGGATCCGGCTGCTGGACGGGGCGGGGGCACTGATGGCGGTGTCCGTTACCTTCCCGACGAAGCGCGCGGCGGTTGCCGGAGTTGCCCAGGCCAGGGAGATCGCCGGCACCGGACTGATACGTGACTGCTCCAAGGACGCAGTCAAGCGGCCCGCGCAAAAGCGCCACGCCAAGCCCGCGCGTCAGGCAGTGAAGTCCACGGTTGGCGCCGGCTATGGCTCCCCGAAGAGCGTCCGGCAGCGGGTGCCTGCGCCGCACCTGGCCGAGGTTGGCGCGGGTGTCGGTGGACAAGCCGGTGGATAGGGAGTCGGGAGGTCCGTCGCCGGCAGGGCGCCGCCGGGAGAAGGCTGTCCTGTTCGATGTTGACGGAACGCTGATCGACTCCGCCTATATCCACACTCTCGCCTGGTGGCAGGCGTTCCGCCAGTCCGGTTTCGACGTGCCCATGGCCCGGATCCACCGCTGTGTGGGGATGGGCGGGGCGCGTCTGGTGGACAATTTGCTGCCGGACTCCCGGAACAGGGAAGTGGATGAGGCCATCCTGTCCGCCCATTCAGGGGTTTTCGGCACGTTCTGGCCATCGCTCCGCGCCTTTGACGGGGCCCGGGACCTGCTGGCCGAGTGCCGCCAGGGCGGCCTGGCGGTGGCCCTGGCCTCGTCCGCGAGGGAACAGGATCTCAACGCGTTGCGGTCGGCGTTGTCGGCGGATGACTTCATTGATGCCGCCACGAGCTCCAATGATGCGGAAAACAGCAAGCCTGAGCCGGACATCCTGGTGGCGGCGCTGGAGGCTGTTGGGGTTCAGGCCTCCGGCGCGGTTTACGTGGGGGATGCGGTGTGGGACGTCATGGCGGCCAGCAGGCTCGGCATCCCCACCATCGCCCTGACCTGCGGCGGCACCAGCGAGGCGGAATTGCGCGACGTGGGGGCCGCCGAGGTCTACGCGGGTCCGCGGGAGCTGCTGGACAACCTGGGCCGCAGTGCGATCGGAAAGCTGCTCGCAGGTTAGGCGTCCGGCGGCGTCAGGCGCCGGCCGTGTCCACCTTGGATTCGGTGTTCGTGAACGCGCCGCCCTCGGGTTCGTCCGCGTACGCCCCTTTGTTCCACGACACCGAAACCGACACGGAGCCGTCGTCGTTCCTGACCACCTCGGTGAGCACTTCCGAAACCGCCGCCCCCATGGCGAGGATCTTTGCGCGGTAGGTGGTCACCAGTTCCTCGAGGCTGGACTCCGTCCATTCGCCTGGGCGCATGCGCGTGGAGATTTCCACTGGTTCGGGCTGGTACAGCGACATTATGGGCGCCTTTCCTAGGGGGCAAGAACAGTTCCTACGCTAAGAGCGTTCCCCGGCCGAAACAAGAGAACAGCAAGGATGCTTACTTTCCAATCCTGGATCACGAAAAATTGATAAGCATGCTGATCTTCACATCCGGGCCCGGGCGCGTTACGGTCGAAAGGACGCGACGTGCAGCTACAGGAAGGCGCTCCATTGAAGGCACTGACTTGGCAAGGCAAACGCTCGGTGACCGTGAAGGAAGTACCGGACCCCGTCATCCAGGAGCCCACGGATGCGATCGTGAGGATCACGTCCTCCGCGATCTGCGGTTCGGACCTCCACCTGTACGAGGTGCTTGGCCCCTACATGCACAAGGACGACGTGCTGGGCCACGAACCCATGGGCATCGTGGAAGAGGTGGGAAGCGCCGTCACCAACCTGGCCAAGGGCGACCGCGTGGTCATTCCCTTCAACATTTCCTGCGGCCACTGCTACATGTGTTCCCAGGGCCTCCAGTCGCAGTGCGAAACCAGCCAGGTCCGGGCGAAGAACTCCGGGGCCGCGCTCTACGGCTATTCGGAGCTCTACGGCTCCATTCCCGGCGGGCAGGCGGAGTTCCTGCGGGTTCCGTTCGCGGACTACGGCCCGGTGAAGGTGGGGCAGGAGCTGCCGGACGAGCGGTATCTGTTCCTTTCGGACATTCTTCCCACTGCGTGGCAGGCCGTGAAATACGCCGACGCTCCAGCCGGCGGAACGCTGGCCGTCTTCGGGCTGGGGCCGGTGGGACAGTTCGCCTCCCGGGTGGGCGCGTACCTCGGCCAGCGGGTGATCGGTGTTGATCCCGTCCCGGAGCGCCGCGGGATGGCGGCGCGCCACGGCGTCGAGGTTCTGGACTATGCCAAGGGCATCGCGGACGAACTGCGGGAGATGACCGAAGGCCGGGGCCCGGACGCCGTAGTCGACGCCGTCGGGATGGAAGCGCACGGATCACCGGTGGCGGGATTCGCCCACCAGGCACTCGGCCTCCTTCCGGACAAGGTGGCACAGAAGGCTATGGAAACCGCCGGCGTGGACAGGCTGGCCGTGCTCCACACGGCCATCGACTCGGTCCGGCGCGGGGGCACGGTTTCCCTGAGCGGTGTCTACGGCGGCATGGCCAGCCCCATGCCCCTGCTCACCATGTTCGACAAGCAGATCCAGCTGCGCATGGGCCAATGCAACGTCCGCCGGTGGACGGACGAGCTGCTTCCGCTGGTGGAGGACGACGCCGATCCGCTGGGTGTGATGGATCTTGTCACGCATACTGCCGGGCTGGCCGAGGCGCCCGAGCTTTATGACAAGTTCCAGAAGAAAGAGGACGGCTGCATCAAGGTGGTCCTCAAACCCTGACGGGCACGTGGACGGTGAAGTGTAGAGACGCCGGGCTTTAGCAGCGAGGTCCGGGACGGTGGCTGGCGGGCGACTAACCCGTCAGCCGCTTTCCGTTAAGGGCTCCGCCGGGCTGCCGCCTGGATGCAGAGGAAGGCGACGTTGAGGTTGGTGTCCAGTGTTTTCGCCCAGGTCCCATAGTTCAGTTCGAGGAACTGGTGCCGCCGCCCGTGCCTGGGTCAGGGCCACCACAGTGGCGCGGCCGATGCCGGAATCGCTGCCGGTGACAATGGCGGCGCGGGGCGAGAAATCGGGCGAGAATCACATGGTGCGTCCTTTCAGTGTCAGGCCGCGGCATCCACAACGCAGAAGCGGTTTCCGTCCGGGTCTTCGAGCACGATGAAGTCCGGGTCATCCGGATAGGAGTCCCAGTCCACCCTGGCTGCGCCGAGCCCGACGAGGCGTTCCACCTCGGCGGCCTGGTCATCGGCGTAGAGATCAAGGTGGAGGCGCGGGTGGGGCTGGACAGCGGTCTCGCTGAGCATGAGGGCGAGGCGGGCGCCATCGCCTTTTTGCGGGACGAGCACCACCCACGTTTCGTCGCCGTCTTCCCGCGGGACGTAGCCGAGGGCGTCGCACCAGAAAGCGGTGGCGCGGGCGACGTCGTTGACACCGAGGACAGTCGTTCCGATCGTCAGCATGCCCCCATGCTTCCGCGCGGCCAGTTGCGACGCAAGGGCTGGGAAAGCCGGAGACGCCGGAAACGTGCGAAATCGCCGGAAGCCTGCGGCGAACTGGCAGGCTTCCGGCGATCTCGGCGATTCGGGGAGGAGGGGGCTCTACGTCAGGCGGATCTGGCGGTTCATGTCCTTGTACAGCAGGTAACGGAACTCGCCCGGGCCGCCGGCGTAGCAGGCCTGCGGGCAGAAGGCGCGCAGCCACATGAAGTCGCCGGCCTCCACCTCAACCCAGTCGTTGTTGAGCAGGTACATGGCCTTGCCCTCCAGGACGTACAGGCCGTGCTCCATGACGTGCGTCTCCGGGAACGGGATGACCCCGCCCGGCTGAAACGTCACGATGTTGACCTGCATGTCGTGGGCCAGGTCGCTGGAATCCGTGAAGCGGGTGGTCTTCCAAGCGCCGTTGGTATCCGGCATCGCGGTGGGTTCCACCTCGGCATCACTGGTGACGAAGGACTTTGCCTCGTAACCCTCGAGCCGCTCGTACGCCTTGCGGATCCATTGGAAGGAGACAATGTCATCCGAGACGTTCTCCAGGCCCCAGGTGGCACCGGCGGCCAGGTAAGCGTAGCCGCCTTCCTCCAGCTGGTGAAGTTCGCCGTCGAGGGTCAGGTTGACCCTGCCCTTGGTGACAAAGACGACGCCTTCGACGCCGGGTTCAAACTCGGCCTTGGGGGCGCCGCCGCCCGGGCCGATCTCCACAATCAGCTGCGAAAATGTGGTGGCAAACCCGGCGATCGGGCGGGCCAGGATCCAGGAACGGGTGTTGGAGAAACCCGGCAGGGTGCTGGTCACGATGTCGGTCATGACGCCCTTGGGGATGACCGTGTAGGCCTCGGTGACGATGGCCCGCTCCGTGGTGAGGTGGGTCTGCGGCGGCAGGCCGCCCTGGGGGTAGTAGTACTTGCCCATCTGTGGATCCTTACTTCGAAGTGGTGTGGGCCAGCCGCGGGTGGGCCAGGCCGGTGAGTTGGGGGAGTCCGACGCCGGCCAGCGCCTGGACGTCGTCGGCGCCCACGGCGCCGCACTGGACGCCGCGCAGCACGAACGCCGCGAGCGCGCGGGCGGTGGCGGGCTCGTCCATGACCCCGCCTTCGGTGCGTTCAACATAGTTGCGGAGCCGGGCCGCGGCGGCCGGCAGACCCTGGCGGTAGAACGCGTACGTCGCCGCGAAACGGCTGGGCAGCTGGGCCGGGTGCAGGTCCCAGCCCTGGTAGTAGCCGCGCTCCAGGGAACGCCGCACCAGGCGGCCGTGCAGCTGCCAGGCGTTTTCCACGTTGTCGCCGACCGGGATGATGTTGGTGGATCCGTCGGACAGCCGGATGCCGGTGCCTGCCACCGCCAGCTGCATGACCTCCTTGGCGAAGTCCGCCACCGGGTGCTCCATCGACTGGTACTCCGCGGAGATCTGCAGGGAGGCCGAGTAGTCGTATGTGCCGTAGTGCAGGCCGCTGATCCGGCCCGGGACGGCGTGCGGCAGCTGTGCCACCGGGGACGTCCCCTCCGGGCCGAGAATGAGCTGCGGCGTCTCCACCTGCACTTCGAACCGGAGCCGGCCGGCCGGGAGCGAGTGGATCTCCTCAAGGCGGGAGACCGCGTAGTCCATCGCCTGCACCTGCGCCACGGTGGTGACCTTGGGCAGGGTCAGAACCAGGCCCTCGGGGAGTTCGCCCGCCGCGGCCAGGCCGGAGACAAACAGGTCCAGGGTGCGCAGCCCGCGGGCCCGGGTGGCGGCCTCGAAGCACTTGAACCGGATCCCGACGAACGGCGGCGCGGAACCGGCCGAAACTGCGGTTGCCACGGCGGATGCCGCGGCAACCGCGGCGGCGTCCTCGGCGTCGTCGCCCCGGTCCCCGAACCCGTCCTCGAAGTCGAGCCGGAGGTCCTCGATCGGTTCAGTCTCCAGCTTCGCCTGGACGCGTGACGCCACAGCCTCGGCGAGGTCGGCGTCCTGGCCCAGCAGCGAGCCGATCCGGGCCAGCCCGCCGTGGGCGGCCGCCGTCGCCAGCGCCTGGGTTCCCCAGTCGGCGGCGAGCGACGGCGTGAACCGGTCCGCGGGGACGTAGACGGTGTGGACGGGCTGGCGGGAGCCGTCGTCACCCGGGTAGTTCCGCTCCAGCAGCCGGTCAGTGTCCGCCAGCTGCCCGTCGATCCGGGCCAGGTCCGCCGCGGTGAGCGATGTTTCGGGTACCGCCATGCCTCAGCCCACCAGTTCGTAGGCGGGGGTGGTCAGGAAGTCCGTGTAGTCCTCGGAGAGGCAGATGTCGCCGATCAGGGCGCTGGCGGGCTGGTAGTAGCGGGCGAACGCTTCCTCGCCCACCTCGCCGCGCAGCTTTTCAGTTTCCTCGGCCAGGATCCGGGTGACCAGTTCGCGGGTGACCTTGTTGCCGGTGTCCGCGAGGACCACCTCGTTGCGGATCTGCTGCCAGACCTGCGAACGGGAGATTTCCGCGGTGGCGGCATCCTCCATCAGGTTGTGGATGGCCACCGCGCCGTTGCCGGAGATCCAGACGGCGGTGTAGGCCACCGCAACGTAGAGGTTCAGGCGCAGGCCGGCTTCCGTGACCTGGCCGTCCGCGGAGGCGATGTCCAGCAGCTGGCCGGCCGTGACCGAGACCTCCGGGCGCTGCTTGTCCAGCTGGTTGGGCCGGTCGCCGAGCACCGAATCGAAGACCTCCTGGCACACGGGCACGAGGTCCGGGTGGGCCACCCACGAGCCGTCGAAGCCGTCGTTTGCCTCGCGGGTCTTGTCCGCGCGGACCTTCTCGAAGGCCTGGGCGGTGACTTCGGGTTCGCGCCGGTTGGGGATGACCGCGGCCATGCCGCCCATCGCGAACGCGCCACGGTGGTGGCAGGTCTTCACCAGCAGTTCCGTGTAGGCGCGCATGAACGGTGCCGTCATGGCCACGGTGGCTCGGTCCGGCAGCACGAAGCTGGCACCGGCGTCGCGGAAGTACTTGATGATGCTGAACAGGTAGTCCCAGCGGCCGGCGTTCAGGCCCGAGGCGTGGTCCCGCAGCTCGTAGAGGATCTCGTCCATCTCGAACGCGGCCGGGATGGTCTCGATCAGGACGGTGGCGCGGATGGTGCCCTGGCCAAGGCCGAGGAAGTCCTGGGCGAAGACGAACACGTCGTTCCACAGCCGTGCCTCGAGGTGGCTCTCCATCTTCGGCAGGTAGTAGTACGGGCCGTGGCCGTTGAGCACCAGCTGCTTGGCGATGTGGAAGAAGTGCAGGCCAAAGTCCACCAGCGCGCCGACGGCGGGTTCGCCGTTGAGCAGCAGGTGCCGCTCCTCCATGTGCCAGCCGCGGGGGCGGGCCACGACGACGGCCAGCGGGGCGTCGGTGCGGAGCCGGTATTCCTTGCCCTCGGGAGAGGTGTAGCTCAGCGTTCCGGTGGCGGCGTCGCGGAGGTTGAGGATGGCGTCGATGACGTTGCCCCACGTGGGTGTGCTGGCGTCCTCAAGGTCTGCGAGCCACACCTTGGCGCCGGAGTTCAGGGCGTTGATGGCCATCTTGGCCGGCGAAGCCGGCCCGGTCATCTCAACCCGGCGGTCCAGCAGCGCCGCCGGTGCCGGCGCAACCTTCCAGTCGCCGTCGCGCACGTTTTTCGTCTCCGGCAGGAAATCCAGACTGCCGGTCTGGGCCACCTGCTCACGCTTGGCCTTGCGGGCCGCGAGCAGCTCGCCGCGCCGGCCGGCGAAGCGCTTGTGGAGTTCCTCCACGAACGCCAGGGCCTTCGGGGTGAGAATTTCCTCCGCACGCTCGATCGGCCGGGGGTCTGTGACTGTGATAGCCATTGTGGGTCCTTTCCAGGGCTGATTCAGGCGTTGGCGAGGGCTGCGTCCGCAGGCGCAGCCTCAGTTGCGGGTGCTGCTTCATTTCCGGTCGCTGCCGGTGCGGTCCGAACACCGGCGGCCGCATGTGCTGCGTTCGCTACCGCGGTGGCAACGTCTGCGGCCACGTGGGGATCGAACACGCTGGGGATAATGTAGCTCGCATTCAGTTCATCGTCAGCAACCCGGTTGGCGATCGCCTCGGCGGCGGCCACCAGCATTTCCGGCGTGATGTCCGATGCCCCGGCGTCCAGCAGTCCGCGGAAGAATCCCGGGAAGGCCAGGACGTTGTTGATCTGGTTCGGGAAGTCGCTGCGGCCGGTGGCGACGACAGCCGCGTGCTTCGACGCCACTGTAGGGTCGATTTCCGGCGTCGGGTTGGCCATGGCGAAGACGATGGCGTCCTTGGCCATCGAGGTGACCTGTTCCTCGCCGATGACGTGCGGCGCGCTGACGCCGATGAAGACGTCGGCACCCTTGAGGGCCTCGTGCAGCGTGCCGGAGAAGCCCTCGTCGTTGGTGTTGGCGGCAATCCAGGTGCGGTGTTCGTCGTCGTACTTCTCACCCGAGTGGATGGCGCCGGAGCGGCCGGCGGCGATGATGTGCTGCGCGCCCTGGGCCTTGAGGAGCTGGATGATCGCGGAGCCTGCGGCGCCGACGCCGGAGACCACGATGCGGACGTCGGCGAGCTTCTTGCCCACGACGCGGAGGGCGTTGACCAGGGCGGCCAGAGTGACGATCGCGGTGCCGTGCTGGTCATCGTGGAAGACCGGGATGTCCAGTTCCTCGCGGAGCCGGTTCTCGATCTCGAAGCAGCGCGGTGCGGCGATGTCCTCGAGGTTCACGCCGCCGTAGACCGGGGCGAGGGCCTTGACGATTTTGATGATTTCCTCGGTGTCCTGGGTGTCCAGGCACACCGGCCACGCATCAACGTTGGCGAACTGCTTGAACAGCGCAGCCTTGCCTTCCATGACGGGAAGCGCGGCTGCGGGGCCGATGTTGCCGAGGCCCAGGACGGCAGAACCGTCGGTGACCACGGCGATCGTGTTCCGCTTGACCGTCAGGTTGCGTGCGGCGTCGGGGTTTTCGGCGATGGCCAGGCAGACGCGGGCGACGCCGGGGGTGTAGGCGCGGGAGAGGTCGTCGCGGTTGCGGAGCGCCACCTTCGGGACGACTTCCAGCTTTCCGCCGAGGTGCATCAGGAAGGTGCGGTCCGAGACGTTGCGGACGGTGACGCCGTCGAGCGCGTTGAGCGCATCCTTGACCCGGTCCGCGTGGTCCTGGTCGGTGGTGTTGCAGGTGACGTCGACAACCAGGGTCTCGTGGTGGGACTCGGTGACGTCCAGCGCGGTGATCGCTGCTCCGGCTGCACCGACGGCGGCCGCGAGCTCGCTGGTGGCGGAGAAGCTCGAGGGGGCCTCCACGCGCAGGGTGATTGAGTTTCCGGGGCTGGGGTTCGCCATTGAATGTCCTCCTGGTCGGGCCCATCGCTGGGATGGGCTCTTCAGCTGAATGTTTTCGTATTATGGATATTATTATCTACTTTATGGAAACACAAGCCCTTGATGCTTCCATCGACGCGGCCCCGGCCCGTGCTGTATCTTTGGCTGTCTAAGCAACTTTTTTCACGATGCGGATAAGAGTTGTCGTATTCGAGGCAACAGGAGAGTGCTACATGGCTGAGAAGGCCACCGGAGGCGTGCAGTCCGTTGAGCGCGTCTTTGAACTTTTGGAACTGATCACCGACGCCGGCGGTGACGTGACGCTCAGCGAGCTCTCCTCTTCCACGGACCTGCCCCTGCCGACGATCCACCGGCTGCTGCGCACGCTCGTGGCACTCGGGTACATCCGGCAGCTGCCCAACCGCCGCTACGCCCTCGGGCCGCGGCTCATCCGGCTCGGCGAAGGCGCCAACAAGCAGCTCGGTGCCCTGGCGCGCCCGCAGCTGAAGTCCCTCGTGGACCGGCTGGGGGAGACGTCCAACATGGCCGTGCTGGACTCGGACATGGTGATTTACGTGGCGCAGGTGCCGTCGCTGCACTCGATGCGCATGTTCACCGAGGTGGGCCGCCGCGCCCACACCCACGACACCGGGGTGGGCAAGGCTATTCTGGCGCAGCTGGACGATGACGTGGTGCGCGGCATCGTGACCCGTACCGGCATGCCCACGCCCACGGCCAAGAGCATCGGCGACTTCGATTCGCTGATTGCGGATCTGAACCGGATCCGCGAACGCGGCTACTCGATCGACGAGGAGGAACAGGAGCTCGGCGTGCGCTGCTTTGCCATGGCCGTGCCCAACGCCCCCACGCCCACCGCCATCTCCGTCTCCGGGCCGGTTTCCCGCGTGGACCAGGCCTTCGCTGACCGCGCCGTGCCGCTCCTGCGCGAAGCAGCCCAGGCCATCTCGGACGAACTCAACCAAAACTGACCTCCCGCCGTCGTACTTCCACAGCGCGAGCTTGCAGCTAATGCCCCCAAATCTCGGATTTGGGGGCATTAGCTGCCTATTCGCGCTTAAGTGGGGCGCTAGTGCTCGGAGTTGGTTGACGCCTGGATGGGGACTTCCTTGCCGTCGCAGTCGATCAGCTTTCCGCCTTCGAAGCGGTCGCCGTCGGCCAGGCACTGCAGGTCCTCCTCCTTGACGATGCGCTCGGTGCCCGCCACGAACACGGACTGGTTCTCCGAATTGCCCGCCTTCAGGTGGTTGAACAGCAGGTTCAGCAGGATGGCCATGACCGCCGCCGAGCTGATGCCGGAGTGGAAGATGGTGCTGAACCAGGACGGGAACTGGTCGTAGAAGGCCGGCGCTGCGATGGGGATCATGCCGAAGCCGATGGACGCGGCCACGATGATCAGATTCATGTTGTTCCGGTACTCCACCTTGGAGAGCGTCCGGATGCCGCTGGCGGCAACCGTTCCAAAGAGTACGACGCCGGCACCGCCCAGGACGGGCGTCGGCACCGCCGCAACCACCCGGCCAAGGACCGGAAGCAGGCCGAGGATGACCAGGATGAGGCCGCCGGCGCTGACGACGAACCGGCTCTTGACGCCGGTGATGGCCACGAGGCCCACGTTCTGTGCGAAGGCGCTCTGGGTGAAGGAGTTGAACAGCGGGGAGATGGCGCTGGAGAGCATGTCAGCCCGCAGGCCGTCGCCGATCCGCTTCGAATCGACCTTGGTGCCCACGATCTCGCCGACGGCGATGATGTCCGCGGAGGTCTCGGTGAGCGTCACCAGGATGACGATCAGCATGGAGATGATAGCTGCGATCTCGAACGTGGGCGGTCCGAAGGCGAACGGGGTGGGGAACGCGACGATCTCGCCCTGGCCCACCTTGGAGAAGTCGGCCATGCCGAAGGCAAAGGCGATGGCCGTGCCCAGGACCATGGCAAGCAGGATGGACAGCCGGGAGATGGCGGCGTTGCCCACCTTGCTCAGTAGCAGGACGATCGCCATGGTGGCGGCGGCCAGGCCGATGTTGGCCATGCTGCCGTAGTTGGGGGCCGCCTTGTTGCCGCCCATGGCCCAGTTGGCGGCCACCGGCATGAGCGTGAGGCCGATGGTGGTGATGACCGTGCCCGTGACAACAGGCGGGAAGAACTTGATGATCCTCGAGAACAGGGGCGTGATGAGCAGCCCGATCAGCGAGGCCGCGATCACCGAACCGAAGACCGCCTGGATTCCGCCGCCGCCGTGGACAATCGCAACCATTGTGGAGACGCCGGCGAAGGAGACGCCCTGGACGAGCGGGAGCTGGGAGCCGAAGAAGCGGATGCCGACGGTCTGGAGGATGGTGGCCAGGCCGCCGACGAAGAGGCAGGCGGCGATCAGCAGGCCGATGTCCTGGGAGGACATTCCTGCCGCGGCGCCGATGATCAGGGGCGGCGCGATGATGCCGCCGTACATGGTGAGGACGTGCTGGAACCCGTAGGCGAAAGTGCTGCCGATCGAGAGGCGCTGATCTTCCGGGCGGGTTGCCGCTGGGCGGCTTTTCTTGGTGATGTTCATGGCAGACTTTCTTGGTTCATGGCAGACGCCTTCGTCTGGCTAACAATGTCTGGCTAACAATTTGAAACTTGTGGCGTGGCCGGGTCCGCTGGCGGGAACCGTGGCCCGGTTTGTGCGGCCGGGGGGAGTTTGTGTCCACTTATTGGGGGTTTAGGGGTGCTTAAGCCGCATGGACAAAAATTTGGTACGTGGTGTGCCGGCGGGCCCGCGGACTTTCGTGTCCGCGGGCCGGCCGGCCGGGGTCTAGCAGAAGCCGGCGATGCCTGACCAGGCGGCGTCGGCTGCTTCGGCGTCGTCGCGCAGGACGGTGGCTTCGATGAGTCCGTACGGGCGGTCGGCCGCGAAGAAGACCTCGTTGGGGTTGTCGAGCCCGAACGGCGAGAGGTCCACGAGGAAGTGGTGCTTGTTGGGCATCGAGAACTTGATTTCCTCGATCTCGCTGTGGGCTTCCAGGACCTTCGCGCCCATGTCGAACAGGGTCTGCTGGAGGGCGTGGGAGTACTTCTCGGTGAAGCCCTCAAGCAGGAGGCTCTTGACGTCCTCGTAGCTCTTGTTGAAGTCCAGCGAGCTGAAATCCGTGCCGGACCTGAAGCGCCAGCGGGCCGAGACGTCGGTGGCCAGGATGCGGTCGGTGGTCTCCGGCAGGGTGGTGTACTTGTCCTTCGGGTACCCGACGAAGCCGGACTGTGTGGACTTCAGGACGGTCAGGTCCTTGAGTCCGGAGATCAGGTGGGTGGCTGCGCCGTCGCGGACCAGAACGGCGGTGCGGACTTCCTGGCCCTTGCGGACGAAGGAGTGGTCGTGCGCGCTGCCGTGTGCCTGGATGCGTTCCCAGGCGTAGGACTCGGCTTCCCAGCGGCCGCCGGTGACCCAGTCGAAGCTGGAGGTGAAATGCTCGCCGAGGCGCAGCAGGAAAGCCTCGGGGGAGCCGACGCCTTCCCGGGCGAAGGCGTAGATGGTGTTCTTCTGGGTGTCGGTGGCGACCACGTGGGCGTTGTCGCCTTCGAGGTGGGCGGCTTCGAAGTCGCCGCGGAGCTGCGAGGTGACGTTCAGGTCCTCGATCTCGTGGCGGTCGGTGTCGCGGGTGATCTTGACGACGCGGACTTCGGCCTTGCCGTACTGGTTGTGGCCGAGGACGATCTTGTTGCTCATGGTCTGTTCCCAACTTCCGGTATGTGGAACGAAAGTCCCACATAGAAATTAAGTGCGTGTTTCCCACGCATTTCCTGTGGCGTCGACCCAAACAAAAAATGAGCCGACATCAGTTGATGCCAGCTCATTACGACCCTGCCTGCTGCTCCCAGGTTACGTGACGTGCGCCACGAATTGACTTCAAGAGTAGCGCAGCATCCCGGTGGTGTACATCACCAATTTAGAAAACCGATTGTGACCGGGGTGGTGCGAAACGGGTCGGCGGGCGGGTCTTGACGCACCGCGCCGGGTATCCGTAAGATTTCACATATCAAAAACTATTTTCCGCTCTACGAAATATTTTGGGCGGAGCTAAGGCAAGAAACGAGGAGGAACAGATGGACTCGCAGGATCAGAACAACGTCGCGGAATTCCCGGCGCCCGGCCAGGAGCTGTACCTGCCGTTCGGTGCCACGGACCCCGACTTTTACATCCCGGCCGACTGCGACCGGCGCTCAGGCAGCCTGTCGCGGTGGCTGCGGGCGCTTCCGGTCTTCGGCAAGCGGCCATAGCGGCTGCCAGAGACGCAGTTTTCGCCGCGCGACGCGCAAAGGGTCCGGCGACACCCGCATTTGGGTGTCGCCGGACCCTTTCTGCGTCGCCGGACCCTTTCTGCGTCCTCAGGGCGTGGGCGGAGAATCCGGACGCCCCGGCCACTCCTTGCCGGCCCACGGGTCATAGTCGGCGATGAGCTCCTCCTGTGGGGGGCGCTCCGCCTCGGGGACGTGTTGCAGGTTCACCCGTACCCGGTACCAGAGCGAACTCGACCCGCGCATTCCGTCGACCAGCACATCGGCCGGGTGCAGGGCGGGGACCACGTCCGCATGCCGGGTCTTCCACTCGTCGAGCGCAGCGAGTGCTTCCGGCTTGGTTTTGGTGCGGGCCACTTCAATGAGCGGCATCACCGACTGGCGGCGGCCGGAGCCGTTGCCCCCGCGCGGCGCCTTCTCGGCGGGGCCGAGCTCCGCAGCCAGGGCGAGAAGCCCGTCAAGTGCTCCCACGGCGTCGTCGATGCCGGTGTGGGGGTCGCCCACCGCGGCGAAGCGCTCCAGCACTGTGGGCACCGTGAACTGCTCCGGCCGGGCGGAGCGGACCTCGTCCCAGGTGAGCGGCGTCGAGACCCGGGCGTCAGGCAAGGGCCGGACTGAGTACGCCGACGCCACGGTGCGGTCCTTCGCATTCTGGTTGAAGTCGACGAACACACTCTCCCCCCGTTCCTCCTTCCACCACCGCGCGGTGGCAAGGCCCGGAGCGCGGTTTTCGACCTCCCGGGCGAGGGTCTCGGCAGCGAGCCGCACGTCGCGGTACGACCACTGCGGCGCGATCCGGACCAGAATGTGGAGGCCCCGCGACCCGCTCGTCTTTGGCCACCCCACGAGCCCGGCGTCGTCGAGCACCTCCCGCGCGACATACGCGACGTCAACGATCTGCGACCAGTCGACTCCCGGCATCGGGTCCAGGTCCACCCGGAGCTCGTCCGGGTGCTCGAGGTCCTCGGCACGGACCGGATGCGGGTTGAGGTCGAGGCAGCCAAGATTCACCACCCACGCCAGGCCCGCGGCATCCCGGATGACGGCTTCCTCCGCGGACGTCCCCGACGCGTAATGCAGCGTCGTCGTGTCGATGAAGTCGGGGTGGTTGTCGGGCACGCGCTTTTGGAAGAAGGCCTCCGCGTCGATGCCCTTCGGGAAGCGCTTGAGCACCATCGGCCGGCCGCCTGCACCCCGGAGCGCGCCATCCGCGACGGCCAGGTAGTACCGCACCAGGTCGAGCTTCGTCAGTCCGGGCTCCGGGAACACCACCTTGTCCGGGCTTGAGATGCGGACCTCGGAGCCGGCAATGTCCAGGATCTCGGCCGGCGTCTTCGACGGAGTCATGCCGCCACGCTAGCAGCTGGCTAACCTCATCGGAATGACGCTCCGTCAGCCGTTCACGAGCCGCCGCGCCGCCGCCGAATGCTCCGCAACCAGCCCGGCCACGTCCAGTCCCGGAATCTGGCCGTCCACCACGCGCCACTCGCCGCCCACCATCACGCGGTCCGCGCGGTCGGCGGCGCACAGCAGGAGGGCGGCGAGGGGATCGTGGCTGCCCGAGAACCGCAGCTCGTCGAGCCGGAACAGGGCCAGGTCCGCCTGCATGCCGGGTGCCAGCTGGCCCAGGTCCGGCCGCCCCAGTACCGCCGCCGATCCGCGGGTGGCCCAGCCCAGCGCCCGCTCCACCGGAACGTGCGCACCGTAGCGGAGCCGCTGCAGGTACAGCGCCTGCCTAGCCTCGAGAATCATGTTGGAGGCATCGTTCGACGCCGATCCGTCCACGCCCAGCCCCACGGGCACGCCCGCTTCCTCCAGTTCGAGGACCCGGGCGGTGCCGGACGCGAGGCGCATGTTCGACGTCGGGCAGTGGGCGACGGCGGTTCCCGCCGCTCCCAGCCGGGCGATTTCAGCGTCGCTGAAATGGATGCCGTGGCCCAGCCAGGTCCTGTCCGTCAGCCAACCCACGCTGTCCAAATAGTCCACAGTGCGCAGCCCGAACGTCTCGACGCAGAATTGCTCCTCGTCGAGGGTCTCCGCGAGGTGCGTGTGCAGCCGGACGTCGTGCCGGTCCGCCAGCGCAGCGCTCTCGGCCATGATCTCCTTGGTGACGGAAAACGGGGAGCAGGGCGCCAGCGCAATCTGGATCACCGCACCGTCGCCTCGCTGGTGGTACTCGCGGATCAGCCGTTCGCTGTCTGCCAGCACCGCCTCAGGGGTCTGCACCGTCGACTGCGGCGGCAGCCCGCCGTCGTCCTCCCCCAGCGTCATGGAGCCGCGGGTCAGGGTGGCCCGCATGCCGAGGCGCCGGACGGCGCCGATTTCGACGTCGATCGCGTCCTCCATCCCCGCGGGGAAGAGGTAGTGGTGGTCGGCGGCGGTGGTGCAGCCGGAGAGCAGCAGTTCGGCGAGGGCCACGGTGGCTGCGAGTTCAAGGTCCCGCGGGGTCAGCCTCGCCCAGACAGGGTAGAGGTTCTGCAGCCAGGGAAACAGGGGAGCGTTGGCCACCGGACCCCAGGCGCGGGTGAGCGTCTGGTAGAAGTGGTGATGGGTGTTGATCAGCCCGGGGAGCACAACGTGGCTGCCGGCGTCGAAGGTCTGCCCGCAGGGTGCGGAGGGCGCCTGTCCGGCGCCGAGCACCTCCACGATCTTGCCGCCGCTGACCACCAGGCCGCCTGAGGCGTCGAGGCCGTTGGCGGTGAAGGCAGCCAGCGGGTTCCGGATCCAGAGCCGGGATTCGGCGGCCGGCGCCGGTGACTGAAGGTTCGGCGACGGAACGTTCGCCGACGGAGAGTCAAAGAGCTGGGTCATGAGGGTCCTTGTCTGAGCGTGCTGATACTTTCCAGCTCAGTGGTCCTGTCTGCTGATCCAGGGGACCCGCTGCCCGACGGCGGCAGGTCGGCACCAGCGTAGGGCGGGCGCGGGAGGGCGGTCAATGGCCGCGCTTTGTGACAGGCATGCTTGGCAGCGGAGGAAGTACCAGCCCGTGAGGCGGCGGAAACGCGCATTTCACATTGCGAAATTAAATTTCCAGAAAACTATGGCGCGGACCACACTCGGGTGCTAATCTCGAGTTGCCAAAGGCGGGCACCCGGACTCCGGGAAGCTATCTACCAGGCGCAACTTAACCTTCAAAAGCACATGCTGAAGCCTGGTAACCGTCGCACTTGGTCCTTTCCGTTCCGTCGCGGGGTACCGGCTTCCACAGCAAAGGGAGTCGCATCATGAGTACCACCGTCACGGCCGAGGCATTCCTGGCCAGGTCCATCCGGTTGGCAACCGCCAACGTCCTGAACAGCGGCGGCCCGTTCGGCGCCGTGATCGTCACCGCCGACGGTCAGGCGTTCGACGGCGTCAACCGGGTCACCGCCGACAACGATCCCACCGCCCACGCCGAGGTCACAGCCATCCGCCGCGCCTGCAGCGGGCTGGGCACCTTCGACCTCCGCGGGGCAACCCTCTACAGCAGTTGCGAGCCGTGCCCCATGTGCCTCGCCTCGGCGCTCTGGGCCCGCATCGACCGGGTTGTCTTCGCCGCCGACCGGCACGACGCCGCCTCCGTTGGCTTCGACGACGCCGTTTTCTACGAGTACTTCGACAACGAGGACCGCCACGCACTGATGCCGGTCTCCAAGCTGGAGCTCGGCCACCCCGAAGCCCCCGCCATCCTGGAACCGTTCAACACCTGGAACACGCTCGACTCCAGGATTGACTACTAGGGCCCGGTGGCTGAAATGACAATCCTGGACAATACCGCTGAACAGCAGGCTGCGCTTCTTGACGCAGGGCAGACGGCGGCACCCGAAAAGAACCCGGCAACCGGCAAAACGCAGCGGGGCAACGGCCCCAAGCCCCCGGCGTCGAACTCGTTCCTTGACCGCTTCTTCCACATCACCCGGCGCGGTTCCACCGTTGCCCGGGAGGTGCGGGGCGGGCTGGTCACCTTCTTCACGATGGCCTACATCGTCATCCTTAATCCGCTGATCCTGGGCGGCTTCAGCGCGGACAACGCCCCGACGGACGTCGCCGGCGGCTGGCTTACCGCGGCGCAGGTGGGCGCAGTCACCGGCCTGACAGCCGGCGTCATGACCATCGCGTTCGGCCTGATCGCCAACCTGCCGTTCGGCCTGGCCGCGGGACTGGGCATCAACTCCTTCCTCGCGGTGGCGGTGATCCAGGAGGTCACCTGGGCCGAGGCCATGGGCCTGGTGGTCATCAACGGCATCCTGATCGTCCTGTTTGGTGTCACCGGAGCGCGGACCGCGATTTTCCGGGCCGTGCCCAAGGAACTCAAGGCCGCCATCACGGTGGGCATCGGCCTGTTCATCGCCTTCATCGGCTTCGTGGACTCGGGCTTCGTCAAGGCCACCGCCGGCGGACCGCCCGTCCAGCTCGGCGACAACGGCTCCATCACCTCCATCCCCACCATGGTGTTCATCGTGGGCCTGCTGGTCATGGGCATCCTGGTGGCACGGAAGGTCCAGGGCGGCCTGCTCATCGGCATCGTGGCCACCACGGTTCTGGCCGCCGTCGTGGAGGCATTCCTGCACATCGGTCCCGCCAGCGAAACCAACCCAGGCGGCTGGCACCTGAACACGCCGGTGCTCTCGGGTCACCTGGTCTCCGCGCCGGACCTTGGGCTGGTGGGCCAGTTCGACCTGTTCGGCGCCTTTGGCCGGATCGGCGGCCTGGCCGCGACGATGCTGGTGTTCACGCTCGTCTTCACCAACTTCTTCGACGCCATGGGCACCATGACCGGGCTGGCGAAGAGCGCGGGAGTGGCGCACAAGGACGGCACGTTCCCCCGGCTCAAGTCCGCCTTCATCGTCGAAGGCGTGGGCGCGGTGGTGGGCGGCGGGACGTCGGGTTCCTCCAACACCGTGTACATCGACTCCGCTGCGGGGATTGGTGAGGGGGCGCGCACCGGGCTGGCCTCGGTGGTCACCGGAGCGCTGTTCCTCGGGTCCATGTTCCTCACCCCGCTCACCAGCGTGGTGCCGCTCGAGGTGGCTGCCGCCGCCCTGGTGGTGGTCGGCGCGATGATGATGGCCCAGATCCGCGAGATCAAGTTCACCAAGTTCGCCGTGGCACTGCCGGCCTTCCTGACCATCGTCACCATGCCGCTGAGCTACTCGATCGCCAACGGGATCGGCGTGGGCTTCGTGAGCTGGGCGGTCATCGGCGCGGCCTCCGGTAAGGCGAAGAAGATCCACCCGCTGATGTGGGTGGTGACCGTGGGCTTTGTGGTCTACTTCGCGCGGGGTCCGGTCAGCGCGCTGCTCGGGGCGTAAAAATGCCCTGCGACGCGCAAACGGCCGGAGGACACGGGAATCCGCGCATCCCCGGACCGTTTGCGCGTCGCTGGGCCGGACCGGCGTCGTACGCTTCCCACTACCAAGGATAGGAACGAGAATATGGGCACCATCGCACGGGAAGAGGGAGTGCTGCCATGCTGGATCTGATGCCTTCTCTGGCCGGCTGGCGCCCGGCGGCCTCCGGGCAACGGTGCGCCGTGGCCACCATCATCACCGCCAGCGGCTCCGTGCCGCGGCCGCCCGGGACGTCCATGCTGGTATCTGAATCCGGCGAGATACTCGGCAGCCTCTCCGGCGGCTGTGTGGAAGGGGCCGTGGTTGCCTCGGCGCTGGAAGTGATGGCCGACGGCGGCACCCGCCTTGAGGCGTTCGGCTTCAGCCGGGAGGATGCATTTGCCGTCGGGCTCACGTGCGGCGGTGAGCTGGAGGTCCATATCCAGGCCCTGGACGGCAGCGCCGCCGGGCTCGGGGACCTCCACAGGTTTGCCGCCGGGGACCCCGAACAGCCGCTGGCCCTGATCCGGCGCATCGACGGCGTGTCCGGCAGGAGCGTGCCCGACGGGACCGTGTCCGGCAGGACCCTGTCCGGCAGTCCATTGGGGGCTGCCGGAACCCAGGACGCCGGAACTCAAGCCGCCGGAACTCAGGGACCCGGAACAACGGGGACCGCGGGCACACAGCCGCCGTCCGTCGTCGTGGTTCCGGATCCCGGCACCTTTGAGGTTGCGGAATCGGCTGAGTTCGCAGCCCTGCTGGGGCTGGACGCCTTGCATCTGGACGCCCTGCACCTGGACGCCGGGGCCAGGCGGGAAGCACTCCTGGCGGCAGCGGCCCAGCTCGAACCGCTGCTGCGCGGCGGCCGGACGGGGCTGGTCCGGCTGGCACCGCCGCAGGGCTGCGGCGTTTCCGGCAGGGGCGCCCACGGTATTGATGGCGGCGTGGTGTCGCCCGAGCCGGTGACGCTGCTGGTGGAGAGCCGCCTGCCGCAGGCCCGGCTGCTGGTGTTTGGCGCCAATGACTTCGGCGCGGCGCTGGTGCCGGCCGCCAAGCTGCTCGGCTACCGTGTCACACTGTGCGACGCCCGGCCGGCGTTCGCGGCGCAGGAGCGTTTCGCCGCTGCGGACGAGGTGGCCACCGACTGGCCGCACCGGTATCTCGCCGCGGAAGCCGCCGCAGGCCGGATCGACCGCCGCACGGTCATCTGCGTCCTCACCCACGACCCCAAGTTCGACATTCCCCTGCTGCAGGAAGCCTTGGAGCTTGATGTTGCCTTCGTCGGCGCCCTGGGCTCGCGACGCAGCCACCGGCAGCGCATCGACGGGCTGCTCGAGGCCGGGGTGGCACCGGAGCGGCTGGCACGGCTGCATTCGCCCATCGGTCTGGATCTCGGTGCCGTCACACCGGCGGAAGTGGCCGTCTCCATCACTGCGGAGCTGATCGCGGCGCGCAGCGGTTCCGTCGCCTGCGCACCATTGCGGGACGGCACCGGACCCATCCATTCCCTTTCCGCAGCCGGGAGCCCCAGCGCAGAACCGGCATTCAATAAAGAACAGGCATCCCAGGAGATCGCATGGACATGAACACCATCGAGGCGGTGGTCCGCACCACCGACCCCGCCGACTGGCGCGACGGCGACGCCTGGCTGGCCGGAGGCACAGTCCTCTTTTCCTACGGCAGCACAGCCTTTGGGCCCGAGCCGCTGCGGCGCCTGCTGGACCTCGGCTCCGCCGGCTGGCAGCCCGTCACGGTGACTGCGGACGGCATCGAGCTCGCCGCCACGTGCACCGTCGCCGAACTGTACGCGCTCCCCGAGACGCTCTTCCGCGCGGGCCCCGCCGGCCACGCGGTAGAAACAGAACAGTATGCGCAGGACTGGCCTGGCCTGGATCTGATCCGGCCCTGCTGCGACTCCTTCGTGGCGTCCTTCAAGGTCTGGAACATGTCCACCGTGGGCGGCAACCTGTGCACATCCCTGCCGGCCGGCCCCATGATCTCGCTGTCCGCAGGACTGGACGGCACGGCCACGGTCCTCGGCCCGGGAGACTCCCGACGGGAGCTGCCGGTGGCCGACTTCATCACCGGGGACGGGCAAAACACCCTGGCACCCGGCGAGCTGCTCCGCAGCGTCAGCCTGCCGGCGTCGGCACTGTCCTCCCGGGTGGCGTTCCGCCGGCTCTCGCTGAGCAACCTCGGCAGGTCGGGGGTGCTGCTGATCGGAAGGCTCGACGGCGGCGGCCGGTTCACGCTCACCGTCACCGCCGCCACCAAACGGCCCGTGCAGCTCCGGTTCGATTCCCTGCCGGACGCGCCGGAGCTGGGCGACGGACTCGAGGCCGCCATCCCGGCAGGCCTGTATCACGACGATATCCACGGGCTGCCCGCGTGGCGCCGCGACATGACGCACCGCCTGGCAGAGGAAATCCGGGTAGAACTCGGCCTCCCGGCCGGAGCCCCGGCAGCCGTGTCCGGCGACTTCTGGCCGCCCCAGCAGACACAGCAGCAGCAGACACAGCAGCAGACCCGGCAGATGAAGAGAGGGGCCTGAGCATGGCCATGGAAATCAACGGCGCGCCGGTGGAGGCGCAGCCGCGTCCCGGCCAGTGCCTGCGCACGTTCCTTCGGGAGCAGGGCAACTTCGGCGTGAAGAAGGGCTGCGACGGCGGCGACTGCGGTGCCTGCACCGTCCACGTGGACGGCACCCCGGTGCACAGCTGCATCTACCCGGCCGTGCGCGCGGAGGGCCACGCCGTCACCACGATCGAAGGCCTCGCAGCCACGAACCGGACTTCCGCCAGTGAAGGAGCTGACCTGCACCCCATGCAGCAGCAGTTCCTGGACCGCCAGGGCTTCCAGTGCGGCTTCTGCACCGCGGGCATGATCATGACGGCCGCCACGTTCGACGACGCGCAGAAGGAAAACCTGCCGCGCAACCTCAAGGGCAACCTGTGCCGGTGCACCGGATACCGGGCCATCGCGGACGCCGTCTGCGGCCACGAAGGACACCCGGCCCCGGAAGGCCCAGGCTCGGGGATCGCGGGCGAGGGGCAGCCCGCCCCGGAGCCCGGCCGGCTCGGGGACGACGTCCCGGCCCCCGCCAGCCGCGCGGTGGTTACGGGGCAGGCGCGCTACACGCTGGACGTCCCGGCCGAGGCGCTGCCCGGCCTGCTGCACATGAAGCTCGTGCGTTCACCGCACGCGCACGCGCGCGTCGTGTCCATCGACACCGCGGCGGCCATGGAGGTGCCGGGAGTGGTGGCCGTGCTCACCGCCGAGGACGCCCCGGACCAGCTGTATTCGAGCGCCCAGCACGAGCTCTACACCGACGATCCCGACGACACCCGGCTGCTGGACACCGTGGTGAGGTTCCGCGGGCAGCGGGTGGCCGCCGTCGTCGCGGAATCGGTGGGCGCCGCGGAAGCTGGCGTCCGCGCTGTCCGCGTGACGTATGAGGAACTGCCCGCGGTGTTCACCCCGCAGGACGCCATCCGGCCCGGCGCGCCCGCCCTGCATGGGGACAAGGACGCCGGCACGGCGCGGATCGCCCAGCCGGGGCGGAACATCGTGGCCGAGCTGCACTCCGAGCTTGGCAGCGTCAGCGACGGCTTCGAAGCCGCTGACTTCATCCACGACCAGACCTACCGCACCCAGCGGGTCCAGCACGTCGCGCTGGAAACCCATGCCGCCATCGCCTCGGTGGACGGCGACGGCAGGCTGCAGGTGCGCACGTCCAGCCAGGTTCCGTTCCTGGTCCGCCGCACGCTCTGCCGCGTGTTCGGGCTGCCGGAGGACCAGGTCCACGTGGTGGCGGGCCGGGTGGGCGGCGGTTTCGGCGGCAAGCAGGAGGTGCTGACGGAGGACATCGCCGCGCTCGCGGCCCTGAAACTGCGGCGCCCCGTGCAGCTGGAATTCACCCGGACCGAGCAGTTCACCGCCAGCACCACGCGGCACCCGTTCACCATCAAGGTCAAGGCAGGCGCCAGCAGTGACGGCAGGCTCACGGCGCTGCAGCTGGACGTCCTTACGAACACGGGCGCCTATGGCAACCACGCCCCCGGGGTCATGTTCCACGGCTGCGGCGAATCCCTGGCCGTCTACAAATGCGCCAACAAGAAGGTCGACGCGCACGCCGTCTACACGAACACCGTGCCGTCCGGTGCCTTCCGCGGTTACGGGCTCAGCCAGATGATCTTCGCCATCGAATCGGCCATCGACGAACTGGCTGCAGGCATCGGCATGGACCCGCTGGAGTTCCGCCGCCGCAACATGGTCCGCGAGGGCGACGACATGCTCTCCACCCATTCCGAACCCGAAGAGGACGTCCACTACGGCAGCTACGGGCTGGACCAGTGCACGCGCCTGGTGCAGGACGCGCTGGAACGCGGCCGCGAACGCTACCGGTCCGCCGGCCTTGACGACCTCGGCCCGGACTGGGTCACGGGGGAGGGTACCGCCCTGTCCATGATCGACACCGTTCCGCCGCGGGGCCACTTCGCCCACTCGAAGCTCCGGCTCCTGGCCGACGGAACGTACGCCGCCGACGTCGGAACCGCCGAATTCGGCAACGGCACCACCACAGTGCACGCACAGCTGGCGGCCACGGCACTGTCCACCGTGGCCGCGCGGGTCGCCGTCTGGCAGTCCGACACGGACCTGATCGAGCACGACACCGGTGCCTTCGGCTCGGCCGGCACGGTCGTGGCCGGCAAGGCCACACTGGCCGCCGCCGAGGAACTGGCCGTCCGGATCCGGGCGTTCGCCGCCGGCATCCGGCAGATCCAGGCCTCCGGATGCGTGCTCGACGGCGACGCCGTCGTCTGCGAGGGAACCCGGGTGCCGCTTACTGAACTGTTCGACGCCGCCCGGCAGGCCGGCGTCGAACTCGAGGCAGAGGGGCGCTGGGGCGGCACACCGCGCTCGGTGGCCTTCAACGTCCACGGTTTCCGCGTGGCTGTGAACACCGGGACCGGTGAGCTGCGGATCCTGCAGAGCGTGCAGGCGGCGGACGCCGGCGTCGTGGTGAACCCGCGGCAGTGCCGGGGCCAGATCGAGGGCGGGATTGCCCAAGCCCTGGGCGCCGCCCTCTACGAGGAGGTCCGGGTGGACGACGCCGGCCGGGTCACCACGGACATCCTCCGGCAGTACCACATCCCGTCCTTCGCCGACGTGCCGCGCAGCGAGGTGTACTTCGCCGATACGAACGACGCGATGGGACCGCTCGGGGCCAAGTCGATGAGCGAAAGCCCCTTCAACCCTGTGGCACCGGCGCTGGCCAACGCCATCCGGAATGCCACCGGCGTCCGGTTCGCCGAGCTGCCGATCGCCCGGGACAAGATCTACCTGGGGCTGAAGGCGGCGGGACTCGTTCCCGACGGCGTTCCCGCAGGCGGCATTCCCGCAGGCGGCATTCCCGCAGGTCCGGGCAACGCGGAGTCACTTTGCGCCCCATGAACCGCAGGGGAGGGCGCGAAGTGACCCCGCGTGGGGTCGGCAACATATAGTCGGGGGATGGAACAGCGCATCTTAGGCAAGACCGGACGGAACGTTTCAGTCGTTGGACTGGGGACCTGGCAGCTCGGCGCGGACTGGGGCAACGTTGACCCGGCGCAGGCGCAGGCCATCCTCGCGGCCTCGGCGGAGGCCGGCGTGACCTTCTTCGACACCGCGGACGTCTACGGGGACGGCCGCAGCGAGCAGGCCATCGGGGCGTTCCTCGCCGACAACCCGGGCACGGGCATCACGGTAGCCACGAAGATGGGCCGCCGGCTGGAGCAGCGTCCGGAAAACTACAACCTCGCCAACTTCCGCGAATGGGTGGACCGGTCGCGCCGCAACCTGCGCACCGAGGCTCTGGACCTGGTCCAGCTGCACTGCCCGCCCACCGCCGTGTACAGCCGGGCCGAGGTGTACGACGCCCTGGACACCCTCGTTGCCGACGGTGCCATTCGGAACTACGGCGTCAGCGTGGAGCGGACCGACGAAGCCCTCGAAGCCCTGCGGCACGAGGGCACGGCGTCCGTGCAGATCATCCTGAACGCCTTCCGACTCAAGCCGCTGGAGGAGGTGCTCCCCGCTGCGAAGGCCGCGGGCGTGGGCATCATTGCCCGGGTTCCGCTCGCCTCCGGCCTGCTGTCCGGGAAGTACACCAAGGAAACCGTCTTCGCCGAGGGCGACCACCGCAACTACAACCGCGCCGGTAACGCCTTCGACGTCGGAGAGACCTTCTCCGGGGTGGACTACGAGCTGGGGCTCAAGGCCGTGGCCGAGTTCGAACAGCTGGTGCCGGAGGGTACCGGCACCGCGCAGGCCGCGATCGCGTGGGTCGCCGCGCAGGACGGCGTCACGTCCGTCATTCCCGGTGCCCGTTCAGTGGAGCAGGCCAGGGCCAACGCCGCCGCGGCCGCTACGGTACTCAGCCCGGAGTTCGACGAAGGCGTGCGCTGGATCTATGACCACTACTTCCGCGAGGCCGTCCACCCCCGCTGGTAAAGCATGACCTCCTCGCCGATCGAAGACTTCGCTGACCGGCTCGCTGCCGTCGAAACCGGCCCGGCCTGCACCAACTTCTTCGACCACTCGGATCCCGCCAACGCCCTGCGCCGGCAAAACCTGGTGGCCTATCTCAGCGACATGCTGGACCGGGCCCCGAAGGTGCTGCTGGTGGGGGAGGCGCCGGGCTTCCGGGGCATGCGGATCACGGGGGTCCCGTTCACCAACCGCACCATGTTCCAGGGGCCGGCCAATCCCTTCGGACTGTTCGGTTCCGGGAAAGGGTACGTGCTGCCGCCGGAGGCGGCCGGCGTCGCCGCCGAGCCGACCGCCACAGTCATGTGGGAAGTCCTTGCCGAGCTCGGCTTCCTCCCTTTGCTCTGGAGCGCATGCCCCTGGCATACCCATCTGCCGGGACGGCCGCTGTCCAACCGCACGCCCACACCCGCGGAAGCGGCGCTGGGCACCCCGTTCTGGCAGGCGCTGACCGGGATCTTTCCCATCGAAACCGTGGTGGCCGTGGGGAACGTGGCACACACCAGCCTTCGCCGCAGCGGCCTGGACGTGCCAAAAATCAGGCATCCCGCCCACGGCGGGAGGGCCCGCTTCAAGCAGGGACTGCACGAACTTCTTGCGGCGGGAATGGCGCAGTGACTGCCGGCCGCGCCGCCCCCACCCGCCGCTGAACTGGCCGGGGCCGCTGACCTAGCCGAGCAGGTGCAGCTGGTCCGGGGTGTCGAGGTCTTCGCCGCCGGTCTGGCCTGATCCGGGTGGCGGCGTGCAGTCCACCAGGTCGATCAGTTCCGGGTGGGCCTGGAGGAAGAACCGGGCGCCGGCGTCTCCGGCCGCCGATGCCGCAGCACCCGCGCGCAGGGTGGCGTCGAGCAACAGCGGGTGGCCGCGCCGGAGCTTGCCCGAATCATCGGCGTAGGCGGCGGCCGTCACCCGGCCCGGCCGGTGTGCCCGCAACAGCCGGGCGACAATTTCCGCTGTCAGCCCGGGCTGGTCCACGAGCGCCACCAGCACATGGTCTTCCGGGCGTGCGCGGTCCAGCCCCGCCTGGAACGAACTTCCCATTCCGCCGGCCCACTCCGGGTTCTCCACCACGGTGTGCCGGGCCAGGTCGGTCCGGGCGCGGACGTCCGCAGCGCCCGCGCCGAGCACCACCACAACGTCCCGGCAGCCGCCGTCGAGCAGCACGTCCGCCAGGACCTCCACGAGGGTGCGGCCGCGGAATGGAAGCAGCGCCTTCGGGCCGCGTCCCAGGCGGGTACCGGCACCCGCCGCCAGCAGCACGCCCGAGGTCCGGGGAAGCGGGGAGGCGGTCATGGAACCACCCTAGGCCATGCCGGACCCGGTGCCCGGACCGGACGTCCGGTCCGGATGCGGCGGAATCCTACCCGGTAGTAGGGGTGGTTCGTCCAGTGAATGGCGGCTAACGTCGGATATGTCGTGTTGGCAATTGGGGGTCGTAATGGCGGCTGCAACGGTGCAGCTGGCGGAAGGAGCGTATATGGCAGGTTCATTCGTAATCGAGACGGCGGGCGCGGGACAGTACCGGTTCAGGCTGACGGCGGACGATGGAACCGTGGTTGCGGTTTCGCCCAGCTTTCCCAACATCAAGGCAGTTGCCGCGGGGATCACGGCAGTCCGGGAGAGCGCAGCAACAGGCTTCGTCGTCGACCGCAGGCATCCCTGACGTATCCAAACGCGACGGCGGCCCGCACCATCAGGTGGGGGCCGCCGTCGTTTTTAATGTGTCGCCAGTCCGGTTTCGACAGGCTCAACCAGCGGGATAGGGCTCAGGAGTCGCCGCCGGCTCCTCCCGTTGTTCCCGCCGTGACGTCCAGGAGTTTGTAGCGGTCCATGGCGTACGACGGCGCGCCCTCCTGCACTGCACCCCTCGCCGCCAGCAGCTGGAGGGTTTTGACGACGATGGAGTGGGTGTCGTTTTTGAAGTAGCGGCGGGCGGCGGCGCGGGTGTCGGAGAAGCCGAAGCCGTCGGCGCCGAGGGTGGCGAAGTCGTTCGGGATGAACTGCCGGATCTGGTCCGGGACGGCCTTCATGTAGTCCGAGACGGCGATGACGGGGCCCTGGGCTCCGGCGAGCTGCCTGGTGACGAAGGGTTCGCGGGCGTCCTGGCCGGGGTTGAGGAAGGCTTCTTCTTCGGCGGCGAGGCCGTCGCGGCGCAGTTCGTTCCAGGAGGTGACGGACCAGACGTCGGCGGAGACGCCCCAGTCTTCGGCGAGGATCCGCTGGGCTTCGAGGGCCCAGGGGACGGAGACGCCGGAGGCGAGGATCTGGCTCTTGGGGCCTTCGGTGGTGGAGGCTGCGAGCTTGTAGATGCCCTTCAGGACGCCTTCGACGTCGAGGTTCTCCGGTTCGGCGGGCTGGGTGATGGGCTCGTTGTAGACCGTGAGGTAGTACATCAGGTTCCGGTCTGCGTTGTTTTCTTCGGAGGCTGGCCCGTACATGCGTTCGAGGCCGTCGCGGACGATGTGGCCCATTTCGTAGCCGTAGGCGGGGTCGTAGGTGACTACGGCGGGGTTGGTGGAGGCCAGCAGCGGGGAGTGTCCGTCGGCGTGCTGGAGGCCTTCGCCGGTGAGGGTGGTCCGTCCTGCGGTGGCGCCGATGATGAAGCCGCGGGTCATCTGGTCGGCGGCGGCCCAGAAGGCGTCCCCGGTGCGCTGGAAGCCGAACATGGAGTAGAACACGTAGACCGGGACCAGGGGCACGCCGTGGGTGGCGTAGGCGGTGCCGGCGGCGGTGAAGGCTGCCACGGCGCCGGCTTCGTTGATGCCGGGGTGGATCAGCTGTCCCTGCGCGGATTCCTTGTAGGCCAGGACCAGGTCCCGGTCCACGGACAGGTAGTTCTGGCCGCCAGGGTTGTAGATCTTCGCGGTCGGGAAGAACGCGTCCATGCCGAAGGTCCGTGACTCGTCCGGCACGATGGGGACAATCCGGTGCCCGAACTTTTTGTCGCGGAGCAGGTCCTTCAGGAGGCGGACGAACGCCATGGTGGTCGCGGCCTGCTGCTTGCCCGAACCGCGCTTGGCGACGTCGAACGTCTTGGCGTCCGGCATCTCCACCGCCCCCTGGCCGGAACGGCGTTCAGGTACGGACCCGCCCAATGCCTTCCGCCGCTCCAGGAGGTAGGCGATCTCGGGTGCGTCCGGACCGGGGTGGTAATACGGAGGCCGGTAAGGATCCTCTTCGAGCCGGGCGTCGGAAATGGGAATCCTCAAGTAATCCCTGAATTCCTTCAGGTCGTCGAGGGTGAGTTTTTTCATCTGGTGGGTGGCGTTGCGGCCTTCGAAGTGCGGGCCCAGGCCGTAGCCCTTGACCGTTTTGGCCAGGATCACGGTGGGTTTGCCCTTGAATTCGGTCGCGGCCTTGTACGCGGCGTAGACCTTGCGGTAGTCGTGCCCGCCGCGCTTGAGGTTCCAGATCGCGTCATCGCTCAGGTCAGCGACCAGGTCCTTGGTCTGCGGGGTC
>NZ_BAEG01000119.1 GCF_000238915.1 Arthrobacter globiformis NBRC 12137 | reverse complement strand
TTTCCCCGGACCACGGACACCTGATTGTCCCGGACCACGGACACCGTCCGGCCCGGCCCCGCCCCGGCACCGAGCCACACCCCCGCAACGGTGTAGGCCCACCACGCGCCCTGGTTGTCCCGGACCACCAGCACCTCGGATGCGCCCACCGGCAGGGAACCCAGCTCCGCCACGCCTGCCGAGGTCACCGGTTCCCGGGCCAGCCAATAGTTTTCACCCGCGCCGCGGCCCCAGCCGTCCCCCTCACGGGGAAAGTCCACCGCCCGGCCGTCGGCCATCACCCACCGCACGCCCTCGTCCAAGACCGCCAGGTACTGGTCCAGGACCGAGGCCCACCCCGGACCGAACACCCCGGACTCCTCCAAACCCGACGCCAGCGAGTTATACATCCGCGAGAGCACCAGGTTCGAGGCGGCCCCGGCGAACCCCAGATCCGTTTCCGGCTCGATGAAGTTGCCCGTGGCCGTGTTCACCGGGTCATTGGCGTAACCGCTGGTCGGCAGTGCCCCCGCCGCCATCGGCGGATCAATCACCAGCCCGGACCTGCCGGCGCTGACCCCGGCCGCGGCCAGCGCCTCGCTAACAGCCGCGTCCGAGAGAGTGGAAACATTTCCCTCGCCCCCGGCCGCGGCGAACGCGTCAGCGACCGTCACCGCCCACCGTGCATCATTCTCGTTGGCCCGCAGGTACTCCCGGTAAGCGGCGATCACCCCCGACGCCTCAATCCGTCCCCAATAGCAACCGGACTCAAACGAGGACAGCTGCCCCTCCAGGGTCCCCGGGGCCGAAGACAATCCCTCATCCAGGCCGCGGGAATTCGCCGCGAAAGACCGCAGGTTCGCAGGACGCGCCGAGGACGTCCCGCCCCCGTACCCGCCGCCAGGCGGCGGGGTGTCCCGGGACCCCGTGCCGGCATGGGCCGGGGCGAACGCAGGAGCGTTCCCCGT
>NZ_BAEG01000120.1 GCF_000238915.1 Arthrobacter globiformis NBRC 12137 | reverse complement strand
GAGGAACCAGCAGACGCTGGCGTTCGCCAAGCACTACTCCGTCGAAGTGCTCACCTGCCACCCGGCGGACCCGGCCTCCAAAGGCGGCGTCGAGTCGTCCGTGAAGATCGCCAAGGCAGACCTGGTGCCCAAAGACACCAACCTGCGGGATGAATACGCCTCGTTCGCCGAGCTCGAGGCGGCCTGCACGGCGTTCATGGACCAGGTCAACACGCGCGAGCACCGGACCACCCGCCGCCGCCCGGTCGACATGCTTGCTGAGGAAGCTTCCTCCCTGCACCGTGTCCCGGACACAGCCCACACCCTCGCCTATGGGGTCGGGCGCCGGGTCCCGGAAAACACGCCCATGGTCTCGTTCGACAACGCACAGTACTCCGTGCCCGCTCATCTGCTCGGGGCCGAGGTGTTCGCCCGGTTCCACGGGACCGGCCCGGACGCGCAGGTCGTGATCGTGCACGTCGGCGCCGGCGGACCGGTCGAGGTCGCCCGCCACGCACTCGCCCGGCCGGGG
>NZ_BAEG01000121.1 GCF_000238915.1 Arthrobacter globiformis NBRC 12137 | reverse complement strand
GTTCCGGGTTCCGGAACGGGGACTTTTTTATACCCTGGAGGGGTATACCTGCCCGGTATTGGCGCCGATTTCACATTGCGGCAGAACGTTTGCTAATGTCATACCT
>NZ_BAEG01000122.1 GCF_000238915.1 Arthrobacter globiformis NBRC 12137 | reverse complement strand
GGTCGCGGACGCGAACGCGCCCGTCAGCGTCGCCGTGCCGGCCCTGCGGTCCGACGCGGCCTCCGTGCGGACCCCGGTCGGATCCACGAGAGCGGTCAACGCACCGACCGTGTCGTACTCCCGCACCCAGTCATGCCCGGCAGGGTCCGTGATGCCGACCAGCCGGGAGAGCGTGTCGTGGGCGAAACCCCACCGGGCACCGTCCGGCAGCACCGCGGCGGTGACATTGCCGAGTTCGTCGAAGACCCGCTCAATGGCCCGGCCCAGCGGGTCGACGGTCCGGACCAGTTCGCCGTTGGCGGCGTACTCGAGTTCGGTCCGTCCGCCGTCCGGGGCAACGAAGGCAGTGGTCCGCCCCGCGTGGTCGTGCTCGAAGGCCCAGACGGCGCCGTCCGGGTCCTCGCGCCGCACCAGCAGCCCGGCCGCGTCATAGCCGAACCGGGTCTCGGCCCCGGACGGGCTCAAGCTCTCAACCGGCCGGCCCGCATCGTCCCGGACAATCCGTGCGGTATCCCCTGCCGCGTTCCGGGTCGCGACCAGGTCCCCGAACCCGTCATAGTCGAAGTCGACAGCCACCCCGGCCGGGTCCGTGACCCGGACCAGCAGCCCGTCCCGCCACTGAAGCGCGGTGAGCCCGCCCAGCGGGTCCCGGATCACCGAAGGATCCCGGGGACACGTCGTCGGGATACTCATAGGAGACGACCG
>NZ_BAEG01000123.1 GCF_000238915.1 Arthrobacter globiformis NBRC 12137 | reverse complement strand
GGGAACGAAGGCTGCACAAAATTTGAAACCAGCTAAAAACACCAGGCCACACCACGGGGGTGGGCAGCCCGGCACAATCAACCAATTCATAAAAAATCGGTATCAACAAACTTGGCACACTATTGAGTTCTCAAACAACAGACACA
>NZ_BAEG01000124.1 GCF_000238915.1 Arthrobacter globiformis NBRC 12137 | reverse complement strand
GATTTCAATGGTGATGGGAAGTCGGATGTGTTGGCTCGGGACAGCGGTGGTTCGCTGTGGCTTTATCCGGGTAATGGCCGTGGTGGTTGGCTTGCGCGGGTGAAGGTCGGTTCGGGCTGGAGCGGGTTT
>NZ_BAEG01000125.1 GCF_000238915.1 Arthrobacter globiformis NBRC 12137 | reverse complement strand
CGTCGCGGACGCGAACGCGCCCGTCAGCGTCGCCGTCCCGGCCCTGCGGTCCGACGCGGCCTCCGTGCGGACCCCGGTCGGATCCACGAGAGCGGTCAACGCACCGACCGTGTCGTACTCCCGCACCCAGTCATGCCCGGCAGGGTCCGTGATGCCGACCAGCCGGGAGAGCGTGTCATGGGCGAAACCCCACCGGGCACCGTCCGGCAGCACCGCGGCGGTGACATTGCCGAGCTCGTCGAAGACCCGCTCAATGGCCCGGCCCAGCGGGTCGACGGTCCGGACCAGTTCACCATTGGCGGCATACCCGAGTTCGGTCCGTCCGCCGTCCGGGGCAACGAAGGCAGTGGTCCGCCCCGCGGAGTCGTGCTCGAAGGCCCAGACGGCGCCGTCCGGGTCCTCGCGCCGCACCAGCAGCCCGGCCGCGTCATAGCCGAACCGGGTCCCGGCCCCGGACGGGCTCAAGCTCTCAACCGGCCGGCCCGCATCGTCCCGGACAATCCGTGCGGTATCCCCTGCCGCGTTCCGGGTCGCGACCAGGTCCCCCAACCCGTCATAGTCGAAGTCGACAGCCACCCCGGCCGGGTCCGTGACCCGGACCAGCAGCCCGTCCCGCCACTGAAGCCCGGTGAGCCCGCCCAGCGGGTCCCGAATCACCGAAGGATCCCGGGACACGTCGTCGGGATACTCATAGGAGACGACCG